>CAMTUU010000014.1:0-152928 GCA_947085045.1 uncultured Microbacteriaceae bacterium | reverse complement strand
ATTAAAGCGGTACGCGAGCTGGGTTTAGAACGTCGTGAGACAGTTCGGTCCCTATCCGCTGCGCGCGTAGGAAATTTGAGAAGATCTGTCCCTAGTACGAGAGGACCGGGACGGACGAACCTCTGGTGTGTCAGTTGTTCCGCCAGGAGCACCGCTGATTAGCTACGTTCGTAACGGATAACCGCTGAAAGCATCTAAGCGGGAAGCCGGCTTCAAGATGAGATTTCCATCCCTTAGGGGGAGAGGCTCCCAGCTAGATTACTGGGTTGATAGGCAGGATGTGGAAGTGGGGACTAAAGACCCATGGAGCTGACCTGTACTAATAAGCCGATGACTTGATAACACACAGTTTTGCATGGTCTGTGAAGACAGATTGCTGCTCGCGTCCACTTGTAGCTCTCGACGTACGGTCGAGAGCGCGCCTAGAGATAGGCTCGTCAGACTTAAGTCAATAGTGTTACGGCGGCCATAGCGAAGGGGAAACGCCCGGTCACATTCCGAACCCGGAAGCTAAGACCTTCTGCGCCGATGGTACTGCAAGGGAGACCTTGTGGGAGAGTAGGACACCGCCGGACTTCTTTCAGAAAGGGGCTACCCACATGCGGGTAGCCCCTTTCTTCGTTAATGATCGCATCGATCGATCCGCTGAATCCAGGAGTACTGATGAGCGACCCGTCGTCACGCCGGCCCAAGCCGCGGACCGATCGCAAGCCCCCGACCGGTAAACCCGCCGACCGCAAACCGGATGACCGGAAGTCGGACCGTAGGCCGTCGGGGTCGTCCTCCGAGCCGACGTCCGCTGGGCGCGCGCCAGCCGACGGAACGTCGTCGAGCGATCGCAGGCCGTACGACCGCAAGCCGCGAGACACCGGTGGCGCTGGCCGCAGGCCGTACGAGCGGAAGCCGGCCGCGGAGCGTCGTCCCTCCGGCGATCGCACGTCCTACGATCGTGCCGGTGCCACAGAGCGCCGCGCGCCGCGTCCGCGGGAGGACGACGATCGACCGCGCCACGACGATCCCGAGATCCCGGAGACCGTGGCCGCCAACATGCTCGACAAGGTCGCGCGCGCCGAGCTGAAGACGCTCAGCAAGGACAACGCCGACTGGGTCGCCCGTCATCTTGTGATGGCCGCACAGCTTATCGACGAGGATCCGGCGCTCGCCCACAAGCACGCCCAGTCGGCCGCTCGCCGCGCCGGGCGCATCGCGGTGGTGCGCGAGACGGTCGGGATCACCGCCTACGCTCTCGGCGAGTTCGAGTTGGCGCTGCGCGAGTTGCGCACGTACCGCCGGATTTCGGGGCGCGAGGACCAGCTCCCGCTGATGGTCGACTGCGAGCGCGGGATCGGGCGTCCCGAGAAGGCGCTCGAGCTTGGCCGGTCGGTGGCGCGCGCGTTGCTCGACGCGCCCGTGCAGGTCGCTCTGGCGATCGCGATGTCGGGAGCCCGCCTCGATCTCGGGCAGCCCGACGCGGCGCTGACCGAGCTGCAGATCCCGCAACTCGATCCCGAGCGCGCGTTCGCGTGGAGCCCGGCGCTGTTCGATGCCTACGCGACGGTGCTGGAGGACCTCGGTCGGGCCGAGGAGGCCGAGCAGTGGTGGCAGCGTTCCGACCGTGCCACGGTCGCCCTGGAGCGGGCGGCCATCCCGGAGGGCGAGGACATCGTCGAGATCATCGACGAGGAGTGGGACGAGGATGCCGCGCACTGACGTCGGTCGGGGGTGGCCCGACGGCACCCCCCTGAACCGGATCGACGTGCTGCTCGCCGACCTCGACGGCGTCGTCTACCGCGGGGACGAGGCCATCCCGCACGCGGTCGACAGCATCAATCGGGCCCAGGCCTCCATCCGGGTGGGGTACCTGACCAACAACGCGTCCCGCACCGATGCGACGGTCGCGGCCCATCTGACCGAGCTCGGGTTGCGCGTCGCGCCCGAAGACGTCGTGACCTCGCCTCAGGCCGCCGTCAGGTTGCTCGCCGGGCTGGTCGAGCCGGGCAGCCGGATCCTCGTGGTGGGCGGAGACGGCCTCGTCACCGAGGTCGAGCGCGCGGGGTTCGACGTCGTTCGCTCCGCCGCCGACGCCCCGGCTGCGGTCATCCAGGGGTTCGCGCCGGAGGTCGGGTGGACCGATCTCGCCGAGGCAGCCTTCGCCCTGGCCGCCCGCGACGGCACCGCGGGCATCCCCTGGGTTGCGACGAACACCGACTGGACGATCCCGCAGGCCCGGGGCACCGCTCCGGGCAACGGGACCCTGGTGTCGGCCGTGCACACCGCGGTCGGACGTCTGCCGGTCGTGGCGGGCAAACCCGAGCGGGCGATCTTCGACGCCGCGGCCACCCGTTTCGGGGCATCCTCGGCGCTGTTCATCGGGGATCGCCTCGACACCGACATCCTCGGGGCGAACCGGGCCGGGATGGCGTCCGCCCTGGTCATGACCGGGATCGACGGACCCAAGCAGGTGCTGGCCGCGGAGCCCGAGTCGCGTCCCGGCTTCCTCCTCGGCGACCTGCGGGAGTTGTTCGCGCCCTACCCGCGCAGCGTCGAGACCGCGAAGCGCGGGGTGCGCTTGTTCACCGTCGGGAAGGCGGTTGTGAAGCTGGCGGGCCGGGCGGTGACGCTCCAGCGCGCAGGGGAGCCGATCGACGTGCTCCGCGCCGCCGCGGCGACGATCTGGGGGAGCGGGTCGCCGATCTACAACCTGGAGGTCGCCCCGGAGCTGTACGCCTCCCAGCTATCGTGGGGATCATGACCGACGACGACCGTTCCGGATTCGGCGACGAAGGCGGGGCTTTGCTGTCCCGGCTCAGGGTCATCGAGGACCAGCCGCTCGAGACCCGGGCCGAGCATCTCGCCCAGGTCTACGAGGAGCTGCAGGCGGCGCTCGAATCCGGCGACGCGCGCGTCTCGGCCTAGCGTGCCCGACCCGACGCGCCTCGACGCCGAGCTGGTGCGGCGCGGTCTCGCCCGCTCACGCGCCCTCGCGGTCGCCGCGATCGAGGAGGGCCGCGTGCAGGTCGATGGCCGCGCGGTGGTGAAACCCGCGACGAGGGTCGGTCAGGATGCCGCGATCACGATCGACGGCGAGGACCGGTACGTCGGCCGGGCGGCGCTGAAGCTGATCGGGGCGCTCGACGCGTTCCCGGTCGATCCCGCGGGGCGGCTCGCCCTCGACGTCGGCGCGTCGACCGGGGGCTTCACGCAGGTGCTGCTCGAACGCGGGGCGCGGGAGGTCATCGCGCTCGATGTGGGTCACGGGCAGCTCGCGCCGACCGTGAGATCCGATCGGCGGGTGCGTGTCGTGGAAGGGGTCAACGCGCGAGCTCTCGACGCCGCCGGACTCGCAGCGGCATCCGGAACCGCCGAGCGGCCGGATCTCGTGGTCGGTGACCTCTCGTTCATCTCGCTCAGCCAGGTGATCCCCGCGCTCGTCGCGACGGTCGGGGTCGAGGCCGATTTCGTCTTCCTGGTAAAGCCGCAGTTCGAGGTCGGTCGGCAGGGCGTGCGCGAAGGCATCGTCCGCGATCCGGGCCTGCGTCGGGATGCCGTCAGCGGCGTCATGTGGGCGGCGTGGGATGCCGGCCTCGCGACGGCGGGCATCATCCCCTCCCCAGTGCTGGGGGGTAACGGGAATCAGGAGTATCTGCTCTGGGCACGAGCCGCTGTCGGATCCGATCCCCCAGAATGGGAGAGGGCGATCGGCGCTCTGCCCTGACGGCCGAGGGCCCGACCCCCTGACGCACCCGCTGCACGACCGACCGAGAGGATCACGGTGCCTGACGCCCGCCACCTGCTCGTCGTCGCGCACACCGGCCGACCCGACTCGCTCGAGGCCGGAGTCGAGGTCTGCCGTCAGATCCTGGCCGCCGGCTTCACGCCCGTGCTCTCGCCCGACGAGCACCGCGACCTCATCGACGCGGCCCCCGACCTCGACCCGGTCGCGATCCTCGGCACCGATGTCGCTCAGAAAGACCTCGAGCTCGTGATCGTGCTCGGCGGCGACGGCACCATCCTGCGCGCGGCGGAGATCGCGCGCGGCTGCGATGCTCCGCTGCTCGGCGTCAATCTCGGACACGTCGGCTTCCTCGCCGAGGCCGAACGCGAAGACCTCCGGGCGACGGTCGAACGCGTCCTCGCCCGCGAGTACGTGGTCGAGGAGCGCATGACGCTCTCGGTGCGCGTGAAAGTCGACGCCGAGGTCGTCTACGAGACCTGGGCGCTCAACGAGGCCTCGGTCGAGAAGGCGAGTCGCGAGCGCTCTCTGGAGGTCGCGATCGAGGTCGACGGCCGGCCCATCTCGACCTTCGGCTGCGACGGGGTCGTCATGTCGACGCCCACCGGTTCGACGGCCTACTCGTTCTCCGCCGGCGGTCCCGTGGTCTGGCCCACGGTCGAAGCGCTGCTCATGGTGCCGCTCTCGGCTCACGCGCTCTTCGCGCGTCCGCTCGTCGTGGGACCGGAGTCGGCCCTGGCGGTCGAGCTGCTGCGCCGCACCCCGGGCACGGGCGTCCTCTGGGCCGACGGGCGTCGCGCCTTCGACCTGCCGGCGGCCGCTCGGGTCGTCGTCCGCCGCTCGCCGATCCCGGTGCGGCTCGCCCGGCTCAGCCCGCGTCCGTTCGCGGAGCGGCTCGTCAACAAGTTCGGCCTCCCGGTCGCCGGCTGGCGCGGCCCCGCCTCCGAGGAAGGGGCGAGGTCGTCGCCGGAAGAGCGCGGGGAGAGATGATCGAGGAGATCTCCATCCGCGACCTCGGCGTGATCGGCGAGGCTCGTCTGCCGCTCGGACCGGGTTTCACCGCCCTGACCGGGGAGACCGGCGCCGGGAAGACGATGGTCGTGACGGCGCTGGGCCTGCTGCTGGGCGAGCGCAGTGACAGCGGCGCCGTGCGCTCGGGGAGCGCGCAGGCGCTCGTCGAAGGGCACTGGCAGGTCGCGGGCGACGGCCCCGTCGCCGAGCGGGTGCGGGATGCCGGCGGCGACGTCGACGCCGGGCCCGACGGCCGCGCCGATCTCGTGATCGGCCGCTCCGTCGGCAGCGATGGCCGCAGTCGCGCCACGGTCGGCGGTCGCGCCGCCCCGGTCGGGGTGCTCACCGAACTGGCGCCGCACCTCGTCGTGGTGCACGGGCAGTCGGAGCAGATCCGGCTCAAGTCGGCGCTCGCCCAGCGCGAGGCCCTCGACCGGTTCGCGGGTGCCCCGTTCGGCGCGCTGCTCGGCGACTACCAGGATGCCTTCCAACGCTGGCAGACCGATCGCGCCGAGCTCGACCTCCTGATCGCCGAGCGCGATCGCCGGGTGCGCGAGGCCGACGAACTCCGTCTCGCGATGGCCGAGATCGAGGCGGCGGCGCCGCAGCGCGGTGAGGACGCCGCGCTGGCCGAGCGGGCCGAGCGCCTCACCAATCTCGAAGACCTGCGCATCGCGGCGACCGAGGCGCGTGAAGCGGTCTCGACCCAGCTCGGAGACGGGGCGGACGCGTCGCAGCTCGTCGACGCGGCCCGGCGCTCGCTCGACCGTGTCGTCGGGCACGACCCCGCGCTCGCCCCGATCGCCGAGCAGTTGGCTGCGGCGTCCTTCGCCCTCGCCGAGATCTCCGGCTCGCTGTCGAGCTACCTCGGCGGACTCGACGCCGACGGTGCGCGCGAGCTTGAGGGCATCCAGGAGCGCCGCGCGACGCTGAACAGCCTCCTGCGCCGCTACGGCCCGGGGCTCGACGACGTCGTCGACTATCTGGAGTCGGGCAGCACACGCTTGCTCGAACTCGACAACGATGCCGATCGCATCGAGCAGCTCGGCGCCGAGGTCGAGGCGGGGCTCGTGCGCGTGCACGATCTGGCGGCGCGGCTCACCGAGCTGCGCCGCGCCGCGGCCGCCCGGCTCGAGGCGGCGGTGTCGGAAGAACTCCGGGCCCTCGCCATGCCCGACGCCCGGATCACGATCGAGGTCGCCGAGCGCGAGCCGGCACTCACCGGGCAGGACCATGTCGCGATCCTGCTGCAGCCGCATCCCGGCGCCGAGCCGCGTCCGCTGGGCAAGGGGGCGTCGGGCGGCGAGCTGTCGCGCGTCATGCTCGCCATCGAGGTCGTGCTCGCGGGGTCCGACCCCGTCCCCACGTTCGTCTTCGACGAGGTCGATGCCGGGGTCGGCGGAGCCAGCGCGACCGAGATCGGGCGGCGCCTGGCGCGGCTCGCCGAATCGGCTCAAGTCATCGTCGTGACCCACCTCGCCCAGGTCGCCGCGTTCTCGACCAACCACCTCGTGGTCGAAAAGGGCACCGACGGATCCGTCACGACGAGCAACGTGCGGCTCGTGCACGCCGACGACCGGGCGCTCGAGATGGCGCGGCTGCTGTCGGGTTCGCCCGACTCCGAGCACGCCCTCGCCCACGCGCGCGAACTGCTCGAGCAGGCTCACGGGTCCTGGAACTGACACCCGGTACGCGTGTCACAGCGCACGTCTGGTCGGGTGGGATACGCTGAAACCCCGTGGTGATCAATACGGCGCGTAACAATCCCGGCCCGGTTCGTACCAAGCACATCTTCGTCACCGGAGGTGTCGTCTCCTCCCTCGGCAAGGGCCTTACCGCCGCGTCGCTGGGCAATCTGCTCACCGCCCGGGGTCTCCGGGTGAAGATGCAGAAGCTCGACCCGTACCTGAACGTCGACCCCGGTACGATGAACCCGTTCCAGCACGGCGAGGTCTTCGTCACCGACGACGGGGCCGAGACCGACCTCGACATCGGCCACTACGAGCGCTTCCTCGACATCAACCTCGACCAGGCCGCCAACGTCACCACCGGCCAGATCTACTCCCGCGTGATCGAACGCGAACGCCACGGGGAGTACCTCGGCGACACGGTGCAGGTCATCCCGCACATCACCGACGAGATCAAGCGCCGGATGCGGCTGCAGGCCGAACCCCCCACCGACGGCACCGCGGCGCCCGACGTGATCATCACCGAGATCGGCGGCACGGTCGGCGACATCGAGTCGCAGCCGTTCATCGAGTCCGCCCGTCAGGTGCGCCACGAACTCGGCCGACAGAACGTGTTCTTCGTGCACGTCAGCCTCGTGCCGTTCATGGCGGCGTCGGGGGAGCAGAAGACCAAGCCCACCCAGCACTCGGTCGCGGCGCTGCGCTCGATCGGCATCCAGCCCGACGCGCTGGTGCTGCGCAGCGACCGTCCGGTGTCCGAGGGCAACCTCCGCAAGATCGCCCTCATGTGCGACGTCGACGAGCGCGCCGTCGTCAACGCCATCGACGTGCCGAGCATCTACGACATCCCCACGATGCTGCACGACCAGGGGCTCGATTCGTACATCATCGAGCAGCTGCACCTTCCGGCCGGCGAGGTCGACTGGGACGGCTGGCAGGACCTGCTGAAGACCGTGCACGACCCGAAGCACGAGCTGACGATCGCGCTGGTCGGCAAGTACATCGACCTGCCCGACGCCTACCTCTCGGTCACGGAGGCGCTCAAGGCGGGCGGCTTCGCCCACGAGAGCAAGGTCGTCGTGAAGTGGGTCGCCTCCGACCTGTGCGAGACGCCCGAAGGAGCCGCCGCCGCGCTCGGCACCGTGGACGGCATCCTGGTGCCCGGCGGGTTCGGAGTGCGCGGCATCGAGGGCAAGCTCGGGGCGCTGAAGTTCGCTCGCGACAACAAGATCCCGACGCTGGGCATCTGCCTGGGCCTGCAGTGCATGGTCATCGAGTACGCCCGGGATGTCGTCGGCCTCACCGGTGCTTCGTCGAGCGAGTTCGATCCCGACACGGAGTTCCCCGTCATCGCGACGATGGCCGAGCAGGTCGACCTGATCGCCCGCGGCGATCTCGGCGGCACGATGCGTCTGGGGCTGTACGAGGCGCGCTTCGAGCCCGGGTCGATCGTCGAGGGTCTCTACGGCGCTCCGACCGCGTCCGAGCGCCACCGTCATCGCTACGAGGTGAACAACACCTACCGTCAACAGATCGCGGATGCCGGCCTCGTCTTCTCGGGGATCTCGCCCGATCGGTCGCTCGTGGAGTACATCGAGCTGCCCGCCGACGTGCACCCGTTCTACGTCGCGACCCAGGCGCATCCGGAGCTGCGCTCGCGGCCGAACCGGGCGCATCCGCTGTTCCGCGGCCTGATCGGCGCGGCGCTCGAGCGTCAGCAGGCGAGCCGGCTGTTCGAGGTGTCCGATCCGGGCGAGGCTCCGGGCGTCGGCGAGGCCGTCGCCGAGGTCGTCGCCGAACCGACCGCCGTCTGATGGTGGATCGCGACGCGTTCCTCAGCGGCCCGCTCGAGGACGTCGCCGACCCGGCCCCGCTGGTCTCCCGGGAGACGGTCTTCGACGGCAAGGTGTGGGACATCGTCCGCGACACCGTGACCTTCGGCGGTCGGCCGATGGCGCGCGAATACATGACGCACACCGGCGCCGTCGTGATCGCGGCGTTCGACGGCGACGACCGGCTGCTGCTGATCAACCAGTACCGCCAGCCGATCGCGACCCGCTCGTGGGAGTTGCCGGCCGGTCTGCTCGACATCCCGGGCGAGGACCCGCTGGCGGCCGCGAAGCGCGAACTCGCCGAAGAGGCCGATCTCGTCGCCGCGGAGTGGCACCGCGTCGTCGCCTACCATCCGTCGGCCGGTGGCAGCGACGAGACCATCACCATCTTCGAGGCGCGCGGCCTGTCGAGGGCGCCCGAGGTGCACGATCGCACCGATGAGGAGGCCGAGATCGTGGTGCGGTGGGAGCCGCTGGATGTCGTGCTCGCGGCGATCGCCGACGGCCGGGTGCGCAACGGCCCGCTCATCACGGCGGCGCTGATGGTGCATGCCCGACGCTGACTCGTCCGACCTGCCCGCCGGTTCTCTCGACGTCGAACTCGAGCGCTACCTGCGCCATCTCGGCATCGAACGAGGAAGGTCGCCGCACACCCTCGCCGCCTATCGGCGCGACCTGACCCGGTTCCTCGACGGCGTCCGGCTCGCGGGCGTCGTCGATGCCGCCGCGATCGGGCCCGACCACGTCGCGACGTTCGCTCGCAGCCTGCGGCAGGGGGCCGACCCGCTCGCCGCGTCGTCGGTGGCGCGGATGCTGTCGAGCGTCCGCGGGTTCACCCGATTCCTCGTCGACGAGGGTCTGATCCCGAAGGATCCCGCCGCCGACCTCGTCGCTCCGAAGCAGGCGGACCGCTTGCCGAAGGCGTTGACGATCGCTCAGGTCGAGCGGCTTCTGGCGGCGACGGATGCCGACGAACCCGCGTCGCTACGCGATCGGGCGCTGCTCGAACTGCTGTATGCGACCGGGGCCCGCGTGTCGGAGGCGGTGTCGCTGAACGTCGACGACCTGCGGGGTGCGGGGGCTGACGGGGAGGAGGGTGCCGCCGACCTCATCCGCCTGTTCGGCAAAGGCTCGAAGCAGCGCATCGTGCCGCTCGGCAGTTACGCGCGGGCGGCCCTCGACGCTTACCTGGTGCGTTCGCGTCCGCTGCTCTCGATGCGCGGACGGGCGACCCCGGCGCTCTTCCTCGGGATGCGCGGCGCCCGCCTGTCGCGGCAGAGCGCCTGGCTCGTGATCCGCGCCGCCGCCGAGCGCGCCCACCTCGCCGAGGAACTGGGGGAGCACGGCATCTCGCCGCACAGCCTCCGGCACTCCTTCGCGACGCACCTGTTGCAGGGCGGGGCGGACGTGCGGGTCGTCCAGGAACTGCTCGGCCACGCGAGCGTCGCGACGACGCAGATCTACACCCGGGTGACCGCGGACGCCCTCCGCGACATCTACGCGACCGCGCACCCACGCGCGCGTTGACGGGGGTGCCGCCGGCGGATCGCCGAACACTCACCCTCTAGTTGAACTAGAGTCGAACCTGTCTACGGCGGGCGCGTTCCTGCGAAGCCACGCCGTCCGCCCGACATACACTCAGGCTCATGGTGGGGCACCGGGAGGATCTGACCGAGTTGCCGGGGCTCGAAGCTCCGCTTCTCGGGCCAACGGGGCGCCCGCTGAACTTCTTCCCCGAGCCCGTCCCGCTCAAGGGGCACGGTCCGGCGCGCATCATCGCCCTGTGCAACCAGAAGGGCGGCGTCGGCAAGACGACGACATCCATCAACCTGGGCGCGACGCTCGCCGAGTACGGGCGTCGGGTGCTCGCGGTCGACTTCGATCCGCAGGGGGCGCTGAGCGCGGGGCTCGGCGTGCCGACCCACGACGTGCCGACGATCTACGAGCTGCTGCTCGGGTCCCATACGGCGGCCTCGGATGTCATCGTGCAGACGGCGACCCCGGGCCTCGACGTCATCCCGGCGAACATCGACCTCTCGGCGGCAGAGGTGCACCTCGTCAATGAGGTGGCCCGCGAGCAGATCCTGGCTCGGGTGCTGCGCCAGGTTTCGGACAAGTACGACGTCATCCTCATCGACTGCCAGCCGTCGCTCGGTCTGCTGACGATCAACGCGCTCACCGCCGCCCACGGCGTGCTCATCCCGCTCGAGTGCGAGTACTTCGCGCTGCGCGGCGTCGCGCTGCTGGTCGAGACGGTCGAGAAGGTGCGCGACCGGCTGAACCCCGCGATCCGACTCGACGGGATCCTCGCGACGATGTACGACGCCCGCACGCTGCACTCCCGCGAAGTGCTGAGCCGGGTGGTCGAGGCGTTCGGCCCCCAGGTGCTCGAGACGGTGATCGGGCGCAGCGTGAAGCTGCCCGACGCGTCGGTCGCGGCCGAGCCGATCACCATGTTCGCCCCCGAGCACGCGGTGACCGAGTCCTACCGGCAGCTGGCGCGGGAGCTCATCACCCGCGGCGCGGTCGCCTGACCGTCTCCTTCGTCGCGGGGTCCGCGACCGTCTGCCGGGGCCCCGGAGCCTGCGGGTCCTCGATCGCTTGCAGCGGGGCGCCGCAGCTGGAACAGGTCTCGCGCACGGCCACGATCATGAAGCAGTTCGTGCAGGTGACCTCGCGCAGCGACGGGATCGCGGCTTCGCGCACCCGAGGAGTCGCTGCCCGGGCACGCGGCTCGCGACGCACCGTCAGCGTCGTGCGCGGGGCACGGGCGGGCACGCCGCCATCCGCGGGCAGGTCGGTCGCGTAGCTGCGGTAGCACAGCAACCGCTCCATCGCGGCGGCGTCGTCGTCGGAGTCGAGCACGCAGAGGGACGCGAGCGGTGGTTCCTCGCGACGCTGCACCTCGGCGGCGACCCGGTCGAGCAGCTTGCGCACCCAGAAACCGGCGGGCTGGTCGGTGGCGATGCCGGAGTCCTGCTGCACCTGCGCCGCGAGGTCGTCGGCGGTGATCAGGGCGTGGTAGGTCGTCGCCGTCGCGAGCAGCGCCTCTCGTGCGGCGGGGGTCCACGCTGTGAGAGCGTCGGCGTTCGAGACGTAACTGCCATTGGCGCGATGCGGCACTCGGGCTCCTTCCCGCACTCGACCTTACGCGCCGCTCACTAAGCTCGGATTCCATGGCGGCTGCGATGGGAACGGTGGACGACGCGCCCGCCCCCGCAGCCCCCGCCGGATTCCGGCTCACCCTCTCCAATTTCGAGGGTCCGTTCGACCTCCTCCTCTCGCTGATCGCCAAGCACGAACTCGACATCACCGACATCGCACTCAGCAAGGTGACCGACGAATTCCTCGCCTACCTGCGGGGGATCGACACCGAGGACGAGCTCGACCAGGCCAGCGAGTTCCTGCTCGTCGCGGCCACGCTGCTCGATCTCAAAGTCGCCGGCCTGCTGCCGCAGGGCGAACTGGTGGATGCCGAAGACGTGGCGCTGCTCGAAGCCCGCGACCTGCTCTTCGCCCGCCTGCTCCAGTACCGCGCGTTCAAGGAGGCGGCATCCTGGTTCGCCCGCGGGATCGACGTCGAATCGACCCGCCACGTGCGGTCGGTGCGGCTCGAAGAGAAGTTCCGCACGCGGACGCCGGAACTCGTCTGGACGCTGAGCCCCGCCGACTTCGCCGCGCTCGCAGCCCTCGCGTTCACACCGCGGGAGATCCCCACCGTCGGACTCGACCACCTTCATGCGCCGCTGGTGAGCATCCGCGAGCAGGCGGCGCACGTCGTCGCGCTGCTGCGTCGCGGTCGTCCGGTGACCTTCCGTGAACTCATCGCCGGCGCCGTGGATCAACCTGGCGTCGTGATCGCCCGCTTCCTCGCCGTGCTCGAGCTGTACCGCCACGCGGCGATCTCGTTCGAGCAGATCGAGCCCCTCGGCGAACTCACCCTGACCTGGTCGGCGCAGCACTGGACCGACGACTCACTCGCCAGCCTGGGGGCGGACTATGACTCGTGACACCGGAACCGACACCGTCGAGCCGGAGGCATCGCCGCGTGCCCCGATCGACCTGGAGCGCGCCCTCGAGGCGGTGCTCATCGTCGCCGACGAACCGATGGCGCTGGTGAGCCTCGCCACGGCGCTGAGTTCGCCGATCGCCGCCGTGCGTCAGTCGATCGAGCGGCTCGTCGCCGACTACGACGGCGCCGACGGCGGCCCGGTGCGCGGCTTCGAGCTGCGCGAGGTCGGCGGCGGCTGGCGCATCTACGTGCGCCCCGCGTACGACGACGTCGTCAAGGAGTTCGTGCTCACCCAGAACCCGACGAAGCTCTCGCAGGCCGCGCTCGAGACCCTCGCGGTGATCGCCTACAAGCAGCCGATCAGCCGCGGTGCGGTCGCCGCCATCCGTGCCGTCAACGTCGACTCGGTCGTGCGAACGCTGCTCGGCCGCGGGCTGATCCAGGAGGCGTACACCGACTCCGAGACGGGAGCCATCCACTACGAGACCTCGCCGCTGTTGCTCACCTCGCTGGGGATCAACTCCCTCGACGAGCTGCCGAAGATCTCGCCGCTGCTCGCCGACGGCAGCGACGGATTCGACGACCTGTCGTGAGCGAGTCACCGAGCGGGGGGCGGGCGCAGGGCGAACGCCTCCAGAAGGTGCTCGCGGCGGCCGGGGTCGCGTCGCGCCGGGTCTGCGAGCAGTACATCGCCGAGGGCCGCGTCTCGGTCAACGGCGAGATCATCACCGAGCCGGGGCGTCGCGTCGACATCGCCGTCGACCAGGTCGCCGTCGACGGGATCGCCATCCAGCTGGATGTCTCGAAGCGCTACGTCATGCTCAACAAGCCCACCGGCGTGGTTTCGTCGATGGCCGACGACCGGGGCAAGCGCGACCTGCGCGAGTTCACCGCCGGCTACGAGGAGCGGCTGTTCAACGTCGGACGACTCGACGCCGACACCAGCGGGCTGCTCATCCTGACCAACGACGGCGATCTCGCCCAGGTGCTCGCGCATCCGTCATTCGGCGTCGAGAAGACCTACATCGCCACCGTGCGGGGCGTGGTGTACCCGGCGGCGCTCAAGAAGCTGCGCGAGGGCTTCGACCTCGACGACGGGCCGATCCGTGCCGACAAGGCCCGACTGGTCGGCGAACCGTCGACGGGGCGCGACGGCTCCGATCGCAGCATCGTCGAGATCACTCTGCACTCGGGTCGCAACCGCATCGTGCGCCGGATGCTGGATGCCGTGGGTCACCCGGTCATCGACCTGGTGCGCCGTCAGTTCGGCCCGCTTCACCTCGGCACCCTGGGGTCGGGCAAGAGCCGCGATCTCGGTAAGCTGGAGCTCGGGCAGCTGCTGACTCTCGCGCGCACCCCTTCTTCTTCCCCGACCGAGGACTGACCGATGTCTGCTGCACGCCTGAGCTCCCGAGTGGGCACCGTGCGCATCGTCGGCACCGGGCTGCTCGGCACCAGCATCGGCCTCGCCCTGCGCGACCTCGGACTCGACGTCGTGCTCGCCAACCGGTCGCCCGCGGCACTGCGGCTCGCGGTCGACTACGGCGCGGGCCGCAGTGCCGCGGCGGGTGACGCGCCCGGGCTGGTCATCGTCGCCGTCTCGCCCGATTCGACCGCCGAGATCGTCGCGACCGAACTCGAGGCGCATCCGGACGCACTCGTCACCGACGTCGCGAGCGTCAAGGCCGGCATCCTCGCCGATCTGCACGCGCGCGGCGCCGACGTCGCCCGGTACCTCGGCTCGCACCCGATGGCCGGGCGTGAGCGCGGCGGCGCGATGGCCGCCCGAGCGGACATCTTCCTCGGACGCCCCTGGATCATCGCGCCGCACGCCCGCTCGACGCCCGAGCAGGAGCGCGTGCTCGAAGACCTCGCGCTCGACCTGGGCTCGACGCCCATCCGGCTCTCGCCCGACGAGCACGACCGCGGCGTCGCCCTCGTCTCGCACGTGCCACAGGTCGTCGCCTCGCTCCTCGCCGCGCGCCTGCTCGGCGGGAGTGACGCTGTCCCGGCATTGGCCGGGCAGGGCCTGCGCGACAGCACGCGGATCGCCGCGAGCGATCCCGAACTGTGGATCCAGATCCTCGGCGCCAACGCCGGCCCGGTCGCCGAGGTGCTCGGCGCCTTCCGCGACGAGCTCGACGGGGTGCTGCAGGCCCTCGCGGCCCCCGACGCCCCCGGCGCCCCGACCCGGCTCGCCGCGATGCTCACCCGGGGCAACCAGGGCGTCGCCCGCATCCCGGGCAAGCACGGCGGCGACGCGCGGTATGCGAGCCTGGTGGTGCAGGTCGCCGACGAACCAGGCGAGCTGGCGCGTCTGCTGACCGAGATCGGCGAGGAGGGGGTCAACATGGAGGACCTCCGTCTCGAGCACTCCCCGGGCGCGCAGATCGGTTTCGCGGAGATCGCCGTGCTTCCCGAAGTCGCCGCGACGCTCAGCACCGCGCTGGAGAGCCGCGGGTGGCAGCTCGCCGGAGGCGGCTCGTGAGCGTCGTCGTCGCGGTGGACGGCCCGGCGGGCAGCGGCAAGTCGAGCGTGAGCCGTGCCGCGGCATCCCGCCTGGGCTTCGACTTCCTCGACACCGGGGCCGCCTATCGGGCGCTCACCTGGCTCGCGCTCGAGCGCGGCGCCGACGTCACCGACGCGGATGTCGTGCTCGCGCTCGTCGACGATCTCGCCTACCGCACCGTCCCGACGGTGCACGGCACGATCGTCTCGGTCGGCGAGACCGACGTGACCGCCGCGATCCGCGAGCCGCGGGTCACCGCCGTCGTGAGCGACATAGCGCGCATCCCCGAGGTGCGCTCGCGTCTGACCGACATGTTCCGCGCGACGATCGCCGCGAGCCGCGAGGCGGGCATCGTCGTGGAAGGCCGCGACATCACGACCGTCGTCGCGCCCGACGCCGAGGTGCGCATCCTGCTCACCGCCGACGAAGACGTGCGGGTGGCACGCCGCTCGCGCGAACTGACCCCCGAGAACGCCGCCAGCGCCGCCCAGCTGCGCGACCGCGACCAGAAGGATGCGGCCGTGGTCGACTTCCTCACCGCGGCTCCCGGCGTGACCACCCTCGATTCGACCGACCTGGATTTCGAGCAGACCGTGCAGGCCGTGCTCGACCTCATTCAAGACCAGCAGGGCGTGGAGGCAACACGATGACCGATGCGACCCCGATGCCCGACGACACGCCGTTCGACGACGGCTCCGCCGAGCTCGACCCGGCTCTCGCCGAACGCCTCGACGCCCTCGACGACGACGTCGCCGAGCAGCGCGCGGCGTCTCTCCGGGCAGGGCTCCAAGACTACGAGCTCGACGACGAAGACCTCGACCTGCTCGAGCTCGCCCAGGCCGGCCCCGACGGGATCACCTACCTGCCGGCGCTTCCGGTACTCGCGATCGTCGGCCGCCCGAACGTCGGCAAGTCCGCGCTCGTCAACCGCATCCTCGGCCGTCGCGAGGCGGTCGTCGAAGACGTGCCGGGCGTCACGCGCGACCGCGTCTCGTACAAGTCGGAGTGGCTCGGGCGCCGGTTCACCGTCGTCGACACCGGCGGCTGGGAGCCCGACGCGAGGGGCATCAACGCCTCCGTCGCCGCCCAGGCTGAGGTCGCCGTCGACCTCGCCGACGCCGTGCTGTTCGTCGTCGACATCAACGTCGGCGCCACCGCCACCGACGAGCACGTCGTGCGGATGCTGCGGGCCTTGAAGCGGCCCGTCATCCTCGTGGCCAACAAGGCCGACGATGCCGTCAAGGACACGCTGGCCTCCGAGCTCTGGAGCCTCGGCCTCGGCCAGCCATGGCCGGTGTCCGCGATCCACGGCCGCGGCGTCGCCGACGTGCTCGACGAGGTCATGAAGCTGCTGCCCGAGGTGTCGGCCGTCGCGAAGCAGGAGATCGGCGGTCCGCGCCGGGTCGCGATCCTCGGTCGCCCCAACGTGGGCAAGTCGAGCCTGCTCAATAAGGCCGCCGGCGAGGAGCGGGTCGTCGTCGACCCGATGGCTGGCACGACCCGCGACCCGGTGGACGAGAACATCGAGCTCGCCGGGCGCATCTGGACCTTCGTCGACACCGCCGGGATCCGCAAGCGCGTTCACCTCCAGCACGGGGCCGATTTCTACGCGTCGCTGCGCACGGCGGCCGCCCTCGAGAAGGCCGAGGTCGCCGTCGTCGTGCTCGACGTGACCGAAGAGGTCTCCACCCAGGACCTGCGCATCATCGAACTCGTCCTCGACTCCGGCCGCGCGCTCGTGCTCGCGTTCAACAAATGGGACCTGCTCGACGACGAGCGTCGCCGCTACCTGGAACGCGAGATCGAGCAGGACCTCGCGCACGTCGCCTGGGCCCCTCGGGTGAACATCTCCGCGCGCACCGGCCGTCATCTCGAGAAGCTCGTGCCCGCTCTCGAGACGGCGCTCGAGTCGTGGGACACCCGCATCCCGACCGGCAAGTTCAACGCGCTGCTCGCCGAACTCGCCGCCGAGCACCCGCACCCGGTGCGCGGCGGGAAGCAGCCCCGCATCCTGTTCGGCACCCAGGCGGCCACCCGTCCGCCGACGTTCGTGCTGTTCACGACGGGCTTCCTCGACCCGGGCTACCGCCGCTTCATCACCCGGCGGCTGCGCGAGGTCTACGGTTTCGCCGGAACGCCGGTCGTGGTGAACATGCGCGTGCGCGAGAAGCGCAAGCGGTAGGCGCCCCGGCATACCCTGCGACCTCCGAGGTTCGGGGTTCATGCTCGACGCATGGCCGCCTGGACCGCCGAGCGCTCCCGCAACTTCGGCAGCATCGCCGCGCTGTACGAGCGCGTCCGCCCCGGGTATCCCGCCGAGGCCGTCGACTGGCTCCTCGGCGAGCAGCAGACGGTCGCCGATGTCGGCACCGGCACGGGCAAGCTCACGGACGCCCTCCTCGCCGCGGGGCACCAGGTGACCGCGGTCGACCCCGATCCGGGGATGCTCGCGGTGCTCGCGGCCAAGCACCCCGGCGTCCCGACCGTGACCGGCGCCGCCGAGCAGCTTCCGTTCGGCGAGGCGACGTTCGACGCCGTCACCTTCGGCCAGTCGTGGCACTGGGTCGACCCGCCGCGGGGGAGCGCCGAGGTCGCGCGCATCCTGAAGCCCGGTGGCACGCTGGGCCTGCTGTGGAACATCCGGGATGCCCGCGCGGGCGCGTCGATGCAGGAGTGGGTGGCGGAGCTGGCCGACATCCTCGATCATCGGAGCGCCGACGAGCTGCTGCTCGCGGCGGGTGGACCGATCGTCACCGCGCCGCTCGAGTTCGACGCGAGCGAGACCTTCGACTGGGTGGCGGCGATCGACGTCGACACGCTCGTCGACCTCGCCGCGACGCACGGCTTCGTGCTCACCGCGACGGAGGGGGAGCGTCGCGCGATGCTGGACGGGGTGCGGGCGCTCGGCGAGCGGGTGGCCGACGTCGACGGGAAACTGCAGTTGCCGTACCGGCTGCACGCGTACCGCTTCCGAGCCCCGGGCTCGTGACGGGCTACGCCCAGACGTCCTTCGACACCGCGACGATCTCGCGCATCTTCGCCCACTGCTGCTCGTCGGTGAGCACGTTGCCCTCCTCGGTCGAGGCGAAGCCGCACTGCGGGCTGAGCGCCAACTGTTCGAGGCGCACGAACTCGGTGGCCTCGGCGATGCGCTTCCGCACGTCGTCGGAATCTTCCAGATCGCCGCTCTTGGAGGTGATCAGACCGAGCACCACGATCTTGTCGCCCTCGGGCAGGAAGCGCAGCGGCTCGAATCCGCCGGCGCGCTCGGTGTCGTACTCGAGGAAGTAGCCGTCGTAGTCGCAGCCGACGAGCAGGGCGTGCGCGACCGGCTCATAGCCGCCCGACGAGATCCAGGTCGACTTGAAGTTGCCGCGGCAGACGTGCGTCGTGATGACCATGTCGGCGGGCTTGTCGCGGATCGAGTCGTTGATCAGCTTCACGTACTTCTCGCCGATGTCCTCGACGTCGACGCCGCGGGCCGCCGCCTTCTCGATCTCGGCCGGCGAGCAGAGGTACGCCCAGGTGGTGTCGTCGAACTGCAGGTAGCGGCATCCGGCATCGTAGAAGGCCTGCACGGCGGCGCGGTAGGCGGCGGCGAGGTCGTCGAGGATCGCGTCGCGGTCGGCGTAGAACTGCGCGTCGATGCCCGCCGACTCGGCACGCCAGTGCAGCACCGTCGGCGACGGGATCGTCATCTTCGGGGTGACCGTCGTGTTCGCCGCGACGAACGCGAAGTGGTCGAGGAACGGGTGGTCCGCCGGGAAGCCGATCTTGCCGACGACCACGGGACTCTTCGGCTTGGTCTGCACACCCTGGAATTGGATGCCGTGGTCGATCTCGACGATCTCGACGCCGTCCAGCATCCCGATGAAGTCGAAGTGCCACCACGACCGCCGGAACTCGCCGTCGGTCGTCAGCTGCAGTCCCGCCGCCTCTTGCTCGCGGATGAGCTCGACGATCTCCTGGTCCTCGACGCGCCGCAGTTCGGCGGCATCGATCGCGCCCGCCTCGTGCGCGGCCCGCGCCCGGTGGATGGCGGGCGTGCGCAGGAAGCTCCCGACCTGGTCGGCGCGGAACGGGGGCGTCGTGCGGTGCATGTGCTCAACCTTAGAGTGGACGCATGGGTCGCCTCCTCGCCGCGTGCGTCGTGTCGCGCCTGCATCCCGATGCCGGAACCGTGGGCACGACGGCGATCGACAAGCAGCCCGTCGAGGGCGCCGTGAAGGTCGGCCGGCGCGGGCTCTACGCCGACGTGCAGGCCGACCGCACGCACCACGGCGGCGAGGATCAGGCGGTCTACGCTTACGCGGCCGAGGACGCCGACTGGTGGGCCGAGCAGTTGGGGCGCGAGGTTCCGGCCGGCTTCTTCGGCGAGAACCTCCGCGTCGCCGGACTCGAGGTGAGCAACGTGCGCGTGGGGGAGCGCTGGCGCATCGGTGCGGGATCGGATGCCGTGGTGCTCGAGGTCACGCACGCCCGCACGCCGTGCCTGACGTTCGCGCGCTGGATGGGCCGGAACGGGGCGATCCCGGAATCCGCCGGCTGGGTGCGGCGGTTCTCGGAGGCGCGGCGACTCGGCACCTACCTCCGGGTGCTGACGCCCGGCAGGGTGCGTCCGGGGGATCCGATCGACGTCATCCCGGCGCCTGCCGACGCGCCGACCATCCTCGACCTCTACGGCGGCGTCGCCGAGAGCGGGCCCACGGGTCGCAACGACCCTTAGCCGGCCGGACAGCCGGTGGATTCCGGCGGGCCGGTGCGCCCGAGGTCGTCGAGCCAGGCCGTGAGCTCCGGGATCGCCAGTTCGGCGACGAACCCGTGATTCACGCCTGGCAGGGTGCGCGAGGTGACCGAACGCCCGGTCGCGCAGGCGGCGGCGACGAACTGCGCGGTCGAGGCGGGGTCGACCAGCTCGTCGGCGAGCCCTGGCGCGACGAACAGCGGAAGCCCGCCGCCGCCCGGGTCGGGGGTGTTCCTGGCCAGGTAGTCGTCCCACGGAGCGGTCGTCGACGGGTCGGAGCGGACGAAGTCGCCGATCAGCGGGGTGCCGAGTTGGTGCAGTCTCGGGTCGGTCAGGCAGATCCCCGTCATGGCGGGCACGGCCTTCTCGGCGGCCGGGGTGAGGATGGTGGAGATGTCCTCGCCGTAGAAGTCGGCGTAGGCGGTGAACGCGTAGGAGCCGATGGAGACTCCGGAGATGTCGTCGAGGTCGTCGTCGAGCAAGGTGGCGAGGTCGGCCGCGGGGGCGGCGACGGCGACGCCGCGGATGTCGAGCTCCGGCGCGTACTCTTCGTGCAGCTGTTCGGCGAACAGGGCCGCCTGCCCGCCCTGCGAATGCCCCCAGAGCACGACGGTGTTGCCCGCCTGGGACGCGGGAAGCTGCTGCGCGGCGCGCACGGAGTCGAGCACGTTACGGCCCTCGGTCCCCCCGATGAGGTAGGCGCTCGGGGTGTCGAGTCCCATCCCGGCGTAGTCGGTGGCGACGATCGTGAAGCCCTTGGTCAACAGGGAGTGGGAGCCTTCGAGCAGCTCGAAGGGGTCGCGGGCGAGCGACGGCGCACAGGACGGGTCGGCGCCGGTCGTGGGGTGCGCCCAGGCGATGACCGTGCGCCCGCCGGACGGCGCCGCTCCGTTCGGTGTGACGACGATGCCGGTCACCGGGACTTCCTCGCCGTCGGCATCGGTTGAGCGGTACATGATCCGCCAGGCCTGGGCGCCGATCGGTGCTCCCGGGAGCGGCTCGCTCGCGATGAGGTCGCCGGGGGCGCCGGGGGCGAGGTCGTCGGGGATGATGTAGAAGTCGTCGGCCTGGACCGCGGCCTGGGCGAGTCCGGCCTCTCGGACCGCGCCCAGAGTGCCGGCGACGGCGACCCCGACGAGCGCGGCGACGCCCAGCGCCGACGCGAGCCGTCTGAGTGTCGCTCGCTTAATGGTGGCGTCACCCTATCGCGCGGGGACCCCGCGATCAGGCGCCGACGTAGGCGGCGAGGTGCTGCCCGGTGAGTGTCGTCTTCCGGGCGACCAGGTCGGCGGGAGTGCCCTCGAACACGACCTTCCCGCCGTCGTGGCCCGCGCCGGGTCCGAGGTCGACGATCCAGTCGGCGTGCGCCATCACGGCTTGATGGTGCTCGATCACGATCACCGACTTGCCGGCCTCGACGAGCCGGTCGAGCAGCCGGAGCAGCTGCTGCACGTCGGCGAGGTGGAGCCCGGTCGTCGGCTCGTCGAGCACGTAGATGCCGCCGTCGTCGGCCAAATGGATCGCCAGCTTCAGCCGCTGACGTTCACCGCCGGACAGCGTCGTGAGCGGCTGCCCGAGGGTGAGGTAGCCGAGCCCGACGTCGGACATCCGGGTGACGATCGCGTGCGCGGCCGGCACCTTCGACGGACCGTCGGCGAAGTAGGCCACCGCCTCGTCGACGCTGAGGCCGAGTACCTCGCTGATGTTCTTCTCGCCCAGCCGAGGTTCTGCAAACGCACTCGCCTGTGAACATGCGCGTGCGCGCGGTTTCAGTCTACTCCCATCTGTGGACGGTGACCTTGCCGACTGTGCGGCCGTTCTCGACCAACTCGTGCGCCTCGCGGAGTGTGGTCGGTGAGATCGGCGCGAGTGTCGTTGTGGCCGTGGTGCGGATGCGGCCCTGATCTACAAGGTCAGCGACAGTGTTCAGGAGCTGGTGCTGTTCAATCATGTCCGGGGTCTGCCTGAGCGGGCGGGTGAACATCAGTTCCCAGTGCCAAGCGATGCTCTTGCCCTTGAGCGGGAACACGTCGCGCGGACCGTCGTCAATGGCGACAATATGCCCGAACGCTCGAACGATCCGCGCATAGGTTTCGATCTGCCCCGCGGAATGCGCGGTGAACAGCCAGTCCACGCCATCCTGCGCGACGGCGAGCACCTGCTCAGCCAGGTCGTCGCGGTGGTTCACCACATGCTCCGCGCCCAGGTTGCGCACCCAGGCGGAGCGTTCATCGTCGGAGGCGGTGGCGATCACGGTGACGTTCGGCAGGAGCGCGTCGGCCAGTGCCAGCATGATCGATCCGACTCCGCCGGTCGCGCCGATCACCAGCAGGGTGCCGGTCGAGTCCTCGGTAAGGGCGAGCCGCTCGAACAGGGTCTCCCAGGCGGTGATCGCCGTCAGCGGCAGCGCAGCAGCGTCGGCAAACGACAGCACCTGCGGCTTGCGCCCCGTAATCCGCTCATCCACAACATGCAGGCGCTGGTTCGTACCTGGCCGGTCGATGCTGCCCGCGTAGTACACCTCGTCACCCGGAGCGAACAGCGTCACCGCTGAGCCGACCTCGCGCACCGTACCGGCGGCGTCGAAGCCGAGCACCTTGAACCCGTTCGCAGGAGCGCCTTCCCGCAGTTTCACATCGACCGGGTTCACCGAGACCGCCTCGACCTCGACCAACAAGTCATGCGGTCCAAGTTCGGGCACCTCGACCTCGCGGGCGGTCAGCGCCTCGGGGTCGGTGGCGGGGAGGTTCTTCTCGTATCCGATCGCAGTCGTAGCCGTCATGCCAATTATGGTTCCCCAGACCTACTGGTTACCGTCAAGGCAACCTAGTACCCATCGGATACCATGAACGTATGAGTCAGACCGTGGATGAGTGCGACCGGAACGACGTGTACGCGGCCATGTGTCCGTGCCGCGACATGCTCGACCTGCTCGCCAACAAGTGGAGCGCCCTGGCCATCGGTGCGCTCGAAGACGGGCCGCAACGCAACGGGCAACTCAAACGACGCTTGGAAGGCGTCAGCCCCAAGGTGCTGTCCCAGACCCTCAAGCGTCTCGAAGACCACGGCCTGCTCACTCGCACCGTCTACCCCGAGGTTCCCGCTCGCGTGGAGTACGAACTTACTGACCTCGGACACAGCGCAGCCGCCCCGTTGAAGCATCTGCGCGACTGGGTTGAACACAACGTCGGAACCGACCAGTAGCGACCCCCTCGGCGCTACATCGAGCCAGGAGTCCCGGCCTCCGCGTAATACCGCGTCAACACAGACGAGGCGTCGCGGTCGCCGTCACCGGACACGACAGAGTTCAGCAGGTACCGGTACCCGTCACCGGTCGTCATCACCCTAATTGATAACGTCACACCTAGAAGGTGCGAAGTAACCGACGCGCGAGCACAGGAGCGCTTCTGTCATTTCGAAGGCGAGACTTCGCGCGATTGGGATTCGCCGGGCCATCCTTCTTCTCTTTCGTCGAACGTCACCGCAACACCGTGTCGCTGGGGTTCGTGAAATCTTCTTCCGGAAGCGAAACCCAGGTACTGCGCCATGAGGAACTCGCCGCAGCGATGCACAGGCGTTCGACAGTTCGGTCGCACGAACCGATCGTTTGTTAACGGACGGCACTGTACGTCGATCGAAAGTCGCGCCGACACCCCCTGCGAATTCGCGTCGCGGGATAGTTTGCCAGGATCCGGCGATCAGCGTGGTGCGCATCAAGGAGGTGCGCAGCGGCCTCAGCACGAGGAGCCTGCCCGCGAGGCCGACCACCCCGCCCCTAGGAACGGTAGGAGTGCGACGTCGGGGCGAGCTGGGGGCCACCCCCCGAGACCGAAAGTAGCACCGCAGCGACGATAAGCGCCACGCCAACCAGGGTGGTCGTCAGCTCCCCGACCAACGAACCGATCCATCCGCGTTCCTGGAGGTCTCGGAACATCCTTATGCTCAGCCCGAACGTTCCGTTCGAGCTGCGAACCGATCGTCTCGATGCGTCGTGGCAGACGCCTCAGCTGTCCACCGATGACCTGGAGTTGCACGCGGCCGTCGGCGAACATCTCCCTTGAGTCCATCGCCAGACGTATGAAATGAGGAGTTCGAGCAAGGGCCCGATCGACCAAGTCGTAGTCGGCAACGAGCTGGCACAGCGTTCCCTCGAGTGACACGAAGGAAACGACTGGCGTTCTCCTCCGCTGTTGGGGACGTCGGGTCGGCTGAAATAATGGCCGGGACGATACGGTGGCGAGTCAGAGCGCCGTGATCCACCGCGCGATCTCGTCAGCGAGCTCGTCGCTATTGTCTTCGACCATCAGCGAGTGGCCGTTCCCAGCGAGAAGAGGCAGTTCGGACGACCAGAAGGTGACGGCGGCGCCCTGATCGGTGAGCCAGGCCACGATGTCCTGATCCAGCTGCGAGGGGTGGTCGGTATCGGCTCCACCCGTGAAGACGAGAATCGGCTTGTTCGTGAACGCGTCGGTCGGCCCGATCCTCATTTGGCTCCCACCGATGTTCAGACGCTGATAAAGCATCCGGGCCGGGATCGGCCGAAGGGTGCGGCGGAACACCTCGATGCACTCGCGGGGGAACCGCCGGCTGGGTCCGATGGCCTTGTCGTTCACGAAGGCGCTTGTGGGTTCCCAGAAACCCATCTTCGGGATGGTCCAGTCGATGGCCGCTCCACGGATGGAGACCTCCTGGTCGGACTCCCTCACGATCTCGGGCACCGCCTGTATATTTCCAGGCGGGCCCGGAGCGACGGCTACGAGCCCGTCGATGAGATCGCCATGCGTCTCTAGGAGGCGGAAGCCAATCGGACCTGCCATCGAGTGCACGACCAGCACGACGTTCCGGCCGAGACCAGAGAGGAACACGCCCATCCCTCGGCACACGCTCTCATAGTCCAGCCGCGCAGACGCCGCACGATCATCGACGTGTTGGGCCGCCTCATAGGACAACCCCAGCCAGTCCACCACCAGCACACCGTAGCCATGCGATACGAATCGTGCCGCCCAGCCCTGTCGGCCGTCGGGCGTCTCGAGATAGTACTCGTTCGAGGCACCACCCCCGTGCACGAGGACGATCCACCGAGCAGGCGCACCCGACGGCGCCAGTTCGGTGTACGAGATCGGCGCGACGTCGTCTGGGCGTGAAATCGAATCCATAGCTTCCCCAGGCCTGTTAGGCAATGACGGCGTCGAGGGCCCGTGCGAGCCTCTCCGGATGCGTGAGCATCACCAAATGGCTTCCGTCGATCTCGATCGTGCGCGGACTATCAAGCCGCCCGGCCGCGGCCTGGTAGATCTCAGCGGGAACGGCCTGGTCCTGAGCGAGGAACACATAACTTGACGGGATGCTGCTCGCCCAGAACCGGTCGAGGCGGATCGGCTCATCGGACCAGCCTGCCGGCGATGGGACGAGCCTCGGCTCGAGCGCGGCGAGCTGCTGCTGCTCGAACGGGGACATGTCCTGCATAGACGCGGCCCAGAGCTCAGGCGGCATGACGATGGTGTTGTCGTCGGACTGACTCGCAAGCGCCTTCGTCGCTGCGACCAACGGATCGGGGAGCACGTCGTTAATGGTCTCGCCGTCGCGCAGCACCCAGGCGTCGACGAAGACGACCCGGCCGATGCGCTCGGGCATCGCCTCAGCGACGAGTTGGATGAGCGGACCTCCGCCGCTATGACCGACGAGCACGATGTCGAGCTGGGTGAGCTCTCTTACCTGATCGATCAGATCGCGCGCCATCATGCTCATCGTGACGCCGGAGCGGTCCACGTCACCGTCTTCGAGACCGCGCAGCGTCGGCGCGATCACCTCGTGCCCCATTCTGCGCAATTCGTCGGCGACGCCGTCCCACACCCAGCCGCCTACCCATCCGCCGTGCACCAGTACGATCTGCATTGATCATCCTCTTCGCATATTTATCTGCTGAGCAGAACTTGTTCCTAACTAGAAGACACAATAGCTTGCGCGGCGCCAACAGTCCAGCATGGCTCGAGCTCTCTTCAGAACGCGCCGAACGACCCCTGCACCAGGTCGCAGGGGAAAGAGACGACGAGCCTTCAGGAGGTCAGGTCGGCCAGACGTACGGCTGCCTCATCGAGGAGTGCGACGAGGGTCTTCACCTTGCGGGGAGGCAAGCGGAACACCGGGGCAGATGCGTTGATCGCCAACCGCAGCCCGCTCGCCGAGGGAACGGCCACGGCCACCGAGGCCACGCCCTCCTCGCTCTCCTCCCGGTTCGTTGCATAGCCCTGCTTCGCGACAAGATCCAGTTGTGCGAGGAGCTCGGTCTTGGTACGGATCGACTGCGGAGTCACCTGTGAGAGTTGCTCGTCGGGGTAGAGACGGTCCAATTGTTCTCGCGGGAGCTGCGCCAGGAGAACCTTTCCCGTGGAGGTGCAATGGGCCGGCATCTCCTTGCCCAACCGTGAAGCGACTCGCACCGCCGTCGTCGGTTCCGAGACTGCGAGAAAGCGAGTGGAGTTGCCGTCGAGCGTGCCGAGGTGAACCGTCTCGCCGGCTTGGTGGCTGAGTTCCTCGAGGATCGGTTGCACGATCTGCGGGATGTCCATCTTTCTCAGCACCGAGAAGGCGATCGTGGTCAACGACGGCCCTGGCCCGTATGTCTTCGTTCGCGGGTCTTGCCGCACGAATCCTCGCCATTGAAGCATCGCGAGGATGCGATGCGCCGTTGAGGTCGCGACACCCAGGTGCTTGCTGGCGTCCGTCAGTCGAAGTTCGTTCTTCTCACCGAGCAGGAGCAGGAGTTTCAGGGCATTGTCGACCGACTCGATCGGGTATTGCGGAGCCGCATCGACTCCGTCGGCTGCTCTATTTCTCTGCACAACAGAAACTGTATCGTTCCTGCCGGCCCTCAGGGCCGCCATCAAGGGCAAGGCGATCCCGTCCAGGTCTATCCGGACGCCGATTCGAGCAGCCGGCCCAGTCGTACACGAACGTCGGAAAGCGACGATCCCGCTGCGATGGACCGGCGGACTTCGACGAGAGCGCGGGGCCAATTCAGTACCACTGCCCCGTCGAATGACAGACCATTCTGAGAGTACAGAGACGCGATCCGGTCGGGTGTTCGAGGGTCCGTCACCATCTCGGGGTTGACTGCCGTCGTGCGACCGACGATGTGCAGCTTCCAGTTGAACTGGTCACTCCAGACATACTCGACAGGCAGATATGAGCGTCGGTCGTCGGGATGAGCGATGTTGTGCGCGACACAGCGCGCCTGGTCGACCGCATTCGTCCAGTGCTCAAGACGGGTGAGATCGCCGCGAACCGGATGCCGCCACCGCGCAACATCGCCGATCGCATGGATTTCCGGGGCGCCGAGTGCCGTGAGGAATTCGTCGCAGACGAGACCGTCGTCGATCTCGAGCCCTGAGTCCTCGAGCCATTCGACGTTCGGCACTGCCCCGATGCCGATGACGACGACATCACCGTGGAGCTCGGAACCGTCATCCAGGAGCACGCGGAAGTCTCCCTTCGCACCGTCGATCTGCGCGACCGTCCGTCCGAGAACCGCATGTACGCCATGCCGGGAGTGCTTCTGCGAGAAGAGGGCGCCAATCTCGTCACCGAGCCGGCGTGACATCAGGTCGCGTGTCGCCGAGACCAGGGTGACATCGACTCCGAGCCCAAGAGCGGTCGCGGCGACCTCGGCGCCGATGAAGCCCGCTCCGATGACGATGATCCTGCGATCGGGAACTAGCTCGGCGCGCAGCCGGTCTGCGTCGTCGAGTGTCCGCAGCACATGGATTCCCTCGCCTTCACCCCACGGCGACGGCCGCGCGCGGACGCCGGTCGCCACCACGAGGTCATCGAAGCCGACCCGCCGTCCATTCGCCAGCCGGAGCTCCGACAACGCACGGTCCAGACCTACCGCCGGCACACCGAGACGAAGGTCGATGTTAAGCTCGAGCGCCTCCGCCGCCGTGAGGAGCGTGACCTCGGCTGCACCTGCACCGACGAGGTATCCCTTCGACAGCGGCGGCTTGTCGTAGGGCAGCACGGGCTCGGAGCCGATGAGCACAACGTCTCCGCGATACCCCTCTGCCCGAAGCGCCTGCGCGGCCCGTACCCCCGCGATCGACGCACCGACAATCGCTGTCGTCATTCGTCTTCCACCCGGAGCGCGGAAACCGGGCAGCTGTTCGCCGCCTCGGTGACCCGTTTCCGGTCGGCCTCGTCGACCTCTGTTCTGAGCAGGATCACGACGCCGTCGTCATCGAGATCGAAATAGTCTCCCGCGGCCATGATGCAGTTGGCGTAGCCCTGACAGAGCCCGAGATCCGCTTTCACGACAGGCATGTGTCACTCCTCTCCTGCTTCTTCAGGCGTTATCTCAGGGAACATCGGTGCGAACGGTTGGGCGATCATGGCGGAGAACGTCGCCGTAGTCTGCCAGGTCAGCGCCTCGAGCTCGAGCGGATCGAGAGCGACCCACTGCCCGGATCGCGGCGACTCGATCAGGAGCCGGGAGCCGTTGCGTGTCTCCACGCGAGATACCCGGATCTCCGAGAACTCATTGGCGATCGAGATCGGAGCCCCTACCCGCTGGTCTTCGAGCCGCTGACGTTCGTCTGCTGCTGCGATGGCCGCGATGCGGTCGTCCTCTTCGCCTTCCCATTCGAGTTTCATAGGAAGATCGCCAGATTCTGTGTGCGCAAGACCGACTCGTCGACCGTGATGGTTCGGCGTGCGAGCTGCAACCCGCCGCCGACACGTCGCAGAACGTCTTCGCGGCCGGCCGAGATCACCGCGGGCTCGTGCACGTCGCCGCGACTGCGGAAAAGAAGCACCGCAGAATCGACGACGACCTCGCCCGGGACGTCGCTCTCGAAGGTGCGCACGTTCGTGACGAAGTGACGGAGCCGGGAGGGCGGATCCTCTGTCCAGGCGTGTTCCGTGAGGAAGCGGGCGACCCGCCGGCTCAGGGAGTACTTGTTCTCGTCCCAATGCGCCATGCCCGGAGACGTCGAGTACCCGGCGCCGAGCGCGGTAGTGACCTGCACGGGCATGATGTAGTGCACATCGTCGGCGATGAGGTCGAGCCAGTCCTCGTACCGCTGCTCGTCGAGGATGTATGCCTCTTCGACGAGCCACCTGTGCGTCTCCAGATGCAGGCCGTCCGAGAACGACAACGAACTCCCCACCCGCGTGGCTTTGGTCGTATGTGCTCCGAGCGGCGACTCTTTCAGTCGAACCCAGCGCGCCTCGGTCATGACAGCCCCTCCGGCATCCCCACCGACGAGATGATCAGCGCGGTCGGCTCCGTCTCGAGGTAGTCCGCCCAGCGCTCGAGCAGATGCCGCTGGTTGTACTCTCCGTAACCGACGTGGGCCACGCCCGGGCCAGAGAACGCGTCCGGTCCGAGCGGCTCCACGACGAATCTGCCGTCTTTCAGCACGCCCATCCGGCTGTTCAGCAGCAAGCGCCGCGCCATATTCCCTTTCGCGGTGTTCGTAAGGGACACCCAGTTCTCCACATCGTCCTGCTCGAACATCCCCGTGCTGCCGAAGCACATCAGGTACGCCTTGTACGACAGAGCCTTGAACTCCTCCGGTGCCGCTGCGTCGACGGCGAACCAGGAAAGCACCTCGGTCTCGTTCTCGCTGATCGGCTGCCAGGTACGGATCGAGATGAACGGGAGCACGTCGTCGCCGTCTTCCACCTTCGGCCAGTTGTGCACGAAGCTCATGTTCGGGAAGATCGAGGCCGCCGAGATCATGAAGCCGTTCTCGCCGATCACATTGAGCTGGTCCTGGGACCAGACCTCCTTCATCCGGTCGATCATCTCGTCGGGGTAGCCCACGTAGCGCAGCCGCTCCTCGAGCGTTCCCTCCGGAAGCTTGTAGGTCGTGCCTCCGCCGTTGCCCGCCCAGTACGTGTTGCCGTCTTTACGCTTCTCCGCCTTCGGTTCGCGGAAGAGGCCGATCTCGACCACCGAGGTGTGGGTCTGTGGCGTGTGGTACATGTCGCCGGCGAAGTTCTCTGCGCCGATCTTCCAGTTCGCCTTCACCCGCCAGCGCTGCGGGCCGCGGAGCTCGATGCCCGAGGAGCTCTGCTTCGTGTAGTAGTCGAGATAGAAAGCGAAATCGCCGAGGTAGTCGATCAGCGGTGGCGCATCCGGATCCATGCTGATGAAGATCAACCCGTTGTAGCTGTCGAGGCTCGGCGCCGGAAGCAGGCGGGCTCCCTTGCGATTGAAGCCAGCCTCGCCACCGTACGCCTCTTCGTGGAACGGCAGCCCCACGATTCGTCCGTCGTTGCGGTACGACCAGCCGTGATACGGGCAGCGGAAGTGCGAGGCGTTGCCCATTTCCGCCCGGCACACCTGCATTCCTCGGTGCAGGCACATGTTGAACATCGCCTTGACGGAGCCACTCTCGTCGCGCACCACGATGAACGAGTCGTCGAGCACTCGCCGCACCACGTAGTCGCCGGGCTGAGGGATCTCTGATTCGTGACCCACGAAGATCCACGCGCGACTGAACAAGCGCTCCCGCTCGAGCGCGAAGATCTCTTCGTCGTTGTAGATGTGGGCAGGGATCATGCCGCGTCTGACATCGTCGTAGATCGTGTGGTCTGTCATATCTTGAACGCTCCGTCGAAGTATGGATTGTTATCTGTCTAGCAGAAATGTACTCTGATGTGCGGAAGCGGTCAATTGGAGAACGACCACCGGATCGATTGGAGAAGCACGGAATGCAGGTGACCGACTACTCAGAGGAACGGCTGCTCGTCGCCGAGGGATGCCGCATCCTCGCTCTGCGAGGGCTCGTGGACGACATCCTGGGGCACATCAGCCTTCGAGTGGGCGAAGACTCCCTGCTCGTGCGCTGCAGAGGCCGCGAAGAACGCGGGCTGAAGTTCACGCAGCCCGACGACATCCACCTGGTCCGCCTCGATGGGAGTACCGAGCTGCCCGACGGATACTCGGCGCCGAACGAGCTGCCATTGCATCTCGCCACCCTCCGCGCACGCCCGGATGTGAGCGCGGTCGTGCACGCCCACCCGCCAGCCGTCGTCGCATTGACGCTGATCGGTGTCCCTCTTCTGGGCGTGGTGGGTGCCTACAACATCCCGGCGATGCGAATGGCTCTGGCGGGCATCCCCACTTTTGCCCGGTCGGTCTTGATCCGCTCGGACGCGCTCGGCAGCGCCATGGTCGACGCCCTCGGCGATCGCCCGGTCTGCCTACTCCGTGGCCACGGGCTCACGGCGACAGGATCGAGTGTCGAATCCGCCGTCATCAACGCGATCAACGTCGACGCCCTCGCTCGCATCCAGCTGCAGGTCCTTCAGGCTGGTGTGACGCCGGCCGCTGTGGCGCCGGCCGACCTCGACGATCTGCCCGATCTCGGACCGGCCTTCAACGAACAGCACGTCTGGCGATTCCATCTCGCCGACCTCGAACACGCCGGCCTCGGCATCCGATAGCGACCAACGATAGGACCACCGACCGATGACTACAGAAGAGCTCGAACCTGCGCCCCCAGCGCCCCTGCTCCCCCTCCTGCACGGCCACCGAATCCCGTCACTCGGCCTCGGCACCTGGCCGATGGTCGGCGATGAATGCCAGGAGGTCGTGCGCGTCGCCATCGAGAGCGGCTATCGGCTCATCGACACCTCATTCAAGTACAGCAACGAGGTCGCCGTCGGGCGGGGGATCCATGACTCCGGGCTGCCCCGCCACGAGATCTTCATCACCAGCAAGTTCAACAAGGAGTCGCACAGCGTCGACGGCGTCCAGCGCGCCTACGACGATAGTCTCGAGCGGCTCGGGGTGGACCACCTCGACCTCTTCCTCTGCCACTGGCCGGTCCCGGCTCAAGGCCGTTACGTCAACGCCTGGAAGGGTCTCGTCAAGCTGTTGGAGGAGGGGCGGGTCAAAGCCATCGGCGTCTCCAACTTCAAACCGGCCCACCTCGCCTCCATCATCGACGCGACCGGGGTCGTGCCCGACGTGAACCAGATCCAGCTCAGCCCCGACATCGCCCGTACCGTTCCTCGACGCGCGCACGAGGTGCTCGGTATCGTGACCGAGAGCTGGAGCCCGCTCGGCCGCGGGCCCGAGCTGCGGGAGAACCCGACGATCGTGCAGATCGCGGCGGACGTCGGACGAACGGCGGCACAGGTGGTGCTCCGCTGGCACGTGCAGCAGGGCCTCGTGCCGGTGCCGAGATCGTCAGACCCCAAACGCCTGGTCGAGAACCTCTCGGTCTTCGACTTCCGCCTTAGCACCGACCAGATGGCCACGCTTGCGTCCCTCGACAACGGCGAAGCCGCCGCGCGGGACTCTGACCTGCCCGAGAACGGTCATTAGTCCACCAAGAACACCAAAATCGTCACCGATCTGGTAAATTCAGCGCGCTCTGGAGACGCAGCAGAACGCCTCGCGCGGCTCCTGGACATTCGACTACACGCAGGACCGGCTCTCCGCCATCATGCGCTGCACACACGACCGCTGCCTCGAGACCGCCGACGAATACGGCTCGCCAGGCTTGCCCGGTGGACTTCGGCGACTGCGCGAAGCAACTGACCGGCGGCGAAGGTGATGGCTCGAACGTAGGCGCGATCTGCCTTGCTCGCCTCACCTTCGGCTCGCTCGACAGCCGCGTCCAAACCATCGCGAAGTCGCGTGCACTGCAGATGGCGGCGAGGGAGAGAGTAAGTTCTGCAGTGTGCCCGATCGGGAACAGGGGGTGGGCTTTAGTACCCCTGCCCGAATTCGCGAAGTCTGGGCCACAGATCGCCGCCGACGACGCCGAAGACCCCTACGTCCGCCAGCATGCCGCCGAAGCCCTGCTTGAGATCAACGAAGACCGGAAAGTCAACGGCCGCTACCTCGCCGTCAAGACCCGACAGAACCTCGCCCGCCTCACCGACTTCGCCGAACACACCCGTCGGTTTCCCTGCCTCTTCCGCCTCGATCAACGCCACCTGTGCACCCCTATCAGCGGGAGCGAGGGTCTCGGGAAGCTTCTCAAGCCGACGGGCAACTCGCTCGGCAGTGCTTGCGAATCGGCGGTACGGACGACCCAACTGTTCGCTCGTGTTGGGGTCCTGGCCGTGCCCCATGAGACGGCGGAGCTGCTCCTCGCTGACCTCACCACCGGGTTCGACGGCGCCAGAAATGTACGCGAGACCCGATCCGAGCCATGAGCCCGGCGGCGTGCTGTTCAGTCGTTCAGCCGGTGGAGCCAGTAGCCGGGTTCGCGGCGCTCGTGGGCGTAGGCGAGGATCAGGATCGTGTCCGGCTCCACCGTGTAGACGATGCGGTACGGGTATCCGCGAACGGCCTTGCTGCGGATCACGGTGCCATCGTCAGCGGTCGTGAATGGTGGGGCGGCGTTCGGCCATTGGTCGAGGTCTTTCCGGGCTTGCCTTGCTCGGTCGATGAGCGCAAGGCCGATCCCTGGCTCCTGGTCTTCGTACCAGCGCACGGCGGCGTCGAACTCCGCGACGGCCTCGGGGTGCTCTCGCTGGGCCAAGGTCATGCGGTGAGCAAGGCGCGCAAACGCTCGTAGTGCTCGTCGGCATCCACCAGATCGACCGCACCCTCACGCACCTCGGCCAGTCGCCGGGTAGCCTCGGCACGCCAGGCTGCATCGACCTCGCTCTCGTCGTCTGCATCATGGAGGCTTTCGAGCAGGGCGTTAGCGACGACCGCGCGCTGATCGGCGTCGAGCGCGAGGCCGTCTCGGATCAGAGTTGCGGTGTCGGGTGTCATGTATTCAAGTGTACGTCGAACGGCCGACAATCGCGCTGGGCGTCTGTGGCTCGGGTTGCGGGGCTGCTGTGAACGTCACGCCGACGCGACGTGCTGCTGATGCTCATAGGCCGCGTGCTGGCCCGTCATGTCGCGGGTCGTTGCGCCGCGGGTCGCGTTCGGTCGGCTCGCGGAGTTGCCGTTCGCGTTCGGCGAGTGCTTGCTGCCTTGCTTCGTGCTCGGCGCGGGTGGTTTCGATCCGTGCGGCGGCGTCGCGGATCGGTAGCGCGCGGAGGTAGTCGGCCTCGGCTCGGAGCGCGGTGGCTTGCTGGTGCGCCTGTCCTGCTTGCTGTGCTGGGTTCGGCAGTCGCATCCCGACCCGGTGGCGCATCACCGCCTGCGGCCCGTACTCGCTGACCAGCAACGCCCGGCGTTCCTGCTCGTGCCGCTGCCGCAACTCGTCACGGTCGGCTCGCGCGGCCTCGACGTGCTGGGCGGCGTCGATCACGCGGGGATCGGCCTCGGCGCGACGCTCGGCCTGTCGTGCCGCCCACTCGGGCAGGGTGTCGGTGGTGCGGGGTGGTTCGCCCCATGTTTCGCGCACCCGCGCCCGAACCGTCCGGGTGTGCTCGCTCGTCTGGCGGTGCTCCGCGCGGGCCTTGCGCCTGCCGAGCCTGCCGACGGTGGCGAGTCGGCTGCTTGCGGCGGCCTCGCGCTCGACAGCATCGAGATAGGTGGTGCCGTCTGCCTCGGCCTGCACCGTCAACGGTTCCGCGATTTCGGCACGGATGCGCGCCGCCTCGTCCTCGGCGTGGCGGAGCACGTCGGCGTGCTCGTCGTCCTCGGTCTTGTGTGTTGCGCGCTGGGCGTCGAACCTGGCAGCGGTCTGCTCCCAGCGTTCCGCCGCACGTTCGGCTCGTTCGGCTTCGGCGGTGAGGCGGGCGAGTTCTTCGGTGATGAGCTGCACGGGGCCATCGCTGACGAGGCCTTGCACGGCGTCGATGGCTTGGGCGGTGGCGTGGTCGAGGCCACGGTCTGCCGGGTCGCGTTCCATCGCCTCAACGAACCGCGCCCGCGCATCCGCCATATCAGCGGCGACGACGTGGAGTTGGTTCTGTTGGCGGCCTCTCGTCATGCCGACGTAGACGCCTGCCGCGCTCGTCGCCTCCGACAAGGCCGTGTGGGAGGCATCGACGGTTGCGCCTTGGACGCCGTAGGCGGTCGCGGCATACGACAGGTGCGCCCACTCGCTCACGTACTCGGCGGGGAGGGCGACGGTGCGGCTGTGCTTGCCTCCGCCGCTGACTTCGCGGGCGTAGACGCTGCCCTCGTCGGTCACATGCTGCACGATCCATTGCTGCCGGTTTGCCACGCCGAGGTCGCTGCTGTTCTTCCGGGTCTGGATCAGGTCGCCAGCGCCGATGCTCAGCCCGTCGCTGCCGGTCGTCGTCATAGTGTCGTCGACCTCGCCGCGCTCGACCCGCCCGGCGCGGATGTGCTCGTTCAGCTCGGTGGCCTCGTCGTTGGTGGCGACGGTGATCGCTTCGCCGTCGTGGGCGTGGGCGGTGATGTGCTCGCGGGCCGCTTCCTCGTCGGCATGCAAGGTCACGAGGCCCATCGTGGCGAGTCGGTCGAACACGTCGCCGGGGTGCTCCCGGTCACGCATGACCAACGTCAACGCCGCATACTCGGCATCGGTGAACCTGTGGAGTTCGGTCATGTCGTAGGTACGGCCACGAATCTGGGCGGCCATGTCGAGCACCCCGCCGCGCCCGACCGCCGGGAGCTGCGCCCGGTCGCCCACGAACGCGACCGACGCGCCTGCCTCGGCGGTGACGGTCAGCAGAGCGAGGGCGGTGTCCTGGTCGAGCATCCCCGCTTCGTCCACGATCACCCGCTCACCCCGCGACAGCACGGCGTCGTTTGGTGGGCCGGTGTAGATGTTCCCGGTTGCAGGGTCGGTGTCGCCGGGTGCGAGGCGTGTCCATACGCCGTCCTCGTTCCACCGCCACCCATGCGCATACACGAGCGCCGCGACGGAGGTTGCGGGCACGCCGAGTTCTTCGTGGGCGACCTGCGCCGCACGCAACGTCGGCGCAACCACCCGCGAGGATCGCCCGTGCTCGGCTGCAACCTCGATGGCGACGCCGAGCATGGTGGTCTTGCCTGCGCCCGCCGCGCCCTCGACAATCACGAGCGGGTTGGTCGAGGCGACGGCAGCGGCGGCCACGGTCTGCCCGGTGTCGAGTCCGGCGGCTTGCGCAGCGTCGGTCACGTCGGGGTGCTTCGGCTCCCGTTCCGGCGTCGCGGCGGTGAGTTGGTCGCGGAGTGCGGTCTCGGCGGCGACGACGCCAAGGCTGGTGAGGTGGGCGACGTGCTCGGGTTGCACCATGCCCGGCGGCAGCACCGAGAAACAATCCGAGGCGGCGAGTCCGGTGGCGAGGTCGATGAACTCGCGCAACTCCGCCGGGGTCGCTTGCACGCCTGCCTCGGTGGTGATGCGGGTGACGTGCTCTCGCACGGTGTGCGGTGTCCAGGTCGATGCAGCCGCCGCGCAGCGATCCAGCGCACGACTGGCGACCTGTTGCACGCTGAGGTCATCCAGCGATGCCGGCGCAACGGTGTCGGGGTGCTGCAAGCTCTCGGGGTGGTAGCCGGCGTCTCGGAGTTCCTGCTGCCACCACTGCTCGTTCTTCAAGTCCGCCGGTTTCTTGCCGGGCCGCTGGAACGCCCACGCCGCGTCCTGCATCCGAGCGGTCAACACCGGGCCGGGCGTCTCGCCGGGATGCTTCGCTTGCCACTCGGCCTCCATGCGTTCCAGGTTGCGTCTGATCTGCGCCGACCGCTTCGACATGACGGCGTTGAACGGCTCCAACTCCACAACCTCACCGCTTACGGGGTCGAGGGTCAGGCCATGCTCGGAGAGCGTGGCGGCGAGCTGGGGGTGCGCGGCGATCACCGCCGTACCGAGAGCACGGATCGCGCCCTGCTGCTGGAACAACGCCGCCGTGGTCAGCGCCCGCCACTTCCCGCCCGCCCACACCCTCGTGCCAATCTGGAAATGGATATGCCGGTGCGGATCACCCGCACGACTCGTCTTGTGCGTGATCGCGACGGTCTGCATGTGCTCGACCGGCAGCACCTCCTGCGCGCCGCGCGGCCCCGCCAACGTGACCGAATGCTGACCAAGGAAGTGCTGAATCTCCCGCGCCGCATCCCGCTGCGTCGCGTCCAACGCCTCGGACACGTCCGGGTGGAGTGCGGCGGCGACCGACAGGCTCTTCGGCGCGTTGATCGTCATCTCCGCGAACAACGGCGACCCCCGACGCACCTTGCCCGGCTTGCGCGGGGTACCCATCGACTCCCCGGTGTCCGGGTTCACCCAATCGACCCAGGCTTCGTACTCATCCGCCGACAGCGACCGAGCAGCGGTGACCTCGCCGGTCGCGTCGATCACGGCGTACTCGGCCACGGCCTGGTCTGCGCCGAGGTAGTACTCGTCAGCGCGGGAGCGGTCGGCCTCGACATAGGCGCGCGCGGCAGCACCGCTGCCGTGGAACAGCTTCACTCCACCCTTCACTCTGGCCTCCCTCACGAGTCGTCTCGTGAGAGAGGTGCGCACTACGGCCCCGCCGTAAAATACGTGCCTCACTGAGATAGGGGGCAGATGACTGATGGAGCCGAGCGTCAGCGCGAGAGCGTCGCACAGAGTGTCGCTGGCAAGAGTTGGCGTCACAAAGTTCGAGGGAACTTTCGGAGTTCGGTTCGATGAAGTGACTAGTCTTCTCGGCGAACTTCGTGACCTGATTACTGCCCGATGAGTCTTCGGGCAGCGGTGACGACGGAGGCACGGCGGCGTGCGTGTTCGGCGTCGCTCTCGGCTCCGGTGATCATGCGGGCGACCTGCGGTACCGCTGACCACCATCCGGCGAGTGAGAGCACGAGGAACATCAGGTGGTCGGCGTCGAGGTCGCTCGTTACTGTGCCCTTGGCCTGTCCGTCGGTCATGGCGGCGACTTTGTATCCGTAGTATTCGCGCCGCTCGGCCTCGTCGGGTACTTCGGTGTCGAAGACGAGCCCTTCCCAGCGCATGAGCCTGCCGAGTTCGGGGTGCTCGCGGTGGTAGTCGTAGACGCGCCCGGCGTAGTCGCCCACGTCCTCGGTTGCGAATGATTCGACGGGCACGTCGCGGGCTACCTTCGCCAGTTCCTCGCGCAGTACGGTGGCGAAAAGTCTGTCCTTGCCCCCGAAGTGCGTGTAGACGCGCTCCTTGTTCACCCCGGCGGCCTTGGCGATGCGCTCGATGGTCGTGCCGTGCGGCCCGTGCGCGGCGAACTCGGCCACCGCCGCGTCGAGGATGCGGCGCTTCCTGCCCTCAACATCCCAGCCCATCGTTCCCACCTCCCGTCTCGTGCGGTAAACCCAACGCTCACGTTGCGTCTTCGCGGTTAGCCTACTACAGTCAAATCCAACGGAAACGTTGGATTTGGAGTGGTGGTGTCTGCGAACTCGACGGAACAGATAGCGGGAGCAGGCGAGGCGCGCGAGCACCCGGCAGGGAACGGCGTGGTCGTGCTGCTCGTGGTCACGGCGCTGCTGGTGCTCACGCAGTTGTACGCGGCAATCCCGCTGATCGCCCCGATCGGTGCGGAACTCGGCTCTGATGTGACGTTCGCGCTCTCGACGGTGTTCAGCGTGTGCTATGCGGTCGGGTTCCTGATCTGGGGGCCGTTGGCCGATCAGTACGGGCGGAAGCGGATCATGCTCATCGGCCTGGTGTATCTCACCGTCGCGACCATCGCCTGCGGCTTCGCCTCCACGGTGCCGATGCTTGCTGCGCTGCGCGGGGTGCAGGGGGTGATGGCGTCGAGTTTCGCGCCGGTTGCGCTCGCGTATCTGGCCGAAGCGACCCCGCTGAAGCGTCGGGCAACGGCGATCGGGGCCATGTCGACGGCATTCCTCGTTGCCGGGATCGCAGGCCAAGTACTCGCCTCCGCGCTCAGCCTGACGTTGGGCTGGCAGTGGGTGTTCATCCTCTCCGGCATCATGCTCGGCCTCGGCATGATCGGCGTCGCCGTGCTCGTCACCGAGCCGCACAGTCGCAGAGACGATGCGAGCCTGGTGCGTCGCTTCGCCGTAGTCGGGAGGGTCGCCACACGCCCCTCGGTGCTGCTACTGAGCCTCGCGCACCTAACGCTGCTGTTGTCGTTCGTCGGCATGTACACCGGCCTCGGCCCGCACCTGACCGACCTCTGCCTGGACTCATCGCAGGTGATCTGGCTCCGCCTCGTCGGGCTGCCGGGCATGTTCGCCTCCCTCTTCGCGGGCGCTATTGCGAAGCGTCTCGGCGGCGCGGGGGTTGCACGTGCCGGGTTCGCCCTCGCCGCGATTGGGCTGCTGATCGAAGCCGCACTCTCGGCATCCCTCGCGGGCACGGCGCTGGCGAGTCTCGTGTGAGTCACTGGGGTCGCGCTCGCGGTGCCCGCGATGATCACCCTGTTCGGCGAGACCGCCGCCCCGAACCGGGCCGGTGGGATGGCGCTCAACGGATTCGTGCTGTTCCTCGGTGCCAGCGTCGGCCCACTCACTGCCTACCTGGGCTTGGACTTCCCGATCCTGCTCGTCAGTCTCGCCGCGCTCATGGTGCTCGCCGTCGCCAGCCTCACCGGGTTCGCCCGACTCACCCGCACGCCCGCTTCGGAGGTACCTGTATGACTCGCATCCTGATTCTCGGCGCGACCGGGCGCACCGGAGCCGCCATCCTCGCTCATCTCCCCGCAGGCATCGAGGCGACCGCTGCGCTGCGCGATCCGGCAGACACCACGCGGCTCGCCAAGACTGCTGCATCGCTGACCTCCACGGTCGTGAACATCGCTGAGAACGCCAGTCTCACGCAAGCAATGCACGGCATCGACGTCGTCATGAACGCGATCCGACTGCGTGAGGACATCGCCCCGACCGAACTCGTGGCCGTACATGATCGACTCATCGAGGCAAGCACCAAGGCCAACGGCGCTCCGGCCCGGATCGTCACGGTCGGCGGAGCAGGAGCACTCCGACTCCCTGGAGACAGACGGTTCTGGCAAGACCCCCGGTTCCCAGAACCCACACTGCCGCGCGGGAGAGCACACGCCATGCTGCGCGACCACCTCGAAGCGGGCAACGCAGGATCAGAATGGGCGTATCTGATCCCGCCGCCCGTCTACGAACCGGAGGGGCCGACGACAGCACGCTGGGAACGAGTCTCCCCTTCCACAGACGAGACTGCGTTCACCCGACAAGCGATCAGTTATGCCGACTTCGGAGCGGCAGTCGCGGAGACTTCCACCAAGGACGACACTCGCACGCAACTCATCGCATGGCCCAGTGAACTGACAGAAAAGCACCCGATGAGTGGATAGGCGCATCTCCCCGCCGTTGTCGGCTCGGACACGGACGACGCATCGACCTGTGGGCCTGGCGGCGTACAACGTTGTCCGGCTCGTTGTGATCCGTGACGGCACGGCCATCGTGTTCAGCGAGTTCGGACAGCAACCCGTCAGCTTTGGCGACGCGGTGCTGCTGGGGCCGAGCGTGCTGTTCGGCGTCGAACCCGAGGGGCGGGTCACCTATACGACGGTCTACATCGACACCGACATGGCGCTGGATCAGTTCTTCTGGCAACACTCCGCGATCTTGCACGACCGCCTCGACGCCCACGACTTCGCGGGAAAGGTGTACACCGAACCTGCCCAGGTACTGCACCTGGGCCGGGATCGAGCCGGGCGGTTGTTGCCGTGGCTGGACGAGCTGGTCGCCCTCACCGTCGAGGGCAAGTACCTGGAACGGTTCCATCGGATGCAGGCGCTCTGGTTCCTCATCACCGATGTGATCGCGCCGTGCATCCGCGTCTCGACGGTGCGGCTGACCCGGCTGCAACGTGCCCGCGCTCGCCCGTTCTCCGCTCGAAGTCGGGTGCCTGAACCGTTGCGTCGTGAGGCGATGCTGGTGCGCGACGCGCTGCACAGCCGGATCACGCACCCGTGGACGCTCGCGGAACTGGCAGCCCTGGTGCGGCTCTCTCCGAAGCACCTGGTGCGCGTGTTCACGGACACGTTCGGGAAGACCCCGACCGCCTACCTGGTGATGCTCCGCGTGCAAGAGATGGCGCGGCTCCTACGCGAGACGAACATCACCGTCACCGCCACCGGGCAGCGGGTGGGGTGGCGGAGCCGGTCGCGCGCGGTAGAAGCATCCACAGCGCACACCGGAGTGACACCGAGCCGCTACCGAGACATGCGCCCGCTCATGACCGACCTCCCATGACCGAGCCGGTCGCGCTGCCCGGCAAAGTGCCGGAGTGACCGGGAAACGCCCGGCCTGCTCGTCTCCTGCTTCGCCGCGACCGCCGGTGCTTGGTAGGCCGGTTCTTCCCCCTGGTTGCTCGGGGGTGGTCAGAGAAGGGAGGTCGTCATGTCGCTGCTACTCGAACGCCCGGCGACCACGCCGACCGGTCATGAGCCTACAAGGACGCCGCAGTCGCCGCACCCCGCGATAGTGCAGCCGGTCGAGCCGTGGAGTTGCGTCTATGTCACCAGCATCCGTCACCGTCGCATATTGGCGGCGACCGCCTATGACTGTGTGCGCTTCGTGGTCGTGCGCGACGGCTCGATCATCCTCACCGATGCCGATGCCGATGCCGATGCGGGCGGGTCGGCGTCGGTGGGTGATGTGGTGCTGGTCGCCCCGAACGTCGAGTTCGGGTACGAACCCGAGGGCACCGTCACGGTGAGGACAGTGGCAGTGGATACCGATTACTGGTCGAGCAGTTGTTCTGGCAGCACCTCGACGTGCTCGCGGACGGCGAAGCCGCACGCGACCTCGCAACTCACCTGTATCCCGATCCGGTGCAGGTGCTGCGCGTCGGAGAATCGCAGGCCGAACGGCTCGGGCCGATCCTCGATGAACTCGCCACACTCACCGGCGAAGACCAATCGCCGCGCGGCTACTTCCGTGCGTATGCGCTGCTGTTCACGGTGCTCGCCGCCATCGCGCCGCTGGTTCGTCACGCGCCGGTGGAGGTGCCGCCGCTGACCTCTCGGCAGCGGGCCGTGCGGGTCGCGCCTCCCCGGTGGCGGGAGTTCAAGCCGGTGCGCCGCGAGATTATGCGCACGGCGGCGCTCATGCAGAGCAACATCGCCAGGCAGTGGCCGCTCACCGAACTGGACGCGCACGCCTGCCTGTCGCCGAGTCAGCTCAATCGGGTGTTCAAGGACTCGTTCGGGGTGACGCCGCCGGTGTACCTGTCGATCCTGCGCGTACAGGAGATGGCGCGCCTGATCCGCGAAACCGATCTGCTCATCGGCACGATCACCGAACGGGTCGGCTGGTGCCACCACTGCGGGCAAGCCTCGCGCATCTTCCGCCGCTACATGGGCGTGACCCCCATCGAGTACCGGCGCTACGGCCCACCGTCCGCGAGCCGGGCGGGGCCGGGCGTCGGCATCGCCACCGCACGCGCCGACGACTCCCGTGGGAACGGGTGCGCACCTACCTACTGACACCTGCCCACACGACCGGAGGAACCCGACGATGAGCACCGCCACCACGCGACCGCGATACGCTCCGGCGCGCCTGCATGTCGGGGTGGGGGTGACGGTTCCGGCAAATTGCCGGAACCGTGCGACCAGGGCTTTTACTCCCGGCCGGGGTGGTTCCGTCGAATCGGCGGCACCACACTCGCGGGGCGACGGTCGGGGAAAATTTCCCACACCGTCCAGCCTGCGACCTCGGCCCGCTGTGCTGCTCGTTGTGGTTCTCGTGACGGTGGTGGCAAATTGGCACCACCGTCCGACCAGGAGTTTCGCCGTTGCCCCCGCGAACCAAGCCGCATCCGCTGCGACCTCACCGCGACCGTTCACGGTGGTGTCGAATCGCCACCACCGTCGGACCTGCGCTTTCGCTCCGCTCGGCTGGCCGTCACGGGCGCGAACGGTGCCGCAAAATTTGCGGCACCGTTGAGCCGGTTCACGAGGGTACCGAATCGGCACCCCCGTGACATACCCCGTTTGGGGTCGGTCGCAGGTAGCTCCCTGTGGATAAGTCTGCATATAGTACCTCAACTCGATGCCAGGTACTAGATGTACCCGGCCATGAGGTTGGTGGCGTTTCCGGTCTTGTGAAAGGGGAGAACCTCCGGGCTTAGTGGAGATGTCTGACGTCTTCACGAACTCGGAGGTTCTCGTGTCCCACCGTAATGCCCGCTTGACCGTGCACGGCAGGCTGCTCATCGTCCATCGTGCCGGTGCCGGGTGGAAGCAGGCGCATATCGCCGCGGCAATGGGCGTGTCCCGACGCTGCGTGAAGCGGTGGCTGGACCGCTACCGCGCCGAGGGTGAAGCCGGTCTCTACGATCGCTCCTCGCGGCCTCACCACGTCGCCAACCGCACCCCCGATGCCAGGGCCGCGGCGGTGGTCGCGATCCGGAAGAAGGAACGAGTCGGCCGTGACGAGGTCGCGGCCCGCACCGGGGTGCCGGCGCGGACGGTGTCGCGCATCATCGCCCGGTCCGGGCTGCCTCGTCTGGTCGATCTGGACCCGATGACCGGGGAGCGGATCCGCGCGTCGAAGACCACAGCGGTCCGCTATGAACGCGAGCAGCCCGGCGAGCTGGTGCACATGGACGTGAAGAAGCTCGGTCGCATCCCCGACGGCGGCGGGTGGAAGGCGCACGGCAGAGCGATGGGCTCCACAGCCGCCCGGAAACAGACCGTCGTCGGCTACGACTACGTGCACTCCGTCGTCGACGACCACTCCCGGCTCGCATACTCCGAGGTCCTCCCCGACGAGAAGGGCCCGACCTGCGCCGCGTTCCTCGAACGCGCCATCGGCTACTTCGCCGCGCACGGCATCCCCCGCATCGAGCGGCTGATCACCGACAACGCCTGGGCCTACCGATGGTCGCTGCGCGGCGTCTGCGGCGCGCACGGCATCCGGCAGAAGTTCATCAAACCGCACTGCCCGTGGCAGAACGGCAAGGTGGAGAGGTTCAACCGGACCCTGCAAACCGAATGGGCCTACCGGCAACCGTTCACCTCGAACGACGACCGCACCGCAGCACTTGACCCCTGGCTCGAGCACTACAACACTGGACGACGCCACTCAGCCCTCGGAGGCAACCCCCCGATCAGCCGACTGCAACCAACGTCCTGACCCCGTACAACTAGATGTTGTGGTTTGCCTGTCGTACCTGTCTACATGGATACCTCGACGCAGACCACCACAACCACGCCCGAACCAGCCTCGACCGATGCCCCCGAACCACTCGGCGCACGCCTCGCGCGGGAGAGCCGCGCAGCGCAGGGCCTGCCTCCGGTCATCGCTGACCCACGGGTGCGTGAGCAACTGCAAGCCCTCTGCGGCCTGCCGAAGGCGCGGGGGCGTTAGGCGCGCCAGACGAACTCGACCCGATGTGCGAGAATCCCCGCCCGGTACACCTCACGGCGGGCATGAAACGCTTCGACGGTCTCATTGCGCCGCCTCGCCGGTGTCGCGCCGTTCATCCCCCTGGGCAGGGCGTGAACGAGGACGGCTTCAAGGACGAGACTGGCGGCCTGGTGCTGCCACATCGGGGTACGGTCGGCCCACTCCTGTGCGACGGTCGTCATATCAATCGACGGGCCAGTGTGCTCCGGCACCGTGGCGGCGTACTCGCGGCGGGTGCGTTCGATGCGTTCGGCGATCCGTGAGCGTTGCCGCACCCACATCGACTTGTCGATCAACCCGTCGTAGTAGTCATCATCGAGCCGGGCGAGGCGTTCCCGGTCGGCATCGAGCGTCGCGGCAAGCCCCACTCGTGCGGCCTGATCCGCGCCCGGAGACTGGCGCTTGGCGGGGTTGAGGGTGATCTGCTCGAACGTCGCGAGCACGGCTTCCTCCACGAGTTTGGTGAGGTCGCCGGAACGGATCGAGCGGTTGCACCCGCCCGGCACCTGTTGCACACACTGATACACCTGGCCGCGATGCAGCATGGCGCGTCCGCAGGTCGAGCAGCGGATCAGACCCGAGAACGGATACAGCCGTTTCGCCGCCCCACTGCCGGGCTGATGGAAGTTTCGGGCCTGCTTGCGGGCATCGAGCACATCGGAGACCTGCTGCCAGGTGTCCTCGTCCAAGATCGCGGGCCACGCGGCGGTCGTCTGCATCAGGGAGGTTTTCGACCGGGTGCCGTCCGGCAACAACGGTCGATACTCCCGTACCCCCTTGATCGAGGGGTTGCGCAGCACCAGTTTGAGTGTCCGATCCGACCACCGGCACCCGTGCGTCGTACGGATACCCCGCCGGTTCCAGTCGGTGAGAATCCGGTACAACGTCTCTCCGGCCAGCACCCGCCGCGCGGCTTCCCGCACCAACTCGGCAGCCTCGGGGTCGATCACGAGCGTGTGGTTCTCGGCGCGGTAGCCGAACGGCACCTGCCCACCATGCCAAGTGCCCTCGATGGCCTGCTGCTTCGCCGCCCGAGCGACACGGCGGGCGGTGTCGGCTGAGGACTTGTTCGCCATCGCGACCAGCACCCGCGCCATCGCCACATCAGAATCCGTATCCAACCTCAGCGAGCCGGTCACGGAGCGGACGCTGAAGCCGTTGAGTACCTTGGCGTCGATCAGGTCTTCCAAGTCTCTCGGGTCGCGCACCGCCCGATCCAGGTCGTAGGCGATCATCACCCCGGCGCGCTGCTCGCTGAGGTGCTTCAACATCGCGCGGAACTCCGGGCGCACCACGCGCCGCACCCGCTCACCCGTCGGGAGTGTGATCGTGCGCTGCTTGAACGCCGACGTGTCGTTCTCCCGGTACACCTGGGCGACTTCCCACCCGTGCGCTGCCGCATACGCCCGGCAGTCAGCTTCCTGCCGGTCAACACCGCGCTCGGTGCCCTCGGGATCATCACTGATCCGCACATACACCACCGCCCGCAACGACGGCGACGCCTGCGCCGTCGCCTGGTCGTTCGGCTCATTGCCTGCGGTTCGTTCCTGCTGATCGTGGCTCATCTCAGCCACCGCCTTCCTAGCTCTCATCGAGAGGTAGGTGCGTTTACAGAACCTCGGCCAGCCGGTAGTCAAGCACCGACGCCAGGAACCGCTTGCCCTCGCAGACCTCGCAGACGCTGGCCACGCTGCCCATCGACCCGAAGTCGCTGAAGATGACGCCGTTGCCGGCGCAGTTCGGGCAGGCGCCGGCGGAGTTCGCGCTGAACAGGGCGGGCTTCACGCCGTTGGCCTTGGCGAACGCCGTGCGGATGGAGTCGAGCATCCCGGTGTAGGTCGCCGGGTTGCTGCGACGCGAGCCCTTGATCGCCGCCTGATCCACGGAGACGACATCCGAACCGTGCTCTCCGGAGCCGGCCGGGAGGGAGGCGTGGATGAGCGAGCTCTTGCCCGACCCGGCGACCCCGGTGACGACGGTGAGGATGCCGAGCGGGATGTCGACGGAGACATCCTGCAGGTTGTTGCGGGTGGCGTGCCGGATCGCGATGGCGCCGGTCGACGGGCGCACGGCATCCTTCAGTTGCGCGCGGTCGTCGAGGTGCCGGCCGGTGAGCGTGTCGCTCGTGCGCAGGGCGTCGACGGTGCCCTCGAACTGGATCTCGCCGCCCTGGGTGCCGGCGCGCGGACCGAGGTCGACGACGTGATCGGCGATCGCGATCGTCTCGGGCTTGTGCTCGACGACGAGCACCGTGTTGCCCTTGTCGCGCAGCCGCACGAGCAGTTCGTTCATGCGCTGGATGTCGTGCGGGTGCAGCCCCACGGTCGGCTCGTCGAAGACGTAGGTGACGTCGGTGAGGCTCGAGCCGAGGTGGCGGATCATCTTGGTGCGCTGGGCTTCGCCGCCGGAGAGGGTTCCCGACGGCCGGTCGAGGCTGAGGTAGCCGAGTCCGATCTCGACGAACGAGTCGAGCGTCTGCTGCAGGTTCTCGAGCAGCGGGCCGATGTGGCCGGCATCGAGGGTGCGGACCCAGTCGGCGAGGTCGCTGATCTGCAGGCGGCAGGCGTCGGCGATCGAGATGCCGCCGATCTTCGACGACCGGGCGGCGGCGCTGAGGCGCGTGCCCTCGCACTCGGGGCAGGCGGTGAAGGTGACGGCCCGCTCGACGAACGCGCGGATGTGCGGCTGCATCGCCTCGACGTCCTTGGAGAGGAACGACTTCTGCACGCTCGGCACGAGGCCGAGGTAGGTCATGTTGATGCCGGCGATCTTGACCTTGGTCGCCTCCTTGTAGAGGAAGTCGTGGCGCTGCTCGGCGGTGAAGTCCTTGATCGGGATGTCGCCCGGGACGATCCCCGCTTCGGTGAAGATGCGCACCCCCCAGCCGTCGGCGTTGTAGCCGGGGATCGTGAGGGCGCCGTCTGTGATCGATTTGGTCTCGTCGAACAGCTGGGTGAGGTCGATGTCGCTCACCGCGCCCATACCTTCGCAGCGCGGGCACATGCCGCCGAGGTAGATCTCGCCGTCGATCACGGTCGTGGCGCCGAGCGCATCGGTGCGGGTTCCGCTCGTCGTGCTCGACGGGATGTTGAACGAGTACGCGCTGGGCGGACCGACGTGCGGCTCGCCCAGGCGGCTGAACAGGATGCGCAGCATCGAGTTCGCGTCGGTCGCGGTACCGACGGTCGAGCGGACGTTGGCACCCATCCGCTCCTGGTCGACGATGATGGCCGTCGTGAGTCCGTCGAGCACGTCGACATCCGGACGGCCGGGGCTGGGCATGAACCCCTGCACGAAGGCAGGGTAGGTCTCGTTGATGAGCCGCTGGGATTCGGCGGCAATCGTGCCGAAGACCAGACTCGACTTGCCGGACCCGGAGACGCCGGTGAACACCGTCAGCCGCCGCTTCGGGATCTCGACGCTGATGTTCTTCAGGTTGTTCTCGCGGGCGCCGATCACCCGGATGAGGCCGTGGCTGTCGGCGATGTGGCGGCTGTCGGCGGCGCGAGGGTTCGTCGGCATGCCCTCACGGTACTGGGCACAACCGACGGCCTCCGTCTGGAGAATCGCCCGGTCTCAGCCGGGTGGGGGATCGCTTCCCGACGCGTGGGCGGGGCGGGTGCGATGCCGGCGCCCGGTGGGGGAGACCCAATCCATCGTGCCATCGGGATGGGTGGCCTCGAGGCGCCAGCGCGAGTCGTGCTTGAGGCGGTGGTGTCCGCGGCAGAGGTGGGCGAGATTGTCGGGATCGGTGCGACCGCCGTGCTCCCAGGCGTGGGAATGATCGACATCCGAGGCCTGCGCGCGGCGGGGACAGTTGGGGAACCGGCAGCGCTGATCGCGGACGGCGAGGAACAGCCGGAGTTCGTCGCTCACCCGGTACTTCGTGCGGCCCAGGGCGAGGATCGTGTCGTCGCGGGGATCGGTGAACATCCGACGCAGCACGGGAGCCTCGGCCGCGAGTTCGCGGGCCGTCTGCGCGTCGATCGGGCCGTGACCGACCAGCTCGGCTCCGGCTTCGGTCGCCCCGGTGAGCACGCCGATCGGGACCGTGACGACGACCGTGGGGCGCGCGTCGCCGAACCGCCGGAACGCGCGGCTGTCGCGGTCGAGGAGCACGTCGGTGAAGGCATCCGCTCGCAGTTGGGGGAGGGTGCGGTCGTCGCCGTGCCGGAGGAGTCCACGGGCGAGGTCGTCGAGGCGGCTGTCGATCGCGAGGACCTCGGCGGCGGGGAGGTGAGCGGTGATCCAGGCCATGCCGTCGGAACCCGGCTCGCAGGACACGTGCCGGTCGTCGCGGGCCTTGCGGTGCCGCTCGGCCGCGCGGTCGGCATCCCGGGTCTCGCGCAGGCGCCGGATGGTGCGGGCGAACGCCGTCGCCGACTGATCGGCCGCCTCGAGGGCGCGGCGCTCGAGGTCGGGGCGCTCGGCCTCGTCGACCCGCGCCAGCTCGTCGACGATCACCCGGGCCTGGCGCGGCGTGATGCGCGCGTCGGCGAGAGCCTGTCGCGTCGCCGGTAGGTAGCGGCCGAGCACGTGCGCCTCGTCGATGAGGAGGTCGGCCGCGCGCTCCGAGATGCGGAGGGCCGTGGCGAGTTCGGCGCGGAACTCGCGCTCGGCGAGAGCGTGCGACAGGGCTCCGACCTGCGTTTCATGGGCGAAGTCGATCAGTCGCAACTTCGCGGCGGTCAGCGTGGCGATCACCCGGTCGGTCTCGACGATCGCCTCGATCACCCCGGCATCCGCCTCCAGCCGCGCGAGCACGGCCGCGGCGGGCGGCTCGGGCTCGTGACGGAAGGAGATCATGACGACAGATAAGTAGCAACCACCGACATCGGATGCCGCGGGCGAGCGACCTGTGGACAGTCGGCTACAGTAGGAGGCTGTGCCGGATTCCTCCTCGCGAGGGGCGCATGCCACGGGCTGTGGCGCAGCTTGGTAGCGCACCTGACTGGGGGTCAGGGGGTCGCAGGTTCAAATCCTGTCAGCCCGACATTGTGCAGCGACGACCCCGACTCATGGGGATGCCTAGGCTGCAGGTATGGCTGCCGGCGCGACGATCCATACCTTCGAGGTGCAGCTGGCCGACACCGATCGCGGGGTCTACGAGGAGTTCGCCGTGCGGGCGGCCCGTCATCCGTCCGAGACCGAGGCGTACCTGATCACGCGCCTGCTGGCCTACTGCCTCGAGTACCAGGAGGGCATCGCGTTCAGCGAGGGCATCTCGGCCACCGACGAGCCGGCCGTGCTCGTGCGCGACCTGACCGGGAAACTGCTCGTCTGGATCGAGATCGGGGCGCCGGATGCCGCCCGCCTCCACCTGGGCAGCAAGGCGGCGGAGCGCACGGTCGTCTACACGCACCGCGATCCGGCCAAGGTGGCGGCGCCGTGGGCGGGGGCGAAGATCCACCGGGCTGAGGACATCCTGTTGCGCAGCTTCGACGCCGGCTTCGTCGACGCCGCGGTCGAGGCGATCGAACGCCGCAACTCCGTCACTCTCACCGTGACCGAAGGCCAGCTCTACCTCGAGCTGAACGGCATCCATCTCTCGTCGGCGGTTCACTCGCGTCCCGTCGCCGAGGGCTGAGCGTCAGCGGCTCTTCGGTTTGCGCAACCCGTAGATGACTGCGAACACGCCGGCCGCGGCGACGAAGATCCCGATCGCGAGCCAGTTCCGATCGCCGGTCATGAAGCTGCCCGGGATCAGGTTCGCTCCCTGACCGATCCAGACGGCGCCGATGAGCACCGCCACGATGCCGACGACGGTGAGGATGGTGCGCGCGATGCGAGTCATGCGCCCACCGTACGCGCCGGGATGCGCGGAACCCAGCACCGCACCTGCGCGCAATACGCCGCGTAGGGGGCGCCGAACTTCGCGCGCAGGTCGCGCTCCTCGACGGGGCGCACGACGTAGTTCCACACGGCGGACCCGGCGATCGCGTAGACGACGACGATCCACGACTGCAGCGCGAGCCCGACCGCGGCACCCTGCACGATGCCGGCCATCGCCATCGGGTTGCGCACGAACCGGTAGGGGCCGTCGATGACGAGCCGGGTCGTGGCATCCGACGGCAACGGGGTGCCCTCGCCCCGCGTCGTCATCGCGAACGCCGACCAGAGCCCGAGCGCACTCGCCAGCACGAAGATCACGGCACCCGCGATCACGACAGGGAGGGGAAACGGGACGTGCACCTGCCAGCGGTGCTCGACCCACGCCAACACCACGGGAATGACTCCGAGGAACAGCCCCCAGAAGATCAGGATCTGCAGCGCCGTGCGCGCCACGTGCCGTCGGGCGGGGGCGGGGCGGGCATCCCGGAACCCGAGGGGGCCGACGAGGATGCGATCGCTCGGGATGCGCCCGAGCAGCACGAGCATCCCGGCGCCGACGCTGCCCGCCGCCGCGGCGACCATGAGCAGGGCACCCCAGCCGGCCTCGGTCGTGATCGTCGCGTACACCGTAAGTCCCGCGGTCACCAGGAGCGTCCATGGCACGACGACCCAGACCGCCCAGCGCACTCCGGCCGCGACCAGAGCCGACGCGACGACGAACAACGGGATGTCGGCCACCGCGACCGGCACGGGCGGCAGATCGCCCAGGGTGCTGTCGCGCACGACCGGGATCGTGAACACCCCGACCCACCACGCCGCGCCGGCGAGAGCCTGAGCGCCGAAGTACAACCGCCCGAGCGAGCGCGACGTCATTGCGAGCGCGAGGTCATCGCGAGCTGTTGGCGGTGCGGCCGCGCACGATGCCGACGAACACATCGGCGAGCGGATGCGGCCCGTCGATCGGCCACACCAGGGCGATCCCGCTGTCGGGTCCGTCGCGCAGCGGGCGAGCGACGACGTCTTTGCGCGACAGCACCCGGGCGACCGACTGCGGCATGATCGCGACGCCGACGTTCGCCGCGACGAGTTCCACGGCATCCTCACCGGTGCCCGACACGAGGTCGACGGGCAGCACGTTCTCGTCGGCCAGGTCGGCGAGGTCGACGGCGTCGAGCGCGGCGACGAGCGAGCCCTTCGGTGCGACGACGACGGGTGACTCGCGGTAGAGCTGGATGGCGTGGAAGTCGTCATCGGCGACCATGTCGCGCGCGAGCGCCAGGTGCGCCGAACCGTCGAGCAGGGCGGCCAGCGCCTCGGCCTGGGGGAGCGGGGCGAGGTCGAGCCGCCCGATGCGGCGCTCCCGCCAGACGCGCTCCCACTTGCCCGGGGTGACGCCGGTCACGAAGGCGACGGCGAGCGGATCGGGCATGCGCCCAGGCTACGCGTTCGGGCCCGTACCCTCGGAGGTATGACCGATGCACCCCGGGAAGACCGTCGCCAGCAGCCGAAGCCGCCGAAGCAGCAGCTGCTGAGCCCCCGGACGGCGGCCGAGAAGCTGGGGGTGTTCCTGCCGGCCACGCCCGAGTCGTTCCGGGTGGAGCCGATCTCCCGTGACGCGCTCGCCGCCCTGCAGGCCGACCCGCCGGAGTGGTTGTCGACGCTCCGCAAGGAGGGGCCGCATCCGCGCAACGAGGTCTCCCGCCGGCTCGGGGTCTCCAACTCGGCGCTCGCCCGCGGCGGGGTCAGCGACTCGCTAACGACGGCCGAGATCCGCGCCCTGCTCGCCGAGCGGCCAGAGTGGCTGGTCGACGAGCGGGAGAAGTTCGCGCCCGGCACCGGTCGCGAGCCGGGCACCGCGATCGGCGAGCGCCCGGCGCGTCCCGACCCGGGGCCCGTCGCGGACGACGACGAGTACGACGGCGTCGTCTGACCCGACCGATGTGCTGCGCATGCGGCAACGGCTCGGGCTACGAGGTCTGCTGCGGTCCGAGCCACGACGGGACGGCCGCGCCGACGGCGCAAGCCCTCCTGCGATCGCGGTTCACCGCTTTCCAACGCGGCCTCTCCGCCCACCTCCTGGCGTGCTGGCATCCCTCCACCCGCCCGGCCGTGATCGACCTGGACGGCGACGTCGTCTGGCGCCGCCTGCAGATCGTCGACACCATCGGGGGCGTGCCCGCTGACCGGACCGGGGTCGTCGAGTTCCGGGCGCCCACTGGTTCTCCGTCGACGGCGACATCCTCACCGATTGAGGTCGGGGACCTCCTCGGGGGCGTTCGCCAGCTCCTCGGCCATGCGCTGCTCGAACCGCTTCTGGCGGCGGCGCAACCACAGCCCCACCCCGATCAGCACCGCCAGAACGGCGTACGCTGTCGCGGCGAACGGCTGCGTTACGAGAGTGGTCAGATCTCCCTGGCTCAACTGCAACGCGAGCCGCAACCGCTTCTCGGCCATCGGACCCAGGATGAGACCGATCACCAGCGGCGCAATCGGATACCCGTACCGGCGCATGAAGTATCCGGCGACGCCGATGATGACGAGCACCACGATGTCGGCGACCGCGAAGTTCAGCGCATAGGCGCCGAACGCTGCGAAGGTCAGGATGCCCGCATACAGGTAGGGCCTCGGGATCTGCAGCAGTTTCACCCAGATGCCCACCAGCGGCAGGTTGAGCACGATCAGGATGACGTTGCCGATGTAGAGGCTCGCGATCAGCGCCCAGACCAGCGCCGGCTGGTTGGCGAACAGCTGCGGGCCAGGCTGGATGCCGTAGGACTGGAACGCCGAGAGGATGATTGCGGCGGTCGCGGTCGTCGGCAGGCCCAAGGTCAGCAGCGGCACGAGCACCCCGGCCGCGGCGGCGTTGTTCGCCGCCTCCGGTCCGGCCACGCCCTCGATGGCTCCGCGACCGAACTGCTTCTTGTTCTTGCTGAGCTTCTTCTCGGCCGCGTAGGAGAGGAAAGTCGCCACGTCGGCTCCACCCGCGGGGATGGTGCCGATCGGGAATCCGATCGCGGTACCGCGCAGCCAGGGCTTCCACGACCGCTTCCAGTCGTCCTTGGTCATCCAGGAGCGCCAGCCCTTGGTCAGCGGGATGACGTCGACCTTGCCGGTGCGCAGCATCGAGGCGACGTAGAGCGCTTCGCCGACCGCGAAGAGTCCGACGGCGACGAGCACGACATCGACGCCGTCGGCGAGCTGCGGCACCCCGAGGGTGTAGCGCTGTTGACCGGAGAGCGAGTCGGTGCCCATCAGCCCGATGAACAGCCCGATGCCGAGCGACACCATGCCCCGCCACACCGAGTTGCCGAGCAGGGCGCCGACGGTGATGAAGGCGATGACGATGAGGGCGACGTAGTCGGCCGGCCCGAGTTGCACGGCGAGAGCGGCGAGCGTCGGCGCGAGCAAGGTGAGCCCGAGGGTCGCGATGGTGCCGGCGACGAAGGAGCCGATGGCGGCGGTGGCGAGCGCGGCCGCACCGCGCCCCATTCGGGCCATCTTGTTGCCCTCGATGGCCGTCACGATCGACGCCGACTCGCCTGGCGTGTTCAGCAGGATGCTCGTCGTCGAGCCTCCGTACATGCCGCCGTAGTAGATGCCGGCGAAGGTGATGATCGCCGCCGACGGGTCGAGGGTCATCGTCAGCGGCAGCAGCAGGGCGACGGTCATCGCCGGTCCGATGCCGGGGAGCACGCCGACGGCGGTGCCGATGAGCACGCCGAGGAACGCGAAGACGAGGTACTCGGGACGCAGCGCCGTCGCGAAGCCTTCGAGCAGGAGGTTGAAATTGTCCATGTGCGACGCCTAGATCAGGGGTGCCAGCCACGCGAGCGCGGGGCCGAGGGGGAGGGAGAGTCCGAGCAGCTCGCCGAACACGATCTGCACGGTCAGGCCCATGCCGAGCCCGACGAGGAGGGCGACCCACCAGCGCTTGGCGCCGAGCGCCCACGCCGATCCGCCGAACAGGATCGCGGCGGCGAACGCCCAGCCGATCAGTTCGATCAGCAGCAGATGCGCCACCAGGAAGCCGACCAGCTTCGCGATCGTGAGCCAGTCGGGGCGGTGCGACAGGTCGACGTCTTCGGACTCCTCGGGCGAACCGAACCGGCCCCGCAACACGCCGACCAGCACGGCGGCGGCCGAGATCATCAGGATGACGGCGACCACGACCGGGAAGACCGTGGGCCCGACACGGTTCGACTCCGGCACGCGGATGCCGAAACTGCCGACGAGGGCGAAGACACCGAGCGCGAGGGAGAGGCCGGCGAAGATCAGTTCGCCGATCCGCGCCCGGAGGCCGGACGTCGGCTGACGCCCGGCCTCGGGGGTGGTGACGGGGGCGGACATCAGATGAGGCCGATGTCCTTCAGCGTCGAAGCGACATCCGAGATGTTGGTGTCGAGGTAGCTGCTGAACTCGTCGCCCGCGAGGAACGCGTCGGTCCAGCCCTTCTCTTCGAGCACCGCGGTCCAGGCGGCCGAGTCGCGCAGTTTCGTGACGAGGTCGATCAGCGCGGTCCGCTGCGCGTCGTCGATGCCGGGAGGGGCGATGACCCCGCGCCAGTTGGTCAGCGACACGTCGTAGCCCTCGTCGATGATCGTCGGCACGTCCGGCAGCGCCGCGACCGGGGTGTCGGACGAGACGGCGAGCGCGCGCAACGCGCCCGCCTCGATCTGGGAGACGAACTCGCCGACTCCCGAGATGCCGGCCGAGACGTTGTTGCCCAGCAGCAGGGTCGCCGCCTCGCCGCCGCCGGAGTTCGGGATGTAGTTGAGCTTGTCGGTGATCTCGGCCGATGACAGACCCGCCTCACCGAGCAGCAGCCCGGCGAGGATGTGGTCGGCCCCGCCCGCGGAGCCGCCGGTGATGGTGACGTCCTGACCGTTCTCGAGCACATCGTCGACGAGGTCGCTCAGCGTCCGGTATGGCGAGGAGTCGGGTACGACGATCACGAGCGCCTCCTCGGTGAGGCGCGCGATCGGCGTGTTGTCCTCGATGCGGTTGGCCGAGGCGTTGGTCTCCACCGCGCCCACCATCACCAGACCCATCATCATCAGCGTGTTGGGGTCGTTCTCGGTCGCCAGCTCGGCGAGGCCGACGGTGCCGCCGGCGCCGGGGACGTTGGTGACCGGAGCCGAGTCGACGAGCCCTTCGCTGGTCAGGGTGTCGGCGAGAGCGCGCCCGGTCTGGTCCCACCCGCCGCCCGGATCGGCCGGGACGATGACGTTGACATCGGTGATCGCGACGCTGCCGTCGGTGGCCGCCGGGGTCGGTGCCGCGCAGCCGGCCAGGGCGATGACGCCGACCGCGGCGACCGCCGCGAGTGCGGTGATCCGCATGTTCACTCCTTCGTGAGCTTCGTAACCGGATGCGTCGTCGCAGCCGGCGGTGCTAGGCACGCACGATAGGCCGCCCAGATCGGACGGCGCTAGTTCCGTAACTATTGGACGCGGGCGACCCTTCTCACGCGACCCGGCCGTCGGACACAATGAGGGGATGCGGTCGATGACGCTGCGCGTTCAGCTCCTGCTGTTGCAGGTGCTGATCGTGTGCATCGTGACCGTCGGCACGGGCATCGTCGCGGGCGCCCTCCAAGAGCGTTCGATCCGCAACGCCTACCAGGAACGGATGCAGGCCGTCGCCTTGTCGGTGTCACGGCTGCCGGCCGTGCTCGAGGCGCTCGACGACGACGATCCCGCCGCAGTCATCCAGCCGATCGCCGAGCTGATCCGCAAAGCCTCGAACGTCACGTACGTCGTCGTGACCGATGCCGAGGGCATCCGGTACTCCCACCCCGACCCCGCCCGGATCGGTGAGATGGTCTCGACCGATCCGTCGGTGCCGCTGTCGGGCGAGATCTACGTCGGCACCCAGACCGGCACGCTGGGCACGTCGTGGCGGGTCAAGGTGCCGATCTGGCTCGGCGAGCAGATCGTCGGCACGGTGAGCGTCGGCATCCTCGAATCGGAGCTCAGCGCCGAGTTCATGGGCAACCTCTACTGGCTGCTCGTCGCGATGGGGGGCTCCGCGGTCGTCGGCGTCCTGGGCGCGGCGCTCGTCACCAGGATCATCCGCCGGCGCATCTACCGGCTCGAACCGCGCGAGATCGCGTCGCTGGTGGAGAACCGCGAGACCACGCTGCACCGCCTCACCGAGGGCGTCGTCACCGTCGACCAACGAGGCACCATCGAGCTGGTCAACGACGCCGCCGCGCAGTTGCTCGGTGTTCCGGCCGACGACCTCCTGGGCTGGCCGGCCGGGGAGGTGCTCGGCGGAGCGCTCGCCGACGTGCTCGAACAGGGGGAGCAGGAGGGGCGACTGGTGCTGGCCGGTGAGCGGGTGCTGATCGCCCGCAGCACCGGCGCGCGGGTCGGCGGCGAGCGGGTGGCCGCGACGCTGCTGTTGCGCGACCACACCGAGCTGCACGAGGTGCTGCGACGGGTCGATGGGGCGCAGTCGCTGACCGAGGGGTTGCGGGCTCAGGCGCACGAGTTCGCGAACGCGATGCACGTCGTGTCGGGCCTGCTCGAGATCGGGCGCGGCGATGAGGCCCGCGCGTTCATCGCCCGTCGCACGCCCGGCGGGTCGATCGGCCTGCGGGACGGGGCGACCCTGCTCGACGATCCGGAGCTGACGGCGCTGCTCTCGGTGAAGGCGGCGCAGGCGCGGGAGCTCGGGATCGACCTCGACGTGACCCAGACGGGGCGGGTCGCCGCCGGGCTCGGCTCGGGTCTCGGGGCCGATCTGGTGACGATCCTCGGCAACCTCGTCGACAACGCGGTCGAGGCGTGCGGGGTGGGCGATCGGATCGAGGTCACGGCCCGCGTCGGGGGTGACCTGCAGATCCGGGTCGAGGACTCCGGCCCCGGGGTGCCCGACCACTTACGCGGCTGGATCTTCACCGAGGGGATGAGCACGAAGTCGCCCGACGACGATCCCCGGCACCGCCGGGGGATCGGCCTCGCACTCGTGCGCCGGGTCGTCGAGCGGCGGCAGGGCACGATCGAGCTCGGCGAATCCGCACTCGGCGGGGCGCGGTTCACGATCGTGCTCCCGATCCGGTCGTCGCGGCGACGGCGCGCCCCGGCCCCGGCGGGCGCATGAGCGAGCCCCTGCGCGTGCTGATCGTCGACGACGACGAGATCGTGGCCCGGCTCCATGAGTCGTTCCTCGCCCGGCTCGACGGTTTCGTGGTGTGCGGGATCGCCGGCACCGGCCCCGACGCGGTCGCGGCGATCCGGGCCACGGCGCCCGACATCGTGATGCTCGACATGCATCTGCCGGAGTTCTCGGGCATCGAGGTGCTGCGGGTCGTGCGCGGCGATCGCGGCCGCCGGTTCGAGGTGATCGCGGTGACGGCCGCGCGCGACGTCGACACCGTGCGGGATGCCCGGCGTGCAGGGGTGCGCCACTACCTGGCGAAGCCCTTCTCGGCCGACGACCTGCGGCACCGGCTCGGCGACGTCGCCCGCGAGTTGTCGGCGCTCGCCGGGGGGCGGCACGAGAACGCCCCGCTCGGCCAAGCGCAGATCGATGAGCTGATGACGCCCCGCCGTTCGCCCGCAGGCCTGCCGAAGGGACTCAGTCCCGAGACCCTGGAGTCGGTACGGTCGGCTCTGGCGGGGTCGCCCGGGTCGTCGGCCGCCGAGGTGGGGGCGCGGGTCGGCCTCTCGCGGGTGAGCAGCCGACGATATCTCGAGCACCTCGTCGACGGGGGGGCCGCGTCGCGATCCCTCGACCATTCCGCCGCCGGTCGGCCGACGACGCGCTACCAGGCGGCCACCTGAGGGGGCGGGCGCGATGTCGTCGGCTGCCCGGTTGGACGACCGGCGGTAACATCGAGGCGATGAGCGGCCTGACGGATCTCGAGGAACTGATCCGTTCGATGCGCCCGGAAGCCCGCGACGGCGAGTTCGTGGTCGTGACGTCGGAGGCGGCCGACCTGCCCGCCGAGGCCGTCATCCGCGAAGACGAGGGGACGACCCTCGTGCTGCGCCGAGACGACGCCGACGCCGCGGGCATCCCGTACGACTTCGTCGCCGCCTGGATCACCCTCACCGTGCACTCGAGCCTCGCCGCGGTCGGGCTGACGGCGGCGTTCTCGACGGCGCTCGCCGACGCCGGCATCAGCTGCAACGTGCTCGCCGGCTTCCACCACGACCACCTGCTGGTGCCCGCGGACCGCCGCGACGACGCGCTCGAGGTTCTCGCGGCGTTGAGCGAGCAATAGCAGACGCCGAGCAGTAACGTGCGGGACATGAGCATCCGTCGCTCCCTCCTGCTCGTGGTCGCGAGCGCCGTGCTGCTGGCCTCGGGCGCGGGCGTCGCGGTGGTGCTGACCGATCAGCTCGGCATCCGAACCGAGGATGTCGACATCCCCGTCGAGCAGCTCACCGCCGCGCCCGAGCGGGAGCGGGTGCTGCCGCCGCGTCTCGAGTGGATCGCGCCCGACGCCCCGCGGCTCGCCGCCGCCTCCGACGAGCTCGCACTCGCGCTCGGTGACGCGGGCGGCTACGACGGCGCGGCGAGCTTGACGATCACGAGCGGCGGCGCGGGCGACGACGACAGCTACACGCTCACCGGCGACGCCACGTCGCTGCGGATCGAGGCCGCGACGGAGGCCGGCGCCGCCCGCGGGCTGTACGACCTCGCGGCGGGCATCCGTGCCGGGCGAGCGGTGACCGAGCGCCTCGGCGAGACGGTCACTTCGCGCCTGCCGTTCCGGATGGCCGACCTCGGCGCCGTCGGTGTCGCCGCGGACGAGTCGGAGTGGCTGCCAGGTGATGACTACTCGCACGCGTCGGGCGCCTTCCGCGATGCGCTGCTTCCCGACGCGCCGTACGTCGACCAGGCCGCCGTCGCCGCCGACGGCGACACGTTCGAGCAGTATGCGCGCCACGTCGCCTCGCAGGGATTCACCGCCATCGCGTTCCCGGGGCTCATCGAGTACCTGACCTTCGACGCGGCGGGTGTGTACGTTGGCGAGCCCGAGTACGTCGCGCGCGCCGAGGCGATGCGCGAAGCGTTCCGTCCGATGTTCCGGTATGCGCAGAGCCTGGGTCTCGAGATCTACCTCCGCACCGACATGCTCGCGCTGACGACGCCGCTCGAGCGCTACCTGGTCGACGAGTTCGGGTCGCTCGACACGACGGATCCCGCGCTGTGGGCGGTCTACGCGAGCGGCCTCGACGAGCTGTACGCCGCCATCCCGGAGCTCGACGGGCTCGTCCTCCGCATCGGCGAGGCGGGGGCGATCTACGACCTGCCCGGCTTCGACTACTACTCGACTCTCGACGTGACGACGGTGGATGCCGTGCGGGCGATGCTCACCACGCTCAGCGCGCAGGCGGAGGGCAGCGGCACCGACGTCATCTTCCGCAGCTGGAGCGTCGGCGTCGGCGCGGTCGGCGACATGCACACCTCGCCCGAGTCCTACGCCGCCGTGCTCGACGGGCTCGACTCGCCGAACCTCGTCGTCTCGACGAAGTACACGCTGGGCGACTTCTACAGCCGCCTGCCGTTCAACGACACGCTCGAGGTCGGCGACCAGCGGCGCATCGTCGAGTTCCAGTCGCGGCGCGAGTTCGAGTTCTTCGGGGCGTTCCCGAACGATCTCGGCTCGCTCTACCGGGACGCCTTGCAGCGGTTTCTCGCGGCGAATCCGAACGTCGAAGGCGTCTGGGTGTGGACGCAGGACGGCGGCCCGTGGCGCGCCGGGCCGATGAGCCTCGAGCTGACGAGCGGATTCTGGCAGCTGCCGGAACTCAACACCGAACTCGCCGTGAGGCTCGCGCGCGACCCGTCGCTCGAGCCCGCCGCCATCACCGCCGACTGGGCGGCGCGCTGGCTGAGCCCGGATGCCGCCACGGTCGCCCAGATCGGCGCGGCGATGTCGCTGTCCCGAGAGGCGATCACCGAGGGGCTGTACATCGGACCTTTCGCCGACCGGAAGGTCTACGCCATCGGACTGGAGCCGCCGCCGATGATGTGGCTGTTCGAGTGGGACATCCTCACCGGCGACAGCGCGGTGCTCGACGTCGTCTACGCGATCAGCCGGGATGATCTCGACGAGGCGATCGCCGGGGGCGATCGGGCGATGGATGCCGTCGAGCGGATGCGCGAGCTGCTCGCCGCGACCGACGAGGCGCAGTGGTACCCCGGCATGCGGCAGCAGATGCTCGCCGCCGTCGACTACGAGCAGTCGACCCTCGGGGTGCTCGGCGCGTACCGCGCGTACTTCCTGCGCTTCGCCGAGTGGCACGACACCGGGTCGCCCGAGGCGTACGCCGCCTGGAATTCCGCGTTGCAGGAGTACCGCGTGCTCGCCGAGCAACACCTGACGGCGTACACCGGTGATGTGCAGCATCCGCCGCTCAACCTGACCGCCGCCGACCTCGGCGTCGCGCGCGCCGAACGCGACCTGCCGATGGCCGGGGCGGCCCGCGTGCTGCTCGCCCTGCTGGTGCTCTGGCTGGCCGCGGGGATCGCGGCGCGGCATCCCCGGGTTCGGCGCATCCCGGGAGCGGGGGCCGCTGCGGCGATGCTGACCGCGGCGACCCGGCCCTGGCGCGCGCCCGAGGCGGTCGCGGCACTCGGGGCCCGCGAGCGCGTGGTGCTGATCGCGGTGCCGGCCGTCGCGCTGGTGGTGAGCCGCGGCATCCTCACCTGGTTCGAAGCGCCCGCGCACGCGCTCGTGATGCTGGCCGCCTGGGCCCTCTTCGCGCTCGTCGCCGTGCTCGCGTCCCGCCGCGCGGCGGTCTGGCCCGTCGTCGCGACGATCGGCGGCGTCGCGGTGCTGCGCACGGTGTTGCTGCTCGCCGTGCTCGCGCCGACCGGACCGGGCGGCTACTGGTTCGGCTTCTGGACCGACCCGACCCGCCGCTCGCTCTACGTCACGATCGCGTTCGCGCTGCTGCTCTGGCTCGTCGTCGCCGCGGCCTGGACCCTCGCCGTGCAGGTCGGCGCCCGTCGCGCCCTCGGCGTCGCGCTGGCGGGTGTCGGCCTGGTGGTCGGAGGCATCGCGGCGCTCATCGGGCTCGTCGGCCTCGAGACCGCCCTCACCGTGTGGAACGACCAGATGGGCCTGCTGCCGTGGGGCCTGTCGCGCATCCTCGGCATCACGGTGTACCTCGACATCCCGGGCGACGCCGCCTGGTACGCCGCGGCGTTCGGGGGCGTGCTGCTGGCGGCCGGCGTCCTGCTCGCCCGACGTTGGAGGGCGGCGGCTGCCTAAGCCTCGATCCACCGACGAGCCCGTGATGGGTGGCTGATTTCGATTCGGCTGAGTTCGTCGTCGGGTGGGCGCGGCTGAGTGCCGGACCTGTCCGCCCGGGTGTTCCACTGGTCGTCCTGGTTGCGCCTGCGTCGGCTGGATGGTCAGGTCGTCGGGGCCGGCGGCGGTGATCCGCCGACGTGATCGAACAGCGCGGTCCACGCGAGTTCCCAGGGCCACTGGTCGGGCAGGTGCAGGGTGATGCGCCGTGCCGAGGAAGCGATCCGCGCCGGGACGGTGACGAGCTTCCGGCGGATCGTGGCGGTGGTGGCCTTGGCCAGGCCGGCGCCGGCGATGGTCGCGGCGGCACGGGCGAGATTGAACGCGATCACGGCCAGGACGAGCCAGGCGGCGTTCGCGTTGAACACCCCGGAAGGCAGGTGTGCGAGGGCGCTGTGCTTCAGATCGGCGTTGACCTGCTCGATGATCGCGTGACCGCGATGGGTCTTGTCCGCGGTCACGGTGTCCAGGGTGCTGGTGGTGAAGAACGCGTGGAAGCGGTGCGTGTCGAACAGGGTCGGCTGATCGAGGTTGTGCTGGTTCAGTTCCGGGATGCGCCGCACCACCAGACGCCCGACGATGTGCTCGGCCTTCTTCCGTGAGGTGAACGCGGTGAACGGGACCTCGGCGACCTCCGCGGTCGAGACCCACCTCTTGGTGTCTTCGTCGTAGATCGCGTCGGTGTACTCGATCGCCTCCCAGGCATCGTCGGGGATGGTCGTGATCGCACGTTTGATCGCGGAGTCCATGCGGGCGGTCACCGACACCGCCGCCCCGGCCCGGTTCGCCGCGCCGATCGTGGCGTGACCGTAGAACGCGGAGTCGGCTCGGAGCAGCACCCGGGCGTTTCTCATCCCGGGCAGGCGGCGGAGGGTGGCCAAGCTGTCACGGACCAGCCGGGCGGCGCCACGCGGCGAACCCGCTCCGCCGCGGCGCAACCGCTGCGCGAGGACCACCGGCGCCGACATGGTCGTGGCCGCCGTCGCGAGGAGCGCGTTCAGTCCGCGGACGCCGGAGTACCCGAACCCGGCGCCCTGCTTCTGATGCCCGTGAACCTCAATGATCGTGTCGTCGACGTCGACGAACACCCACCCGTCGTCGGCTCCGCCGCCGAGCACGGGTGCTGCTTCGGAGAGGTTGGCCAGGAACCGGGACGCGACCGCGTCGAGTTGGCGGACGTGACCGAAGGTGAAGGCCCGCAGGAACGAGCCGAGCGTCGAGGGTGCGTAGCAGGAGGTGAAGAGCTTCCGCATGCCGCCGTGGCGGAGGAGTGCCATGTCGTCGATCGAGTCCGCACCGGCGACCATGCCGCCCACGAGCGACGCGACCTTCAGCCCGGCATTGGCGCCCTTGTCCGTCGGAACGCTGAGCCACCGCTCGGCGAGGCGGCGAAGGCCGGCCTTCTCGGCGAGTTTCATGATGGGAACCAAGCCCGCAGCCGACACGAGATTCGGGTCATCGAATGACACAGACACGGCGGCCGGAGCATGTTTGAATTGCATCTACGAGATGCCTCTCGAATCTGTGGGAACTGGACTCTAGACAAGCTAAATTTTCCCTGATCCGATGGGCATTCTCGGCTTAACGCGCCGCGCCCGATCAGTGGACTCTCAATGAAGAAGTCAAGCTGATTTCGCGAGTACGGGTGGACCTTCGTCTCAACGGGTGAATGGTCCTGGTGTCTCTGCCAGGGTCTCTTCGATATCGTCGATGTTGGCAACGGCGTTGTGGTGGGCGGGTGTCTCGTCGAGCGCGTGCTCAGCCTGGTAGACGGCATGAGCCACTAGTCGGCGCGCGTGTTCGTCGACGAGGGTGTAGAACATGCGGGTGCCTTCCTGGCGGACCTTCACGATGCGTCCCCAGCGTAGTTTCGCGAGATGCTGGGAGACAGCGGTCGGGCTCTTGCCCACCAGTTCGGCGAGGTCGCTGACGGACTGTTCTCCGTCACGCAAGGCCAGGATGATGCGGACTCGGGTCGCATCAGCGAGCAGGGTGAAGACCTCGACGGCCATCTCGACGAATTGGCTGTCGACAGTGAACGTGCACTTGTTCATATCTGCATCCATCTGAAGATTCTAGTTCGGTTCTCAGAGCCGTCAGCTGCCCTGCTCGAGTGGTTATGCGCGAGTCCTCCGATTCGTGGCAGGCGAGGGGCGGTCATCCGGTTCCGGCTCCTCCGCGAGGTGCAAGTTTCAAGTTTCTGCCGTCAAAGCCTTGGGGGGCCGCGGCGGACCAGGCCAGTCGGGCGGCAATGGCTGCGATGACGCCGACCGCGGAGAGCACAAGGGCGGTCGCCGGAAGGCCAATGAGCGCGCCGAGGATGCCAGCGGTGGGGTAGGTGAGGATGAAGCAGGCGTGGGAGAGCGAGAACTGGGCCGCAAACACGGCCGGCCGGTTTGTCTCGTCCGAGGAGCGCCGGAGAAGCCGTGATGATGGGGTGAGCACCAGGGCGGTTGCCGCTCCGAGCAACAACCAGACCGCGATCAGTGCGACCCAGGTGATGGTACCAGCGGGAAGCGCGATGACCATCGCCGCGGCGAGAAGGCCGGCGGGAAGTGCCGTCGCTCCGGCGAGCATCACCTTTCGGTCGGGTAGCCGGTCGAGTACCTTCGGCAGGGCCAGGGCGACGATCATCGATCCGGCTCCGTACGCAGCGAGCAAGATCGCGACGTCGGTTTGTGGCCGGTTGAGGAGTCCTTGAACGAGGACGACCGTGTTGACGATGACCATCCCTGTCGATGTCGCGACCACCAGGTTCAACGCGAGTAGGCTCCGCAGTTCTGGTGTGCGCCAGAACACTCGAGCGCCTTGGGTGAGGCGGTCGAAGAACCGGGCTGGCGGGCGCGGTCTTATCCGGGGGAATGCTGTGGCGAGGACGAGTATCGCCGAGCCAAGGAACCCGACGAAGGTTCCCACGAAGAGGTTGTTGTAGGTGATGACCGTCAGCAGGAGGGCTGCGAGTGCTGGGCTGACGAGTGCTTCGAGGTCGTAGGCGAGGCGTGACAAGGAAAGAGCTCGCGTGTATTGGCGCTCGTCGGGCAGCACTTCCGGGATCACGGCCTGGAACGCTGGTGTGAAGGTCGCGGAGGCGGCCTGCAGCACGAAGATGAGCAAGTAGATCTGCCACACCTCGGACACGAACGGCAGCGAGACCGCTACCGCAGCTCGCAGGATGTCCGCTGAAACCAGCAGCACCTTCCGGGAAATGTGTCCCGTGATCGCTGAAATGATCGGGGCGACGCCGACGTAGGCGAGCATCTTGATGGTCAGTGCGGTGCCGAGCACCACTCCGGCATCACCGCCGGCGATGTCGAAGGCGAGCAGCCCGAGCGCCACGGTCAGCAGACCGGTGCCGATCAGCGCGACGACCTGTGCGCCGAACAGTTTCCGGTAGGAGCTGTTTCGTAGTACATCAAGCACGGTTGGGTCCGTTCGATCGGGGTGGAGCTGCTGCGCCCGCCTGGTTCTGGATGGGTACGAGGAGGGTGTACCGGACCGGTTGAGGCCCAGCCTCCCCGCCCCTCAGCTGGGCGGCGGGGAGGCTGAGGTGGGTGTCTAGAGTTCGACGGTCTCGAACTCGAGGAGGTCGGCGCTCGGGGCCACGGGGCGGTGGTTGCCGCCGTGGTGCTCGCCGGCTTTGCCGTTGCGCCACGCCTGGTAGTCGTCTTCGCTGGTCCAGGTGCTGACCACGAAGTAGCGGGTTTCACCGGCGGTCGGGCGTAGGAGTTGGAAGCTTTCGAACCCAGGCTGATCGGCGAGCCGGTGCGGGCGGGCAGCGAATCGCTGCTCGAGCTCGGGGCCGGCTCCTTCTGGGACGTGTAGGGCGTTGATCTTGACGACGGACATGTGATTCCTCTCGGTTCGTGCGTGCTATTTCCAGGCGGAGCGGCGCAGCAGCCGCAGCCCGTTGAGGGCGACAATGACGGTGGATCCTTCGTGGCCGGCGACAGCCAGCGGCAGCGGAAGGGTTGCGACGAGGTCCCAGGTGACGAGGACGGTGATGAAGGTCCCGGCAATGATCAAGTTCGCCACCACGTACCGGTGCGCTTTGCGGGAAAGCGCGATGACGCTAGGGATGGCGGAGAGCTCGTCGCGGATGACGATCGCGTCTGCGGTGTCGAGCGCGAGATCGGAGCCATGGCGTCCCATCGCGATGCCGGTGCTCGCTGCGGCGATGGCAGGGGCGTCGTTGACGCCGTCACCGACCACCATGACGGGGGTTCCGCCGCGTTCGAGTTCCTGAACCGCGGCAGCTTTGTCAGCGGGGAGCAGGCGTGCGCGCACCTCCGTGATCCCGGTGCGCTGTGCGATGTCCGCGGCCGTGTGGTCGTTGTCCCCGGTCAGCAGATGGGTGGGATGGGTCGTGAGCTGCTGGGTCCGCGCGACGGTCGCAGCAGCATCGGGGCGGAGAGCATCGTCGAGCACCACGGTGCCGATCCTGGTGTCGTCCACCAGCACATCGACGACCGTGCCGAGCAGTTCTGGATGTTCGGTGTCGGACTGGATCACGCGCACGATGCGGCCGTGGACAGTTCCCTCGACTCCTCGCCCTGGAAGTGCGCGGAAGTCGGCTGCTGCTGCGATATCAGGCCCGGCCGCGCGGGCGATGGCGCGCCCTAGCGGATGCTCGCTGTGTTGTTCGACGGCAGCGGCCAGCCGGAGGACCTCGGCGTCGGTGTGGTCGGCGGCGGGCAGGACGGAGCGCACCTGCGGTGCGCCCTCGGTGAGGGTGCCAGTCTTGTCAAAGACGACGAGCTGGGTGCGTCCCAGTCGTTCCATGACCGTCGCGGATTTCACGAGGACACCGTTGCGACCGGCGTTCGCGATCGAGGCCAGCAGCGGCGGCATAGTCGAGAGCACCACGGCGCAGGGAGAGGCGACGATCATGAAGGTGATCGCGCGCAGGAGCGCTTCCTCAAAGTGCGCCCCGAAGGCGAATGGGAGGAAGAAGACCAAGAGTGTCGCGACGATGACGCCCAGGGAGTAGCGCTGTTCGACCTTCTCGATGAACAGCTGCCGACTCGACTTGGTCTCAGACGCTTCCGTGACTAAAGTGACCACCCGAGCGATCACTGACTCGCTGGCGGGGCGGGTGATGCGTACGGTGAGCGCGCCGGTTCCGTTGACGGTTCCGGACAGAACCTCATCACCCACGCCACGGCGGACGGGGATGGATTCGCCGGTCATTGCGGCTTGGTCGACCTCGCTGAGGCCGTCGACCACGATCCCATCACCGCCGACACGCTCACCGGGGCGGATGAGGATCAGCTCACCGACCCGGAGGTCGGCGGTGTTCACTTCGTTGAGTACGTCGCCCGCATCGGATCGTGTAATGCGGGTAGCGCGTTCTGGAGCGAGGGTGAGCAGGCTGCTGACTGAATCCGCGGTCCGCTGGGTGACGAGCGCTTCCAGGGCGCCGCTGGTCGCGAAGATGATGATCAGCAGTGCACCGTCGAAGATCTGCCCGATGCTCAGTGCTGCGATCGCGGCGACGATCATCAGCAGGTCGACGTCGAGAGTCCCCTTCCGGAGGGCGCTGATCCCCGCCCATGCCGGCTCCCACCCGCCTGCGATGTAGCAGGCGATGTAGAGACCCCACCACACCGGCTCGGGCGCGCCGAGCATCTGCAGCGGCCAGGCGACCAGGAACAGCATCAGCGCCAGAGCGGACCATCTAACCTCCGGGAGTCGGGCCCCGGTGACGAAGATCGATGGTGGTTTCGCCAAAACCCGGCCGCCGTCGCGCACGGGCGGGTCGATAAGGGTGCTCGTCATCAGGCGGTTTCCATTTCTGCCGAGATACCGGCGTTTCGAGCTTGAGTGTGATGGTGGCGTGCCGTGCCGCCTAGCGCATGCTCGGCCTGCAGTATCGCGTCGGACAGCAGGCGGCCGACATGCTGGTTCTCGAGCCGGTGGAACACGCGGGATCCGTCCCGGCGAGCGGCGACGATGCGGGCCAGACGCAGTTTCGCGAGATGCTGGGACACGGCCGCCGGAGTCTTGTCGACCACGTCTGCGAGATGATTGACGGTCATCTCACCGACGTGCTTCAGGTACACAAGAATCCGGATGGGCGTGGCGTCAGCGAGCATCCCGAAGACCTCCGCCGCCAGCTCGACATGGTCGCTGTCCAGCAGCCGACCACACCTCCATATATCTGCGTCCATGCGAATATACTGACATAGATTGGTAGCGCCGGGGCGCGGCGAACCCCATATGAAGTGAGGCACTCCATGGCGAAACGCCGCGCAAAGTCGGATCAGCCCTTCGAGCCCCGCCGCCCCGTCCTCGTGGTGTGCCGCGGCGGCGATTGCGGCAGCCAGCGCAAACATCGAGGCGTCGACCACGCCGCCCAGCTGGCCCGGTTCCGCGAGGGGATCGACAGGCACGCCGCAACGGTCACGGTCAGCAAGTGCTTGGATGCGTGCGACTTCTCCAACGTCGTCGTGCTCGTTCCCGGGCAGGAAGGCCGCGACGCAGGGGCGGAGCCTGTCTGGATCGGCTCGGTGCTCGAGGGCTCCGTGACCAGCGACATCATTGGCTGGGTGAACGAGGGCGCCATCGAACACGAGCCCCCCGCCCTCGTGCAGATCAAGCGATTCCATCCCACACGGCAGAGCCGCCGGGAGCTGTCCGCACCGGGAACTCTCCCCGGCCAGCGAACCTGACTCCTGGGATCCGCTGCCTCAAACGGTCAGTCGCCCGAGAAGTCTTCACGCTGCTCACCAAACCCGTCGAGATCCCATGCGTCGACGACCTCCGACCCTGCTACAGCGGGGCGGCATCAGCCTCGAAGCCGCCGCCAGCCACTTGGGCATCTGGCCCGAACTCTCACGACTCGAACGCGGCCAACACCGCGACGACTACCTTTGTGGACGCCTACCGCGAATGGCTCAACGCCGCTTTGACAACCAACGTGAGCCGCGGCCGACACGAGATTCGCTTCGTCGAACACCGCTGACAGCGCGGCGGAGCATGCTTGCATTGCATCTACGAGATGCCTCTCGAATCAGTCGAACAGAACCCCACGCAAGTTCTACTTTCCCTGATCCGGGAGGCATTTCCACGTCAGGACGCCCGAACGGACCGCCCAACATCGGTGGATCCAGGCTAAGCGGGCGCGAGCGGCAGCCGGACGGTCATCGTCGTTCCGTGGCCCACCCCGGAGTTGACCGCGATACTCCCATCGTGAGCCCGCACGATCTGCTGGGCGATGCAGAGCCCGAGTCCGACGCCCGGGATGGCCGCGCTCTGCACGTTCGATGCCCGGAAGAAGCGGGTGAAGAGCCGGGGGATATCGTCGGCGGGGATGCCGATCCCCTCGTCGCCGATCAGGATGACGGCGTCCCTGCCGTCGTCCGAACCTTCGACGGTCACGGACACCCGGCCACCGGGCTGCGAGAACTTGACCGCGTTGTCGACGAGTTTCGCCAGCGCCCGCTCGAGATGCTCGGGCTCGCCCTCAACCGCGAGAGTCGCGGCCGCCAGGTCGGCGACGAGTCGGACGCTGCGACCGGCGGCGAGAGGCTCGCAGCGCGCGACGGCGTTCGCGACCAAGCCGGCGACGTCCACCCGCTCGCGAAAGGCGGGTACGCGCCCCTCCTCGAACTGTGACGCGGTGAAGGCGTCGTCGACCAGGCGCTGCAACCGCTCGGCGTTGCGTTCGATCGTCTGGAGCATCGCGGTCGCGGCGGGAGGCAGGTCGCCCGCGCCGCCGTCGAGGAGCAGCTCGACGTGACCCGTGATCGAGGTCAGCGGGGTACGGAACTCGTGATTGATCGTCACGAGGATGTCGCTCTTGGCCTGATCGAGCGCGGTCAGCCGGCGCACCGCCTCCCTCTGCGCCGCGAGCATCCGGCCGAGCATCGCCTGGCGGAAAATGATCGGCACGGCACCGAGGCCCACGGTCAGCGCGGCGAGCACGACGGGCAGCAGTGACACCGGCGTTCGGGTGCCCACGATGAGCACCGCGATTCCGGCGACGACCGCAATCGACGGGAGCGATACGGGGAAGGCCCGCGGAGACATGACCGCGGCCGGGTCGCGAGGAGTCACGACTCCGACCACCCACCAGCTCATGAACCCGAGGCCGACCGCCCACGTCGCGTCGAGCGGAGTGCCGGCGATGTAGGAGTTCCGGATGAGCGCATACCCGACGTCGGCGACGGCGAAGATGGCGAGACCCGTGATCAGCGCCCAGGATCGGGCCCCGAGCGAGACGTTCGGCACCGCAGCGACCCCGGCGATGACGGCGAGGAGGACGAGGTCGAACAGCGGGTAGGAGACCGAGATGAGGTTATCGACGACGCTCCCGTTCGCGAGTGCGGAGCCGATCACCGGGTCGAGGACGAGAGCTAGGACGGCGGACGCGCCCACGGTCGCGACGGCGATCTCGAGCAGGACGAGTCGGCCGACGCCGCGCAGCTGGGCACGGACCAGCACCACGAGGGCCGCGGCCATCAGCGGATAGAAGGACAGGTAGCCCGCGTCGGCGGGTGACGGGAACGGCAGGTGGCCGTCGGCATCCATCGCGAGCGAATAGTAGGCGTCGCCCGTCGCCGAGAGCGTCACGGCGGCGGCGGCGAGGATCACCGGAACCCGGCGGAAACCCGTGCGCGCGGCGACGAGCCAGAACACGGCCACCGGAAACCACTGCGCAGCGACGGCGAGGCCGACGTTGACGACGGGATTGTTGTCGCGGTCGAAGACGATCAGGCCCAGGACGTAGAGCGCGTCGATGGCGACCGTGAGCAGCAGCAGCGCCACGGTGAGTCGGGCGAGAAGGTGGGGTCGTGCGGGCGCGCCGGAGGCCGCGGCCGTCCTGATCGCGGTCATATCGAGACGATAAGACGGCCGCGCGGGCCCGCGTCAGCCCCACAACGGGGAAGCGATCGGGCATCGCCGCGTACCCTGGGGACATGACTGCGCCGCGTCCCGAGCCGACCGCCGCGCGCGACGACATCCGCACGACCACGCGGCAGGTGCGCCCGAAGGCCGAGGGGTGGCAGCAGAAGCTCGACGGCGAGGGCCGCCCCCTCCTGCAGTTCGCCAGCCCCAAGCGCGGCAAGCCGCCCGTGCACCTCGCCGACTTCACCCCGGAGCAGCGCGCCGCCCGTCTCGTCGAACTCGGGATGCCAGCGTTCCGCGCGAAGCAGATCGCGACCCACTACTTCACGCACTCGACCTCGGACCCGGCGCAGATGACCGACCTCCCGGCCGCGAACCGCGAGGTACTCGTCGCCGGGCTGCTGCCGCCGCTGCTCACCGAACTGCGTCGCCTCGAGACCGACAAGGGCGACACGATCAAGTTCCTCTGGAAGCTGCACGACGGCGCACTGGTCGAGTCGGTGCTCATGCGCTATCCCGGCCGCATCACGCTGTGCATCTCGTCGCAGGCCGGCTGCGGCATGAACTGCCCGTTCTGCGCCACCGGCCAGGCGGGGCTCACCCGCAACCTGTCGACGGCCGAGATCGTCGACCAGATCGTGCGCGCCAACCGGGTCATCGCCGACGGCCGGCTCGGCGGCAAGAAGAAGACCGACCACTCCCAGGAGCGCGTCAGCAACATCGTCTTCATGGGCATGGGGGAGCCGCTCGCCAACTACGCGCGCGTCATGCAGGCGGTGCGCACGATGGTCGCCCCGGCTCCTGATGGACTCGGGATGAGCGCCCGCGGCATCACCGTTTCGACGGTCGGGCTCGCCCCCGCGATCGGGAAGCTCGCGGCGGAGGGCATCCCGGTCACCTTCGCGCTCTCGTTGCACGCACCCGACGACGAGCTGCGGGATGAACTCATCCCGGTGAACTCGCGCTGGAAGGTCGACGAGGTGCTGGATGCCGCGCGCGCGTACTTCGACGCCACGAAGCGCCGGGTCTCGATCGAATACGCCCTCATCAAGGACATGAACGACCACGGCTGGCGTGCCGACCTTCTCGGCGAGAAGCTCAACGCCCGCGGGCGCGGCTGGGTGCACGTCAACCCGATCCCGCTGAACCCGACGCCCGGGTCGATCTGGACGGCGAGCGAACCCGACGTGCAGCGGGAGTTCGTGCGCCGCCTCGAGGCGAGGGGCATCCCGACGACGATCCGCGACACCCGCGGCAAGGAGATCGACGGCGCCTGCGGGCAGCTCGCGGCGGCGGATGAGGACGGCGATCCGGTCGGCGAGGTCGCGCCCGACGCGACGTCGGTCCCGGCGCCGCTCCCGTAGCGTGGAAGGCGTGGCGACCCGCATCTACGTGACCTCCGCCGAAGGCGGCACGGGCAAGTCGACGATCGCCGTCGGCCTGCTGGAGACGTTGAAGGGCTCGGTCGCCCGCGTCGGAGTGTTCCGGCCGATCTCGCGGTCGGGGCCGGATCGCGACTACGTGCTCGAAATGCTGCTCGAGCACGCGAGCGCCGAAATCGACTACGAGCAGTGCGTCGGCACGACCTACGCCGACCTGCACGAGAATCCGGAGGCGGCGCTCGCGGGCATCGTCGATCGGTTCGCCGCGATGGAGGATGCCTGCGACGCGGTCGTCATCCTCGGCTCGGACTACACCGACGTCGGGTCGCCGACCGAACTGGCGACCAACGCCCGGATCGCCGCGAACCTCGCCGCCCCGGTGCTGCTGGTGCTCGGCGGTCGCGGCGAAGACGGTCAGCTCCGCGCGACCGCCTCGCTCGCCGGACTCGCGCGCGTTTCCGTCGCCGAGTTGCAGAACGAGCATGCGGCACCGCTGGCGATCATCGTCAACCGCTCCGACCCGGCTCAGCTCGACGCCATCGTCGCCGCGGTCGGCGCCGACCACCCGCGCACCCCGGTCTGGGCGATCCCGGAAGACCGCGAACTCACCGCTCCGTTGCTGCGGCACGTGCTGAACGCCGCCGAGGCGACACTCGTCACCGGCGACGAGGCGGGACTGGACCGTCCGGTGCGCGACACCGTCGTCGCGGCGATGTCGCTCGACAACGTGCTGCCCCGTCTCACCGACGACGCGATCGTCGTGGTGCCGGGAGACCGCTCGGAGATCGTGCTCGGTGCGGTCATGGCGCACCTGTCGCCGACCTTCCCGACCCTGAGCGGCATCGTGCTCAACGGCGGGTTCCCGCTCGCGCCCGCCGTGCAGCGACTGATCGACTCGCTCGACGCCTCCCTGCCGGTGGCGGCGAACGCTCTCGGAACCTTCGACACCGCGGTGCGCATCACCCACGCCCGCAGCCGACTCGCCGCCGACAGCCCGCAGAAGTACGCCGCCGCGTTGACGCTCTTCGAGCAGCACGTCGACGCCCTCGAGCTGGTGCGGCGGCTGAGCCTGCCGACGCCGTCGGTGATGACGCCGCTGCGGTTCGAGCATCTGCTCGTCGAGCGCGCCCGCGCGCAACGCAAGCACATCGTGCTGCCCGAGGGCGACGACGACCGCATCCTGCAGGCCGCCGGCCTCGTGCTCACGCGCGGCGTTGCCGACCTGACGATCCTCGGCGACGAGTCGGCCGTGCGCGCCCGGGCCGTCCAGCTCGGCGTCGACATCGAGGCGGCCAGAGTGATCGCGACGACCGACCCGGAGCTGCACGAGCGCTTCACCGACGTCTACGCCCAGGCCCGCAAGCACAAGGGGATCTCGCGCCAGGCGGCGGCCGACACCGTCACCGACGTGTCGTACTTCGGCACGCTGATGGTGCATCTCGGTCTCGCCGACGGCATGGTGTCGGGGGCGCGGCACACCACCGCGCACACCATCCGTCCGGCCTTCGAGATCGTGAAGACGAGCCCGGGGGTCTCCGTCGTCTCGAGTGTGTTCCTGATGGCTCTCGCCGACCGGGTGCTGGTCTACGGCGACTGCGCGGTCATCCCGGAGCCCACGGTCGAGCAGCTCGCCGACATCGCGATCTCGTCGGCGGCGACGGCCCGACGCTTCGACATCGAGCCCCGTGTGGCGATGCTCAGCTATTCCACCGGGGAGTCCGGGTCGGGGGCGGAGGTCGACCGGGTGCGCGCCGCGACGGCACTGGTGAGGCAGCGCGCCCCCGAACTCCCGGTCGCCGGCCCCATCCAATACGACGCGGCCGCCGACCCGACGGTGGGGGAGTCGAAGATGCCCGGCTCCGACGTCGCCGGACGGGCGACCGTGTTCGTCTTCCCCGACCTCAACACGGGCAACAACACCTATAAGGCGGTGCAGCGCTCGGCCGGAGCGGTGGCGATCGGCCCCGTGCTGCAGGGTCTCGCCAAGCCGATCAACGATCTCTCGCGCGGCGCTCTGGTGCGCGACATCGTCAACACGATCGCGATCACCGCCATCCAAGCGCAGGACGCCTCGTGACCCGCGTCCTCGTCGTCAACGCCGGGTCGTCGTCCCTCAAATACGAGGTGCTGGATGCCGAGTCGGGGGTCTCGGTCGTCGCCGGAGCGATCGAGCGGATCGGGGTGCCGGGCTCCGGGGTGACGGATCACGCGGCCGCCCTCGGCGCCCTCCTCGACGGACTCGACCCGGAGAGCATCGACGCCGTCGGCCATCGGGTCGTGCACGGCGGATCGGTGTTCGTCGAGGCGACGATCATCGACGACGCCGTCGAGGCCGAGATCGAGCGGCTGGCCGTGCTGGCTCCGTTGCACAACCCGCCGGGGCTCCAAGGCATCCGTGCGGCTCGCACGGCCCTGCCGTCCGTGCCGCACGTCGCCGTCTTCGACACGGCCTTCCACGCCACCCTTCCGCCGGCGGCCTACACGTACGCGATCGACGCGGCCGTCGCGGTCGAGCACGGGGTGCGTCGCTTCGGGTTCCACGGCACCTCCTACCAGTACGTGACCCGCCGGGCCGCCGAGGTGCTCGACCGCCCGCTCGAGCGGCTGCGGCTGATCGTGCTGCACCTCGGCAATGGGGCCTCGGCGGCGGCGGTCTCCGGCGGGCGCAGCGTCGACACGTCGATGGGGATGACGCCGCTCGAGGGTCTCGTGATGGGAACCCGTTCGGGCGACCTGGATCCCGCGGTGCTGCTGCACCTGCAGCGCGTCGGCGGCCTCAGCGTCGACGCGCTCGACGATCTGCTCAACCGCCGCAGCGGTCTCGCCGGGCTCGGTGGTCACAGCGACATGCGCGACCTGGTCGCGGCCGCGGAGGCGGGCGACGATGATGCCGCGCTCGCGTTCGAGGTGTACATCCACCGCATCCGGCGTTACATCGGGGCTTATGCGGCCGAGCTCGGCGGCGTCGATGCGCTCGTGTTCACCGCCGGGGTCGGCGAGAACAGCGCCCTCGTGCGGCAGCGGGCGGTCGACCGTCTCGGCTTCCTCGGCATCTCGATCGATCCCGCGCTGAACGCGCAGACGTCGGCGGCGCCACGCGTGGTCTCGCGGCCGGCGTCCGCCGTCGCCGTGCTCGTCGTACCGACCAACGAGGAGTTGCAGATCGCCCGGCAGACCGCGGAGCTCGTGAGCGGCAGCGCGCGCTGACGCTCGAGGCGCCCGCGGGGTCCGGCGACGCCGTTCAGGTGGGCAGCGCGGCGAGGAGGCGGCCCATCGCCGAATCCAGGCCCCAGCGCGCGGCGAACGCCCGAGCCGAGTCCAGCTGCCCGGCGGTGAGCGGGCGGATCGTCGCGTCGACGTCGGGCAGCGCGAGGTCGCGCACGACCTCGACGACGGTCGGTGCGACCGCGAGGTAGTCGGCGGCCGCGTGCAGTTTCGCGCGCACGGCGGGCGACAGCGCACTGCCCGGATCGGCGGCCGCCGCGATGATCCCATCGAGGTCGCCGAACTCGCGCAGCAGCCCGGAGGCCGTCTTCTCGCCGACCCCTGCGACGCCGGGGAGCCCGTCGGAGGGGTCGCCGCGCATCGCCGCGAACGCGGCGTACTGGGCGGGCGTGATCGCGTACTTCGCCTCGATCGCCGCGCCGTCCAGGATCTCGAGGTTCGCCATCCCGCGGCCGGTGTAGATCACGCGCACGGAGCGTTCGTCGTCGACGAGCTGGAAGAGGTCGCGGTCGCCGGTCACCACGTCGACCGGAACGGAGGCGGTCGAGGCGAGGGTGCCGATGACGTCGTCGGCCTCGTGCTCGGCGGCGCCCACGATCGGGATGCCGAGCAGCCCGAGTGCCTCGGCGATGAGCGGTACCTGCATGCTGAGCGGGTCGGGGACGATTTCGACATCGGGTCCGACCTCCACCTCGGCCGCGACCCGGTGGCTCTTGTAGGTCGGGATGAGGTCGACCCGCCACTGCGGGCGCCAGTCGTCATCCCAGCAGGCGAGGAGCTGTGTCGGCGCGAACTGCGACACGAGCCGGGCCACGATGTCGAGCGTGCCGCGCACCGCGTTGACGACGGTTCCGTCGGGCGCGATCACGGTGTCGGGGACGCCGTAGAACGCGCGGAAGTAGATCCCAGCCGTGTCCAGCAGCATGAGGCGGTCGGTCATGACTGAATGCTGTCACGACCGACCGCCCGGTCACACCCGTGGCGGGCGCTCCACCTCCCGCCCGCAGCGAGCAGCCGGAGATCGCTGTCGGAGGCGATGCTCGGGCTCAGGCGACCGTGAGCCGCATCGTCGCGCCGGCCCGCGAGGCGAACGCGCCGGCGGTGGCCGCGATCGCGCGTCGCATCGCCTCCCCGGCTGCCGTCGGCGCGACGCCGGTCGGACGCGCGAGGCTGATGGTGCGCGAGAGCGCGGGCGCGGTCAGCCGCACCGAGCGCAGGCCCGGCCGGTCGAGCAGCACGATCGCCGGCACGATCGCGACCCCGAGACCGCGCTCGACGAAGCGGAGCACGGCATCCATCTCGGCGCCTTCGAGGACGACTCGCGGCGTCAGACCCGCCGCCTCGAAGGCGGCGTCGGTGGCCGCGCGCAGGTCGTAGCTGGCGCTGAACATGATCTGGGGGAGCGCCGCGACCTCGCTGAGGCCGATGGCTCCGCCTCGGCGCAACGGAGGCGCCGACGCCGCGGAGATCACGACGAGTTCCTCGGTGAGAAGCGGCTCGAGGGCGACGCGTCCGTCGTCCGGGGTGCGCGAGGTCGTGACGAGGGCGAGGTCGAGACCGCCCGCGGCGAGCTCGGCGAGGAGCCCGAGCGACCCCTGCTCGACGAGTCCGATCTCGATCGCGGGATGGGCCGCGTGGAACTCGCTGAGCGTCTCGGCGACCAGGCTGATGCACAGGGTCGGCGTCGCGCCGAGGCGGACGTGGCCGCGCTCGAGACCTGCGATTTCACCCAGCTCGCGCCGAGCGGAGGCCGCATCGCTCAGCATCCGACGGGCCCAGGGGAGCAGTGACTCGCCCGCGGGGGTCAGCGTCGCACCGCCGGCGCCGCGGGTGAACAAGGTCGCCCCCAGGTCGCTCTCCAGAGCGGCGATCTGCCGGCTCAGCGACGGCTGGGCGAGGTGCAGAATCTCGGCCGCCTGAGTGAATCTTCCGGTACGGGCGACCTCGGCGAAGCCCCGCAACTGTTCCAGATTCATGTCCTAAACGTATAGGGAAAACGCGAAAGATGCATTGGAGTAATGACTGGGATCTTCCTAGCCTGGAGGCATGACCTCCTCCGAGCAACGCCTCGCCACCTCCGTCCTCGTGATCGGCGCGGGAGGGTCGGGCCTCCGCGCCGCCATCGAACTCGCCGAACAGGGCGTCGATGTGATCGTGCTCGGCAAGCGCAACAAGAACGACGCGCACACCTCGCTCGCGGCCGGCGGGATCAACGCCGCGCTCGCCACGATGGACCCCGAGGACAGCTGGCAGCAGCACGCCGCCGACACCCTCAAGGAGTCGTACTACCTCGCCGATCCGCACACCGTCCAGGTCGTCACCGAAGGCGCGGCCCGGGGGATCGCCGACCTCGAGCGCTACGGGATGCCGTTCGCCCGCGAAGAGGACGGCCGCATCTCGCAGCGCTTCTTCGGCGCCCACACCTACCGCCGCACGGCGTTCGCGGGCGACTACACGGGGCTCGAGATCCAGCGCACCCTCGTCAACCGCGCGGCGCAGCTCGGCATCCGCATCCTCGACACGATCTACGTGACCCGCCTGCTCGTCGACGACAACCGCATCTTCGGTGCCTACGGGTTCGATGTCGAGGACGGCAGGCGCTACCTCGTGCACGCGGATGCCGTCATCCTCGCCGCGGGCGGCCACAACCGCATCTGGCGTCGCACCTCCTCGCGGCGGGATGAGAACACCGGCGACTCGTTCCGGCTCGCGGTGCTCGCCGGCGGGCGGCTGCGGGATCCCGAACTCGTGCAGTTCCACCCGTCGGGCATCATCGAGCCGCAGAACGCGGCCGGCACTCTCATCTCGGAGGCGGCGCGCGGCGAGGGCGGCATCCTGCGCAACGCGCTCGGCGAGCGGTTCATGGAGAAGTACGACCCCGAGCGGCTGGAGCTCTCCACGCGCGACCGTGTCGCGCTCGCCTGCTACACGGAGATCAAGGAAGGCCGCGGCACCCCGAACGGCGGGGTGTGGCTGGATGTCTCGCACCTGCCGCGCGAGACGATCATGACGCGGCTGCCGCGGGTGTACCAGACGATGCTCGAGCTGCAGATGCTCGACATCACGGTGAGCCCGATCGAGATCGCGCCGACCGCGCACTACTCGATGGGCGGGGTGTGGGTGCGCCCCGAGGACCACCGCACCGACGTCGAGGGGCTCTACGCGATCGGCGAGGCGTCGAGCGGGTTGCACGGTGCCAACCGGCTCGGTGGCAACTCGCTCATCGAGCTGCTCGTCTACGGCCGGATCGTCGGGCAGGCCGCGGCCGCGTACTCGTCGGGCCTGCGGGCCCAGCGCCGCTCGGCGACGGCGATCGCCGAGGCGCGAGCCGAAGTCGACGGGCTGCTCGCCGCCGACGGACCCGAGAACGTGCGGGCGCTCCAGCGGGCCATCCGCGACACGATGACCGAGCATGCGGGCGTCGTGCGGGACGAGGCGGGGCTGCTCCAGGGGCTCGCCGAGCTCGACGCGATCGACGCGCGGATGGCCGGCATCGGGGTGCATCCGGATGTCGCCGGCTTCCACGACCTCGCGCACGCGTTCGACCTCAAGGCGTCGGTCCTCGCCGCCCGCGCGACCCTGCGCGCCGCGCTCGAGCGCCGCGAGACCCGCGGCTGCCATAACCGCAGCGACTTCCCCGACCTCGACCCCGAGCTGCAGGTCAACCTCGTCTGGTCGCTCGACGACACCGTGACGAAGGAGGCGATCGCCCCCATCCCGGAGGAGATCGCCTCCCTCATCCGCGAGGTGTCGGCCGCGGGGAAGCTGCTCGAGTGACTCAGCGGATGCGCCGCCCGTAGACGACCGACGCCACCACCATCGCCACGAGCAGGATGCCGACGCACCAGGCGAGCGCGATCCAGATCTCCCCGCCCACCGGCTGCCCCGAGAGGAGCGCCCGGATGGTGTTGACGATCGACGTCACCGGCTGGTTCTCGGCGAACCAGCGCACCGGCCCGGGCATCGACGCCGTCGGCACGAACGCCGAGCTGAGGAACGGCAGGAAGATCAGCGGATACGAGAACGCGCTGGCGCCATCCACCGATTTCGCGGTCAGGCCGGCGATGACCGCCAGCCAGGTGAGGGCGAGTGTGAACAACGTCAGGATGCCGGCGACCGCGAGCCAGGCGAGCACGCCGGCCCCCGATCGGAAGCCGAGCAGCAGGGCGACGCCGATCACGATCGCGACCGACACGAGGTTCGCGACCACCGAGGTGAGCACATGCGCCCACAGGGTCGCCGAGCGTGCGATCGGCATCGACTGGAAGCGCTCGAAGATGCCGCTCTGCAGGTCGAGGAACAGCCGGTAGGCCGTGTACGCGATCCCGGAGGCGACGGTGATGAGCAGGATGCCGGGCAGCAGGTAGCTCACGTAGGAGCCCTCCCCGGCGCCCTGCCCGATGTCGATCGCGCCGCCGAAGACGAAGACGAACAGCAGCAGGAACGCGATCGGCATGAGCGCGGTCGTGATGATCGTGTCGGGGCTTCGCAGGATGTGGGTCAGCGAGCGGCCGGTGAGGGTCGCGGTGTCGCTGAGGGCGTGCCGGCGCGGGGCGTAGGTGCTCATGCTGCTTCCTTCTTTCCGGTCACCGCGAAGAACACGTCCTCGAGGCTCGGCTGCTTTTCGATGTACTGCTTCTCGGCCGGCGCGAGCAGGCCCTTCAGCTCCGCGAGCGTGCCGTTCACGAGGATGCGGCCCTCGTGCAGGATCGCGATCCGGTCGGCCAGGTGCTCGGCCTCCTCGAGGTACTGCGTCGTGAGCAGCACGGTGGTGCCGCCCGCCGAGAGTTCCTTCACGGCCGCCCAGACCTCGAGACGTGCCTCGGGGTCGAGTCCCGTCGTCGGCTCGTCGAGGAAGACCACCGCGGGGTTCCCGATCAGGCTTATCGCGATGTCGAGCCGCCGGCGCATGCCACCCGAGTACGTCGCGACCTTGCGGCCGCCCGCCTCGGTGAGCGAGAACCGCGCGAGCAGATCGTCGGCGATCCCGGCCGCGTCGTGGTACTTCTTCGGCGATTCCGCGCGAGAGGTGTTCCGTGCGGCCCTCGGCTCCGACGACCTGGAGTGGGAGCGGAGCAAGGCATGGCCGTTCCAGCACTGCCTCGGCGCGATCTGGTACTACGTCGACACCAACCCGGTGATGCACCGGATGAGCAGCGCCGCGCTCGCGCGAGTCGTCGCGCATGATCGGGCCACGCCCTAGGCGTCGTCGGACGGGGGGCGGACAATGGGGCCATGACGAGCATCCCGACTCCGCACCCCGACCCGTCGTTCGACGCCGGCTGATGGCGGCCGAGGCGACGACCCTCGAGGTCGCCGGTCCGAACGGCGTGCGCGAGATGCGCGTCTCCAGCCCGAGCCGCGTGCTCTGGCCCGAGGTCGGCATCACGAAGCTCGACCTCGCGAAATATCACGTGACCGTCGCGGACGCATTCCTCGCCGCCAACGGCGACCGGCCGGTCGCGCTGGAGCGGTACTCCGAGGGCGTCGACGGCGAGAGCTTCTTCTCGAAGAGCCCGCCGAAGGGCGCGCCCGAGTGGCTGCGCTCGGTGCCGGTCGTGTTCCCCAGCGCGCGCTCGCATCCGCTCGTCGTTCTCGACGAACCCGCCGCGATCGTCTGGGCCGTGCAGATGAACACGATCGTGTTCCACCCGTGGCCGTCGCGCACCGGGAACACCGACAACCCCGACCAGCTGCGCATCGACCTGGACCCGCAGCCCGGGACCGACTTCGGGGATGCCGTCCCCGCCGCGTTCGGGATGCGCGACGTGCTGCGCGAGGCCGGACTCGAGGCGTGGATCAAGACCTCGGGCAACCGCGGCATCCACCTCTACGCGCCGATCGTTCCGGAGTGGGAGTTCCTCGACGTGCGGCACGCCGTGATCGCCGCCGCGCGCGAACTCGAGCGACGGATGCCCGACCAGGTGACGACGTCGTGGTGGAAGGAGGAGCGCGGCACCAAGGTGTTCGTCGACTTCAACCAGGCGAACCGCGACCGCACGATCGCCGGCGCGTACAGCCCGCGGGCGCTGCCGCATGCCTCCGTCTCCACCCCGATCACCTGGGACGAGCTGCCCGCGGTCGACCCGAAGCTCTTCACGGTGCTGACGGTGCCCGAGCGGCTGCGCACGACCGGCGACCCCTGGGCGTCGTTCGCGGCGAGCCCGGGCCGCATCGACACGCTCCTCGAGTGGTGGCAGCGCGACCTCGAGGCGGGTCTCGGCGAGATGCCGTTCCCGCCCGACTTCCCGAAGATGCCCGGCGAGCCGCCGCGCGTGCAGCCGAGCAAGAAGAACGCCGACAACTGGGATGCCGACGGCAACCCTGTTTCCGCCGGTTGAGCAGGCGCGCAGCGGCGGATCGAATCCCTACTGCAGCACGTCGTCGAGGTCGTAGACGGTCGGCACCTCGAGCTGGTCGTACGTGCACGACTCGGGGTCACGGTCGGGACGCCAGCGCTCGAACTGCACCGTGTGGCGGAACCGCCATCCCTCCATCTGGTCGTACCGGACTTCGAGCACCCGCTCGGGCCGGAGCTGCACGACCGAGGTGTCCTTATTGGCCGAGGCGAAACGGCTGCGCTCCTTCTCGTGGCTCACGGCCACACCGTCGTCGTCGCGCACGACGAGCGGCTCGAGCTCGTCGATGAGTTCGAGCCGCCGGGCGTTGCTGAACGCCGACACCCCGCCGACCGGGAACAGTTCACCCTCGGCTGTGTGCAGCCCGACGATCAGCGATCCGACCCCGGCTCCTGACTTGTGGATGCGGTACCCCATCAGCACGACGTCGGCCGTGCGCTTGTGCTTGATCTTGAACATCGCGCGCTTGCCCGGCTGGTACGGCTGATCGAGCGGCTTGGCGACCACGCCATCCAGTCCTGCGCCTTCGAACTCGTCGAGCCAGCGCCGGGCGAGTTCGATATCGCGCGTCGTGCGCGTCAGGTGCAGGGGCGCGGGCACGTCGGCGAACAGCTTCTCGAGCTCGGCGCGGCGCTCCGACAGCGGCAGGCCGGAGAGGTCGCGGTCGCCGATCGACAGCACGTCGAAGGCGACGAAGGAGGCCGGCGTCTCGACCGAGAGCTTCTCGACGCGGGAGGCAGCCGGATGGATGCGCTGCGACAGCGCCTCCCACTGCAAGCGCTTCACGCCGTCGGTCTCGAGGGTGACGACGATCTCGCCATCGAGCACGCACGGCGGGAGCAGGCGGGCGAAGGCCTCCACGAGCTCGGGGAAGTACCGGGTGAGCGGCTTGTCGCCGCGGCTGCCGATCTCGACACCGGCGTGCTCCTCAGAAGGGGCCGTGACCTGCACGATGCCGCGGAAGCCGTCCCACTTGGGTTCGTAGAGGAGGTCGCCTTCGGGCACCTTCTCGACGGATTTCGCGAGCATCGGCGCTGGCAGGTCGCTCATCCTCCGATTCTGCCGCCGGTAGCATCGAACGCGTGAGCGCCCGCGGAAGATTCATCGTGCTCGAAGGTCTCGACGGCGCCGGCACCACGACGCAAGGCGCCCTTCTCGCCGCTCGGCTGCTCGAGCACGGCGTCCCGGTCGAGCTGACGAAGGAGCCGACCGACGGCGTGCTGGGCAAGATCGCCCGGGCGTTCACCGATGGCGTGACGCACCTCGAACCCGAGACCGTCGCTCTCACCTTCGCCGCCGACCGCATCGAGCACACCGTCGAGATCCGCGAGCTGCTGGATGCCGGCACCTGGGTCGTCAGCGACCGCTACGTCGCGTCGTCGCTCGCGTATCAGACCTCGCAGGGGCTGCCGTTCGAGTGGGTGCGCACCCTCAACTCGCGCGCGATGGAACCCGACGCGACCGTGTTCGTCGACACCTCGGTCGAAGCCTGCGTCGCCCGGCTGGCCGCGCGCGGCGAGTTCAACACCGGACCGTTCGACCAGGCGGCGGCGCTCGAGAAGGCCCGCGCGCTCTACCTGCAGGCGTTCGCGAGCGACGTGCCGCTCGGCCGGCTCGTCGAGATCGACGGCGACGCGTCGCGCGAGGTCGTCGCCGACGCCATCTGGGATGCCCTCGCGCCATTGCGATGACGTTCTCGCGCGAGGAGCTCAAGGCGTTCCACGGCGCGACCCTGCCCGATCACCTCGGACCAGAGGTGCGCCTGCTCTTCGTCGGCATCAACCCCGGACTGCTCACCGCCGCGACCGGTACGCACTTCGGCCGCCCCGGCAACCGGTTCTACCCGGCACTCGTGGCGGCCGGCATCCTGCCGCGGCTCCCCGTGCTCGACGGGACGCCCGACGATGCGCAGACTCTGCTCACCGCCGCCGGGATCGGCATCACCAATATCGTCGCGAAGGCCACGGCGCGCGCCGACGAGCTGACCCCCGAGGAACTGCGGGCCGGAGCGGTGCGCCTCACCGAGACGGTCGCACGGGTCGCGCCGCGAGCGGTCGCGATCGTCGGGATCACCGCCTACCGAGGGGCGTTCGGGCGTCCGAAGGCGGTCGTCGGCGAGCAGCCGGAGCGGCTCTCGGGCACACGGCTCTGGGTCGTGCCGAACCCGAGCGGACTCAACGCGCACGACACCGTCGCGACGCTCGCCGCCGCCTACGCCGAGCCGGCCCGAGCGGCGGGCGTCATCCTCTGAGCGACGCAAGGCGGCGGGCGGCATCCCGGAGCACCTCGGGGCGCTTGCAGAACGCGAACCGCACGAGACCCGCGTAACGCTCCGGCGACGCGGTGAATGCCGACACCGGGATGCCGACGACCCCGGCCGACGCCGCGAGGGAGTGGATGAAGGCCGTCGCATCGTCGCCGCCGAGCGGCCGGGCGTCGGCGATCACGAAGTAGGAGCCGGCCGGGGTCGAGACGTCGAGTCCCGCGGCGGCGAGTCCGCCGAGCAGGATGTCGCGCTTCGCGGCCAGGTCGTCGATGAGTCCCGCGTAGTATGTGTCGGGCAAGTCGAGCGCCACGGCGACCGCGGGCTGGAACGGCCCACCGCCGACGAACGTGAGGAACTGCTTCACCGTGAGGATCGCGGTGACCAGGGGAGCGGGGGCGATCAGCCAGCCGATCTTCCAGCCGGTGGCCGAGAACGTCTTGCCGGCACTCGAGATCGTGACCGCGCGCTCGCGGGCGCCGGGCAGCGCGGCGATCGGCACGTGCGCGCCGTCGAAGCGCAGGTGCTCGTAGACCTCGTCGGTCACGATCAGCGCGTCGTGCCGCGTCGCGAGCTCGACGATGAGCGACCGCGTCGCATCGTCGAACACCGCGCCGGTCGGGTTGTGCGGGTCGTTGACCAGGATGATGCGCGTCCGGTCGGTGACGGCGGCGCGCAGCCGACCGGGGTCGGCGGTGAACGCCGGCCAGTCGAGCGGGACCGGGACGAGCACGCCGCCCGCCAGCGCGATGACGCCGGCGTAGGAGTCGTAGTACGGCTCGAACACGACGACCTCGTCGCCCGGCTCGACGAGCGCGAGGATCGTCGCGGTCAGCGCCTCGGTCGCCCCGACGGTGACGAGCACCTCGGACTCCGGGTCCGCGTCGTACCCGTAGAACCGCGACTGGTGGCGGGCGATCGCCTCGCGCAGCATCGGGATGCCGCGGCCTGGCGGGTACTGGTTATGCCCGTCGGCGATCGCCCGCCGCGCGGCTTCGAGCATCTCCGGCGGGCCGTCCTGGTCGGGCGCGCCCTGACCGAGGTTGAGGGATCCGGTGCGCGTCGCGAGCCCGGTCATCTCGGCGAACACCGAGGCGAGCACCGCGCCATCGGCGCCGATCAGGCCCGCGCCCGCGGCGGAGCGGCGCCAGGGTCCGTCGATCTGCACGGGTTCGAGGCTAGCGGCGCTCGAGCCTGCGGTCTGCGGACGAACCGTCTGCTCGACTGGCGGCATCTTGGGCGATCGCTACTGTTGCGGAAGCTGGCGAATCAGAGCGTCAGCGAACTCAAGGAGGAGATTTCATGGATGAGAGGGACATTGCGGCTCGTGGCGGCGAGGGGGCCATCGTCACCGTCGAAGTGCCGAAAGAGCTGCAGACGCCATCGGGCATGACCGGCGCGATCTATTCGGCTATCGACGCCCAGCGTTCTGCGGCGATCTCTTACGTCCGGAACGTCCGCGGTCGCCAACTGGACGCGACTCCGGTCGAGATCATCAAGACCTTGGAGCGGCACTACCTGGTGTCAGTCACCGCGTCCGGCAGTGCGGTCGGCGCGACGGCGTTCATCCCCGGCGCAGGCACCGCCGTGGCGCTAGGAGCTGCGGCTGCCGAATTGTTGCTTCAGTTCGAACTTGCGGCCTTGTTCGGACTGGCCATCGCGGAGGTGCACGGACTCAACATCACCGACCGTGATCGCGCTCGTACCGTGATCCTCACTCTCATGCTCGAGCAAGAGGGCCGAAACAAGGTCACTGCTTTGGCCAAGGCGGCAATCAGGCGCGACGCGTCCGGCCTCACTGGCGCGGCCCAGCTCGGCAAAGAGGTGTCCGTCGACGATCTTCCATTGGCCGACCTATTGGGGACTGCGGTACCGGCGGATTTGGTTCCCTCGATCCTTGAGTCGGTGCAGGACCTTGCAAAGAAGAAGCTTCCCGAGACAGTCGCCGTTGCGGGGACTCGTCTTATCCCAGGTGGGATCGGCATGGTTCTCGGAGGCTTCGGCGGCTACGCGGCCGGAAACGATGTTGTTCAGGCGTCGCGTCAAGCCTTCGGACCGTCTCCGGACGTCCTGCCCGATTGGCTCGAGCCGGTCGACTCCGACGGCGACGGGGTTCCGGACCCGAGTGCGCTGGAAATCGGGATGCGCGCGGCGCTGGGCACCTTTGTTGAGACGTCTGGTGGCATCGTCGGGGCCGCAGCGAGCGGGATGCGCGCCGCAGCAACGAAGGCATCTCGCCCATTCCGAAGTGTCGACCTCGACGGTGACGGCGTCCCAGACGAGGCGCAGGCGCTGACGGCCGCGAAGGGCGTTGGCCGAGCGGCTGCGGGCGCGGCCGGCGCGCTTAGAGAGCGCGGCGCTTCACTGTTCAAGCCGAGACCACAGGCGGGACAGGCGAGCTCAGGCGGGGACGTCGTGACGACGGAGTAGATCTGACATCTGCTCGAGCCGTCACCAGGCGTCGCCGGGGAGGTCTTCGCACGTCACCGGCAGGGTGAAATCAATGTCGCTTCGCGCGCGTCGCGCATTCAGCCCGCCGTGCTCGCCATCGGCGACGACTCGGCCGTCGGCAAGAGGATGTAGGAGCTGCCGAGCCAGAGTTCCCAGCCGAGCCCGAAGCATGACGCCGTCGCTGCCCGGTCGCTAACGTCGCGAACAGCGACGGCGATCGGTCGCGTGACTCGGAGAATCGCTCGTTGCCGTAGGCCTCGCTCCACAGCATTCGCAGGGCGGGCCGCTGCGCCTCGCCGACTTCCGCTGAATCCGGCACGACGAGGTCGACCGGGCCGTCACGGCTCACCGCGCGTCCGAGGTTGGTCAGCGCCAGCCGAGGGCGGGGGCGACGTGGGTGATGATCGACTCGAGCACGTGCGCGTTGTAGTCGACGCCGAGCTGGTTGGGCACGGTGAGCAGCACGGTGTCGGCCGCGGCGATCGCCTCGTCCTCGCGGAGCTGCTCGATGAGCGCGTCGGGCTCGGCGGCGTAGCTGCGACCGAAGACGGCGCGATAGTCGTCGATCACGCCGAACGTGTCGTCGTCGCCCCGGGAGCCGTTCCCGAAGTAGGCCCGGTCGGTGTCGTTGACGAGCGCGAAGATCGAGCGGCTGACCGACGTGCGCGGCGTGCGGGTGTGGCCCGCCTCGGCCCACGCGGCGTGGAACTTCTCGATCTGCTTGCGCTGCTGCACGTGGAACGGCTCGCCGCTCTCGTCTTCCTTGAGCGTCGAGCTCATGAGGTTCATGCCCTGCTGCGCCGCCCAGACGGCGGTCGAATCCGATCCGGCGCCCCACCAGATGCGGTCGCGCAAGCCGGGGGACTGGGGCTGGATGCCGAGCGGGCCCGGGTGCGCGTTCGGGAACATCGGCCGCGGGTTGGGCTCGGCGAACCGGGCTCCATCGACGACCTTGAGCAGCACCTCGGTGTTGTTACGCGCGACGTCGGACATCGTCTGGCCCTCGGGGGCGTCGTATCCGAAGTAGCGGAAGCCGTCGATGACCTGCTCGGGTGACCCGCGGCTCACGCCGAGCTGCAGCCGGCCACCCGCGATGAGGTCGGCGGCGCCGGCATCCTCGGCCATGTACATCGGGTTCTCGTAGCGCATGTCGATGACGCCGGTACCGAGTTCGATGCGGCTCGTCTTGGCGCCCGCCGCGGCGAGCAGCGGGAACGGGCTCGCCAGCTGGTTCGCGAAGTGGTGCACGCGGAAGTACGCGCCGTCGGCCCCGATCTCCTCTGCCGCGACCGCCAGGTCGATCGACTGCAGCAGCACGTCGGAGGCGCTGCGGGTCTGCGACCCGGCGGAGTTCGACCAGTGGCCGAAGGAGAGGAAGCCGATGTTCTTCATATGACGAGTCAACCAACAGATGCGCTCGCCTATTTCCTCCGACGCGCGCAGTCAGAACGGGTTCACCGTACTTCGCCGAACGCTGCGCGTTTTCCGGCTCACACCGCTCTGACCGTTCAGCCGGCGAGCAGCGACCGGCGCTCGGGGTGGGCCGCGAACCAGTCGCCGACGTACCAGCAGGTCGGGATGATCGGAACCGCGCCGCGCGCCTCGACATCGTTCACCGCGAACTCCACCAACTCGCCCGCGTAGCCGTGGCCGCGGAACTTCGGCACCGTGACGGTGTGGTGCATGACAGTGCCGGTGCCCTGGTCTCGGTACTCGAGCACGCTGACCAGTTCGCCGCCCTTGCGCAGCACGTAGCGGCGCGCCTCGGGTTCGTGCGTGATCTCGTTCACCGAACAAGAGTAGGCGCCGATCTTTCGGGAATCTTGAGGATTGACGGGGGTGCATCTTGAGGTTCCTCGGGCAGATTGATCCCAGACGGAAACGCACCCCCCAGCGAATCCGTCTCGGGTGGCACACCCCCGCAGAGGAACCCGAATCTCCTCTCCTGCCACTCGGATGAGCGGAGGGGCCGGTCTTCCCCCAGCATCGGCCCCCCGCCCCCCTCCTTCGATTTCCCCGTCGATCCATCTGCAATACCCCCCATGATCGGGAAACGCCCGGCGCCCCTCAGCGCCGGGCGTTTCTGGTTCCTCGGCCTCCTCCCGCACCAGCGCCGGCGGTGACCACGACTTAGGCTCGGATCATGGCGATCGACCCGCAGATCCGCGACATCCCGTTCGAGACGATCGACGGCGAGCAGAAGACGCTCGCCGACTTCGGCGACAAGACCCTCCTCGTCGTCAACGTCGCCTCCAAGTGCGGCCTCACACCGCAGTACTCGAAGCTGGAGGAACTGCAGAAGCAGTACGCGGCGCAGGGGTTCACCGTCGTCGGCTTCCCCTCCAACCAGTTCCTCGGGCAGGAGCCGGGCTCGGCCGAGGAGATCAAGGAGTTCTGCTCCACGACTTACGGGATCTCGTTCCCGCTCATGGAGAAGACGGCTGTCAACGGCAAGAACCAGCATCCGCTGTATGCAGCGCTCACTCGCGAGAAGGATGCCGACGGCAAAGCCGGCAGGGTGAAGTGGAACTTCGAGAAGTTCGTCATCGCCCCCGATGGGACGGTGTCGCGGTTCCGCCCGCAGACCCAGCCCGATGCGCCCGAGGTCGTCGCCGCGATCGAGCAGGGGCTCGCGCAGCAGTCCTAGGTACCCGCGGCGGCGGCGCGTGCGCGTTTCGTCACTCGTCCGCGACCGGGTCGGTCAGCCGATCGATGAGTCGTCGATCGCGTTTCGTCGGCCGGCCCGCACCCCGGTCCCGGGTCGCCGTCAGAACGCGTTCCTCCGGCGGCAGGGGAGCGGGGGTCAGGTCGCCGTAGGCGACCGCTGCCTGCGGCGCGCCGACGCGCTTGGCGAGCACCTGGCGCACCACCACGATGCGGTTGACGTCGCCCGTGCGCAGCCGTACCTCGTCGCCGACCTTCACCGACTGAGCGGCCTTCGCCCGGTCGCCGTTGAGCCGCACGTGGCCGGCGCGCACCATCGCCGTCGCGGCCGAACGCGACTTCACGAGGCGCACGGCCCAGATCCACGCATCCAGGCGATCGGCCATTCCTGAACTGTAAACGACCGGCGGATCGGCAGGTGCGAACCCTAAAGTGGACGCGTGACCCACGCGACCCATGACCCGCACGCGCGGCGCCCGCGGGGTCCCGAGGACGCCTGGGTCGAGGGCCCGCGCGGCCGCTACTGGGGCACGTTCGGCGCCGCTGGTCTGCTGCTCGCCCACCCGGATGCCGGCGTCCTGCTCCAGCTCCGGGCAGTGTGGAGCCACCTCGGCGGCACCTGGGGGCTGCCGGGCGGGGCGCGCAAATCCCACGAGACCCCGGAAGCCGCCGCCATCCGCGAGGCCGACGAAGAGGCGGGGGTGCCGCCGGAGCTGGTGACCGTGCTCGGCACCTCGGTGTTCGACCTCGGCTACTGGTCGTACACGACGGTGATCGCGCGCACCGACGAGCTGTTCGCCCCGATCATCGGCGATGCGGAGAGCGAAGAGCTGCGCTGGGTGCCGTTCGACGACGTCGCCAGCCTGCCGCTGCATCCCGGGTTCGGAGCGGGCTGGCCCGACCTCAGATCACGCCTCGACGAGCTGCTCGGCTGATCCGGTCGCGAGTGCCGCCTTCCAGGCGACGAGACCGCGCACGACCTCGCTCGGATCGTCGGCGAGGTCGGCCATGACGTCGGCCGGAACGTAGAAGTTCACCGCGACGAAGCCGCGCACGGTCTCCGACTCGTCGTGCGCGAGGTCGCGGAGGATGTCGCAGGACACCGTCTCGTTCCGGGCCAGGCAGGCACGCACCCCCGCATCCGGATCCTTCGCGAGCGCCTCGACGACGTCGAGCGGTGTGTGGTGGCTGCTCGCGACGCTCTCGCGGATCTTCGGATTCTCGTGCGTGGCGAGCAGCCGCAGCCGGTCGATCTTGCCCGCGGTGACCGGGGGAGCGGGATGCCGGGCGGCCACCTCGGCGGCGGTGAGCATGGCCGGAGCCAGGGCCGCCATCTGCTTGCGCTGGGCCGGGGTGTTGAACCGGATGCACGACATGCGTCGACGCTAGCTCAGGCGGTGCGCGGCAGACGGGTGCGACGCGGCGGCAGCGGCACGAGCATCGACGTCCTCGCCTGGTAGTCGGCGTATTCGGGGTACTTGGATTTCGTGATGCTCTCGGTGAAGACCGTCGAGCCGATGAACAACCCGGTGAGCAGCGCGGCGCCCAGCACCGTCCACTGCAGCACAGAGCCCGCGGCGATCGCCCCGAAACAGAAGAACGCCCACCACTGCGCCTGCTCGAAGAAGAAGTTGGGGTGCCGCGAGAAGCGCCACAGGCCGGTCTGCAGGAAACGCGTCGACGGCTGCCGGCCGGCGGCGAGGGCGGCCTTCTTCGCGCGGTGGAAGTCCCACTGCTGCTGATCGGCGATCGTCTCGCCCGCGAGTAGCGCGAGGAAGACGAGGGCGACCAGGAAGTCGAGGATGCCCAGCGGCGTTCCGCGGTTCTCGTACGCCGTCTCAGCGGGCAGCGTGATCAGTACCAGCAGCGCGTGCTGGTACAGGCAGATGAAGAGGATGTTGAACACGGCGAACTGCGCGGGCTTCAAGCGACCGCGGAGCACCGGCCAGCGGTAGTCCTCGACCCCGGAGTAGCCGCCCTTGCGCGCGAAGTTGAAGGTCAGCCGGGCGCCCCAGAGCGTCACCAGGCCGGCCATGACGTTCAGCCGCGGGTCGGCGAGGCCCGCCGCTGCCGCGAAGATCCAGACGTAGACCACCGGGACGATCGACCAGAGGCGGTCGACCCAGGAGTGGTCGCGGGTGATCAGGGAGGCGATCCAGCAGAACGCGGCGACGACGCCGGCGACGGCGATCACGACGACGAGGGGATGCATGGATCGAGCCTAGGATGTGCGAAGGAGGTCGGGCAGTGCCAGACGAAGACGTGTCGTCGACCGTGAGTACGCGGATCGTGACGATCCCGAACATCCTGTCGTTGTTCCGTCTGCTGTTGATCCCCGTCTTCTTCGTGTTGCTGCTCACCGGGCGTCTCGGCTGGGCGCTCCTGCTGATCGCGGTCTCCGCGGTCACCGACTTCGTCGACGGCTACGTCGCCCGGCATTTCAACCAGGTGACCCGGCTCGGGCAACTGCTCGATCCCGCCGCCGACCGGCTGTTCATCCTCACGACGCTGCTCGGCCTCGGCCTGGTCGGCGTATTGCCCTGGTGGTTCGTGGGCGTGATCGTGGCCCGTGACCTGCTGCTGCTGGTGCTCGGCGTCGTGCTCGCCAACCACCGTTTCGGACCGCTGCCCGTGCACCATCTCGGCAAGATGGGCACCTTCGCGATCCTGTTCACGATGCCGGTGCTGTTGCTCGCGGCGGCCTTCCCCGACACGGCGTGGCTCGCGTTGCCGATCGGCTGGGCTGCGGGCACCTGGGGTGTCTTCCTCTACTGGTGGGCCGGAGTCGCTTATGCGCTCCAAGCTGCCCGGATGATCCGCGAAGTCCGGGGTGCAGCCGTCGGCGCATCCGATACTGTGGGTCGCTAGGAGGTCAGGATGGTCGAGCCCTACGAGGGGCAGCCTTCGGGTGTCGAGCCCGAAGAGGCGAAGCCCTCGAACGCTGCGTCGTCCAACGACACGACGGCGCATTTCACCGACGAGTTCCGGTCGCAGCTCGCTGACATGGAAGCCGGCATCTCGCCGGACGAGCGCGAGGCGATCGCGGCACTGCCGTCGGGATCGGCGTTGCTCGTCGTGCGTCGCGGCCCCAACGTCGGCGCGCGGTTCCTGCTCGACGCCGACTCCACGGTGGCGGGCCGCCACCCCGATGCCGACATCTTCCTCGACGACGTGACCGTGTCGCGCCGTCACGCCGAGTTCGTGCGGGTGGGAACGGCGTTCCAGGTGCGCGACCTCGGGTCGCTCAACGGCACGTACTTCGACGGCGTCCGTATCGAATCCGCCTTGCTCAGCGATGGAGCCGAAGTGCAGGTCGGCAAGTTCCGTCTGACGTTCTACGCCTCGCGCCTCGACAAGGCCCCGGGCGCCTAGTGGCTGGCGCCGCTTCCCCGGCGCGCGCGCCGGGGGGATCGACCCTTCTCAGCATCGGCCAGGTGCTGGCCCGGCTGAGTCCCGAGTTCCCCGATCTGTCGCCGTCGAAACTGCGCTTCCTCGAAGAGCGCAACCTCGTGACCCCGTCGCGAACCGAGTCGGGTTACCGCAAGTTCTCGCCCGCCGACCTCGACCGACTGCGCCTCGTGCTCTCGATGCAGCGCGACTACTACCTGCCGCTCAAGGTCATCAGGGCCTACCTGGACGATCTGGATGCCGGCCGCGAGCCCGTCCTCCCCGGGGGTGCGACCGTCACCGCGCCGTCGATGCTCGCCGGCGACCGGCGGCTCACCCGCACGGAGCTCATCAAGGAGTCGGGCGCGAACGCGATGCTCCTCAGCGACGCGGTGACGGCATCCCTCGTCGTCGCGGGGGACCACTACGGTGAGGACGCCCTCGCCGTGCTGCGCGCCCTCGTCGAGCTGCAGCGCTCGGGCATCGAGCCCCGGCATCTGCGCGGCTTCCGCGCCGCGGCGGAGCGTGAGCTCGGCCTCATCGAGAGCGCCCTCATCCCGGTCACTCGTCGCAAAGACGCCTCGAGCCGCGCGAAGGGGCTCGAGATGGCCCGCGAGATCGCCGGGCAGCTCGAGATCGTGCGGTCGAGCCTCATCCGCAGCGCGCTCGGCAAGCTGTCCAACTGATCCAGCCGGTGTCGCGAGCCGGTGCCGCAGGGGTGGCGGCGCAGAGGCGGCGGCGCACGAAAAAGAAAGCGACACGCCCGGATGTCGTTGTCGGCTCTCGGAGAGCGGGGTAGCGTGAGACCGCGAGAGAGCTTGAACCTCAAGTTCAACCTGAAGGTTAGGGAAGCGACATGGCGGAAGTAACGCGGAGCGACGCGTCGCCGTATGCGGCCGAACCCGTGCTGTTCACCGACGGTCTTCCCGAACTCGACAAATCCGCCGGCTACCGCGGCGCCGTCGCCGCCAAAGCCGCCGGCATCTCCTATCGCCAACTCGACTACTGGGCGCGCACCCAACTCGTCGAACCGACGGTGCGCGGCGCCGCCGGTTCCGGCTCGCAGCGCCTCTACGGCTTCCGCGACATCCTCGTGCTCAAGCTCGTCAAGCGCCTCCTCGACACAGGCATCTCACTGCAGCAGATCCGGGTCGCCGTCGACCAGCTCCGCTCGTCGGGCATCAACGACCTCGCCCAGACCACGCTCATGAGCGACGGGGCCTCGGTCTACCTGTGCACCTCCGACGAAGAGGTCATCGACCTCGTCTCCCAGGGCCAGGGCGTCTTCGGCATCGCCGTCGGCAAGGTGCTCCGCGAGGTCGAGTCGAACCTGGTCGACGTCGAGTTCTCGCCGTCGGAGGACCCGTCCGACGAACTCGCCGCCCGTCGCGCGGCCCGCGCCGCGTCCTGAGCCTCCCCGCGCACTTCGCGCGGTCAGCAGGTGAGAGATCGCCGTCGGCCAGCGCACGATCGGCCGAGCACCACGGTCAGCCTGCGGCCTGGTCGCCCTCATCGAGCTTGGCCGTGCGCATGACCCGCTCGAGGAGCTGGTCGAAGTTGCGCGCCATCTCTTGGGCGCCGTCGCCAGGCCAGATGTGCAGCGGCTTCGCCGCGCCCTGCGCCTGCTGCAGCGACGTGCGCTCGGGCAGCTGCGGGCTGAGCACGAGGGGGCCGAACATGTCGCGCAGCTCCTTGATGCGGAACTGGTGCTCGAGCGACTGCACCCGAGCGCGGTTCACGATGATGCCGAGGGGCTGCAGCCGGGGGGAGAGGCCACGGCGGATCTCCTCGATCGCGCGCAACGCGCGGTCGGCGGCGGCCACCGAGAACAGACCCGGCTCGGTGACGACCCCCACCCGGTCGGAGGCGGCCCACGCGGTGCGGGTGAGGGCGTTGAGCGACGGGGCGCAGTCGATGAGCACCAGTTCGTAGTCGCGCTCGACGTGAGCGAGAGCCTCTTCCAGCTTCCAGATGTCACGGATGCTCGGATGCGGGCCGTCGAAGTTGATGGCGGACGGCGAGCCGATCATGACGTCGACGACGCCCTGCCGACCCTTGGTCCAGCCGCTCTTCGCGATCGCCGCGCGGACGATCTTCTCTTTGGGGGAGCCGAGCACGTCGGCGACGTTGAGATGACCGGCGACGTCGATGTCCATCCCGGTGGAGACGTCGGACTGCGGGTCGAGATCGACGACGAGAGTCGACAGGCCCTTCGCGAAGGCGGCGGAGGCGAGCCCGAGCGTCACGGTGGTCTTCCCGACGCCCCCCTTGAGGGAGCTGACGCTGAGCACGTGCATGATGAGGGAGCCTACCTTCAGTACCCTGGGAGCAGCGTCACCGCCACGTCGCACGCCCTCCGTCGAAAGGACTCCATGTTCCGCAAGATCCTGGTCGCGAACCGCGGTGAGATCGCGATCCGGGCGTTCCGGGCCGCCTACGAGCTCGGGGCGAAGACGGTGGCCGTCTACCCCTATGAGGATCGCAACTCCCTGCACCGGCTGAAGGCCGACGAGGCGTACCAGATCGGCGAGGAAGGCCACCCGGTGCGGGCGTACCTCGACGTCGACGAGATCATCCGCGTCGCGAAGGAGTCGGGAGCTGACGCGATCTACCCGGGCTACGGATTCCTGTCGGAGAACCCCGATCTCGCCGCCGCGTCCGCGGCGAACGGGATCACGTTCATCGGCCCGGGACAGCACGTGCTGGAGATGGCGGGCAATAAGGTCACGGCGAAGGAGCACGCGATCTCGGCGGGCGTCCCGGTGCTGAAGTCCACCCCCGCGACGACTGACATCGAGGTGCTGCTCGCCGGCGCCGACGAGATCGGCTTCCCGGTGTTCGCGAAGGCCGTCGCCGGCGGCGGCGGACGCGGCATGCGGCGCGTCGACAAGAAAGAAGACCTGCGCGAGGCCCTCCAGGCCGCGATGCGCGAGGCCGACTCGGCATTCGGCGACCCGACGATGTTCATCGAGCAGGCCGTCGTGCGACCGCGGCACATCGAGGTGCAGATCCTCGCCGATGCGACGGGCGAGACGATCCACCTGTTCGAGCGCGACTGCTCGGTGCAGCGCCGCCACCAGAAAGTGGTCGAGATCGCGCCCGCGCCGAACCTCGACGAGAGCATCCGTCGCGCGATGCACCGGGATGCGATCGCCTTCGCGAAGTCGATCGGCTACGTGAACGCGGGCACCGTCGAATTCCTGCTCGACACGGCGGGGGAGCGCGCCGGTCAGCACGTCTTCATCGAGATGAACCCGCGCATCCAGGTCGAGCACACCGTGACCGAAGAGGTGACGGATGTCGACCTCGTGCAGGCCCAGATGCGGATCGCGTCGGGGGAGACCCTCGCCGACCTCGACCTCCGTCAGGACCAGATCCAGCTGCGCGGCTTCGCGATCCAGTGCCGCATCACGACCGAGGACCCGGCCGCCGGCTTCCGTCCCGACACCGGCAAGATCACGACCTACCGGTCGCCGGGCGGCGCGGGCATCCGTCTCGACGGCGGCACGGTCGCCGCCGGCGCGCAGGTGTCGGCGCACTTCGACTCGATGCTCGTGAAGATGATCTGCCGCGGGCGCGACTTCCCGTCGGCCGTGCGCCGCGCTCGGCGCGGGCTGGCCGAGTTCCGCCTGCGCGGCGTCGCGACCAACATCCCGTTCCTGCAGGCCGTGTTCGACGACCCCGACTTCCTCGCCGGCGACGTGTCGACGGCCTTCATCGAAGAGCGGCCGTGGCTGGTGCGCGGCCACGAGTCGAAGGACCGCGGCTCGAAGATCCTCTCCTGGCTGGCCGACGTCACCGTCAACCAGCCCAACGGCGACGGCGCGGGTGCGATCGACCCGGCGCTCAAGTTGCCGGTCGTCGACCTCGAGTCGCCGACACCCGACGGGTCGCGGCAGAGGCTGCTCGAGCTCGGTCCTGCCGGGTTCGCCGCGGCGCTCCGGGCGCAGACGCCGCTCGCCGTCACCGACACGACGTTCCGCGACGCCCACCAGTCGCTGCTGGCCACCCGCGTGCGCACGAAAGACCTCGCCGCCGTGCTGCCGCACGTCGCGCGCCTGACGCCCGGTCTGCTCTCCGTCGAAGCCTGGGGCGGGGCGACCTACGACGTCGCCCTCCGGTTCCTCGGCGAGGACCCGTGGGAGCGGCTCGCCGCGATGCGCGACGCCCTGCCCAACGTCGCCCTCCAGATGCTGCTCCGCGGCCGCAACACCGTCGGCTACACGCCGTACCCGACCGAGGTGACGGATGCGTTCGTGTCGGAGGCCGCCGCGAGCGGGGTCGACATCTTCCGCATCTTCGACGCGCTCAACGACGTCGACCAGATGACGCCGGCGATCGACGCCGTGCTCGCCACGGGCAGCGCGGTCGCCGAAGTCGCGCTCTGCTACACCGGCGACCTGCTCGATCCCGCCGAAGACCTCTACACGCTCGACTACTACCTGAAACTCGCCGAGCAGATGGTCGCGCGCGGCGCCCACATCCTCGCGATCAAGGACATGGCCGGGCTGCTCCGCGCGAGCGCCGCCGAGAAGCTCGTCGCGGCCCTGCGCGAGAACTTCGACCTGCCCGTGCACGTGCACACGCACGACACCGCGGGCGGGCAGCTCGCCACCCTGCTGGCCGCGAGCCGGGCGGGAGCGGATGCCGTCGACGCGGCGTCCGCGCCGATGGCGGGCACGACGAGCCAGCCGAGCCTGTCGGCGCTCGTCGCCGCGACCGCGCACACCGACCGCGACACCGGCATCTCGCTCTCGGCGGTCGAGGATCTCGAGCCGTACTGGGAGGCGGTCCGTCGCGCGTACAAGCCGTTCGAATCAGGGCTCCCGGGCCCGACGGGCCGGGTCTACAAGCACGAGATCCCGGGCGGGCAGCTCTCGAACCTGCGCCAGCAGGCGATCGCCCTCGGGCTGGGCGATCAGTTCGAGAAGGTCGAGGACGCGTATGCGGCGGCCAACCTCATCCTCGGCCGACCGCCCAAAGTCACGCCGTCGTCGAAGGTGGTCGGCGACCTCGCCCTCGCCCTCGTCGCGGCCGACGCGGACCCCGCCGACTTCGAGCAGAACCCGGCGAAGTACGACATCCCCGACTCCGTCGTCGGCTTCATGGCCGGCGAACTCGGCGACCTGCCGGGTGGCTGGCCCGAGCCGTTCCGGTCGAAGGTGCTCGAGGGCCGCGACGTGAAGATCGGCACGACGCCGATCACACCCGAGGACCAGGCTGCACTCGACGGCGACTCCGCCGGACGTCGCTCCGCACTCAACCGACTGCTGTTCGCCGCGCCGACCACGGCGTTCGAGCAGGTGCGCGAGCAGTACGGCGACCTGTCGAAGGTGCCGACGCTCGACTACCTGTACGGCCTGCGGTCCGGCGTCGAGCACGCCGTCTCGCTCGGACCGGGCGTCGACCTGCTGCTGAGCCTCGAGGCCATCGGCGAACCCGACGAGCAGGGAATGCGCAGCGTCATGACGACCATCAACGGGCAGCTGCGGCCGATCCTCGTGCGCGACCGCTCGATCAAGGTCGACATCGCCACCGCCGAGAAGGCCGACCCCTCGGTCGCCGGACAGGTCGCCGCGCCGTTCTCGGGCGTCGTCACCCTCAAAGTGGCCGACGGCGACACCGTCCTCTCCGGTCAGCCGATCGCGTCGATCGAGGCGATGAAGATGGAGGCCGCCATCACCAGCCCCGTCGCCGGCACCGTGAAGCGGCTCGCCATCCGCACCACCCAACAGGTGGAAGGCGGCGACCTCCTGATCGTGGTCGAATAGAAGGATGCGTAAGGACCAGAACGACGATCTCGCGACGGCGTTGCCGCCGAGTCTGACGGTCGACCTCCAGCTTCCCGAGCCCGTGCACGCGGTGCCCGACGATGCCGCGATGGTCGCCCTCGATCGCGTGGCCGCGCCGTCCGCGACCGACCCGGTCGGTGCGACCCGGTCGATCGAGATCGTCGCCACCATCGTCACCCCGGTCGTCGTCCCGCAGGCCGCACCCGAGATCGTTCCGCTGCCCGAACATCCCGAGGTCACCCCTGCGACTGCTGGGCCGGTCAAGGAGTCTCGTCCGGCCAAGCCGATCAAGCCCGGTCGCCGCCCCGCCCCCGAGGGCACCTGGCCGACGCTCGTCTACGGCGCCACGCTGCACCTGGTCAACCTCGGTGACTCGGGCAAGGTGCGCGCCCGCAAGGCTCTCGACGCCCGCATCGCCCGGCACTTCACCGACGGCCCCCGGTTCGTGCCGGTGCTCAGTCGCAAGGGCGGCGTCGGCAAGACGACGATCACCACGCTGCTCGGGATGGCGCTGGCCGACGCCCGAACCGATCGCGTGCTCGCGATCGACGCGAACCCCGATCGCGGCACCCTCGCCGACCGGGTCACCAGGCAGACCCGCTCCACGGTACGCGACGTCGTGCTGCATGCCCCCGAGCTCGGCGGATTCGACAAACTCTCCGCTCACGTGTCCCGCGACAGCACGGGGCTCGACGTCGCCGCCTCCGACGGCGACCCGCTACTGGCCGAAGCGTTCGACGAAGGCGGCTACAACGTCGTCGCCGACGTCGTCTCGCCGCACTACGGCGTCGTGGTCACCGACTGCGGCACCGGCGTCGTGCACTCGGTGATGCGCGCCACCCTGCAACGGGCGGATGCCGTGGTCGTCGTCTCCGGCGGCAGCATCGACGAGGCGCGACTCGCCTCAGAGACGCTCACCTGGCTCGAGGCGAACAACTACGGGCACCTCGTCGCCAACGCCGTCGTCGCCCTCAATGCGTCGACGCAGGGCACCGACCTCGACAAGCTGCACGACATCGAGGAGCACTTCCGCTCGCGGGTGCGCTCCGTCGTGCGCATCCCGTACGACCCGGAACTCGCCGCCGGGTCGATCGTGCGCTTCGACGCACTGCGCCCGTTCACTCGCGCCTCCGCGCGCCAGCTCGCCGCCCTCGTCGTCGACGGCCTGCCCGGGGATCGTGCATGACGGAGCGCCAGATCCGGCTCTTCGGCGATCCCATCCTCCGCTCCCGCACCGACCCCGTCGCCGTGGCGCCGGGTGACGTCCGGCTCGCCGCCCTCGCCGAGGATCTGATCGACACCGTCACCCCGCCCGGGCGCGCCGGGGTCGCGGCCAACCAGATCGGCGTCGGCCTGCGCGGCTTCAGCTGGAACGTCGACGGCGACATCGGCTACGTCTTCAACCCCGTGCTCGAAGTGTCGGGTGATCCGGAACTCGTCGACGAGGGCTGCCTCTCGGTACCCGGGTTCTTCTTCCCCCGCCTGCGCCATCCGTGGGCGCGGGTCACCGGCCTCGACGCCGACGGCAACGTCGTGGACGTCAGCGGCGACGGGCTGATGGCGCAGGCGCTGCAGCACGAGTGCGACCACCTCGACGGGAAGCTCTACATCGAAGGGCTCGAGCCCGAGGTGAAGCGCGAAGCCATGCGATCCATTCGTCAGGCTCCTTGGTTTCAGCAGTGACGCCGCCCAGCCGCTGAGTTGCTCGACGACTGACGAACCGCCGCTCCGGTGTCCTGGACGCGGCGGCTCGGTCAGTCGTGGTTCGCGAGGACTAGTGGACGAGCGACTCGCCCTTGGTGGCGGGCTGCTCGTACATCGCCTCCACCTGGGTCGCGAAGTCCTTCATGATCGGGCCGCGCTTGAGCGACATCTTCGGCGTCAGGTGCCCCGAGGCCTCGGTGAACTCGGTCGCGAGGATCGTGAACTTGCGGATCGACTCCGCGCGCGAGACCTTCGCGTTGGCGGCATCCACCGCCTTCTGCACCTCGGCGATGACCTTCGGGTTCACGGCGGCGTCGGCGAGCGACATGTCGGCCGCCTCGCCGTTGCTGTTGAGCCACGGTGGCAGCATCTCGGAGTCGAGCGTCACGAGCGCCGAGATGAACGGCTTCTGGTCGCCGACGACGATGATCTGGCCGATGATCGGGTTCGCCCGGATCGGATCTTCGAGGGCGGTCGGCGCCACGTTCTTGCCGGCGGCCGTGACGATGATCTCCTTCGTGCGGCCGGTGATCGACAGGTAGCCGTCCTCGTCGAGCTCGCCGAGGTCGCCGGTCTTGAACCACTCGCCGTCGAAGGTGTCTTTCGTCGCCTGCTCGTTCTGCCAGTAGCCGGCGAACACGGCGATGCCCTTGACCTGCACCTCCCCGTCGTCGGCGATCTTGATGCCGTTACCGGGCAGGGCGGGGCCGACGGTGCCGATCTTGAACTTCTCGGCGCGGTTGACCGTGGCCGGGGCCGAGGTCTCGGTGAGGCCGTAGCCCTCGAGGATCTTGACGTCGAGGCTGCGGAAGAAGTGGCCGAGGCGCGTGCCGAGCGGCGCGCCGCCCGAGACCGCGTACTTGACGTTGCCGCCCATGACCGCCTTGAGCTTGCCGTAGACGAGCCGGTCGAACAGGGCGAACTTGATCTTCAGGCCGAGCGACACCTTGCCGTCGTCGAGCGCCTTCGAGTGCGCGATCGCCGTGTCGACGGCGGCGTGGAAGATGTTGCCCTTGCCGCCGGCGACGGCCTTCTGCTCGGCCGAGTTGTAGACCTTCTCGAAGACGCGGGGGACCGCGAGCAGGAACGTCGGCTTGAACGACCCGAGCGACTCGACCAATTTCTTGGTGTCGGCCTGGTGGCCGACCCGCACGCCCGCGTGCACCGAGAGCATCGAGATGAAGCGGGCGAAGACGTGGGCGGTCGTGATGAACAGCAGGGTGGATGCGCCCGGCGTGTTCACCACCTCGTCCATCGCGACCGCGGCGTTGCGGCTCAGGTCGACGAAGTTCGAGTGGGTGAGGATGCAGCCCTTCGGCGTGCCGGTCGAGCCCGAGGTGTAGATGAGGGTCGCCATGTCCTTGCCGTTGGCGGCGGAGCGGCGCTTCTCGAGGTCGGCGTCGGTGACCTTGTCTCCTGACCCCGACAACTTCTCGAGGTCGCCGAGGTGCAGCTGCCAGACCTTCGAGACGTCGGGCGCCTCGCTGCGCACCTCGTCGAAACGCGTGAAGTGCTCGGCGGTCTCGAGGATGATGCCGGTCGCGCCGGAATCGGTGAGGATGTACTGGACCTGCGCCGGCGACGAGGTCTCGTAGACGGGGACGACGATGGCCCCGGCGTACGCGATCGCGAAGTCGACGAGAGTCCACTCGTAGCGGACCTTGCACATGAAGCCGATCTTCTCGCCGGGCTGCACGCCGGCGGCGACGAATCCTTTCGCGAGGGCGACGACCTGCTTCTTGAACTCGGCGGCGGTGACGTCGCTCCAGCCGCCGTCAGGCGTCGGCAGCGAGAACAGCGCGGCGTCGGGGGTCTGGGCGACCCGGGCTTCGAGCAGATCGGTGATGTTCGCGTCCGGGTCGGGCTGGACGGCGAGCGGGGTGAAGTTCTCTTTCACGGCGACTCCTTTGGGGCCGGGGAATGGTTCCTGCGAGCTTACCTGGGGGATTCCGAGTCACCACGGAATTAGGCTGTTGCGAGTGCACGCCATCGGAATCGACATCGGGGGGACCAAGGTCGCCGGGGCTCTCGTGAACGAGGCGGGCGGTGTCCTGCGGCTCGAGCGCCGCCCCACGCCCGCGGGTGACCCCGCCGCGATCGTCGACGTCGTCGTCGACCTCGTCCAGGTGCTCGCCGACGGGCAGCAGATCGTCGCCGTCGGTGTGGCAGCCGCCGGATTCATCGACGTCACCCAGTCGACCGTCTACTACGCGCCGAACATCAACTGGCGCAGCGAACCCTTCCGCGAGCGGCTCTCCGCGCGGCTGCCCGGACTCGACATCACGATCGACAACGACGCCAACGCGGCCGGTTGGGCCGAGTACCGCTTCGGCGCAGGCCGCGGCACGACTGATATGACGTTGCTCACCATCGGCACCGGCGTCGGCGGCGCGATCGTCACCCAGGGTCGGCTCTTCCGGGGCGGGTTCGGCGCCGGCGGCGAGATCGGCCACCTGCGGGTGGTGCCGGGTGGTCATCCCTGCGGGTGCGGTCAGAAGGGGTGCATCGAGCAGTACGGCTCCGGCCGCGCGCTGCTGCGGTTCTCGAGCGAGATCGCGGATGCCGGCGGCATCGGCGCCGGCATGGCGCGGGCGCGCGAGGCGAACGGCGGAATGCTCGACGGACCGATCATCGCGGGACTCATCCAGGAGGGCGACGTCGGCGCCCTCGCCGCCCTGCGCGAACTCGGCGACTGGCTCGGTCAGGCCTGCGCGTCGATCGGCGCCGTGCTCGACCCGGAGGTGTTCGTCTTCGGCGGGGGAGTGGCGATCGCCGGCGACCTGCTCCTGGACCCCATCCGGGAATCTTTCCTCGCCCACCTGCCCGCGCGGGGCTTCCACCCCGAGCCGCGGTTCGTCGTGGCGGAACTCGTCAACGACGCCGGCGTGGTCGGCGCGGCCGACCTCGCGCGCCTCCACGCCGCGAGCCGCGGCAGCTCCGTATCGGAATAGGCTGGCCGCGGTGCCTCCTCTCTACTGGTTGATCAAGTTCGTGTTGCTCGGTCCTTTCGTGCACACGGTCTATCGGCCGTGGATCGTCGGGGACGAGAACATCCCCGAATCGGGCCCGGTGGTCTTCGCCAGCAACCACCTCTCGTTCGTCGACTCGCTGCTGCTGCCGCTCGTGGTCGATCGGCACATCGTGTTCCTCGCCAAGAGCGAGTACTTCACCGGCCCCGGCATCAAGGGGTGGTTCAGCCGGTTCTTCTTCTCCGGCGTCGGTCAGGTGCCGATCGACCGTTCGGGCGGCAAGGCCTCGGAGGCCGCCCTCGACGCGGGACTGGGCGTGCTCGGCCAGGGCCGGCAGCTCGGGATCTACCCCGAAGGTACCCGCAGTCCCGACGGTCGCCTCTATCGCGGACGCACCGGCATCGCCCGGATGCTGCTGGAGTCCGGAGCCACGGTGGTGCCGATCGCGATGATCGACACCGACAAGGTGCTGCCGACCGGGCGCGTCTTCCCGAAACTGCGGAAGGTCGGGGTCGTCGTCGGCGAGCCGATGGACTTCTCGCGCTTCGCCGGGATGGAGGGTGACCGCTTCGTCCTGCGTTCGATCACCGACGAGATCATGCACGAGTTGTCGAAGCTGAGCGGCCAGGAGTACGTCGACGTGTACGCCAGCTCGGTGAAGAGCCGCAGGGCGGGGGCGGCGCGGCGCGCCTCCTGATCCGCGGATAGGCTGAAGGGCTGGCGCGTTCGCGTCCATTCCCAAGCGCTGTGCTGCTCCAACAGAAAGTCCCACCGTGGTAGACCCGACAGAGACCATCGTCCCGGCTGATCCGAGCGTGATCGAGGGACTGGACTATTGGCGGACTCTGCCGATCAAGCAGCAGCCGGAGTGGTCGGAGCCTGCGGCGGTCGCCTCCGCGTCGGCCGAGATCGCCGGCTTCCCGCCGCTCGTCTTCGCGGGCGAGGTCGACATCCTGCGCGACCGGCTCGCCCGGGCCGCACGCGGGGAATCCTTCCTGCTCCAGGGCGGCGACTGCGCGGAGACCTTCGCCGGGGCGACCGCCGACCAGATCCGCAACCGGGTGAAGACCCTGCTGCAGATGGCGGTCGTGCTCACCTACGGCGCCTCGATGCCGGTCGTGAAGATGGGCCGCATGGCGGGGCAGTTCGCCAAGCCGCGCTCGAGCGACACCGAGACCCGGGGCGACGTGACCCTGCCCGCCTACCGCGGTGACATCGTCAACGGCTACGACTTCACTCCGGAGTCGCGCGCCGCCGACCCGAAGCGGCTCGTGCAGGGGTACCACACGGCCGCATCGACGCTGAACCTGATCCGTGCCTTCACCCAGGGCGGGTTCGCCGACCTCCGCCAGGTGCACTCGTGGAACAAGGGCTTCGCCACCAACCCCGCCAACCAGCGCTACGAGGGTCTCGCCAAGGAGATCGACCGTGCCGTCAAGTTCATGGAGGCGGCCGGCGCCGACTTCGACGAGCTGCGCCGGGTGGAGTTCTACACCTCCCACGAGGGCCTGCTGATGGACTACGAGCGGCCGATGACCCGCATCGACTCCCGCAACGGCACGCCGGTCAACACGAGTGCGCACTTCCTCTGGATCGGGGAGCGCACCCGTGACCTCGACGGGGCGCACGTCGACTACTTCTCGCGCATCCGCAACCCCATCGGTGTGAAGCTGGGGCCGTCGACCTCGGCGTCCGACATGGAGCGGCTGATCGACAAGCTCGATCCCGACCGCGAGCCGGGCCGGCTGACTTTCATCACGCGCATGGGTGCGGGCAAGGTGCGGGATGCCCTTCCGCCGTTGCTCGACGCGATCAAGAGTTTCGACGCGACGCCGCTGTGGGTGACCGACCCGATGCACGGCAACGGGCTCACGACGCCGAGTGGCTACAAGACGCGGCGCTTCGACGACGTCGTCGACGAGGTGCGCGGCTTCTTCGAGGCGCACCGGGATGCCGGCACCTTCCCCGGGGGCGTGCACATCGAGCTCACCGGCGACGACGTGACGGAGTGCCTCGGCGGCTCGGAGCACATCGACGAGGCGACGCTCGCGACGAAGTACGAGTCGCTGTGCGACCCTCGGCTCAACCACATGCAGTCGCTGGAGCTCGCGTTCCTCGTCGCCGAGGAACTCGCCGCCCGGTGAGCGATCGGCGGGTCAGCCCGCGGTGAGCCTCACGGTGACGATGTCACCGCGCAGGGCCGTCGCGCCCGGCTCCGGGTCGGAGCGCGACACGCGGGAACTGTTCGGGAAAGCCGCGGCGAGGCCCTCGTCGATGTCGCGATCGAAGGCATACCGGAGACCGGCGCCTTCGAGGGCGTTGCGGGCGTCGGTCCACGACATCCCGACGATCGGCGGCACGGCGACCGGCTCGGGGCCGTTCGAGATGTTGAGACCCACCTCGTCGCCGGGGCGGATCGCGGTGCCCGGGTCGACGATCCCGATGACGGCGTCGAGCGGCACACTGTCGTCGTAGGTGCGCTGGAGGAGGCCGTCGGCCGCGGTGAGGTCGACTTCGGCGAGGGCGGCGCGAGCGTCGTCCACGGTCTTGCCGTTCAGGTCGGGCAGCGGGCCGGCCGAGACCACGAGGGTGAGGTCCTGCCGATCTCCGTAGGTCGCGACGCCGAGGAGGCTCGAGCCGTCGGCGGCGAGGACGTCGATCAGGGTGCCCTCCGGCATCGACGGATCGAAGCGCACGTCGTCCTCGAGGCGGGTGAAAGGCTCGGCCATCGCCTCTGCGTCGGCCAGCGGCATCCCCGCCGCGAAGGCGATGTCGATCGCCTTCGGTCCGGTCGACACGAGGATCGTCACCGCCGATCCCTTCTCGACGGATTCCCCGAGAGCGGGATCGGTCTGGGCGACGGCGCCGATCGGGATGTCGGGGGAGTCGATGGTGCCGTCCGGCTCCGTGACGTCGAAGCCGAGGGCCTCGAGCGCGTTCCGGGCCGCCTCGGGCGTCATCCGCTCGATCGAGGTCGGGATCGTGACCCGCGCGCCGGGGCCGAACGCGAACCACCAGCCGATCCCCGACCCGACGAGCAGCAGCACACCGAGGACGGCGACGATCGGGATCCAGCGCCGGGTGCGGGCCGGGCGCGGACGCGGTTCGGCGACGGCGAGTTCGGCTCCCGGGCTGCCGGCGGAACGACGTGGTCCGAGCACCTGGGTGGCCGCGTCACCGAGCGGGCGTTCCGGCCGGAGCGCGGAGGCGAGGGCCGGGTCGGTCGGGCTCCCGTGGCGGGTCGAGGACGGTGCCGGCAGCACCCGGGTCTTCTGAGATCCGGGGAGTCCGCCCGCCGGCAGGTCGAGCAGCGACTCCGTGCCGCGCACCTCCTCGAGCAGGGCGCGCGCATCCGCGGGCCGGTCGTCGGGGTTCTTCGCCGTCGCCCAGAGCACGAGCTCGTCGAGCTCTCGGGGGACCCGGGGGTTCTTCGAGCTGGGCGCGGGCAGCGGCTCGTTCGCGTGCCGGTAGGCGATCTGCATGGGCTGCTCGCCGGTGAACGGCTGCTCGCCGGTGAGCATTTCGTACATCATGATGCCGACCGCGTAGATGTCGCTGCGGGTGTCGGCGAGTCCGCGGGTGACGAGTTCCGGCGAGAGGTAGGCGATCGTGCCGAGCAGAGCCGCCCCGGTCGCGGTGTTCGCCGAGGTGGCCCGGGCGAGACCGAAGTCGCCGATCTTGATGCGGCCATCGTCGGCGAGAAGCACGTTCTCGGGCTTCAGGTCCCGGTGCAGGATGCCCGCTTTGTGCGCCGCCCCCAGGCCGGCGAGCACCGCCTCGGTGATGTCGATCATCTGCTGCGGGGTCAGCGATCCGTACTCTTCGAGCAGCTCCCGCAGAGTGATGCCCGGCAAGTACTCCATGACGAGGTAGGCGGATTCGTGGTCCTGACCCTGGTCGAAGACGTTGACGACGTTCGGATGAGCGAGGCGGGCGGCACTGCGCGCTTCCTGGATGAAGCGCTGCTTGAACTGGCTGTCGTCGGCGAGGTGACCGTGCATCACCTTGACCGCCACGCGCCGCTCGAGCCGCAGGTCGGTGGCGAGGTAGACCGTCGCCATGCCGCCCCGGGCGATGCGGGAGCGCACCTGATACCGGCCGTCGATCAGCCGGCCGATCATCGGATCGGTGGTGCTAGCGCTCACCCTCGGATTCTAGGTTCGCGGGCTGCGTGAGCCTGGGAGGACACCCCCCGCGCCCGGGATCAGCCGAGAGCCGAGAACCAGGAGCGCGCACTGGTCTCCCACTTGGCGTACGCGTTCGGGTAGGCCGAGATCTGCACCTTCTGCGCGGCCACGGTGAGCGCCATAGACTGCCAGCCGGCGATGTCGAGCAGCCCCCGCGTATATCCGCTACGGCCCTGGTAGAAGAGGTAAGCCGACTGGTAGGGGTTCATGATCTCGTCGATCGTGCCCCAGCCCGTGCTCGTGCGCTGCTGGAACAGGCCGACCGAGTCGCGGTCGCCGTAGTCGATGTTGCGCAGGCTGGACTCCTGCATCGCGGTGGCGAGGGCGATGATGATGCCGTAGTCGGGCACCCCCTGCTCGCGACCGACCTGGATGATGATGCGGGCGTTGCCCTCCTGCTCGGCGCTGAGCGTGGTGACGCCGGCGGTCGATCCGCCGTTGGACCCGCCGGTCGATCCGCTGCTGGACCCGCCGGACGCACCGCCGGGGGCGGGAATCACGAGCGAGCGTCCCGGGTAGATGATGCTCGAGGCCGATAGCCCGTTGGCATCGAACACGGCCTGGATGGTGACCCCGAATCGAGAGGCGATCGACGAGATGGTGTCGCCCGCCTGGATGGTGTAGCTCGAGGCGACCGGAGCCGGGGCCGGCTTCACGGTCGGCGTGGTCTCGGAGACGAGCTCGATCGCCGGTGCCGGTGCCGGTGCCGGTGCCGATGGGATGGCGATCGTCTGGCCGGGATAGATGATGCTCGACCAGCCGAGCCCGTTGGCGCTGAGCACCGCGGCGACCGGCACGCCGAAGCGAGCCGCGATCCTCGACACCGTGTCGCCGGTGACGATCGTGTAGCGCCCGCCCTGCTGCGCCGACGGCGTCGCGACCGCGCTCGCACCGACGCTCAGTTTGAGCACCTGACCGGGGAAGATGAGCGACTTCCAGCCGAGGCCGTTGAGGGCCAGGACGGATGCCGTCGAGACCCCGTGCCGCCCGGCGATCGCCGCGACGGTGTCCCCCGCCTGAACCGTGTACGAGCCGACGGCGGAGGCTCCGCCGCCCGCGATGCGTGCGCTCGCCGCGTCGACGAGCGCACGGGCGGTCGCAGCGGTGTCGGACTTCGCCTTCGCGGGCTTCTTCGGCGCGGCCTGCACCGGCTCGACCGGTCCGGTGAGATTCAGGCCCACGGTCATCGCGCTCGCGAGCACGAAGGGCAGCGTCTTGCGGAATCCGTCTCCGACGCGGGAGCGTGGTCGCTCGGCACGGTGACGCGCGTCGATGCGGGTCGGGATCAATCCGGTGAACTGCGACATCGAGCCCCCGCCCTGGTCGATTGGGCCCCTGCCCGAAGTCTTGATCATGTCCCGCCTCAATCTCCCACCCCCATGGGACCCGTGTCGGGCCCTCCACGGTGACATGGATGTAAATCCCTGTCAACCAATGTGTGCAATGTTGAAGCAGTTTACAAGTTGGAAACATTCTGCCGTGGCACGCTAGAGGGGTGACCACTCCCGCCGCCACGCGGACCTGGCTGACCGTTCCCGAACTCGTCGAGATCCTCGGCGTTCCCCAGGGGCGCGTGCGCCGGCTCATCGAGGATTACGCCCTGCTCGCCGCCCGGGTCGACGGCGTGCTGAAGGTGCCCGCCGACTTCGTCCGCGACGGGGAGCCGCTGCCCGAAGTCCGGGGCACCGTCATCGTGCTGCACGACGCCGGCTTCACCGACGAGGAGGCGCTGCGCTGGTTGCTCAACGACGACGAAGTGCTCGCCGCGGCCCCGATCGACGCTCTGCGCGCCGGTCGCAAAGCCGAGGTGCGCCGGGTCGCCCAGGCTCTCGGGTTCTGAACTCCTGCTCAGGACTCCCGTTTCGTGACGGCGTCGGCGAGCGCCGTCAGCTCGTCGCGCGCACTGCGGGCGAGCGGGGCGTCGGCCAGCGCGAGGCGGGCCTGATCGAGCTGATGCGCGATGACGCGCTCGACCTGATCGACGGCACCGCTGTCGCGCACCGCGGTCTGCAGCATCGCGATCTGTTCGGCGTCGAGGGTGCGGTCTCCCAGCAGCTCGTCGAAAAGCCGTGCCGCCGACGCCGGTAGCTTCTGGCGCGCGAGGGTCACGAGCACGGTGCGCTTGCCCTCGCGCAGGTCGTCGCCGGCGGGCTTGCCGGTGACGGCGGGATCACCGAACACGCCGAGTAGATCGTCGCGCAGCTGGAACGCGATGCCGAGCGGGAGCCCGAAGGAGCGCAGCGCCGCGATCTGGGCGAGTGAGCCGCCGGCGAGGGACGCGCCGATCGCGAGAGGTGCCTCGACGCTGTACTTCGCCGACTTGTAGACGATGACGCGCTGGGCGCGCGACAGGTGCTCGTGCTCGGGCAGCGCGCGCCAGGCCATCTCCTCGAAGATGTCGAGATACTGACCGGCCGTCACCTCGGTGCGCATCCGGCCGAACTCGGCGCGAGCGGCACGACCGCCCGTCGCGTTCGCGGCGCGGGCGACGCCGGCATCCACCAGTTCGTCGCTCCAGCCGAGCAGGAGGTCGCCGAGGAGGAGCGCCGCGGAGAGCCCGTAGGCATCGGGGGAGCCGTCCCACCCGCGCTCGGCGTGCAGCAGCGCGAACGCGCGATGCACGCTCGGCTGCCCGCGGCGCAGGTCGGAGTTGTCCATGATGTCGTCATGCACGAGCGCCGCGGCGTGGAAGGCCTCGAGCCCCGCGGCGATCGACACGACGGCGTCGAGGTCGGGTTCATCGGCGCCGGCGCCGGCGCCGGCGACGGCGGTCTCGACGAGGGGGTCGAACCCCGCCGCCTGGGCGCTCACGGCGCGCCAGCCCCAGTAGCAGAATAGCGCCCGGAACCGCTTGCCGCCGGCGAGCAGCCGCCGGGCGCAGTCGTCGACGACGTCGAGGTCGGGCGAGATGGCCCGCAGTTCTGCGCCGCGTTCGGCGAGGAACAGGTCGAGCCGGGACTGCACGAGGTCCACTAACCGCGGACTCTCAGGCACGCGCCTACCTTATCCAGGAGCGAGCGGCTTAGACTGGACATCTCGCGGCACAAGGAGCCCACATGCCACTTTCCGAGCAGGAGCAACGCCTCCTCGACGAGATGGAGCGCAGTCTCTACCACCACGACGCGGATGACGTCGCCAAGGTGGGCGCGCGCGGCCGCGCCAGTTATCTGGCGATCGCCCTCGGCATCGTCGCCGGCGTCGTCGGCCTCGTCCTCCTCATCATCGGTGTGATCGTGCGCCTCCCGCTCATCGGCGTCGCCGGGTTCGCGGTGATGTTCGTCGGAGCCCTGCTGGCGTTCGCGCCGCCGCGACGGCTCACCATCCCGCAGGATGCGAGTGGAGCCGCGCCGCGGCGCCAGAGCTTCATGGACAGTCTGGGCGAGCGCTGGGATCAGCGCCGCGACAGCGAGGACTGAGCCCTCACCCCTCCTTCTGAAAAAGGCCGACCTTCGGGTCGGCCTTTTTCGTGCGCGCGGTTCGGGAAGAACCGGGAGCCCCGTGGCCCCACGGGGAGGAAAGGTGGGGTGAAATGGTTGCTTAGGGAGGAAAGTGGAGTAAAGTGGAGGTACCTCAGACGTCTGGCCGGAGAAATGGGGAGGTGCCCGCGTGTTGCTCGGCACCTTCGCGCCCAAACTCGACGAGAAAGGCCGCGTGATCCTCCCGGCCAAGTTCTGGGACGAGTTCTCCGGCGGCCTGGTGATGACCCGCGGCGTCGACCACTGCGTGTTCGTGTACAGCGAGCGCGAGTTCGAGAAGGTGCACGAGCGGATGTCGACCGCCCCCGTCACGACGAAGGAGGGGCGCGACTACATCCGCCTCTTCCTCTCCGGCGCGACGCAGGAGATCCCCGACAAGCAGCGCCGCGTCACCGTGCCGTCGATGCTGCGTGAGTACGCCGGCCTCGACCGCGAACTCACGATGATCGGCGCCGGGACCCGCGCCGAGATCTGGGACACCGCGGCCTGGGACGAGTTCTACGCCGCGACCGAATCGGGCTACGCCGCCGCCGACGGGGAGGTGATCGCGGGCCTCTTCTGATTCCCGGGATGCGACCCTCAGCCGCGCACCCTGCCTCCACTTCCCCGGAGGCAGGTCGCAGCGGATGGGGATCGGATCTCGGGAACCGGCCCTACGCTCATGACGAACCCGACGAACGCTGCCGACGACGACGCCCTGCACACCCCGGTGATGGTCGAGCGCTGCCTCGAACTCCTCGCGCCGGCCCTGGAGCGCGACCGCGCGGTCCTCGTCGACGGCACCCTCGGGCTCGGCGGTCACGCGGAAGCGTTCCTGCGCCGGTTCCCCCGACTCTCCCTGGTCGGGATCGACCGGGATCCGGAGGCGCTGCGCCTGGCGGGGGAGCGGCTGACGCCGTTCGCCGACCGCACGCACCTCGTGCACGCGGTGTCGGATGCGCTCCCGACCGTGCTCTCGGATCTCGGCATCCCCGCCGTCGCGGGCATCCTGTACGACCTCGGAGTGTCGTCGATGCAACTGGACCGCGTCGACCGGGGCTTCTCCTACGCGCGGGATGCCGCGCTCGACATGCGGATGGACGCGACGTCGCCGCTGACCGCCGCCCGCATCATCGCGGAGTACGACGAGGGGTCGCTGCGGCGGATCCTCTTCGAGTACGGCGAGGAGAAGCTCGCCCCCCGCTACGCGCGTCGCATCGTCGAGGCCCGCACCGTCGCGCCGATCGAGACGTCGGCCCAGCTCGTCGACATCCTCCAGGCCGCCACCCCGGCGGCCGTCAAGAACGCCGGGCACCCCGCGAAGCGCGTGTTCCAAGCGCTGCGCGTCGAGGTGAACGCCGAACTCAACGTGCTCGCCCGCACCATCCCGGCCGCGCTCGACGCGCTCGAGGTGGGCGGTCGCATCGTGGTGCTCGCCTACCAGTCCCTGGAGGACCGCATCGTCAAGCGCGAGTTCGCCGCCCGCTCGACATCGACCGCCCCGCGTGGCCTTCCGGTCGAGCTGCCCGAGCACGCCCCCGAGATCAAACTCCTGGTCCGCGGGGCGGAACTCGCGACCGACGCCGAGAAGGCCCGCAACCCCCGATCCGCCCCGGTGCGTCTGCGCGCCGCCGAACGTCTGAGGCAGGTCGCCGCATGAGCGCGCTTCCGCTGTCCTCCCCGCGTCCCACGAGGTCGACCCCGCCGCACCGCCATCTCGACGTCGCGCCGGTCCGGGCATCGCGACGTGCCCGGCCGCGAGTGCTCCCGGCGATCGTCACGATCGCGGGGATCGGCGTCATCCTGCTCGCGCAACTGCTGCTGAGCATCGTGCTCGCCGACGGCGCTTACACGATCGCCGGCCTGCAGACCGAGCAGCGCGACCTCCAACGCGCGGAGCAGGCGCTCACCGAAGACCTCGCGTTGCTCTCGTCGACGCAGAACCTCATCGCGAACGCCGAGAATCTCGGGATGGTGGCCAGCGGCAACCCGGTGTTCCTCGACCTCTCCACGGGCGCCGTCTCGGGCAGCCCGACGGCGGCGGGCGGCACCCTCACGGGCTCAGGCAACCAGATCGGCAACTCGCTGCTGACCGGCACCGCGCTCGTCGAGCGAACCCCCGCCACGACCGAGAACCCTCAGCTCGAGACTGAGGGTTCGGCGATCGTCGGCGGGTCGGGACCGCAGACGAGCTCCTCACCTGGGACGATCCCCTCGCCGACCACACGTTGACCGAAGGAGCCCGGTGACGCACTCACGACTCACCGCCCGGCGGCTCGCGCTGACCCTGTTCGCGGTGTTCGCGGTCGTCGGCATCTTCGTGGTGAAGCTCGTCGACATCCAGGTGGTGCGCGCGGGCGAACTCACCGCGGCCGCCGAGGCCCGCCGGTCGAGCGAGGTCACGGTCTGGGGCGATCGCGGTGAGATCGTCGACGCGAACGGCACCGTACTGGCCGACAGCGTCGACCGCTTCGACATCACGGCGTCGCCGAAGAACCTCCCGAAGACCGGGATCACCAGGATCACGCTCGACGGGAAACGGGTGGACGTGCCGACGGCCGAGGCGATCGCGAAGATCGCGGAGATCACCGGGGCCCCCGCCGCCGATCTCTCCGCGGCGCTCACCGCCGACCCGCAGTCGAACTTCACCTACCTCGTGAAGGGCGTCACCCTCGACACCTTCACCGCGGTGTTCGACCTCGACGTCGCCTGGGTCTACGCGGAGCTGCGGCCCTCGCGCACCTACCCGCGCGGCGCGATCGCCGGCAACCTGGTGGGGTTCCTGGGAACCGACGGGCCGCTGGCCGGCACCGAGTACCAGTGGAACCAGTGTCTCGCGCCGACGCAGGGCACCTCGACGTACGAGCGCGGCGCGGACGGCGTGCGACTGCCCGGCAGCCTCGTCGTACGCCAGGAGGCGGTCGACGGCGGCACCGTGCACCTCACCGTCGACTCGGACCTGAATTGGTTCGCACAGCAGCAGCTCGCGGTGCAGGGGACCGCCGTGGGAGCGGACTGGGGCACCGCGATGGTCGTGCGGGTCGCCACCGGTGAGATCGTCGTCGCCGCCGACTGGCCCTCGATCGACCCGAACGACCTGAACTCGGTCGCGGCGGAGAACTCCGGCGCCCGCATCTTCACCGCGCCGTTCGAACCCGGCTCGATCATGAAGCCCGTCGCGTTCGCCGAGCTGCTCGATCGCGGTCTGATCACCCCCGGGACCCCCGTCACCGTCCCGGGCGCGTACACCAACGGGATGCCGGCAGGGGTCGTCATCTCCGACGTGTTCTCGCACGGCGACATGCGCTGGACCTCCACCGGCATCCTCATGAACTCGTCGAACATCGGCACCGTCATGCTCAGCGAAGGGCTGACCGAGCAGGAGAAGTACGACTCGTTCCGCGAGTTCGGCTTCGGCCAGCCGACCGCGGCCGGCTTCCTCGGCGAAGACGGCGGCACGGTCTTCACCCCCGCTCAGATCGACGACGTCAGCGTGGCGACCCAGATGTTCGGGCAGGGCATCACGGCCACGAGCGCGCAGATGGCGAGCCTCTACCAGACCCTCGGCAACGGCGGGGTGCGGATGCCGCTCACGTTGGTGAGCGGCTGCGAGCAGCCCGACGGGACCTGGAGCGACGTGCCCGTGCCGAACGGTCAGCGCGTCGTCAGCGAGTACGCCGCGAACACCACCCTCCAGATGATGGAGACCGTCGCGAGCCAGGGTGCCTCGCGCGACGTCGTCAGCATCCCCGGATATCGGATCGCGGCCAAGACCGGCACCGGCGAGGTCGCCGAGAACGGCGAGTACGGCTCGGAGCGCATCGTCTCCTACGCCGGGGTGGTGCCGGCCGATCGGCCCGAGTACGCCATTGTCGTGACCTTCGGCAAGCCCGATACGATGAAGTCTTCGGCCGCCGCAGCCCCCGTCTTCAACGCGATCATGGAGCAGGTCATCAAGACCTTCCGGGTCCAGCCGTCGACGGAAGCCGCGCCGAGCCTGCCGCTCACCTGGTGAGCGCGCGGCCCTGACCTAGACGAGAGAGGAGTCGGGTGAGTTCTCGGATCCCCCCGGTCCTCCGCCCGGAGCATCCCTCGCCCCGCTCGCTCGCCGGCTTCGTGCAGGAGTTCGGCGTCGAGCACCGCGGCAGTGTCGACGGGCTCGAGATCAGCGGCGTGACGCTCAGCACGGGCGACCTGCATCCCGGCGACCTGTTCGTCGGCGTCAAGGGCTTCAAGGGCCACGGGGCGACCTACGCGGCGCAGGCGCGCGAGGGCGGCGCGGTCGCGCTGCTCACCGACGCCGAAGGTGCCGAGCTGGCGGCGGATGCCGGGCTGCCGATCCTGCTCGTCGAGAACCCCCGTCTCGCCCTGGGCGAGATCGCCGCCTGGGTGTACCGCACGCGCGACGGCGCCCCGCTGCTGTTCGGCACGACCGGGACGAACGGCAAGACGTCCACGTCGTACCTGCTCGAGGCCGTCCTGCGGCAGCTCGGGCTGGTGACCGGCCTGTCGTCGACGGCGGAACGCCACATCGGTGACCTGACAATCGTCAGCCGCCTGACCACCCCCGAGGCGAGCGAGATGCACGCCCTGCTGGCCCGCATGCGGGAGAGCGGGGTGCGCGCGGTCGCCGTCGAGGTCAGCGCCCAGGCCCTCACCCACCACCGCGTCGACGGGCTGCTCTTCGACGTCGCCGGGTTCACCAACCTGAGCCACGACCACCTCGACGACTACGCCGACATGGAGGAGTACTTCCAGGCGAAGCTGCCGCTCTTCCAGCCCGAGCTCGCCAAGCGCGCCGTGATCTGCCTCGACACCCCGTACGGCGCCCGCGTCGTCGAAGAGGCCCGCATCCCGGTCACAACGATCGCGACGATCGGGCACGCGTCGCCGACGGACGTCGAGGGTGCCGACTGGACGGTCGAGATCCTCGACTCCACGCCGCTGTACACCGAGTTCCGCCTGAGCGGACCCGAGGGTCGCTCGCTCGTCGCCCGCGAGCCGCTGATCGGCTGGCACATGGCCGCCAACGCCGCTCTCGGCATCGTGATGCTCGTCGAGGCGGGTTTCGAGCTCGAGGCCATCGAAGCAGCACTGGATGCCGACGGCGGCATCCAGGCGTATCTCCCGGGCCGCACCGAACGGGTGTCGGGCGAGCGCGGTCCGAGTGTCTACGTCGACTTCGGGCACAGTCCCGACGCCTTCGAGAACACCCTCGCCGCCGTGCGGCAGTTCACGTCGGGGCGCACGATCATGGTGTTCGGCGCGGACGGTGACCGCGACGCCTCGAAGCGGCACGCGATGGGTCGGGTGGCGGCCGAGGGCAGCGACATCCTGATCATCACCGACCACCACCCGCGGTTCGAGAACCCCGAGTCGATCCGCGCGACCCTAATCGAGGGCGCCGCGCAGGCGGAGCACCAGCCCGAGACATACGAGGTAAGTCCACCCGAGGCCGCCATCCTGAAAGCCGTCTCGCTGGCCAAGGAAGGCGACTCGATCCTCTGGGCCGGCCCCGGCCACCAGGACTACCGCGACATCGAGGGCGTGCGCACGGAGTATTCGGCGCGCGAGCTCGCGCGAGCGGCCCTCCGCGAGGCCGGCTGGTGATCGCCCTCACCCTCGCCGAGATCGCGGATGCGCTCGGCGGCAGGATCATTCGCGGAGCCGCCGATGCGGTGGTCTCCGGCGGCGTCGAGACCGACTCACGCCTCGTCGGTCCGGGGTCGGTCTTCGTCGCGCTCCCCGGGGAGACGACCGACGGCGCGCTGTTCGCCCCGGCCGCCGCGGAGGCGGGTGCGGCGCTCGTGATCGCCGAACGGGAGGTCGTCGTCACGACGGCCCTGATCGTCGTCGGGGACGGGGTCGCCGCGCTCGCCGCGCTCGCCCATCTCGTCGTCGCGCGGGTGCGGGGCCTCGGCCGGCTGAGGGTCGTCGCGATCACGGGCTCCAACGGCAAGACGACCACGAAGAATCTGCTGCGCGCCGTGCTGACGCCCGAGGGCCCGACCGTCGCCCCCGAAGGGTCGTTCAACAATCACGTCGGGGCGCCGATCTCGATGTTGCGGGTCGACGAGTCGACCGAATACCTCATCGTCGAGATGGGTGCGTCGAAGATCGGCGAGATCGCCCGGCTCGTCGCCATCGTCACGCCCGACATCGGGATCGTGCTCAAGGTGGGGCTCGCCCATGCGGGCGAGTTCGGCGGCATCGACGCGGTGCAGCGTGCCAAGGCCGAGATGGTCGCCGACCTCCCCGCCGGGGCCGTCGCGCTGCTGCACGGCGACGATCCGCGCGTGGCCGAGATGGCCGGTCTGACGGCCGCGCGCGTGGTGCGCTTCGGCCTGGGCGACGTGAACGACGTGCGGGCCGAGGACCTCGAGGCGACCGCGACCGGCACGACGTTCGACTACGTCGCCGACGGCACCCGGCATCCGGTCGCCCTGCGCATCCTCGGCGAGCACCACGTGACCAACGCCCTGGCCGCCCTCGCCGCCGCGCGCGAGCTCGGCGTCCCCGCCGACCGCGCGATCGCCGCGATCGAGGGGGTGTCGCGGGCGGAGCGCTGGCGGATGGAGGTGCTCGAACCCGGAGGCGGCGTCACCATCATCAACGACGCCTACAACGCGAGCCCGGACTCGACGGCGGCGGCCCTCAAGACGCTGGTGCAGATCACCCCGCCCGGCGGACGCTCGATCGCGGTCCTCGGCGAGATGGCGGAGTTGGGGGAGTACGCCGACGAGGAGCACGACCGCGTCGGGTTGCTCGCGGTGCGGCTCAACATCGCGCAGCTGATCGTCGTCGGCGAGCGCGCCCGCCGCATCCACTCGTCGGCGGGTCTGCAGGGTTCCTGGGACGGGGAGTCGGTGTTCGTGGCCGACGCCGACGCCGCATACGCTGTGCTGCGTGGAGAACTCCGGCGCGGTGACACCGTGCTCGTGAAGTCCTCCAAGTCCGCGGGGTTGCGCTTCCTCGGCGACCGGCTGGGAGGCGTCACCGCATGATCGCCCTCCTCATCGCCGGAGGCTTCTCGCTCGCCTTCACCCTGTTCCTCACGCCCGTGTTCATCCGGCTGTTCACGCGGCTCGGCTGGGGGCAGTTCATCCGCGACGACGGAGTCGCGGGCGGGCAGCTCAAGCACCACACCAAGCGCGGCACCCCGACCATGGGCGGCATCGTCTTCCTGGTCGGCGGGTTCCTCGGCTACCTGGTGGGGCACTGGGTCGCCGGGGTGCCGTGGACGATGGTCGGGGTGCTGGTCTTCGCGATGGCGTTCGGCCTCGGACTCGTCGGGTTCGTCGACGATTTCATGAAGACCCGCAGGCAGCGCAGCCTCGGCATCGGCGGGTGGACCAAGATCGCCGGGCAGGTGATCATCGGCACCGTGTTCGCCGTCTTCGCGATCACCGAGAACTTCCGAGACGAGCACGGCCTGACCCCGGCGTCGACCTTCATCTCGGGCGTGCGCGACATCGGCTGGTTGAACCTCGCGGCCTTCGGCACCGTGACCGGTTTCGTGTTGTTCGTCATCTGGGTGAACGTCATCACCACGAGTACCTCGAACGCCGTCAACGTCACCGACGGCCTCGACGGGCTCGCGGCGGGCGCCTCGATCTTCGCGATCGGGGCCTACATCTTCATCGGCTTCTGGCAGTCCAACCAGTCGTGCTTCAACGACAACATCTTCCCGGGCGACCTCTACAAGTGCTACGCCGTCCGTGACCCCATCGATCTCGCGGTCGCGGCCGCGGCGCTGTGCGGCGCGCTCATCGGATTCCTGTGGTGGAACACCTCGCCCGCCAAGATCTTCATGGGAGACACCGGGTCGATGGGGCTGGGCGGGGCCCTGGCCGCCCTCGCGATCCTCAGCCGCACCGAGTTGCTGTTGGTGCCGATCGCCGGCCTGTTCATCATCACGACCGGGTCGGTGATCCTCCAGCGCGGCTGGTTCAAGTTCACCAAGCGCCGCTACGGCGAAGGTCGGCGCATCTTCTTGATGAGCCCGATCCACCACCACTTCGAGCTCAAGGGCTGGGCCGAGGTGACCGTCGTCGTGCGGTTCTGGATCATCGCAGCCCTGTTCGTCGCCACCGGTGTCGGGTTGTTCTACCTGGAATGGGTCAGCCGTTGACCGGGAGCGGGCGCTGAGCGTGCGGGACCTGGCCGTTCTGACCAGCTGGGATGCCGACTGGGCGGGTCTGCGGGTGGCGGTATTCGGGGTGGGAGTGACCGGGTTCGCCGTCGCCGACACCCTCGTCGAACTCGGCGCCGAGGTTTTGGTCGTCGCCGGCACCGCGTCGGACGAGCACATCCAGCTGCTCGAGGTGATCGGGGCGCGGCTGGAGCTGCACGCCGACGAGTCTGAGGTGCCCGAGGCTCTGCCCGCGTTCGCGCCCGAACTCGTCGTCGTGTCACCGGGCTATCACCCCGACCATGCGCTGCTGCTCTGGGCGGCGGGGCTCGGCATCCCGGTCTGGGGCGACATCGAACTCGCCTGGCGCGTGCGCGACAAGGTCACCCGAGCCGACGGCACCCCCGCCGACTGGATCTGCATCACCGGCACCAACGGGAAGACGACGACCACGCAGCTGACCGCGACGATGCTGGTCGCCGGCGGGCTGCGGGCCGCCCCGGCGGGCAACATCGGCACCCCGGTGCTCGACGCCGTGCGCGATCCGGCGGGGTTCGACGTGCTCGTGATCGAGCTCTCGAGCTACCAGCTGCACTGGATCAACGCGAACGCCGGCGGGGAGCTGCGACCGCTCGCGAGCGTCTGCCTCAACCTCGACGACGACCACCTCGACTGGCACGGCTCGAAGCGGGCCTACCGGGACGCCAAGGCCAAGGTCTACGCCAACACCCGGGTGGCCTGCGTCTTCAACCAGGGCGACCTCGCGACCCGCGAGATGGTCGAGGACGCCGAGGTGCAGGACGGCGCGCGGGCGATCGGTTTCGGCCTGGGGATGCCTGGCCCCTCCGACCTCGGGCTGGTCGAGGACATCCTCGTCGACCGCGCGTTCCTCGAGGAACGGCGCGACTCCGCCCTCGAACTGTGCACCCTCGACGACCTGCGTGGTTCCGGTCTCGGCACCCCGCACGGCATCGCGAACACCCTCGCTGCAGCGGCCCTCGCCCGGGCCGCCGACGTCGCGCCGGCCGCGATCCGGGATGCCGTCCGCTCGTTCACGCTCGACGCGCACCGCACCGAGGTGGTCGGCGAGCACGACGGCATCCGCTTCGTCGACGACTCCAAGGCGACCAACGCGCACGCGGCGAACGCCGCCCTCGCCGCCTTCGAATCGGTGGTCTGGATCGCGGGCGGCCTGCTCAAGGGCGTCGACCCCGCGCCGCTCGTGCGGAAGCACGTCGGGCGGTTGCGCGGCGCCATCCTGGTCGGAAAGGACCGCGCGGCCCTGCGCGAGGCGTTCGCGCGACACGCGCCCGGCGTCCCCCTCGTCGAGGTCCCCGAGGCCGAGACTGAGGTGATGTTGGCTGCGGTCCGCGCCGCGGCATCACTCGCCCACGCGGGCGATGTGGTGCTGCTCGCTCCCGCGGCGGCGTCGATGGACCAGTTCATCGACTACGCGGACCGCGGACGCCGGTTCGCCGATGCGGTGCGGACGTGGACGGAGGGCGGCAGTGGCGAGAGTGCAGCGCCCGGGACCGGCCCGAGCGACGACCCCGCGTAACGCGACCACTCCGGCGCCCGTCGACGAGAGGTCCTCCGCGCGCCCGATCGCCCTCGTGCAGAAGCTGTTCGCGGCGGAGACGCCCGAGTTCTTCCTGCTGCTCGGCACGACGCTGTTCCTGCTCGTCTTCGGACTCGTCATGGTGCTCTCGTCGTCGGCGATCGAGTCGCGGATCGACGACGGGAACTTCTTCGCGCGCGCGTCGCGCCAGGGGCTGTTCGCCCTCCTGGGACTCCCGGCGATGCTCCTCGCCGCGCGCGCTCCGGCCGCGTTCTGGAAGCGCTGGGCGGGCATCGCGGTCGTCGTCGGCGTCGTGCTGCAGATGCTGGTGTTCACCGACCTGGGCTATGAGACCGGCGGCAACCGCGGCTGGCTCGACTTCGGGGCGTTCACGGCGCAGCCGTCGGAGGTCATCAAGCTCGCGCTCGTGCTCTGGCTGCCCTGGATCCTGGTCAAGAAGGCGGGCCAGCTCGACGAATGGCGTCAGGTGCTCTTCCCGATCGGCCCGATCGTCGGTGTCGCCCTTCTGCTCGTGCTGCTCGGCAACGATCTGGGCTCGGCGTCGATCATCATCATCCTCACCCTCGGCACGCTGTTCTTCGCGGGGGTCCGGCTGCGGCATCTCGCCGCCGCGGTCGCCGTTCTGGCGGTGGGCGCGGCCGGCTTCGCCACGCTCAGCCTCTCCCGTCGCGACCGCATCGACGCATGGCTCTCCGGCTGCACCGACCCGAACCGGCTCGGCAACGAGTGTTGGCAGACCGTGCACGGGTGGGAGGCGCTCGCGCACGGCGGCGTTCTCGGCGTCGGCCTCGGCAACTCCGCGGGCAAATGGTCGTGGATCCCGGAAGCCGACAATGACTTCATCTTCGCGATCGTCGGCGAGGAGTTGGGGCTCCTCGGCTGTCTGCTCGTGCTCGCGCTGTTCGTGCTGCTCGCGATCTGCTTCGTGCGCATCATCCGGATGTCGCGCGACCCGTTCGCGAAGATCGCGACGGCCGCGGTGATGACCTGGATCATCGGCCAGGCGTTCGTCAACATCGCCGTCGTGATCGGGCTGCTGCCCGTGCTCGGCGTGCCGCTACCGCTGGTCTCCGCGGGCGGTTCGGCGCTGCTGACCACGATGGTGGCGATCGGGATCGTGCTGTCGTTCGCCCGGCACCGGCCGCCGTCGATCGCGGACGACCGGCCCACGGTCAGGTCGGCGAGAATCGTCAGGTGACGACCTACCTGTTCGCCGGCGGCGGGACCGCGGGCCACGTCAACCCGCTCCTGGCGACCGCCGATCGGCTCCGCGAGCGCGAGCCCGAGGCGGTCATCCTCGTCCTCGGCACGGCCGAAGGACTCGAGGCCCGCCTCGTGCCGGAGCGCGGATACGAACTGATCACCGTGCCTCGCCTGCCGTTCCCGCGCCGCCCGAGCGCCGACGCCGTCCGCTTCCCGAGCCGCTGGCGCGCGTCGGTCGAGCGGGTCCGCGGCATCCTGGGGGAGCGCCGGGTCGACGTCGTCGTCGGCTTCGGCGGCTACGCGTCCGCCCCGGCCTATGCCGCGGCGCGCAAGGAGCGCCTCCCGATCGCGGTGCACGAGCAGAACGCCCGCCCCGGGATCGCGAACCGCCTCGCCGCCCGCTGGACCCGGCACCTCGGCGTCACCTTCCCGGGAACGCCGCTGCGGCACTCCCGGGTCGTCGGTCTGCCGCTGCGCGCCGAGATCGAGCGCCTCGACCGGCCGTCGGCGCGTCACGCCGGGCTCCACCTGTTCGGGTTCGACGACGCGAAGCCGCTGCTGCTCGTGACCGGCGGCTCGACGGGCGCGCGCCGCCTCAACGAGTCGGTGGCCGCCTCGGTGACCGCCCTGCTCGGGGCCGGCTGGCAGGTGCTGCACATCACCGGAAGCCGGGCGCCGGTCGAGGATCCCGGTCTCGCCGGCTACCGCATCCTGGAGTACTGCGACCGGATGGACCTCGCCCTCGCCGCCGCCGACCTCGCCGTCTCGCGGGCGGGTGCCGCGACGGTGTGCGAGCTCGCGGCGATCGGCGTCCCGGCCGTCTTCGTGCCCTACGCGGTCGGCAACGGCGAGCAGGCGCTCAACGCGCGCGGTGCGGTGGATGCCGGCGGCGCGCTGCTCCTCGCCGACGCGGCGTTCACGCCCGAGTACGTCGCCCGCGAACTGCCCGTGCTGCTCGCCGACCGCGCCCGGGTCGCCGACATGGCGGCGCGCATCGCGTCGACCGGCGTGCGGGACGGCGCCGACCGGATGGTCGACCTCATCGACGACGCACGGAACGCCGGGGCGCGCGCACCCGAAGCGCGGGCTCCTGGCCCCGCGTAGAATCGCTCCTCGTGCCCGTCAAGCCCGATCCCGACCTCGTCGTCCCCGACGATCTCGGCCGGGTGCACTTCATCGGCATCGGCGGGTCGGGGATGAGCGGGATCGCCCATCAGCTGCTCGACGCGGGCGTCCGGGTCAGCGGCTCCGACCGCGACGAGAGCGCGTACCTTGGTGCGTTACGGGATCGGGGTGCCCGCGTCCACGTCGGGCACGCGGCCGAGAACCTGGGCGAAGCCGACACGGTCGTCTTCACCAGCGCGATCTGGCCGCAGAACCCCGAATACGTCCTCGCCCGGGAACGCGGACTCACGATGCTGCACCGTTCGCAGGCGCTGCACTGGCTGTCGCGCCGCTCGCGGGTCGTGAGTGTCGCCGGGGCGCACGGCAAGTCGACGACGACCGGGATGATCGCCACCGTGCTCCGGGATGTCGGCGCCGACCCGAGTTTCGTCAGCGGGGCCGTGATCTCGTCCTTCGGCGTCAGCTCGGCGACCGGCTCGGGCGACGTGTTCGTGCTGGAGGCCGACGAGTCGGACGGTTCGTTCCTGTTCTACGACACGGCGGTCGCCGTGATCACCAACGTCGACCCGGTGCACCTCGACCACTACGGCTCATCGGCCGGGTACCTGGACGCCTTCGCGACGTTCGCCCGCGGCGCGCGGGAGGCGGTGGTCGCCGGCGAGGGGTCCGCGGTCGACGAGGTGCTGGCCCGGGCACACCCATCGGTGCCTGTGGTGCGCTTCGGCGAGGAGGCGACCTCCGACGTGCGGGTGAGCGCCATCGTCGCACGCGAGCACCTGACCTTCGACCTGACCTGGCACGGGGAGACCCGGCGCGCGCGGGTGAACGCCGTCGGACGTCACAACGCGGTCGACGCCGCCGCCGCCGTCGCCGCGCTCGTCGTGCTCGGCCACCCGTTCGCCGACGCGGTCGCGGCGCTCGAGTCGTTCGGCGGCACCAGCCGGCGCTTCGAATTCAAGGGGGAGGTGCGCGGTGTCGCCGTCTACGACGACTACGCCCACGAGCCCGCTGAGGTGGATGCCGCCGTCGGCGGGGCGCGCACGATCGTCGGCGACGGCCGGGTGATCGCCCTCCATCAGCCCCACCTCTACTCGCGCACGCAGATGTTCGCGCGGGAGTTCGCCGAGGCCTACGAGAGGCAGGCCGACCTGACGATCGTGCTCGCCGTCGACGGCGCCCGCGAGGATCCGGTGCCGGGCGTCAGCGGGCAACTCGTCGTCGACCATTTCGTCGACAAGAGCAAGGTCGTGCTGATCGAGGACTGGCAGCAGGCGGCGGACCACCTGGCGTCGGTCGCGCGGACCGGCGACATCGTGATGACCCTGTCCTGCGGCACCGTCTCCAAGATCGTGCCGCAACTCCTCGAGGCGCTCGCCCGCCACCCCGAGACAGGCGACCCCACGTAGCCCGGGCCCGCGTGGCCTGACCCCGATCGTGATCGGCGGGCACGAGGATGGGGGCGTGAAGCGTCCCGAGCGGCCCGCCGGGCAGCCCGCCCCGCCTCCGGCCGCGAAGCCCGCCCCGCCGCCGGCGGCGCCGAAGCCGCGCCCGGAGCCCCGCGCGTCCCGGGAACGCCCGGACGTCACAGGCGCGAGGGCAACACGTCCAAGTGCCGCACGCCCTGGGCCGGCCGCGACGGCTCGTCACCAGCCGACGCCCGAGACGGCCGTGGACGCCGGCGCCGAGCGGAGGCGGGGGAGCGCCTCGGCCAAGGCGACGCGCGCAGAGACCAAGCGCTTCACCCGACGCACCCGCCGGCGCCGGGTCGGCTGGCTGATCGGCCTCGCGGTGGGCGCCGCCGCGATCGGCCTCATCGCGGCCGCGGTCTTCTCGCCGATCCTGGCCCTCCGCGAGATCCAGGTGGACGGCACGACTCGGATCGACCCCGCGGTGATCCGGGAGGCCGTCTCGGGACAGCTGGGCACGCCGCTCGCACTGCTCGACGACGACCGGATCCGCGGCGAGCTCTCGCAGTTCACGAGCATCCGCAGCTACGTCACCGAACTGGTTCCCCCCGGCACGCTCGTCATCCGCATCGTGGAACGCACCCCGCTCGGGGTCGTGACGACCGCGACGGGCTTCGACGTGGTCGACGCCGCGGGGGTGGTGCTCGAGTCGTCGCCGAGCCGGCCGGAGGCACTGCCGCTGCTGCTGATCGACGAGCAGGGTCCGGAGGGAACGGGCTTCACCGCGATGGCGGAGGTGCTCGTCGCGCTGCCGCCGGAGGTTCTGGCGCAGATCGACTCGATCACAGCGCGGACGCGTGACGATGTCACGCTGAGCCTCGCGGGAAGCGACCAGCGCGTGGTGTGGGGCAGTGCCGCCGACTCCGATCGCAAGGCCCTCATCCTCGCCGCCCTGCTGGGCAAGTTCGCCGGCACCGGGCCGGGGGAGTACGACGTGTCGGCGCCGGGCAGCGCGGTGTTCCGGCTCGACTGACGCCGGCGCCTGACGAGGGCGCCTGACGCCGGCGCCTGATCGAGGCGGTCCGCCGTGCGGGGGACCTGGCCGCGCGACACGCGCACGGATGTCCGGGCTGTTGCCAGGGCGCGCGCTTACCGTGGGGACGAACATCGTAATCGAGAAAGATGCTCAACTTCAAGCTGAGGTTGAGACTTTCCCCTCGGAGGCCGGAACGTGACGTCGAACCAGAATTACCTGGCCGTGATCAAAGTCGTCGGCATCGGCGGCGGCGGGGTGAACGCCGTCAACCGGATGATCGAGCTCGGGCTGCGCGGGGTGGAGTTCATCGCGATCAACACCGACGCCCAGGCGTTGCTGATGAGCGATGCCGACGTGAAGCTCGACGTCGGCCGGGAACTCACCCGCGGCCTCGGCGCCGGCGCCGACCCCGAGGTCGGCCGTCGCGCCGCCGAAGACCATGCCGAGGAGATCGAGGAGGCGCTCGCGGGCGCCGACATGGTCTTCGTCACGGCGGGTGAGGGCGGCGGGACCGGTACCGGCGGTGCCCCCGTCGTCGCGCGCATCGCGAAGTCGATCGGCGCACTCACCATCGGTGTCGTCACCAAGCCGTTCGCCTTCGAGGGCAAGCGCCGGTCGGCCCAGGCCGAGACCGGCGTCGCCGCGCTCAAGAACGAGGTCGACACGCTCATCGTCGTTCCCAACGACCGTCTGCTCGAGATCAGTGACCGCGGCATCAGCATGCTCGAGGCGTTCGCGACCGCCGACCAGGTGCTGCTCGCCGGCGTGCAGGGCATCACCGACCTGATCACGACCCCGGGTCTCATCAACCTCGACTTCGCCGACGTGAAGAGCGTCATGCAGGGCGCGGGTTCCGCGCTGATGGGCATCGGGGCGAGCCGCGGGGCCGATCGGGCCATCAAGGCCGCCGAGCTCGCGGTCGCGAGCCCGCTGCTCGAGGCCTCCATCGACGGCGCGCACGGCGTGCTGCTCTCGATCCAGGGCGGCTCGAACCTCGGCATCTTCGAGATCAACGACGCCGCGCGGCTCGTGCAGGAGGCCGTGCACCCCGAGGCCAACATCATCTTCGGAGCCGTCATCGACGACACCCTCGGCGACGAGGTGCGAGTCACCGTCATCGCTGCGGGTTTCGACGGCGGCGAGCCCTCCGTCCACCGCCCTGCCCCCCAGCGCCGCGACTCGTTCGTCGCAGCCGAGGCGCCGGTGGGAGTCGGCGCGGGACTCGCCGCGACCCAGGCGATGGACACCACGGGGTGGGCCGCCGAACCGGACGCCCCGCTCGGCGCCCCGCTGGATCGCGACTTCGACGACGAGGGCGACCTCGACATCCCGGAGTTCTTGAAGTAGCGGGCTCGATCATCGACGACGGGCTCGCCGAGAGGCTCGCGACGGTCGACGCGCAGATCGCCGACGCGGTCCGGGATGCCGGGGTGCTGGCGCCGACCCGGATCGTCGTGACGAAGTTCCACCCGGCGGCCCTCGTGCGCGAGCTGACGGCACTCGGTGTGCGCGACGTGGGCGAGAACCGGCACCAGGAGGCGGTGGCGAAGGCCGCCGAGGTGTCGGATCCCGGGCTCGCGTGGCACTTCGTCGGGCAGTTGCAGAGCAACAAGGCGAAGGCCGTGCGCGAGTACGCGGCGGCCGTGCACTCGGTCGATCGGGCCTCGCTCGTGCGCGCGCTCGGCGCGGACGACGGTCGGGAACTCGGTGTCTTCCTCGAGATCGGGTTGAGCGACGAGCCCGGACGCGGGGGAGTGGACCCCGCCGAGGCCGAGTCGCTCGCCGCGGAGGTGCTCGCCGCGCCCGGACTCCGTCTGCTCGGCGTGATGGGCGTGGCGCCGCTCGGCGCCGAGCCGCGGCCCGCGTTCGCCCGGCTGCGCGCCGTCTCGGAGCGGGTGCGCGCGCTGGATGCGGGTGCCGCCGCGATCTCCGCCGGCATGTCGGGCGACTTCCGGGACGCGATCCTCGAGGGCGCGACACACCTGCGCATCGGCACGGCAATCACGGGAAAACGGTCGACCGCCGGTTAATGTCGGGAGCGGATGCCGCTCCTGTGACCGCGGCACCGATCCCTCGGGGAGGACGACGACATGGCGAACCCGCTGCGCAAGACGATGGTGTACCTCGGCCTGGCCGACGAGGACTACGACGACCAGGGGCCGGCGGCTCCCGTTGCGCCGGTGGCCCAGAGCGCGGGTCGCGCGCCGGTGACGCCGCTGCGGCGCCCGGCGGCGGTGACCACCAAGCATCAGGCCGCCCCCGGCATGAACGAGATCCTCACGGTCAACCCGCGCGCCTACAAGGACGTGCAGCCGATCGCCGAGGCGTTCCGCGAAGGTGTGCCGGTGATCATGAACCTCTCGCAGATGCCGGATGCCGATGCCCGTCGTCTCATCGACTTCGCGAGCGGTCTCGCCTCGGGCCTCTACGGCAAGATCGAACGCGTCACCAATAAGGTCTTCCTGCTCTCGCCCGAGCATGTCGCCGTCAGCGGCGAGCAGGGCGAGGTCGAATCGGATGTCGACGCCGGCTTCTTCGGCCAGTAATCCGGTCGCCACCCGGAGTTCCGAGCGACCGGGTGTACCCCGTTCGCTCGCCCGGACGTAACCCTACGGATGTGCGGCCTCGGCGATGTACTCTGGGTTACGCCCTCGGGACGGAGGGTGTTGTCGATGTCCCCATCGATCGTGTTCTCTCGAGACCGCGGGGTGATGGCGACCAATGCGTGAGGTGAAAGACATGGCCTTGACTCCTGAAGATGTGGTCAACAAGCGGTTCAACCCGACGAAGTTCCGCGAGGGCTACGACCAGGACGAGGTCGACGACTTCCTCGACGAGGTCGTCGTCGAGCTGCGTCGCCTGAACCAGGAGAACGAAGAGCTGCGTCAGCGACTCGTCGCGGGCGAGTCCCGTCTCGCCGAGCTGCAGCGCTCCGCCGCGCAGCCGCAGGCCGCCGCGCAGCAGGCGCCGGCCCCGGTCGCCGCGCCCGAGCCCGCGTTCGCGCCGGCCGGCTTCGACCCGAACGCGATGGACCCGGGCAACACCAACAACCTGCTCCAGCTCGCCCGCCGTCTGCACGAGGAGCACGTGCGCGAAGGCATGGAGAAGCGCGACGCGCTGATCGCCGAGGGCCACGCCGCCGCGGCCCGCGTCGTCTCCGAGGCCGAGCAGGGTGCCCGTGGGCAGCTCGGGGCGCTCCAGCAGGAGAAGAGCGAGCTCGAGCGCAAGGTCGAGGAACTCCGTCAGTTCGAGCGCGACTACCGCACGAAGCTGCGCGGCTACATCGAGGGCCAGCTCCGCGAGCTCGAGACCTCGAATGCGCTGACCGCCGCGCCGGCGCAGTCCGCTGTGACCGCGGCCCCGCAGGCCGCGCCGCAGCAGTTCGACGCGCCGCAGCCTGCCGCCCCGCAGCAGTTCGACGCGCCGCAGCCCTCCGCGCCGCAGTACGCCGCGACGCCCGCCTACGGCCAGCCGCAGCAGCCCGACTACGCGGCCTACCCGCAGCCCACCGAGTACCCGGGCTTTGGCTCGGGCAACTGACCCGGACGCGCCCGAGGCAGCACCGCGTCGGCGGGTGAGCCCGCGCGCGCTCGGCGTGCTCGCCGCCGTCGCCCTCGTGGCGTACGGCATCGATCAGGGAGTGAAGTTCCTGATCACCACGAACCTCGAGATGGACGACGTCGTCCCGGTGCTCGGCGACCTCGTGCAGTTGCGCTACGTGACCAACCCGGGCGCGGCGTTCTCGCTCGCGACCGGATTCACCTGGGTGCTCTCGATCGTCGCCGTCGCCGTGATCGTCTTCATCATCTGGTTCGCGCCGCGCATCCGCTCTCTGGGGTGGGCGACGGTGTTCGGCCTCGTGCTGGGCGGAGCCTTCGGCAACGTCACCGACCGCTTGTTCCGGCCGCCGGGGTTCGGCGTGGGACACGTGGTCGACATGCTCCAGGTCCGGGGCTTCCCAGCGATCTTCAACTTCGCCGACGTCGCGGTCGTGTCGGCGATGGTGCTCTTCCTGATCCTGTCGGTGCGCAACGTCGGCCTGGACGGCACACGTCGGGTCGACGAGAAGAAGTCGCTCGTCGACGCGACCGGTGTCGAGAAGCCCGCGGCTTCCGCGGGCAACTGATGGAGCAGCGCAGCCTGCCCGTTCCCGACGGGCTGGCGGGTGAACGCGCCGATGCCGCGCTCGCGAAACTTCTCGGCTTCTCCCGCAGCTTCGCCGTGGAGGTGATCGAGGCGGGGGGCGTGCGGCTCGACGGCATCCTGATCGGCAAGTCCGATCGGCTCCGCGCCGACAGCTGGCTCGAGGTGGAGTGGGCGCCCAAGGAGGCGCCGCGCGTCATCCCGCAGCTGGTGCCGGGATTCCGCATCGTTCACGACGACGACGATCTCGTGGTGATCGACAAGCCGGTCGGCATCGTCGCGCATCCCGCCCCGGGCTGGAGCGGGCCGACGGTGCTCGGCGCTCTCGCCGCGGCGGGCTACCGCATCGCGACGTCGGGCGCGGCCGAGCGTCAGGGCATCGTGCACCGGCTCGACGTCGGCACGAGCGGGCTCATGGTGGTCGCGAAGTCGGAGTCGGCGTATACCGAGCTCAAGCGCCTCTTCCACGACCGCGAGGTCGACAAGATCTACCACGCGGTCGTGCAGGGGCACCCGGATCCGTCGTCGGGAACGATCGACGCCCCGGTCGGCCGGCACAGTTCGAACGACTGGAAGTTCGCGATCCGCGCCGAGGGCAAGCACGCCGTCACCCACTACGACCTGCTCGAGGCGATGCGGGCCGCGAGCCTGCTCGAGGTGACCCTCGAGACCGGTCGGACGCACCAGATCAGGGTGCACCTGGCGGCCCAGCGGCATCCCTGCGTGGGCGACACGCTGTACGGCGCCGACAAGGCGCTCACCGAACGCGTGGGTCTCACGCGGCAGTGGCTGCACGCGCACAAACTCGGGTTCCGGCATCCTGCGACCGGGGAGTACGTGCTCTTCGAGTCGCCCTACCCCGAAGATCTCCAACACGCTCTCGACGTCCTGCGGCTCGACTGAGCTGCACCTATTCTGAGGGTTCACCTTCGGAGCGCCTGTGACATCGTCTTCATCAAACTCGTCTTTCGTGCATCTGCACGTCCACACCGAGTACTCGATGCTGGACGGCGCCGCACGGGTCGGCGAGCTGATGGCCTCCGTCGCCGAGCAGGGGATGCCGGCGGTCGCGATCACCGACCACGGCAACAACTTCGGCGCCTTCGACTTCTGGAAGCAGGCGACCGAAGCCGGCGTGAAACCGATCATCGGTACCGAGGCCTACCTGACGCCCGGTACCCACCGGTCGGACAAGACCCGGGTGCGCTGGGGCAACGGCGGCGAAGACGACGTGTCGGGCGGCGGGGCGTACACCCACCTCACCCTGCTCGCTGAGACGACGCAGGGCATGAAGAACCTCTTCCGACTCAACAGCAAGGCGTCGCTCGAGGGCTATTACTTCAAGCCGCGGATGGACCGCGAGCTGCTGCAGGAGTACGGCAGCGGGCTGATCGCGACGACCGGCTGCGTCGGCGGCGAAGTGCAGACCCGCCTCCGGCTCGGTCAGTACGCCGAGGCCCGCCAGGCGGCAGCCGACTTCCGCGACATCTTCGGCACGGACAACTACTACGCCGAGATCATGGATCACGGCATCGGCATCGAACGCCGCACGATGGCCGACCTCCTCAGGCTCGCGAAGGAGCTCGATCTCCCGCTCGTCGCCACCAACGACCTGCACTACACGCACGCCGCGGATGCCAGCGCCCACGAGATCCTGCTCTCCGTGCAGTCCGGGTCGACGCTCGCCGATCCGAACCGCTTCAAATTCGAGGGCACCGAGTTCTACCTGAAGTCGCCGGCCGAGATGCGGCAGCTGTTCCGCGAGCATCCGGAGTCGTGCGACAACACACTGCTGATCGCCGAGCGCTGCGAGGTGGAGTTCGATACCTCCGCCAACTACATGCCGCGCTACCCGGTGCCGGAGGGCGAGACCGAGGAGAGCTGGTTCGTCAAGGAGGTCGAGCGCGGACTCGTCGCCCGTTACCCCGACGGCATCCCGGCCGAGGTGCGCGCACAGGCCGAGTACGAGACCGGCGTCATCTTGCAGATGGGGTTCCCCGGCTACTTCCTCGTGGTCGCCGACTTCATCAACTGGTCGAAGAACAACGGCATCCGAGTCGGACCGGGGCGTGGCTCGGGTGCCGGCTCGATGGCGGCGTACGCGATGCGGATCACCGACCTCGACCCGCTGCGGCACGGTCTGATCTTCGAGCGCTTCCTCAACCCGGAGCGCGTCTCGATGCCCGACTTCGACGTCGACTTCGACGACCGGCGCCGCGGCGAGGTCATCCAATACGTGACCGACAAGTACGGCGACGAGCGCGTCGCGCAGATCGTCACCTACGGCACCATCAAGTCGAAGCAGGCGCTCAAGGATGCCGGCCGCGTGCTCGGCTTCCCGTTCTCGATGGGCGAGAAGCTCACGAAGGCGATGCCCGCGCCGATCATGGCGAAAGACATCCCGCTCGCCGGCATCACCGACCCGACGCACGAGCGCTACAAGGAGGCGGGCGACTTCCGCGCGATCCTCGAGGTCGATCCGGATGCCCGCACCGTCTACGACACAGCGCTCGGCCTGGAGGGGCTCAAGCGGCAGTGGGGCGTGCACGCGGCCGGCGTCATCATGTCGAGCGAACCGCTGATCGACATCATCCCGATCATGCGTCGCGAGCAGGACGGCCAGATCGTCACGCAGTTCGACTTCCCGACCGCTGAATCGCTCGGCCTCGTGAAGATGGACTTCCTCGGTCTGCGCAACCTCACGATCATCGACGACGCGCTTGACAACATCCAGACCAACCGCGGGATCCGGCCGGTGCTCGAAGAGCTCGAGTTCGACGACCCGGAGGCGTACGCGCTGCTCGCCCGCGGCGACTCGCTCGGCGTCTTCCAGCTCGACGGCGGCCCCATGCGGGCGCTGCTCAAGCAGATGAAGCCCGACAACTTCGAAGACATCTCGGCGCTCATCGCCCTCTACCGGCCGGGCCCGATGGGCGCGAACTCGCACACCAACTACGCGTTGCGCAAGAACGGGCTGCAGGCGATCGAGCCGATCCATCCGGAGTTCGCGGAGTCGCTCGCCGAGATCCTCGACACCACCTACGGCCTGATCGTCTACCAGGAGCAGGTCATGGCGATCGCGCAGAAGGTCGCCGGGTTCTCGCTCGGTCAGGCCGACATCCTGCGCCGCGCGATGGGCAAGAAGAAGAAGTCGGAGCTCGACAAGCAGTACGCCGATTTCGAGGCCGGGATGATCGCCAACGGCTACTCGAAGGTCGCGATCGCGACCCTCTGGGAGATCCTCGTCCCGTTCTCCGACTACGCCTTCAACAAGGCCCACTCGGCCGCCTACGGGGTCATCTCGTATTGGACGGCCTACCTCAAGGCGCACTTTCCGGCCGAGTACATGGCGGCCCTGCTGACGAGCGTCGGCGACGCCCGCGACAAGCTCGCGATCTACCTCAACGAGTGCCGGCGGATGGGCATCAAGGTGCTGCCGCCCGACGTCAACGAGTCGATCGCCTACTTCGCCGCCGTCGGCGACGACATCCGCTTCGGGCTGGGTGCCGTGCGCAACGTGGGGTTCGCGGTCGTCGAGCAGATCAAGCGCACGCGGGAGCAGAAGGGCGCCTTCACCTCATTTCACGACTACCTCACGAAGGTGCCGATCCAGGCGACCAACAAGCGCATGGTCGAGTCGCTCGTCAAGGCGGGCGCGTTCGATTCGCTCGGCCACACCCGCCGCGCGCTGATCGAGATCCACGAGGGCGCGGTCGAGCAGGAGGTGAAGCGCAAGCGCGAGGAGGCGAACGGCCAGGTCGGCTTCGACTTCGACAGCCTGTGGGACGAGCCCGCGCACTCCACGCAGGTCGTGCCCCCGCGCCCGGAGTGGAACAAGCGCGACAAGCTCGCGTTCGAGCGGGAGATGCTCGGCCTCTACGTCTCCGACCACCCGCTCGCCGGCCTCGAGATGACGCTCAGCAAGCATGCGAGCATCTCGATCAGCGACCTCATCGGCGGCGACGTCGCGCACGACGGTGAGCAGGTCACCGTCGCCGGGCTGCTCACCAGCGTGCAGCACCGCACGGCGCGCAACTCGGGCAACCAGTACGGGATGGTGACGGTCGAGGACTTCGGCGGCGAGGTCACCGTGCTCTTCATGGGCAAGACCTACCTGGAGTTCTCGCCGTCGCTGCAGAACGACGCGATCGTCGTCATCAAGGGCCGGGTCGCGACGCGCGACGACGGGCTCAACCTGCACGCCGTCAGCCTGTTCGTGCCCGACACCGGGGCATCCCTCGGGTCCGGTCCGCTCGTGATCTCGGTGCCCGAGCATCGCGCCACGACCGATGTGGTCACCGCGCTCAATGAGGTGCTCATCCGGCACCGCGGCGACAACGAGGTGCGACTGCGGCTCGTGCGCGGCGAGAGCGCGCGGATGTTCGAGGTGCCGTTCCCGGTGACGGTGACGGCGGATCTCTACGGTGAACTGAAGAGCCTTCTGGGGCCGAACTGCATCGTCTAGCATTGCCAAGGTGCACGAGCTGACGAGTCGGGTGTCGGGCGTCGTCCTGGCGCCGGGCGATCCCGGCTTCGCCCAGGAGCTCGCCGGCTTCAACACCGCGGTCGCGCACACGCCGCAGTTCGTCGTCGGGGTCGCGTCGACCGCCGACGTCATCGCGGCGGTGCATTACGCGGCTGCGAACGGTCTCGCCGTGCGGATGCAGTCGACCGGCCATGGCGCGGAGGTGCCGATCACCGACGGCCTCGTCATCACGACCAAGCGCCTCGATGCCCTCGCGATCGACCCGGGCGCGCGCACGGCGACGATCGGTGCCGGCGTGCCCTGGTCGGCCGTCGTGGCCGCGGCGGCCGAGCACGACCTCGTCCCGATCACCGGATCCTCCGCGACCGTCGGCGCGGTGGGCTACCTGCTCGGCGGCGGTCTCGGCCCTGTGGCGCGCAGTCACGGGTTCTCGTCGGACTATCTGCTCGGCGCGACCATCGTCACCGCGTCCGGCGAGGTCGTCGACGCGAGTCCCGCGGGTGATGCCGATCTGTTCTGGGCGATCCGCGGCGGCAAGGGCGGCTTCGGCGTCGTCACCGAGGCGCGGGTGCGCCTGGTCGCGATCCCGCAGCTCTACGCGGGGTCGATCACCTTCGACGGCGCGCACGCGGAGGCGGTGCTGCGTGGCTGGGTCGAGTGGGCGCAGCACCCGCCGGAGGACGTCACCTCGTCCCTTCTGCAAATCCGGTTCCCCGATCTGGAGGCGGTGCCGGCCCCGCTTCGCGGCCGATTCCTGGCGACGATCCGGTTCGCCTATCCGGGCTCGACGATCGAAGGCGAGCGGCTCGCGGCTCCGCTACGCGCGCTCGCGCCGGTCGAAGCCGACGACCTGGGAACCATGGCCCTCGCCGATATCGCCCGGATCCACGCCGATCCGACCGAGCCGGGGCCGGCCTGGGGCTGGGGCACCCTGCTGAGCGAACTCGACGACGACTTCGCCACGGTGCTGCACGAGCAGTTCAACCCGACCGCGCCGATCCCGTTCCTCGCCGTCGAGCTGCGGCAGCTGGGGCAGGCGACGCACGACGACGTCGCGGAGGGGTCGGCGGTCGGCGGCCGGGACGGCGCCTTCGCGATCCACGTGATCGGAGCCCCCGACCCCACCCTGTTCGGCCAGGTGCTGCCGGGGGCGACGGCCGGCTTCCGCGCCGCGCTGGCGCCGTGGATCGCGGCGAAGACCACCGTCCACTACGCGGGAACGTTCGAGGACGAGACCGAGTTCCGAGCGGCGTGGCCCGACGCGGTCTTCGAGCGCCTCGTCGTGACTCGGCGCCGGGTCGACCCCGACGGCGTCTTCGCCTACGGGCCGCGCTGAGACGTCTCAGTCGAGGGGGGAGCCTGGCGCGAGGTAGGTGCGCTCGTGGTAGAGCAGGGCTTCGTCGTCGTCGCCGAGTCCGCCGTCCTCGACCTGCACGACCACGACCGCGTTGTCGGCGACCGGCACCCGCTCCTTGATGCGCCCGAGCATCCAGGCGGGAACTTCCTTCAGCAGCGGCAGGCCGAGCGGGCCCGGCGCCCAGTGGTCGCCGGCGAATCGCTCGGCGTTGGGACCCGAGAGGCGCCGGGCCAGGCCGCGGTTGCGCGCCCCGAGCAGATGGATGATCACATGCGTCGTGCCCTCGACCGCCGGCCAGGCGCTCGAGATCCGAGCCATGTTGAAGGTCGCGAGCGGGGGGACCGCGGCGAGGGAGGCGAGTGACGTCGCCGTGAAGCCGACGGGTGCCCCCTCCGGCGTGAGACCGGTCACGACGGCGACTCCGGCGGCGTGGCGGCGGAAGGCGAGCTTGAATGCGGAGAGGTCGTCGACGATGTGCGGTTCCACTCCCACAGTCAACCTCCTCGCCGACCCTGACATTCCCGGTGCGGGGAGTCCGTAGCATGGATGGGCCATGATCCAGACGATCGACCTCCGCGGACGCCGCCCCTCGTCGACCGAGTTGCGGGCCCTCGTGCATCGCGCCGAGATCGACGTCACTGCCGCGATCCCGGTCGCCGCGGAGCTCATCGGCGACGTACGCGTCCGGGGTGAGGAGGCGCTGGCCGAGCAGGCCGACCGCTTCGACGGTGGTCGTGCGCCCGCCATCCGCGTCGACCCGGCGGTCATCACCGCGGCGGTCGCCCGGCTTCCCCGCGAGATCCGCGTGGCCCTCGACGAGGTGATCGGCCGCGAGCGCGCCGCGAGTCGCGCCCAGGTTCCGGCGCCGGCCGTCACCGCGATCGCACCGGGTGCGCAGATCACCCAGCGCTGGCAGCCCGTCGACCGCGTCGGGCTCTACATCCCGGGCGGAAAAGCCGTCTACCCGTCGAGCGTGGTGATGAACGTCGTGCCCGCGCAGGTCGCCGGCGTCGGCTCGATCGCACTCGCGTCGCCGCCGCAGGCCGACTTCGAGCACGGCATCCACCCGCTCATCCTCGGCGCCGCCGGTGTTCTCGGCGTCGACGAGGTGTACGCGATGGGCGGGGCCGGCGCGATCGGCGCGCTCGCCTACGGTGTGCCGTCGCTCAGCCTCGATCCCGTCGACGTCGTCGCCGGACCCGGCAACGTCTACGTCGCCGCTGCGAAGCGCGTCGTGCAGGGCGACGTCGGGATCGACGCCGAGGCGGGACCGTCCGAGGTGCTCGTCATCGCGGATGCCGGCGCCGACCCCGTCGCGGTCGCCGCCGATCTGATCAGCCAGGCCGAGCACGACGAGTCGGCCGCGGCCGTGCTGGTCACCGACTCCCCGGAACTCGCGGATGCCGTGCGCGCCGAACTGGAACGTCAGGTCGCGCAGACGGCGGCGCGCGAACGGGTGCTCGTCAGCCTCGCCGGTCTCCAGTCGGCGATCGTGCTGGTCGACGACCTCGACACCGCGGCGCGAGTGAGCGACGCGTACGCGCCCGAGCACCTCGAGATCCAGACCGCCGACCCGGGCGCCGTCCTCGACCGGGTGTCGCACGCCGGCGCGATCTTCCTCGGCGCCCACTCGCCGGTGAGCCTGGGCGATTACCTCGCCGGGTCCAACCACATCCTGCCGACCGGAGGCACCGCGCGCTTCACCGCGGGCATCTCGGCGATCACCTTCCTCCGGCCCCAGCAGGTCGTGCACTACGACGCCGACGCGCTCCGCGAGGTCGCCCATCACATCCGGGCGATGAGCGACGCGGAGCACCTGCCGGCGCACGGCGACGCGGTCGACGCGAGGTTCCGCGCGGAGTAGCCTCCCAGCCCTCCACCCGGGTGAGAGATACCCTGGTCGCACCATGTTCTGCCCCTTCTGCCGACACCCCGACAGCCGCGTCGTCGACTCCCGCACGAGCGACGACGGCCTGTCGATCCGTCGGCGCCGGCAGTGCCCCGAGTGCGGACGCCGCTTCTCGACGACCGAGACGGCGAGCCTCTCGGTCATCAAGCGGTCGGGCATCGTCGAACTGTTCAGCCGCGAGAAGATCGTTTCGGGCGTGCGCAAGGCGTGCCAGGGTCGCCCGGTGAGCGACGCCGACCTCGCCTACCTCGCGCAGCGCGTCGAGGAGAGCATCCGGGCGACGGGTGTCGCGCAGATCGAGGCCAACGAGATCGGGCTCGCCATCCTGCCGCCGCTGCGCGAACTGGACGAGGTCGCCTACCTCCGCTTCGCGAGCGTGTACCAGGGCTTCGACTCGCTCGACGACTTCGAGTCGGCGATCGCGCTGCTCCGCGTGGAGAACGCCACCGCCGAGACCCCGGTCGCCGAGTAGATAACCTGGAGGGGATGTACGCCCTCCTGTTCCGCCTCGCCTTGAGCAGGATGGACCCCGAGCGGGCCCACCACCTCGCGTTCCGCGTCATCCGCCTCCTCCCGGGATTCCTGCGCGGCCTGAGCCGTCCGCATCCGTCGCTCGCCGTCGAGGCGCTCGGCCTGCGCTTCGCGTCGCCGTTCGGGCTCGCCGCGGGATTCGACAAGGAGGCCGGCGGCATCCGCGGTCTCGGGGTGCTCGGATTCGGGCACGTCGAGGTCGGCACGATCACCGCGAAGCCGCAGCGCGGCAACCCGACGCCGCGGCTGTTCCGCCTGGTCGCGGACCGCGCCGTGATCAACCGGATGGGCTTCAACAACGCCGGCGCCGAAGCTGCGGCCCGCCGTCTCGCCCGGGAGCGCCGCCGCCGGATGCGTCCTGTCATCGGCGTCAACATCGGCAAGTCGCGTGTCGTCGCGATCGAGGCTGCGCTCGACGACTACCTCCTCTCGACCCGGGCGCTCGCTCCGCTGGCCGACTACCTCGTCGTCAACGTCAGTTCGCCGAACACCCCCGGTCTGCGCGGGCTCCAGGAGCTCGACCTGCTGCGACCGCTGCTACGGGCGGTGCGGGATGCCGCCGGGGGAGTCCCGGTGCTCGTGAAGATCGCGCCCGACGTCACCGACGAGCAGGCGCTGAAGATCGCGACCCTGAGCGTCGACCTCGGCCTGCCGGGTCTCGTCGCGACGAACACGACGATCTCCCGCGCCGGTCTGCGCACCGCCCCGGACGTCGTCGCCGCGGCGGGGGAGGGCGGACTCTCGGGAGCGCCGCTCGCCGCGCGGTCGCTCGAATTGCTGCGCCTGCTGCGCGCCGCCGTGCCCGCCGGCTTCGTGCTGATCTCGGTCGGCGGCGTCGACACCGCCGCCGACGTGCGGGAACGACTCGATGCCGGCGCGACCCTGGTGCAGGGCTACACGGCGTTCCTCTACCGCGGCCCGTTCTGGGCGCGCGGGATCAACCGGGGCCTTAAGCGGGGTACTGCCCGCGCTTGACCTGCGGCTTCGGCAGACGCAGGAAGCGCATCTGGATCGACCGCATCGCGGCATACCAGCGGATGCGCTCCACCTTGTCCTTGCCGAACTTCGCGGCGAGCCTCTTGTTCAGCTGGAAGCCGAGGATGACGCAGTCGATGACGACGAACGCGAATACCGCCCAGAAGCCGAGGAAGACGTAGTCGAGGAACTGCTGCGGCAGGAACCAGGTCAGGATCACCAGCACAAGCACCGGCATGAGGATCTCGCCGGCGCTGAACCGCGCGTCGACGTAGTCGCGCACGTAGCGCTTCTGCGGGCCCTTGTCGCGGATCGGCAGGTAGCGCTCGTCGCCCTTCGCCATGCCGACGCGGGCCTTCTCGCGCTCGCTCTGCTGGGCGGCGCGGTTCTGCCGCGCGGCGAGCCGGCGATCCTTGGGCACGAGGGGGCGACGACGCGCGGCCTCCTGCTCCTTGCGGGTGGGGGTGGCGTGGCCCTTCGTCGGGATCGCCTCCGGGAGGACCTCAGGGGTCGGTTCGGACTTCTGCGCTCTGGCCACGACTTAAGATTACGGGATGCCCACGAAGGACGCTCCGACCCCGCTCGCCGACGAACTCCGGGAGGCGGTCGCGGCCGGCTTCCCGCTCGCCGTCGCCGACCTCTCGCGTCTCGTGCGCATCCCGTCGGTCTCGTGGGACGGGTTCGATCCGGCGCAGGTCGAGGCGAGCGCCGAGGCGGTGCGCGCACTGGCCGCCGACACCGGCGTCTTCGACGACATCGACGTCGTGCAGGTGCCGCTCGGCGACGGGGCGAAACTCGGCGGGCCGGCGGTCATCGCGACCCGCGCGGCCCGCAACGGCCGGCCGACGATCATGCTCTACGCGCACCACGACGTGCAGCCCGAGGGCGATCCCGAGAACTGGGACTCGACCCCCTACGAGCCCACGCTGCGCGGCGACCGCCTGTACGGGCGGGGCGCCGCCGACGACAAGGCTGGCGTGATGGCGCACATCGGCGCGATCCGCGCGCTGGTCGCCGTGGCGGGCGACGACCTGGATGTCGGCCTCGTGCTCTTCGTCGAGGGCGAGGAGGAGTTCGGCTCCCGGTCGCTCGCCGAGATCCTGCGGCGCTACCGGGACCGGATCGCCTCGGATGTCATCGTGGTCGCCGACTCGGGCAACTGGGATCTCGACACCCCGGCGCTGACCATCGCGCTCCGCGGCGCCGTCGCCTTCAACCTGCGGGTCACCACGCTCGCGCACGCGAGCCACTCGGGGATGATGGGCGGCGCGGTGCCCGACGCGCCGATGGCGGCGATCGAGCTGCTCAGCACGCTCTGGAAGAAGGACGGCTCGGTCGCCGTCGAGGGCCTCACGAGCCACGACGAGGAGACACCCGACTACGACGAGGCGAAGCTGCGCGAGGAGTCGGGTCTGCTCGACGGCGTCTCGCCGATCGGGAAGGGCGCGATCCTCGCCCGCACCTGGTACCAGCCGTCGATCACCGTCACCGGCATGGACATCCCGAACGTCCGCAACGCGTCGAACACCCTCGTGCCGAGCGTGCGGGTGCGCATCAGCGCGCGGGTCGCGCCGGGGCAGACCTGGCAGGAGGCGTTCGCCGCGATCGAGGCGCATCTGCTCAGCCACGTCCCGTTCGGCGCCGAGCTCTCGATCGAGGACCTCGACAGCGGCAACCCGTTCCTCGTCGACTCCAGCGGCTGGGCCGCCGAGGATGCGCTCGAGACGATGTCGGAGGCGTACAGCCGCGACGCGGTCGAGATCGGCGCGGGCGGCTCGATCCCGTTCATCGCCGACCTGGTCGAGCTCTTCCCGGGCGCGCAGATCCTCATCACCGGCGTCGAGGACCCGGACTCGCGGGCGCACAGCCCGAACGAGTCGGTGCATCTGCCGACCTTCCAGCGGGCAATCCTCGCCGAAGCACTGCTGCTCTCGCGGCTGAATAGCAGATCCAGCGATTGACAGGCTGCCTCGTTTACACTCGGTGACATGACCGACACCGCCTTGAACCCGACCGAGCTGGCTGCTGCTGAGATCACCACGCACGGCGTCAACCTCACCGACGTCGCGGCGACGAAGGTCAAGAACCTGCTCGAGCAGGAGGGGCGCGACGATCTGCGCCTGCGCGTCGCCGTGCAGCCCGGCGGCTGCAGCGGCCTCATCTACCAGCTCTACTTCGACGAGCGTCTGCTCGACGGCGACGTGACTCGCGACTTCGACGGTGTCGAGGTCGTGGTCGACAAGATGAGCGTGCCCTACCTCGACGGTGCGGCAATCGACTTCGAGGACTCGATCCAGAAGCAGGGCTTCACGATCGACAACCCGAACGCGTCGGGCTCGTGCGCCTGCGGAGACAGCTTCCACTGACGCACTAGACTCGGGATCGTTGGAGATCATCCTTCTGTCCTGAGAGGTTCACCGGTGCGCTCAACTCGCCCCACGCCGTCGAAGCCGGCCAAGTCGAAACTGGCTCGTTGGGCGATGGTCCCGATCATGGCCGCGGTCACTGTCATCCTCGCCGGGTGCACGCAGGCGCAACTCCAGGGGTTCCTCCCCGAGGATTCGGCCGGCGCCACCAGCAACACCGACCGGGTCACGGGCCTATGGGTCACCTCGTGGATCGTGCTGCTCGCCGTCGGCGTCGTCACCTGGAGCGTGATCATCTGGGCGGCCGTCGTCTACCGCCGCCGCAAGGGCCAGACCGGCCTCCCCGTGCAGTTGCGCTACAACCTCCCGATCGAGATCTTCTACACGGTCGTCCCGCTGATCCTGGTGCTCGGCTTCTTCGCCTTCACCGCCCGCGATCAGGCCGCCATCGAAGAGGTCAACGCCGATCCCGACATCCGCATCGAAGCCTTCGGCCAGCGGTGGTCGTGGACTTTCAACTACACCGACGAAGACGTCTACGAGGTCGGGATCCAGGCGCAGGAGCGGCAGGACGGCACCGCCGGCTTCGACACCGAGCAACTTCCTGTGCTCTACCTCCCGGTCGGCGAGAGCGTCGAGATCAAGCTCGAGTCGCGCGACGTCATCCATTCGTTCTGGATCGTGGACTTCCTCTACAAGAAGGACATGATCCCGGCGCGCTCGAACTACATGTACTTCGTGCCCCTCAAGGAGGGCGAGTACGACGGCAAGTGCGCGGAGCTGTGCGGCGAGTATCACTCGCAGATGCTCTTCAAGGTCAAGGTCGTCTCGCGCGAGGAATACGACGCGCAGATCGCACTGCTGCGCGACAAGGGCCAGACCGGCACCATCGGCGAAGAGTTCAACGTAAACACCAACCTGCCGGGCACCGGCGCGGGCGAGGGAGAGAACGAATGACCACCGCGACCGCACCGGCGACCGCGACCGCGACCGCGACCGGCTCGAAGGTGGAGCGCAAGGGCAACGTCGTCGTCAAGTGGATCACCACCACCGACCACAAGACGATCGGGTACCTCTACCTGATCACGTCGTTCATCTTCTTCTGCCTCGGCGGCGTGATGGCGCTCATCATCCGCGCGCAGCTCTGGGAACCCGGCAGCACCCTCGTCGCCTCAGGCGAGCAGTACAACCAGCTCTTCACGATGCACGGCACGATCATGCTGCTGTTGTTCGCGACGCCGCTGTTCGCCGGCTTCGCGAACGCGATCATGCCGCTCCAGATCGGCGCGCCCGACGTGGCGTTCCCGCGACTCAACGCCTTCGCCTACTGGCTCTACCTCTTCGGCGGCCTGATCACCGTCGGCGGCTACCTCACGCCGCAGGGTGCGGCGTCCTTCGGCTGGTTCGCCTACGCGCCGCTGTCCGATCAGTCGTTCACGCCCGGCCTCGGCGGCAACCTCTGGGTGTTCGGCCTCGCCCTCGCCGGATTCGGCACCATCCTCGGTGCGGTGAACTTCATCACGACGATCATCACGATGCGGGCGCCGGGCATGACGATGTTCCGCATGCCGATCTTCACCTGGAACATCCTGGTGACCTCGATCCTCGTGCTCATGGCGTTCCCGGTGCTGGCGGCGGGTCTCTTCGCCCTCGGTTCCGACCGGGTGTTCGACTCGCACCTGCTCGACCCGGCGAACGGCGGCGCCATCCTCTGGCAGCACCTGTTCTGGTTCTTCGGGCACCCCGAGGTGTACATCATCGCGCTGCCGTTCTTCGGCATCATCTCCGAGGTGCTCCCGGTCTTCAGCCGGAAGCCGATCTTCGGCTACAAGACGCTGATCTACGCGACGATCGCGATCGCGGCGCTCTCGGTCACGGTGTGGGCACACCACATGTATGTGACCGGCACCGTGCTGCTGCCCTTCTTCGCCCTGTTGACGATGCTCATCGCCGTTCCGACGGGCGTGAAGATCTTCAACTGGGTGGGCACGATGTGGCGCGGTTCGGTCACCTTCGAGACGCCGATGCTCTGGGCGATCGGGTTCCTCATCACCTTCACCTTCGGCGGTCTGACCGGGGTGATCCTGGCGAGCCCGCCGCTGGACTTCCACGTCTCCGACACCTACTTCGTCGTCGCGCACTTCCACTACGTCGTGTTCGGCACCGTGGTCTTCGCGATGTTCGCCGGCTTCTACTTCTGGTGGCCGAAGTGGACCGGCAAGATGCTGAACGAGACCCTCGGCAAGGTGCATTTCTGGATGCTCTTCATCGGGTTCCACACCACCTTCCTCATCCAGCACTGGATCGGAGTGATGGGTGGAGCCCGGCGCTACTGGAGCTACCTCGAGGAGGACGGCCTGACCTGGATGAACCAGATCTCGACCATCGGCGCGATGATCCTCGGCGCCTCGCTGATCCCGTTCTTCCTCAATGTCTGGGTCACGGCGCGACGAGGCGAGAAGGTCAACGTCGACGACCCCTGGGGCAACGCCCGGTCGCTCGAGTGGGCGACTTCCAGCCCGCCGCCCCGCCACAACTTCGTGTCGATCCCGCGCATCCGGTCGGAGTCGCCGGCGTTCGACCTCCACCATCCGGAGGCGGGTGTGCAGGTCGGCATCGGCCCGCTCAAAGATGCGCCCGAACGCCCGGTCATGGACCTGGCCGACGGAGAGGTGAAGTAGCGTGCGCGTCAACGCGAACCTGTTCTGGCTGCTGGCGGGCTTCTTCGCCCTTGCCGCGATCGCCTACACGACCTGGTCGATCCTCGACCATGTGACCACCGACATGAAAGAGCCGATCACGCCGATGGGCGTGGAGTGGGTCGGCACGCTCGGCATCAGCCTCTCGGCGCTCATGTCGGTGTTCTTGGCGTTCTACATCACGATCACCCGTCGGGCGCAGGGCGGCGACATCCCGGAAGACATCCCGACCGCCGAGATCGACGACGGCGATCCCGAGATCGGGCACTTCAGCCCGTGGAGCTGGTGGCCGATCTTCTTGGCGTTCGGCCTGGCGCTGATGTTCCTCGGCCTCGCCGTCGGCGTGTGGATCGCCTTCATCGGCGGCCCCATCGTGGTGATCGGCGTCGTCGGCTGGCAGTACGAGTACTACCGCAACTTCTTCGCCCGCTGACATGGCCGACGTCGTGGCGAACGTCCGCGAGGCGCGAGCGGGTGACGAGGATGCGCTCTGGGTCCTGGTGCAGCAGCTCGGACATTCCTTCACTCCGGAACGGGATGCTTACGACGCGACGCTCGCTGCCTACTTCGCGGGCGAGCAGTCGAGTGTTCTGCTCCTCGTGGTCGACGACGGCCTGGGCGGCCTCGGCGGCTACGCGCTGACGACGATCGTGCCACTGCTGGCGACCAACGGTCCGTCGGCGCAGTTGCAGGAGATCGTCGTGGACGCCCGCGCCCGCGGTCGGTCGTACGGCACGCTGCTCGTGCATGCCGTCGAGGCTGCGTGCGAGGAGCGGGGCGTCACCCAGCTGACGGTCGCCAGCCGCCGCTCGGGCGGATTTTACGATCGGCTCGGCTTCACCGACGCGGCGGAGTACATGCGGCGATTCTTTCCGCCCGATCGGGGCGCCAGCCGCGTTCTGCCCTGAGCAGTTCACGACGGTTCGCCGTCGACCTCTCGACCGCAGACCCGGCGATGGCGACGAGTCATCGTCGAGGAGGCCGTTCTCGAGGTGACCGTCGTCGTCGAGTGACCAGCGCGGAAGATCAGTGGTGGGACGTGGTCTCGAGTTCCTTCTTCGTCACCGGGGCGATGCGGTCCTCGAAGAAGGCGTTGGACACGACCCCGCGGATGCGCTGGACGACGGAAATTCGACCGCGCTCGTCGGGACGCACCATCAGCGGCTTGTAGTCCTGGTACGACACCAGACGCCAGCGCTCGTAGTCGCTGAGCGGCTGGTGCACCTCGACGTACTCACCGCCGGGGAGGCGCACGATGCGACCGGACTCGTAGCCGTGCAGGGCGATCTCGCGATCCTTCTTCTGCAGGGCGAAGCAGATGCGGCGCGTGACGAGGAAGGCGAAGATCGGGGCGACGATGAGCAGGATCTGCAGGGTGAGGGTGACACCCTCGACCGCGAGTCTGAAGTGGGTCGCGAGCAGGTCGGACGAGGCCGCGGCCCACATCACCGCGTAGAAGGTCACCCCGGCGGCGCCGATGGCGGTGCGCATCGGGGCGTTGCGGGGCCGGTCGGCGATGTTGTGGTGACGCTTGTCGCCGGTGACCCACGCCTCGAAGAACGGGTAGAACGCGACGAGGGCGAGGAACAGAGGCAGCACGAGCAGCGGCACGAGGATATTGAGCGACAGCGTGAATCCGAAGATCTCGAGCTCCCAGCCGGGGGGAACCAGACGCAGGAGACCGTCGGCAAAACCGATGTACCAGTCGGGCTGCGTTCCCGCCGAGACCGGTGACGGGTCGTAGGGCCCGTAGTTCCAGATCGGGTTGATGGTGACGTTCGCCGCGACGAGCACGATGACGCCGAAGACGATGAAGAAGAAACCGCCCGCCTTGGCCGCGAACACCGGCATGACCGGTACGCCCACGACGTTGTCGTTCGTACGGCCGGGACCCGCGTACTGGGTGTGCTTGTTGACGAACACCATGATCACGTGGATGCCGACGATCGCGACGAGGATGGCGGGCAGCAGCAGGATGTGCAGGCTGTAGAACATCCCGATCACGCTCGTGCCCGGGAACTCGCCACCGAACAGCAGGTACGAGATCCAGGTGCCGACGATCGGGACGCCCTTCACCATCCCATCGATGATGCGCAGACCGTTGCCCGAGAGCAGGTCGTCGGGCAACGAGTAACCGGTGAAGCCCTCGGCCATCGCGAGGATGAAGAGAGTGAAGCCGAGAAGCCAGTTGATCTCACGCGGCTTGCGGAACGCGCCGGTGAAGAACACCCGCAGCATGTGCAGGCCGATGGATGCGACGAAGAGCAGGGCCGCCCAGTGATGGATCTGGCGCACCAGCAGACCGCCGCGCACGTCGAATGAGATGTCGAGCGTCGACGCCATGGCGGCGGACATCTCGATGCCCTTGAGCGGAGCGTAGGAGCCCTGGTACTCCAGCTCGACCATCGAGGCTTGGAAGAAGAAGGTGAGGAACGTGCCGGAGAGCAGCACGACGATGAGGGCGTAGAGCGCGACCTCGCCGAGCATGAACGACCAGTGGTCGGGGAAGATCTTGCGCCCGTAGTCGCGGATCCAGCCCGACAGCTTGAATCGCTCATCGACGTAGCCGGCGGCCCAGTTGGTGAACCGCATGCCGCGACCGACCTCGGGGGATGCCGATTCGGTTCCCGGACGGATCGTGGTGTCGACGGTCATAGCGAACGCTCCCAGAAGCTCGGGCCCACCGGTTCGAGGAAGTCGCTCTGCGCGACGAGGTAGCCCTCGTCGTCGACGGTGATCGGCAACTGCGGAAGCGGACGTTTGGCGGGGCCGAAGATGACCTTCGCCTCCTCGGTGATGTCGAACTGCGACTGGTGGCACGGGCACAGCAGGTGGTGGGTCTGCTGTTCGTAGAGGGCGACCGGACAGCCGACGTGGGTGCAGATCTTGGAGTACGCGACGATCCCCTGATAGTTCCAGTCGGCACGCTCGGGCGAGACCTTCAGGTCTTCCGGCTTGAGCCGCATGACGAGCACGGCGGCCTTGGCCTTCTCTTCGAGCTTGCCGTGCTCGAGGTCTTGGAGACCCTCGGGAATGACGTGGAAGGCGGAGCCGATCGTGACATCGGCGGCCCGGATGGGCGTGCCATCGGGGTCGCGCGCGAGGCGCGTGCCCTTCTTCCACATCGTGCGGCTGAGCAGCTCGACCGGGTTCTCGGCGGGCGCCAAGTCACGGAACAGCACGACCGCAGGGAGCGGGAAGACCACCAGGGCACCGATCAACGAGTTGCGGATCAGCTTGCGGCGGGTGAAGCCCGATTCTTTGTTGCCCGCGGTGAAGACCGCGGCCGCGCCGGCGCGCTTCTCGTACTTCTCCTCGGGCGGATGGCCGGCGTTGCGGTCTTCGACGAGGTCGTGGCCCTCCATGAGCGACTTCGACCAGTGCACGGCGCCGAAACCGATCCCGAACAGGGCCAGAGCCATGCCGAGACCGAGCAGCGCGTTGTTGGTGCGCACCGAGCCCGGGTCGTCGGCCTCGATCGGGAACACGAAGTACGCGGCGACCGCCAGGATGCTGCCGAGGATCGAAGCCCAGAAGAACCAGGCGACGCGGCGCTCGTTCTGACGTTCCTTCTGCGGGTCGACGTCGCTGACCCGAGGGCGATACGGCGGGAAGCCGGGGTTCTCGATCGCGTCCGTCGCGACGACGGCCGTTCCGGGAACGTCAGCGACGACGACGATGTCTTTCCCGGGAGTGGAGCCGTGGTCTGCCATGCTCAAGTGCTCTCTATCTCTCAGTCGGTGCGATCAGTTGGATTTCGCGGTGAGCCACACGGTCACCGCGACGATCGCGCCGAGCGCGAAGATCCAGACGAACAGCCCCTCGGAGACCGGGCCGAGACCGCCGAGGTCGAGGCCGCCGGGGGAGGGGTTCTGGTTGAGGTACTCGAGGTAGGCGATGATGTTCGCCTTGTCGGTCGGTGTGATGTTGAGGTCGTTGAAGACGGGCATGTTCTGAGGACCGGTCACCATGGCCTCGTAGACGTGGGCCGGGTCGACATTCTTCAGGTCGGGCGCGAACTTGCCCTGGGTGAGGGCACCGCCGGCGCCGGCGACGTTGTGGCACATGGCGCAGTTGATGCGGAAGAGCTCGGCACCCGCCGCGATGTCGTCGCCGCTGGTCAGAGTCGCATCCGACGGGATGCCCGGGCCGTCGCCCAGCGTTGCGACGTATGCCGCGAGCGCCTCGATCTGCGCGGCGGTGAACTGCACGGGCTTGGCCTCGGCCTGCGGACCGGAAGCGGCCATCGGCATCCGCCCGGTGCCGACCTGGAAGTCGACAGCTGCGGCGCCGACGCCGACGAGGGTCGGCGCGTCGGTCGTGCCGATGGCGGCGATGCCGTGGCAGGAGGCGCAGTTCGCGAGGAAGAGCTTCTCGCCCTCGGTCGCCTGGGTGGCGGTCGATGACGTGCTCGCACTGGCGCTCGCGGTAACGAGGGCGTAGGCGCCGCCCGTCGCCAGCAGGCCGATCAGGAGAAGGGCGACCGAGGCGAGCGGAGAACGCCTGCCCGTGCGGCGACTGCGTGACATGAGGCTCAGACTCCGATGCGCGGGAAGACGTAGATGACGATGAACAGGCCGATCCAGACGACGTCGACGAAGTGCCAGTAGTACGACACGACGATCGCGGTGACGGCCTCCTTGTGGGTGAAGGTCTTGACCGCGAAGAATCGGCCGATGACGATCAGGAAGGCGATGAGGCCTCCCGTGACGTGCAGACCGTGGAAGCCGGTCGTCAGGTAGAAGGCCGAGCCGTAGGAGTCGATGGTGAGCCCGACGCCCTCGCTCACCAGGAGCGCGTACTCGTAGACCTGGCCGATCACGAACACGGCACCCAGCGCGAAGGTGAGGAAGAACCACTCGACGACGCCCCAGCGCTTGAGGTTCCACCACGGCCCGGTACGCCACTTCTGCAGACGCTCCGCGGCGAAGACGCCGAACTGTGCCGTGAAGGACGACGACACGAGGACGAGGGTGATGATGCCCGAGAAGACGATGTTGAGCTTCGAGGATTGGTCGGCCCACAGACCGGGCGAGGTCGACTTCAGCGTGAAGTAGATCGCGAACAGGCCCGCGAAGAACATGACCTCGCTGCCGAGCCAGACGATCGTGCCGACCTGCACGGTGTTGGGCCGCTGGATGCCGCCGACACGGGCGTGCGAAAGATCTGCAGAGGTCACCTTCCCATTATGGCCGATGTCGAGGGTCACTACGATCGACGCCATGCCGACGGAACTCACCTGGCCTGCCCTGCTGACCCAGCTCCTGGCCGGGGCCGACCTCTCCATCGCCGAGGCGTCGTGGGCGATGGAGCAGGTGATGGAGGGGCGGGCCACGCCGGCCCAGCTCGCTGGCTTCCTCGTCGCGCTGCGGGCGAAAGGCGAGACGGTCGACGAGATCGTCGGATTTCGGGACGCGATCCTCGCCCATGCCCAGCCGCTGGCGGTGGATCCGATGGCGCTCGACATGGCCGGAACGGGGGGCGATCGGTTCGGCACGGTCAACGTCTCGACGATGGCGTCGATCGTCGCCGCGGCGGCCGGCGCCAAGGTGGTCAAGCACGGCAACCGGGCGGCATCCTCGGCGTCGGGCTCGTCCGACGTCCTCGGCGCGCTCGGCCTCGACCTGCAGCTCTCGCCGGAGCGGGTGGCCGCGGTCCTCGACGAGGTGGGTATCACCTTCGTCTTCGCGGCGCTCTTCCATCCGGGCTTCAAGCACGCCGGGCCGGTGCGGGGGGAGCTGGGAATCCCGACGGTCTTCAACTTCCTCGGCCCGCTCTGCAACCCCGCGCGCCCTGAGGCGTCGAGCGTGGGCGTCGCGCATCTCGACAAGGTGCCCCTGATCACGGGCGTGTTCCGTACCCGAGGTGCGACGGCACTGGTCTACCGCGGCGACGACGGGCTCGACGAGCTGACGACGACGGGGCACAGCCACATCTGGGAGGTGTCGCGCGGCGACATCCACGAGCACGACCTCGACCCGGGCGATTTCGGCATCCCGCGGTCGACGATCGACGATCTGCGGGGCGGGGATGCCGCGCACAACGCCTCGATCGCACGCGGGGTGTTCGCGGGCGACGCCGGACCGGTGCGCGACATCGTGCTGCTCAACGCGGCTGCGGGACTGGTCGCCTGGGAGCTCGCGCACGACGCCGCCCAGCAGGAGCGCGACATCCGAACGCGGTTCGCCGAGAAGGTCGCGGTGGCCGCCGTGACGATCGACTCGGGCGCGGCGACCGCCAAACTCGACGCCTGGGTCGACGCGTCGAACCGCTGAGCCGGATCGACGAGCTCGGACCACCGGGTCGGGGCGTCGGTCAGTCGAGCGCCGCACCATCGGCCGGGATCCCGCCGGGGTCGATCGTCCAGGGCAGTCCGACGGCGACGAGGCTGTTCGCGACATCCTGTCGCTGGCAGTGCAGGTGCGGCTCGGTGGAGTTGCCGGTGTTGCCGCATTCGGCGACGACGTCGCCGGCCGCGACCTGGTCGCCGACGGCGACGCGCAGGCTGCCCATCTTGAGGTTGGACGAAGACGAAATGGCTGCCGTCGTCGAGGCGCAGCACGAGATGGTTGCCGATCACGCCGCGTACGCCGCGGAGTTCGCGCGGGATCGACTCGACGAAGAACCAGGCGAGGGCGACGTAGCTCGAGCGGCTGCGGTGGTCGCGGATGTCGTCGGCGGCCCGCACGACGGTGCCGCCGGCGGGCGCGTGCAGAGGCTGTCCGAACGCGGGGAAGCGTTGCGGCGGCAGGAATGCGGCGCCCGCGCGCCCGAACGCGGGGCGCTCGACGTCGGCGGGGGAGTAGACCAGGTCGACTGCGTAGGTCTGCCCGTAGCCGTGGGTGCCGTGGCTGGGGATCTTGGTCGTCGGCGAGTTCACCGCCTCCCAGCGTCCGCGGACGGGGCTCGCCACGACGAGCGGCTCGCCCCCGACGGCGGGCGCGAGAATGGTGGTCACGAAGGCGAGGGCGACGCACGCTGCTCCGACGAAGATGATGATGCTGCCCATCCCGCCCAGCCCCGGGAACAGCCCGCGGGCGAAGATCACGACGAGGCCGACCGTCACGAGGGCGAAGCCGAGCAGTTGGAGCGGAAGTCGGACGCGTGCGAGGAGAACGGCCATGCGCCCATTCCAGCACCCTGCGGCGCGCTCCACGAAGGTCGTGAAGTCGCGTTCGCGTTCGCGCTCGGGACCCGGCGTGAGGATTCCTCGCACGACTCGGCCTTGCCGGTCAGCCCCGCAGGTTCGCGACGAAGTTCGCGACGTGCTCCCGCAGGGCCAGGATGCGCCGCTCCCGTTCTGCCTCGCGGTCGAAACCGAGATAGGCGAGCGTCGGCAGCTTGCGCACGTTCGCCGAGCATTCGAAGCCGGCGCAGACGAGGGTGCCGATCGAGTCGCCTCGTCGGCCGGCGTCCCCGGTGCGCTTGGCGCTGAAGAAGACGACCGGGTGCGGCAGCTGCACGTCCTCGCACCAGGAGCACTGCGCCCGCGCTCGAGGCGGCTCCGCCTGCCGCAGCAGGATGCCGGCGACCGCGCCGTCCACGTCGGCCACGACGTACCCGAGCAGCGGCTGCTTCGGATCCCGCCAGCCCAGGTAGTCGAGTCGCTCCCAGTCGACGGCGCCGAGATCCGGGAGCGGGATCGCCTTCCGCTCGCGCTGGGAGACGTTGAGGAACGCCTCGCGGATCGCGTCGGCGGTGAGGGCGCGCATCACCAGCTCCCCGGCGAGTAGTCCTTCAGGAACACCCCGAAGAGGTCCTCGCCGCCCTCGCCGCGCACGATCGGGTCGTAGACCCGGGCCGCGCCGTCGACGAGGTCGAGCGGGGCGTGGAAGCCCTCCTCGGCGAGCCGTACCTTCGTCGGGTGCGGGCGTTCGTCGGTGATCCAGCCGGTGTCGACGCTGGTCATCAGGATGCGGTCGGACTCGAACAGCTCCCGCGAACTGGTGCGGGTCAGCATGTTGACGGCGGCCTTCGCCATGTTGGTGTGCGGATGGCCGGGGCCCTTGTAGCCGCGCCCGAAGACGCCTTCCATCGCGCTGACATTGACGATGTACGTGCGCCGGGCCGAGGAGGCGGCGAGCGCGGGCCGCAGCTTCGAGATGAGGATGAACGGCGCCGTCTCGTTCGCCAGTTGCACCTCGAGCATCTCGAGCGGGTCGACCTGGTCGACGCTCTGCACCCACGAGTTGACCGAGGCGTGATCGGGGATCAGCCCACCGGCGTCGATCGCGGTGCCGGCGGCGAGACGCTCGAGCGACGAGGACCCCGCGGTCATCGCCTGCTCGGTCAGCTCGTCGGCCTTCGCCGAGGCCGCCGCGAGAATCGGATGCGCCGCCACCGAGCGCTCCAGCGCCTGCGGGTGGGCGTCGTTGGTGTGCCCGAAGGTCTCCATCTCGGGGAGGCGGCCGTCGGGGAGCGGGGCGAGCTCGGCATCCACCAGCTTCGAGTACGCACCGGGGGAGCGGCGCACGGTCTGCGCCGCGTTGTTGATGAGGATGTCGAGCGGCCCCTGTGCGGCGACGGACTCGGCGAGCGCGATCACCTGGGCGGGATCGCGCAGGTCGATGCCGACGACGCGGAGCCGGTCGATCCACTCGGGAGAGTCGGGGAGGCTCGTGAAGCGGCGGACGGCATCCCGCGGGAAGCGCGTCGTGATCGTCGTGTGCGCGCCGTCGCGCAGCAGCCGCAGCGCGATGTACATGCCGATCTTCGCGCGGCCGCCGGTGAGCAGGGCGCGCTTGCCGGTCAGGTCGGTGCGGGCGTCGCGCTTGGCGTGGCTCATCGCCGCGCAGTCCGGGCAGAGCTGGTGGTAGAACGCATCGACGACCGTGTAGTCCCGCTTGCAGATGTAGCAGGCGCGCGCCTTCTTGAGCACGCCGGCGATCGCCGAGGTGGTCGACGTCGAGATCGGGATGCCGCGGGTCTCGTCATCGATGCGGTCCGGGGCGCCGGTGGCAGTGGCGGCGACGACGGCCTTGTCGGCTTCCTGCACCTGGGCGCGCAACTCGAGTCGACGCGCGCGCTTGACGTCCTTGAACATCGCCGCCGTGGCGCGACGGACGGCGGTGAAGTCCGGATGCTCGGGGTCGACCGCGTGCAGGGCACCGAGCACTCGCAGCGCCGTTTCGAGGTCGGCGGACTCGATGCCGCTCGGGGGAAGTGGTTCGACGGAGGGCACGGGAGATTCTCCCACCTCACGACCACACCAAAGGGCGGGGCCACTCGTTTCCACGCCGAGGGTGCGCGGTCAGCGCCACCAGTCGGTGAACGGTGTGACGGGTTGGGCGCGTTTGTGGCGGGTCTGCAGGAAGCGGGCTTCGATGGCTTCGGCGGTGGTGTCTTCGACGTCGTGACCCTCGAGGTAGTCGTCGATCTGGCGATAGGTCAGTCCGAGTTCGTCTTCGTCGGTACGTCCGGGCTGGTCATCGAGGAGGTCGGCGGTGGGCGTCTTCGTGGAGAGCCGCTCGGGGGCCCCGAGGTGCGTGAGGAGAGCGCGGCCCTGCCGTTTGGTCAGTCCGGTGAGGGGTGTCAGGTCGGCGCCGCCGTCGCCGAACTTGGTGAAGAAGCCGGTCACCGCTTCGGCGGCATGGTCCGTGCCGACGACGAGAGAGCCGGACTGGCCGGCGAGAGCGTACTGGGCGGTCATGCGCACGCGGGCCTTGACGTTGCCCTTGGTGAAGTCCAGCATCACGTCTCCGCCAGCGGCCGCGTACTCCGCCTCGAAGCCGTCGACGGCGCGCTCGATGTTGAAGGTGGCGACCCGGTCGGGTCGGATGAACTGCAGTGCCAGCTGCGCGTCGGCCTCGTCGGCCTGCACTCCGTGCGGCAGCCGCACCGCGAGGAACTCGGCCTCCGAGCCGCCGGCACGCGCTTCCTCGACCGCCAGCTGGCAGAGGCGCCCCGCGAGGGACGAGTCCTGGCCGCCGCTGATCCCGAGGACGAGCCCCCGGGCGCGCGAGGCGCGCAGATAGTCGACGAGGAACGATGTCCGTCGCCGCACTTGCTCGGCCGGGTCGATGGTGGCGTGCACGTCGAGCTCGGCGATGATCTGCGCCTGCAGGGGTCTCACGGCGCGAGCTTACCCGGGTCGCGCGGGCTCGTGAAGAGAGCTGGCAGTGATCGTCTTCTATGTCAAACCGCCGCCGTGTCCCTGTTCCGCTCTCGTGCCGACCCGGCGCGCCTGACGATCGTCAGGCGTCTGCAGGATGGCGAGGCTCGAGTGCGCGATCTCGTCGACGAGCTCGGCCTGGCGCAGTCCACCGTGCCGCGGCGACCGAGCCAGGGGGCTGGCGCAACGAAGGGTGACAACCGTCACCTATCCCTGCACCAGTCCCGACGGGACTGCTGAAGGTTGAGGTGACTCCTGATCTGTGGTGGCTGCGGTTGCCGCTGGAAGGATGTTCATCGTGCCGAAGGCTTATCCGAGGGAGTTCCGAGACGATGTCGTCGCGATCGCGCGGCGCCGTGAGGTGTCGTT
>CAMTUU010000013.1:0-71646 GCA_947085045.1 uncultured Microbacteriaceae bacterium | reverse complement strand
CTCGGTCAGGGCCTCATCATCGCCGGGGCCGTCGCCGTTGCTCGGCGGCGGGCCGGGTTCACAGCGGCAGGGCAGATCCTGCCCGCGCGGGCCGACGTCGACTCGGCTGGTAGTATCTGAAGGTTGCCGTCTAACGGCCGCGGAGAAAGAGAGCTCGAGCATCCTGCTGCGAGCGCCGCGCAACGAGCAGAGAGGGGATCCCATCTATGGCACTCGAATCAGACGTCAAGAAGGCGATCATCGACGAGTACGCAACCCACCCCGGTGACACTGGGTCCCCTGAGGTTCAGGTGGCGATGCTCACGCGTCGCATCAAAGACCTCACGGAGCACCTGAAGGAGCACAAGCACGACCACCACTCGCGTCGTGGTCTGCTCCTCCTCGTGGGCCAGCGGCGTCGTCTGCTGGGTTACCTCCAGGACATCGACATCGAGCGCTACCGCTCGCTGATCGAGCGCCTCGGACTGCGCCGATAACGATCGCCGCAGCGCACGACACGACGGGCCGTCATCCTCTTCGGATGGCGGCCCGTTCTCTGTGTCACTGAGACCGGGGGCTGCCTTGCGCCGATCTGCCGGGGTCTCACGAGCATCGCTCGAAGCGCCCGGATCTCGTCACGCGTCTCCGCGACCTGGCGGGCGGCCGCCGCCGGTTCCGAGAGGCTCTCGTCGGTCACGACGCCGATCACCGCGACGCCGCCGAGCACAGGCCGACGGCGACCAGACGGCCGGGAAGGGTGACGGGAAGGGAGACGCCGTCGCCGACCGTCGTGAGGAGGGGAGAGGTCGCGCTCATCCCCCCGGATCATCACGGAGCCTCCGAGCGCCGGTCGTTGCCTCAGAAGGTGGAACCGGTGGAGAGCGCGCTTGCGGTCTGGGCGAAGAGGTAGCCGACGACGCCGGTGACGACGGTCGCGGCGAGCGTCAGCGCGAGGCCGATGATCCCGGTGATCCGGCCCTCATTCCGTGCGATCGCCCGCACCCCGAACACGGTCGCGAGCACCGCGACGATCAGGTGGACACTGCCGATCACGATCGCCCCCGTCACGACGACCGGGAAGACCCAGACCAGCGCCAGGAAGAGCGCCGAGCCGATCACGAGCCAGAGCGCGACCCCGAGCACCAGCAGGATGCCGAGGATGAGCGAGGTGGCCCCGGAGCCGTAGCGGCGCGGCGGCGCGGCTCCGGTCACCGGCGCGATGTCACTCACCGAGGCCGGGGACGAAGTTGCCGCTCGAAAGGAGCAACACGCGCACGACGATGGCGCCCGTCGAGAAGAGCAGGCCGAACAAGCCGAGCACCCGTCCGCGGCCGCTCAGCAGGGCGAGGAGGCCGAGCAGAGCGCCGAGGCCGGCGGTCAGGAATCCGCCGAAGAAGAGGAAGAGTGCCAGCAGCACCAGCCCGGCGCCGCCGATCGCGGTGGAGATGCCGAGGTCGCCGAAGCCCCCCTCGGTGAGTCCGCCCACGAAGCTGGCGACGGTGACGGCCAGGATGACGACGAACGCGATGTCGACGAGGGCGGTGAGCAGGCCCAGGACGAACGACCAGGCACCGATCCCGCGCTTTCTGCGCTCGACCGGCACCGTCTCGACGGCGACCGGCGCACCCGGCTCGGCGGCCGGGATCACCGGGGACTGGGACGCGAGTCGCGGTGCGACGGCGGGCTCAGCAGCCGCGACTTCCGATGTCACGGCGGGCTCGGCCGGCGCGTTCGTGACGGGAACGACGGGCTGCGACTTCGTGGGGTCGGACATGGCACGACTGTAGCGGTCGCATCCCTCCCGCCGCGACGGGATCGACGGCGTGCGTCAGCCGCTCTTGCGGCGGAACTCCCGCTTGCCGCCGGCCGCGCCGTGCGTGCCCTGGATGGCGGAGTCGCCGTCGAGGTGCCCCGGGCGGTTCTGGGCGTTCTGCTTCTTGCGCTCGAGCGCCTCGCGGAACTTGCGCTTCGTCTCGTCCGACGCGGAAGTGTCGGTCGTCTCGTCCGGCTTCTCGGTCATGCGCCCAGCTTACGCGGTGGCCTGGGGCGCGATCTCTGCGCGCACGGCGTCCATGTCGAGCGCCCGCACCTGACCCAGCAGGTCGTCGAGCGCGGGCCGGGGGAGCGCTCCGGCCTGCGAGAAGACCCCGATCCCGTCGCGGAAGATCATCAGCGTCGGGATCGAGCGGATGTCGAACGCCTGCGACAGTTCCGGGTTGGCCTCGGTGTCCACCTTGGCGAACACGACATCCGGGTTGTCCTCGGCCGCCGCCGTGTAGATCGGAGCGAACGCGAGGCACGGCCCGCACCACGCGGCCCAGAAGTCGACGAGCACGATGCCCGAATCGACGCCCGGTTCGACGATGGTGGATTCGAACTCGGGGAAGGTCAGGTCGCGGGTGGCCATCCGGAAAGCCTAAGCCGGGCGGTCCACGTCGTGCTGGCAGCCGGGCGCCTTTCGAGCAGCCAGCCGCTGGGTGACGAGGTCGACCGTGATCCCGAGCACGATCGCGACGGCGACCGACAGGGCGATCGCCAGCAGCGGGTTTCCGGGCAGCGCCGCTCCGAACACGGCGCCCACCGCCACGTTGTAGATCGCCCAGGCCGTGCCCGCGGCGGCGGCGAGGGGGACGAACCGACGCACCGGCAGCCCCACCGCCCCGGCCGAGAGATTCACGGCGATCCGGGCGTACGGGATGTAGCGGGCCGTGAAGATGAGGACCGTCGGCCGGGTGAGCACCGTGCTCCGGGCGCGCGCCAGCGCCGCCGCGATGCGGCCCCGGCGCTGCCAGCCCCAGCGGTCGACGCCGATCCGGGTGCCGATGAGGTAGCACAGCGTGTCACCGACCAGGGCGCCGACGGCCGCCACCGGCACCAGCAGGAGCGCCGAGGGTTCACCGCCCGCCGCCGCGAGGGCGCCGAGCGCGACGACGAGTGTCTCGCTCGGGAGCACGACGAGGAACGCATCCGCCACCACGAGCAGGAACAGAGCCGCGTAGATCCACGGGGAGGCCGCCATCCCGAGGAGAGCCTGCTGGATCTCGTTCATGCGGCGTTTCTACCCGCCGGGAGTGAACGTCCGGTATCATCGCAAGGGCTGCCATTCGGCAGTCGACACCCGGAGCAGGCCGGCACGAAGCTGGTCCACGGTGGTGGTCTTCCGAAACATCTGAGCTTTCGGAGCGCTTCTACTGTTGGCCAGAACGCCCCCGAGGGTACTTCTGTGCATGCTCCTGCTCCTTCGAATAGAGGAGTGACCCATGGAGGGTCCAGAAATCAAGTTCGCCGAGGCCGTTCTCGACAACGGCGCGTACGGCACGCGCACCGTCCGGTTCGAAGCCGGTCGCCTTGCCCAGCAGTCGCAGGGCGCGGTCGCCGCGTACCTCGACGAAGACACCATGATCCTGTCGGCCACGAGCGCCGGCAAGCACCCGCGTGACGGGTTCGACTTCTTCCCTCTGACGGTGGATGTCGAAGAGCGTTCCTACGCCGCCGGCAAGATCCCCGGCTCGTTCTTCCGTCGCGAGGGCCGCCCCTCGACCGAGGCGATCCTGGTCTGCCGTCTGATCGACCGGCCGCTGCGCCCGACCTTCGTCGAGGGTCTGCGCAACGAGGTCCAGATCGTCATCACGGTGCTGAGCATCGCGCCGGACGAGTTCTACGACGCGCTCGCCATCAACGCCGCCTCGGCGTCCACCCAGATCTCCGGCCTGCCGTTCTACGGCCCGGTCGGCGGCATCCGCCTGGCCCTCATCGAGAACCAGTGGGTCGCGTTCCCGAAGTTCAGCCAGCTGGCTGACGCCGTGTTCGACCTCACGGTCGCCGGCCGCCTCGTCACCGACAACAACGGCAACGAGGACGTCGCGATCATGATGGTCGAGGCCGAAGCGACCGAAGGCAGCTGGGAGCTCATCCGCGCCGGCGCCACCAAGCCCGACGAGGCCGTCGTCTCGCAGGGTCTCGAGGCGTCGAAGCCGTTCCTGAAGCAGCTCATCAAGGCCCAGCAGGAGCTCGCCGCGCAGTCGGCGAAGCCCGTGCAGGACTTCCCGCTGTTCCCGCCGTACTCGGACGAGGCGTACAACGCCGTCGCCGAGATCGCCTACGACGAGCTCAAGGGCGTCTACCAGATCGCCGACAAGATCGAGCGTCAGAACGCCGACGACGCCCTCAAGGAGCGCGTCAAGCTCGCGATCAACGAGCGCGTCGAGAACGGCCAGCTGAGCGGCGAGGTGCCGCCGATGGTCAGCGCCGCCTACAAGTCGGTCAGCAAGAAGGTCATGCGCACCCGCGTGCTGACCGACGGCATCCGCATCGACGGCCGCGGCCTGAGCGACATCCGTGCGCTCGACGCCGAGGTTCAGGTCATCCCGCGCGTGCACGGCTCGGCGATCTTCCAGCGCGGCGAGACGCAGATCCTGGGTGTCACCACGCTGAACATGCTCAAGATGGAGCAGCAGATCGACTCGCTCGCGCCGGTCAAGAAGAAGCGTTACCTGCACCACTATAACTTCCCGCCCTACTCGACCGGTGAGACCGGCCGCGTGGGGTCGCCGAAGCGTCGCGAGATCGGGCACGGCTTCCTCGCCGAGCGCGCTCTCGTGCCGGTGCTGCCGCCGCGTGAGGACTTCCCGTACGCGATCCGTCAGGTGTCGGAGGCCCTCGGGTCGAACGGCTCGACCTCGATGGGCTCGGTCTGCGCCTCGACGCTGTCGCTGCTCAACGCCGGTGTGCCGCTGCGCGCCCCGGTCGCGGGCATCGCGATGGGTCTCATCTCCGACGAGGTCGACGGCGAGACGCGCTACGCGGCCCTCACCGACATCCTGGGCGCGGAGGACGCGCTCGGCGACATGGACTTCAAGGTCGCCGGCACGTCGGAGTTCGTCACGGCGATCCAGCTCGACACCAAGCTCGCGGGTCTGCCGTCCTCGGTGCTCGACGGCGCGCTGAAGCAGGCGAAGGAGGCCCGCACGGCGATCCTCGCGGTCATCAACCAGGCGATCGACGGCCCCGACGAGATGGCCGCCACGGCTCCTCGCGTGATCAGCGTCAACATCCCGGTCGACAAGATCGGCGAGCTGATCGGCCCGAAGGGCAAGACGATCAACGCGATCCAGGACGAGACCGGCGCCGACATCTCGATCGAGGAGGACGGCACCGTGTACATCGGCGCCGTCGACGGTCCCTCGGCCGAGGCCGCGCGCGCCCAGGTGCTCGCGATCGGCAACCCGATCAACCCCGAGGTGGGCGAGCGGTTCCTCGGAACCGTCGTCAAGATCGCGACGTTCGGCGCGTTCGTCTCGCTCATGCCCGGCAAGGACGGCCTGCTGCACATCTCCGAGGTGCGCAAGCTGGCCGGCGGCAAGCGGGTCGAGAACGTCGAGGACGTGCTCGCCGTGGGGCAGAAGATCATGGTCGAGATCACCAAGATGGACGACAAGGGCAAGCTGAGCCTCGCCCCGGTCGTCGATGACGCGGAGGCTGCGGACACCGATTCCTCCGCCGCCGCGAGCGAAGGCCCCGAAGGCCCCGCCGAGGGCTGATCTCCCCGCAACGACCGGATGCCGTCTCCTCTCGCGAGGGGACGGCATCCGTCGTCGAGCCGGGATTCGTCAGGAGTAGATCGGCTGCTGAGCCGCCGCGACGGCCGTCGCGAGTCCGACGAGGAAGATGAGGCCGAGGGCGCCGGCGATCAGCACGTTGGGCCGGCGTCGAGCGCGCGGAATGGACGAAGGGCCGGCTCCCGGCTCGTCATCGAGCGGGAGCACGGCCCCTCACGTGGAGAGCGGCGGCCGGTCCGTGCGCTGTGGACGACCCGACACCGGATGCTTGGGCATCCGCGCGAGCTCACGCTACGTCTGCCCTCGGATCGGAGGGAGGGGTTGACGTCGGTGTTCCGCAGCAATTCACCGGAGCGGGTCCCCCGAAAGGGGGACGTAACGATTCGGCCACGTCGGCCGACCTTCGGCGGTCGCGGGGTTAATCTTCGAGCAGGGAGGGGTCGGATGAGCGAGGAGTATGTTCCCGTCGTCGCGCCGCCGGTCGGCCTCGACGCATCGGTGACGGTCGCCCGTCTCTCCACCGAACAGACCCGCGCGATCGTCGGCGTCGCTCCGCGGACCCGGCGGCGGGTCGGGACGTCCGACCTCGACGTCTTCCCGATCGCCCTGAGCGGCAACGTCTTCGGCTGGACGGCCGACTCCGTCGAGAGCGAGCGGGTGCTGGACGCCTACGCCGCCCACGGCGGCAACTTCCTCGACACCGCCGACTCCTATGCGGGCGGGCGCAGCGAGATCATCCTCGGCAACTGGCTGCGCTCGCGAGGGTCGCGCGACGACATCGTGCTCGCCACGAAGGTCGGCAAGAGTCCCGACCATCCCGGCGTGACGGCGCGCGCGATCACCGCCGCGGTCGAAGCCTCGCTCCGCCGGCTGCGCACCGACCGGATCGACCTCCTCTACCTGCACATCGACGACCCCGAGGTGCCGTTCGAGGAGACGCTCCTCGCCGTCGACGAACTCGTGCGCGCGGGGAAGGTGCGCTACTTCGGCGGCTCCCACCACACCGGCGATCGGCTCTACGAGGCGCGCATCGCGTCGGCGCAGCTCGGGGTGGCCCGCATGGTCGCCCTGCAGAACCACTACAACCTCGTCTTCCGGCGCGAGTACGAGCAGGGCCTCGCCCGGGTCGCCGCCGACCTCGCCCTCGGGGTGATGCCGCGGTTCGCGCTCGCGAGCGGGTTCCTCACCGGCAAATACCGGTCGAAGTCCGACCTCGACGCCACCCGCCGCGCCGAGGTGCGTCGGTATCTGACGAGGTCGGGATGGCGGGTGCTGCGAGCACTCGATGCCGTGGCTGCCGAACACGATGCCCCGGTCGCGACGATCGCCCTCGCCTGGCTGCTGAGCAAGCCGAACGTGGTGGCGCCGGTCGTGTCGGCCAGCGCCGAGGATCAGGTCTTCGATCTGGTCGCCGCCACTCAGGTGCGACTGACCCGATCCCAGCTGTTGTCCCTCGACCGCGCCGGCTCCTGATCGAGCCGACGCGGTCGAAGACCGAGCAGGGTCAGCCCGTGACGCCCGGCACGTAGAGGTCGAGGCGCGCTCCGAGTCCGAACACGAACCAGATGATGAGCAGGATGATCGCGATCAGGGTGATCGCGACGCCGCCCCGGCGGGTGCTGCCGCGGAACGCCAGCTGGATGAGCAGCAGGATGACCAGGATGAAGCCGAGCAGCGGCGTCGTGAACTCGATCTCCCCGATCGCCAGCGGGATGCCGCGGACGAAGAGCGAGATGAGGAACAGCACCGAGACGATGATCTGGAGGATCGCGAGGATCGCGGCTCCGCCACGGGCGCGAGTGATCCCGTCGATGAGCGCGAGGATACCGCCGGCGGCGGCGACGAAGAACATGAGGCTGAGTTCGATGGCGAACGTGACGGTCACGAGTCGACCCTTCCGGTCAGGCCGCGGCGCGGGTCGCCGGGCGCCCCGAGCCTAGCGGCGCCCAGCATCCACCCGTCCCTCTTTCGGGGCACGTTCAGAAAGTGGTAGAGATCAGCCCGCGGCTTCGCCGATGACGCGATCGAACGTGCGGGTCAGCGCGGTCGACGCGGCGACCGGATCGCCGGCGTAGCCGCCGCTCATCGCGCCGTCGCGGGCGAGCACGAGTTCGTCCGCGGCGTCGCCCGGCAGCGGGTGACCGAGCGCTCGGGTGAGGCGCTCGAGCGTCGTGGCGTACCACTCGCGGTGCTGGCGCACGGCGACCCGCACCGCATGCTGCGACTCCGAGAACTCGGCGGCGGCGTTGATGAACGGGCAGCCGCGGAAGCCGGGGGTCGCGATCGATTCGAGGATGGCATCCCGCGTGGCGTGCAGCGCGCCGACGGCGGTGTCGTGGCTCTCCACCCGCGCCGCGAGAGACTCGGCGATGCGGCGGTGGCGATAGCCGATGTAGGCCGCGATGACGTTGTCCTTCGAGCCGTAGTGCTTGTAGAAGGTCGCCTTGGTGACATTGGACGCGGCGATGAGCCGATCGACGCCGACCGCCCGGATGCCTTCGTCGTAGAAAAGCTCATCGGCGGTCAGCAGGATGCGCAGCTTCGCCGCAGCCTCGGGCAGTTCGGTGAGGGGCGGTTCGATCTGGATGGACACGTCGGGGCTCTCGGGTCGGTTCGGGCGCCCGGGTAGCGGGCGCCCGAAGGAGACGGGCCTCACCCGCTGGGGGAGGGGGCGCGGCCCGTCCGCGGACCTTGGGTGGTCCGCGGAGACGACGGGACTCGGGGGATGCGTCCCGTCGGCGATCAGGTTAGCACGGGGGACAGACAGATACGTCTGTCCGCATCCCACCAGTTCGGGGGTGGCGGCGGGGGCGGGACGCGGTGACTTAGGCTCATCGGGATGAACGGCGCCGTGGCACTCCCGCTCGATCTCCCCGAACTCGAGATCGCCGCCTCCGGCGGATCCCGGGTGCGCCGCACGATCCTCCCGAGCGGGGTGCGCATCCTCAGCGAGCAGGTGCCCGGTTCGCAGAGCGCCACCGTGGGCTTCTGGGTCGCGGTCGGGTCGCGCGACGAAGTCCCGGTCACCTACGGGTCGACCCACTTCCTCGAGCACCTCCTGTTCAAGGGCACCGCGACCCGCACAGCCCTCGACATCGCCGTCTCCTTCGACGCCGTCGGGGGCGAGCACAACGCGATGACGGCGAAGGAGTACACCTGCTACTACGCCAAGGTGCGCGACCTCGACCTACCGATGGCCGTGCGCGTGCTGGCCGACATGTTCACCTCGTCCCTCCTCGACGCCGACGAGTTCGAGAGCGAGCGCGGGGTGATCCTCGAGGAGCTCGCGATGGCCGACGATGACCCGTCGGATGTCGTCTCCGAGCGGTTCTTCGAAGCGGTGTTCGGCGAGCATCCGCTCGGCCGGCCGATCGGCGGCAACCCCGCCGCGATCTCGGCGGTGACGCGCGAGGCGGTCTGGGAGCACTACCGGGCGAACTACCGCCCGCAGGATCTGGTCATCTCGGTCGCCGGTGCCGTCGACCACGACGAGCTCGTCCGCTGGACGGTCACGGCGCTTGAGGCCGCGCAGTGGAACCTCGACCTGCCGGCTACCCCCGTCGCCCGCCGCGACCCCACCCTCGAGCTCCTCGACCGGGGGAGCCCGCTGGCGACCGTCGACCGCCCGCTCGAACAGGCCAACCTGCTGCTCGGCGTCGCCGGTCTGCACGCAGCCGACGAACGCCGATCCGCCCTCACGGTGCTCAACTCGGTGCTCGGCGGCGGGATGTCGTCGCGGTTGTTCCAAGAGATCCGCGAGAAGCGCGGCCTCGCCTACTCGGTGTACTCCTTCGCGGCGTCGTACTCCGATGCCGGTGTCGTCGGTCTCTACGCCGGGTGCACGCCGAAGAAGGCGCCGAAGGTGGCCGGGCTGATGCTGGACGAGTTCCACAAGCTCGCCGACGGCGGCATCACCGCCGAGGAGCTCGCCCGTGCTCAGGGGCAGTTGGGCGGCGCGTCGGCTCTCGCCCTCGAAGACTCCGACACCCGCATGACGCGGCTCGGCCGCTCGGAGCTGACGATGGGGGAGTTCGCAGACCTCGACGAGACCCTCCGCCGCATCAACGCCGTCACCGCCGACGAGGTGCGCGACCTCGCCGCCGAACTCGCCGCACGCCCGCTCTCGGTCGCGGCGGTCGGAGCGGTGGATGCCGACGCCCTCACCGGCCTCGACGGCACCCCCGCCGCCGCCTGACCGGCCGCCCCAGGAGCCGAATTGCCCTCCCGCTACCTCTACCTCGTGCGTCACGGCGAGCAGCAGGACGCCGAGCACGGCCTCCCCGACGGTCCGCTGAGCGCGCGCGGCGCCCGGCAGGCGCGAGCGATCGCCGAACGCCTCGGCGGGGTGCCGTTCTCGGGTGCCTGGACCTCGCCCTTGCAGCGCGCGCAGGAGACGGCCCGCATCATGACCGAGCGGCTCCCCTCGCTCGAGCCGCAGCCGTCGGCGCTGCTGATGGACTGCATCCCCTCAGGTCCGACGTCCGACCTCCCGCACGCGTTCGAGTCGTTCTTCGGCGGGGTCAGCGCCGAGCAGATCGCCGCGGGCGAGGCGCAGATGTCCGACGCGCTCGCCGAATGGATGACGCCCCCGCCCGGCGCTGATCGGCACGACCTGCTGATCACCCACAATTTCGTGATCGGATGGTTCGTGCGAGAAGCGTTCGGGGCGCCCACCTGGCGGTGGCTCGGCGTCAATCAGGCGAACTGCGGGCTCACCATCATCCGCGTGCGTTCAGCGAAGCCGCCCGTGCTCGTCACCCACAACGACCTCGGCCACCTGCCCGCGGAGCTGCGTACCGGTCTCACGGTCGAACAGCCCTACTAACCGGCACAGAACCCTCTCCGACGCGAGGGAGCGGCGGGGGCGGGGCTCCGCCGCGTCAGAGATCCCTCTCGGGCGCGGATGGGAGGAGGGGTTTGCGGAACCAGTGGGTCGCGTTGGGGTTGTCGTTGTAGGGGTCGATGTGCACGTAACCCGACGAGCGGTAGAGCGACTGCGCCGCCGCGAGCCGCTCGTTGGTGTCGAGCACGACGTCCGTCGCCCCGAGCTCCGCGGCACGGCGCTCGAGCTCGGTGAGCAGCGCCCGGCCGGCACCGGAGCCGCGAGCGGCGGGCCGCATCCAGAGGTGTTTGATCTCGCCGCGGACGGGGCTGAGCATCCGCACCCCGCCGCAGCCGACCGGGGCTGCGTCGAGTCGGGCGACGAGGAAGACCCCGGCGGGGGGCGTGAACACCGCGGCGTCGGGGCGGAAGGTGCGGTAGCCCGGCATCCCGAGTTCGCGGCTGTCGAAGTACTCGCCGAGCAGTTCGTCGGCGATCGGGTCCGAGACGGGGGTCGGCAGGAACTGCAGCACGAGCCCAACCCTAAGCTGGATGGCATGGCTACCTCCGTCGCGATCGTCGGCTCGTCGGGTCGGATGGGCGGCCTCATCGACCGGCTGCTCTCGGGCAGCGACGACTTCGACGTGCACGCGCGCATCGGACGCAACGACTCGCTCGACCAGCTCGACGGGGCCGACGTCGTCATCGACGTGAGTGTGCCGGCCGTCTCGCCGGGGGTCGTCGCCGCAGCGCTCGATCGCCGCATCCCGATCGTGATCGGCACGTCCGGGTGGACGAGCGACCGGATCGCGCCCGTCGCCACGCGGATCGCGGCCGATCCCGTGCTCACGGCCCTCGTCATCCCCAACTTCTCGCTCGGCTCCGCGCTGGCCACTCGCTTCGCCGAGCTGGCCGCGCCGCACTTCGAGTCGATCGAGATCATCGAAGCCCACCACGCGGGCAAGACCGACTCGCCGTCGGGCACCGCGATCCGCACCGCCGAGCTGATCGGTGCCGCCCGCGCGGACCTCGGCCCGGTCGCCGCGCCGCACGCCGACCAGCGCGCGCGCGGGCAGCAGGTGGCCAGCGTCGCGGTGCACTCGCTGCGGATGTCGGGCGTCAGCGCCCGGCAGGAGGTCGTGCTCGGCGGCGCGGGAGAAACCGTGCGGATCGTGCATGAGACCCTCTCCGACGAGTCGTACGAACCGGGCATCCTGCTCGCCCTCCGCGCGGCCACCTCGACCACCGGGCTCGTCGTCGGGCTCGGCGCCCTGCTCGGCCTCTGAGCCTCGGACGACACCGCCCGTGCGCACCCGGATCGCCGTCGGTCTCACCGCCGGACTGCTGCTCATCTACCTGGTCTTCGCAGTCCGCTACGGAGTTCTGCTCGTCGGTACGGGCACCCCGGTGGGCATCGGGATGGGACTCGCCCTCCTGCTGCTCCCGCTGATCGCGGCCTGGGCGCTCGTCGTCGAGCTGCGGTTCGCGATGCGGGCCGAGCGGCTCGGCGCGCGACTGGAGGCCGAGGGCGGCCTGCCGACCGAGCAACTGCCGTTGCGGCCGAGCGGGCGCATCGAGCCGGCCGCCGCGGCCGAGGTGTTCCCGGTGTACCAGGCGGCGACCGAGGCCGCGCCGGAGGACTGGCGCACCTGGTTCCGGCTCGGGCTCGCCTACGACGCCGCGGGCGACCGTCGCCGCGCGCGCTGGGCCACCCGCCAGGCGATCAGACTCGACCGGCCAGCCGGGTGACCAGGCGCCGCCTGAGCTGACTGCGGCGCGGCTCAGCCGAGCGCGTCCCGCTCCGAGCCGAGCTCCCCCACGAGACGCCGGAACTGCTCGATCGGATCGTCGCCGACCGGGCGCACGATGACGGATGCCGCCCCCGCGTCCCAGAGCGAGTCGACGACCGCGGCGGCGTCGGCAGCGGTGCCCGCCGCGACCGTCGCATCCGAGACGTCGATGCCGAGGAATCCGGCGGCGTCCGCGGCGGCCGGCGCGATGCGGCGCTGAGCCTCCCGGGGGTCGTCGTCGATGGCGAGGTGCACGAAGACGGCGACGTCGAACGAGGGCCCCGCCCCGCCGCGGAGCGCCGCACTCCGCGCCGCGGAGATATGTGTCGGGCCGCTGCCCTCGGCCAGCAGCGTGCCGTCGGCGATGCGGCCGGCCAGTTCCAGCGACTTCGGACCCTTGACCCCGGCGATGAGCGGCGGGACGACCGCCGGAGGGTGCACGAGTCGCACGCCGCGGATCCGCACCTCGCGGCCGTCGAGATCGAGCTGCGCGCCCGACAGCAGCGTCCGGACCGCGAGGAACGTCTCCGCCAGCAGCGCCAGCGGTGACTCCCTCTTCTCGCCGACCCGCTTCATCCAGGCGCTCACCCCGTGCCCGATCCCCGCGGCCAGTCGGCCGGGGTACAGCCGTTCGAGCGTCGCCAGTTCCATCGCGAGCACCGCGGGATTGCGCAACGGCGCCGGCACGATCCCGATGCCCACGCGAAGACGCGAGGTCGCCGCCAGGGCGGTGGCGACGGTCGCCATCGCTCCGGTCCAGCCGAGGTCCTCGACCAGCCAGAGCTCGTCGGCACCGAGCCGTTCGGCGCCGACTGCGATCGCCGGCAGCCGCTCGGGTGGCAGATCGCGGTCGACCATGAGGCCGAGCCGTCGGGGATGCGGGCGGCTCACCGGCCCGACAGTGCGGCGTCGACGGCCGCGCGAATCGTGCGGTGCGTCCACTCGAAGCCATCGGCGGCGAGGCGCGTGGGCTGCAACTGCACGTCGTCGAGCAGCAGACGCTGGCCGGCCTCGCCGAGACCGAGCCGGATCGCCCACGCGGGCGCCGGGAGCCAGCGCGGCCGCTTCAGGGCGTCGGCGAACGCCTGGGTGACCTCGTCGGCGGTGGCCGGCGTCGGCCCGGCGAGCACGACCGGACCCGAGATCTTCGACTCCAGCAGGTGGATGATCGCGCGCACCTCGTCGTCCTGCGAGATCCACGGCCAGAACTGCCGCCCCGATCCGATCCGCGAGCCCAGGTAGTACTGCGTGAGGAGCCGGACCGGGGCCATCCCGCCCGACATCGCCACGACGACGCTCGTGCGTAGCGTGACGACGCGGGTCGCGGGGGGAGCGAGGGCGGCCGCTTGCTCCCAGGCGAGCACGAGATCGGCGAGGAAGCCGTCGCCCTTCGGCGAGTCGTCGTCGAGGCGCACGCGAGGACGGTCGCCGTAGAAGCCGATCGCCGATCCGCTGAGGAAGGTCGCGGGCGGACCGGCCACCGCCGCCATCGTCTCGGCGAGCAGACGCGTCGCGTTGATCCGCGACGACACCAGCTGGCGCTGGTACCCGTTGGTCCAAGGGATGCGCGCGATCGACGCCCCGGACAGGTTGATGACCGCGTCGGCACCGTCGAGTGCGCGCGGGTCGAGCTCGCCGGCATCCGGATCCCAGCGGATCTCCCCGGGACCCTGCGGTTCGCGACGCACGAGCACGGCCACGTCGTTTCCCGCTCGGCGGAGCGCGGCGACCAGGGGGCGGCCGATCAGTCCGGATGCGCCGGAGACGACGATGCGCGCCATCGTCAGGCCAGGCTCGCCTCGAGCGTGATCGTGGTACCCGCGAGGGCCTTCGACACCGGGCAGTTCGCCTTCGCATCCTCGGCGAGGCGCTGGAAGTCCGCCGCATCGAGACCCGCCACCTTCGCGCTCACCAGGAGGTGGATTCCGGTGATCCCCTCGCCGGGCTGGAACGTCACGGCGGCGGTTACCTGCAGGCTCTCCGGCGTGTAGCCGGCCTGGCCGAGCGCGTTCGAGAATGCCATCGAGTAGCAGGCGGAATGCGCGGCCCCGAGCAGCTCTTCGGGATTGGTGTGCCCCGCCCGACCCTCGGAACGGGCCTGCCAGGTGACCGGGAACTCGCCCGCGTCGGACGAGTCGAGACTCGTCGTGCCCGACCCCGTCGTCAGGTCGCCGAACCAGAGCGTCGTCGCTTCAGAAGTGAGTGCCATGTCGCGAGCCTACGGGGGCTACGCGGTGGCGGCATCCCTCTTGCCCAGGATCCCCGCGCGTGCGAGCAGCAGGTAGATCTGGCAGCCGAGGCAGTAGGCGAACGCCGAGTTGAGGAAGGCGGCGACGAATGCGGCGGCTCCGGCGACCACGAGCGCGATCGACCCGAACGGGAGGAAGAACAGGATGCCGACGATCGTGACGACGAACCCGACGCCCTGTGCGAAGGTCGGCGGGGTCGGATCCTCGAGTTCGGTCGGGGGCTTCAGCCGCGGACGGATGAGCTTCGTGAAGATCAGGCCGTACGGATGCCTCGGAACCCCCGCGATGGCGGCGAACAGGAAGATCGCGGCGTTGTAGATCGCCAGCACGAGAGCGCCGATCGCGAACCCGGGGCTGTCGAGCCCGAGCAGCGCGAGCGCGATCACGACGAGGAACGTGATCGCGACGAGCCCGGCGACGACGCGCGGGCCGCGCGGGTCGATCCCGCGGGCGGCGGTCGAAGCAGGAGCGGTCATGCGGCGAGCACCTTCTCGAGTTCGGTGACCACGACATCCCGTCGCACCGCGCCGCCGATGCGCGCCCGCACCGCGCCGTCGGCGTCGAGGATGAGGGTCGTCGGGGTCTGCAGCACGCGGAAGCGCGACGCCAGGTCGGGGCGCTGCGTGACGTCGAGGTCGATGTGCGCCACATCGCTGGTGCGCGCGGCGAGGTCGTCGAGCACGCGTGCCGTCGACTTGCAGGGCGCGCACACCTCGGTCGAGAACTGGAGGAGCGTCGCGCGGGGTCCGAGCGCGACGCCCTCGATGCTCACGATCCGCGCGTAGCCGGTCCGGGCGCGGCCCTGGGTCGCCCGGTGCAGGAGGCCGAGCAGCGTCGCGGCCAGCACGAGGCCCGCGAGCACGATCGCGACGGCTCCAGCATCCATATCGACGAAGGTAACGAGCCCCTGCGATGCCGTCACCCGGGCCCGTCACACGCCGTCACACGTCGCGGGCGGATATCGTGAGGGCCGTGCCAGAGTCCACGCCGTATGAGATCGAGTTCCGTTCCGACATGACCGTCGAGCTGGTGCGCTCGAGCGCCCACGACTCCGACGTCGTGTTCGCCGCTCGGGTGTCGACGATGGGCGAGCAGACCCTCGACGACGCCGCCTCCGGAGTCGAAGCGGGGTCGAAGGACGCCGGCCTCATCAACTTCCTCATGCGCGACCGGCACGGCTCGCCGTTCGAGCACAACTCGATGACCTTCTACGTGCAGGCGCCGCTGTTCGTCTTCCGCGAGTTCATGCGGCACCGCATCGCCTCCTACAACGAGGAGTCCGGTCGCTACCGCGAGATGCGTCCCGTCTTCTACGTACCCGGCACCGAGCGCAACCTCGTGCAGATCGGCAAGCCCGGCGCCTACGACTTCATCCCCGGCACACCCGAGCAGACCGCGCTCGCCGTCGAAGCGGGCCGCGCGGTGGCGACGTTCGCCTACGCGGAGTACCAGAGGCAGCTCGGCGCGGGCGTGGCCCGGGAGGTCGCCCGCACCGTGCTGCCGCTGTCGCTCTACTCGTCGATGTACGTGACGATGAACGCCCGGTCGCTGATGAACTTCCTGTCGCTGCGCACCAAGCGCCCCGACTCGCATTTCCCGTCATTCCCGCAGCGCGAGATCGAGATGGTGGCCGAGCTGATGGAGGAGGCGTGGAAGCCGCTGATGCCGCTCACCCACGCCGCCTTCGAGGCCGGCGGGCGCGTCGCCCCGTAGGATCCATCGCCCGCTGCCGATCGCCATCGATACGGCGTGGGCACGGTCTCGTCGATCGACGTGACGAGTCCGGATCCGAGTCGATCCCGCGTGTTCTGCTCGCGGTGGCGGGCCGGGTGCACCACTGCACTGCCGGGTAGCTCGACCGCGACGACGCCAGGGACCTGATGCTCACCGCGCTCGGTTTCGTCGCGCTGGGTGCGCTATCGCGCGATCATGAGCGACCCGCAGACCGTCGTGCTGGCGATCCGCCGGCTCGTCGACCCCGGCATCCATCTCGACCGTACAGGTCCGAGTGGCCGCGACCCGCGGTGAGACCGTGGGCGAACCGCCCCCACCGGAGCTGAGCCGACCAACACCACTGCCAACCCCGGTAGCCTGGGAATCGTGTCGTCGCAGGAGAATCCGTTCGGGCAGGTGCTCGTCGCGTTGGTGACCCCGTTCACCCACGACGGAGAGGTGCACTGGGCCGACGTCGAGAAGCACATCGACGACCTCGTCACCCACGGCGCCGACGGCATCGTGGTCACCGGCACGACCGGCGAGACGTCGACCCTGACCGATCCCGAGAAGATCAAGCTCGTCGAGGTCGCGAAGGATGTCGCCGCGGGTCGCGCGAAGGTCATCACCGGCGGCGGGTCGAACGAGACGGCGCACGCGATCGAGCTCTACAAGAAGAGCGAGAGGGCCGGCGCCGACGGCGTGATGATCGTGACGCCGTATTACAACAAGCCCACGCAGGCCGGCATCCTCACCCATTTCCGAATGGTCGCCGACGCGACGGATCTGCCGGTCATCCTCTACGACATCCCGGGCCGCACCGGCGTCGAGATCAAGTACGAGACGATCCTGCGCGCCGCGAAGCACCCCAACATCCTCGCGGTGAAGGACGCCAAGGGCGACCTCAGCGAGGTGAGCCGCGTGCTCAACCAGACCGACCTCATGTACTTCGCGGGCGACGACGGCAACGCGCTGCCCACGCTCGCGATCGGCGGCACCGGCCTGATCGGCGTGACCGCGAACATCGCCCCGGCGAAGTACCGCGAGATCGTGGATGCCGTCAACGCCAACGATCTCGACACCGCGCGCGCCGCGCACCGGGCCCTCGAGCCGCTCGTGCGGGCCACCATGACCCACGTGCCCGGCACCGTCGCGGCGAAGTACATCCTCCACGGCTTCGGCCGGATCGCCAGCCCGCGCGTGCGCCTGCCGCTCGTCGGACCCGAAGAGCACGAGGCCGCGTTGATCGAGGACGAGATCGCTCTCGTGCACGACATCGAGGGCATCGACCCGAAGAAGTTCCGCCCCGACGCCAACGCGGCGGCCGGCGGAGCGCTCCCCAAGATTGCAGGAACCACCCGATGAACACCGCACTTCTCGACCCGCCCGCGCTCGCCGCCGGCACTCTTCGCGTCTTCCCGCTCGGCGGTCTCGGCGAGATCGGTCGCAACATGACCGTGTACGAGTACGCGGGCAGACTGCTCATCGTCGACTGCGGCGTGCTCTTCCCCGAGGAGCACCAGCCGGGCGTCGACCTGATCCTGCCCGACTTCGCGCCCATCCGGGAACGGCTCGGCGACATCGTCGGCGTCGTGCTCACCCACGGCCATGAGGACCACATCGGCGCCGTGCCCTACCTCCTCAAGCTGCGCGGCGACATCCCGCTGATGGGCTCGCGCCTGACGCTCGCGCTGGTCGAGGCGAAGCTGAAGGAGCACCGCATCCAGCCGCAGACGCGCGTCGTCGCCGCCGACCAGACCGATCGCTTCGGCGACTTCGAACTCGAGTTCGTCGCGGTCAACCACTCGATCCCGGACGCGCTCGCCGTCGCCATCCGCACCCCCGCCGGCCTCGTGCTGCACACGGGTGACTTCAAGATGGACCAGCTGCCGCTCGACGGCCGCATCACCGACCTCCGGGCGTTCGCACGGCTCGGCGAGGAGGGCGTCGACCTCTTCCTCCCGGATTCGACCAACGCCGACGTGCCCGGCTTCACGCCGCTCGAGCGCGAGATCGGTCCCGTGCTCGAGAACGTCATCTCGCGGGCGAAGAAGCGCGTCATCGTCGCGTCGTTCTCGTCGCACGTGCACCGCGTGCAGCAGGTTCTGGATGCCGCGGTCGCCAACGAACGGCACGTCGCCTTCGTCGGCCGCTCGATGGTGCGCAACATGGGCATCGCCGCCGACCTCGGCTACCTGCACGTGCCCCCGGGCGTCATCGTCGACCTGAAGACCGCGGTCACTATGCCCGACGACCGCGTCGTCTTCATGAGCACGGGATCGCAGGGCGAGCCGATGGCCGTGCTCTCACGCATGGCGAACCAGGACCACCAGATCGAGGTGGGCGCGGGCGACACCGTCATCCTCGCCTCGAGCCTCATCCCGGGCAACGAGAACGCGGTGTACCGGGTCATCAACGGGCTCATCAAGCTCGGCGCGAACGTCGTGCACAAGGGCAACGCGAAGGTGCACACCTCCGGTCACGCCTCGGCCGGCGAGCTGCTCTACTGCTTCAACATCCTCACGCCGCGCAACGTGCTGCCCGTGCACGGCGAGGCCCGGCACCTGCGCGCGGCCGCCGATCTCGCGATCGAGACCGGCGTCGAGCCCTCGCGCACGATCATCGGCGACAACGGCGTGGTCGTCGACCTCAAGAACGGCGTCGCGACGGTGGTCGGCCAGCTCGACATCGGCTTCGTCTACGTCGACGGCTCCACCGTCGGCGAGATCACGGATGCCGACCTCAAGGACCGCCGCATCCTCGCCGAGGAGGGGTTCATCTCGATCTTCATCGCGATCGACCCCCAGACCGGTACGTGCATCGTCGGCCCGGAGATTCAGGCGCGAGGCTTCGCGGAGGACGACTCGGTCTTCGACGGCGTGCGTCCGCAGATCGTCAAGGCCCTCGAGGAGGCCGCGAAGGGCGGCACCCACGACCAGCACGGCTACCAGCAGATCGTGCGCCGCACCGTCGGCCGTTGGGTCAACACGCAGCACCGCCGCCGGCCGATGATCATCCCGGTCGTGATCGAGGCGTAATCGCCGAAGATCATCCTCCAAGACGATCGACACTCCGCCAACGTTGGGATGCGATCGAGGCTCCGGCCTGGTTCGATGAGATCACGTCATGTGTCAGGGCATGCCGCGATCCCGCCTGAAATGGAGCCCCCATGTCCGTCGCCCGCAAGTGGGTCTTCCCCATCCTCGGCCTCGTGGTGGCGGCAGCCATCGCCGTCGCCCTCGTCAAGCTCGCGTTCTTCGGAAGCTCGACGGCCGGCGCCGGGGCAGAGGAGCCGACCGGCGGCTTCGTCGACCCGCAGGTCCCGGTGATGATCTCGACGGTCAGCAACGACGTCGTGCTGAGCGGCACGGTCAAGGCCGACGACGCGGTGCCGGTGAAGGCGCCGCTGGACGGCACGCTCGCCAGCGTGGACGTCGGGGTCGGCTCCGTCGTCGGCGCGGGTCAGCAGATCGGCGTCGTCAAGGGTCTCAACTCCGCAGGACGCGCGATCACCGTCGCGATCAGCGCTCCGGTCGCCGGCACGATCTCGGCCCTCTCGATCGTCACCAACCAGACCACCACGGCGGGGGCCGTCGTCGCGCAGATCGCGCCGCCCGGGTTCTACGTCACCGCGTCGGTGCAGCCGGTCGATCGCTACCGGCTGGTGAGCGCCCCGACCGAGGCGCAGGTCACCGTCACCGGCGGCCCGGCGCCCTTCACCTGCACCAGCCTCACCGTGACGACGCCTCTCGCCGGGGCGGGCACCGGCACGGGTGACGGCGCCGGCGACCCCGGCAGCGGCGACCCGAACGCCGGATCGGGCACCACGGCGCGGTGCGTCGTCCCCGCTGACGTCACCGTGTTCCCCGACCTCGTCGCGCAGCTGACGATCTCGGCGGGCGTCGCCGAGAACGTGCTCGTGGTGCCGGTGACCGCGGTGCTCGGTGCGGCCGAGTCGGGCGTCGTCTACGTGATCGATCCCGAGACGGGCGAGTCCGCGGAGCGCACCGTCACCCTCGGACTCTCCGACGGCATCAACGTCGAGGTCGTCGAGGGTCTGGAGGAGGGCGAACTCGTCATGCAGTTCGTCCCCGGTGCCCCGGCGGGCGACCCGGGCATGGGCGGCGGTCCGGTCATCATGGGCTACGGCGGCTGAGATGGCCTTCGTCGAACTGGCGGGCGTCACGCGCTCCGTCGAGTTGCCCGATGGCGGACGCCTCGACATCCTCAAAGGCGTCGACCTGAGCGTCGAGATCGGCCACCACGTGAGCATCGTCGGGCGGTCTGGCAGCGGCAAGTCGACGCTGCTCAACCTGCTCGGCCTCATCGACACCCCCACGAGCGGGCGCCTCGAGTTCGACGGCACCCCGCTGGACAAGCTGGATGCCGGCGAGCGCGACCGTCGGCGCGGACGCGATGTGGGGTTCATCTTCCAGCAGTTCAACCTACTGCCCGGCCGCACGGCGCTCGAGAACGTCATGACCCCGCTGCTCTACGCGACGGGCGCGCAGTTCTGGAACCGCAGGCAGCTGGCGAGCGAGCTGCTCGACAAGGTCGGCCTCGGGCGACGCCTGAAGTCGACCCCCGACCAGCTGTCCGGCGGCGAGCAGCAGCGCGTCGCGATCGCCCGTGCCCTCGTGCGCGGCCCGCGGCTGATCCTCGCCGACGAGCCGACCGGCGCGCTCGACGTCGAGACCGGTGCGACCGTCATGGAGCTGCTCGACACGGCGGCCGAGCAGTCCGGCGCGGCGCTCATCACGATCACGCACGACCCGAACGTGGCCGCCCTCGCCCGGCGCCACTTCCGTCTGGATGCCGGCGTCCTGCACGAGATCGACCCGGCACAGATGCAGACCCTCGCCGCCACCGGGGCGACCCTGTGAGCGCGGAGCTGGTGGCACCGCCGGGGATGCCCGAGGAACCTCGGCGGAGGACGAAGTCGGGCGGGGCGTCCCGTCTCTGGACCGGTTTCGTCGGAGCGGTCGTCGAAGCCTGGTCGGAACTCCGCATCCACAAGACCCAGGTGTTGTTGAGCCTGATCGGCGTCGGCGTGGCGGTCACGGCGCTCACCGGGGTCGTCGCGGCAGGCTCGATCGCCACCCAGGCCACCGTCGAGGGCTTCGAGCGCAGCAGCGGGCGTCCCGCGTCGCTCTACGTCGGCGTCTACAACCCGGCCACCGGTGAGCAGCCGCGCAAGAGCGACGTCGATGCCGCGTTCGCCACGGCGATGGAACGCTACGGGGTGACCTACACGAACCGCACGAACTACGGCGGGGTGTCGGTGCAGTTCCCCGACGGAGTGCTGGGCGTGCAGGCGCTCGGCGTCGACCAGCCGTTCGCGGCGATGCGGCGGATCTCGATGGCGCAGGGCGCCTGGTTCACCGACCGCGACGCCCTCCGACTCGCCCCGCCGGTCGTGGTGAGCGAAGAGGTCTGGGAGCGACTCGGGTCGCCCGACCTCCGCCTCGACCCGCGCATCGGCATCGTCACGCCGACCGGGACGGTCTCGGCGATCATCGTCGGCATCACCCCGAAGCAGTCGCTCGACGGCTCCTTCCTGCAGGCCTACCTGCTCAGCGACGACTACGACCGATTCGTGCCGCAGGACCCGCTCTACCCGCAGCTCCCGCAGTACGAGGCGTGGATTCCGCCGGAGAGCGCCGACACGCTGATCCCGTTGCTGCAACGCGACATCGCGGCCGCGATGGGGGACGGATGGCAGGTCGACGTGCAGCGCAACGATTACCTCGCCTGGCAGGTGGAGGATCCGCTGCTCGTCCCGAAGCTCGTCGTCATCGGGATCGCGGTGCTCGTGATGCTGCTGGGCGCCCTCGGACTGCTCAACATCGCCCTGGTGTCGGTGAAGCACCGCATCCGCGAGATCGGCATCCGCCGGGCGTTCGGTGCGACCGCCGGACGGGTGTTCTTCTCGGTGATGATGGAGAGCGTCGTGGCGACGTTCGTCGCCGGGCTTGCCGGGGTGCTGCTGGCGATCGTCCTGATCCGCAACCCGATCACCGAGTCCTACCTCTCCCTCGTGATCCAGGACATCCCGGGCTTCCCGATCGAGGCGGCGTTGATCGGACTCGGCGCGGCCACCCTCGTCGGTGCCCTGGCCGGGCTGCTGCCCGCCGTGGTCGCGGTGCGGGTCAAGGTGATCGACGCCATCCGGTATTAGCGGCGGAGCCCGTGTCCGGGTGTCGCTCCCGGGAGCGGTGCCGGGCCGCGGGTACCGTGACCGCATGGCCACGACCACGGGGCGTCCGAACGCGCGTGCGCGCACCGCGTCCCGCGCGCGCTCGGCCACGTCCACTGCGACGAAGCGGTACCCGCGGGGCAAGTCCCCGGCGAAGACGGAGGAGCCGGGCATCCTGACCAGTGTCTGGATGCTGCTCGCCCACGCCGTCGGCGGCGCGGCACGACTGTTCGGCAAGGAGACGCTCGCCGCCGACCAGCGCCGGGACGGTGTTCCATTCCTGCTGATCGTCCTGGCGATCGTCGGCGCGGTCGTGGAGTGGTTCAACCCGACGCACGAGGTCGCGATCGCCCTCGACGCGTACACCTTCGGCGGCCTGTTCGGCCGCGTCGCGTTCGCGCTGCCCGTGATCATGCTGGTGTTCGCCGTCTGGCTGTTCCGGCATCCGTCGAGCGTGCACGACAATGGGCGACTCGGCATCGGGCTCGTGCTCCTGCTGACCAGCGTGAGCGGCCTCTGCCACGTCTTCGGCGGTCAGCCGCAGCCCGCCGACGGCGCGATCGCGATGGCGCACGGCGGCGGCATCCTGGGCTGGATCGTCGCGCAGCCGTTCGTCTCGATCGGCGCCGCCTGGCTGGCCGTGCCGATTGCCGGCGGCCTCATGCTGCTGTCGCTGTTCATCCTCACCAAGACGCCGCCGAACCGCATCGGCTCCCGGCTGGCAGAGGCGTACTCCTACCTGTTCGGCGCCGAGCTGACCCCGCGCGCTCCCCGGGTGGCGCCCGAGCAGCCCGAGCTCGGGTCGATGACCGACCTCGGCTTCGAGCCCGAGGACCCGTCGTCGATGCCGTGGTGGCGCCGCAAGAAGGACGCCGACCCGGCCTTCGACACCCCGGTGTCGAAGGAGGCGGCCGCGAAGGAGCTGCTCACCGACGTCATCCCCCCGGCCGAGCAGAACCCGTTCGACCTGCTCGCCGAGCTCGACAAGGCCGAGGATGCCGTGCGCCGATTCACCGGCGAGGTGCCGCAGAGGGCGCGCGGCCTGCAGGACGACTTCGCCTCGGTGCCCGCGGAACTGCCCGACCCCGACCTCGCGCCCGCGGTCGCGGTCGCGCCGCCGAACCGGCGCCCGTACCGCCTGCCCGCCGCCTCGAGCCTCCAGGCCGGCACCCCGCCGAAGACGCGCACTGCGGCGAACGACGAGACGATCGCCGCGATCACCTCGGTGCTGAACCAGTTCCAGGTGGATGCCAAGGTCACCGGCTTCTCGCGCGGCCCGTCGGTCACCCGGTACGAGATCGAGCTCGGCCAGGGCGTCAAGGTGGAACGGGTGACGGCGCTCGCCAAGAACCTCTCCTACGCGGTGGCGTCCAACGAGGTGCAGATCCTGTCGCCGATCCCCGGGAAGAGCGCGATCGGCGTCGAGATCCCGAACAAGGACCGCGAGATCGTGACCCTGGGCGACGTGCTCCGCAGCAGCGCCGCCGCGCGCTCGCAGCATCCGATGACGATCGGGCTCGGCAAGGACGTGGAGGGCGGCTTCGTCGTCGCGAACCTCGCCAAGATGCCCCACCTGCTCGTCGCCGGCTCGACCGGATCGGGCAAGTCGTCGTTCATCAACTCGATGATCACCTCAGTGCTGATGCGGGCGAAGCCGGCCGAGGTGCGCATGGTGCTCATCGACCCGAAGCGCGTCGAGCTCGCCGCCTACCAGGGCGTGCCGCACCTGATCACGCCGATCATCACGAACCCGAAGAAGGCGGCCGAAGCGCTCGCCTGGGTCGTGAAGGAGATGGACATGCGGTACGACGACCTCGCGTCGTTCGGCTTCCGCCACATCGACGACTTCAACCGCGCCGTGCTCGCCAACGAGATCACGCTGCCCCCGGGGCTCAACCGCGTTCTGCAGCCCTACCCGTACCTGCTCGTCGTCGTCGACGAGCTCGCCGACCTCATGATGGTGGCACCGCGCGACGTCGAGGACTCGATCGTGCGCATCACCCAGCTGGCGCGGGCATCCGGCATCCACCTCGTGCTCGCGACGCAACGACCGTCGGTGGACGTCGTCACCGGTCTGATCAAGGCGAACGTGCCGTCGCGGCTGGCGTTCGCGGTGTCGTCGATGACCGACAGCCGCGTCATCCTCGACCAGCCGGGCGCCGACAAGCTCATCGGCCAGGGCGACGGGCTGTTCCTGCCGATGGGCGCCTCGAAGGCGATCCGCGTGCAGAGCTCGTGGGTCACCGAGGAGGAGATCGCGACCGTGGTGGCGCACGTCACCGCGCAGGCGCGTCCCGAGTACCGCCAGGACGTCGAAGCCGTCGCCGAGAAGCGCGAGGTGGACGGCGACATCGGCGACGACCTCGAGCTGCTGCTGCAGGCCGCCGAGCTGGTCGTCAACACGCAGTTCGGCTCCACATCCATGCTGCAGCGCAAGTTGCGCGTCGGGTTCGCGAAGGCGGGCCGGTTGATGGACCTGCTCGAGTCCCGCGAGATCGTCGGCCCGAGCGAGGGCTCGAAGGCGCGTGACGTGCTCGTCACCGCCGAGCAGCTCGGCGACGTGCTCGCCCGCCTGCGCGGTGCCCCGGCGTCGAGCGCCCCTTCGGCGGCGCCGGAGTATCCTGAGATCGACGGCGGCTCGGACGAGGACGCCTGGAGTCTGACCGGGCGGGAGTGATGCGGATGTCGCTCGACAGCTCGTCGCCGCCGACCGCCCCGGTTCCCAAGGTCAACCCGATGCGCGGCCGTGTCGTGCGCGGCGGCGAGGGCACGGTGAGCGTCGGCAACGCCGCCAACCTCATCACGATCGCCCGCATCCTGATGGCGCCGGTGTTCGTCGCCCTGCTGCTCGTCGACAACGGCACCGACGGCGTGCTGCGTTACGTCGCCGCGGGGCTGTTCGTCCTCGCCTCGGCGACCGACGGCGTCGACGGGTTCCTCGCCCGCCGCCGCAATCTCGTCACCGACGCCGGCAAGCTGCTCGACCCGATCGCCGACAAGGTGCTCACCGGGGGAGCGCTGGTCGCGCTCAGCATCCTCGGCGAGCTGCCGGTGTGGGTGACCGTCGTCATCCTGGTGCGCGAGGTCGGCATCACGGTGCTGCGCCTCGTCGCGCTGCGCGACCGGGTGATCGCCGCCTCGATGCTCGGCAAGATCAAGACCTGGGTGCAGATCATCGCGATCTCGTTCGCGATCGTTCCGCTGTGGAGCTTCTTCGGCCCCGGGATGCACGTCGTGAACACCGTGCTGATGGTGCTCGCCGTGATCATCACCGTGGTGAGCGGCGTCGAGTACCTGTGGTCGGCCTGGCGCGCCCGTCCCGCGAAGACCGCGGCGACGTCGGTGGTCGAGTAGCGCGCAGCGCCGTGTCGGGCCCGACAACAGCGGAGGTCATCCACGCGTTGACGGCGCGCGGTCTGACCGTCGCCGTCGCGGAGTCGCTCACCGGGGGGCTCGTGGTCGCCGAACTCGTGTCGGTTCCCGGTGCCTCGGCCGTGGTCCGCGGGGGAGTGGTCGCCTACGCCACCGAGCTGAAGCACGGGCTGCTGGGCGTGGATGCCGCGCTCCTCGCCGCGGGAGGACCGATCCAGCGAGCCGTCGTGGAGCAGATGGCGGCCGGCGTGCGCGTGCGGCTGGGGGCCGACCTCGGGCTCGCGACGACCGGCGTCGCCGGTCCGGACCCGCAGGACGGGAATCCGCCGGGGGAGGTCTGGATCGCCGTCGCCACCGCCGCCGGGGTGCGCTCGCTGCGCCTCGAACTGGGAGGTGATCGCGATGCCGTGCGCCGTGGGACGGTGGTCGCGGTGCTCGGACTCGCGCTCGAGTCCTCCCGGGAATAGCGGCCGTTTCGATCTCGTTACAGATCGTGTCGTCACAGGCTTTCCCGAGGTGACGCGAATTAGAGTTCACCTACACGGTGGGGTAGCGTTACCACCCCACCCGGAGCAGGGACTGCTCCGAATGACTGGTAGTGAAGGAGGACACCATGGTTCTGGTCCGTCAGGAAATCGGTGACGTTCTCCGTGACTTCCGCCTGCAGAAGGCGATGACCCTCCGTCAGGTCGCGTCGCGCGCATCCGTCGCGCTCGGCTACCTCTCCGAGGTGGAGCGAGGGCAGAAAGAGGCCTCGAGCGAGATCCTCGCCTCGGTCGCCGATGCGCTGGACACCCCGATCTCGGTCATCATGCGCGAGGTGGGCGACCGCCTCGCCGTCGTCGAGGGCGTCTCGTTCAGCGACCACGGTGCGTACATGACCGCGTCGTCGTTCGACACCGTGCCCGACACGCTGCCCGACGACCTGGTCGCGGAGTTCGACGCCGGCCTCGCCGTCCGCTGAGCGGCCTCCTCTGAAGCTCAACGAGTTCGGCCGGGCCGTCGAGGACGAGTTCGGGCTCTTCGGGCGGGTGCTGATGCGCGATACGGTGATCGTCGACCTCGGCAACCGCACCGCCGACCAGGCTCTCGCCGCCGGCATCCCGCCCCGCGAGGTCTGGATCGCCCTCTGTCGGGTGCAAGACGTGCCGGTCGATCGGTGGCACGGTGCGGGGCTGCCGAAACCGCCTCGCGGGTAGCCCGACGCCGCGACACGCCGTCTGTCAGAAACGCTCGAACATCTGTTCGGATGCGGGTAGTCTCCTCCACAGAGTCTTTCGAAGACGAATTGTGGAGCTTCGCGCCCGTCGGTCCCGGCGATGTCGGACCCCGGGCGTAGCGTCGCACTCGTCGGACACCGACTAGCCCTGCCGTGAGGGCGCTGACCTTGCTCCACCGGTCGGCGCGGGAACGACAGCCGATGGGCGCACCGCTTGGGGAGCATTCGCTCCCGCCGAACCTAAGGAAGACACACCATGCCCACTCCCGCAGACCGCGAGAAGGCCCTCGAGACCGCTCTCGCCCAGATCGACCGACAGTTCGGCAAGGGCTCGGTGATGCGCCTCGGCAGCGACGAGCGCGCGCCGGTCGCCGTCATCCCGACCGGATCGATCGCCCTCGACGTCGCCCTCGGCATCGGTGGCATCCCGCGCGGCCGCATCGTCGAGATCTACGGGCCGGAGTCGTCGGGTAAGACGACCTTGACCCTGCACGCGATCGCCAACGCACAGAAGGCCGGCGGCATCGCGGCGTTCATCGACGCCGAGCACGCGCTCGACCCCGAGTACGCCAAGAAGCTCGGCGTCGACATCGACGCGCTGCTCGTGTCGCAGCCGGACACGGGCGAACAGGCGCTCGAGATCGCCGACATGCTCGTGCGGTCCGGCTCGATCGACCTCATCGTCATCGACTCCGTCGCGGCGCTCGTGCCCCGCGCCGAGATCGAGGGCGAGATGGGCGACGCGCACGTCGGCCTCCAGGCCCGTCTGATGTCTCAGGCGCTCCGCAAGCTCACGGGCGCGCTGTCGACGACCCAGACCACGATGATCTTCATCAACCAGCTGCGCGAGAAGATCGGCGTGTTCTTCGGCAGCCCCGAGACCACCGCGGGCGGCAAGGCGCTGAAGTTCTACGCCTCGGTGCGCCTCGACATTCGCCGCATCGAGACCCTGAAGGACGGTGCGGATGCCGTCGGCAACCGCACCCGTGTCAAGGTCGTCAAGAACAAGATGGCGCCGCCCTTCAAGCAGGCCGAGTTCGACATCCTGTACGGCACCGGCATCTCCCGCGAGGGCAGCCTGATCGACTACGGCGTGGAGCACGAGATCGTCCGCAAGTCGGGCGCCTGGTACACCTACGACGGCGACCAGCTCGGTCAGGGCAAGGAGAACGCCCGCAACTTCCTGCTCGAGAACGCCGAGACCGCGAACGAGATCGAGAAGAAGATCCTCTCGAAGCTCGGCATCGGAGCGGAGGGCAAGGCCGCTGCCGCGGCTGCGCTCGAGGCGTCGAACGTCGCGCCGATCGCTCCGGTCGGCAAGGCCGCCGAACAGCCCGCGCTCCGCGCGGCCGGCGAGTAACACCAGCCCAACACGCCGGCCTAACATCCCTGCCCGAGAGAGACAGACCCCATGGAACGGCTCGACGACGACGGCACGCTCGCCCGTGTCACCTACCTCCCCGGCGTGCTGCCCCCGCACCCCGCGGAGCCGTCGTCGGCTCGTTCCATCGGTCCGTCTCCCGCGGGCGCCGCCTGGGCCGTGCCGGGCGCCGAACCCGCGGCTGTCCTCGATGAGGACGTCGCCGAGCCCGCTCCGGTCGGCGCGGCCCACCACGTCTCGATCACCGCGCTCTCGCGACGCGGCCTGTCTCGCCGGGAGACCGAGCGGCACCTGCGCGATCGCGGTTTCGACGACGACGAGATCGCCGCCGAGGTCACCCGCCTCGAGCGCGACGGCTACCTCGACGACATCGCCCTCGCCCAGAATCTGGTCGGCACCCTTCAGGAGCGCAAAGGGCTCGGTCGCTCAGCGATCGCGGCCGAACTGACGCGGCGTCTGCTCGCCCCGGCCGCGATCGAGTACGCGCTCGACCTGATCGACACCGGCGATGAACTGTCCCGCGCCCGCGAGATCGCGCTCAAGCGCGCCGGGCAGCTGCGCAACCTCGACCGCGAGGTCGCCGTGCGGCGCCTCTCGGCGTTCCTCGCCCGCCGAGGCTATGGCGGCAGCACCATCCGTGCGGCCGTCGACCAGGCGCTTCCGCTCACCGCGCGCCGCGGCGTCGCGTTCCGCTGAGCCGTTCCACTGACCCCCGCGTCAGCATCCCCCAGCTTCCGACGCCTAGGATTTCGAGCATGACGCTCCTCACCCCGACCCAGGCGCGCCCGCGCACCTACGAGGTGCGCACCTTCGGCTGCCAGATGAACGTCCACGACTCCGAACGGCTCTCCGGGTCGCTCGAGGCCGCCGGCTATGTGCGCGCCGACGGCGAGCCGGCGGATGTCGTCGTCATCAACACCTGCGCCGTGCGCGAGAACGCCGACAACAAGCTCTACGGCACCCTCGGCCACCTCGCGAGCACGAAGCGCGAGCACGAGGGCATGCAGATCGCGGTCGGCGGCTGCCTCGCCCAGAAGGACAAGTCGGTCATCCTCGACAAGGCCCCGTGGGTCGACGTCGTGTTCGGCACCCACAACATGGGCTCGCTGCCGAGCCTGCTCGAGCGTGCGCGCCACAACGACGAGGCGCAGATCGAGATCCTCGAATCCCTCGAGGTCTTCCCCTCGACCCTCCCCGCCCGTCGCGATTCCACTCACAGCGGCTGGGTGTCGATCTCGGTGGGCTGCAACAACACCTGCACGTTCTGCATCGTGCCCTCGCTGCGCGGCAAGGAGAAGGACCGCCGACCCGGCGACATCCTCTCCGAGATCCAGATGCTCGTCGACGACGGCGCCCTCGAGGTCACGCTGCTCGGCCAGAACGTCAACTCTTACGGCGTCGAGTTCGGCGACCGGCTCGCGTTCGGCAAGCTCCTCCGTGCCGCCGGCGAGATCGACGGGCTCGAGCGCGTGCGGTTCACGAGCCCGCATCCCGCCGCCTTCACCGACGACGTCATCGACGCGATGGCCGAGACTCCGAACGTGATGCCGCAGCTGCACATGCCGCTCCAGTCGGGCTCCGATCGCATCCTCAAGGCGATGCGCCGGTCGTACCGGTCGGAGAAGTTCCTCGGCATCCTCGACCGCGTCCGCGAGAAGATGCCGCACGCCGCCATCTCGACCGACATCATCGTCGGCTTCCCCGGCGAGACCGAGGAGGACTTCCTCGAGACGATGCGCGTCGTCGAGCAGGCCCGCTTCGCGTCGGCGTTCACCTTCCAGTACTCGATCCGCCCGGGCACGCCCGCGGCGACGTTGCCCGACCAGCTGCCCAAGGAGGTCGTGCAGGAGCGCTACGAGCGCCTCATCGAACTCCAGGAGCGCATCTCGGGCGACGAGAACGCGAGACTCGTCGGCTCGAGCGTCGAGGTGCTCGTCGCGCCCGGCGAAGGCCGCCGCGACCTGCAGCGCGGCCGGATGTCGGGGCGCGCCGAAGACAACCGCCTCGTGCACTTCGACGTGCCCGCGGGGGGCGAGGTCCCGCGGCCCGGCGACGTCGTCACCGTCGAGGTGACCCGCACCGCGCCGCACTACCTGATCGCCGCGCCCGCGACCGGCGTGCTGCCGGTGCGCCGCACGCGCTCGGGCGACGCCTGGGATCGCGCCGAGGCCGAGTCCTGCGCCGTCCCCGCCACGCCGACCGACGCCGCCGGACGGGTCAGTCTCGGCCTTCCGACGGTGGGCATCCCGACGATCGGGCTGCGCGCCAGCGGGCACTGACCGTGCTCCTCGCGGTCGTCGGTCCGACCGGCACGGGCAAGTCGGCGCTCTCGCTCGACCTCGCCGAGCGTCTGCGCGCCGCCGGTGGCGTGGCCGAGATCGTCAACGCCGACGCGATGCAGCTCTATCGCGGCATGGATGTCGGCACCGCGAAGCTGCCTCCGGCGGAGCGCCGCGGCATCCCGCATCACCTGCTGGACGTGCTCGACCCGCGCGACGAGGCGAGCGTCGCCCGCTACCAGGTCGAGGCGCGCGCGGTGATCGACGACATCCTGGCGCGGGATGCCGCAGCGATCCTGGTCGGAGGTAGCGGCCTGTACGTGTCGAGCGTGCTCTACGACTTCCGGTTCCCGGGCACGGACGCGCGCCTGCGCGAGCGGCTGGAGGCCGACCTCGCCGTTGAGGGACCCGGGATGCTCCACCGCCGTCTGCGCGAAGTCGACCCGGTCGCCGCCGAGGCGATCGGAGCCGCGAACGGCCGTCGTCTCGTGCGGGCACTCGAGGTCGTCGAACTGACGGGGGAGCCGTTCGGGGCGGGTCTCGGCGCCGAGGAGCGCCCGTGGCGGCCAAGCGTCACCATCGGGCTCCGGCTCGACCGCGCGAGACTCGTCGACCGGCTCGACGCGCGCGTGGCGGCGATGTGGCGAAACGGTCTGGTCGCCGAGGTCGAGGGCCTGCTGCCGGCCGGGCTCGGGGTCACCGCGCGTCGGGCGATCGGCTACGCGCAGGCCGCCGCGCAACTCGCGGGTGAGGTGACCGAGGCCGAAGCCGTTGAGCAGGCGGCGCTGCTGACGCGCAAGTACGCGCGGCGCCAGGTCAGCTGGTTCGGGCGCTTCGCCGACACCGTCTGGCTCGACGCCGACGATCCCAGGCGGATCGACGCGGCGCTGGCAGCGGTGAGGTCGGCGCCCGGATAGCCTCGAAGGCGTGACGCTCGACATCGCCTTCACCAAGGGGCACGGCACCGGCAACGATTTCGTCCTGTTCGCCGACCCGAAGGGTGAGGTCGATCTGGACGCCGCCGACCTGGCCGCCCTCGCCGACCGCCACTTCGGCGTCGGCGGTGACGGTGTCATCCGCGCCGTGCGCTCGGCCAACCTCCCCGAGGGCGCCGCAGCCCTCGCGGAAGATCCGGCCGCCGAATGGTTCATGGACTACCACAACGCCGACGGCAGTCCCGCGGAGATGTGCGGCAACGGCATCCGCGTCTACGGTTCCTATCTGCTCGACCAAGGGTTGCTCGACCTCGCGGTCGGCCAGACCGTCGCCATCGGCACCCGCGGGGGCGTGCGCGACCTCACCCGCACGGTCGACGGCTTCGAGGTCGACCTCGGCCCGTTCGTCGTCGGCGGCGACGCGATGGTCGCCGCCGACGGGTTGCACGTCGACCGTCCCGGCCTTGCGGTCGGGGTCGGCAACCCGCACGTCGTCGTGGCTCTCGCCGACGACACCGAGCTGGATGACCTCGGCCTCGGTGAGGCGCCGGTGGTGACGCCGCTGCCCCCGGACGGCGTCAACGTCGAATTCGTCGTCCCGGCCGATCCGCTCGTGCAGGACGGCGTCGGCCGGATCCGGATGCGCGTTCACGAGCGCGGCTCGGGGGAGACCCTCTCCTGCGGCACCGGAGCCGCAGCCGCCGCCCTGGCCACGCGTCACTGGGCCGGCCCCGCCGCGCCCCACGCGTGGAGCGTCGACGTGCCCGGTGGAACGGTCGGGGTGCGCGTTGTGCCGACGGCGAACGGCGACCACGTGCTGCTCAGCGGGCCGGTCGAGCTGGTATTCTCGGGGATCATGAAGCTTCTCTAAGAGACGTCGGTCTCGTCGCCCACCACGTCGATCGGTTGAGTCAGTCCCGAACGTCGCCGGCATCGCAGCACTCGGTAGCCCTTGTTGGTCGCCGCGCGCAAGACCGCGAAGTCTCTCGGAAGCTCCGTCTGCAACCAGCGCTGCAGCGAGTCGGACCCCAGGTTGCGTTGCACGACCAACCAGGCGTCGGAACCGGGTTCGAGTCGCGGCAGCCAGTGCAGCAGCATGGCGTGCAACTCGTTCTTGCCCACGCGGATCGGCGGGTTCGACCAGATCGAGGTGAACAGCGCATCCGCCGGAACCTCCTCGGGCCGGACGGCATTGATGTTCGTGATCCCGACCTGGGCGGCGTTGCGCCGCACGAGGTCGAGAGAGCGCTCGTTCACGTCGACCGCCCAGACCGTGGCTCGCGGGGATTCGAGAGCGAGTGAGATCGCGATCGGACCCCAGCCGCAGCCGAGGTCGAGCAGGTTGCCACCGGGCGGCGGGGCCGGGACGTTGGACAGCAGCACCGAGGTGCCGACATCCACCCGTTCCGGGCTGAAGACGCCGTTAGCGGTCGTCAGCTCCAGGTCACGCCCCGCGAGTCGTACCGAGATGGTGCGGGGGATGAGCTCGCCCCGCGGGGAATCCGAGAAGTAGTGCTCGGAGGCGGGCATGCGTACGAACCTACCGAAAACCACGAACGACCAGAACACAGAACTAGGGTGAAAAACACGATGACCGACGCTGAGACCACACGATCCGACCTCGACCTCGACCGCGTCCTCGCCAGCGACGAGTCACGGGCGACGGTGCGCCGCTTCGGCGACCGCCGGGCCGAGGCGCTCCACGACGACGAGACCAGCACCGCGGATGTCGACGGCGAGCAGCTCGACCGCGAGGATCGCGCGTCGCTGCGGCGCGTCCCGGGGCTCAGCACCGAGCTCCAGGACGTCACCGAGGTCGAATACCGGCAGCTGCGGCTCGAGAACGTCGTGCTGATCGGCGTCTACAACCGCGACGTGGAGGATGCCGAGAACTCGCTGCGCGAACTCGCCGCCCTCGCCGAGACAGCGGGTGCGTCGGTGCTCGACGGGTTGCTGCAGCGGCGCCCGCATCCCGACCCCTCGACCTACTTCGGCCGCGGCAAGGTGGAAGAGCTCGCGGCGATCGTCGCGGCGCTCGAAGCCGACACCGTGATCGCCGACACCGAACTCGCACCCAGCCAACGGCGCGCGCTCGAGGACCGGGTGAAGGTGAAGGTGATCGACCGCACGGCCGTCATCCTCGACATCTTCAGCCAGCATGCCAAGAGCCGTGAGGGCCGCGCGCAGGTCGAACTCGCGCAACTCGAGTACCTCCTCCCGCGCCTCCGCGGCTGGGGTGACTCGATGTCGCGGCAGGCGGGGGGCCAGGTGGGCTCGGGCGGCGCGGGGATGGGATCGCGTGGTCCGGGTGAGACGAAGATCGAACTGGACCGCCGCCGCATCCACGACCGGATGGCGAAGCTGCGCAAGCAGATCAAGGGCTTCGCGCCGGCACGGGAGGCGAAGCGGGCCAACCGCGACCGCTTCGAGGTGCCGAGCGTCGCGATCGCCGGGTACACGAATGCGGGCAAGTCGAGCCTGCTCAACCGGCTGACGCAGGCGGGCGTGCTGGTGCAGAACCAGTTGTTCGCGACCCTCGACCCGACGGTGCGCCGCTCGTCGACGCCCGACGGCCGGGAGTTCACGCTCGCCGACACGGTCGGGTTCGTGCGCAGCCTGCCGACGCAGCTGGTCGAGGCGTTCCGTTCGACGCTCGAGGAGGTCGGCAACTCCGACGTCATCGTGCACGTCGTCGACGGCGCACATCCCGACCCGGGCGCCCAGCTGGCGACGGTGCGGGACGTGATCGGGGATGTCGGCGCCCGCGACCTGCCCGAGATCGTGGTCTTCAACAAGGCGGACCTTGCCGACGACGATCGTCGTCTGCTGCTGCGCGGGCTCGAGCCGGGCGCCGTGTTCGTGAGCGCCCGCACGGGGGAGGGGATCGACGAGCTGCGTCAGCGGATTGCCGACACCCTGCCGCAGTGGGACGTCCAACTCGACCTGCTCGTGCCCTACGACCGCGGCGAGATCATCTCGCTCGCGCATCAGAAGGCACGCGTGCTCGAAACCGAGTACGAGGAGGACGGCACGCGCATCCGCCTGGTCGCGACGGATCGCATCGCGAAGGAGATCCGGTCGGCGCTCGGCGGTTGAGATCACCCGCCGATCGATCGCGCGAGTCGGCGGGTCACCGAGAAGGCGGATCCCGGGAGGGTCCCGACGCCTGCCTCGGCGGTGGGACTCACCCAGCAGCCCCCCGGAGTTCGTCGCGAACGATCGCCGCGCCCGCGCTGAGCGCGCCGAGCTTCGCCCGCGCGACGTTCCGCGGCAGGGGAGCCATGCCGCAGTTCGTGCTGGGCACGAGCTTGTCCGCGTCGACGAACTGCAGGGCCTTCCGGAGGGTGTCGGCGACCTCCTCGGGGGATTCGATCTCCTCGCTCGCCACGTCGATCGCCCCGAGCATGACCTTCTTCCCCCGGATGAGTTCGATGAGGTCCATCGGCACATGTGAATGGTGGGATTCCAGTGAGATGGTGTCGATCGTCGAGCCCCGCAGCAGGGGGAAGGACTCCTCGTACTGCCGCCACTCCGACCCGAGGGTGGCCTTCCAGGCGGTGTTCGCCGTGATCCCGTAGCCGTAGCAGATGTGCACGACGGTCTCGGCGCGGAGCCCCTCCGCCGCCCGCTCCAGCGCGGCGACCCCCCAGTCCTTCATCTCGTCGAAGAAGACGTTGAACGACGGCTCATCGAACTGGATGATGTCGACCCCGGCCGCCTCCAGCTCGCGCGCCTCCTGATTGAGGATCGTCGCGAACTCCCAGGCCAGCCTCTCGCGGCTCCGGTAGTAGCGGTCGGAGAGCGTGTCGATCATCGTCATCGGGCCGGGGAGCGCCCACTTGATCGGCTGATCGGTCTGCCTGCGGAGAAATCTCGCGTCCTCGACGAAGACGGGTTCCTCGCGGCTCACGGCACCCACCACGGTCGGCACGCTCGCGTCGTACCGGTCGCGGATGCGCACGGTCTCGCGCTTGTCGAAATCAACACCGCTGAGATGCTCGATGAAGGTCGTGACGAAGTGCTGGCGGGTCTGCTCCCCGTCGCTGATGATGTCGATGCCCGCGTGGCGCTGCTCCTGGACGGCGATCCGCAGCGCATCCTGCTTGCCCTCGACGAGCGCGTCACCCTGCAACGTCCACGGCGACCACAGGGTCTCCGGCTCCGCGAGCCACGACGGCTTCGGAAGACTGCCCACGATCGAGGTGGAGAGGAAGGCGGTCATCCGACCGGCACCGGGTAGTCCGCGGCCCATCGTTCCAGCACGTCCCGGTGCGGAGTGATGAAGTGCTCCTCGGTGTACGTGCCCTGGGTGACGGCGAGCTGACCGCGCTCGACACGGTCGTAGTCGATCTGCGTCCGCGAGTAGTCCTGCTGCTCGAGGGTCGGCCGGTAGATCCGGGGGGCCGCCGAGTTCGCGTTGTAAAGCTCCGGGCGGTAGATCTTCTGGAACGTCTCCATCGTGCTGATCGTGCCGACGAGCTGAAGATCGGTGTAGTCGTTGACGAGGTCGCCCCGAAAGTAGAACGCGAGCGGCGCAACACTGCCCGGGGGCATGAAGTAGCGCACCCTGAGCCCCATCTTGCCGAAGTACTCGTCGGTCATCGAGAACTCGTCCTGCTCGTACTCGACGCCGAGGACCGGATGGTGGTTGCCCGTGCGCTGGTACGTCCGGCTCGTCGAGACGCTGATGCAGATCACCGGCGGCTGCGCGAAGCGCTCCCGGTAGGTCTCGGAGTCGACGAAGCGCTGGAACAGCTTGCCGTGCAGGTCGCCGAAGTCGGCGGGGACGCCGGCCCCCGCGGCCTGGGCGGCGGGCAGGACGATGCTGAAGTCATAGTCGCGCACGTACGAGGACAAGTTGTTGCCCACGATCCCCTGATGGCGGGTGCCGGTGGACAGGTCGATGATCTGGATCTCGAGCATCTCGATCACCGGGAATGCCTGGTCGGCGTCGTCTGCGGCGAACCGCACCTCGACGCCGACGATGTCGAGTTCGACGGCGTAGCGGCTCCCGGCCGGGTTGTCCCAGTGGGCGAGGTCGTTGAATCGACGGGTCATCATCGTCAGCGCGTTGCGGAGGTTCTGCCGGCGGTGCTCGCCGCGGGCGAGATTGGCGAAGTTCGTGGTCGCGCGCGTGCCGTCGGCGGGTTCGTAGTCCTCGTTGAAACGGGTCGTGGTGATGGTGAACGTGAACGGGTTCGTCATGGTCCCTCCATCGTGCGGGGACGCCGAGGGCATCGGGTAACTCGCCGCGACTATGCATCCCTATAGCCTGTTCCTATGGCATCGCGATCGAGCGGCATCACCCTCCAGCAACTCCATTACTTCATCGAGGTTGCCGCGGAGGGTTCGATCAGCGCCGCCGCCGATCTGCTCTACGTCGCGCAGCCGACGATGTCCGCGGCGATGAAGGACCTCGAGACCCGGGTGGGCCGTGCTCTTCTCGTCCGCTCGGCCCGCGGGGTCACGCTCACCGACGACGGGACCGAGTTCCTCGGCTACGCCCGGCAGGTCGTCGAACAGGTCGCACTCCTCGAGCAGCGCTATCTGGGCCGGCCGCCGTCGCGACGCCTGCTCGGGGTCTCGGCGCAGCACTACTCGTTCGCGGTCGACGCGTTCGTGCGGATGGTGAAGGCGGCCGACGCGGCCGAGTACGAGTTCTCGTTGCGGGAGACCCGCACCTGGGACATCATCGAGGACGTGCGGACCCTCCGCAGCGAACTCGGCATCCTCTACCGGAACGACGTCAACCGGAGGGTCATCGACAAACTGCTGCGGGATGCCGGGCTCTCATTCCACCCGCTCTTCGCGGCCTCGCCGCACATCTTCATCTCGCGGAAGAACGCGCTCGCCTCCCGGGACCGCGTCACCCTCGCCGATCTCGCCGAACTGCCGCGGCTTACCTTCGACCAAGGGGCGAACAACTCGTTCTACCTCGCCGAGGAGATCCTCTCCACCATGTCGAGCAAGCAGGAGATCCGGGTCTCCGACCGCGCGACCATCTTCAACCTCATGATCGGGCTCGGCGGCTACACGATCTCGACGGGCATCATCAGCGACGACCTCGACCCGGCGATCGTCGCGATCCCGCTCGACGTCGACGAGAGCATCGAGATCGGCTGGATCGGACATGCCGCGATCCCGCTCACCGAGCAGGCACAGCGCTACCTCGCGGAGGTGCGGTCGGTCGTCGCGGACTTCGGCGTCGCTCTGCTCGGCTGATCCGTCACGCGGCTGCGTGAGACGGGACGTCCAGACGCCGCACGTACGCTCGCGGGATACGACTGGCGGTGCACGACTCGGGGACCGGCGATCGCGTGGCCGTGCTGGTGCACGGCATCCAATCGGATCATCGCGCCCGGCACCGCGTCGATCTGCTCGTCGGTCATTCGCTCGGCGCCCTCGTGGCCTCCCGGGTCGCGGGTCGCATCCGGGCGCCCCGTCGTCGACGTCGATCCGGCGTTCGCCTTCCCGCGCGGGCTCCACGGTGCCGCGCCGGTGTTCCTGCTCTCGCCGCGTCCGAGCGCCTGGACGCGGCGGCGCGGCTCAACCCGCGCTGGGGTCAGGACGACGTCGACCCCGAGCTCGCGACCCTCGCCCGGTGGGATCGGCGAACGCTGCTGGGCTTCACCCGCACGAGCGCCCTGACGCCGCCGGCATCCCTGGTCGCCCCGTCGCGGGCGTACTCGCACAGCGCAGCATGCTCATCGGTGCGCGCGAGGAGCGGGCGCTGGAGCAGCTCGGGATGACGGTGACACGGGTAGCGAACGCGGGGCACACGGTCTTCCGCGACGACCACGCCGCGTTCATGACGCTGCTCTGCGACTGGGTGGCGCGGCACGCGCCGGCGACGCCGGGGGAGGCCGAGCAGCCGGTCTAAACGGAGCGGAGCACGGCGACGATCTTGCCGAGGATCTCGGCGTCGTCGCCGACGATCGGCTCGAACGCCGAATTGCGCGGCAGCAGCCAGATGTGGCCGTCGCGCTGGCGGAAGACCTTGACCGTCGCCTCCCCGTCGAGCATCGCCGCGACGATCTCTCCGTTCTCGGCGCTCTTCTGCTGGCGCACCACGACCCAGTCACCGTCGCAGATGGCGGCATCGATCATCGACTCGCCGACGACCTTGAGCATGAACAGGTCGCCCTTGCCGACGAGCTGGCGGGGGAGCGGGAAGACCTCATCCACCTGCTGATCGGCGGTGATCGGGATGCCGGCGGCGATCCGCCCGACGAGCGGCACCATCGCGGCGTCGCCGACCGGGATGCCGGAGTCCGACGACTCGGTGCCGGGGAGCTCGATGAGCACTTCCAGGGCGCGGGGGCGGTTCGGGTCGCGGCGCAGGTAGCCCGAGAGTTCCAACTGGGTGAGTTGGTGGGTGACGCTCGACAACGAGGACAGCCCGACGGCATCTCCGATCTCGCGCATGCTCGGCGGGTACCCCCGCGAGGCGACGGAGCGCTGGATCATCTCGAGGATCGCGGTCTGCTTCTCGCTCAGCGAGGTGCGGCGGCGGGTGCTCGGGCGCTCGACGGCGTCCACATCCGGCGTCTCGTTCATGGAACAACCCCTCTTCGTCGGCAGGCGCGGTCCCGATGTCGGTGGTCGGTGATCGAATCGCTCCTGCGATCGAAACTGTATCCGGTCACGGTCGCTCCGGCAAACATTCGTTCGAGTGTGTCGGCCGATTCCTGGCGAAAAGCCCGAGACTCGGGTTGAACATATGTTCGATCGAAGGTATGTTCGGAACACAGATTCGCTTCCGGGGCTTCGGCCCGGCCGCTGAGGCCCCGGGGGCGACTGTCCACAGGACCGGTTCTTCACGAGGAGCACGACATGACCGCAGTGATCTCATACCTGCCCGCCGCGCAGGTGCCCGTGGTTCCGCGGCTGCGTCTCACCCGTCGCGGGCGGGTCGTGTTCGGCACGCTCGCGGCGATCCCGCTCGTCATCGCCGCTCTCGTCTTCGGCCTCGGCGCTCCGGGGGCCGTCGCCTCGCTCGACGCCGCGCCCGACTCCCTCACCTGGGTCACCGTCGACGGCGGCCAGTCTCTCTGGGACCTCGCCGCCGAGATCGCCCCCGCGGAAGACCCCCGCGAGTTCGCCGCCCAGGTGGTCTCGTTCAACCAGCTCGCCTCGAGTGAGATCCAGCCGGGCCAGGAGCTCGCGATCCCCACCCGGTACACCCGGTAGGGTCCCGTCTGGCGACGGGACGCTGCCGCCCGCCGCTTTAGACTCGGGCGGATGGTCTCCCTCTCCGATCTCCCGTTGCGCGACGACCTGAGGGGTGCCTCCCCGTACGGCGCTCCGCAGGACCCGGTGCGCTACGCGCTCAACGTCAACGAGAACACGCATCCCATCCCCGAGGGCGTCGCTCGCGACATCGTCGACTCGCTCGCCCGCGCCGTGACCGGCGCGAACCGCTATCCCGATCGCGAGTTCACGGCGCTGCGCGACTCCTTCGCCGGGTACCTCGGCCACTCCCTGTCCGCCGACCAGATCTGGGCGGCGAACGGGTCGAACGAGATCATCCAGCACGTGCTCCAGGCGTTCGGCGGTCCCGGCCGACGGGTGCTCGGATTTCCGCCCACCTACTCGATGCACCCGATCATCGCCGCGGGCACCGGCACCGAATGGGTGACGGGAGAGCGGGATGCCGACTACGCGATCTCGCCCGAGACCGCTGTCGCGGCCATCGAGCGCACCGATCCCGACCTCGTGTTCCTGTGCGCCCCGAACAACCCCACCGGCACGCCGCTGCCGCTCGCGACGATCGAAGCGGTCTACGCCGCGTCGCGCGGGATGGTGTTCGTCGATGAGGCGTACGCCGAGTTCATGCCCGAACGGCTCCGGAGCGCACTGACGCTGCTGCCGGGCCGGGAGCGCCTCATCGTCTCCCGCACCATGAGCAAGGCGTTCGCGTTCGCCGGGGTGCGAGTCGGGTACCTCGCCGCGGATCCTGCCGTGACCGACGCGTTGCGGCTGGTGCGCCTGCCGTACCATCTCTCCGCGCTCACCCAGGCGGCGGCCCTCGCGGCGCTGCGGCACGCCCCCGAGATGCTCGCGATGGTCGACGACATCCGCGGACAGCGCGATCGGATGCTCACCGAGTTGCCCGTGCTCGGCTACCGCGCGCACGACAGTCAGGCGAACTTCGTGCTCTTCGACGGTGTCACCGACCCCGGTGCCACCTTCCGGGCGTTGCGGGAGCGCGACATCCTGATCCGCGACGTCGGCCTGCCCGGCGCGCTCCGGGTGACCGCGGGCACCGCGGAGGAGACGACCTACTTCCTGGATGCGCTCGCGCAACTCGGACCCGGAGGAGCGCGCCCCTAAGCTTGGGCGCATGGCCGACCGCACCGCGAAGCTCTCGCGTCAGACCAGCGAGTCGTCGATCGAGCTGAGCCTCGACCTCGACGGCACGGGCACCTCGAGCATCGACACGAGCGTGCCGTTCTTCGACCACCTGCTGACGGCCTTCAGCAAGCACTCGCTCGTCGACCTCACCGTGAAGGCGTCCGGCGACACCGACATCGACGTGCACCACACCGTGGAAGACACCGGCATCGTGCTCGGCCAGGCGATCAAGCAGGCGCTCGGCGACAAGTCGGGGATCGGCCGCTACGGCGACGCCCTGGTACCGCTCGACGAGGCGCTCGCGCAGGCGGTCGTGGATGTCTCCGGCCGCCCGTATCTGGTGCACTCCGGCGAGCCGCAGGGGTTCGCGCACCACCTCATCGGCGGGCACTTCACCGGCTCGATGGTGCGGCACGTCTTCGAGGCGATCGCGTTCAACGCCGGGCTGACGATGCACGTCACCGTCGTCGCGGGCCGCGACCCGCACCACATCGCCGAGGCGGAGTTCAAGGCGTTCGCGCGCGCGTTCCGCCGGGCCGTCGAGCCCGACGCGCGCGTGCGCGGCATCCCGTCGACCAAGGGCGCGCTGTAACGATGGCGCCTAGGAAATCCGTGGTCGTGCTCGACTACGGTTCCGGCAACGTGCACTCGGCCGCCAAGGCGCTCGAGGCGGCCGGGGCCGAGGTCGAACTCACCGCCGACCGGCAGAAGGCGGTGGATGCCGACGGCCTCCTGGTGCCCGGCGTCGGGGCGTTCACGGCGGTGATGGCGGCGTTGGAGGCCGCGCGCGGCGGGGAGCTCATCGAACGGCGCCTCGCCGGCGGGCGGCCCGTGCTCGGCATCTGCGTCGGGATGCAGGTGCTCTTCGCTCGCGGGGTCGAGCGCGGCACCGACACGGAGGGACTCGGCGAGTGGCCGGGTGTCGTCGACGAGCTTCAGGCGCCGGTGCTGCCGCACATGGGTTGGAACACCGTCGACGCGCCCGAGGATTCCGTGCTCTTCGAGGGCATCCGCGACGAGCGCTTCTATTTCGTGCACTCCTACGCCGCGCGCCGCTGGGAGCTCGACGTTTACGGCGCCTTCGCGCAGCCGCAGGTGACGTGGGCCGATCACGGCGGCCGCTTCGTCGCGGCGGCGGAGAACGGACCGCTGTCGGCGACCCAGTTCCACCCGGAGAAGTCGGGGGAGCCCGGCATCCAGCTGCTGCGCAACTGGATCGGCACGCTGTAACCGGCGCGCGGGCCGAGTCGGCTACGCTTTCCACCTTGTGACCGAGTTCAACTCCTCCCCGAAGCTGACTTTGCTCCCCGCTGTCGACGTCGCGGGCGGCAAGGCGGTGCGGCTCACGCAGGGCGCCGCCGGCAGCGAGACCAGCTACGGCGACCCGGTCGAGGCGGCCGACACCTGGGCGAGCCAGGGCGCCGAATGGATCCACCTCGTCGACCTCGACGCCGCCTTCGGTCGCGGCACCAACCACGGGGTCATCAAGAAGGTCATCAAGAACACCCCCCGGAAAGTCAACATCGAGCTCTCCGGCGGCATCCGCGACGACGCATCGCTCGACGCCGCCCTCGCCACCGGCGCCAAGCGCATCAACCTCGGCACCGCGGCGCTGGAGAATCCCGAGTGGGCGGCGCACGTCATCTCCGAGTACGGCGACGCGATCGCGGTCGGCCTCGACGTGCGCGGCACGACGCTCGCCGCCCGTGGCTGGACGCAGGAGGGCGGCGATCTCTGGACGGTGCTCGAGCGCCTCGAGGCCGCCGGCTGCTCGCGCTACGTCGTCACCGACGTGACCAAGGACGGCACGCTCAAGGGTCCCAACCTCGAACTGCTCAGCCAGGTGTGCGCGCGCACGGCGCGCCCGGTGATCGCCTCGGGCGGGATCGCGAACCTCGACGACATCGCCGAGCTGCGCGAACTCGTGCCGCAGGGCGTCGAGGGTGCCATCGTCGGCAAGGCGCTGTACGCGGGAGCGTTCACCCTCGCCGAAGCCCTCGACGTCGCGGGCGACTGAACCCTCCATGACGCACGCCGACTCCGCCGGCGTCCCGTTCGAGGGCCGGCAGTTCCACGACAACCCCGCGGTAGGGGATGACGGTGAGCCCGACCCGCGCCTGATCGAGGCCGTGTTGCGCTTCCGCGCGCGCGAGCTCGGCGTTCCGGAGGTGCTGGCGGCGCTCGGCGCAGCCCGGCTGCTCGTTCCGCTCGTCTCCGACCGCGGCGCCGAGGGCCTCGGCCCCCACGGCCGGCGGGTCGACAAGACCCAGGAACTCGCGCTGGTCACCGTCGCCGGTCCCGACGGCCGAAGCGTGCTGCCGGTGTTCTCGTCGGTCGACGCGATGCGCGCCTGGAATCCCGCCGCCCGGCCGATCCCGGTGACGGCGCCGCGCGCGGCCCTCGCCGCGGCCGCCGACGGTGCCGGGGCGATGGTGCTCGACCCGGGGTCGCCGACCGAGTTCGCCGTACGTCGCACCGCCTTCGAAGCCGTCGCCATCGGCTCGCGGTTCGACCCGTGCTTCACCGACGAGCGGGTACTCCGGGCCTTCCTAGCCGCGAGCGCGGGGGAGCCATCGGTACGGGCAGTGCAACTCGCTCCCGGCGATCCCGACGCGCGGCTGAGCGGCCCCGAGCTGCTCGTGCAGCTCGCTCTCGACGGCGGGCTCGATCACGCCGATTTGGATGCCGTGCTCGCCCGCCTCGGGGGTGCCTGGGCGGCGTCTCCCGTCATCCTCGAACGCGTCGACTCGATCGGCGTGCGGCTCGAATCCGTCTGACTGCCCGACCTCGACGAAGCTGAGGTACGCTCGCGTCATGGCTGCCCCGGTGAGTGCCCTCGACTCCGCCACCGATCTGACCGCGTTCGTGGTCTACGACCGCGTCCGTGGCACGCGTCAGGCCCGCACCGGGGTGATCGTCGGGATCGCGATGGGAGCTTTCGCAGGGTTGTTCTTCGTACTCGCGGTGCTCGGTGCGCGGGGACTGGTCTGGCTCGGCGTGTTCTTCGGTGTCATCGCCCTCATGTGGGTGGGGATCACCGCGCTGCTGCGGGCGCAGATCGGCAGCCGGGTGTCGGGATTCTCCCCGCGCGGCGTCTTCGTCATCCGTCTCCCCGCGCCGATCGCCTGGGATCAGATCTCCCAGCTCAGCGCGGTTCGCTACCCGAATCGCAAGCGCGGGCGGGACGCGGGCGCGCTGCTCGCGACGGCCATGTCCCGGGGAGGCGTCAACGACGGCGGGCGGGTTCTCAACGTGATCCTCCGCGATGCTGCGGCCGTCAAGGAACAGCTCGGGAAGGACTTCGGCTTCCTGGTGACCGAGAATCTCGTGTGGGAGCAGAAGGGCGCGCACGGCTTCGCGGTCGACTTCGCCATCACCACCGACGACGCGGGCTTCACGGGGTATCTCGCCGCGCTCAAGGTCGCGGCCGACGCCCACGGCATCCCGATCACCCTCGCCGACCGCTGACGCAGAGCGCTGAGGGCGGTCCCTAGTTGACGGGACCCGTGTACTTCTCGCCCGGACCGGCACCGATCGCGTCGGGCACGGGGGAGGCCTCACGGAATGCGAGCTGCACCGAGCGCAGGCCGTCGCGCAGGGCGCGGGCGTGGTGATCGCCGAGATGCGGGGCGGCGGCCGTCACCAGGCCGGCGAGTGAGTCGATCAGCTTGCGCGCCTCGTCGAGGTCGACGCGCGGGTCGTCCTCCGCGAGCCCGCACTGCACGGCGGCGGCGGAAAGCAGATGCACGGCCACGGTGTTGATGACCTCGACCGCAGGGACCTCGGCGATGTCGCGGATCTCGGGCTCCACAGTCAGGGGCGCGTCCGCGAGCGGACGGCCGAAGGCGTCACGTGCCAAAGAAGGAGTCCTCTGCTATTCTGATCCGGGCTCCGGGGCCACCTCCCCGGTAACGAAGCGGAGAATCCTCCCACCTGCAAGCCGCTCCTAGGCTAACGGGTCGAATTTCACTCCGCCGGACGTGCTCTCGAAACAGAGCGGGGGCCGGTAGTCAGGGTGAGTGCAGTGCCGATGTTCTGGTGAACGGCGTCGCTGCGTGGATGCTTCCTTCGTGTTCTGCAACGAAAGGAACCCACTAATCAGCGATCCCAGAACGAACGACCGGATCCGCGTGCCCCAGGTCCGCCTGGTGGGCCCGGCAGGAGAACAGGTCGGCGTCGTGCGCATCGAAGACGCGCTGCGTCTCGCGCAGGAGGCCGAGCTGGATCTGGTCGAGGTTGCCCCGAACTCCGTCCCGCCCGTGGTGAAGATCATGGACTACGGCAAGTTCAAGTACGAGCAGGCTCAGAAGCTCAAGGAAGCCCGGCGCAACCAGGCGAACACGATCCTCAAGGAGGTTCGGTTCCGCCTCAAGATCGACAAGCACGACTACGAGACCAAGCGCAAGCGCGCGGAGGGCTTCCTCCAGGGCGGGGACAAGGTCAAGGCCATGATCCTCTTCCGCGGCCGGGAGCAGTCCCGTCCGGAGCAGGGGGTCCGCCTCCTGCAGCGCTTCGCCGAAGATGTCGCAGAGTTCGGCACCGTCGAGTCCACCCCGACCATCGACGGTCGCAACATGGTCATGGTGATCGGCCCGCTGAAGAGCAAGGTCGACGCGAAGGCCGAAGCCCAGGCCAAGAAGGCCGATGAGAAGAGCAAGGCCCGGCCCGCATCATCCGATGAGGAGCCGGCCCCGGAACCGGCCGCAGCAGTAGCCGCAGCAGAAGAGGAAAGCAGCAATGCCTAAGCAGAAGACGCACTCCGGTGCCAAGAAGCGTTTCAAGATCACCGGCAGCGGCAAGGTCATGAAGCAGGGCGCGGGCATGCGCCACAACCTCGAGGGCAAGTCCTCGAAGCTGACCCGTCGGCTGAATCAGGAAGTCGTCCTCAAGCCGCAGGACGCCAAGGTCATCAAGCGTCTGCTCGGCAAGTAAGCCCGGCCCAGGACTAAGGAAAAGCAAAATGGCACGTGTCAAGAGAGCGGTCAACGCCGCCAAGAAGCGTCGTACGATCCTCGAGCGCGCCGAGGGCTACCGCGGCCAGCGGTCGCGCCTCTACCGCAAGGCGAAGGAGCAGGTCACCCACTCCCTCGTCTACGCCTACCGCGATCGTCGCGCGAAGAAGGGCGAGTTCCGTCGGCTCTGGATCCAGCGCATCAACGCCGCGGCCCGCGCGAACGGCCTCACCTACAACCGTCTGATCCAGGGTCTGGGTCTGGCCGGCATCGAGGTCGATCGCCGCATCCTCGCCGACCTCGCCGTGAACGAGCCCGCGACGTTCGCCGGCCTGGTCGCCGCCGCGAAGGCCGCGCTGCCGGAGGACGTCAACGCGAAGTCCGACGCCGCCTGATCGGTCGTCATAGAGGGTTCTATGACGAGAGGGATTCCCGCACGCGGGGGTCCCTCTCGTCATTTCCCCCTCCGTCGCCGCGGCGTTCGCGCGAGCCTTCACGCTCCGTTCATCCCGCCCCCGTAGCCTGAGGGCATGCTCGACAATCCGCGTTCCCCGCGGGTTCGATCCGTCGCCAAGCTCGCCAAGCGCCAGGCGCGCGCTGAGACCGGCCTGTTCCTCGTCGAGGGACCGCAGGCGGTGCAGGAGGCTCTCGTGCACCGGCCCGAGTCGCTCGTCGACCTGTACGTCACCTCGCAGGGTCGCGACCGTTACGCGGACCTGGTGCAGAGGGCGATCGAGCGCGGGCTCGAGGTCGAGACCGTCTCCGACGCGGTGCTCGAAACGATGGCCGACACCGTGACCCCGCAGGGGGTGCTCGCGACGGCGCGGCAGTTCCCGGTCGCGCTCGAGGATCTGCTCGTCCGCGAGCCACGGCTGGTCGCGATCCTCGAAGAGGTGCGTGACCCCGGAAACGCGGGCACCATCATCCGAGCCGCGGACGCCGCCGGCGCCGACGGGGTCATCTTCACCGGCAACAGCGTGGATGCCTACAACCCCAAGGTCGTGCGCTCGACGACCGGTTCGATCTTCCATCTGCCGGTCGCGCAGAACGGCACCCTCAGCGAAGCGCTCGCCGCCGTGCGGGCCGCCGGACTGCAGGTGCTCGCCGCCGACGTGAAGGGCGCCGATCTGCCGCGCGTGCGGAATCTGCTCGCCGCGCCGACCGCCTGGGTTTTCGGCAACGAGGCGCACGGGCTGCCCGACGAGCTGCTGAGGCTCGCCGACCGCGTCGTGAAGGTGCCCATCTACGGAAACGCGGAGTCGCTCAACCTGGCGACCGCGGCATCCGTCTGCCTCTACGAGTCGGCGTTCGCCCAACGTTCCTGAGTCGTCGGGGTTACGTCTTCCTGGCAGAAGGCTGAGTTGGCGTCAAGGGCGTTGCCCCTCGTCGGAGGGTCATGCTCGACTGATCGGATGGAGCCCCTGCTCGTCCTCGAGGACGTCGACAAGCACTTCGGCGAGTTGCACGTGCTGAAGGGGATCACGACGAAGGTCGACAAGGGGGAGGTCGTCGTCGTCATCGGGCCGTCCGGCTCGGGCAAGTCGACCCTCTGCCGCGCGATCAACCGGCTCGAGACGATCGACTCCGGGCGCATCCTCATCGACGGCGTGCCGCTGCCCGAGGAGGGGCGCGAACTCGCCCAGCTCCGGGCGGACGTCGGCATGGTCTTCCAGGCGTTCAACCTGTTCGCGCACAAGACGGTGCTCGAGAACGTCACCCTCGGGCCGATCAAGGTGCGCGGCCGCACACCCGGCGAGGCGAAGAAGCGCGGGATGGAGCTGCTCGACCGGGTGGGTGTCGCGAATCAGGCCGACAAGTTGCCGGCCCAGCTCTCCGGCGGTCAGCAGCAGCGTGTCGCGATCGCCCGATCGCTCGCGATGGAGCCGAAGCTGATGCTCTTCGATGAGCCCACGTCCGCTCTCGACCCCGAGATGATCAACGAGGTGCTCGACGTCATGGTCGGCCTCGCCAAAGACGGCATGACGATGATCGTCGTCACGCATGAGATGGGATTCGCCCGGAAAGCCGCGAACCGCGTGCTCTTCATGGCGGACGGTGCCCTCGTCGAAGAGGCGCCACCTGAGAACTTCTTCACGAAGCCGCGCTCTGACCGGGCGAAGGACTTCCTGTCGAAGATCCTCACCCACTAATACCGGTGGGAGGGGAACGCATGGCAAGGGAGGAACCATGAGATTCCGCAGCACACGCACAGCGAAGTTCAGTCTGGGAGCACTCGCCGTGGTCGGCGCGCTCGTCCTGGCCGGATGCACCGACTCGTCGGCGCCCGACCCGGAGACCGACCCCACCGAGGAGAGCTCGGGCATGCCGGAGGTGCCCTATGCCGACGGCACCACGATGGCCGATCTGGCCGCGGCCGGCACCATCCGCATCGGCGTCAAGACCGATCAGCCCCTCTTCGGGCTGACCAACGCCGCGACGGGCGACCCCGAAGGCTTCGACGTCGAGATGGGCAAGATCATCGCCGACCAGCTCGGCATCGATGAGGCGAACATCGAGTGGGTCAACACCGTCTCGTCCAACCGCGAGCCGTTCCTGCAGACCGACCAGGTCGACATCGTGATCGCCACCTACACGATCAACGATGCCCGCAAGCTGCTCGTCGGCTTCGCCGGACCTTACTACATCGCGGGTCAGGACATCCTGGTCGCCGCCGGCAACCCGGAGGGCATCACCGGTCCGGAGTGGTTCTCGGAGAACCCGGACAAGACGATCTGCACGCAGACCGGCTCGACGTCGATCACCAACATCGGCGAGTACACGTCGAACATCCTCGCGTCGGGCAGTTATGCCGACTGCCTCGAGCCGATCCGCAACGGTCAGGCCGTCGCGGTGACGACCGACAACGTCATCCTGTCGGGGCTCGCCTATGCGAACGAGGGTGAGTTCGAGCTGCTGAACGCCCCCTTCACCGAGGAGCCGTACGGCATCGGGGTGCCGCTCGAGGACACCGAACTGCGGTCGTGGATCAACGACGTGCTGGATGCCGCCTTCACGTCGGGCGAGTGGGCGCGCGCGTGGGAGGACACCGTGGGGGTCGTCATCGACCTCCCGGACTCGACCCCGACCGTCGACCGCTACTGATATGACCGGATGCCGGGGGCATGCCGCCCCCGGCATCCGTCCGACCGCTGACAGACCCGCGCCCGCGAGAGGAGCAGGATGACCGCCGTACTCGACAATCTCGACATCCTGGTGTCCGGATTCCTGCTCACTCTCGCGTTGCTCGCCATCGCGGGGGTCGGGGCGCTCGTGCTCGGTTCGATCGTCGCCGGGCTCCGGGTCAGCCCGATCGCCCCGTTGCGGGCCATCGCCGTCGGCTACACCGAGATCTTCCGCAACACCCCTCTGACGCTGGTGCTGCTCGGGTCTGCATTCGTGCTGCCGTTCCTCGGCGTGCGGTTTCCGGGGCTCTCGCCCCAGCAGTTCTACTTCGTCCTGGCCGCCATCGGCCTCACCCTTTACACGGCCCCGTTCATCGCCGAGGCGATCCGTTCGGGCATCAACAGCATCCCGGTGGGGCAGGCCGAGGCCGCGCGCTCGATCGGCCTCGACTTCGGCCAAACCCTGACCCTGGTGATCCTTCCGCAGGCCGTCCGCGTGGTCGTCCCGCCGATCATCAACGTCCTGATCGCCCTCACCAAGAACACATCCGTCGCGGGCGGCTTCTTCGTGGTGGAGATGTTCGCCTCCGGCCGCCTGTTGATCGAACGCACGGCGCAGGCCGTGCCGGTGCTGCTCGCCGTGGCGGTGCTCTACCTGGTCGTCACGGTCACGCTCGGCCTGATCGCGAGCTTCGTCGAGAAGAAGGTCGCGGTGCTGCGATGAGCACCGTGCTGTACGACACCCCGGGGCCGAAGGCACGCCGCCGCGCCCGGGTCATCACCGCGATCGTGCTGCTCGCGCTCGCCGGATTCGTCGCCTTCCTCGTCGTCGCGTTCGTGTCGCCGCGCACCTCGGTGTCGGGAGCCGAGCTCCGGCCGCTGTCGGACCCGTCGCTGTGGGTGATCCTCAACGACCGCGCGATCTGGCGGTTCCTGCTCGGGGGCGCGCTCGCCACGCTCCGGATGGCCGCTCTCGCCGCCGTGCTCGCGATCGTCATCGGCGTGCTGTTCTCGTTCCTGCGAACGGCGCGGTCGCGCTGGATCCGACTGCCGTCGACGATCGTGCTCGAGTTCTTCCGCGGCATGCCCGTGCTGCTGATGATGCTCTTCGTGCTGCTGGTGTTCTCGACCGGTGCCTACTGGGCCGGCGTCACGGCGCTGGCGCTGTACAACGGGGCGATCATCGGCGAGATCCTGCGCTCGGGGGTCGCGGCGCTGCCGCGCGGACAGCGCGAGGCGGGTCTGACGATCGGTCTGACGCCGTTGCGCACCCGGTTCCTGATCGAGTTCCCGCAGGCGGTGCGCAACATGCTGCCGATCATCATCGCCCAGCTCGTGGTGCTGTTGAAGGACACGGCGCTGGCCTACGTGATCTCCTACGACGACCTCCTGTTCCGCATCGACACGATGCGCAAGGGCGACGGCAACCTCATCTTCACGCTCTTCCTCGTCGCCTTGGTGATGTACCTGGCGATCAACCTGACGCTCTCGACCGTCGCGCGGCTCGTGGCGCGACGGGTGCGTCCCGGGGGTCCGGCGCCGCGCATCCCGAAGCGGGGCGTGTTCGGCCGACCGACGCCGACCGTGTCCGACCCGATGGCGACGAGCCAGGGCACATCCGCTCCGTAGCGCGCCGCTAAACTCGACACTCGTGTCCGAGATCACCGAGCCCGCCGTCAGCAGGGCCGTCGAAGCGGCGCTCGCGGCCTTCGCCGAGGCGCAGGATTCGGCCGAGCTGAAGGCCGCCCGCTCCGCGCACACCGCCGAGGGCAGCCCGCTGTCGAAGCTCAACGCGTCGATGCGCGAGGTGCCGAACGACCAGAAGGCCGTCGCCGGGAAGCTCGTCGGCGAGGCGCGGGGACGGGTGAACGCCGCCGCCGCCGAGGCCGAGGGCCGCATCCTCGTCGCCGAGGAGACGGCCCGGCTCGCGGCCGAGGCGGTCGACGTCACGGCGGTCCCGTCGAGGCGGCGGCTCGGCGCTCGGCATCCGCTCTCGCTGCTGATGGAGCAGATGGGTGACATCTTCATCGGCATGGGCTGGGAGGTCGCGGAGGGCCCCGAGCTCGAGCACGCCTGGTTCAACTTCGACGCGCTCAACATCGACCCCGACCACCCCGCACGGGGCGAGCAGGACACCTTCTATGTCGAACCAGCCGATCGCAACCTCGTGCTGCGCAGCCAGACGTCGAACGTACAGATCCGCTCGCTGCTCGAGCGCCCGCTGCCGCTGTACGTGGTCGCGCCCGGCAAGGTGTTCCGCAAAGACGAGTTGGATGCCACGCACACCCCGGTCTTCCACCAGATCGAGGGCATCGCGATCGACAAGGGTCTGACGATGGCGCACCTGCGCGGAACCCTCGAGCACCTCGCCCGGGCGATGTTCGGCGAGGGCGCGCAGATCCGGCTGCGCCCGAACTACTTCCCGTTCACCGAGCCGTCGGCCGAGATGGACGTCTGGCAGCCGAATGCCAGAGGCGGCGCGCGCTGGGTGGAGTGGGGCGGCTGCGGGATGGTGAATCCGAACGTGCTGCGCAGCGCCGGGGTCGACCCGGCCGTGTACCAGGGCTTCGCCTTCGGGATGGGCATCGAGCGCACCCTGCAGTTCCGCAACGACATGAACGATATGCGGGACATGGTCGAGGGCGATGTGCGCTTCTCGCAGCAGTTCGGGATGGTGGTCTGATGCGCGTCCCGATCAGCTGGCTCGGCGAGTACGTCGATCTGCCCGAGAACGTCACCCTCGAGCACCTCCACGCCGCGCTGGTGAAGGTCGGCTTCGAGGAGGAGGACGTGCACGTCTTCGGCGTGACCGGACCCGTCGTCGTCGGCCAGGTGCTCGAGTTCACCCCCGAACCGCAGAGCAACGGCAAAACCATCAACTGGGTGCAGGTGGATGTCGGCGAGTCCGAGCCGCGCGGAATCGTCTGCGGCGCCCACAACTTCGTCGTCGGCGACAAGGTCGTCGTGTCGCTGCCCGGTGCCGTGCTGCCCGGTCCGTTCCCGATCTCGGCCCGCAAGACCTATGGCCACACCTCCGACGGGATGATCGCGTCGGTGCGCGAACTCGGACTCGGCGACGAGCACGACGGCATCCTGCGGCTTTCGACGATCGGGCTCGACCCCGAGGTCGGCGCGGATGCGATCGCGCTGCTCGGCCTCGACGACGCGGCGGTGGAGATCAACGTCACGCCCGACCGCGGGTACGCGCTCTCGATCCGCGGCGTCGCTCGTGAGTACTCGCACTCGACCCGGGCGTCGTTCCGCGACCCGGCGCTCGCGGTGACCGTCGGGGAGGCGTCCGGCTACTCGGTGGTCGTCGACGACGCCACCCCGATCCGCGGACGAGCCGGCTGCGACGCCTTCGCCGCCCGCGTCGTGCGGGGCGTCGACCCCACCCGGCCCACCCCGCCCGAGATGGTGGCGCGGCTCAAGCTCGCCGGCATCCGCTCGATCTCGCTGCCGGTCGACATCAGCAACTACGTGATGCTCGAACTCGGGCAGCCGACCCACACCTACGACCTCGGCAAGCTGCAGGGCGGCATCGTGGTGCGCCGCGCGGCCCCGGGCGAGACCCTCGAGACGCTTGACGGCCAGGTGCGCAAACTGGATGTCTCCGACCTCCTGATCACCGACGACTCGGGCGCGATCGGCCTGGCCGGCGTCATGGGCGGACTCGCCACCGAGGTCACCGACACGACGACCGACATCCTCGTCGAGGCCGCGCACTTCGACCCGGTGACGGTCGCCCGCACCGCCCGCCGCCACAAGCTGTGGAGCGAGGCCTCCAAGCGCTTCGAGCGCGGGGTCGACCCGACGCTCGGCCCGATCGCCGCGCAGCGCGTCGCTGACCTGCTCGTGCAGCTCGCCGGCGGCACGATCGACCCGCTCGGCACCGTGGTGCCCTACCTCGGCGCCCCGGTTCCGATCGCCTTCGCGCCCGGCGACGCCGCCGCCCTCATCGGGGTCGACTACCCGCCTTCCGAGGTGCAGGCGACGCTCGAGCTGGTCGGTGCGACCGTGGACGCCACCGTCGACCGCTGGACCGTGACCCCGCCGTCGTGGCGTCCCGACCTCGTCGACGCGCCCTCGCTCGTGGAGGAGGTCGCCCGGATCACCGGCTACGACCGCATCCCGTCGGAGCTGCCGACCGCCCCACCCGGACGCGGCTGGACGCGCTCGCAGCAGGCCACCCGTCGCCTCGCCAACACGCTGGCCGCGGCGGGGCTCACTGAGGTGCTGGCCTACCCGTTCCAGTCGGCGGCGACGATCGAGCGTTTCGACCCCGGGGCTCCGGCCGTGCAGCTCGCCAACGCGATCGATCCGCAGACGTCGTACCTGCGCCGCTCGCTGCTGCCCGGGCTGCTCGAGACCGCGCGCCGCAACCTCTCGCGCGGGCTCACCGACCTCGCGCTGTTCGAGATCGGTCACGTCTACCTGCCGACGGCCGGCACGTCGCACGGCACCGCCGAGCTGCCGCCGGGCGCCGTGTCGCTCGACGTCGACGTGCTCGCCGGCCTGACCGACTCGCTGCCCGCGCAGCCGCGTCACGTCGCCGTGCTGTTCCTCGGCGACGTCGTGCCGCGCCAGCCGGGAGCGGCGGCGGTGCCGTCGGGACTCGCGGACGCGCTCGACGCCGCCGCCGAGGTGGGCCTCGCGCTCGCGGCCGACATCCGTCCGGTCACCGGATCGCATCCGGTGCTGCACCCGGGTCGCACGGCCGAGCTGCGGGTCGGCGACACCGTCGTGGGCGTCGCGGGCGAACTGCTGCCGTCGGTCGCGCGCGACCTCGACCTGCCCGGCGTGGTCGCCCTCGCCGAGCTCGACCTCGACGCGCTGCTCGCCGTCGGCGCGACCGAGATCGCCGCACGCCCGATCGGCACGCTGCCGGCCGCCACGCAAGATCTGTCGCTCGTCGTCGCGGCCGACGTTCCGGCCGGCGAGGTGCGGGATGCCGTCATCACCGGCGCCGGGGAGCTTCTGGAGGACGCGCGGCTGGTCGACGACTACCGCGGTTCCGGGGTGCCCGAGGGGTCGAAGTCGCTCACCTTCGCACTGCGCTTCCGCGGGCCTGACCGCACGCTCACCGCGGCGGAGGCCTCGGAGTCGAAGCTCGCCGGGGCGGCCCTCGCCGGGCAGCGCTTCGGCGCCACGCTCCGCGAATAGCAAACCGCGGGTTGAGTGCCGCGTAGCGGTGTATCGAAACCTCCGTCCGAGTAACTCGGGGCGGTTTCGATACACCCGCTGACGCGGGCACTCAACCCGCGGTGAGGGGTCGTGCTGGCTACTTCTTGCCGCCGCCGAGGAGGCCACCCAGGAGGTCACCGAGCATGTCGCCGCCGCCGCTCGACGAACCCGACGACGAGCCGCCGCCGAGGAGGCCGCCGAGCAGGTCGCCGAGGCCGCCGGAGGAGGACTCCTCCTTCGCCGCCGGCTCGTCCTTCTTGCCGAGGAACTGGTTGGCGATCCAGGCGAGCACGATCGGGGCGACGATCGGGATGATCTGCTTGATGATGTCCTGGGTCACGTCGCCGGCGCCGGAGGCCTTGGTCGCACTCGCGGCGAGCTTGGCGGTGACGGCATCCTGCTTGTCCCCGTAGACGTTCTTGACGATCTTCTTGCCGTCTTCGACGTCGATGTCCTTGATGCTCGTCTTCACGCCGCCGCGGTCGTGGCTGACGGCGTTCGTGAGCGAGGCGGAACGCGCCGGGTCGGCGGCGTTGGCCGCGAGGCCCGCGACGAGACCGGGCACGATCTGCTGCACGGCCGCCTCGGCGACCTTCTCGTCGATTCCGAGCTGCTTCGCGATGTCGTCGACGGGGATCTGCTTGAGCAGCGAGCTGAGGTCGGCCATGGATTCCTTCTTCCGGTTCGGAGCTCGTATCGAGCCCGCGTTCAGGGTCAGATTATCGCTCTGCGGGTTCGTCGCAGTAGGGTCGGAGCGTGGAACAGACGCGGAACGACTTCCGGAGCCTCGAGCTCCGTTCGCTCCGCCGTGCGCGCCGACGTCAGGCGACGTCGCACCGCTGAGCCCTCCAGTTCACGCGACGTCGCCGGCTTCTGACCCACGTCCCGTCGAACCGAAGGCCCTTTCCATGTCTGTAACCGTCGCCGTCGCCGGCGCCAGCGGCTATGCGGGCGGTGAGCTGCTCCGGCTGCTGTCCGCCCATCCCGAGTTCGAGATCGTCACCGTCACGGCGCATCAGAACGCCGGGCAGCCGCTCTCGGCCGTGCATCCGCACCTCGTCTCGCTGCGCCACCTCGTGCTCCAGGAGACCACCCCCGCCGTGCTCTCGGGGGCCGACATCGTCTTCCTCGCGCTGCCGCACGGCGCTTCGGGGGCGATCACCGCGCACCTTCCCGAAGACGTGCTCGTGATCGACTGCGGCGCCGACCACCGGCTCACCGATCCCGACGCTTGGGCGGCCTTCTACGGCGGCGAGTACCACGGCGCCTGGACGTACGGGATGCCGGAGCTGCTCCTCGCCGGCGGCGTCACCCAGCGGGCGAACCTCGCCGGCGCGACCCGCATCGCCGTGCCCGGCTGCAACGTGACCGCGATCACCCTCGGCCTCGCGCCGGGCATCGCCGCCGGCGTGATCGCGGCCGACGACCTGGTGAGCGTGCTCGCGGTGGGTCCGTCGGGTGCGGGCAAGAGCCTCCGGGCCGACCTGCTCGGCGCCGAGCTGATGGGGTCGTCGTCGGCGTACCAGGTCGGTGGCGTGCACCGGCACAACCCGGAGATCGTGCAGAACCTCACCGCGGCCGGCGGCGACGGGGTGTCGATCAGTTTCACGCCCGTGCTCGTTCCGATGGCCCGCGGCATCCTCGCCACCTCGACCGCCAAGCTCATCGCGCCCGCCGCCGAGGTGCGCGCCGCGTGGGAGGACGCCTACGCCGACGAGCCCTTCGTGCACCTGCTGCCCGCGGGCGTCTTCCCGAAGTCGGGCGACACGACCGGGGCCAACACGACCCTGATCGGCCTCGCGGTCGACGAGCGCGCGGGCCGTGTCGTCGTGGTCTCCGCCCTCGACAACCTGGTGAAGGGCACCGCCGGTGCCGCGATCCAGTCCGCCAACCTCGCGCTCGGGCTGCCCGAGACGCTCGGCCTTCCCCTCGATGGAGTCGCCCCGTGAGCACCACCGCCCCCCTCGGATTCGAGGCCGCCGGAATCGCCGTCGGGCTGAAGTCGTCGGGCACCCCCGACCTCGCTCTCGTCGTCAACCGCGGCCCGCTGCAGAACGCCGCCGCGGTGTTCACCAGCAACCGCGCGCAGGCGAACCCGATCCTCTGGTCCAAGCAGGTCATCGCTGACGGGATCGTGAGCGCGATCGTGCTCAACTCCGGGGGAGCGAACTGCTTCACGGGATCCGAGGGCTTCCAGACGACTCACCTCACCGCCGAGGCGGTCGCCGAGGCGCTCGGCGTCGGCGCGGGCGACGTGCTCGTCTGCTCGACCGGCCTGATCGGGATGCAACTCGATCGCGAGAAGCTGCTGCCCGGAATCGCGACCGCCGCCGCCGCTCTGGACGCCGAGGGCGGCCTGGACGCCGCGAACGCGATCATCACGACCGACACGCACGCGAAGACGTCGACGCAGGGGGCCGACGGCTGGACGATCGGCGGGATGGCGAAGGGCGCCGGGATGCTCGCGCCCGGGCTCGCGACGATGCTCGTCGTGCTCACCACCGACGCGGTGCTCGAGTCCGCCGAGCTCGACCGGATGCTGCGCGAAGCGACCCGGGTGAGCTTCGACCGACTCGACAGCGACGGCTGCATGTCGACCAACGATCAGGTGACCCTGATGGCGAGCGGGGCATCCGGCATCGTGCCCGACCTGGCGAAGTTCCAGTGGGCGCTCATCGACATCTGCACGAATCTCGCGGTGCAACTGCAGTCGGATGCCGAGGGCGCGAGCCACGACATCACGATCGAGGTCGTCAACGCGGTCACCGAGGACGACGCCGTCGAGGTCGGCCGCTCGGTCGCACGGAACAACCTGTTCAAGGCCGCGGTCTTCGGCAACGACGCCAACTGGGGCCGCGTTCTCGCCGCGATCGGCACGACGCAGGCGGAGTTCGACCCCTATGCGGTCGACGTGACGATGAATAAGGTGCGCGTCTGCTCGAACGGCGGCCCCGACCGGCCGCGCGAGGACGTGGACCTGACGCCGAGGTCGATGCATCTGCGGATCGACCTCAAGGCGGGCGCCCAGCAGGCGACGATTCGCACCAACGACCTCACGCACGACTACGTGCACGAGAACTCGGCCTACAGCTCATGAGCGATGTGGATGCCGACGAGCGGGCGCTGGGCGCCGAGATCAAGGCCGGCACGCTGATCGAATCCCTCGGCTGGCTGAAGCGCTTTTCGGGAAAGATCGTCGTCGTCAAGTTCGGCGGCAACGCCATGGTCAGCCCCGAGCTGCAGCGCGCGTTCGCCGAGGACATGGTCTACCTCCGCTACGTCGGCCTGAAGCCCGTCGTCGTACACGGCGGCGGCCCGCAGATCACCGCGATGCTGGATCGGCTGGGCATCCCGAGCGAGTTCCGTGGCGGGTACCGCGTCACCACTCCCAAGGCGATGGATGTCGTGCGCATGGTGCTCACCGGTCAGGTCAGCCGCGAACTCGTGACGCTGATCAATGAGCACGGTCCGCTCGCCTCGGCGATCTCGGGGGAGGATGCCGGGTTGTTCGGCGGACGCCGCCGGGGAGTGGTCGTCGACGGCGAGACCGTCGACATCGGGTTGGTCGGTGATGTCGTGCAGGTCGACCCCGCCGCGGTGCTCGCAGAGGTGGAGGCGGGGCGCATCCCGGTGGTGTCGTCGATCGCGCCCGACCTCGACGTGCCGGGCCAATCGCTCAACGTCAACGCCGACTCCGCCGCGGCGGCCCTCGCGGTCGCCCTCGGCGCGGAGAAGCTCGTCGTGCTCACCGACGTCGCGGGGCTCTACGCCGACTGGCCGAACCGCGACTCGCTCGTCCCCAACATCACGGTGCCCGAGCTGACCGCGCTGCTGCCGAAACTGGAGAGCGGGATGATCCCGAAGATGACCGCGTGCCTCGAAGCCGTCGCCGGCGGGGTGCCGAAGGCGGCGATCATCGATGGCCGGCGGCCGCACTCGGTGCTGCTGGAGATCTTCACGGATGCCGGCATCGGGACGGAGGTCGTGGCATGAGTGGGCACCAACGGTTCCGTGACGCGATGTTCTCCTACGCGCCGACCCCGCTGCGGGTGCTGGTGCGCGGCGAGGGTGCTCGGGTCTGGGACGACCAGGGCACCGAGTACCTCGACTTCCTGGCCGGCATCGCGGTCAACGCGCTCGGCCATGCGCATCCGGTCTTCGTCGAGGCGGTCAGCCGCCAGGCGGCGACGATCGCGCACGTCTCGAACTACTTCGCCTCCGAGCCGCAGCTCGAGCTCGCCGAGCGGCTGAAGCGCCTCACCGGTGGCGACGGCGTGTTCTTCGGCAACTCGGGCACCGAGGCGATCGAGGCCGCCATCAAGGTGTCGCGGCGCACGGGTCGCACGCGCATCCTGGCGCTCGAGAAGTCGTTCCACGGCCGGTCGACCGGCGCGCTCGCGATCACCGGCAAGGACGCGTATCGCACGCCGTTCGAACCGCTGATCGCCGGTCCCGAGTTCCTGCCGACGACCATCGACGCCCTCGAGGCCGCGATGGGCCCGGATGTCGCCGCGCTCGTGCTCGAGCCGATCAAGGGCGAGGCGGGCGTGCTCGACCTCCCCGAGGGCTACCTGCGGCGGGCGCGTGAACTCACCACCGAACACGGCGCACTGCTGATCCTCGACGAGATCCAGACCGGCGCCGGGCGCACGGGGGAGTGGTTCGCCTTCCAGGCCGAGGGCATCGTTCCGGACCTGGTGGCGCTCGCGAAGGGCATCGGTGGCGGCTTCCCGATCGGCGCCCTCGTCGCGTTCGGGGCGGCGAAGGATCTGCTGCAGCCGGGCGACCACGGCACGACGTTCGGCGGCAACCCGCTGGCGACCGCGACGGCGAACGCCGTGCTCGGTGAGATCGAGCGGGCCGACCTGCTCGGCAACGCCCGGAAGCGCGGCGCGCAGATCCGCGCCGGTCTCGCCGCGCTGAACCATCCGGCGGTCACGGATGTCTCGGGCCGCGGCCTGCTGATCGGCGTCGGGCTCACCGGGCCGCAGGCGGGGGCCGTCGCCGCGCGGGCCCTCGAGCTGGGACTCATCGTCAACGCGGCAGCCGAGGACCGCATCCGCCTCGCCCCGCCGCTCACGATCACGGCGGCGGATGTCGACCGCTTCCTCGAACTCTTCACGCAGGCCCTGGCCGCAACAGAAAGCAGCGACTCATGACCCGCCACTTCCTCCGGGACGACGACCTGACGCAGGCCGAGCAGACCGAGATCCTCGACCTCGCCGAGCAGATCAAGGCCGACCGCTGGGGCCGCACGCCGCTGGCCGGACCGCAGGCGGTCGCCGTGATCTTCGACAAGTCGTCGACCCGCACCCGCGTCAGCTTCGAGGTGGGGGTCGCCGACCTCGGCGGCAACCCGCTCATCATCTCGACCGCCAACAGCCAGCTCGGCGGCAAGGAGACCCCCGCCGACACCGCGCGCGTGCTCGAGCGGATGGTCGCGGCGATCGCCTGGCGCACCTACGCGCAGTCCGGCCTCGAGGAGATGGCCGCGGGCACGACGGTGCCGGTGATCAACGCCCTCTCCGACGACTTCCACCCCTGCCAGCTCCTCGCCGACCTGCTCACCATCCGGGAGCACAAGGGCACCCTCGCGGGCCTGACGGTGACCTTCCTCGGCGACGGCGCCGACAACATGGTGCACTCGTACCTGCTCGCGGGAGCGACGGCCGGGATGCATGTGCGCATCGCGTTCCCGGCGGAGTTCAGCCCGATGCCGGACGTCGTGGCCGATGCCGAGCGCGTCGCCGCGACGACCGGGGGATCGGTGACGCTGCTCAGCGACCCGGTCGCGGCGGCGACCGGCGCCGACGTCGTCGTCACCGACACCTGGGTGTCGATGGGCAAGGAGGAGGAGAAGGCGCACCGCGTCGCCGCCCTCCGCGACTACCAGGTGACGCCGGAGCTCATGGCGACGGCGAAGCCCGACGCGATCTTCCTGCACTGCCTCCCGGCCGACCGTGGCTACGAGGTCGCGGCCGAGGTCATCGACGGTCCGCAGAGCGTCATCTGGGATGAGGCGGAGAACCGCCTGCACGCCCAGAAGGCGTTGCTCACCTGGCTGCTGGCCAAGAAGAACGAATGATGCCGCAGCGCCGAGTGATCGGGTCAGAGACCGCCGGTCATCATCCCCGGGTCGCTCAGTACGATCGCGAACAGCGAACCCCAGAACACGATCGCCGCGATGACCCCCGCGGCGAGCGGCACCCAGAACGCGATCCGCTTCCTGATCAGCAGCAGGAGGCCGACGCCGACGGCGACCAGGTAGAGCACGATGTGGCTGACCGCGATGACCGCGGGCGCCGCGCCGACCGAGCCCGTCCAGCCGCCGAGGCCGGACTGCCCGGAGGCCTGGTCGAAGATCTCCTGAACGAGCGCGGGGTCGGAGAAGATCGCCGCGTAGATGAGCCCGATGATCATGCCGAACAGGCCGACGACGAGCAGGATGATCGTCAGCACGAGGTCCCACGCGCGGCGGCGCTTCGGCGCAGCCGGGTAGGCCGCGCCGGCGCCCGGCGTGCCGTAGGCCGGAGCGGCGTAGGCCGGCGGCAGCGGAGCGTCGGGGAGACGCTCCCCGTAGGCCGGCGGCGGCAGCGGCTGAGCCGGTGCGGCGGGCGGTGCAGCGGGACTCCCGTACGTGAACGAGGGGGCCGGCGGAACCGGCGGAGTCGGGTCGGACGTTGAGTTCGGCTCGGACATGCGCCCACCCTACCCATCCCTAAGCTGAACAACAGATACAAGCGGAAGAGACACAACTCATGGCACAACGCGTCGTCCTCGCCTACTCGGGCGGACTCGACACCTCGGTCGGAATCGGCTGGCTCCAGGATGCGACCGGCAAGGAGGTCGTGGCCCTCGCCGTCGACGTCGGCCAGGGCGGTGAGAACATGGATGACATCCGTCAGCGTGCTCTCGACTGCGGCGCCGTCGAAGCCATCGTCGTCGACGCGAAGGACCAGTTCGCCGACGACTTCCTGATGCCCGCGCTCAAGGCGAACGCGATGTACCAGAAGCGCTACCCGCTCGTCTCGGCGCTCAGCCGCCCGGTCATCGCCTACCACCTCGCGCGCGTCGCGAAGGAGCTCGGGGCCGACTCGGTTGCGCACGGCTGCACCGGCAAGGGCAACGACCAGGTGCGGTTCGAGGCTGCGGTCGCGGCGCTCGCCCCCGACCTGACGAGCATCGCGCCGATCCGCGACCTCGCTCTCACCCGCGACAAGGCGATCGCCTACGCGGAGGAGCACAACCTGCCGATCCAGCAGTCGAAGAAGAACCCGTACTCGATCGACAAGAACGTCTGGGGCCGCGCGGTCGAGACCGGATTCCTCGAGGACCCGTGGAACGCGCCGATCGAGGACCTCTACGAGTACACGCAGGACCCGTCGGCCGACGGACCCGCCGACGAGGTCACCATCACGTTCTCCCAGGGCATCCCGGTCGCGATCGACGGGAAGCCGGTCACCCCGCTGCAGGCGGTCGAGCAGATGAACGCGATCGCCGGCCAGCACGGTATCGGCCGCATCGACATGGTCGAGGACCGGCTGGTCGGCATCAAGAGCCGCGAGGTCTACGAGGCCCCGGGTGCCGTCGCGCTCATCGCCGCCCACGAGGAGCTCGAGAACCTCACGCTCGAGCGGGCCGTCGGCCGGTACAAGCGCAAGGTCGAGGCCGACTGGGCCGAGCTCGTCTACGACGGCCTCTGGTTCTCGGGTCTCAAGCGCAACCTCGACGCCTTCATCGACGACACCCAGAAATACGTGTCCGGCGACATCCGCCTGCAGCTGCAGGGCGGCCGCGCCGTCGTCACCGGCCGCAAGAGCGACCAGTCGCTGTATGATTTCTCGCTCGCGACCTACGACACCGGTGACACGTTCGACCAGTCGCTCGCGAAGGGTTTCATCGAGATCTGGTCGCTGCCGTCGAAGATCTCGGCCCGCCGGGACCTGGGGGCCTGACCCGTGGCGAAGCTCTGGGGCGCGCGCTTCGAAGGGGGTCCCGCCCCGGAGCTCGCCGCGCTGAGCCGCAGCACCCACTTCGACTGGGTGCTCGCGCCTTACGACATCCGAGGCTCCCTCGCGCACGCCGTCGCGCTCGGTGCCGCGGGTCACCTGACTGGCGACGAGCTGGGCGCTATGCAGGTCGGGCTCACCGAACTCGCGCGCCGGGTCGAGATCGGGGAGCTTGTCGCAGGCCCCGACGACGAAGACGTGCACGGGGCACTCGAGGCGGCTCTCGTCGGAATCATCGGGCCCGAGCTCGGCGGCAAACTTCGCGCCGGCCGCAGTCGCAACGACCAGATCGCGACCCTGATCCGGCTGTTCCTGCTCGACCACGTCCGCCTGATCGAACGCCAGATCGTGCGGCTGATCGACGCGATCGCGGGCCAAGCGTCCGCGCATCCGGATGCCGTCATGCCCGGCCGAACCCACCTGCAGCACGCGCAGCCGATCCTGCTCGCGCATCACCTGCTGGCGCACGCCTGGCCGCTGGTACGCGACCTGGAGCGGCTGCGTGACTGGCGCGCCCGCGCCTGGCCGTCGCCGTATGGCGCGGGTGCTCTCGCCGGCGGATCGCTCGGCCTGCACCCCGAGATCGTCGCCCGCGAGCTCGGGCTCGGCGATCCGCTGCCGAACTCGATCGACGCGACGAGCGCTCGGGATGTCGTGGCCGAGTTCGCCTACGTCGCGGCGCAGATCGGCGTCGACCTCTCGCGCTTCGCCGAGGACGTCATCCTCTGGACCACCCGCGAGTTCGGCTTCGCCCGCCTCGACGACGCGTACTCGACCGGGTCGAGCATCATGCCGCAGAAGAAGAACCCGGACATCGCGGAGCTCGCGCGCGGCAAGGCGGGCCGGTTGGTCGGCAACCTCACCGGCCTGCTGACGACGCTCAAGGGCCTGCCGCTCGCGTACAACCGCGACCTGCAGGAAGACAAGGAGCCCGTGTTCGACTCCGTCGCGACGCTCGAACTCGTGCTGCCGGCGTTCGCCGGCATGGTCGAGACCCTCACCTTCGACACCGACCGGATGCGCGCCCTCGCGCCGCAGGGCTTCTCGCTCGCGACCGACGTCGCCGACCACCTGGTGCGCCAGGGCGCTCCGTTCCGCGAGGCGCACGAGATCGCCGGCGCGCTGGTGCGCTTCTGCGAGCAGCGCGGGCTCGAACTCGACCAGCCGACGGATGCCGACTACGCCGCGATCGACCCGCGGCTCGGGCCCGACGTGCGCGCCGTGCTGACCGTCGACGGCTCGATCGCGTCGCGCTCCGGGATCGGCGGCACGGCACCGGAACGCGTCGCCGAGCAGCTCGCCGCACTGACCGCCGCGGTGCGCGACCTCGCGCCCGCCGCTCTGAAGGAGACCCCATGAGCCTGTCGAGCAACAGCAGCCGCGACCAGCGCAGAGCGGCCGCTCGCGAGGCCTGGAAGGCGAAGCACGACGCCCAGGCGCCGCGACGCCCGTGGGTGCTGCCGCTGATCGTCGGCATCGCGGTCGCGGTGCTGGTCGGCGCGCTCTTCGTGACGTCGCTCTTCGGGATCGACCTCTGGTCGCGCTGACCCGCGTCCTCGCGCGTCCGGCCACCGAAGTCGCGCCGCTGCTGCTCGGCGGCATCCTGCATGGGCGCGAGGCGAGCCTGCGCATCACCGAGGTCGAGGCCTACCTCGGCCCGCAGGATCCCGGGTCGCACGCCTACCGGGGCATGACCCGCCGCAACGCGATCATGTTCGGTCCTGCGGGACACCTCTACGTGTACTTCACCTACGGCATGCACGTCTGCGCGAACATCGTCTGCGGCGCCGACGGGGAGCCGACGGCCGTGCTGCTCCGCGCCGGCGAGGTGCTGTCGGGAGTGGACGCCGCGCGGGCTCGCCGCACGACGTCGACGACGGATGCCGACCTCGCCCGCGGCCCGGCGCGGCTGTGCGTCGCCCTCGGCCTCACGCTCCACGACGACGGCGCCGATCTGAGCGCCGGACCGCTCCGGCTCGAGCTGCCGCGGCATCCCGCGCCGGTCGTTGCGACGGGGCCGCGCACCGGAGTGTCCGGCGCCGGGGGATCGGACGACTACCCGTGGCGATTCTGGCTGCCGGGCGACCCGACGGTGTCGCCGTACACGAAGTCGGTGCCGAAGAAGCGGGGCTGAGTCAGCCGGCGCGCAGGGCGACGGCGAGCCCGTCCACGGCGCGCTCGAGCCGCACCAGGCCGTGCTCCGGCGACGTCGGCGCGAGCCGCGGCGCGTCCTCGACGGCCGTGCCGCGGCGGAACCGAGGCCCGCCCGTGAGTTCGGCCCGCACGGTCGCGACCTTCGTCGACACCTGGTCGACGGCGGCGCTGTAGCCCGGCTTGTCGATCACGCGGGCGCGGTAGTCGTGCACGGCGGCCCGCACCTCGCGGGCGACGATCGCGCCGGCCCCGATCTGCTCGGCGAGGATGCGTTCGGTCCGTGACAGCGGCCAGCCGCGGCGCGACGACTTCGCCTCCGACCGGAGCACCTCGAAGCGCTCGAGGGCGACCCGGCCGGCGAGCGTGACCTCCTCGGCCCGGGCACCCGACGACATCCCGGTGAGCGTGGTCTGCACCTGGGCCATGACGTCGTCCGCCTGCCGCCGGAGGGTTTCGCCGAGGCGAGCCGGCAGTACCGCGAATCCGACGGCCGCCCCGATGACCGCGCCGACACCGGTGAGCAGCAGGCGCGCGGGGAGGGACTCGAACACGTCATCCGTCGTCTGACCGAACAGCACGGTGACGAGCACGGTGAGGGCGAAGACGCTGACGCCGTACGCCAGTTCGGCGACGTACTGCTGCGCGAATATCGCCACGAGGGCAACCGCGGCGACCAGGATCAGGTTGTCGTGCACGAGCAGCGACAGGCCGAACCCGACCGGCAGGCCCACCAGGGCGCCGAGCACGCGGCGGTAGCCCTTGCTGAGCGAGGCGGCGGCGGAGGTCCAGCCGAACACCAGGATGACCGCGGCGGTCACCGCCCAGTACCAGTGCCGCGGGTCGATGAACTGGGCGGCGGCGAGGGCGAGCGCCACCGCGACGAGCAGCTGCGTCGCGATCGAGAGCAGGCTGCGGCCCGCGCGGCGCCAGTCGAGGCGCGGCGGCGCGTACGGCTGGTCGAGCGTCGCCGCGCGGCGGGGAGCCCCGGTCACCCGGTCCGGCGCCTGCAGCAGCGGGTCGAGCATGAGGGCGGCGAACTCCGTCGACCCGGTGTCGGCGAGGGCCGCGGGCACGACGACCTCGAAGCGCGCCCCCAGGTCGGCGAGGGCGACGCCGTCGCCGCGGCGCCAGGACTCGGGCCAGCCCTCGGGATCCGCGGCGATGCGCGCCCGGGTGGCCGAGATCGCGGCGGCGAGGGCGTCGAGGTGACGGCGGGCGGCCTGATCCCCGCCGGCGACGGCGAGCGGCATCTCCTCGACGAGCGCGCGCAGGTTGCCGATCATCCGCCGGGTCTGGATGCGCGGGCGATACCGCAACAGCACCGAGAGCACGAGCACAGGCACCGCCGCGCCCACGACGACGCCGCCGAGGATCCAGGCGATGTCGCTCCACTCCGCCTGGATGATCGCGGCCGACGTGAAACCCGCCACCGCGCCGAGGGCGACGATGGTTCCGCCGGTGCCGAGCAGCGTCGAGGCGAGCACGACCACGGCGATCGCGAAGAACACGATCGCGGAGACGACGGGGTCGCCGAGCACCAGGACGCCCAGCGCGACGCCGAGGCTCCCGGAGCCGGCGAGTACGAGCAGCGGCAGGGAGCGGCGGCGTTCGCGGAGGCCCATCCCGATCGTCATGCTGCCGACGGCGGCGACGAGCATCCCGGGGATCGCGAGCGACCACTCCAGCCCGAGCGCGCCGCGGATCGTCAGCAGCACCGCGACGACGGCGGCCCAGGATGCCGTAGCGCGCACGGCTGCGCCGAGGCGGCGGAGTCCGGGGTCGGCTGCGGAGAGCGCGAGCCGGAAGGTGCGCACCGGCTACGGCGCGACGATCGGCAGGACGATGAGCGCCCCGCACAGGGCGGCCCAGGTCATGCTCACCAGGGTGCCGATGATGAACCGCTCACGCGCCTCGGCGTTGTCGAGTTCCGAGAATCGGCCGAGACCCTTGATCGCGATGACGGCGGCGATGATCTCGAAGCGCCCGACGGCGATCGCGCCGATCACGGCGAAGCGCTCGAGGTAGCCGATCCAGGTGCCGCCGCGCAGCACCTCGCGGGTCTTCGTGGTGCTCTTCGTACCGCTCGCCGTCTCGGCGGGCACCAGGATGCCGCCGTGCTCGCCGCCGTCGACGTCGCCTTTCGACGCGCGGCCGAGCACCCACACGGTCAGCGGGTTGCCGCCGAGGACGCCGAGTGCGGCGAGCCCGAAGCCGACGAGCGCCGACCAGGGTTGCAGGGTCGGGAAGAAGTCTCGGATGCCGAGGGCGAGCGCGAGTACGCCCAAGGCGACGGGCAGCAGGCCGAAGAGGGCGACGACCGGCTGCTTGAGCCGGATCGCGAGCACCGCGATCGCGACGGCGGCGAGCACGAAGAGGAGGGCGCCGATCCAGACGACGTGGGCCGCGAACTGCTGCATCATGTCCCGATCCTTTCACCCTCGGCGGTGAGCATCGACCCGAGCACCTCCCGGGCTTCCCGATCGAGTCGGGTGCCCGCGGTCAGGGCGCGCTGACTGGCGGCCTGCACGCTGATCCCGAGACGGCCGGCGGCGTCGGTGAGGGTGAGACCGGGCTCGGCGTCGAGCAGGTCGGCGAGTTGCCAGCCCTCGGCGGTGCGGCGGTCGCGGAGGGCGAGGAGGAGGCGCACGAGCGGGTCGAGGTCGGGCCCCCCGGGTTCACCGACGAGGGCGAAGCGGGCGGGACGCTTCTTGGCCGCCGTCACCGCCTCCCGTGCGCGGACGAACGCGGTGCCGGTCATCGCCCGCACGCTGTCGCCGAATGGCAGCCGCGCGTCGCCGATGCCGAGGCCGACGCTCCAGTCGCCGGCCCGCACCAGTTCGAGCGCGAGATCGAGGGCGGCCGGTCCGTGCTCGGTCGCGGCCTGGAACTCGTCGCCCGCGGTGCGCTCGGGCTCCGCGACCAGGTGGTCGGCGTATCGCGCCGCGAGCGCGGGGAGCAGCGGGCCGACGCGGTCGTCGGCGTGCTGGCTGTCGATCTGATCGACGGTGAGGACGTACATTGATCAAGGTTATGAACTTGATAATAGGAAATCAAGCGATCGTACTTGATTATCCAATGTCCCGGCGACGACTCGTGCCTGCCGCGTCCATCCCCTCCACCGCCCCCGGACCCCGACGCGAACTCGAAGTCGTCGACATCCGCCGAGGATACAGGGGGAGCACGGTGCCACCCGAGTGCGGCGGGTAATCTGTCCCGGTGCCCGCACCCGCCAGCTCAGACCAGCAGAGTCTCGCGCTCCAGCGCAACGACCCGGGCTTCGACGACGTCTGGGATGAGTTGGTCTATCGCGGGCTCGTGCACGTCTCGACGGATGCCGCGGAGCTGAAGAAACTCCTCGCCGGCCCGCCGATCGTCTACTACTGCGGGTTCGACCCGACCGCACCGAGCCTCCATCTCGGCAACCTCGTGCAGATCCTCGTGCTGCGCCGACTGCAGCTCGCCGGCCACCAGCCGCTCGGACTCGTCGGCGGATCGACGGGACTCATCGGCGATCCGCGGCAGACGGGCGAGCGCATCCTCAACACGCCGGAGACGGTCGCCGACTGGGGGGTGCGCCTACGCGCTCAGATCGAGCGATTCCTGTCGTTCGAGGGCGACGCTGCGTTCGATTTCCAGAACGCCGCCCGAATGGTCAACAACCTCGACTGGACGGCCCCGCTCTCGGCGATCGATCTGTTGCGCGACATCGGCAAGTACTTCCGCGTCGGCACGATGATCAAGAAGGACATCGTCGCGCGCCGCCTGGAATCGGATGAGGGCATCTCCTACACCGAGTTCAGCTACCAGGTGCTGCAGGGCATGGACTTCCTGCACCTCTACCGCGAATACGGCTGCGTGCTGCAGACCGGCGGCAGCGATCAGTGGGGCAACCTCACCAGCGGCGTCGACCTCATCCACAAGGCCGAGGGAGGGAGGGGGCACGCGATCGGCACCCCGTTGATCACCAACAGCGACGGATCCAAGTTCGGCAAGAGCGAGGGCAACGCGGTCTGGCTGGATGCCGAGCTCACCTCGCCGTACGCGTTCAGTCAGTTCTGGCTCAACACCGACGACGCCGACGTCATCCCGCGGCTGAAGATCTTCACCTTCCTGCCGCGCGCCGAGATCGAGCGCCTCGAGCAGGCGGTCGCGACCGAGCCGTTCCGACGCGAGGCGCAGCGCACGCTCGCCCGCGAGGTGACGACGCTCGTGCACGGCGCCGCGGCCACCGAGTCGGCGTTCGCTGCGGCCGAGGCCCTCTTCGGCAACGGCGACCTGGAAGCCCTCGACGAGGCGACCCTGCGCGCGGCGCTGCAGGAACTGCCGACGGCGACGGCCCAGCCGGGTTCGACGGTCGCCCAGCTGCTGGTGGATGCCGGGCTCACCTCGAGCGTGAGCGAGGCGCGCCGCGCGATCGAGCAAGGCGGCGTCTATCTCAACAACACCCGGATCGAGAGCACGGAGGCCACCGCCGACGCCTCGTTCCTGCCCAGCGGTCTCGCCGTGCTGCGCCGCGGCAAGAAGAGCCTCGCGGGCCTCCATCGTTCGACCTCGGCAGCCGGATGATCGGGTCGGCTGCCACCCGGATTCACGGGCTACCTCCATCTCCCCGACCCGAGAGTCGCCTAGGCTCCCCGAGGAGGGCGAAGTGAGTTTCAACAACGACGAAGACGGCGACGGCCTGGCTGCGCTGTTCGGGGGCATCACCCCGCAGACGGCCCCGGCCGAACAGCCCGAGTCCCGCCGTGCCGGAGGGAGGCCCGAGGCGGAGCCGGCACCCGGTGCGCCGGGTACTGCCGCGGCGCCGCAGCCGCAGTACCCGGGTCTCGCGCCGCAGCAGGCACCCGCGTTCCCCCCACCGCCTGCCACGCCCCCGTACGAGACCCCGGCGCCCGCCGCGCCCGCACCGCGCGCGTACGACCTTCCCGCACCGGCAGCGGCGCCGGCCGGGGGAGCGACGTACGCCGCGCCGGCGGCCCCGCAGTATCCGGGCCTGACCCCGACGCCGGAGTACCCCGCGGCGCCCGAGTCCGCCGGCTACCAGCCGCCCGCCACGTCCTCTCCGGGTGCGGGGCCGCAGGCGACTCCCGCGCCGCGCTATCCCGGGACGCCGGCTTACCCCGGCGCGGCACCGACCAATCCCGCGTACCCGCCGACGGCGCACTACCCGGCGGGGGTCGACCCGACCGCCTACGCCGCACCCGCATCCGCGCCGTACGACGCCCTTCCGGCATCCGCTCCTCCGGTGTACGAGCCGCCCACCTCCGCTGCGCCGCCGCCCGCGTACGAGCCGCCGGCGTACGGGGCATCGCCGGTCGCCGCACCGCCGGCGTACGGGGCACCTCCCGCCTATGAGCCGCCGGGATATTCCGCACCCGTGGTTTCCGAACCGCCGGCGTACCGAGCACCCCCGGTCTCCGAGCCGTCGTCCTTCGCCGCGCCGCCCCCCGTCGTCGAGCCCCCCGCCTTCAGCGGGTTCGAAGCGCTCGGGCTCCGGCCCGCCGGAGCCGGTGCACCCGAGCCGTCGCCCGGCACCGCGCCCTCGACCGCCGGGGAGACCTTCGCCCCGCGGCCCTCCGCCGCGCAGCCTCCCGTCGAGCAGCCCCGCGCAGAGCAGCCTCCCGTCGAGCAGCCCCGCGCAGAGCAGCCTCCCGAAGAAACCCCGTACGGCGAGCGTCCGATGGTGCGCGCCGACGCGGCGCCGCTCGCCGCGGTCTTCCCGCCCGGTCCGCTTCTGCCGGATCCCGGAGCGGAGCGGGCCGGCGATCCCGACGATCTCGCACGTTCGACCGTGCTCGAGAAGATCGGGCTGGGCCTGGCGGTGCTGACGGGGCCGATCGGCTTCCTGTTCGCGATCGTCACCGCGACTCTCGGCGTCCGACGGCGGGGATGGCTCATCGGCATCTCGCGGGCGTCGCTCGTGCTCGGCGCGCTGTCGACGGTCGCGGTCGCGCTCGGGGGCTACACCCTCGGGAACATCCGGCTCGATCAGCTGCAGCGCGACCAGGTCGCCGCCTCGAGTGCGGAGTTCTGCGCCGCGGGGGCCGCCGACCCGTCGCTCGTCACCCCGCCCCTCCTCGGCTGGCCCAGGCCGGGGGAGACGGTCACCGATTCCCTCGCCCTCATGCAGGGATGGACCGACGAGTGGCGCGCGCTCGCGGCGACCTCGCCGGCTGAGCTCCGTACCGGCATGACCCTCCTCGCGGACCGCGGCGATCTCATCATCGAAGCCGTTACGGGTTCGCGCAGCGTCGAAAACGCGGCGAACCAGCAGCAGATCTCGTCGATCGCGGCCCAGTCCGGCGTCTCCAACTGGTACGCCACCTACTGCGCGGCACCCTGACTCGGCGGGCATCCCGAGCGCGACACGCCCGGGATGCGGGCTGAATTTGGCAGATCGTCGAGAGCCACGTAACGTAATCCCTCGTCACCCCAAAGGTGCCGGAAGCACAGCGTGAACATCACCGCTGAAGCAACCGGGCCCTCAAGCGGGACACTCCCCTCGAAGGATTCTCCAGGATCCGTGCTGACAAGCGCGGCCGGGCGAGCTAGAGTGGGGATCCCAGTGCGAAGAACCGCTTCGGTTCCGCGTGTCGCTTGACACGCGTGCTCGCGCTGGTAGGTTAGAGCAGTTGCCCTGAACCCAAACCCGAAACGGCGAGGGTTCTGGCGCGCCCGATCCTTGAGAACTCAACAGCGTGCACTATGTCAAATGCCAAATACCTCTGTCGGTGACTCCGGTCATCGACGAGATTCCTTTGGATTGACGGATTGTCAGTAGACAATCCTTTAGTCAGATCAACTCGCGCAGCCTCGACCCATTCCGGTCGAGCTGCGCACCGGTTTGCCGCCGACTTGGGTCGGCGTGCTACCAAACCTTACGGAGAGTTTGATCCTGGCTCAGGATGAACGCTGGCGGCGTGCTTAACACATGCAAGTCGAACGGTGAAGCAGGAGCTTGCTCCTGTGGATCAGTGGCGAACGGGTGAGTAACACGTGAGTAACCTGCCCCAGACTCTGGGATAAGCGTTGGAAACGACGTCTAATACCGGATACGAGACGAGAAGGCATCTTCATCGTCTGGAAAGAACTTCGGTCTGGGATGGACTCGCGGCCTATCAGGTAGTTGGTGAGGTAACGGCCCACCAAGCCTATGACGGGTAACCGGCCTTAGCGGGTGTACGGTCACACTGGAACTGAGACACTGTCCAGACTCCTACGGGAGGCAGCAGTAGGGAATATTGCGCAATGGGCGAAAGCCTGACCCAGCGACGCCGCGTGGGGGAAGAAGGCCTTCGGGTTGTAAACCCCTTTTGCCGGGGAAGAAGCCCTGACGGTACCCGGCGAATAAGCCACGGCTAACTACGTGCCAGCAGCCG
>CAMTUU010000012.1:0-63653 GCA_947085045.1 uncultured Microbacteriaceae bacterium | reverse complement strand
GTGTGCTCTTCCGATCTCCGGGGCGACGGCGGCCGGGCGGCGGCGGCGGCGCGTGGCCCCATGCCCCGACGACCCGTAGCCGACAAGCACCGCGCCCGAACTCTCGCCGGACGGATCCGCGACCTCGCCCACGACATCCGCCTCGCGCGGAGCCTGCAGCTCGATCGTGCCGCCGGCCGAATCGACGCGGATGATCGGAGCCCCGACCTCGACGGTCGCACCCTCCTCGAAGAGCAGCTCGGTGACCGTGCCGGCGAACGGCGACGGCAGCTCGACGAGCGACTTGGCCGTCTCGATCTCGACCAGCACCTGATTCACCGTGACGGTGTCGCCCGGCTTGACCTTCCACGAGACGATCTCGGCCTCGGTGAGACCCTCACCGACGTCGGGGAGCGGGAATTCCTGCGCCATGCCGAATGCCTCCTTGGATGTCAGCTGGCTAGTAGGCCAGTGCCCGGTCGACGGCCTCGAGCACGCGATCGGCGTCGGGCAGATACGCGGACTCGAGCTTCGCGGGCGGGAACGGGGTGTCGAAGCCGCTCACCCGCAACACGGGCGCCTGCAGCGAGTAGAACGCGCGCTCGGCGATCGTCGCGGCGATCTCCGAGCCGACGCTGACGTGTCCGGGTGCCTCCTGGGCGACGACGAGCCGTCCGGTCTTCTGCACCGACGAGAGGATCGGCGCGTAGTCGATCGGCGACAGCGAGCGGAGGTCGATCACCTCGAGGCTCATGCCCTCCCCGGCGGCGATATCGGCCGCCTGGAGCAGCGTCGCCACCATCGCACCGTGGCCGACGAGGGTGGCGTCCGTGCCCGTGCGCACCACGCGGCTCGCGTGCAGGGGGGTGTCGGAGGAACCCAGGTCGACCTCACCCTTGGGCCAGTACCGGCTCTTCGGCTCGAAGAACAGCACCGGGTCGTCGCTGGAGATCGCCTGCTGGATCATCCAGTACGCGTCGTGCGGGGTCGCCGGGCTGACGACGCGCAAGCCCGGGGTGTGCGCGAAGTACGCCTCGGGGCTCTCCTGGTGGTGTTCGACCGCGCCGATGTGCCCGCCGTAGGGCACCCGGATGACGACCGGGAACCGCTGGTTCCCCTCGGTGCGGGCCGTGAGCTTCGCGAGCTGCGAGGTGATCTGGTCGAACCCGGGGTAGATGAATCCGTCGAACTGGATCTCGCAGACCGGGCGGAAGCCGCGCAGCGCGAGGCCGATCGCGGTGCCGACGATGCCCGACTCGGCGAGCGGCGTGTCGAGCACTCGGTTCTCGCCGAACTGCGCCTTGAGCCCCTCGGTCACCCGGAACACGCCGCCGAGCGTGCCGATGTCTTCGCCCATGAGCAGCACGCGGTCGTTCGCGGCGAGCGCGGCTCGAAGACCCTCGTTGAGCGCCTTCGTCATCGTCATCGACTCGGTCATTCGGCCACCTCGTCGAGCGACGCCTCGTACGCCTCGAGCCAGGCGCGCTGCTCGTCCATGAGCGGATGCGGCTCCGAGTAGACCGCGAACATCTTGTCGACGGGTGGCAGCCCGAGCGCCATGGTGCGCGACCGCACGTCGGCGGCCAGATCCTCGGCCTCGGCGGAGACCTCGGCGAAGAAAGCATCCCCTTCGCCCTTGGCGCGGAGGAAGGTCTCGAAGCGGGCGATCGGGTCGCGTTCGGCCCAGAACCGCTCGTCCTCCTTCTCGCGATACTTCGTCGGGTCGTCGCTCGTGGTGTGCGCGCCCATCCGGTACGTCAACGCCTCGATGAACCGAGGTCCGCCGCCGGCGCGGGCCTCGTCGAGGAAGGTCGCACTCACCGCGTAGGAGGCGAGCACGTCGTTGCCGTCGATCTGCACCGACGGGATGCCGAACCCGTTGCCGCGCTGGTAGAGCGGGGTGCGCGACTGCCGCTCGACCGGCACCGAGATCGCCCAGTGGTTGTTCTGGAGGAAGAACAGGATGGGCGCCTGGTAGCTCGCGGCGAACACGAAGGCCTCGCTGACATCCCCCTGGCTGCTCGCGCCGTCGCCGAAGTAGGCGACGACCGCCGCGTCGGACTCCGGATCGCCGGTGCCGGTGGCGCCGTCGAGGGTGAGCCCCATCGCGTAGCCGGTCGCGTGCAGCGCCTGCGATCCGATGACGAGCGTGTAGAGGTGGAAGTTGCCGGTGTCCGCGGGGTTCCAGCCGCCATGACTCAGGCCGCGCAGCAGTTCGATGATCCGCATCGGGTCGAGCCCGCGGATGCGGCCGACCGCGTGCTCGCGGTAGGCGGGGAAGAGGTGGTCCTGCTCGCGGGCGGCGAAGCCGGAGCCGACCTGCGCCCCCTCCTGACCGAGGCTCGGGATCCAGAGCGCCAGCTGCCCCTGCCGCTGCAGGTTGCCCGCCTCGATGTCGAAGCGTCGGGTGACGACCATGTGGCGGTGGAAGTCGCGCAGCCGGGCGTCGTCCAACCCGGCGACCTTCTCCAGGTACGGGGCGCTCAGGTCGGATTCGACGAGCGATCCGTGCGGCGAGAGCAACTGGATCGTCGCCTCGGTGTAGGACATGCTGCCTACCCTAACCGGGCGTTTTCGACCGCCTGCGGGAGGGTTGCCACAACACGGGCGGCGGAATGCAGGAGTCTCTCCACAGACTCGTCCTCGCCGATGGAGATGCGGATGCCGTCGGTGCCGAGCACGCGGCCGACGATCCCGTCGTCTTCGAGCATCGCCGCGACGGCCGAGGTCTCGGCGCCGGCGGCAACCCAGACGAAGTTGCCGTGCGGTTCGGGGACCGTGAGGCCGGCGGCCAGGAGCCCGTCGTAGACGCGGCTGCGGCGCGCGATCAGCTCGTCGACGCCGGAGAGCAGGTCGGCCTCGACGTCGAGGGCGGCGATCGCGGCACGCTGCGCGGGCTCGGTCACCGACAGCGGGATGGCGGCGCTGCGCGCGGCATCCAGGATGTAGGACGCCCCGACGGTCCAGCCGACGCGGAGACCGGCGAGGCCGAACGCCTTCGAGAAGGTGCGGAGCACGACGAGGTTCGGGTGGTTCTGCGATTCGACCAGCCCGCTCACGGCGTGCGGGTCGGTGACGAACTCGAAGTACGCCTCGTCGAGGATGACGAGCACCGTCGGCGGCACCTTCGCCATGAACGCGGTGAACTGCGCCGTCGTCACGACCGTCGAGGTCGGGTTGTTCGGGCTGCAGACGATGATCACCCGCGTGCGGCCGGTGATCGCCGCCGCCATCGCGTCGAGGTCGTGGTGGCCGCCCGGCAGGTTGGGGATCTGCACGCTCGTCGCGCCGGCGACGGTGACAATGCCGGGGTAGGCCTCGAACGAACGCCAGGGGTAGATGACCTCGTCGCCCGCGCCCGCCGCGGCCTGCACCAGCTGGTAAAGGATCGACGACGAGCCGGCGCCGACGTGCACCTCGTCGATCGAGACCCCGGCGCGCTCCGCGAGCCGCGCACGCAGCTCCGTCGCGGCTCCGTCGGGGTAGCGGTTGAGGTTCGACTCGCCGATCGCCGCGAGGATCGCGGGATGCGTCGGGGAGGGGTTCTCGTTGCTGGAGAGCTTGAACGCGTCGGCGGCCGCCGCCCGCCCCTGGCGATACGGCGGGAGCGCGGCGATCTCCGGGCGGAGGGTCACGGCCATGCGGACCAGCCTAGGGTCGCCGGGGCGACACGGTGACCGGGCGGCCGGTCAACGCCTGGCCCCCGGACTCGCGGCGCGCCATGATGGGCGCATGGGTCGTCTCATCCTCCGTCTGCTGATCAACGCGCTCGCCCTCTGGCTGACGGTGCTCATCCTCAGCCCCAACGTCTCGGTGCAGGCCTACAACGCCCCCGAGCCGGGTGTCAGCGTGGAGCTCGTCGTCACCTACCTGCTGGTCGCCCTCATCTTCGGTCTCGTGAACGGCATCATCGGCGGGGTCATCCGGGTCGTCGCGTTCCCGATCTACGTGCTCACGCTCGGGCTCATCTCGCTCATCGTGAACGGTCTGCTCTTCCTGCTGGTCGCCTGGATCAGCGGTCTGCTCGGCTTCGGCCTGCAGGTGCCCGGCGGCTTCTGGTGGGGTGTGCTCGGCGCGATCGTGCTCGGTGTCATCAGCTGGCTGATCGGCATCATCCTGCGCCCGTTCGTGAAGACGCAGGGGCGCAGCCGCCGCTAGTCACTCGGCAGGCGGCGCCCCTGGTACAGGTACTGGGTGGCCTGCCCGCCCGGCAGCTCGAGGTACTCTCCGACGAAGGCATCCAATGCGTCGATCTGCTCCCGGATCGCCGCCGACTCGGCCGCGTCGATCGCGTCGGCGGTGTCGGCGTAGCCCGCGCGCTGATGGGCGGGCGCGGCAAGCGCCGTCGGCGGAGGAGTGTCCCCGGCGAAGGCCTCGCGCTCGACCTGCAGCACGTTGTGGTCCAGCTGCGGCCCGGCGAGCGCCGGGATGAAGTCGTCGGTGTTGCGCACCGCCATCCCGAACAGTCCCTCGGGCATGGGGATGTTGCCCGACGGAGCGCCGAAGGTCTGCTTGCCGACCACGTTCCAGTCGCCGGAGGCGATGACCAGATCGGCGACCAGACCGCCTTGCGAAAATCCGGCGACGACCACGTCGTCTTCAGGTCGGATGCCGGCATCGGCCATCGCCTGCTCGACGACGCGGAACGCCCCTGCAGACAGGCCTGCGACACCCTGCACGTTGCTGTTCAGGTCGCGGGGCTCCTGTTCGCTGTAGGGCGAGAAGGTCTCAGTCGGGCCCACGTAGACGACGAAGCGAGGCGGCATCCCGTCGGCCTCGTACTTCTCGATGCGCACCGGGCTCGCTTCCGGGATGCGGTCGAGCCAGGCGCGCGTTCCCTGCGGCGGCGGCGCGGCGGCTCCGGTCGATTCACGGATGGCGGTGACCGGGGTCTCGCGGAACATCCCGATCATCGACCCGAGCGCGACGATCGTCAACGCGCCGAACGCGATCCCGCCGTCCCCCCTCGTCTCGAGGTCGATCCCGGGAAGCGCGGCGATCCACGGCGGGACGCCCGCGAGGCCGAGTCCGGCGTCGTCGATGCTCGTCGCCAGCAGTGAGACGAAGCGGGCGAACTCTGGGCTGGTGATGAGCTGCGGGTTGGCGATGATGAAGTCCCGCAGCCGACCGAGCCTGCCGTCGGGCCCGTCGGGGATCGCGGCCCAGCCGCTCACGGCCGCTGCGATGAACACGCCGGGCTGCAGCAGCACCAGCCGCGCGAGGAAGCCGATCAACATCGGCCCCAGCCAGGCCGCCAGGAACCCCGCCGCCTGACGCAGCCGCGCCTCGACGGTCTCCTCGGCCCGGGTGTACTCGGCGGCCGCTCGGCCGAAGGCATCCCGCGCCTGCTCGCAGCCCGTGCGCACCCGTTCGATGCGCACGACGAGGCGATCGGGGATCGTCGTACCGTCGATCGCCTGGGCCGCGGCGACGCGGCGGATGCACTCGCCGAGGAGCCGCTCGAGGGAGCTCAACCGGTCGGCGGAGGCGAGTAGCGCGTCGGTCGAGACGACGGCCGAGCCGACTCGGCTGACGAGCAACTGCCCGCCCACGTCGGGCGCGATGCCCGGATATTCGGCGGGGCGGGTCATGACGACGCCATGATCAGGTCGCGGATGCGACGCACCTCGTCCTCGACCGCATCCGCCGCCTCGGTCAGCCCGGCGCGGAGATCGCGCACGAAGGTGCGCGCCGCCTCGGCGGCCGGGCCGCGCCACTCGTCGGAGACGAGCGGGCTCGTCGCGATCGAGGACTCCCGCAGCCCGTCGACGACCGGGACGAGCAGCGCGTACTGCCGCTCGTAGGCGACGCGGGTCGCGACGGGGTCGACGGGAGGGATGCTCATGGCGCCATCGTGAGCGCTCAGCGGCCGGACCGGGCTCGCGCGACGGTGGCTCGGTGGTCTCCGATCGCGTGGGGGGCTGTGGAGGACCCGCCGACGCGGGATGATGGGGCCATGGCGCGTGTCCCCGTGGAACCGGGGCCGGTCTTCCGCATCTGCTTCGTGTGCACCGGCAACATCTGCCGGTCGCCGATGGCGGAGGCGGTCTTCCGGCGGCTCATCGCCGAGGGCGGATACCAGACGCGGCTCGAGGTGAGCTCGGCGGCGACCGGAGACTGGCACGTCGGCGAGCGCGCCGACGCCCGCACGATCGCGGCTCTCGCCGGCCGCGGCTACGACGCCGCGCGGCACCGTGCACGGCAGTTCGACCCCGCCTGGCTCGCCGACCTCGACCTCGTCGTCGTCTTCGACCGCGGCCAGGAACGCACTCTGCGAGAATGGGCGGGCGACGAGTCCGCCCGCGCCAAGGTGCAACTGCTGCTGTCGTTCGACGAGTCGGGCGGTAGCGCCGACGTCCCCGATCCGTACTATTCGGACGCGGCGCTCTTCGACTCGGTGCTCTCCACCATCGAACGCGCGAGCATCGCGTTGTTCCGCCAGCTAGAACCGGTCCTCCGACAGGGAGTCTCATGAGTCCGCTGCCCCCGCAACCGCTGAGTCCCCTCGACGGACGATACCGTGCCGCCGTCGGCGAGCTCGCGGAGCACCTCTCCGAGGCGGGGCTCAATCGCGCCCGGGTTCGGGTCGAGGTCGAGTGGCTGATCTTCCTCACCGACCGCGGGATGTTCGGCTCCTCCGCCCTCGCCCCCGAGCAGGCCAGCGACCTGCGGCACTTCGCGGCCGGGTTCGGCGCCGACGAGATCGCCCGACTGGCCGAGCTGGAGGCGACGACGCGACACGACGTGAAGGCCGTCGAGTACCTCGTGCGCGAGAAGCTCGCCGCGCTCGGGCTCACCTCGGTCGCCGAGCTGGTGCACTTCGCCTGCACGAGCGAAGACGTCAACAACCTCTCCTACGCGCTGACCGTGCGCGCGGCGGTCACCGGGGTCTGGCTGCCGAAGCTCCGGGATGTCGTGGCGCGGCTCCGACAGATGGCACTCTCCGAGCGGTCCACCCCGCTGCTCGCCCGCACCCATGGGCAGCCGGCGACACCGACGACCTTCGGCAAGGAGATCGCGGTGTTCGTGCACCGTCTCGAGCGGCAGATCGCGCGCATCGAGGCGATCTCCTACCTCGGCAAGTTCAGCGGAGCGACCGGCACGTTCTCGGCACACGTCGTGGCCGACCCGGATGCCGACTGGCTCGCCCTCTCACGGGAGTTCGTGACGTCGCTCGGCCTCGACTGGAACCCCCTCACGACGCAGATCGAGTCGCACGACTGGCAGGCGGAGCTTTACACCGGCATCGCGCACGCCGGCCGCATCCTGCACAACCTCTGCACCGACGTGTGGGCCTACATCTCGATCGGCTACCTCGCGCAGATCCCGCCGGCGGGGGCGACCGGCTCCTCGACGATGCCGCACAAGGTCAACCCGATCCGTTTCGAGAACGCCGAGGCGAATCTCGAGCTGTCGGCAGCGCTCCTGGACTCGCTCGCGCAGACGCTCGTGACGAGCCGGATGCAGCGCGACCTCACCGACTCGACGACGCAGCGCAACATCGGCGTGGCGCTCGGGCACTCGCTCCTCGCCCTCGACAACATCCGTCGCGGGCTCGACGAGGTGGCGGTCGCGCCCGCCGTGCTCGCCGCCGACCTCAACGGCAACTGGGAGGTACTCGGCGAAGCGATCCAGACGGTCATCCGCGCGGAGGTCACCGCCGGCCGCTCGTCGATCGCCGACCCGTACGCGCTGCTCAAGGAGCTCACGCGCGGCAAGCGCATCACCGGCGACGACCTACGCGCCTTCGTCGGCGGCCTCGACATCGGTGCCGACGCGAAGGCCCGGCTGCTCGCGCTCACACCCGGCAGCTACATCGGCCTCGCCGACGAACTCGTCGCGCTGCTGCCGTAGACCTGACGATCAGTGCCCGGTCGGGCCGTCGTCGGGCGGTTCCGGCTTGGAGATCGCCAGCAGGAGGGTCGCGCAGACGACGACCGAGACGATGAACCCGGCGGCGGCGAACTCCAGGGCGAGCAGGGGGGTGCGCGCGGCGAACAGCACGCCGAGGCCGAGGAACGCGGCGAGCACGGCCGAGAGACCGAGCACTTCGGCGGGACGCGCGCGTTCGCGGAGGGTGGGGCGGCGGCGCCCGGGATCGGTCATGAGGCGACGAGGCGGTCGGCGCGCACCGTGCGATCCGACCTCACGGTGACGGCCGAGATGACCTGGAGCACGCCGACGGGGATCGCCCAGGCGCCGACCACGCCGATGAGGATGACCGACGAGGTGAGCGTGCCGGAGTTGCCGTTCTCACCCGAGAACGCCTGCACGAAGTCGGGGGGAAGCGCGAAGGCGACGACCCCGAGCAGGACCGTGAGCACGCCGGCGATGATCCAATCGCGCGCGATCGGCAACTCCGAGCGCAGCAGGATGCCGCTCGCCCCCTCGAGGAGGCCCGTCACGAGGGCCCAGGCGCCGACGAGGAAGGCGAGGAGCGCCACGCCTCCGGTCGGCACGGCGAGCGCGACGATGCCGGCGGCCAGGGTCGCGACCGCCTGGGCGAGGAACGCGGGGCGCATCCGGCCGGCGTAGGCGCTGCGCAACGACGCGAGGAGGAGCACGGCGGCGGTCAGCACCGCGAACGTGCCGAAGGTCAGCAGTCCGAAGACGGGGGTGTGCTCGAGGGTCAGGGTGATCGTGATCCCGAGCACCAACGCCAGGACTCCGCGCGCGAGTTGTGCGATCCAGGCGGCTACCACGCGCACCAGTCTACGTCGGGTGAACGGGGTCGTCGGCGCCGCTCAGACACGCGCCATGTCGCCGAAGCGCGAGTACTGCCCCTGGAAGGTGACCGCGATGTCGGAGGTCGCACCGTTGCGGTGCTTCGCCACGATGAGATCCGCTTCGCCCGCGCGCGGATGATCGCGGTCGTACGCGGCCTCCCGGTGGAGCAGGATGACGATGTCGGCGTCCTGCTCGAGCGATCCCGATTCGCGGAGGTCGGAGAGCGCCGGCTTCTTATCGGCGCGCTGCTCGGGGCCGCGATTGAGCTGGGCGAGCGCGACGATCGGCACCTGCAGTTCCTTGGCGAGCAGCTTGAGCGCCCGCGAGAACTCGCTGACCTCCTGCTGGCGCGACTCGACCTTCTTGCCCGAGGTCATCAGCTGCAGGTAGTCGATGACGACCATTTTGAGTCCGACGCGCTGGCTGAGCTTGCGGCATTTCGCGCGGATCTCGACGAGCGTCATGTTCGGGCTGTCGTCGATGTAGAGCGGGGCGTCGCCGATGTCGCCGCGCACGCTCGCGAGCTTCGTCCAGTCGCGCTCGTCCATGTTCCCCTTGCGGAGCACGTGCATCGGGATGGTCGACTCGGCCGAGAGCAGACGCGTCGCGATCTCGGATCGCCCCATCTCGAGCGAGAAAAAGATCGTGGGGAGCTTGTGATGCACCGCCGCGGTGCGGGCGAAGTCGAGGGCGAGGGTCGACTTGCCCATCGCGGGACGCGCGCCGACGATGATCAGCTGCCCCCCCTGGAGGCCGTGCGTGAGGTCGTCGAGCTCGCTGAACCCCGTGGGCACGCCGGCGAGCTGCCCATCGCGGCCGCGCGCCAGTTCGATCTCTTCCACCGCGTCGTGGATGGCGTCGACGAGCGGGATGTAGTCCTCGCTGTCGAGCCCGCCGGTCACCGCGTAGATCTCGGCCTGGGCGTTGTTGACGAGGTCGGTGACCTCGCCCTCGCTCGCGTAGCCCATCTGCACGATGCGGGTGCCGGCCTCGACCAGGCGGCGCAGCACCGCCTTCTCGGCGACGATCGACGCGTAGTACCCCGCGTTCGCCGCCGTCGGCACCAAGCCGGTGAGGGTGTGCAGGTATTCGGCCCCGCCCGCACGCGGCAGCAGACCGGTCTTCGTCAGCTCGTCGGTGACCGCGATGACGTCGGTGGGCTCACCGTGCGAGTAGAGATTCAGGATCGCGTCGAACACGACCTCGTGCTTGGGCAGGTAGAAGTCGAGGCCGCGGACGATCTCGGTGACGTCGGCGACGGCGTCGTTGCTGAGCATCATGCCACCGAGCGTGCTCTGCTCCGCGAGCAGGTCGTGCGGCGGGGTGCGCTCGCCCTGCCAGCCCGCGCGTTCGGGAGAACCCGACGGTTCGGCGAGTCCCAGATGGGCGATCGACATGAGAGAAGGACCTCCAGCTGGTCACGATAGGCGGGCACGCCGACATTGCCCGCGGACACCCCGGGCCGGATTCGTCGAGATCCCCCCGGACCTCGTGACGCGCGCTCGCCCACAGTAAGGAGTCGGTCCCCGGGGGGACAACACGGCCTGTGGACGACGCTGTGGGCAATCCGCGGGAAACGCCGGGACTAGTGTGAAGAAGTTGTGGAATCAGCTGTGGAGAATAGCCCAGTAACCTGCACGAAAGGCACGTTGACCTGGGCTTTCTGTTTCCACACCCTGTGTGTGCAAACAGGCTTGGACTGTTACTTGAGACTTCTCCACTTGACAGGCCGCCTGTGGACGACTTTGTGAGTTTTCGGCCGGGGTACGGCGACCGTGTCCCTCGTCCGGGGGACACGGTCTTCCGCCGTTAACCCAGGGAAGCGCGCCCCGACAGGGCGCGCTTCCCGAAGAAACCCGCTACTTGGCGGCGACCACGTCGAGCGTGAGCGCGGCGAGCACGTCGGTGCGCAGACGCACGGTGGCGTCGTGGCGGCCGAGGCCCTTGATCGGAGCCGACAGCTCGATCGAGCGCTTGTCGATGTCGCCGAGACCCGCGGCCTTGACCGCGTCCGCGACATCCGCCGTCTTGACCGAGCCGAACAGCCGGCCCTCGCGGCCCGCCTTGACGGCCAGCTTCACGACGGCGGCCTCGAGCTTGGCCTTGAGGGCCTGCGCCTCCTCGAGGGTGGCGAGCTCCTTGGCCGCGCGGGAGGCGCGGATCGAGTCGACCTGCTTCTCGGCGCCCTTGGTCCAGGCGACCGCGAAACCCTGTGGGATGAGGTAGTTGCGGGCGTAGCCGTTCTTGACGTCGACGACGTCACCGGCCGAGCCGAGGCCGGAGACCTCGGACGTGAGGATGAGCTTCGACATGCGTTATCTCCCCGAACCCGCGTAGGGGAGCAGGGCCATCTCACGCGCGTTCTTGACCGCGCGTGCGATGAGCCGCTGCTCCTGGACCGAGACGCCGGTGATGCGCCGGGCGCGGATCTTTCCGCGCTCGGAGATGAACTTGCGAAGCGTTGCGACGTCCTTGTAGTCGATGACGCCGACGCGGATGCTCTTCGCGGGAGCGGCGTTCTTGCCGCCCTTGGGCCCGCGCTTGCGGCGGTCTCCGCCGCTGCTGCTGCTCTTGCCAGCCATTGCTGTCTTCCTTCTGGGTCTCTACGTTCGAGCCGGGGCTCAGAACGGGGTCTCGTCGTTGTAGTTGCCGGGCGTGTTCCAGACGTCGTCGCCGCCGCCGGACGCGGGCGCGCTCGCGGCCCACGGCTCCTCGGCACCGCCGGACACCTGGCCACGGCCTCCGCCGCCGCCACCACTGCTGCCACCCGCGGCACGGGTCACCTGCGCGGTCGCGTAGCGGAGCGAGGGGCCGATCTCGTCGACCTCCAGCTCGATCGCGATGCGCTTGTTGCCGTCACGGTCGTCGTAGTTGCGCTGCTTGAGACGGCCGGTCGCGACGACCCGGCTGCCCTTCGTCAGCGACCCGGCGACGTGCTCGGCGAATTCACGCCAGCACGAGGCGCGCAGGAAGAGGGCGTCGCCGTCCTTCCAGTCGTTCGCCTGACGGTCGAACGTGCGCGGGGTCGACGCGATGGTGAAGTTGGCGACGGCCAGCCCGCCCTGCGTGTAGCGCAGTTCGGGGTCGGCGGTGAGGTTTCCCACCACGGTGATGATCGTCTCGCCGGCCACGGTTACTCCGCCTCGGCCCGAGTGTCGGCCGGCGCAGCGGCGGCGGGAGCGGCGGGCACTTCGTCGGCCTTCGGCGCGGCGGGCTTCTTGGCGATCGCGGCCGCCTTGCGCTCGGCCTTGGCGGCCTCCTCGACGGCGTGCGCGGCCACGCGAGCCACGGCCTCCTCGGCGCGCAGCACCTTGGTGCGCAGCACCGCCTCGGACAGCTTCAGCTGGCGATCGAGTTCGACGGTGGCGGTCGAGGTCGCGGTGAAGTTCACGACGGCGTAGATGCCTTCGGCCTTCTTCTGGATCTCGTAGGCCAGGCGGCGCTTGCCCCAGATGTCCACGTTCTCGATCGTGCCGCCGTCGTTGCGGATCACGTTGAGGAACTTGTCCAGGCTGGGTGCGACGGTGCGCTCATCGATCTCGGGATCGAGGATCACCATCAGCTCATACTGGTGCGTCATTAACCCACCTCCTCTGGTCTCAGCGGCTGCAGAAGTTCTGCAGCAGGAGGGTTGTGACGTGTCGTCCGCGCCCGGGATCCCGGGTGGGCAACCTGTCGATCATAGGTCAGCCCCGCGCCGACCACCAGCTCCGCAGTCGGCGCTCGGCTTCCTCGGACCCCAGCGGACCCTCGTCGAGCCGGGCCTCGAGCAGGAACCGGTACGCCTCGCCGACCTCGCGTCCCGGCGTCAGCCCGAGGATCGCCATGATCTGCTCGCCGTCGAGGTCGGGTCGCAGTGCCGCGAGCTCCTCTTGCTCGGCGAGCGCCGCGATCCGTCCCTCGAGGTCGTCGTAGGCGCGCGCCAGCTTCTCGGCCTTGCGTACGTTGCGGGTCGTCACGTCGGCGCGCGACAGGATGTGCAGCCGCTCCAGCTGGTCGCCGGCATCCCGCACGTAACGCCGCACCGCCGCATCCGTCCAGGTGCCTTCCGCGTAGCCGAAGAAGCGCAGGTGCAGGCGGATGAGGTCGGCCACCGCCTCGATCGTCGCCTTGTCGAAGCGCAGGGCCTTCAGCCGCTTGGCGGCCAGTCGCGCGCCCAGCACGTCGTGGTGGTGGAAGGTGACGCCGCCGCCCGGCTCGATCTCGCGGGTGGCGGGCTTGCCGATGTCGTGCAGCAGGACGGCGAGGCGCAGCACCAGGTCGGGGCCGCGACCCCGGGCCTTCTCGAGGTCGAGCGCGCGGTCGAGCGCGGTGAGGCTGTGCTCGTAGACGTCTTTGTGCCGCGCGTGTTCGTCGATCTCGAGCCGCAGCGCCGGCACCTCGGGCAGCACCCGGTCGGCGAGTCCGGTGTCGACGAGCACCCGGATGCCGGCCGACGGCTCGTCGGCGAGCAGCAGTTTCGCCAGTTCCTGCTGGATGCGCTCCGCCGCGACGATCGCGAGCGTCGGCGCCATCCGGCGGGCGGCGTCGGCCGCGTCGGGGTCGAGATCGAAACCGAGCTGCGCCCGGAACCGCGCCCCGCGCAGCATCCGCAGCGGGTCATCGCCGAACGAGATCTCGGGGGCGCCCGGGGTGCGGAGCCGCCCGGCGAGCAGGTCGTCGAAGCCGCCCGTGGGATCGACCAGCCGCAGGTCGGGGACCCGCAACGCCATCGCGTTGACCGTGAAGTCGCGCCGGGTGAGGTCGGCTTCGAGGCTGTCGCCGAACTGCACCTCAGGCTTGCGGCTCGTGCCGTCGTAGGCGTCGCTGCGGTAGGTGGTGATCTCGCAGACGTAGCCGCCGAGACGCACGCCGATCGTGCCGAACCGACGCCCGGTGTCCCACAACGTCTTGCCGAGGGGGAGCAGCAGCTGCTCGGTGCGCTCGGGAAGCGCATCCGTCGTGAAGTCGAGGTCGATGTCGTCGCCGTCGAGCGACCGGCCGAGAAACGCGTCGCGCACCGTGCCGCCGACGAGCGCCAGGTCGTGACCGCCGTCGGTGAAGAGTCGCGCGAGCTCCGCCACCGCGGGCCGCGTCGCGAGGTCGCGCAGGCGGGCCGACGCCGCCGCGACACTGTCCATTCCCCCATTGTCCTTCGGTTACCCGGCGGCCCGCGACCCGACGCCGCCCGCGGCGCTTAAGCTCGGGATTATGTCGGCCGCGCGGGAGAACGGACGCGCCGTGCCCGCGATCCGTCGCGGGACGGCCGTCGTCGTCACCGCAGTCGCGCTGCTGGCCCCCGCCCTCGGCGCCGGGTCCGCGGTCGGGGCGCCCCGTCTCGCTGGCGCGCCGATCTCGGTGAGCGTCGTCGTGCCGATCACGGCGCGCCCCGGCCCCGACGGGATGCTCGACGCTGCGACACTGGAGATCGCCACCTCCCCGGTCGGCGCCCTCACCCGCGAACTCGACGAGCTGCTCACGACCTCGGCGACGATCGCCCTCGACCCGATGATCCCGGCCTCGATCCGAGTGCTCGGCTCGGCCGCTCCGGCGTCGGCGCTCGAGTGGCTCGACCGGCTCGCGGCAGCGCCCAACGAGGTGTTCCTGCTGGCCTACGCCGACGCCGACCTCACACCGCTCGCGCGGGACGACTCCCTCGACCTGGCCGTGCCGGTGGACTTCGGCTTCGCGATCGATCCCGCTGCGTTCGGCCCGGCGCAGACCGCGGTCCCGACCGAATCGGCGACGCCCGCACCCGACCCGACCGGCACCCCCGAGTCGCCCGAGACCCCCGGCCCGGGAGGGGGCGAGCCCCCTCCGCTGCCGACCACGCAGGAGTTGCTCGCCTGGGCGGACACTTTGCCGGGGATCGCCTGGCCGTCGGCGGGATCCGTCGTCGCTGCCGACCTCGCCGCCTACGCGACCGCGGGGTATACGTCGCTGCTGCTCAGCTCGGCGAACGTCTCGGAGACCGCGGGCGCCCTCGCCGGCTTCGGCGACCTCACCGGCATCGTCGCCGATTCCGCGGCTTCCGACCTCTTCGCCGAGGCGAGCACCTCGATCGACGTCGCGACACGGGAGCAGGCCGTGACCCGCCTCGGGGCCGCGCTCGACGGGCTTGCCGCCGCGCATCCCGGTCGCTCGGTCGTGCTCACGCTGGACCGCCGGTCATCGTTCTCGTTCTACGGTCTCGAGGAGACCTACGCCGCCCTCGACGCGCGGGACTCCACCGTGATGTCCGGGCTTTCCGCGGTACTGGCGGAAGCCCCGGAGTCCGCCAGCGTCGTCGACGGTACCGCCGGGGATCCCGTCGCGACGACGCCCGCGCTGACCGCCGCGGTGCGCGCGGAGGCGGAGTTCGCGACGATCCTCAGTGACCCGGAGCTGCTCACGGCCCCACGCCGCCTCCAGCTGCTGTCGCTGCTCGCGGTGCGGCAGGGAGCGCAGCCGCGCTGGGCGACGGACGCCCGAGCGTTCCTCGACAGGTCGGCCGAGATCCTCTCGTCGGTGCAGCTGGTGGACGGCGGCGATGCCTTGGTGACCAGCACGCAGACGTCCCTCCCGATCCCGATCTCGAACGCCCTCGACTTCCCGGTGACGGTGACGGTCGCCGTGCGGCCGCAGGAGCCGTCGCTGCGGGTCGGTGCACCCGTCGAGGTGACCATCGAGCCCGGCTCGTCGAGGACCGTCAAGCTGGATGCCGAGGCGGTCACCAACGGTGAGGTCGTCGTCGAGGTGCGGCTCTCCAGCCCGGGCACCGGGGTGCAGATCGGCGAGGTGCGGCGGTTCACCGCGGACCTGCAGGCGCAGTGGGAGACGGTCGGGATCGTCGTCGGTTCCGCCGTGGCGCTCGTCTTCGCCGCCGGCATCGCCCGCAACGTCGTCGTGCGGCGGCGGCGGGCCTCGCCGGCGACCGGGGAGCAGACGACCGGGGAGCGGGCGGCCGAGTGAGCAGCAACGTGCGGCGTGCGAGCGTTGCGCTCGCATCCGGCACGATCGTCTCGCGACTGCTCGGATTCGCGAACATCTCGGTGCTCGCGATCGTGCTCGGGGTGACCAGCCCCGGACCGAACGCCTTCGCTCTGGCGAACCAGTTGCCCACGTACGTCTACGCGATCGTCGCCGGGGGCCTGCTGTCGGCGGTGCTGGTGCCGCACATCGTCAAGTCGGCGACCCAGCCCGACGGCGGCGAGGCGTTCGTCAACCGCCTGGTGACCCTCGGCGTCGTCGCGTTCCTGGCGACGACGATCCTCGCGACCGTCGCGGCCCCGTTCATCGTCCGTCTGTACGCGATCGCCAGCAATGAGGGCGCTCTCGCCGACGGAGGCCTCGACCTCGCGATCGCCCTGGCCTACTGGTGCCTCCCGCAGATCTTCTTCTACGCGGTCTACGCCCTCGTCGGCGAGGTGCTGAGCGCGCGGGGCGTCTTCGGTCCCGCCGCCTGGGCGCCCGCGATCAACAACGTCGTCATGATCGCGACCCTCGCCGTGTTCGCCGGCCTTTTCGGTATCAGCCCGGTGCACGACGACCCCGCGAGCTGGGATGCCGGCAAGATCGCCCTGCTCGGCGGCGGGGCGACCCTCGGAGTCGTGCTGCAGGCGGTGCTTCTGGTCTTCTTCTGGCGCCGCACCGGACTGCGATTCCGCCCCGACTTCCGCTGGCGCGGCGCCGGCCTCGGGGCGCCGGCCCGCGCCGCGGGCTGGGTGTTCGGCATGGTGCTCGTCGTGCAGCTGACCAACCTGGTCCAGACCAACGTGGCGTCGACGGCCGACCCGGACGACGCCTCGCTCGCCGTGCTGCGCGTGGCGTGGCTGATCTTCATGCTGTCCCACTCGATCGTCGCGATCTCGATCGCGACCCCGTACTTCACCCGCATGGCGACGGCGGTGCGGGATTCCGACATCCCGGCCCTGCGCGCGGACCTCTCGGCGTCGCTCCGCACGATCGGCATGCTCGTCACCGCCACCGGCGCCGCCCTCGCCGCGGCCGCCGTCGCGTTCGGGCGGTTCTTCGCCGACAGCGACGGTGAAGCGCGCGTGATCGGCATCGTGCTGATCACGTTCCTCGTCGGGCTCGTGCCGTTCAGTACGTTCTACGTGGTGCTGCGCGCGTTCTACGCCCTCGGCGACACCCGCACCGCGTTCTGCCTGCAGATCGTGCAGGCGGTGCTGTTCATCGCCGGCGCCCTGGCCCTCCTCGCCGCACCCTCGGCGTGGATCGCCGCGGGCATCGGCCTCGTGACGTCGCTCTCGGTCATCGTGCAGGCGGTCGCCGGCGCGGTGATCCTCCGGAAGAGGCTCGGCGGCGGCGGGGCCGGGATCGTGCGCCGCTTCGGCGTCTTCGCCCTCGCCTCGATCCCCGGGGCTGCCGCGGGGATCGGCGTGTTCACGCTGCTCGGCGGGTTCGCGGCGGGAGGGTTCGCGACCGCGGGGCGGGTCGAGGGTCTCGTGACCACCGCGCTCGTCGGGCTGGCCGGCATCCTCGTGTTCGTCCTCGTGCTCGTCGCGACGCGAGCGCCCGAGCTGCGGGGCGTGCTGTCTTCCCTCAGACGAAACTGAAACCCCGTCCGGTTCGAAATAACCGGTACCTAGGATGTGTTGCATCCGGTGGAGCGGAAAGCTCCGGAAAGCAGGGTCAAGGAACATGCGCCAGATCGTGATCATCGGCTCAGGCCCGGCGGGATACACCGCCGCGATCTACGCCGCACGCGCGAACCTCCAGCCGCTCGTCATCGCCTCGAGCGTCGAGTTCGGCGGCGAGCTGATGAAGACCACCGAGGTCGAGAACTTCCCCGGATTCCCGGACGGCATCATGGGCCCCGACCTGATGATGAAGATGCAGGCGCAGGCCGAGCGGTTCGGCGCCGAGATCGTCTACGACGACGTGCTCAAGGTCGAACTGTCCGGCGACGTCAAGAAGATCCACCTCGGCGACGGCTCGGTCGAGGAGGCGCTCACGGTCATCTACGCGACCGGTTCGGAGTACCGCAAGCTCGGCCTCGAAGACGAGACGCGGCTCTCCGGCTACGGCGTCTCGTGGTGCGCCACCTGCGACGGCGCCTTCTTCAAGCAGAAGAGGGTCGCCGTGATCGGTGGCGGCGACTCCGCGCTCGAAGAGGCCACCTTCCTCACCCGGTTCGCCGACAAGGTCTACCTGGTGCACCGCCGGGATGCCTTTCGCGCCTCCGCCGCGATGCAGGACCGCGCGTTCGCCGACCCCAAGATCGAGGTGCTCTGGAACCAGGAGGTCGCCCACGTCTACGGCGACGAGAAGGTCACCGGCATCGGCATCGTGTCGACCGACGACGGCGCCGAGACGACCCTCGACGTGCAGGGCATGTTCGTCGCCATCGGCTCCGACCCGCGGACGCACCTCATCCACGGCCAGCTCGACCTGACGGATGCCGGCACGATCGCCGTCGACGGCCGGTCGTCGCGCACCAACATCGCGGGCGTCTTCGCCGCGGGCGACGTGGTCGACCCGACCTACAAGCAGGCGATCACCGCGGCCGGCTCCGGCACCGTCGCGGCGCTCGACGCCGAGCACTACCTCGCGGATCTCCCGGCGTACCTGCTCGCGCAGGCCGTCGGCGTCCCCGCCTAGGACTCCGCCTCCGCAGGGAATGGGCGCCCGCAGCCCGCGGTTGTGACCAGCAGATCTCAGGAAAGAAGGAAACAGATGTCCAGCGCCAAAGAGGTGACCGACGCCACGTTCGAGGCCGACGTCCTCAACTCCGACATGCCGATCATGGTCGACTTCTGGGCCGAGTGGTGCGGTCCGTGTCGCGCCGTGTCGCCCATCCTCGACAAGATCGCCGAGGAGAACGCCGACAAGCTCAAGATCGTGAAGCTCAATGTCGACGACAACCCGGCCACCGCCGAGAAGTACGGCATCACGTCGATCCCGGCGATGTACGTCTTCCGGGGCGGCGAGGTCGTCAAGCGCGTCATCGGCGCGAAGCCGAAGCCGGCCCTCGAGGCCGACCTCGCGGAGTTCCTGGCGTAAGCCGCCGAGCGACCCGTGGCCCCTTCCCCGTCTTGGAGAGGGGGCCTTCGCGTGTGCGGCAGGTAACGTTGTCGTCCATGCAGACGCAGGGCAACAACATGGACCCGTGGAAGGCGCTCTACGCCTCACGTACGGCCGGCCTGTCGGCCTCCGAGGTCCGAGCCCTGTTCGCCGTCGCCAGCCGCCCCGAGGTGGTCTCCCTGGCCGGCGGCATGCCCTTCGTCTCCGCCCTGCCGCAGGAGCTGCTCACGGGAGCCGTCGAGCGCACCGTGCGCGACCGCGGCGCGACCGCCCTGCAGTACGGCTCGGGTCAGGGGATGCCGCAGCTGCGCGAGCAGATCCTCGAGGTGATGGCGCTCGAGGGAATCCATGCCGGTGTCGACGACCTCGTCGTGACGACGGGATCGCAGCACGCGCTGGAACTCGTCGCGAAGCTCTTCCTCGACCCGGGCGACGTCGTGCTCGCCGAGGGCCCGTCGTACGTCACCGCGATCACGGTGTTCAAGTCGTTCCAGGCCGAGGTCGTGCACTCGCCGATGGATGACGACGGCCTCGAGCCCGAGGCGCTGCGGCAGACGATCGCCCGCCTGCGTGCCGAGGGCAAGACGATCAAGTTCCTCTACACGATCCCGTCGTTCCACAACCCGATGGGTGTCACGCTCCCCTGGGCGCGCCGGATGGAGATCCTCGAGATCGCCCGGCAGAACGACATCCTGGTGCTCGAGGACAACCCGTACGGCCTCCTCTACTTCGATCAGGCGCCGCCGCATGCGATGCGCTCGGTCGAGGAGGACGGGGTCATCTACCTGGGCACCTTCTCGAAGACCCTGGCACCGGGCTTCCGCGTCGGCTGGGCCGTCGCCCCGCATGCGATTCGAGAGAAACTCATTTTGGCGAACGAGGCGGCCGTGCTGTCGCCCTCCTCGTTCTCGCAGACCGTGATCTCCGAGTACCTGTCGAGCGCCGACTGGAAGGGTCAGATCGACACCTTCCGCGGCGTCTACCGCGAACGCCGCGACGCCATGCTGGGCGCCCTCGCCGAACAGTTGCCGACGCTGTCGTGGACGGTGCCCACCGGCGGCTTCTACGTCTGGCTGCGCCTGCCCGAGCACCTCGACTCGAAGGCGATGCTCCCCCGGGCGGTCAAGGAACTCGTGGCCTACACGCCCGGCACCGCGTTCTACGCCGACGGCTCCGGCCGCAACGCGATGCGGCTGTCGTTCTGCTACCCGACGCCCGACTTCATCCGCGAAGGCATCCGCCGGCTGGCGATCGTCATCAACGGCGAACTGAGCCTCCTCAACGACTTCTCGCAGACGGCCCCGGTCTCCACCCTGCCGTCCGAGCCCGAGGGCGTCCTGCCCCCGTTCGCCGGCTGACGCCATGGCCCTGAAGCGCGTCGTCGTCCTCGCCGGCGGCATCTCCCACGAACGCGACGTCTCGCTGCGCAGCGGGCGTCAGGTCGCCGACAGCCTGCTCGAGCACGGCCTCGAGGTGGAACTCCGCGACCCCGACGCCACGCTGCTGGCCTACCTGCGCGACAACCGACCGGATGCCGTCTGGCCCGCCCTGCACGGCGCCAGCGGCGAAGACGGCGCGCTGCGCGGTCTGCTGGAGTTCCTCGGCGTTCCTTTCGTCGGCTCCTCTTCGTCGGCCGCCCGCCTCGCCTGGGACAAGCCCACCGCGAAGATCATCGTCGGCCGCGCCGGGGTGTCCACGCCGCCGTCGATCACCCTCGGCCGCGATGCGTTCCGGGAACTCGGGGCCGACGCCATCTTCGCCGCGATCGACGATGAGCTGCCGGTTCCGCTCGTCGTGAAGCCCGCCCAAGGCGGCTCGGCTCAGGGCGTCACGATCGTCACCGACCGGCCGGCGATGCCGCGCGCGATGGTGGAGGCCTACACGTACTGGGACGTCGCGCTGGTCGAGCAACAGATCACCGGAACCGAGATCTCGGTCGGCGTCATCGACACCGGCGACGGTCCCGTCGCGCTCCCCGCCGTCGAGATCGAGCCCCTCTCGGGCGTCTACTCCTTCGAGGCGCGCTACAACGCCGGCGAGACGCGGTTCTACACCCCGGCCCGCCTGGCGCCGGAGGTGGCCGCCCGCGCCGCGGAGACGGCCGTCACGGCGCATGTCGCACTCGGGATGCGCCACCTCTCCCGAGTCGACCTCATCGTCGACGGTGCCGGCACGCCGTGGTTCCTCGAAGCGAACGTGCTGCCGGGGCTCACCGAGACCTCGCTGCTGCCCCAGGCGCTCGAGGCCGCTGGGCACGACCTCGGCTGGATCTATACCCGCCTGGCCGAGGCCGCTTCGGAGTAAGTCGCGGGTCGCGGTGACGCGCGTCCTCAGTCGACCGAGGAGTCGACCCCGAGCGCGTCGAAGATCCGGCGCAGGTCGGCGACCGAGGCGAAGTCGATCGTGATCGTGCCCTTCGCCGCACCGAGCGCGATCTTGACGCGCGTGTCCAGCTTGTCGCCGAGCCGCTCGCCGAGTTCGGTCAGGTGGTCCTGGCGTTTGCCGGCGACGGGCTTCGCGGTCTTCGCCTTGGGCGGCGCGAGGAGCCCGGCCGCCGCCTCCGCGGCCCGCACTGACAGGTCCTCGTTGATGATCTTGTCGGCGAGCTTCCGCATCCCGGACTCGTCGCCCACCGAGAGGATCGCGCGCGCGTGACCCGCCGTGAGCACGCCGGCGGCGACCTTCGTCTGGATGTTCTCGGGCAGGCGGAGCAGGCGGATCGTGTTGGTGATCTGCGGGCGTGAGCGACCGATGCGGTCGGCGAGCTGCTCCTGGGTGATACCGAAGTCCTCGAGCAGCTGCTTGTACGCCGACGCCTCCTCCAGCGGGTTGAGGTTCGCGCGATGGATGTTCTCCAGCAGCGCGTCGCGCAACATCGCCTCGTCAGCGGTGTCTTTGACGACGGCCGGGATGCGCAGGAGGCCCGCGGCTTTCGATGCCCGGAAGCGCCGCTCCCCCATGATCAGCTCGTACTGCGGCTCGCCGTCGGCAGCGCCCGCGCGCGGACGCACGACGATCGGCTGCAGCACCCCGAACTCGCGGATCGAGACGATCAGCTCGCGCAACGCCTCCGGCTCGAACTCGGTGCGCGGCTGCTGGGCGTTGGGGACGATGTCGGTGAGGTCGAGTTCGGCGAGGCGTGCGCCGGGCACGGCGACGAGGTCGGAGTCGGATCCGAAGAACACGTCGACCGGGCGATCATGTTCGGCGTTCTCCTCGACCGCGGGGCCGGTCGGGATGAGGGCCCCGATCCCGCGTCCGAGGCCGGTGCGCTTAGGAACGGCCATCAGACGACGCTCCGGTGCGCGATCTCCGAGGCGGCTTCGCGGTAGGAGAGGGAGCCCGTCGAGTTGCCGTCGTAGGAGATGACGCTCTGGCCGTAGCTCGGCGCCTCCGAGATGCGCACCGAGCGCGGGATGACCGTGGTGAGGGTCTCGGCCGGGAAGTGCTCGCGCACTTCGTCGACGACCTGGTTCGCGAGGTTGGTGCGCGAGTCGTACATCGTCAGGAGGATCGTCGACAGCGCCAGCTTCGGGTTGAGGTGGCGCTGGATCAGTGTGATGTTGTCGAGCAGCTGGCTCAGGCCCTCGAGCGCGTAGTACTCGCACTGGATCGGGATGAGCACCTCCTTCGCCGCGACGAAGGCGTTGATCGTGAGCAGGCCGAGTGACGGCGGGCAGTCGATGAAGACATAGTGGTACGGGTCGTCGACCTCGCCGAGGTAGAGGTCGAGTGCGGAGCGCAACCGCTGCTCGCGGGCCACGAGCGACACCAGTTCGATCTCGGCGCCGGCGAGGTGGATGGTGGCCGGCAGACACCACAGGCCCGGGAACTCGGGGCTCTGCTGCACCGCGTCGCGGATCGGCGCGTCGCCGACGATGACATCGTAGACGCTCTCGATCTCGGCACGGTGCTCGACGCCGAGCGCGGTCGAAGCGTTGCCCTGCGGATCCAGATCGATGACGAGGACCCGGGCACCGGCCTGGGCGAGCGCGGCGGCGAGGTTGACGGTCGTCGTCGTCTTGCCGACTCCGCCCTTCTGGTTCGCGACGGTGAAGATGCGGGTCTCGGCCGGGACGGGGAGCGTGGCATCGGCGAGGGCGAGGCGGCGGCGGGTGAGGTCCGCCACTTCCTGGGCGAGGGGCGTGGAGGGGTCGAACGTGCTCACGAAGGCCTTTCGGGGTGGAGCGGGGGTGTTTCACGTGAAACATCGCGGCCCGGGCCGCGGAAGATCAGTGACCCAGACTAGCCCGAAAGACCCGGGTGACCTCCGGGACGATTCCGTCGCCCAGCACGAGCACCTCGGGCTCACGCGCGCGGGCCTTACGGAGAACCTTCTCCGCCGCGACGACTTCGTCGTCGACCCGGGCGCCCTTCATGAACAACATCTCCCCGCCGGCCCTGAGGAGGGGAGCGCACAGCGGCACGAGCTTGCTGAGCGCCGAGACCGCCCTCGCGGTGACCTGATCGAGCAGGGGATCGGGCCGGAGGTCCTCCGCCCTCCCCCGCAGCACCGTGACGTTGGCCAAGCCCAGCCGCTCGGACTCGGCGGTGAGCCAGTCGGTGCGGCGCTCCATCGGCTCGATCAGCACGAGGTGCACGTCGGGGCGGGCGATCGCCAGCACGAGTCCGGGAAGGCCGGCGCCGCTGCCCACGTCTCCCACGCGCCCCGCGCGGAGCAGTGGAGCCAGGAGCACGCAGTTCACGACGTGCCGCGACCAGAGCCGTTCGGCCTCGAGTGGCCCGATGAGCCCGAGCTCCTCGCCGTACCGGGCGAGATCCCGGGTGAATGCCCGGGCGACCTCGATCCGGTCGCCGAACAACTCCGCCGCGTAGGCCGGCTCGTCCTCGACGATCAATGTTTCACGTGAAACGTCGTGGTCACTTCGTCGTGATGACGGTGTGCCGGTCGCGGCCCTCGCCCTCGGATTCCGAGGTGTAGCCGCGCTCCGCCACGATGTCGTGCACGACCTTCCGCTCGTAGCTCGACATCGCGGGCAGCGACGCCGTGGCGGCTCCACCCTCGAGCCGTCCGATGGCGTGGTCCACGAGCGCCGCGAGCTCGGTGGCGCGGGCATCCCGGGAGCCGCCGATATCGAGAATCAGCCGCGAGAACCGGCCGGTCTTGTTCTGCACCGCGAGGCGGGTCAGTTCCTGCACCGCGGCCACCGTGTCGGGCTTCGAGAGCAAGCGCAGGTTGGAGTCTGCGGTCGCAGAGACCGACAGGTAGGCGCGGCCACCGCGGGCGTCGATGTCGATGTCGCCGTCGATGTCGGCGATGTCGAGCAGCTCCTCGATGTAGTCGGCGGCCGCGTCACCCTCGTCGATCACCTCCTGTTCGGAGAGAGCGCGCTGATCCCCCTGCTCGGCGGAGTCGCCCTCGGGCTGCTGGCGATCGGCCGTCGCATCCGCCGTCTCGCCGATGAACGGGGTCTCGGTGGTGTCACTCATCGGCGTCCGCCTTGCTTCTTCGCTCGGTTCTTGCCCACCGGCTGTTGCCGCTGGATCTTCTTGGGCTCCTCGACGATCTCTTCGAGGATGGCCACGTCCTCCGTCATACTCTTGCGGCGCTTCTTCGCGAGGCGCGCCTCGCGCGCGAGAGCCGCCTCGCTGCCCGGGGTCGGCATATTCCGGATGACCAGGAACTGCTGCACCATCGTCCAGACGTTCGAGGTGAGCCAGTAGAACATCACGCCGATCGGGAACGCGAAGCCCGAGAACGCGAAGACGAGGGGGAGGATGTACAGCAGGATCCGCTGCTGCCGGTACATCGGCGAGGCCTTCATCTCGGGCGACTGATTCTTCGACATGATCTGCAGCTGGGTGATGAACTGCGACGCGGTCATCAGCACGACCATGATCACGGCGATCACGATGACAACGGTCTCGACGGGGTTCGCTGCGAGCGCCGATTGGATGCTGTGGCGCAGAGGCGCGATGTCGAAGAGCGACGAGCTGCCGAACTGCTCCGACAGCTCCTGGTTGAGCAGGCCGACACCGGCCTTGTAACTGCCGTCCGGCTGCGGCTTCGACTCGTTCAGCACCGAAAAGAGGCTGAAGAAGATCGGCATCTGGATCAGCAGGGGTAGACAGGACGCGAACGGGTTCGTGCCGGCTTTGCGGTACAGCTCCATCGTCTCGCGCTGCATGGCCTCCCGCGAGAACTGGTCGCGCTTGCCCTTGTACTTGTCCTGGATCTTCTTGAGCTGCGGAGCGACCTCGAGCATCTTGCGCTGGCTCTTGATCTGGCGCACGAAGATCGGGATGAGGGCCGCACGCACGACGAGCACGAGGCCCACGATCGAGAGCACCCAGGTGAGACCCGCCGCGGGGTCCATCCCGAGGGCATCGAGCAGGGTGTGGAACCCCACCAGGATCGCTTCGATGACCCACTTGATGGGCCACAGCAGCGAATTGAAGAAACCAAAGATGTCCACGGTGGTGTCAGGCCTTTCCCAAGCTCGCCGGGATGACGAAGCCGAAGTTCGTGATGCGGTAACGAGGGACGGAGGCGACGCGGACGTCATCCACCCCGCCCTTCGCCCACGGGTGGCAGCGCAGGATCCGCCAGACGCCGAGCACGACGCCCTTGATCACTCCGCGCTGCTGGATGGAGCCGAGCGCGTAAGCCGAGCAGCTCGGGTAGTAGCGGCAGACGTCGCCGTAGAGCGGCGAGATGGCGACCCGGTAGCCGCGAAGAATCAACACGCAGACGTTACGGGGCAGCAACCAGACCAAGGTGAGCGCGCGCATCATGCGGTCTCGGGCCGCGGGCGAGCGGCGGCAGGGAGCACGGCGTGCATATCGGCGGAGAGACTATCCCAGGAAGCTGAGGCTGGTCCGGGCAGGACCCGGATGACCACATCCTCGCCTCGGTGGCCGGCGTCGACCAGGTCGCGGCTCAGGGCTTTCAGGCGGCGGCGCACCTGATTGCGCACGACGGCATTGCCGACCGCTTTCGACACGACGACCCCGAAGCGCGCGGGCGCAGCGGGGTCGGTGGCGAGTCGGTGGTAGACCGCGGACGCCGTCGCGGTGCGCCGTCCTCGACGGACGGTGGCGCGGAAGTCCACAGGGAGCACCACCCGGTTCGCCCTGGCGAGCACGGGCTCTTAGGCGGAGAGCTCGGTGCGCCCCTTGCGACGACGAGCACCGAGGATGGCACGGCCGGCGCGCGTGCGCATGCGGAGACGGAAGCCGTGCACCTTGGCGCGACGACGGTTGTTCGGCTGGAAGGTTCGCTTGGTCATGATTGGTCTCCACGCCCGGCGGCCGAGGCGATCGGAGGCCGGGAAGATCAGGTAGTCCCGCGAACGACCGCGGGTGAACTGATTAAAGATACGGTCAGCTCCCCCCACGGTCAAACGACGCGGTCGCGCCGTCCCCAGGTCGCGCCTCGAGGTTGACCGCTTCGGGCCGCCGAGAACTAAGGTGAACTCCGTCGTCCACAGGAATCCGAGCGGTGGATAACCCTGTGTACAACTCACCCACATTCCAGGATGAAGGCATGACCGAGATCGACCCGACCCGAGAGCTGTGGTCTGCCGTAGTCGCTCAACTCGGCGCCGACGAGCGCATCACCCCGCAGCTGCACGGCTTCGTGAACCTCGTCGAGGCCAAGGGTGTCCTGAACGGCGTGCTCTATCTCGAGGTCCCTAACGAGCTGACGCGCGGCATGCTCGAACAGCGCATCCGGGTCCCACTCATCGAAGCGATCACCGGCGCGGCCGAGGAGGTCGTCAACTTCGCGATCGTCGTGAACCCCGAGATGCAGGCCGCCACCCTCACCCCGGTCGCCGACTCCGGCGACGACCTCGGCCTCGCGTCACCCGAGCCGATCGCGACCATCGGCGAGGTCTCCGCCCGTCGCGGCGACTCCCGGCTCAATCCGAAGTACAACTTCGACAACTTCGTCATCGGCGGCTCGAACCGCTTCGCGCACGCGGCCGCGGTCGCCGTGGCCGAGGCCCCGGCCAAGGCCTACAACCCGCTCTTCATTTACGGAGACTCGGGCCTCGGCAAGACCCACCTCCTGCACGCGATCGGTCACTATGCCGAGAACCTGTACACCGGCATCCGGGTGCGCTACGTGTCCAGCGAGGAATTCACCAACGACTTCATCAACTCGATCCAGAACAACAGGTCGGCGGCATTCCAGTCGCGCTACCGCGAGATCGACATCCTGCTGATCGACGACATCCAGTTCCTGCAGCGCGCGGTGGAGACCCAGGAGGCCTTCTTCCACACCTTCAACACGCTGCACGACCACAGCAAGCAGGTCGTCATCACGAGCGATGTCGCGCCGAAATTCCTCACCGGCTTCGAAGATCGGATGCGATCGCGCTTCGAGTGGGGTCTCATCACCGATGTGCAGGCGCCCGACCTCGAGACCCGCATCGCGATCCTGCGCAAGAAGGCCCAGAGCGAGAAACTCCAGGTGCCCGACGAAATCCTCGAGTTCATCGCGACGAAGGTGTCGAGCAACATCCGTGAACTCGAGGGCACTCTCATCCGGGTGACCGCGTTCGCGAGCCTCAACCGCACGCCCGTCGATCTGCAACTCGTGCAGACCGTGCTGAAGGACCTCATCACCCTCGACGAAGACAACGTCATCTCGCCGGTCGACATCATCAATCACACCGCGGAGTACTTCAAACTCTCGGTCGACGACCTCTACGGCTCGAGCCGCTCTCAGGCGATCGCCACCGCCCGGCAGATCGCGATGTACCTCTGCCGCGAACTGACGAACCTGTCGCTGCCCAAGATCGGCCAGCTGTTCGGCAACCGCGACCACACGACCGTGATGTACGCGAACAAGAAGATCAGCGAACTCATGAAGGAGCGTCGCTCGATCTACAACCAGGTCACCGAGCTCACGACGCGCATCAAGCAGAACCAGCGCTTCAACAAGCTCTGAGCCGGCTGCCCCCGAACGGGGGACTAGACGAAACAGTCTCCGACCAGCCGAGTCCACAAGGTGTGGAAACTCTGTGGATAACTTGGGTGACGCGCCGCGCCGACATGTGGACATCTCTCCCCCCGACGGGGGAAGTCCCGGAGGTGTTCGCCGGTTGTCCACCGAGGGGGCACGCGTCTCCACAGATTCTCGGCAACTCACAGCGGTGTAGTTTCCCGCCAACGACAGCCATCTCCTCCGCTTATCCACATGTCAACACCGGTTAAGAGGATTAACTCTTCCTCTTCACTCTCGCTGTTCGACAACCTCTCACCGCCCGTCGAACCCCCAGAAGCCGCGGGGCTCTTCCTGTGCCAGGATCGATGTGAAATCCTGGCCCACCCGGGTTTCCGCCCGTTTTCGTGAATCACGCCGGCCATCCTCGGCGAACAAGGAGTCCTTTCGTGAAGTTCCAGGTCAACCGGGACGTCCTGAGCGAGGCTGTGTCGTTCGCGGTCAAGCTCCTGCCGCAGCGCACGACGCAGCCGATTCTCAGCGGTGTGTTGCTCGAAGCGAACGACGGCTCCCTCGTCCTCTCGTCGTTCGATTACGAGGTGTCGTCGCGCACCGAGATCACCGCGGATGTCGACGAGCCGGGGAGTGCACTCGTCTCGGGACGCCTCCTCGCCGACATCGCGAGCCGGCTGCCGAACGCCCCCGTGCAGTTCTCGACCGTCGACGGCAAGATCGCGGTGCAATGCGGCTCGGCGAAGTTCACTCTCGGCAGCATGCCGGTCGAGGAGTACCCGACGCTCCCTCAGGTCGGCGAGCGCACCGGTGTGCTCCCCGCCGAGGACTTCGCGGCCGCCGTGTCGCAAGTCACCGTCGCCGCCTCTCGCGACGACGTGACCCCGGTGATCACCGGCGTGCAGCTTGAGGTCGGCGACAGCAGCCTCTCGCTCGTCGCCACCGACCGGTACCGGGTCGCCGTCCGCGAGATCGACTGGGACTCCGGTTCGACGAGCGCTGAAGGAACCGCGGCCCTCATCCCGGCCCGCACGCTCGCCGAGATCGGCAAGACTTTCGCGCACAGCGGCACCGTCGCGGTCACGATCGCCCGCGGTGACGATCGCGAGCTCATCGCCTTCAGCGCCGACAAGAAGACCGTCACGTCACTGCTGATCAAGGGCAATTTCCCACCGGTGAAGCGGCTCTTCCCGGAGAACGTCGACAATTACGCCGTCATCAACACCGCGGATCTCGTCGAGGCGACCCGGCGCGTGTCGCTCGTACTCGAGCGAGAAGCCGCGCTGAGATTCTCGTTCTCGGTCGACGGACTGAGCCTCGAAGCAGCCGGCGCCGAGAACGCCCAGGCGTCCGAGACGATTGAGAGCCTGCTGCACGGCGAAGACACCGTGGTTTCGCTCAAACCGTCGTTCCTGCTCGACGGCCTCGGCGCGGTGCATTCGGAGTACGTGCGGATCTCGTTCACGAAGACCGACAACCCGAACAAGCCGGGCCCAGTGCTGATCACGAGCCAATCGTCGAAAGACCAGCCCGGCGCCGACAACTACAAATACCTCCTGCAGCCCAACCTGCTGCTTCGCTGATCGGGGAACGCTCCATGACGAAGGCCTCCATGCACATCGGACTCGTCGGCCTCGGCAAGATGGGCGGCAACATGCGCGAGCGCCTCCGGCGCGCAGGGGTCGAGGTCACGGGCTACGACCCCAACCCCGACGTCACCGACGTGCCCGATCTGGTCGCGCTCGCCGCAGCCCTGCCGACGCCGCGCATCGTGTGGGTGATGGTGCCGTCGGGAGCGATCACCGATTCCGTCATCACCGATATCTCAGCCGTGCTGGAACCGGGCGACGTGATCATCGACGGCGGCAACTCGCGGTTCACCGACGACGCTCTGCACGCCGCGCAGCTGGCCGAGAAGAAGATCCGGTTCGTGGATTGCGGCGTCTCAGGTGGCATCTGGGGTCTCGAGAACGGCTACGGGCTGATGGCTGGCGGTGACGCGGCCGACATCCAGGAACTGCTGCCGATCTTCGACGCCCTCCGCCCCGAGGGGCCGCGCGAGGAAGGTTTCGTGCACGCCGGGTCGGTCGGGGCGGGGCACTACGCGAAGATGGTGCACAACGGCATCGAGTACGCGATCATGCAGGCCTGGGCCGAGGGCTTCGAGCTGATGGAGGCGCGGGACGACTTGATCCACGACGTTCCGGGTGTGTTCACGGCCTGGCAGCGCGGGACCGTCGTGCGCAGCTGGCTGCTCGAGTTGCTGGTGAAGGCGCTCCAGGAGGATCCCGATCTCTCCGACATCGAAGGCTATGTGGAGGACTCCGGTGAGGGCCGCTGGACGGTGCACGACGCGCTCGACCACGCGGTGCCGGTTCCGACCATCAGTGCCGCGATCTTCGCGCGGTTCGTGTCCCGGCAGAAGGACTCCCCGTCGATGAAGGCCGTCGCCGCGCTGCGCAAGCAGTTCGGCGGGCACGCCGTCCGCAAGGCGTGACGGAACTCCGGGGCAGAATCGTCCCGTGATCGTCACCCATCTCGCGCTGAGTGACTTCCGCAACTACGAGACCGCGGAGGTCGACCTCGTGGCCGGACCGAATCTGTTCGTCGGCAGCAACGGTCAGGGCAAGACCAACCTGGTCGAGGCGATCGGCTATCTCAGCACCCTCGGCTCGCACCGGGTCGCCGGAGATCAGGCGCTGATCCGCGCTGGCCGGGACGCGGCCATCGTGCGGGCGCGGCTCGAGCACGCCGAACGCTCGGTGCTGGTCGAGGTGCAGATCAACCGCACCGGGGCGAACCGCGCGCAGGTCAACCGCGTCCCGACGAAACCCCGCGAGCTGCCGCGCTACGCCACGAGCGTGCTGTTCGCTCCCGAGGACCTCGCGCTCGTGCGCGGCGACCCGGGTGGCCGGCGCCGCTACCTCGATCAGCTGCTCGTGCAGCTCTCGCCGCGTCTGGCCGGAGTGCTCGGCGACTACGACCGGGTGCTGCGCCAGCGCACCAGCCTGCTGAAGTCGGTGCGGTCCTCCCGGGCGGCCGAGTCCCAGCTCTCGACGCTCGAAGTGTGGGACGAGCGCCTCACCGAGCTCGGTTCGCAGATCGTCGTCGAACGTTCCGCGCTGATCGACCGGGTTCGCCCGCACGTCGCCGACGCGTATCGCCGCATCGCCGGCGATGCCCACTCCGCCGACCTCGGGCACCGGCTGAGCATCGTGGGGTCCCTTCACGACGACGAGGATGCCGGGGAGACCGCCGCGCTCGACCCGGCGGAGGTGCGTCAGACCTTCACGGCGGCCCTCGCCCGGGTGCGTCGGCAGGAACTGGATCGGGGCCTCACCCTCGTCGGCCCGCACCGCGACGACCTCGTGCTCACCCTCAACGGACTCCCCGCCAAGGGCTACGCGAGTCACGGCGAATCCTGGTCGTTCGCGCTCTCGCTCAAGCTCGCGGCCGCGGCGACCCTGCGGGCCGACTCCCCGCTCGGGGATCCGGTCATCATCCTCGACGACGTGTTCGCCGAGCTCGACGAATCGCGCCGCGGCCGCCTCGCCGACGGGATCGAGGGCTACGAGCAGGTGCTCATCACCGCCGCGGTGCTCGGCGACGTGCCCGACGCGCTCCGCGCGAACACCGTGCACATCCGGGCGGGAGAGATCATCGATCCCGGGGAGGAGACGTGAGCGACGCCCCCGACGAGAAGGTCCCCGAGCACATCGCCGTGTACCGGCGGCTGCGCCGGCTGTTCGGCGACCCCGAGTTGCGGAGCTCGGACGGACGGCGGCGGCGCCGAAGCGCGGGCGCCGCCGCGAGCGAACCCTACGGGGTCGGCCGCGACCCCCGCGGCCTCGGCGACGTGCTCTCCGGGATGGCCGTGGCGCGCGGCTGGGAGTCGCCGCTCGCCCGCGCCGAACTGCTCGCATCCTGGCCTGACATCGTCGGCGCCGAGACCGCCGCGCACGCGTCGCCGATCGGGATCGAGGACGGCGTGCTAAGCGTCCAATGCGACTCGACGGCCTGGGCCCAGCAGCTCCGGCTCATGTCGGCGACGGTGCTCAACAGCATCGCCGAGCTGTTCCCCGCGGCGGGAGTCGAGGCGGCCCGCTTTCTCGCACCCCACGCCCCCTCCTGGAAACACGGCCCCAAGGCGGTTCAAGGGCGGGGTCCACGCGATACCTACGGCTGAGAAGGCAAATCCGGTCGACCGACCGACGAAAAGCCCTCAGATCGCCGATTCTCCCGGTCGCGACCCGCTTCGCGGGCTAGAATCGAGTATTCGGCCGGCCGGCGTTTTCCGGGGCCGAGCACGACCCCGGCAGGAGCCACCTCCCCATGAGTCCCACCCCGCGTCAGGGCGAGTCCGATGCGAACTACGGCGCCTCGGACATCCAGGTCCTCGAAGGCCTCGAAGCCGTCCGCAAGCGTCCCGGCATGTACATCGGTTCGACTGGTCCCCGCGGTCTGCACCACCTGGTCTACGAGATCGTCGACAACGCCGTCGACGAGTCGCTCGCCGGGTACTGCGACACCATCGTGGTCACGATCCTGGAAGACGGCGCCCTGCGGGTCGTCGACAACGGCCGTGGCATCCCGGTCGACATCCATCCGGTCGAGAAGCGGTCGACGGTCGAGGTCGTGCTCACCGTCCTGCACGCCGGCGGCAAGTTCGGCGGCGGCGGGTACGCGGTCTCCGGCGGCCTGCACGGCGTCGGCAGCTCGGTCGTCAACGCGCTCTCCTCGAAGCTCGATGTCGCAGTCAGCCGCCAGGGGAACGTGTACCGGCAGACGTACCACATCGGTGTTCCCGACGCCCCCTTGAAGAAGGAGGAGTCGACGACCGAGACCGGCACGACGATCACCTTCTGGCCGAACGCCGACATCTTCGAGACCGTCGAGTTCGACTACGAGACCCTCCGCAGCCGGTTCCAGCAGACGGCGTTCCTCAACAAGGGTCTGTCGATCTCGCTCACCGACGAGCGTCCGCTCGCGGAGGGCGAGGAGCAGAAGCGTTCCGACACCTTCCTCTACGACCGAGGCCTGGTCGACTACGTCGAATACCTCAACAATGCCAAGAAGGCGGAGATCATCCACGACGAGGTCATCTCGTTCGAGACCGAAGACACCGAGCGCCACATGGCTCTCGAGATCGCGATGCAGTGGACGACCTCCTACTCGGAGAGCGTCCACACCTACGCGAACGTCATCAACACCCACGAGGGCGGCACCCACGAGGAGGGCTTCCGCGCCGCGTTGACGACGCTCGTCAACAAGTACGCACGGGAGAAGGGCCTGCTCAAGGAGAAGGACGAGAACCTCACCGGGGACGACGTACGCGAAGGGCTCACCGCCGTCATCTCGATCAAGCTCTCCGAACCGCAGTTCGAAGGACAGACGAAGACCAAGCTCGGCAACACCGAGGCGAAGTCGTTCGTGCAGCGCGTCGTCGGCGACCAGCTCACCGACTGGTTCGATCGCAACCCCAACCAGGCGCGGGATGTCATCCGCAAATCGATCCAGGCGGCGACCGCGCGCCTCGCCGCCCGCAAGGCACGCGAGCAGACCCGGCGTAAGGGCCTGCTCGAGGGCGGCGGGATGCCCGGCAAGCTCTCGGACTGCTCGAGCAAGGATCCGACCGAGAGCGAGATCTTCCTCGTCGAGGGCGACTCGGCCGGGGGATCGGCGAAGACCGGCCGCGACCCGCGCACGCAGGCGATCCTCCCCCTGCGCGGCAAGATCCTCAACGTCGAGAAGGCGCGCCTCGACCGCGCGCTCGGCAACGCCGAGATCCAGGCCATGATCACCGCCTTCGGCACCGGCATCGGCGAGGATTTCGACGGCGAGAAGGCCCGGTACCACAAGGTGGTGCTGATGGCGGATGCCGACGTCGACGGGCAGCACATCACGACCCTGCTGCTCACCCTGCTGTTCCGCTACATGCGGCCGCTCATCGAGCTGGGCTACGTCTACCTCGCCGCCCCGCCGCTGTACCGCATCAAGTGGACGAACGCTGAGCACGACTACGTCTACTCCGACACCGAACGCGACGCACTGCTCGCGGATGGCAAGGCCAACGGCAAACGGCTCCCGAAGGAGTCGTCGATCCAGCGCTACAAGGGTCTCGGCGAGATGAACCACCAGGAACTGTGGGACACGACGATGAACCCCGAAACCCGCACGCTGCGCCAGATCACCCTCGACGACGCCGCGATCGCCGACGGCATCTTCGCGACGCTGATGGGCGACGATGTGGAACTGCGCCGCAACTTCATCCAGCAGAACGCCAAAGACGTTCGCTTCCTGGATATCTGAGGACTGACACATGGCAGACACCACCGGGCTGGACCCGAACCGGCACGACAAGATCGAGCCCGTCGATCTCCAGCTGGAGATGCAGCGCTCCTACCTCGATTACGCGATGAGCGTGATCGTCGGGCGTGCTCTGCCCGACGTGCGCGACGGGCTCAAGCCCGTGCACCGCCGCGTCATCTACACGATGTACGACGGCGGCTACCGCCCCGATCGGGCGTTCAGCAAGTGCACCCGCGTCATCGGCGACGTGATGGGTCAGTTCCACCCGCACGGCGACTCGTCGGTGTACGACGCTCTCGTGCGCCTGGTGCAGCCGTGGTCGCTGCGCTACCCGCTCGCCCTCGGGCAGGGCAACTTCGGCTCGCCCGGCAACGACGGCGCGGCCGCCCACCGGTACACCGAGACCAAGATGGCACCGCTCGCCATGGAGCTCGTCCGCGACATCGACGAAGACACCGTCGACATGCAGGACAACTACGACGGCCGCACCCAGGAGCCCACGGTCCTCCCGGCGCGATTCCCGAACCTGCTGGTCAACGGCTCCGTCGGCATCGCGGTCGGCATGGCCACGAACATCCCGCCGCACAACCTGCGTGAAGTCGCCTCCGCCGCGCTCTGGGCGCTCGAGCACCCCGACGCCACGCGCGAGGAACTGCTCGAAGCCGCCATCCAGCGCGTCAAAGGTCCCGACTTCCCGACCGGCGCGCAGATCCTCGGCATCCGCGGAATCCAGGATGCTTACCGCACGGGCCGCGGCTCGATCACGATGCGGGCCGTCGTCGAGGTCGAGGAGCTGCAGGGTCGCACCTGCCTCGTCGTCACCGCGCTGCCGTACCAGGTCAACCCCGACAACCTCGCCGTGAAGATCGCCGACCTGGTCAAAGAAGGCAAGCTCGCGGGCATCGCCGACATCCGCGACGAGTCGTCGGGTCGCACCGGCCAGCGCCTGGTGATCGTGCTCAAGCGCGACGCCGTGGCTCGGGTGGTGCTCAACAACCTCTACAAGCACACCTCGCTTCAGGAGAACTTCGGCGCGAACATGCTCGCGATCGTCGACGGCGTGCCGCGCACTCTCGCCCTCGACGGCTTCATCTCCTACTGGATCACGCACCAGATCGAAGTGATCGTGCGGCGCACCCGGTTCCGGCTGGCGAAAGCCGAGGCGGACGCCCACATCCAGCGCGGCTACGCGAAGGCCCTCGACGCGCTCGACGAGGTGATCGCCCTCATCCGCCGATCGCCCGACGTCGAGACTTCGCGTACCGGCCTCATGCAGCTTCTGGATGTCGACGAACTGCAGGCGGACGCCATCCTGGCTCTCCAGCTGCGCAGGCTCGCCGCGCTCGAGCGGCAGAAGATCCGCGACCGCCTCGCCGAGCTCGAGCTCGAGATCGCCGAGTACCAGGCGATCCTCGCGAGCGAGTCGCGCCAGCGCGAGATCGTGACCACGGAGCTCACCGAGATCGTCGCCAAGTTCGGCGACGACCGGCGCACCGAAATCCTCATGGGCTTCGACGGAGACATGAGCGTCGAAGACCTGATCCCCGAGGAGGAGATGGTCATCACCATCACTCGGGGCGGCTACGTGAAGCGCACCCGCAGCGACAACTACCGCTCGCAGCACCGCGGCGGCCGCGGCGTGAAGGGCGCGCAGTTGCGGGCGGATGACGTCGTCGAGCACTTCTTCGTGACGACGACGCACCACTGGCTGCTGTTCTTCACCGACAAGGGTCGGGTCTACCGCGCGAAGGCGTACGAGATCCAGGAGGCCGGCCGCGACGCGAAGGGCCAGCACGTCGCCAACCTCCTCGCGCTGCAGCCCGACGAGCAGATCGCGCAGGTGCTCGACATCCGCGACTACTCGGTCGCGACCTACCTCGTGCTCGCCACTCGCGGCGGCCTGGTGAAGAAGACCGCGCTCACCGAGTACGACACCAACCGAAGCGGCGGAATCATCGCGATCAACCTGCGCGAGGGCGACGAGCTCGTCTCGGCGATGCTCGTCGAGAACGGCACCGAGGTGCTGCTCGTCTCGCGCAAGGGGCAATCGATCCGCTTCGCGGCGACCGACTCCGCGATGCGTCCGATGGGACGTTCGACCTCGGGCGTGAAGGGCATGGACTTCCGGCCCGGCGACGCGCTGCTGTCGGCATCCGTCGTCGCCGATGAGGGGTCGGTCTTCGTCGTGACGGAGGGCGGCTACGCCAAGCGCACGGCGGTGACCGAGTACCGCGTGCAGAACCGAGGCGGCCTCGGCATCAAGGTCGCGAAGCTGACGGAGACGCGCGGCGACCTCGCCGGCGCCCTCATCGTCGAAGACGACGACGAGGTGCTGGTGGTGCTCGCGAGCGGCAAGGTCGTCCGTTCAGCGGTTGCCGAGGTTCCTGCCAAAGGGCGGGATACGATGGGCGTCGTCTTCGCGCGTTTCGACGACGACGACAAGATCATCGCGATCGCGAAGAACAGCGAACGCAACATCGAGACCGTCGACGAAGCCGAGGCGGTGGACGGAAGCACCGAGCCCGCCCCCGCGGCCGACGGAGAGGACCAGGAATAGCGATGAGCGTCGCCGAGAAACTTCAACGCAAAGAGATGCGGCAGACGACGAGCCGTCAGGTGCGCCTCAAGCTCGTCTACCTCGACGTGTGGTCGCTGGTGAAGCTCTCGTTCCTGGTCTGGATGAGCCTCGGCATCGTGCTGATCGTGGCGAGCGTGCTGATCTGGGTCGTGCTCTACTCGACCCAGGTGTTCGATACCCTCGACGAGACGTTGCGCGAGGTGATGAGCGACGACAACTTCTCCGTTACCAACAGCTTCGGGATCGGTCAGGTGCTCGTCTTCACGCTCGTGATCGCGCTGCTGAACACGATCGTCGGCACCGCCCTCGGCGCCGTGGCCGCGTTCCTCTACAACCTCAGCGTCCGCTTGACCGGCGGGCTGCTCGTCGGATTCCAGAACTCCTGAGGGCTGGTACGCTGATCCTCGGCCTGGATCCTGGGATCCGAGCCGAACGGGGATATAGCTCAGGCGGTTAGAGCGCTTCGCTGATAACGAAGAGGTCCGAGGTTCAAGTCCTCGTATCCCCACGATCGAGTCCCCTGATGGGGACTTCGTCGTTTCAGAACGAAGTCGGGCGAGCGCGCAGCCGACCGGCACGGGGCCTTAGCTCAATTGGTAGAGCGCCTGCTTTGCAAGCAGGAGGTCAGGGGTTCGATTCCCCTAGGCTCCACTTCCGGCGACCGAGAGGTCGACCGCCGCCGCGGAGCCGATGACCGGGCGCGACGGCTCAGAACTCGTCGTCGTCGACGTCGGCGCTGCCCGGGTCGCCCAGATCCTCGATCCAGAGGTCGTCGTCGGCGCGGAGCGTCTGCCACGCGGCGTAGGCCACCCCGGCGACCGCGACGGCGGCGAGACCGATGAGGATGTAGCGGCCGGGGCCCGACGACTTCGGCGGCGTGACGACGCCGACCTTCTGGCCGGCCTTCGAGACGCGGCGCACGACCTCGCGCACCTGCGGGTTCTTCACGGCCTCGAGCACGGCGAGAGCCGAGCCGATCGTGCCGGAGATCGCCGGGAGCACATCGTCGGTGATCCGCTCGCGCGCGCTCACCGCGACGCCGCGCGCGGCACCGAACCCGTCGCGCACTCGGGGCTGCAGTTCTTCCCGGGCGTAGTTGGTGGCCTGGCGGCGGGCATCCTTCAGCACCACCGTCGCGTGCTCGATGGCGTCGCGCTGCTCATCCCAGAGCCGCTCGGCGTCCCGCTTGAGGCGCTTGAGTTCGCGCTGGCGCTTCCGTGAGAGAGCCATGTGATCCTCCGGTCGTCGAAACCTATCTGGTGCGCCAATCCTGCCACGTCCGCCTGGATGCGCCCTAGGGCTTGCCAACACTCGTCACATGCGACAGGTGTCCGTGAAAGACTTGCCCCCATGACTGCGCACACCCACGTCGCCACCATCCACACCACGCTCGGCGACATCAGGGTCAACCTGTTCGGCTTCCACGCCCCCGTCACCGTCGACAATTTCGTCGGGCTCGCCACCGGCGAGAAGGAGTGGAAGGACCCGGCGACCGGCGAGACCAGGAACAGCCCGCTGTACGACGGGGTGATTTTCCACCGCATCATCAAGCAGTTCATGCTGCAGGGCGGCGACCCGCTCGGCAAGGGCATCGGCGGCCCCGGCTACCAGTTCGACGACGAGATCCACCCGGAGTTGCATTTCACCGAGCCGTACCTGCTCGCGATGGCGAACGCCGGAATCCAGCAGGGGCGCGGCACGAACGGTTCGCAGTTCTTCATCTCGACCGTGGCGACCCCGTGGCTCAACGGCAAGCACACGATCTTCGGGGCGGTCGCCGACGACGCGAGCAAGGCGGTCGTCGACGCGATTGAGGCCGTCGACACGGATGGGCGCGACAAGCCGCTCGAGGACGTCGTCATCACCTCGATCTCCGTCGACGCGGTCTGACCGACCCGCCTGTGGCCGCCACCTCCGCCGACGTCTGCTATCGGCACCCGCAGCGCGAGAGCTGGACGCTCTGCACGCGCTGCGGGCGCACGATCTGCCCCGAGTGTCAGATCTTCACACCCTCGGGCGTGCAGTGCCCCGACTGCGTCAAGGAGACGGGCGGCTCGGTGACGTGGAAGAGCGCCGGCGGCGAGACCAAGCGTCCGGCCTCCAGGAACCGTCCGACCCGCGCGTCGCGTCCGGCGCGGTCTGCCGACTCGACGTCGGGGTTCGGCGCGACGCTCGGCCGGATGCTCAAGCCCGGCTCGGAGACGCCCGTTCTGACCTGGGGCATCGTCGGCGTCGTGGTGCTGTTCGGCATCGCCGGGCTCGTGACCGGCGGCATCCCGTTCGTCTTCCTGTTCGCGACCGCCGATGCCCCGCTCGAGATCTGGCGATACTTCACCGCCGGCTTGGTGTATCCGGCGGCGCCGACGTTCCTGATCTCGATCCTGCTCAGCTCGGTGTTCTTCCTGCTGACCGGGCCGTCGGTCGAGCAGAACCTGGGACGCGCGAGGTACCTGATCATGTTGCTCGTCTCCGGCGGGATCGGGGCTGCGGCGATGGTCATCGCGGGCGGCGCGTCGTTCGGGCTGTCCGGGATGCTGTTCGGGATGTTCGGGTCGTACCTGATCTACGTCTGGTCCTATCCGCCCGCGCGGGTCCAGGTGCTGATCATGATCGGCATCAACCTGCTGATCAGCCTGGCGTTCGGCGGATTCTTCCTGCCGCTGATCATCGGCGGGCTGATCGGCGGCGCGGGAGCCACCTGGCTGTTCCAACGGGCCGACGACCGCTCGCGCGCGACTCCGCGGACGACCCACCTGATCCTCGCGGCGGTGGTCGGCGGATTCATCCTGTTCGCGATTCTGCGCAGCCTGCTCTGAGGTCGACCGGGCCCCGATCCATCCACAGGCCTATCCACAGTGTGGACAGAATCACACCGGTGTAACTCACCCCGGGTGAGGGCGGGAAGAGCCCGGGTCAGCGCCACCGCGTGGTCATGAAGAACCCGATGATCAGGAAGCCGAACCCGATCGCGATGTTCGCCTCGTTGATGCCCGGGATCGGCCACGAACCCTGGCTCAGGTAGTAGACGATGATCCAGGTGAGCCCGAGCAGCATGAAGCCGAACATGATCGGCTTGAACCACACCGGGTTCGGAAGGTTCTCGCGCCCCTCGCGACCGTCGTCCTCGCCGGAGGAGGCCTTGCGCGCCGGGGTGTTTGACTTGGGTCGGGCCATGCGCAGCAGTCTAACCGAGCCGGTTCCGAGCGCGATCCGGGGAGCGGGCCCCGCGACGTAGAATCGTGGGCATGACGGACCGGGCACAGCTCCGCCGACCGCGGCCGCGGCGCCGGGTGACGGTCGTCGGTGTGCTGGGGGAGCTTCTCATCACCGCCGGGCTCCTCGTGCTCGCATTCCTCGGCTATCAGGTGTGGCTCGGCGACGTGATCGTCGGCGGGCGGCTCAATACCGAGGCCGCGGAGCAGGCCGACGACTGGGGGGCCGACTACTCCGACGTGCCCCCGAGCGAGGCGGGCGACCCCGCTCTCACCGAGACGCCCCCCGTGGGCACGGCGCCCGGGAACGCCGAGCGGTTCGCGAACCTGATCATTCCGCGCTTCGGGCCCGACTACTACCGTCCGATCGCGGAAGGGGTGGGCACGACCGACGTGCTCAACAAGGGCAACATCGGCCACTACCCGACGACGCAGATGCCCGGTGCGCTCGGCAACTTCGCGCTCGCCTCGCATCGCTCCAGCGGAGGCGGCAACTTCCGCGACGTCCACCAGCTGCAGGTCGGCGACCGCATCTACGTCGAGACCGTCGACGGGTGGTACCAGTACAGCTTCCGCAACCTCGAGTACGTAAGGCCCAGCGGCGTCGGGGTGCTCGACCCGGTGCCCCAGGCGGCGGGGGTCGAGCCGAGCGAGCGCTACATCACGCTCACCACGTGCAACCCGTTCTTCTCCACCGCCGAGCGCATCATCGCGTACGGCGTCTACGACTCCTTCTACCCGCGGGCCGGCGGCGTGCCTGCCGAGATCACGACCAACGTGCAGGGGGCGGGCTGATGTACGCAGCGCTGTGGCGGATCCTGCCCGGACCGTGGTGGGTGCGGCTGCTCATCCTGCTCGTCGCGGTGGCGGGCATCCTGGCCGTCTGCGTGTTCTGGGTGTTCCCGTGGGTCGACACTCTCGTGGCTCCTCAGGAAGTCACGGTCGACGGATGACCCGGGTTCTCGTCCTCGACAACTACGACTCCTTCGTCTACACGCTCGACGGATACCTCCAGCAGCTCGGCGCCGTGACGGAGGTGGTGCGCAACGACTCGTTCCCGGCCACCGACGCCGCCTCGCGGGTCGCCGACTACGACGCAGTGCTGATCTCTCCCGGGCCCGGCACTCCCGCCGCCGCCGGCGTCTCGATCCCCGTCGTGCACGCCGCACTCGCCGCGGGGTCGCCTCTGCTCGGCGTCTGCCTGGGCCACCAGGCGATCGCCGAAGCGGTCGGCGCGACGGTCACCCACGCCGACGAGCTCATGCACGGCAAGACCTCGCTCATCCGGCACGACGCCTCGGACTTCTATTCGGGGGTCCCGCAGCCGTTCCGGGCGACCCGGTACCACTCGCTCGCGGTCGTCGACGGCACCGTCCCCCCCGACCTGGAGGTGACCGCACGCACCGAGGGTGGCGTCATCATGGGCCTGCGTCACACCTCGGCACCGATCGTCGGCGTGCAGTTCCACCCGGAGTCGGTGCTCACCGAGGGCGGCTACCGGATGCTCGGCAACTGGCTGTCGGCGGCGGGTCTCGCGGGTGCCGCGGAACGCGCGAGCGACCTCAGCCCGCTCGTCAAACTCGGCTGACCCGCCCGGAGCGCGGCGAACCGCCCGTCACCGCGCCGACCTCGGGTCACCCGGAGCAGTAGGTCAGCGTGACCTTCGTCTTCTGCGCGACGTCACCGGCGACGGACTGGCTGACCACCGTCTGCCCGGTGCACGAGTTGTCGAGCACCAGGCTCGACCCGAGCTGGAGGCTCGTCAGCGTCGCCTTCGCCTCGGCGACCGGCTTGCCTGCGAAATCGGGGACGTTCACCAGACCGTTCGACACCACGAGATTGATGACGGAGCCGGCCTCGACCTGCGTCGAGGTGGTGATCACATCGGCGCTGCCGTCGAGCATGATGCCCATGACGACGCCGCTCGCGACGCTCGGCGAATAGTTCACAGTCGTGATCCCGTAAACCAGGCCGAGCGACTCGAGCGTCGCCTGAGCGACCTCCTCCGTCTGATAGACGAGGCCCGGGAGGTCGACGAGCGGCGGGCCGGACGAGACGACCAGCTGGATCTGGGTGCCCGGCGAGACACGCGTGCCCGCATCGGGCGTCTGGGAGATGACCTCGCCCTCGGGCACGTCGGTGTTCGCGCGCGTCGTCTGCGTGTACGGCAACTCGGCGGCATCCAGCTGCGTGGTGGCCTCGGCGATCTGAACGCCGACGAGGTCGGGGACCGTGACCCCCGCGCCGACGGCGAGGTCGGTCGGCCGCTGGTTGAAGACGAAGAACGTCGCTGCCACCAGGACGATGACGAACATCGCGACGCCGGCCCAGATCCAGGCGACGGGCGGGCGGCTCTGCGTGCGCGGGAGCCGGTCGTCGTCATCGTCGGCGAGCCGGCGCAGCGCCTGCTCCGAGGCGGCGGCCGTGCCGGGGTTGACGCCGAACAGCGTCGAGCTGAAGTCGTCGGCCGGCACGAGCTGCCGGTCGGGCAGCTGGCCCGCGACCGCGGCGGCGAGATCGTGCTTGAAGTCGGAGGCGCTCTGGAACCGCTCGAAGCGGTCCTTCGCAAGCGCACGCATCACGACAGCGTCGACCGCGGGCGTGACGGCGGGGTTGAGCCGGCTCGGCGGCATCGGCGGCTCGCTGACGTGCTGGTAGGCGGTCGCCACCGCGGTCTCGCCGGCGAACGGCGGTCGCCCGGTCAGCAGCTCGTAGAGCACGACGCCGGTCGAATACAGGTCGGTGCGGGCATCCACCGCCTCACCGCGCGCTTGCTCCGGCGAGAAGTACTGCGCGGTGCCGAGGATCGCGCTGGTCTGGGCGATCGTCGCCGACGAGTCGGAGATGGCACGGGCGATGCCGAAGTCCATGACCTTTACCTGGCCGGTCGAAGTCACCATGACGTTGCCGGGCTTGATGTCGCGGTGCACGACTCCGGCGCGATGCGAGTACTCGAGAGCGGTGAGGATGCCGCCGACGATCTCGGCGGCCTGTTCGGCCGGCATCGGCCCCTGCGCGACGAGATCCTTCAGCAATTCGCCTTCGACGTGCTCCATGACGATGAAAGGAACCTGCAGCTCGCGACCCGACGAGTCGCGCGCGATCTCCTCGCCGGCATCGAAGACGCGCACGATGGTGGGATGCGCCATGCGCGCCGCGGCCTGTGCCTCCTGGCGGAACCGGGTGCGGAAAGCGGGGTCGTTGGCGAGCGAAGGCTTCAGCAGCTTGATCGCCACCCGCCGACCGAGGCGCGCGTCGAGACCGAGGTGCACGTCGGCCATGCCGCCGCGGCCCAGCAGCTCGCCGATCTGGTACCGGCCCGCGAGCAGGCGGGGTCCCGCGGAGGTGTCGGTCACGGAGTCAGTGTAACTTCCCCACCCCGGCGAGTCAGCCGACGTTGATGGTCAACGGACTCGAGGTGTTCGACGTGATTCCGCCTTCGCAATGCGCGACGTAGGTGACCGTCGTCTGACCGGGGTCGCCGAGCAGCACCGGGATCGACGCCGTTCCCGCCGCGACGGGGCTGGTGGCCGGGGTGTTCCCGTTCGTGATCGAGAAGCTGTAGCCGGTGAGGGCGCGACCGGAGGGGCATCCACCGTAGTTCGGGATGGTCACGTCGACCTCGTCGCCGGACATCCCCGACGCGGGGCCGCCGAGCGCGGCCGGGGCACCGGGGTTGGCGAAGGCGCCGTACACGCTGACCTTGATCGTGTCGCCCTTGCGAACGTTGCCGGTGGGGCTGACGTTCGAGACGAACCCCGCCTGCTCGGGCGTCGGCGCGGCGAGGCCGGCTACCTGGTCGACCACGAGGCCGTCGTCGCGGAGCTCCTGCTCCACGTCGGCGAAGGCCCGCCCGATGTAGTTGCTCGCGACGATGTTGACCCGGTCGCTGGTCGGAGTCGTCGTCGGGGTCGGGCTCGAACTCGGCGTGGTGTTCGTCGGGCCGGGGCTCGCGGCGCCCTCGCCATTCGGGCTGGCGACGAGGAAGATGATGATCGCGATCAGGGCGACGGCGAGCACCGACACCGCGGCGACCAGAGGCCAGGTCCACGGGCTGCGCCGGCGCTCGGCCACGGGCTGCTCGGCGGTCGTGCCTCGCCCGCCCGCGGGCAGCACGCGCGTCACGGCGCTCGTCGCAGAGCCCCCGGAAGCGCCGAGGATCGTCGTGAAAGTCGCCTCGCCGCCCTCGATCCCCGGCACGGCGGCGGCAGCGCCCGCGATGTCTCCGCGCCGCAGCGCTTGAGCCGCGCGGGCCAGGTGCGCCGCCGTCTGCGGTCGGTCGGCGGGCTTCTTCGCGATGCACGCGTAGACGAGGTTGCGCACCGGCTGGGCGATCGTCACCGGCAGCTCGGGGGGCTGCTCGTTGATCTGCGCCATCGCGATCGCGACCTGCGACTCACCCGTGAACGGGCGGCGCCCGGCGAGGGCCTCGTACGCCACGATGCCGAGCGAGTAGATGTCGGTCGTCGGCGATGCCGAGTGCCCACTCGCCTGCTCCGGCGACAGGTACTGCACCGTTCCCATCACCTGACCGGTCGCGGTGAGCGGCACCTGGTCGGCGATGCGGGCGATGCCGAAGTCGGTGATCTTGACCCGACCCTCGGGGGTGATCAGCAGGTTGCCCGGCTTGATGTCGCGGTGCACCAGCCCCGCCTGGTGGGCGGCCTGGAGAGCGGATGCCGTCTGCGCGACGATGTCGAGCACCTTGTCGGTCGGCAGCACGCGCTCGCGCTCGAGGATCGTCGAGAGCGCCTCGCCGGGGACGAGCTCCATCACGAGGTAGGCGGAGCCGTCCTCCTCGCCGTAGTCGAAGACGTTGGCGATGCCCTCGTGGTTGACGAGGGCGGCGTGCCGGGCCTCCGCGCGAAAGCGCTCGAGGAAGCCGGGGTCGCCGAGGTACTCGTCCTTGAGGATCTTGATCGCGACGGTGCGCCCGATCACGAGGTCGGTCGCCTGCCACACCTCGCCCATGCCGCCGATCGCGACGCGCGAGGAGAGCTGGTACCGTCCGCCGAAGGTGACGCCGCTCGTAGGCCTCATCTGTTCAGCACCGCCCTCATCACCTCTCTGGCGATCGGCGCCGCCAACCCGTTGCCGAACCCAGTCTGTCGATCCTGTAGCACGACCGCGACGGCGACGCGCGGGTCGTCCGCCGGAGCGAACCCCGTGAACCACAGACTGAACGTATCGCCGTCGCCGTTCTCGGCGGTCCCTGTCTTCCCGGCCACCGCGACACCCTCGATTCTGGCACCACTCGCGACGCCGGTGGCGACGTCCTCGACCATCATCCGGCTCATGATCGCGGCGTTGTCGGCACTGAGCGGTCGCGAGAGCTCTTCCGGCTGCAACGACTGCAGGATCGAGAGGTCGGGGGCGACGATGCTCTCCACCAGGTCGGGCTTCATCAGCCGTCCTCCATTCGCGACGGCCGCCGACACCATCGCCATCTGCAACGGCGACGCGCGCACATTGGCCTGACCGAATCCGCTGAGCCAGGTCTCGGCGTCGTCCCGGGTCTGCGGGTACACGCTCGGTTCGGTCGACATCGGGATCTCGAACGACGAGCCGAAGCCGAAGAGCTCGGCCTGCGCGCGGATCGTGTCGTCGCCGAGCGCGCCGGCGAGCTGCGCGAAGGGGACGTTGCAGGAGAGCCGGAGCGCCGTGGCGATCGACGCCGTCTCGGCACCGCCGCAGTTGCTGTCGCCCGAGTTGAAGATCGAGGTGCTCGTGCCGGGGAGCACGATCGACTGCGGGTTCGGGAACTCGCTCTCGGCCGTGTATCGCCCGCTCTGCAGGGCCGCCGCGGCGACGACCAGCTTGAACGTCGACCCGGGCGGGTCGAGGTCGCCGGCGATGCCGCGGTCGATGAGCCGGTCGCCCGAGTCGGCGAGCAGTGCGTTGTAGGTCTCTTCGACGAGACCCGGGTCGTGCACCGCGAGCGCGTTCGGGTCGTAGGTGGGCTTCGACACGAGGGCGAGGATGGCACCGGTCTTCGGATCGAGTGCGACCACCGCCCCGGTCTGGTCGCCGAGTGCGTCCCACGCCGCCTGCTGCACGACGGGGTCGATCGTGAGTTCGACCGCGGCGCCCTGCGGGTCGCGACCGGTGAGGATGGCGTTGATCCGGTCGAGGAACTGCGCGTCGGAGTTGCCGCTGAGGTAACTGTTGAGGTCGCCCTCCAGGCCGCCGAAAGAGGGCTGCACCGTGAAGTAGCCGGTCACCGTCGAGTACAGCTCACCCTGCGGGTAGACCCGCTGGTAGACGTAGCGGTCGTCGATCTTCTCGGAGTAGGCGATCGGCTCGCCGTCGACGAGGATCTGCCCGCGCTCGGCGCGGAAGCTCTCGTAGAGCGCGCGCGCGTTGCGGCCGTCGGCCTCGAGGTTGGGCTTCTGGAAGTACTGGATGATGGTCGTCGACACGAAGAGCGCGAGGAACATGCCCAGCACGAGGGTGCTGACGCGACGCAGCTGCCGGTTCATGCGATGCCCCGCCCCTGCGGATCGCCGTCGATCACGAGCCGCGGCTGGGCGCGCACCGAGTCGGAGAGCCGCACGAGCAGTGCGACGATGACCCAGTTCGCGACGAGCGACGACCCGCCGGCTGCGAGGAACGGCGTCGTCAGACCGGTGAGCGGGATGACGCGCGTCACACCGCCGGCGACGATGAACACCTGCAGCGCCACGACGAAGCCGAGGCCGACGCCGAGCAGGCGGCCGAAATCATCCTGACCGGCGAAGCCGATGTGGAAGCCCCGCGAGACGAACACCATGTAGAGCACGAAGATGGCGAACAAGCCGATCAGCCCGAGCTCCTCGCCGAGGCTCGCGATGATGAAGTCGCTCTCGGCGAGCGGCGTGATGTCGGGGTTGCCGCGGCCGAGCCCGGTTCCCGGCAAACCGCCGTCGGCGAGCCCGAACAGACCGTTCGCCAGCTGGTAGCTGCCGCCGCCCTGGTCGTAGAGCGTCGGATCGAAGGTGTTGAGCCAGCCGTAGAAGCGCCCGCCGACGTATTCGAGGCTGCGCGCCGCGACGTAGGCTCCGCCGACGAACAGCACGGTGCCGAGCACGACCCAGCTGGCGCGGCCGGTCGCGACGTAGATCATCACCAGGAACAGGCCGAAGTAGAGCAGACCGCTGCCGAGGTCGCGCTGGAACACGATGACCGCCATCGAGAGCACCCAGACCACCACGATCGGACCGGAGTCGCGGATGCGGGGGAACGTGAAGCCGAGCACCTTGCGGCCGACGACGCTGAGCGAGTCGCGCGCCGTCACCAGGTACCCCGCGAAGAAGACCGCGAGGGCGATCTTCGCGATCTCCCCGGGCTGGAAGGACGCGACCCCGAGGCTGACCCACGCGCGCGCCCCGTTGACACTCAGGCCGATCACCGGGAGAAAGGGCAGCACGAGCAGCGCGATGGCGAGGAAGCCGGCGACATAGCGGTAGCGCTGCAGCACCCGGTGGTTGCGGATGACGACCAGCACCGCGCCTGCGGCGACCACGGCGATGGCCGACCAGACGACCTGGCGCACCCCGAAGGCATCCCAGCCGGTGAGGCCTTCGGCGATGTCGATCCGGGTGATCTCGGCGATGCCGAGGAGATTGAGCAGTGTGGCGATCGGCACGACGAACGGGTCGGCGTCGGGGGCGACGACGCGCTCCACGACGTGGACGCCGAGGATCAGCACGACGAACGCGATCGTCATGCCCAGCACCCCGGGGTCGATCGTGCCGAGAGCGCCGAGCTCGGCGAGCATCAGGGCGCTCAGCCCGACCGTGATCGCGAACAGCAGCAGCCCGAGTTCGAGGTTGCGGCGCCGCGACGGGACGCGCAGCCGGATGCGGATGCTGCCGGTGAAGGCCGGGGGACGACCGCCCGCTTCGACCGGAGCACCGGCGATGACGTCGGTGCTCATCCCGCGCTCCCGGTGGGCGTCGGGGTGGGCGTCGGCTCGACCGTCGACGGATCGCCCCCGGTCACCTCCGCCAGGCGACTCAGGCGGTCCAGGATGTCGAGGGCGTCGCGGAGGTCCTCGGCGTTGATCGTCGCCTCGACCTGCTGCCGCTCGAAACTCGGCAGGTCGTCGGCCCGCACCGCGGAGCCCTGTTCGACGCTGGAGAGCGAGATCGGTCCGACGTTCTGCTGCACACCCTGGAAGATCGCCACGGTGCCGTCGTCGTCGACCCCGACGAAGTAGTGCGTTTGCGTCCACTGGTAGGCGAGCGCGAGGGCGGCGACGATCGAGGCGATCACGACGGCGACGACGACGAGCCAGGTGACCCGCCGGCGGCGGGCGCGACGGCGGTCCTCCTCGATGAGCTGCTCGAGGAACTCCTCGCGCTCCGGTTCGAAATGGGTGTCCTCCGGCGGCGTCGACTTGAGCGGGTGCAGCAGCAGCGTGGGAAGGCGGATCGGGCGGCGCTCGTTCTCGGCGCCCTCGAACAGCAGCGGGGCGGCGGCCGACCCGACGAATCCGAGCGGCGCGGGACCGTCGGCATCCGCAGCGGCGTCGATGTCGAGGATGACCACGGTCACGTTGTCGGGCGCCCCGTGGTCGAGGCTCTCCTTCACCATGCGATCGGCGGCGTCCCGTGAGGTGCGGGCGGTGGCCAGGATGGCGGTGAGCTTGTCCTCCGACACGTAGCTCGACAGGCCGTCGGAGCACAGCAGCCAGCGATCGCCGGCCTGCGTGTCGAGGATCTTCGTGTCGATCTCGGGGGCGGCGTCGACATCCCCGAGCACCCGCATCAGCACCGAGCGGCGCGGGTGCACCGCGGCCTCCTCGGGAGTGATCCGGCCCGAGTCGACGAGACGCTGCACGAAGGTGTGGTCGGCGGTGACCTGCTCGAGCACGCCGCCACGGAAGCGGTAGATGCGCGAGTCGCCGATGTGGGCGAGCACGATCTGGTCGCCCACGCGCAGGATGCCCGACACCGTGGTGCCCATGCCGGTGAGCTCGCTGTGCTCGAACACCGTCTCGGCCAGCAGCGAGTTCGCGGCGGTCATCGCCGACTGGAGGGCCTGTTCGGCGTCTTCGGCGGCGGCGTACTCGGCATCGGCCTCGGCGATGCGCTTCGTCGCGATGGCCGACGCGACGTCGCCGCCCGCGTGCCCGCCCATCCCGTCGGCGACCACGAAGAGGCGCCGCCCCGCGTAACCGGAGTCCTGGTTGTTCGAGCGGATCTTCCCGACGTGGGAGACCGCCGCGCTCAGCGGGGAGGAGGTCACGCGCGCCTACCGCCGCAGCTCGAAGGTCGTCGTGCCGATCGTCACCGCGGACCCCGGGCCGACCGCCGTCGGGAGGCTCACGCGCGCACCGTCGAGGAACGTGCCGTTGGTCGAGTCGAGATCCTGGATGACCCAGTTCTGATCCCAGAGCATGAGCCGCGCGTGGTGGGTCGAGGTGTAGTCGTCGCGGATGACGAGCCCCGACTCGCTCGAGCGCCCGATCGTCAGCTGTTCCGGCGGGAGGTCGATCTCCATCCCCTCGCGCGGACCCGAGGTGATGACCAGGCGGATGGGCGTCTCGGCCGTCGCCTTCGGGTCGGCCCGGGCGATCGGATCGGTGGCCGGGGATGCCGGCGCCACGATGTCGTCGAGCGGGAGCGCGGCGGCCCGCGCGACCATCCGCCGGGCGCGCTGCCCGAACAGGTCGGAGCGCAGCGAGTAGATGACGAAGAAGACGAAGCCCCAGAGCAGGAGCAGGAACGCCAGTTGCAGGACGAGGAGAGTCAGTTCGCTCATCCGGGCCTACCGGAGATCCGCGAACTGGTCGACATCGGCGGCCTGGGCGAGCACACGGAAGACGATACGGGTCCGGCCGATCTCGATCACCGAATCGGCGGGCAGCGGGGCCTTCTTCACCGGCTGCCCGTTGAGCTTCGAGCCGTTCGTCGAGCCGAGGTCGTTCACCTGGCCGCGGGTGCCATCCCAGAGGATCTCGACGTGCGCGCGCGACGTGCCGGTGTCATCCACCGTGATGTCGGCGTCGGAACCGCGGCCGATCACGGTGCGCGGCTTCGTGAGCGGGTAGCGCTTGCCGGCGATGTCGAGCACCGGATTCCAGGCGACCTCGCCCTTCACGTTCTGCGATTCGATGCGCACGGTGCCCTCGGTGACGGCGGGGTCTTCCTTGAGCTTGATCGAGATGCCGCCGGCGAAGGCGTAGCGCTGAGCGGTCGCGTGCTGCTGCACGAGTTGCGTGAACTCGTCGATGAGCGACGGGCCGAGCCGCGTCATCTCGGCGTAGTCGCCGCGGCTCAGGTGCACGACGAAGCGATTGGGAACGAGGATGCGGTCGCGCGCGACCACCGCCGCCTTGGTGTCGAGTTCGCGGCGCAGCGCCGCGGTCACCTCGAGGGGTTGCAGACCGCTCTTGAAGGCCTTCGCGAACGCGCCGTTGACGACACGTTCGAGGCCTTTCTCGAAGCTGTCGAGGATCCCCACGCGGCTCCTTCGGATGGCGAGTGGCACCTGAGACAGGAGCCGGACGGTCAAACTGATGTTAGTCGGCGTCTCTGGGGAACCGGGTGGGAGCGTCGCCGACGTCACGCAATCGGTCGGCGTCGAGGATGTCGAGGGCCTCCAGGAGCCGCTCCAGCCCAGCGAGGGTGACCGTGCTGCCGCCGCCGGACGGGGTCTCGCGTGAGTCGAAGGTGGGATCCCAGTTGAGACCGGCGGCCTCCACGACCCGTTGCGCTCGTTCGGGCATCGTTCCGGCGGCGGACACCCCGGCTCGACGCGCCGCATCCGTGAACATGCGCGACGGGATGCTGCTGCCGCGGCCGAGCTCGTAGCTCGCCCCGAGCGCGTCGCCGAGTCGATCGAGAGCCGCACCCTTCGCGGAACGCGAGCGGGGGCGCTGCGGCACGAGCGACGCGACGAGGGCGCGCGCGGCCGCCCGACGCTCGGGGTCGAACGCGACAGCCATCAGTTGCCGCTGGCCCTCCGGGATGAGCAGCTCGTCGGCGACCTCGGGCCAGCGATCGACTTCATCGGCGATCCGGCTGATGATCTCGCCCGCGGCCGCGTCTGTCAGGTGGAACGCGCGCGCACTCTCGAGCAGATGCTGGATGTCCCGGTCCTGCGGATCGTCGTCGGCGTTGATCCGACGGGAGCGCACGCTCGACCCGCGACTCGGGTTCACGTCGAAGACCGGGGAGAGCCGCCACGCGCCGTCGATCCTCAAGAACCCGTGGTTGCGCCAGTGGTCGTCGACGTTGTGGATCAACACGGTGAGGGCGATCCGGGCGAACATCTCGCGCAGCTCGGGGTCGGCGTCCACGCACAGCTCGGAGATCGTGTCGGTGAACTCCTCGTAGGTGGCGGAGCGGTCGTCGTTCACGCCGATGCCGAGCGCGGTGAGCCCCGAGAGGTAGGGCAGCCGGCCGCCGTCGGGCAGGCGGTCGAATCGCTCGAGGACGAGTACCGACTTGTCGTCGCCGGTCGGGTACAGCCGACGAGGGGGGTGCGGATGCCGCAGCGCTCGGCGAGCTCGAGCGCCAGCGCCTCCCACCGTTCGACGTCGATCGGGCCGTCTTTGGAGTGCGGAAGCTTCGCGATCGCGAGTCGGCCGGCGGTGGTCACCACGTTCGCCTTCGGGCGTGCTCCCCCCGGAGAAGTCGCGATGTCGCCGAGGTACTCGAGGTCGTCGTCGGTGGCCTCGTTCGCCTCGTAGCGCCGCGCCGCCGCCACGATGCGATCGAGCTCGTGCGTGTTCGCGACTCCGTCGTCGGTCGAGAGCCAGTTCGTCGTCGCCGGATCCCGCAGGCGCAGCGCACCGATCCGGGTCTGGTCGGACACGCCGATCAGGTAATCGAACTCCCCGATCCGCCGCGGGAGGGCGGGGTCGACCTCGCGTCGCCGCGCGTGATTGGCTTCGATGATCTTCTGGCCCCAATCGTCGGGCGAGGCGTCCTCGAAAGCGCCGAACATCACCTGGGTGCTCGCGGTGTAAATCCGGCCGGCGATGAGCGGGAGGTCGGGCGACACGGCGAATGCATCCCGACGCGCCAGATAGGACGGGTCGTACTCGAAGGACGACGACGCGAGGGTCCTGCCGCCTTGGAAGGAGGGCCGCAGCACCCCGATCAGCACGGGCTCCGCGCCCGGTTCGTCGAGCCACGCCTCGGCCAGGTCGACCGTCACGAGCGGCCGTTCGTGCGCAGGAGGTCGTCGATCCGTGCGCGGCCGGCGGGATTGCGGTACGGGTCGGTCGCGTCGACGACCTCGTCGGCGATACCGAGGGCGACGAGCACCGCGAGCACCGAATCGAGACGCGCGGCGCCGGCGCCCTCCTCGATCGATCGCAACGTCGCTCGGGTGACGGTGGCACGTTCGGCCAGCTCGGTCGCCGTCATCCCGTTGACCTTCCTCCAGCGCCGGACGTTGGCGCCCAGTGTCTCGAGGAGCCGATCACGTCGCGGCGATGCTCGCAGGACCATCGCCACCCCCAGTTGATATCCACAAATACCGCAAAAGCAAAGTTTGGCACATATACCTTCCAACTGGAAGTCGCGCGAAGATGAGGTTCGGCCGCCGGTGTACGCGTCTCACCTCGCCCCTTCAGAGAGCCTGCCGACGTCGTGGTACCGTTGCCGTCGCGCGCGAGTGGCGGAATGGCAGACGCGCTGGCTTCAGGTGCCAGTACTCGTAAGGGTGTGGGGGTTCAAGTCCCCCCTCGCGCACACACCAGTAAGAAGACGGGCCCCACGTTGCTGACCACAGCAGGTGGGGCCTTTCTAGCTCCTGGTCGCGGACTAGCGTGGCGACGTGAGTAACAACCACGCGACGTTCATCTGGTCGATCGCCGACCTCCTCCGGGGCAGCTTCAAGGCGCACCAGTACGGCGACATCATCCTGCCGTTCACGGTGCTGCGTCGGCTGGATGCGGTGCTCGCTCCGACGAAGCAGGCGGTGTTCGCCGCGGCCGAGAAGGCGCGGGCCGACGGGATGCCGGTGCGCGCGTCGCTGCTGCGCACGAAGGCCGGGCACGAGTTCTCGTTCTGGAACGAGTCGAAGTTCGATCTCAAGTCGGCGCTGGGCGACTCGGAGAACCTCGCGGCGAACCTCCTCGATTACGTCTCCGGCTTCTCGGACAACGTGAAGGACATCTTCGACAAGTACAAGATCTCGGAGCGCTTCGCCGAGCTGGATGAACACGATCTGCTGTTCCTGGTGACGCAGAGGTTCGCCGAGGTGGACCTGTCGCCGGCGAAGGTGCCGAACGAGGAGATGGGTCACATCTTCGAGGAGCTGATCCGCAAGTTCGCGGAGGCGTCGAACGAGACGGCCGGTGAGCACTTCACGCCGCGCGACGTGATCGAGCTGATGGTCGACATCCTGCTCGCGCCCGAGTCCGACACTCTCGCGAAGGCGAACGTGGTGCGCTCGGTCTACGACCCGACGGCAGGCACGGGCGGCATGCTGTCGGTGGCGGAGGACCACATCCGCAGCGCCAACCCGTCGGCGACCCTCACTCTGGCCGGCCAGGAGATCAACCCGCAGTCGTACGCGATCTGCAAGGCCGACATGACGGTGAAGGGCCAGTCGGTCGATGCGATCATCTTCGGCGACACGCTCCTCAACGACGGTCACGCCGGTGCGACGTTCTCGTACTGCTTGTCGAACCCGCCGTTCGGCGTCGATTGGAAGAAGCAGCAGAAGGCGGTTACCGAGGAGCACAGGCTTCGCGGCTACGCGGGCCGCTTCGGCCCGGGTCTGCCGCGCGTGTCGGACGGCTCCATGCTCTTCCTGCTGCACCTGATCTCGAAGATGCGTTCCGCGGCAGACGGGGGTGGCCGCGCGGCGATCGTGCTCAACGGCAGTCCGCTGTTCACCGGCGGTGCCGGTTCGGGGGAGTCGAACATCCGAAAATGGGTGCTCGAACGCGATCTGCTCGAGGCGATCATCGCCCTGCCGACCGACATGTTCTACAACACCGGCATCGCCACCTACGTCTGGGTGCTCTCCACGAAGAAGAGCGCCGAGCGGAAGGGCAAGGTGCAGTTGATCGACGGCACGAAGCTGTTCCGCAAGATGCGTAAGGGCCTCGGGTCGAAGCGCAACGAGCTCGGCCCCGACGACATCGCCGCGATCGTGAACCTGTACGAAGCGAACGCGGATGCCGAGCAGTCGAAGATCTTCGCCGTCGAGGAGTTCTTCTACCGCACCATCACCGTCGAGCGCCCGCTGCGTCTCAACTGGGCGCTGAACCCGGAGCGCCTCGATGTGGCCCTCGAGGCGAAACCGTTCGCGCAGCTCCCGGATACCGCCCGCACCTCGCTGGTCGAGGAGGCCGCGAGCGGCCGTGTCGAAACCACGCCCACGACAGACCCGAAATCGTTCGCTGAGCTGGTCGCCGCATTCCTAACTGCCGTGGGAGTCCAACTGTCGGCCCCGCAGGTCAAGGCCCTCGTCGCCGGCCTCTCCGAACGCGATGAGAACGCCCCCGTCATCACCGGCGCCAAAGGCAAGCCTGAAGCGGATGCGACCCTTCGCGACACCGAGAACGTGCCGTGGAACGAAGACATCCAGGCGTACTTCGAGCGGGAGGTGAAGCCCTTCGCGCCCGACGCCTGGATCGACGAGAGCAAGACGAAGGAAGGATGCGAGATCCCCTTCACCCGCCACTTCTACAAGTACGTGCCGCCGCGGTCTCTCGCCGAGATCGATGCTGACCTGGAGGAAGTGCTCGGTCGCATTCGTGCTCGACTGGCCGCGGTTAAGTCGTGACCCTGCTCAAGCCGTACCCGGACTACAAGAAGAGCGGAGTCGACTGGGCGCCAGAGTTGCCCGAGCATTGGCGAGAAACCCGTCTACGTCGAATCGCCGCAATATACGCCGGCGGCACTCCGGACCGGGCGAACCCCAGCTACTGGGCCGAAGGCACCATCCCGTGGTTGAACTCCGGCTCCGTGAACGACCGCGTGATCACCCTTCCGTCTGAGTTCATCACCCAAGCCGCGACGAGCAGCACCCGATGGGCGCATCACGGCTGCGTGCTCGTGGCGCTCGCGGGTCAGGGTCGTACAAAGGGTATGTCCGCTCGCCTCGAGTTCAGCAGCACCTTCAACCAGTCGTTGGCTGCCGTCTCGGTAGACCCGCGATTGGCTGACTACCGCTACGTACATCTCTGGCTCGAGGCGAACTATCAGTCGATTCGCGGAATGGCGGGAGGGGATCTGCGCGACGGGTTGAACCTCGAGCACATCTCCTCGATTCAGATCCCTATGCCACCGCCCCAGGAGCAAGCCGCGATAGCAACCTTCCTAGACCGGGAGACCGCCGAGATTGACGCGTTCATCGCGGACAGTGAGGAACTCATCGAGTTGCTCACTGAGCGGCGCGGAGCGGCTCAGGAAGCGGCGATGGCAAGGGCAGAGGGGTTTGAGCGCGTTCGGCTCAGGTTCTTGTTTGCGCAGTCGAGGGAAGACGACAGCGCAGGCTCCGAAGTGCTGTCGGTGTACCGGGACTACGGCGTGATCCTGAAGTCATCGCGAGCTGACAACTTCAACAAGACGCCCGACGATGTATCTCGATACTTAGTAGTTCGCCCGGGCTACCTTGTGGTCAACAAGATGAAGGCATGGCAGGGTTCCCTCGGCGTTTCCCAGCACAAAGGAATCGTGAGCCCTGATTACGAGGTGCTCCGTCCCGTCTCTAATGCCCTCAGCAGCGAGTACGCGCACGCATATTTGCGATCTCCGCGCATGGTCGGCGAGTACGCGGTGAGGAGCGTGGGGATTCGACCATCGCAATGGCGGCTTTATTGGGAGGCGCTCCGCGACATTTCGATTCCGCTCCCCGATCCTCAAACCCAGCGCGACATCGTGGAAGGCGTCAGGGACGCAGCCGATGAGATCGACGCGGCGATCGCGGACGCTCGCGAGGCGATCGCGCTGTCACGGGAGCGACGGGCGGCGCTGATCTCGGCAGCGGTGACGGGCAAGATCGACGTGCGCGGCGCGGCCTGACCCACCGTTCCACATCCGGGACATTCGTGCCAGTATCGTCACATGAACCTGAGTGAGCCGCTCGAGGGGCTGACGAGCCTCGTCGAAGCTGCGGTTCTGCGCGTTCTCGCCCGCGCCGATGCGGGATTCTCGGGCCGGCAGGTGCATGCGCTCGCCGGGGTCGGCTCGACGTCGAGCGTGCACCGCGCGCTCACCGGTTTCGTCGACGTAGGACTGGTGACCGCGGAGCCGCATCCGCCCGCGATCATGTATCGCATCAACCGCCACCACGCGCTCTGGCCCGTCATCGACGCCGCCCTGGCCGCTCGCTCGCGCGTGTTCGAGGGAATCGCGACGTTCTGCGAAGAAGAGCTGCCCGACGAACTCGGCCTGACCGTGATCGTCTACGGATCGGTCGCCCGCCGCGAGTCGACTCTCGAGTCCGACGTCGACATCCTCGTGGTCTACCCCGATGGAATCGACCCGGAGTCGCGCGCCGACTTCGACTACCAGCTCGGCGCCCACGTCCGACGGACCACCGGCAACGAAGCGCAGATCTTCTCGCTCGAGCACGACGACCTCAAGCGACGGGTGGCAGACGGCGACATGTTCATCGGCAATGCGCTGGCTGACGGCATCCTGGTTCACGGTGCCCCGATCTCCCCCACGACACGGGCCGACGCATGAGCCCGCGTCTCAGCCCGCGCCGGCAGCCGATGGATGCTGCCGCGGTGCGCATCCGATTCCGAGATGCGCAGACGCGTCTGGTTTCGGCCGACCTGCAGCTCGGCGGCAGCAGCCCGCACGAGTGGAAGCATGCTGCCGAGATCGCGGTCAGCGCGGGAATCGCGGCGAGCGATGCGATCTGCGGGCACGTGCTGGGCTACAAGATGGCGTCGGAGTCTCACCGCGACGCCGTCGAAGCCCTCCGGGTGGCGACCAACGCGTCGACCGCCAAGCACCTCGACACCCTGCTCGCGTCGAAGTCGGCCCAGTCGTACGGCGACCGTCTGCCGACTCATGCCGACGCGGCACGGCTTGTTCTTCACGCGCGGCGGCTGGTCGACGCCGCCGCGTCGACGATGGCGACCTGAGAGAGGCACGATGGCGATCCAGCACGAGGATGCGTTCGAAACCGAGCTCTGCGAATACCTCGCCGCGCACGGCTGGGAGTACTCCCCCGACGACCTCGATTACGACCGCGAGCGGGCGCTCTTCCCCGAGGACGTTTTCGCCTGGCTGCAGGACACCCAGCCGGAGCAGCTGGAGAAGCTCGTGAAGCCGGGCGCGACCGAGACGTCGCAGGCGCAAGGGCGCAAGCAGATCCTCGACCGCATCGTGCAGGTGCTGGCGACCGATCCGATGAACGCCGGCGGCACGCTCAACGCGCTCAAGGCCACGGTCGGGGTGCTCAATGCGAAGTTCTCGCTGTTCCAGGCGCGGCCGGCGTCGACGCTGAATGCGACCACGCTCAAGCGCTTCGGGCAGAACCGGCTGCGCGTGATGCGTCAGGTCGAGTACTCCACGAAGAACGGCAACCGCCTCGACCTCGCGCTGTTCGTCAACGGCATCCCGGTCGCCACCGTCGAACTCAAGACCGACCTCACCCAGAACCTCCAGGCGGGACTCAAGCAGTACGCGACCGACCGTCGCCCCAACGGGGAGCCCCTGCTCTCCTTCGGCCGCGGGGCGCTCGTGCATTTCGTCGTGACCAACGAAGAGGTGCACATGACGACGAAGCTCGACGGAGCGAACACCCGGTTCCTGCCGTTCAATCGGGGTAGAGACAACGGCTCGGGCAACGCCGCGATGCCGGGGTCGAGCCCGACCGCGTACTTCTGGCAGGAGATCCTCGAACGCGAAACCTGGCTCGACATCGTCGGCCGCTTCCTGCACTACCGGTTCGAAGAGAAGACCGACCCGATCGACGGCAAGAAGACCTACGCCCGATCGCTGCGCTTCCCGCGCTACCACCAGTGGCGCGCGGTCACGAAGATCGAGCGCGCGGTGCGCGAGGAAGGCGCCGGACGCAACTACCTCATCCAGCATTCCGCGGGTTCGGGCAAGACCGACTCGATCGCCTGGACCGCCCATCGCCTCGCGCAACTGCACGATGCCGACGGCGGGAAGGTCTTCGACGGAATCATCGTCGTCTCCGACCGGCAGGTGCTCGACGGGCAACTGCAGCGCGCCGTCGAACAGCTCGAGACCACCAGCGGGGTGTTCGAGCCGATCACCCGCGGTGGCGATTCGTCGAAGTCGAAGCAGCTGGCCAAAGCGCTCCTCGCGGGGCGTCAGATCATCGGCGTCACCCTGCAGACCTTCCCGCACGCGCTCACCGAGATCGAGCAGAACGCCGGGCTCGCCGGCCGCAGGTACGCGGTCATCGCCGACGAAGCGCACTCCTCGCAGAGCGGCGAAGCGGCGGCATCCCTCAAGCAGGTGCTGACCGTCGGCGCCGCGCCCGACGACGCGGAGCAGAGCGTCGACGTCGAAGACGTGCTCGCGGATGTCATGGCCCGCAAGGTCGGCGTCGGCACCGTGTCGTTCGTCGCGTTCACCGCGACCCCAAAAGGCAAGACGGTCGAACTGTTCGGGCGCGACGACGAGGCGGGGGTGAAGAAGGAGTTCGACCTCTACTCGATGAAACAGGCCATCCAGGAGGGCTTCATCCTGGACGTGCTCAAGAACTACCTGCCGTACGACCTCGCCTTCTCGATCGCGCACGCGTCGGGCGGCGCGGAGGTCGAAGTCGACACCTCGAAGGCGAGCAGCGAACTGATGCGCTGGGTGAGGCTTCACCCGACGAACATCGCGCAGAAGGTCGCCGTGATCGTCGAGCACTTCCGCGCCAACGTGCGCACCGAACTGGGCGGGCGAGCCAAGGCCATGGTCGTCACCGGGTCGCGCAAAGAGGCCGTGCGCTACAAGCTCGCGATCGACGCATACCTGAAGGAGCACAAGCTCGACGGGCAGCTCGGCGCGCTCGTCGCCTTCTCAGGCAGCGTCATCGATCCCGAGTCCGGACCCGACGAGTTCACCGAGACCTCGCTCAACCCGGGACTGAAAGGCCGCGCACTCGATGCAGCGTTCGCCGGCGACGAGTACCAGGTGATGATCGTCGCCAACAAGTTCCAGACCGGGTTCGACCAGCCGCTGCTCGTGGGGATGTACGTCGACAAGAAGCTCTCCGGCATCACCGCCGTGCAGACGCTCTCTCGCCTGAACCGAGTGATTCCGGGCAAGGAGAACACCTACATCCTCGACTTCGTCAACGACCCGGCCGACATTCTCGCCGCGTTCCAGACCTACTACGAGGATGCCGAGCTGACGCAGCCGTCGGACCCGAACATCATCCACATGATGCTCGGCAAACTGCGCGCCATGAACATCATCGACACCCACGACGTCGACGGGATCGTGAAGGCCTGGCTGGAGAAGACCAGCCACAACGCTCTCTACTCGCATATCAAGGCATCCCGCGACCTCTTCTGGACGCGCTGGAACGACGCCACGGGCGCGGCCGACGACCTCGAGCTTGCGCGGCTCGAAGAGTTCCGCAGCACCGTCAACGCGTTCGTGCGCGCCTATGACTTCCTCTCGCAGATCCTCGATTACGGCGACAGCGACATCGAGAAGTGGGCGATCTTCCTGCGCGTTTACCGCCGCGTGATCGAGCGACAGGATGCCGACCCGCGCGTCATCAACACCGACGAGATCGTGCTGACCCACTATCGCTTGCGCAAACTCGACGCTCAGAGCCTCGGGCTCACCGCCGGGGCGTCGGGCGAACTCGCCGGAATCACCGAGGCCGGCTCCGGTCAGCCGCAGGAGGTGAAGTACGGGCTGCTGCAGGACGTCATCGACAAGATCAACGACCTGTTCTCCGGCACGGGCATCAGCGAAGTCGACGGTGTCAGCGTGACCGAGACGATCATGCGGCACGTGGTCGAGAACGAGAAGATCCAGGCCGAGGCGATGGCCAACACGTCAGTCGACTTCGAGAGTTCGCCGACCATCGTCGCCGAACTCGAAGACATGGTCTACGCGGCCGGCATCGGGCACAACGACGCCATCAAGGCGCTGCTGCAGATGGAGAGCTTCGGTCCGTTCGTGAAAGTGCTGCTGGCGATGGGGCTCTACGAGAAGACACGCGACGAAGCCGAACGCGGGGCGGTCGCCGGATGACGCCTGCCACCGCGTGAGCGCCACGGACCGCCTCGGCGGGACGGCCACCGCCTCGGGGCTCGTGGTGCTCGGGCTGATCTGCCAAGAGGTCGGCGCGGGCGTCGCGGTGCTGCTCTTCCCGTCAGCGGGCCCCATCGGGACCGTCACCCTCCGCCTGGTGTTCTCGGCGGTGCTGCTGCTCGCGATCTTCCGCCCCCGGCTCCGCGGCCGCACCCGCGCGGACTGGCTCACGGTGCTCGCCTTCGGGGCGGTGCTCGGCGGCATGAACGCCGTCTTCTACCTCGCCCTCGACCGCCTGCCACTCGGGCCGACGGTCACGATCGAGTACCTCGGTCCGCTCGTGCTCTCGGTCGTCGTCGCCCGCCGCGCGTCGGCCTGGCTCTGGGCGGCGCTCGCTCTCGCCGGCGTCGCGCTGCTCGGACGCGGTGGGTTCGACCACCTCGATCCGCTCGGGATGCTGTTCGCCGCGAGCGCGGGGGTGCTCTGGGTCGGCTACATCCTGCTGTCCGCGCGCACCGGCCGGCGGTGGGCGCGCCTCGACGGGCTGGCCATCGCGGCGGCCATCGGCGGGCTCGGCGTGCTGCCATTCGGGATCGCGACATCGGGCGGGGCGTTCCTCGATCCTCGCGTGCTGCTCTTCGGTCTCGGTGTCGCCGTGCTGTCGTCGGCGATCCCCTACGGGCTCGAGCTGCTCGCCCTGCGCCGACTGCCCGCCGACGCGTTCGCGATCCTGATGAGCCTCGCGCCCGCGCTCGCCGCTGCGGCCGGATTCGTCGTGCTCCGTCAGGCGCTCGAGGTCTGGGACCTGCTCGCGATCGCCCTCGTCGTCGTCGCGTCGATGGGCGCGGTGCGGGCGGCCAATCGGCGACGTGCGCTGCTGCCGCCCGCCGGCGAGATCACACCGTCGTAGCGGCGGGGATGGTCGGTCCCCTTATGGACGAGGGATGACCACTGGCACCACAGTCAGCGTAATCATCTGCTTCTGATCGGACTGGGCCCGCATCGTGAAGGATCGAAGACCAGCAGAAGACGTGGAGGTCTCGCCCACATACCTTTCGTGAGCTTGGACGCTTGCGTAAGCCTTGTCGAGGAGATCCGTGACCGCACGGGAGTCACGGAAGAAGATAACCATCGCGATGCGAGTTGCGCGCCAGACTGTATATCGATCCAGCAGCTGACTGAGCCCCTCCGTGAAGTACTTCTCGCCTCGCCAGATCTTGCATTCACCGATGAACGCGTCACGGTCGCGCCAGCGTAGGAGGATGTCGGTCTTGCCCTCGCCGAGAAAGGTCTCGGCCATTGCCGTCCCTTTCCAGTTGGCGTTGAGAACAAACAGGAGGACGTCTCGGATCGACTCCTCGTCTTCACCGATAAGACGGTTGGAGGTAGACGGGGAGCGTTCTAGCGCAAGCGAGAAGGCGTATATCTGCTCAACCAGGGCGTCAGCGATGTCCGCGGCGAGCCCGTGTTCATCGCGCCCAGCCGCAGCCGCTGATTCAACGGTGTTGAGGTCGAGCGCTTGCGGCGCGATTGGAATCGGGATGTGGGCACTGCGGCGTCGGTCGAGGGGGATGTCCAGGCTCGACGCCGCGCCCGTAATAAGAGCCCGCAGTGAGTGTCGCTGCCGAACTAATTGCTCCACCTCATCCCTCAGTCGACTTCGATGGTCTTCGATTTTGACATTCACCCGGTCGATGGCTGCGCGCAAAGAACTGAGCCAGGCATCACGCGTCGTCCCGATCGCTGAGGTGAAGGACTCCTGATCAGGCTGACCCGCCAGCGAGAACTCCATTGAGTAGTTGAGGAGGTAGTCGGGGCTTCCTCCCCCGCCCTGGCCACTAGAGACGACCTGCGGCTCGGACGAGAAGAAAAGCATTGCGGCTCCGCGGCAGGGGAGGACGAATGTCAGTTGTACTCGAGGGCTTCCGCCAGGCTCCGCGGGCGGCTGGTCGTGCGTCGTAAAGTGCAGCTCGTCCCAGATTGGGAGGACCGGGGATGCCGCGTGGTCATCCATGATCGAGTCGACCAACGCGGTCACTGTCGTCGAGTCAAGGACGGCGTTGTCAATGACGCTGACAGCCGCCAACGCTGCGGCCTCCCGCTCGGGAAAGCGGTCCGCGTAGAAGGGGATGGGATCGGGACGTCCGTGCGGCACTTGTCGAGCCTCCCAGCTCGCGAACATTCCTGAAACCCGCGTCTGGACTCGTCTGGTGGTGCACACAGTCGCGCCAGGTACTACGCAAGGTCACCCGGCCGCGGGTTCCTTCGCCGAACTCGCGGGGACGACGCGGCGCACGAGGAAGCCGAACGCGAGCGCGACGAAGAACATCAGCACGCCGTAGACCGCGGCCGGCAGCGACATCTCCTCGTTCCCCAGCACCGACTGGGCGATCACGATCGCGAGGGTGGCGTTGTGGATGCCGACCTCGAACGACGAGGCGACCGCCTGCCGCGGCTCGACCCGGAACAGCCGGGGCACGAAGAAGCCGACCGTCAACGAGAGAGCGCAGAACAGGATCGTGATCGCCGCGAGGCTGCCGAGGTTGCTGAAGAACAGCTCGCGGTTGGCGATGAGGGCTCCGACGATGACGATCGCGAGGATGATCATCGACGCGATGCGGACGGGCGTGTCCATCCGATCCGCGAAGCGCGGCGCGAGGCGGCGGACGAGCATCCCGAGCAGCACCGGCACGAGCACGATCAGGAACACCTCGACCGCCTTGCTGAACTGGATGCCGAGGCCGGCCGAATCGGGCAGGAACACCGAGATCGCGAAGTTCGTCAGCAGCGGCAGCGTGAACAGCGCCACGACCGAGTTGATCGCCGTGAGGGTCACGTTGAGCGCGACATCCCCGCGGAAGAGGTGCGAGTAGAGGTTCGCGGTCGTGCCACCGGGGGCCGCCGCGAGCAAGATCATGCCTACCGCGAGCACGGGCGACAGCTGGAACAGCACGACGAGGCCGAAACAGATCGCGGGCAGCACGAGCAGCTGGCAGGCCAGCGCGACGAGCACCGCCTTCGGATGCTTCCCGACCCGGGCGAAGTCCGCGGGGATGAGCGAGAGGCCGAGCCCGAACATGATGATGCCGAGGGCGACCGGAAGTCCGATGGTTGTCAACGCTGACATGACCACATCGTGACGGATCAGGACCGCGGGGGCTAGAGCGGGATCGGTGTCATCGATGCGCCCGGACGCTCCGGTCGCGAAGGAGAGATGACATGGCCACTGTGACCGCTTCGTCCAGCCGTACCGGCGAATACACCGAACCGCACGCCTGCCGGGTGTGCAAGCGCGCGTTCTGGGGCAAGCGCTCGTGGAACGGCGTGACCGTGACCTGCCCGCACTGCGGGACCGGCAACTGACTCGACCGCTGACGACCCGACCCCGGCCCAGGAGGACTCATGTTCAGAATCCCGACCCGCGACGACCGCATCGGCTCCGGCGACTTCGCCGTCGTCGTCCGCATCCCGCAGGAGCACGTGCGGTGGGGGGAGCGCTGTCGCCTGCGGCGCGCGGGCCTCGTCGACCGCCTGCGCAACCGTGGCGTGGCCGACGACCTCCGCACCTACTATCTGCACCTCGTCGAGCGACAGGTGCGCCGCTTCGAGGGCGAGGTCGCGAAGCGCATGGACGAGGGGATCAGCCGCATTGACGCACGCCTCGCCGAGCTCGTCGCCATCATCGCCGCGTCGAGCGCCGTCGTCGCCCCACCCGCCCCGGCTGCGGCCCCGCCGCCGCGCGGGGCGCTGAGCGGCCTCGCCGGCCGAGATCGGAAGAG
>CAMTUU010000011.1:0-24952 GCA_947085045.1 uncultured Microbacteriaceae bacterium | reverse complement strand
GCCGCCGCCCGGCCGCCGTCGCCCCGGCCGCCGAGGGCGCGACCGCCGCCGGCGCCAAGGCCTCGGCCGGACGCCCCTCGGGGTCGTCGATGCCGATCATCGCCAAGCCGCCGATCCGGAAGCTCGCGAAAGACCTGGGCGTCGACCTGGCCACGGTCACCGGCACCGGCGTCGGCGGCGAGATCGTGCGCGAGGACGTCGTGCGCGGCGCCTCGCAGGCGACGGTGTTCCGCAACCTCGAGACCCCCGCCTGGCCCGAGGAGCGCGAGGAGCGCATCCCGGTGAAGGGCGTGCGCAAGGCGATCGCGACGGCGATGGTGCACAGCGCCTTCACCGCGCCGCACGTGAGCGTCTTCACCGACGTGAACGCGACCCGCACGATGGAGTTCACGCGTCGGCTGAAGGATTCGGCGCAATTCGCTGGCATCCGGGTCTCGCCGCTGCTGGTCATGGCGAAGGCGGTGATCTGGGCGGTGCAACGCAACCCCACGGTCAACTCGACCTGGACCGACGCGGAGATCATCGTGCACCACTACGTGAACCTCGGGATCGCGGCCGCGACGCCGCGCGGGCTCATCGTGCCGAACATCAAGGACGCCCAGAACCTCAGCCTGCGCGAGCTCGCGATGGCGCTCGAGCAGCTCACCGTGACGGCGCGCGACGGCAAGACGACACCGGCGGACATGTCTCAAGGCACGATCACGATCACCAACCTCGGCTCGTTCGGGATGGATACCGGCACGCCGATCCTCAACCCGGGCGAGGTCGGCATCGTGGCCCTGGGCGCGATCAAGCAGAAGCCCTGGGTCGTCGACGGCGAGGTGCGTCCCGCGTACGTCACGACGGTGTCGGCGGCGTTCGATCACCGCATCGTCGACGGGGATGTCGCGAGCCGCTTCACCGCGGATCTCGCGTCGGTCATCGAGGAGCCCGCCCTCCTGCTCGACTGACGCGTCGGCGGCGTTCCTGATCTACTTGGTCGGCAGGATCGGGGCGGAACCTCGACCGGGAAGGCGGCGCGGACATGAAGCGGAACACCTGGCAGCGCGAAGCCGTGCGCGAGGCGCTCGACGACTCCGACGGGTTCGTGAGCGCGCAGACGCTGTACGCGTCGCTCAAGGGCTCGGGGTCATCCGTCGGGCTCGCGACCGTCTATCGCGCGCTCGCCGACCTCGCGGTCGAGGGGGATGCCGACTCGCTCCGGCAGGACGGCGAGAGCCTGTACCGCGCCTGCACCCCCGGCATCCACCACCATCACCTCATCTGCCGGTCCTGCGGCAGGACCGTCGAGATCGCGGCGGACGAAGTCGAGGAGTGGGCGCAGCGCGTCGCGGCGCAACATGGCTTCACTCGTGCGAAGCATGTCGTCGACGTTTTCGGCTCGTGCCCGGAGTGCTCGCGCGGCGCAGACTGACCGGCGGCGTTCGGGTCGACGGGCGTCGGCGAAAGACAGCCGTTCGACGCGGCGACGAGGACGTGCTGATGGGGCGACGGTCGGGCATGAGGACGACGGGTACGACCAGATCGCCCCGCAAGCTCCGGAGCGCGAGAAGGTGAATGCGTTGGCATCTTCCACCGCGACTGGACGACTGCCGACGTTGCCTCGCGGCGGATCGTCGCGTACGATCGTCAAGTTGTCCCGGAGACGGGGCTTCTTGTGTGCCACTCGAGCGATCGGGACTCGGCATGCCGACAAGTGACCTTGGGTGAGGCGATCGCCTCACGGTAGCGGGGCGGAGCGATCCGCCCGAAATTGGAGGAAACCATGGCAGCTGTCTGCCAGGTGACCGGAGCCGTCCCCGGTTTCGGACACAACATCTCGCACTCGCACCGCCGCACGAAGCGCCGCTTCGACCCGAACGTGCAGAAGAAGAAGTACTACGTGCCGTCGCTGCGCCGCACGATCACCCTCACGCTGTCCGCCAAGGGCATCAAGGTGATCGACGCCCGTGGCATCGAGTCGGTGGTCCAGGACCTCCTGGCCCGTGGGGAGAAGATCTGATGGCCAAGAAGGCACAGGACGTCCGTCCGATCATCAAGCTGCGCTCCACCGCCGGCACCGGGTACACGTACGTGACGCGTAAGAACCGTCGCAACAACCCCGATCGCATCGTCCTCAAGAAGTACGACCCGGTCGTCCGCAAGCACGTCGAATTCCGAGAGGAGCGGTAACCACATGGCCAAGAAGAGCAAGATCGCGAAGAACGACCAGCGGGCCGTCATCATCGAGCGTTGGGCCGCCAAGCGGCTCGAGCTGAAGAAGGCTCTCGTCGACCCGAACGGCACTGACGAGTCCCGCGAGGCCGCGCGCCTCGGGCTGCAGAAGCTCCCGCGCGACGCGTCGCCGGTGCGCTACCGCAACCGCGACTCGATCGACGGACGCCCCCGCGGCAACCTGTCGCGTTACGGCATTTCACGGGTCCGCTTCCGCGACATGGCGCACCGCGGCGAACTGCCCGGCATCACCAAGTCGAGCTGGTAGTCGGTAGTCGAGTAGCCCCGACGGGCGTGTCGAGACCCGCACGAACCCCGGTCCTCCTCAGGGCCGGGGTTCTTCGTATTTCCTGAAGGAATTCGCCACGGGCACGAAATGGCCTGAAATCACGGTGTTTGCTGTTAGTTTCGAGGCGGTTCCGGGGGCGTTTCCCCCCGGCCGCCACCAGAAACATCAAGGTCCGAGGAGGACACAATGGCTGACACGATCAACAAGGCGGACCTCGTCGCCGCTATCGCCGCAGACTCCGGCCAGGGCCAGGCCGCGGTCTCCACCGTCGTGGACTCGTTCTTCGCGGTGCTCTCGAAGTCGCTCGAAGACGGCAAGAAGGTCAGCATCCCCGGATGGCTGTCCGTCGAGCCGACCCAGCGCGCCGCCCGTCAGGGTCGCAACCCCGCGACCGGCGAGACGATCCAGATCGCCGCGAGCGTCGGCGTGAAGATCTCGGCCGGCAGCAAGCTCAAGGCCGCGGCCAAGAAGTAGTCTCTGCTTCTGCTTCACCGGAGGGCGCCGACTATGTGGTCGGCGCCCTCCGGCGTTCCCGCCCGGTTGCGGGGACGTAGGCTCGTCGTGTGCCCCGCCTCGCCTGGATCGCCGGTCCCGCCGCGCTCCTCGCCGCAGCCTTCGTGGCCATCCTCGTCGCTCTCGCCATCGGCGGAGGCGCTTCGCGAGGGGTGCTGAACGGAGACGGGCTGGTGCTGCTCGGACTGCCCCTGGCGAAGCTGGTGCTGAACCTCGGGATCGCGACCGCACTGGGCGCTCTGCTCCTCGCCGTTCTCGCGCTGGACCCGCGGGAGCCGGAATACGGTCGGGCTCTGGATGTCGCGGCCGCCGGCGCCGGTGTCTGGACGGTGGCGGGCGCGATCACCGCCTTCCTCACCTACTCCAGCGTGTTCCAGTCGCGGCTGCGCTTCGACGAGGCGGTCGGCCCGGAGCTGGCCACGTTCCTCTCCCAACTCCCGCTCGGTCGCGCCTGGCTGGTCGTCGTGCTCATCGGCGCGCTGCTCACCGTCGTGTGCTTCGCGGTGCGCAACCGCACCCTGCTGGCGATCGTGTTGATCGCTGCGGCGTTGGGGCTGATCCCGCTGGCGGCCGACGGCGGTCACGCGGCGTCGAGTTCGAGCCACGATCTCGCGTTCACCTCCATCTGGCTGCACACCATCTTCGCCGCGGTCTGGGTCGGTGGCCTGGTGACTCTCGTGCTGCTGCGTCCACTGCTGACTCCGGCGCGGCTCGCCGTCCTCCTGCCGCGCTACTCGACGATCGCGCTGATCTCCTTCGTCGTCGTGGCGGCGTCCGGGTACGTGAGCGCTGCCATCCGGGTTGGCGAGCTTCCCGAACTGCTCTCGCCCTACGGCGTGCTGGTGCTGGTGAAGGTCGGGGCACTCGGCATCCTCGGGGTCTTCGGCGTGCTGCAGCGCCGGTGGCTCATCGGCAAGGTGATCGCGGGGGCCACGTCGCGCTGGTTCTGGATTCTCGTCGCCTCGGAGCTCGCGGTCATGGGCATCGCGTCAGGCGTCGCCGCGGCCCTGGCCCGCACCGCGAAGCCGGTCCCCGACACCGAGCTCGAGACGGGCCTGCTGTCGCCGGCCGAGGTTCTCACCGAGAAGCCGCTGCCGCCCGAACTCACGCCCGAGCGCTGGGTGACGGCGTGGAACTTCGACCTGCTCTGGACGCTGGTCGTCGGGTTCGGCATCCTCTTCTACCTGGCGGGGGTGTGGCGGCTGCGCCGCCGCGGCGATCGCTGGCCGATCCAGCGCACGGTGCTCTGGATCGCGGGGATGCTCGGCCTCCTGTGGGTCACCAACGGCGCCGTGAACATCTACGAGCAGTACCTGTTCAGCGCGCACATGCTGGGCCACATGCTGCTGAGCATGGCGATCCCGGTGCTGCTCGTGCTCAGCGCGCCTCTGACGCTCGCATTGCGGGCGATCCGCAAGAGGGACGATGGCAGCCGCGGTCCTCGCGAATGGATCCTGCTGCTCGTGCACTCGCGGGTCGCCACGGTGCTCACCCACCCGCTCGTCTCCGGCGGCCTGTTCGCGGCCTCGCTCTGGCTCTTCTACTACACGCCGCTGTTCCGCTGGGCGACCGAGGACCACGTCGGTCACACCTGGATGATCATCCACTTCCTCGTCGTCGGCTATCTGTTCGCGCAGACCCTCGTCGGCATCGACCCCGTCGCCGGACGCGCCCCGTATCCGCTGCGGCTCATCCTGCTGCTCGCGACGATGGCCATGCACGCGTTCTTCGGGCTCTCGCTCGTCGAGGGCGAGGGGCTGCTACTCGCCGACTGGTACGGGGCGATGGGACGCACCTGGGGGGCCGACCCTCTGCAGGATCAGCAGAACGCCGGTGCGATCGCCTGGAGCGTGGGCGAGATCCCGACGGTCGCGCTCGCCGTGGTCGTCGCGATCCTCTGGAACCGCAGCGACGCCCGTGACGCCAAGCGCGGGGACCGTCGGGCGGAACGCGACGGGGATGCCGAGCTGGAGGAGTACAACGCGATGCTCGCCTCCCGCTCCGGTCGCCGCTAGTAGGCCTCGACCCGCAGCGTCATGTCGTCGGCGCCGATCGTGACCCGGTAGCTCGCGGTGAACGAGAGGTCGTCGTCGAACGTGCTGATGCTCCCGTCGAAGAGCGATTGGATGTCGACGGTCAGGTGCGCCACGAGTTCGGCGTCGCGCACCAGCCAGCTGCCGGAGCCAGGGTCCGGCTCGATCGTGATCGTCGGGTACTCGAGGATCGACCAGACCGGAGTCGAGGCCACGCGGTTGGCGACGGCGTGGCCGAGCGGGCATCCGGTCGGGAAGAGAACGGCCTGCGTGGCGCAGGCGTCGAGTTCTTCACGGATGCGCGCGGTCAGCGCCTCGGTGAACGCGGCGGCAGGCTGCACGTCGAGCGTCGCGCCGAGTTCGGAGGCGGGGCGGTCGGCGACCAGGTCGACGGCGACCGCCTTCAGGTACGTCGACCGGTGGTCGACGCGGTAGACGCCGGGCACGAGCAGGGCGTAGTCGGCCGAACCCTCGGCGGAGGCGATGCCGTTGAGGGTGAAGCGAGAGTCGTTCTCGACGTTCAGCCGCAGCGTCGTGACGGGGGAGACGGCGAACGCCCACTCCGGGAAGAGTCCGAGCCGGGAGCCGGTGCGTTCGACGGTGAAGGTCGACGCGGCATCCGTCTCGCCCCGGGTCCAGGCGACCGTCACGACCTCGGTGCCGGCGTCACCCGCCGCGACGGTGATCTCGCGGATGCCGGTGGTGCCGGCGAGGGCGTCGTCCCTCAGGAAGTCGTCGCGCACCCCCGCATCGACCACGACCCCGGGCATCGACAGCGCCCCGGCAGCATCCCCCCGCGAGACCGCCTCGAGGTAGACGCGCACGAAGCCGGCGGCTCCGAAGGCCGTCGCGTTGAGGACCAGCACCGACGCGGTTGCCGCCGCGACCGCGAACACGACGATCACCGTCCAGGCCACCACCGCGCGTCGCACCCCGTCATCCTACGAACCGGCTCGCGGCATCCGGAGCCGACCCGAGCCCCGGTCTAGAATCGCCCGGTGCAGCTCCCCGATCTCTCGCCCGAGCAGACGGCGGTCGTCGCGGCGATCGAGAACACCCGGGACCACATCTTCGTCACCGGCCGCGCGGGAACGGGCAAGTCGACGCTGCTCGAGTACCTGTCCTGGCACTCGAGCCACACCCTCGCGATCTGCGCGCCGACCGGGGTCGCGGCGCTCAACGTCGGCGGGCAGACCATCCACTCTCTGTTCCGGCTGCCGATCGGGGTCATCGCCGATCACGACATCGACCAGGGCCCCGAGGTGCGGAAGGTGCTCAGCGCGATCGACACCCTCGTGATCGACGAGGTGTCGATGGTCAATGCCGACCTGCTGGATGCCATCGACCGCTCCCTGCGCCAGGCACGCGGTCGGCCGCACGAGGCGTTCGGCGGCACCCAGATCATCCTATTCGGCGACCCGTACCAGCTCGCCCCCGTGCCGGGCGAGAACGAGGAGCGCGCCTACTTCGCCGACCACTACCGCTCGATGTGGTTCTTCGACGCGAAGGTCTGGGACGAGGCCGAACTGCGCATCTTCGAGCTCACCACCATCCACCGTCAGCACGAGCTGGAGTTCAAGCAGCTGCTCACCGCGGTGCGGCACGGCGGGGTCACCGCCGAGATGGCCGCGCGGCTGAACTCGGTGGGCGCGCGGCAGCCCCCCTCGGATGGCGTCATCACCCTCGCAACGACGAACGCCGCGGTGAACCGCATCAACGCGCAGGGGCTCGGCAAACTGCCCGGACGCGCGCTCTCCGCGGTCGCCGAGGTGACCGGCGACTTCGGCAACCGCTCGTACCCGGCCGACGAGAAGCTCGAGCTGAAGATCGGCGCGCAGGTGATGTTCCTGCGCAACGACACGGGCATCGACCGGCGCTGGGTCAACGGCACGATCGGCGAGGTCGTGAAGATCGCCGACACCGTCACCGTCGAGGTCGACGGCGAGGACTTCGAGGTGCAGCCCGCGATCTGGGAGCGCTACAAGTACTCCTACGAGGCCGCGACGAAGACGCTGCGCAAGGATGTCGTGGCCGAGTTCAGTCAGTTCCCGCTGCGACTCGCCTGGGCGGTCACCATCCACAAGTCGCAGGGCAAGACGTACGACCAGGCGATCGTCGACCTCGGACCGCGCTCGTTCGCCCCCGGGCAGACCTACGTCGCACTGTCGCGGATCACCGAGCTCGAGGGGCTCTACCTCACGCGCCCGCTGCGGCCGAGCGACATCATCGTCGACCCCGCCGTGCGCCGGTTCATGACCAACGTGCAGGCGATCCCGGCGATCGAGGCCTGATGGCGATCGCGGTCGTGGGTCCGGGGGCGATCGGCACCACCGTCGCCGCGGCGCTGCACGAGGCCGGGCGCACCCCGCAGTTCGCCGGGCGCACGCCGCGCGAGCACCTGGTGCTCGAACATCCCGCCGGCCGGATCGAGGTGCCCGGCCCGGTGCTGACCGATCCGCGCTTCGTCGAGCCCGTCGACCTGGTGTTCCTCGCGGTGAAGGCGACCCAGGTGGACGCGGCCGCGCCGTGGCTCAGCGCGCTGACCCGGCCGGGCACCATCGTCTGCGTGCTGCAGAACGGGGTCGAGCAGGTCGCGATGGTGTCGCCGCTCGCGCCCGAGGCCGTGGTGCTGCCCTCGGTGGTGTGGTTCCCGGCGGTGACCCGGCCCGATGGCTCGGTGCTGCTGCGCGGCGACGCTCGCCTCACCCTGCCCGACGTGCCGGCCGCGGCCGCCATCGCCGAAGCACTGGAAGGGTCGCTCTGCGCCGTCGACCTCGAGACCGACTTCCTCTCGGCCGCCTGGCGGAAGCTGCTGCAGAACGCGGCCGCCGGGTTGATGGCGCTCACCCGACGCCGGCAGGGGATGTTCGCGCGCGACGACATCGCCACCCTCACCCTCGACTACCTGCGCGAGGGTCTCGCGGTCGCCCGGGCGGGGGGTGCGGTGCTCGGCGACGAGGTGCCGGCGCAGATCGTCGGGTACTTCCGCGCGAACCCGCCCGACCAGGGCACGTCGATCCTCGCGGACGCCGACGCGGGTCGCGCGCTCGAGTGGGAGGTGCGCAACGCCGTCATCGCGCGTCGCGGGCGGCAGCACGGCATCCCGACGCCGATCAGCGACGTCGTCGTGCCCCTGCTCGCCGCCGCGAGCGACGGACCGGGTTAAGCCGCGGCCTTGGCGGCGCTGAGGTCTTCGAACAGCTCGGTGTTGAGCCGGTAGGCGTAGAGCACCTCGTCGATGACGCGCTCGCGCTCGACCGCATCCCAGCCGGCCGCATCGAGCTGGTCGCGGTAGGTCTCCTTGAACGCCTTCGGGTCGGCGATCTGGTCGAACAGGTAGAACAGGATGCCGTTGGTCTCGAAGCCGAAGTGGCGCTTCATGAGCCGGCCGATCGCCTGGCCGCCTGACAGGTCGCCGAGGTAGCGCGTGTAGTGGTGGGCGACGAAGCCGCCCGACCAGCCCTCGGCCTCGATCTCGCGAATGCGGGCGACGTAACGGTCGGTGGTCGGCAGCGGGGTGATCTGCTGCTTCCAGTCCGCGCCGAGCAGGAACTCGAGATCGGTCTCGAGCGCCGGCAGGCGGGTGAGCTGGGGGGAGATGAACGCGGTCGCGCCGGCATCCCCAGCGAAGGTCGCGGCGGCGGCCTCGAGTGCCTCGTAGACGAAGTAGTGCTGGGCGACGAGCGCGACGTAGTCCTCGCGGGTGCCCTTGCCGGTCATCAGGTCGTGCATGAAGCCGGCGCCCTCGCTCTCGCCGTGGCCGGACCAGGTGCGCTCGCGAAGGGCCTGCGAGAAGGGGATGACGGACACGTTCGCTCCTGGGGACTGCGGGGTAAGGGTGGCCTTAGTCTGTCACAGGCGCCGAGACGCTCCTAGTGCGAGCCCGAGCACCGTCGCCGCGAGCATCGGCAACGGCCGACGACCGCGAGCCCCACCGCCAGCCACACGGGTGCGCCGACCGCGAGGTGCAGCAGCCCGGCGCAGAGGGCGGCGAATCCGAGGGCGCTGCGGGTGACGGCGGTCCAGCTGGAGGTCACGGGGTCCACCGTAATCTGAGGGGATGGGTTTCCTCGTGCTGCGTCCCGCCCTTCCCGGGGAGGAGGCGGAGCTCACCGAACTGGCCCTGCGGTCGAAGGGTCACTGGGGCTACTCGGCGGAGTTCCTGGATGCCTGCCGGCCCGAGCTCACCGTGCGACCGGAGCAGCTCGCCGACATCCTGGTCGCCGAGTCCGACGGGGTGCTCGCGGGGTTCCGGCTGCTGCTCGTGGAGGGCGCGCGCGGGGAACTCGAGGCCCTGTTCGTCGACCCGCCGTTCATCGGCTCGGGCGTCGGACGGGTGCTGATGGAGGAGGTGCTCGCCACCGCTCGGACGCGGGGCGTGCAGACCCTCATCCTGGATGCCGATCCCGGGGCGGAGGCGTTCTACGCGCGGTTCGGGGCGCGCACCACCGGGCTCATTCCGAGCGGGTCGATCCCGGGGCGGTCGCTGCCGCGGATGGAGTTCGATCTGCGGGCGTGACGGCCGCCACGTCGCGCCGGGCGCCGAGGCCGACGGCGAGGTGCACGACCGCCGCGGCGAACAGCCCGACCTCGAGCAGGGCACCGAGTCCGAGCACGTTGAACTCCGTGCCGACGAGGAACAGCCCCACGTAGCCGAGCGCCACCCAGGCCGTGCCGACGGCGATGTTCGCCGCTCGGGACGGGGCGATTCCGCGCAGCGTGGTCACGATCAACGCCACGGCAGCGACCTCGAAGAGCGCCGCGAGCAACGGTCGACCGGTCACGACGGCGAAGACGCCGTACGCCGCGTACGCGACGCCGAGCGCGAGCGCGACGATCCGGTTGGGCGACCTCAGCAGCGTGCGCATGGGCGTCAGTGCGGGCGGGCCTCGACGCCGAGCTTCTCGCAGGCGGCGTCGTAGAGCACGACGACGTCGCGGCGGATCTCCGCGCGCTCGGTCAGCGGGCCACCCGGCCACGGGATGTGCAACTCGAGGTCTTCGCCGTCCGACACGTACTTCCACGTGCCGCCGTGCTCGTCGAGGTCGTGCATCGTCGCGTCGCGCACCTCGCGACCGGAGAACGCCCGCACGATGAGCACGTTGTCCTCGATGTGGTCGTCGTTCATGTGGTGCAGCACCGCGGCGACGACGTCGGGAGAGAAGACTGCCATGCCGTCCACGCTAACCGACGAGCGCCTGCGAGCCGGCGCGCAGGTCGGTCGACGAGAGTTCGGGGGTGACCGATCGGCCGTGGTAGCTGGACGACAGCATCCTCTGGCTCCTTGAGCAGCGGGCGCTCTCGTCGACCGTTGCCCGTCCGACGCGGCCCGCGCCGTCGGCGGCGCGGAGTGGCGGAACGTGATGGACGACTCGCGCGAGGCCGCACGACGACTGGTGGAGGTCGGCGTGGTCGAGGTCACCCAGGTGGAGTGGTCATCGACATCACGGCGGCGCGGGGACCAGTGCGCATAAGGCGGCGCTGACCCGCCCGACTTCAGCCGATTAGACGTTGGGTACCGGCGCGTGACGCGAACCCCTACCCTCTCCAACATGACCGGTATCGTGCCGACTCCCGAGATCCGATCAGAAGGTGGAGTCAATTCTCTGTGGTGGTCGCGCGGGAGGTTCCTGGTCCCAGTCGTTTCTCTCCTGACGATTGCGGCCGGCTTCGCCGTGCTGTTCATTCCGCGTTGGATTCTTGAGATGTGGGTTCCAAAGGGGACGCCGGCAGATGCGATAAAGGCCTCGATCGGCCCAGCCACGCAAGCCGTTCTCCTAACGCTTGGAGGGGTCATTGCCGCGATCACCGTCGGCCTAAGCCTCTCCCGCCGGGGGCAAGAGGTAGTGTCTGCCCGACACGCGGAATCTCTCCTGGCCTTCGATCGAGAGAAGGAGCGGCAGCGCATCACCGAGGTCTTGGCCGCCCAGCGAGTTGACGAGCAACGCGCGTTGCGTGCGCGGTTCGTTAGCGCAGTCGACCTGTTGTCTCACCAGGAGCCGATCAGCAGGACAGCGGGGATATATGCGCTCGCTGCGCTTGCCGACGACTGGATGGCGCTTGATAGGCCAGATGAGCGCCAGGTGGCGGTCGACGTGCTCTGCGGATACCTTCGGTCCCCCATGCCGAGCGACACGCGAGAGGTTGCGGTTAGGCAGACGGCCTGGGAGGTCATCGAGGCGCACCTTCAGGCCGACTCCGTAGTGAACTGGCGTGGGATGCGGTTCCCGTTGCGTAGCAGCCCGCTGCCCTACAGGCTGCGCCTCCGCAATATCGACCTGGGCGTCAACACCACGCTCGATATGGCAGGGGTGAAAGTCGGTGGGCAGGGCGTCTCCGTAACCTTCTACCGCACGACGATCGGTCCCGGCTCGCGGCTTGATCTCGCGGCGGCGGTCGTGGAGGACGAAGCGCGACTCGATATCTCGTTCCCGCGCGTTCTTGAGGGCGCACTTCTGAGCCTCCACGGAGCTCGCATACGGAGCGATGGAGAGGTGGAGCTGCAGCGCGTGATCGCCCAGGGGGTGGTCGACCTCGGGGCGATGACCATCACCAAAAGCGGGGGCCTCCTAGTCAAAGACTCGCTGTTTGAGGGTAAAGGCAGCAAGCTGACTCTCCAGAACTCACACATCGATGCGGGTAACGTCGACCTTCACCGAGTCACCTTCTCCGAAGAAGGAACTCTTCAGCTGAACCAGGGCGAGTTGGGCTTCGGCGGTGTTCTCGTGATCGGGGCTATCACTGTGAGGTCTGGAGGCCGGGTCTACGCGCCCGGATTTACGGTCGGAGTGGGTGGCGCTGCAGTCTTCGGACCCGGGCGCATTGAAGCGAGCGCGGTGGCTAATCTCTCGGAGGTCATCCACTCGGACGCCGGGGTCTTCCGAGTGGACCCCGAACTCGTTGTTGAACCTGGAGCCGCCTGGACGCCTCCACCGGCTCCGTAGTTCTGGAGTTCTATCGGGCAACCTATGGTCGCCCGATTGAACTAGCCTCGGCGGATGGTGTTGGGTGGTCCGGTTTCCCCTGAGACAAGCGCACGAATGAAGCGAGTTCGGCGCAGGGACACGAAGGCCGAGATCCTGCTTCGAAGGGTCCTGCACCGCCGAGGTCTCCGCTATTTCGTAGACAGGGCGCCTATCAAGGGACTGCGCTCCCGCGCCGACTTGCTCTTTCCTCGCGCTCGATTGGCGGTCTTTGTGGACGGCTGTTTCTGGCATTCGTGCCCCTTACACGCGACCGAGCCAAAGACCAATCAGGAGTGGTGGGAGTCAAAGTTGCGAGCCAACGTCGAGCGAGATCGTCGGACAGACGGGGCCCTTGAGGTGGCGGGTTGGGCGGTTCTCCGGGTTTGGGAGCACGAGGCCGTCGAACTCGCGGCCGACCGCGTTGAGACCGCCGTCCTGCACCGTGTCGGGGGCGCTTCGTAGGGTTGCTCCGCCCGGCCGGTCGGCTCGAGTTTTTCGAACGTTTCGACTACGGTCGGGACAAGGGCGCACTACTTGAGCGGAGGATCAGCAGTGTCGACGGACTTCAAGATGGCCGGCCTGTTCGCAGGAATCGGTGGGATCGAACTTGGTATCAAGCGCGCCCTCGGAGACCGCATGGAGACCGAGATGTTTTGCGAGTGGTGGGAGCCCGCCCAGCATGTACTCGCGGCGCGATTCCCCGGAGTTGAAGTCCATCCGGACGTACGAGAGCTCAAGTCGCTGCCTGCCGATGCGAACCTCGTCAGCGCTGGTTTCCCGTGCACCGACCTTTCTCAAGCAGGGCGAATGGTCGGCATCGACGGCGTGAACTCGGGCCTTGTGAAGCACCTCTTTGAGGCGTTGCGGGTCACGGCCGAAGCCAAGCGACTTCCGACGTTGCTGATCGAGAACGTCCCGAACATGCTTTCGCTCGACAAAGGAAAGGCGATGGCCTACCTCGTTGCTGAGGTTGAGGCACTTGGTTATCGCTGGGCTTACCGAGTGGTCGATTCCCGGTTTTCGGGTGTGCCGCAGCGCCGCCGTCGAGTGATCTTCATCGCGTCGCGCGATCTCGATCCGCGAGCAGTCCTGTTCGCTGATGAGGCCGGCGACTTTCCGGAGGAGCACTTCTCGACCAACTCTTACGGCTTCTACTGGACCGAGGGCCGCGGCGGGCTCGGGTGGGCGCAGGATGCCGTGCCCACGATCAAGGGCGGATCCACGATCGGCATTCCGTCGGGACCCGCCGTTTGGCTGCCCTCGGGCGAGGTCGGGCGAAGATTCGTCAAGCCGTCCGTTGAAGACGCCGAGGTCATGCAAGGGTTCGACCGCGGCTGGACCGACACGGGTACCCACGTCGGACGCAACAGTCCTCGTTGGAAGTTGGTCGGCAACGCTGTCACCGTCGGAGTGGCCGAGTGGGTTGGAAGCCGCCTCGGCAATCCGGGCGACTCGATCGCAGAGTACGTGGAGACCATTGCCGGCGTCGGCACATGGCCCATGGCCGCGTGGGGCGAGAACGGCAAGGTCTGGGCTGCGAAGGGTCTCTCCGAGTTCCCAGTCCATCGTCCGTATCTGCACCTCAACGACGTCATCGACCCGTTCGGTGCCGACGTACTGTCGCTGCGCGCGGCGGCGGGATTCTGGAACCGACTGCAGCAGGGCAACCTCGGCCGTCACCCGGGATTCCGAGATGACGTAGTGACCCACATCGACGCGATGGCAGCCGCCTGAGACCTCGGCCTACCGGGCGGCCGCCGCGTGGGCTGGACGAGTTGCTGGCTACCCCTAAAGGCCCGGAGTGCTAGGTCCGGCGTCAGGCCATGAGATCACTTCAAGACCACTAGGTTCGAGCTGTGTACGGACCTACGATTCTCGCCGACTTTCTGGCGCACCCGACCGCCCCAGATCGTTGGGGCCATTCGTGGCAGTACAACTCGCAGTCCGACCGCCACTCGAAGGTTGGATGCTGGGGGGTTGCTTTTGATCTCCTCCTCCAATCGGCGCTGCTCAGAAAGCATGCGTCGGAAGGCAAAGTGATCCTCGGGGTCAACCACCCCATGCTCGACTTCGAGAACGATCGAGAAAAGCGACTGGATCTGGTTGTGGCTCGGCCTTCGGGGAAGTTCACGCCGGGTAAAGAATCCTTCAAGGAGCTCGTGTTTCGCTATGGCATCGTCCTCTCCGATCAGGTGAACGCGCATCTCGCCGATCTCCCTGACATCCCTGTTGCAGATGTCGGCGCCGTGCTCATCGCTCTGGAGGCCAAGGCTGCAATGACGGCCCACGTCGCTGCGCTCCCCCGTCTCTACGACGAATTGAACTCGTCTCATCAGGCCGTTCACGGTGCCTCCAACCAGGCCATTGCTATCGCCTACGTGCAGGTGAATGCCGCACCGGCCTTCATCTCGTCGGTTTCGAATCGCTATAGGTGGACCGAAGACACACCGGCAACAGTTACCCAACACAAACAGCCCTACGCGGTCGAGCGAGTCATTGACAAGATCAACAAATTGCCGCGTCGATCGAACCCGACGGGGCGGGGATTTGATGGGATCGGCGTCACAGTGCTCAATCTCGAGAACGCGGGTGGGAGCGTGGATCTCATGCACGCACCCCCTGCTCCGAAGGCCGGCGACGCGTTCCACTACGAGTCGATGATCGTGCGAATGGCCAACGAATACGACTCTCGGTTCAGCGGCATCTGAGTCGACCGGCCCGAGTGTCGGGGCTGTGGAGCGGATGACGGGAATCGAACCCGCGCTATCAGCTTGGGAAGCTGAAGTTCTGCCATTGAACTACATCCGCGTATCGGCGGGGGGTGGAGCCCCACGCCGACTGGGACACTCTACCCGAGCCCGATACCCTCGACCCATGCTGCTCAGCGACCGCGACATCCGTCGGCAATTGGATGAAGGCCGCATCGGCCTCGAGCCCCTCGACCGCGAGATGATCCAGCCGTCGAGCATCGACGTGCGGCTCGACCGCTTCTTCCGGCTCTTCGACAATCACAAGTACCCGTTCATCGATCCGGCCGAGGATCAGCCCGAGCTGACCCGGCTGATCGAGACGAAGCCCGACGAGCCGTTCATCCTGCACCCGGGCGAGTTCGTCCTCGGGTCGACGTTCGAGCTGGTGACGCTGCCCGACGACGTCGCCGCGCGGCTTGAGGGCAAGTCCAGCCTCGGACGGCTCGGACTGCTCACCCACTCCACTGCCGGCTTCGTCGACCCCGGCTTCTCGGGTCACGTGACGCTCGAGCTGAGCAACGTCGCGACCCTGCCGATCAAGCTCTGGCCCGGGATGAAGATCGGGCAGCTCTGCTTCATCCGCACGAGCTCCCCGGTCGAGAACCCCTACGGCTCTGGCCAGTACGGCAACCGCTACCAGGGGCAGCGGGGGCCGACGGCATCCCGGTCGTTCCTGAACTTCCACCGCACCGACGTCACGTCGACCGACGCGGGCTGGCCGGGCAACTGACAGAGCCCACCTGCGCACCGTTCCGGGTCAGCTCGTCGCGCGCTTCGCGATCTGGTCGGCGAGCCGCTGCACCTCGGCGGGGTCCGCGTCCGGCGCGAGGGCGACGTAGTGGTCCATGACCGCCGGCCGGTAGCGCACCGGCAGCGTCTGGCCCGGGGCGAGGCGTGTGAGCGCGGTGATCGTGAGGGTCTCGTCGGCGATCCCGCGGAACGAGATCCCGTCGGAGGTCTCGACGTCGAGCATCAGCACCACACGGGGACTGCCGTCGCTGCTGACCTCCCGCCAGTCGACGAGCACGCCGAGCGCCAACGCGCCGGCCCGCAGTTCCGCGGTGCGCGTGCGCGCACGGCCGCTGAGGAGCGGGTTGGGCGCGACCCCGGGGAAGTCGGGCCCGACGCCGAGGGCTTCGCGGCTCAGGTCGGGCCGCACCTGTGCGACCAGATCGTCGAACTTCCGGAAACCGAACATGCGAGCCCTCCCTCAGCGCGATTCTACGGTCCCGGCCGTTCCGCTCCCGGGGCCGGCAACTAGTCCCGCCCCTCCCAGGTGCAGACGTCGACGACGTTACCCTCGGGATCGATTAGCGACCACCACGCGGGGGCGTTCTTGTCGCCGAGCATCCGGCCGCCGGCGGCGAGGATGGCGTCGACGCGCGCGACCGCGGCGTCGTGCGGCAGCGACAGGTCGACGTGGATGCGGTTGCGCGGCGCCTCGTACCCCTTCTGCTGGATCCACATCGACGGTCCGATGAGGTTCTTGTCCACGAAGTCGCTCGGGCCCACCTGCGCGTAGTCGAGCGCCGCGCGCCAGAACGTGCCCACGGCATCCGGGTCCTCGGCGTCATCGCGAGCTGCACGTGCTGCACCGCCGACGGATCGGCCGGGATGCCCAGCTCGCCCGCCAGCGCCGAGATGCGCTGGGCGAGCGCCAGGTCGCGATCGCTGAGGCCCACGCCGATCGTCAGCACGGTGACCGTCACGGAGTCGACGCGCAGATCGACCATCGGCGGGTGGTCGAGTTCCTCCACCAATGACGCGATACCGGCGACGAGCCGGGCGCCCGTGGCGAAGTCGTCGGTGCGGTAGAGGGTCTTCGCGCCCCAGAACAGCACCCGCCAGTCGGAGACGCCCGCGGCGGTCTGGAACTCTCGGTCGGTCAGCTGCGTCGGCATGGGCCGACGTTAGTTCACGCGACCGACGGAGAGGGAGGAGTCGGCTTCCACTGCTTGAACTGCAGCACGAGCCACGGGCTGAACGCGAACGGGGTCGCCGTGACCGCCTTCACGAGATCGGCGGGAACCACCCAGGCCCAATCGTCGACCTCGTCGGGCTTGGGCATCGGGTCGTCGCGCGCGATCGTGCGGTAGACGGGGCAGATCTCGTTCTCGACGATGCCCGACGAGTCGACCGCGCGGTAGCGGAAGTCCGGCAGCACGAGGTCGAGCTCCCCGATCGGCAGCGCGAGTTCGCGCAGACCGCGGCGACGGATGGCATCCTCGATGTCCTCGCCGGGGGCCGGATGCCCGCAGAACGCGTTCGTCCACACGCCCGGGAAGGCCTTCTTCGACAGGGCACGGCGGGTGACGAGCACACGGCCGCGGGCGTCGAAGACGTGGCACGAGAAGGCGAGGTGCAGCACGGTGTTCTCGTCGTGCACGGTGGCCTTGTCGGCGACCCCGATCGGCGCACCGTCTTCCGCTAGCAGAACGACCTGCTCGGGAACAGAGCTCAGAGGGGAGGACATGGCGCCTAGTAGTCTGCGGGAATGGATGCGGGTCCGGCGGTCGCCGCCGAGCGGCAGTCGCAGGTCGACGCCGTTCTGGCGCGTCTGTTCAGCCTAGCCCGCAAGCGCGCGGAGCCCCTGGGTGCCGCCTACTCGGCCCTCTGGGACTCGATCGAGGCCGCGACCACGGGAGGCAAGCGGTTCCGCCCGCGCATGGTGTTCGCCGCCTACGAGTCGCTCGGCGGCACCGATCGCGAAGCCGCGGCCTACGTCGGGGCGGCGTTCGAGCTGCTGCACACCTCACTCTGCGTGCACGACGATGTGATCGACCGCGACTTCGTGCGCCGCGGGCTGCCCAATGTGTCCGGCGCGTTCCGCAACCGGGCGCTCGCCGCGGGCGTGGATGAAGGTGCCGCGCAGCACCACGGCGTGAGCGCCGCCGTCATCGCCGGAGACCTCGCGCTCTTCAACGCCTACCGCCTGATCGACAAGAGCGGGGTCGGCGATGAGACCCGCGGCCGCCTGCTCGAGGTCATGGACGAAGCCCTCTTCGCGAGCGCGGCCGGCGAACTCATCGACATCGACTTCACCCTCCGACCCGACGCCCCGCACGTCGACGACATCCTCGCGATGGAGCGGCTGAAGACGGCGGTCTACTCGTTCGAAGGCCCGCTGCAGGCTGGGGCGATCCTCGCCGGCGCGAGCGAGGAGACGGTCGCGACGCTCGGCGAGTTCGGCCGGGAGATCGGCATCGCCTACCAGCTCGTCGACGACATCCTCGGGGTCTTCGGCACCGAGGAGGAGACCGGCAAGACGACCGTCGGCGACCTCCGCGAGGGCAAGCGCACCGCGCTCATCGCCTACGCGTCATCGGCGCCCGGGTGGGAAGAGCTGAGCGACCTGTTCGGGGATGCCGCGCTCGACGACGCGGGAGCCGACCGGCTGCGCGCGCACCTCGTGCAGTCCGGGGCGCGCGGGTTCGCCGAGGGCCTCGCCCGCTACTACGCCAACCGCGCCCTCGCCCGTCTGGTCGAGCCGCACATCCCGGCGACGCTGCGCGCCGAACTGCATCCTGTCGCCGACGCCGTGCTCGGGCGGGTCAAGTGAGCGCAGACAAGGGCGGCGACGGAGGTCCCCGACTGACCCTCTACGACGACGTCGCGCAGCAGACCGCGAGCCTCGTCATCCGCCGCTATTCGACGTCGTTCGGGATGGCGTCCCGGCTGCTCGGCGCCGGCATCCGCCAGCCGGTGGAGAACATCTACGCCCTCGTGCGGGTCGCCGACGAGATCGTCGACGGCGGCGCCGAGGAGGCCGGGCTCGACCGCCTCGCCGCGGGCCGGCTGCTCAACGCCTACGAGCAGGAGACCGAGCGGGCGCTGGAGGAGGGCTACTCGGCCGACCTCGTCGTGCATGCCTTCGCTCGCACCGCCCGCGCCGCGGGGTTCGGCACGGAGCTCACGAAGCCCTTCTTCGACTCGATGCGCGCCGACCTCCACGAGACGGTGCACGACGAGGCGAGCTTCGCCGACTACGTCTTCGGCTCGGCCGAGGTCGTCGGGCTCATGTGCCTCAAGGTGTTCCTCGTCGGCCACTCGCGTTCGGCCGACGAGCTCGTCACGCTTGAGACCGGAGCGCGGGCTCTCGGCGCCGCGTTCCAGAAGGTCAACTTCCTGCGCGATCTCGCAGCTGATCACGACAAGCTGGGACGAAGCTACTTCCCCGGGATCGACGTGACCCGGCTCACCGACGACGAGAAGACCCGATTGCTCGACAACATCGATTCCGATCTCGCGCAGGCGGCGGCCACCCTGCCGCTGCTCCCGCGCGACTCCCGCCGCGCGGTCGCCCTCGCGCACGGCCTGTTCGCCGAGCTGTCGCGCCGCATCCGCCGCACGCCGGCAGCCACGCTGATCACCACCCGGGTGCGCGTGCCCGACCCGGTGAAGTTCCGCATCGGCCTCGCGGCCACGGTCGGCGGCCGCTCATGAGTCGCATCGTCATCATCGGCGGCGGCATCGGCGGCCTCGCGTCCGCCGCGCTGCTCTCCCGTGAGGGCCACGAGGTCGTGCTGCTCGAGCGCAACGCCGAACTCGGCGGGCGTGCGGGGTCGTGGGAGAAGGACGGCTTCCGCTTCGACACCGGACCGTCGTGGTACCTGATGCCCGAGGTGTTCGACCACTTCTACCAACTGCTCGGCACGAGCTCGGCGGCCGAGCTCGAGCTCGTGCAGCTCGACCCGGCGTACCGCGTCTACGCCGAGGGCCAGGAACCCCTGGATGTCTCCGCCGACGTGCACGAGACGCTCGAGACGTTCGAGGCCCTGGAGCGCGGCTCGGCGCTGAAGGTCGCGAAGTACCTCGACCGCGCGAAGGAGATCTACGACCTCGCGAAGGAGCGCTTCCTCTACTCGACGTTCGTGAAACTCGGTCCGGTGTTCCGCGGCGAGGTGCTCGCGAGCGGCGCTCGCCTCGGTCGCCTGCTGCTCGAACCGCTCGACAAGCTGGTCAACCGCACTGTCAAGGACATCCGGCTGCGGCAGGTGCTCGGCTACCCGGCCGTGTTCCTCGGCTCGGCTCCGGCCCTCACCCCGTCGATGTACTCGCTGATGAGCCACCTCGACCTCGTCGACGGCGTGCTCTACCCGGCCGGCGGCTTCACGCGGGTGATCGGCTCCATCGAGCAGCTCGCCCGCACCGGCGGTGCGGAACTGCGCACGGATGCCGACGTGCGGCGCATCGTCGTCACCGACGGGGTGGCGACCGGCGTCGAGCTCGCGGACGGCGAGCTGCTCGAGGCCGATCTGGTCGTCTCGGCGGCCGACCTGCATCACACCGAGACGGTGCTGCTCACTGAGCCGGAGTCCCGCTCCTACCCCGAGGAGTACTGGCAGAAGTCGGTCGCCGGCCCCTCGGCGCTGCTCGTCTACCTCGGCGTGCAGGGCGAACTCCCCGAGCTCGAGCACCACACCCTGTTCTTCGCGAAGGCGTGGGCCGAGAACTTCGAGGCGATCTTCGGGCGGGAGCCGCGCATCCCCGACGTGCCGTCGTTCTACGTCTGCAAGCCGAGCGGCGTCGATCCGTCGGTCGCGCCGGAGGGCACCGAGAACGTCTTCGTTCTCGTTCCGCTGGCGGCCGATCCGGGTCTGGGCAAGGGCGGCCTCGACGGCGCCGGCGACGAGCTGATGGAGCTGCTCGCCGATCAGGTGATCGCGCGCATCGCGGAGGAGGCCGGCATCCCGGATCTGGCGACGCGCATCGTGCTGCGCCGCACCGTCGGCCCCGCCGACTTCGCCAACGACCTCAACGCCTGGAAGGGCACCGCGCTCGGCCCCGCGCACGTGCTCAAGCAGAGCGCCTTCTTCCGGCCCGGGAACATCTCGAAGAGGGTGAAGAACCTCTACTACGTGGGGTCGTCGACGATTCCCGGCATCGGCCTGCCGATGTGCCTGATCTCCGCAGAGGTGCTCGTGAAACGCCTGCGCGGCGACACGACCGCCGGCCCCCTGCCGGCCCCGCTGAACACCGTCAGCACCGCGACGGCAGGTCGGATGTTCGGGTGAGCTTCTTCTACCTCGGCGCGCTGTTGATCTCGATCGCCGGGATGGTCGTGCTCGACCTGCGCTTCAGACTGTTCTTCGGCGCTGCGCCGCTGCGCGCGGCGATCGTCTATGCCGCAGGGATGGCGTTCTTTCTCGCCTGGGATGTCGCGGGGATCTCACTGGGGATCTTCTTCCGCGGCAACCCGGGTCTGCTCACCGGCGTGCTGATCGCACCCGAGCTTCCCCTCGAGGAACTCTTCTTCCTCACACTGCTCATCTACACGATCATGAACAGCTGTGCGGGGGCCCACCGTTGGTTGAGTAGCGCTCGGCGCAGCCGGACGCGGATCGAAACCGGGAGCGCAGACACGTGACGTATTGGTCCCTCAACGCGTTCTTCTTGGGATTCACGGCTGTCGTGGCGCTGATCGCGGTGGTCGCCCGCCGCGCCCCGTCCTACCGCGTGATCGGCCTCGCCGCGATCATCGTGCTGATCCTGACGGCGGTCTTCGACAACGTCCTCGTCGGCACGGGAATCGTGGGCTACGACCCGGCGCTCATCTCGGGCGCGAAGATCGGCGTCGCCCCGCTCGAGGACTTCGCATACGCGATCGCCGGGCTCGTGCTCCTCCCGTCGCTGTGGACCCTGCTCACCCCGCGGAAGGCCGCCGAATGATCCGCGCGCTGTTCCTGACCAGCCGTCCGCTGTCGTGGGTGAACACGGCGTTCCCCTTCGCCGCCGCGTACCTGATGACGACGGGGCGGATCGACGCGACCTTCGTCATCGGGACGCTGTTCTTCCTCGTGCCCTACAACTTCGCGATGTACGGCATCAACGACGTCTTCGATTACCAGTCGGATCTCCGCAACCCGCGTAAGGGCGGGGTCGAGGGCGCGTTGCTCGACCCGCGCTGGCACCGGCTCGTGCTCTGGCTGTCCGGCATCCTGGCCCTGCCGTTCGTGGTCTACCTCGTGGTGGTCGGGAATCCCGCGAGCTGGCTGGCGCTCGCCGTGAGCCTGTTCGCCGTCGTCGCCTACTCGTTCGCGGGCCTGCGGTTCAAGGAGCGCCCGGTGCTCGACTCGCTCACCTCGAGCACGCACTTCGTGAGCCCCGCCGTCTACGGGCTGCTGCTGGCCGGCGCCGTCTTCACGCCCGCGCTGTTCGCACTGCTCGCCGCATTCTTCCTCTGGGGCGCGGCGTCGCACGCCTTCGGCGCGGTCCAGGATGTCGTGGCCGACCGCGAAGGCGGCATCGCCTCGATCGCGACCGTCATCGGCGCCCGCCGCACCGTGCGGCTCTCGGTGGTGCTTTACCTGCTCGCCGGCATCCTGCTGCTCGCGACGGAGTGGCCCGGCCCGCTCGCCGCCGTGCTCGGGCTGCCGTACGCGATCAACTTCGCCGGCTGGTGGCGGGTGACCGACGAGACGGCGCCCACCGCGAACCGCGGGTGGCGCCGCTTCCTCTGGCTGAACTTCGTGACCGGCTTCGCGGTCACGATGCTGCTGATCGCCTACGCCCTCGTGCGCTGAGGGTCAGTGGCGCGAGTGACGCCGCGTCCACTCGTAGTCGCAGCCTCGCTTGCCGTCGTACGGACGGCACGCGCAGCCGACGGTGATGACGGTCCCTTGGAGGCTCTTGCCCTATGCCGACCACGAGCAGTCACGGCAGGTGTCGAACCCGGTGAGATACCAGACGGATGCCGGCGCGGCGACGCCGGTCACGAGACCTCTGGCAGTCAGGGCTCCCGCCAGCCCCAGCGCGATCCCTGACGTCATTACTGAACTCCCCTCCCCGAGGAACCGGGAGTTCTTCACACAGAAGGTCAGCCGAGGGCGTCCGGCAGCTCGGTGGTCGCGCTCGCGCGCAGATCGGGCAGCTTCACGAAGATCAGCAGCACGAGTCCCACCAGCAGCACGATGCCGATGCCGAGCACGCCGAAGATCGTGGAACCCGAAAGCGCGATGAAGAGCGTCCACATTGCGGGCGAGATGAAACTCGCGACGCGACCGGTCGTCGCATAGAGGCCGAAGATCTCGCCCTGCTGACCGATCGGGGTGACGCGCGCGAGCAGCGAGCGGCTCGCGGCCTGGGCCGGTCCGACGAACGCGGCGAGGATGAGCCCGCCGACCCAGAACACGGTGCTGCCGAGGTCGTGGAAGGCGAACACGACGATCGCCATCGCGACGAGGCCGACCAGCGCGAACACGATGACCGCCTTCGGTCCGAACCGGTCGTCGGCGCGTCCGGCGAAGATCGTCGAGACGCCGGCCACGACGTTGGCGACGATCGCGAAGATGATGACCTCGTTGGCCCCGAACCCGAACGCCACCGTGGCCAGCACTCCCGCGAACGCGAATACCCCGGCGAGGCCGTCGCGGTAGATGGCGCTGGCGAACAGGAACCAGAATGCGGGCGGCGCGGTCGTGCGCAGCCGGATGAGGTCCTTCACGAGGAGGACGTAGCCGGCGAAGAAGCCCACCGTGCGGTGCTCGGCGTCGTGCGGCGGAGCTTCCGGCACGTTGAGGAAGATCGGCATCGAGAACAACACGGTCCACACGGCGGCGCCGACGGCGATGAGGCGGTAGGCGAGCCCGTCGGAGGTGTCCAGGCCGAACCAGTCGAACGTCGTCAGCACCACGACGATGACGAGCGCGACGATGCCGCCGATGTAACCGAGGCCCCAGCCCAGGCCCGACACCTGGCCGATCGTGCGTCGGGTGGAGACCTGGTGCAGCATCGCGTTGTAGTTGACGCCCGCGATCTCCGAGACGACGGCGCCGAGCGCGAGGAGCGCCGCACCGAGCCAGAAGTAGCTCGGCTCGGCGTGCACGAAGAACAGGCCGAACTGCAGCAGCGCCAGCAGCATCGTGAAGAGGAACAGGGCGCGCTTCTTGCGGCCCGTCGCGTCCGCGCGCTGACCCAGCACCGGCGCGAGCAGCAGGATCAGGATGCCGGCCAGCGTGGTGACCAGGCCATAGCCGCTCGACAGGTCGGCCAGGGCGCGGTCCTTGACCGGGTCGCCGTCCGCGAGGGAGGCGACGTCGGCGGGCAGGAAGTTGTCGGACACCAGATAGAGGGCCGCGAAGACGAAGGTCAGGATGACCGAGTTGAAGGGCTGCGTCGCCCAGTCCCAGAGCGCCCATGAGATGACCTGCTTGCGGGGAACGGCCTTGCCGTCGGCCTCGAGACTCGCGGATCCGAGCGGCCCGATCGACTGGGTGTTCGCGGTGGGCGGCGGCGTCGGAACGGAGCCGGGCGTCGGGTCGGTCATGCGGGAACGCTACTTCCGTCGGGTGAACTGGGGGTGTCGCGGGCGGGGTGTCGGGTCAGAAGTCCGTGACGTGATCACCGGGGTCGTTGCGGTCGCCGCTGCGACGTCCCCAGCCCGCGACCGGAACGTGGATGAGCACGAGGGTGATGCTCGCGAGCACCGCGTTGCGGAAGGCGGGGTCGAGCCCGTTCCACGACGTCGAGCGCCACATGTTGAACCACTCGCCGCCCACGGTGATGAATCCGCCGAAGAACAGCAGCACGATCATCAGCAGGCCGACGCTCGAGACGCGGCGCGCGAAGCCGAACTGCCCGCCGCGGATGAAACCGCGCAACCAGAGCAGGAGTGCGCCGATGAGCACGAGGGCCGCCGCGCTCTCCCAGATGATCACGCCGAGGTAGGCCACGTTCCAGGCCACCGGGTCGGTGATCGCCCGCCACATGATGTCGGGATCGAGGTCGCTGCCGGCGGTGCCGCCGAAGTTCGTCGTATCCATCGAGAGCACATGCTGCACGAAGGCGTAGTTGGTGTCGTAGTCGGTGATGTTGCCCAGGGCGACGAGGAAGATGTAGAGAGCGTTGATCGCCACCAGGAGGGCGACCGCGAGGGGCAGGGATCCGAGGAATCGCAACCAGCGGTGCGACGACGCCGTAGTCGTACTCACGCTCGCAACCTACTCCCTACACATCGCCCGCGGGTTGAGCCGGATCGACTCAACTCCGCTTGACAAAGATCTCCCCGGTCCTAAACTTGAGGGAGCGCGACTCAAGTCGCGCGACCCACTGATCAAGGAGCACACACGCACATGGCCCGCGCAGTCGGAATCGACCTCGGAACCACCAACTCGGTGGTGTCGGTCCTCGAAGGTGGCGATCCCGTCGTCATCCCCAACGCCGAAGGCGCTCGCACCACGCCGTCGGTCG
>CAMTUU010000010.1:0-40787 GCA_947085045.1 uncultured Microbacteriaceae bacterium | reverse complement strand
TTCCGCGACGAGTTCAACCGAACCCGACCGCACGAACACCTCTCCTGGAACCGCCCGATCGACGTCCACCTCGGCCTCGCCGACCCGACCACCCCGACATTTCACGAGCCGAAAATCCTGCCACCTACTTGACGCGGGACAGTGTCGTTTGCGTGGTCGTGCGTTGAGTTCGGCGGCGACGTTGGCGAGGATGCCGGGGCCGTGGAGGGACAGATCGGTGCCTTTGGGGAAGTACTGACGCAGGAGCCCGTTGGTGTTCTCGTTCGACCCGCGCTGCCAGGGCGAGTGCGGGTCGCAGAAGTAGATGTCCATGCCGGTCGCGAGGCGAATCTCGGCGTGTTTGGCCATCTCGGATCCCTGATCCCAAGTCAACGAACGGGACCGCTGAAGGTCTTGGTCACTCAGCTGTCTCCAGGCGGAGGACGACCTCGGGTCAGAGGTCGACGATCTCCACCTGGCGCAGCACCGAGGCGTCGACATCCTTCTGGATGCCCACGAGGATCGCCTCCGGAACGGCCGAGTCGAGCGTGAGCACCGACAGCTGGTCGGCGCCGCGGCCGCGCCGGGCCATCTGCATGCCGGCGATGTTGATCGCGGCATCCCCGAGCGCCTTGCTGTAGATCGCGACGATGCCGGGGCGGTCGGTGTACTCCATGACGACGAGGTGGCGGCCGACCGGCACCTCGATGTCGTAGCCGTTGATCTCGGTGATCTTCTCCGCCTGCTTCGTGCCGGCGAGCGTGCCCGACACCGAGAGGCTCTTGCCGTCGGTCGTCGTGCCCTTGATCGACAGCACGTTGCGGTAGTCCTCCGCCACCGGGTCGGTGGTGAGCCGCACCGTGATGCCGCGCTGTTCGGCGAGGAGCGGGGCGTTGACGTACGAGACGGTCTCGGTGACGGCCTGCGAGAAGACGCCCTTGAGCGCCGCGAGCCGCAGCACGCCGACCTCGAGTTCGGCGATCTCGCCGCGCACCTCGACGTCGATGCTCGACAGGGGCGCGTCGGCGAGCCCGGCGAACAGCTGCCCGAGGTGCTCCATCAGCGGGATGCCGGGGCGCACTTCCGGCGCGATGACGCCGCCCGCGACGTTGACGGCATCCGGAACCAGTTCGCCGTCGAGCGCGAGCCGCACCGACTTGGCGACCGAGACGCCCGCCTTCTCCTGGGCCTCGTCGGTCGACGCGCCGAGGTGGGGGGTGACCACGATGTTCGGGGCGGAGGTGAGCACGTCGTCGGTCGGCGGCTCCGACGTGAAGACGTCGATGCCCGCACCCGCGATCTCGCCGGCCGTCAGGGCATCCGCCAGCGCCTGCTCGTCGACGAGCCCGCCGCGCGCGACGTTGATCACGTAGGACGTGTTCTTCATGCTCTTCAGCTGGGCGGCGCCGATCATCCCGGTGGTCTCCGGGGTCTTCGGCATGTGGATCGTGACGAAGTCGCTCGTGGCGAGCAGCTCGTCGAGCGACAGGAGGGTGGCGCCGAGCTGCTGCGCCCGGGCCTCGGTGATGTAGGGGTCGTAGGCGACGATCTCGACGCCGAAGGCCTGCAGCCGGGCGGCGATGAGCGCGCCGATGCGGCCCAGGCCGATGATGCCGACGCGCTTCTCGTACAGCTCGACGCCGGTGAACTTCGAGCGCTTCCACTCGCCGGCGGCGAGCGAGGCGTGTGCGGCGGGGATGTGGCGGGCGAGGGAGAGGATGTGGCCGATCGTCAGCTCGGCGGCGCTGATGACGTTCGAGGTCGGGGCGTTGACGACCATGACCCCGGCGGTGGTCGCGGCCGAGATGTCGACGTTGTCGAGCCCGACGCCGGCGCGCGCGACGACCTTGAGCAGCGGAGCCGCGGCGATGGCCTCGGCGTCGATCTGGGTGGCCGAGCGGATGAGCACGGCGTGCGCGGTGGCGAGCGCCGCGAGCAGCGCCGGCCGGTCGGTGCCGTCGACGTTCCGCACGTCGAAGTCGGGCCCGAGAGCCTCGACCGTTGCGGGGGAGAGCTCTTCGGCGATGAGGACGATCGGCTTGCTCACGGCTGCTGTGGTTCCTTCCGGGCGCCGCTCTCGCGCCCCCGGCAGCCTACCGGGGGCGCGACGGCGGGAAGGATCAGTGGATGGCGGTGAAGCGGGCCCGGCGGTGGGCCGGGGACTCGATCTCGTCGACGATCGCGAGCGCGAGGTCGGCCGCCGAGATCGTCGAGTTGCCGTCGGCATCCCGCAGCAGCACGTCGCCGCCGAGCTGGTACTCGCCCTTCGAGGCGGTGCCGAGCCACGACCCGAAGTCCTCGGGCGGGCTCACGTAGAACCAGTCGAGGGTCTCGGGCGAGGCCTGCAGCAGGTCGAGGGCGGCGAGACCGGTCTCGATCTCGGGCTTCACCTCGTCGGGCACGTGCTCCTTCGTGACGTCCCAGACGCGCGGGCCGCCCTCCTCGGTGAGCAGCGACGACGCGCCGCCCACGTAGCCGAGGCGGGTGGGGGTACCGGCGAGACGGCCGATGAGGTCTTCGACGATCGGCTCGAGCTTGCCGGCCATGTCGCCGCGCGGCGACAGCGCGACGACGACCGCGTCGCGCCCGGCGACCACGGAGTCGAGCACGCTCGCGTCGAGGGCGGATCCGACAACGTACTCAATGCCCGCGACGGGGGCTTCGACGGCGGAGCGGTTGACGGCGGTGACCTCATGCCCGCGCTTCGCGGCTTCTGCGGCGATCGCCGCTCCCGCGTATCCGGTGCCGCCGAGGACGGTGATGCGTGCCATGTTCGGTTCCTTTACTCTCTTTGGGTAACTCAGTTACCGTATGTCAGGTAAGCGCACCTCGGAAGTAGGCACTTCCAGGTAAGAGAGGCACCGCCATGAGCGTCATCCCGTGGGATCCCTACCAGCAGGACTGCCCGAGCCGTCGGCTCCTCGACCGCATCGGCGACCGCTGGACCGTGCTGATCGTCGGCGCGCTCGACCCGGGACCCCGGCGCTTCTCGGCGCTCGTCGCGCGGGTCGGCGGCATCTCGCAGAAGATGCTCACCCAGACGCTGCGGTCGCTCGAGCGCGACGGGTTCGTCACGCGCACCGTCTACCCCGAGATCCCGCCACGCGTCGAATACGAGCTCACGGCGCTGGGCCGCTCGCTGCAGGCTCCGCTGCGCGCCCTCGAGGAGTGGGCGGTCGCGAACATGGATGCCGTGGTCGAGCAGCAGAGGGACCACGAACTCAGGGCGTGAGCACCGCCTGCAGCGCGGCGCCGTACCGCCGAGCGAGTTCGTCGTGCGGGGTCGCCAGCAGCGTCTCGTCGCCGACGATCCACAGTCCGTAGAACAGCCCGCCGACCATCGCGGCTGCGAGTCGGGCGCGCATGTCGGCGTCCCGTGCCTCGAGCCGGGCGGCGAGCAGCGCGACGAAATCCTGCTCGTGGGCCGCGCGCAGCGCCGACGAGACCTCGCCCGCGTCGCTCGCGCGGATGAGGGCGAGGTAGACGCCGCGCACATGGTCGTCGGCGTCGAGGAGGGAGCGGATGATGCGCTCCCCGAGGGTCTCGACCGGGCCGTCGAGGTCGAGCCGATCGAACTCCTGACGCATCGTCTCGAGGAACAACCCCTCCTTCGACCCGAAATGCCGGATCACGAGGGCCGCGTCGACGCCCGCGTCGCCGGCGATGTCGCGCACCGACGTGCCCGCGAAGCCCGCTTGCGCGAACAGCCGCACGGCGGAGTCGCGGATCGCCACGCGGCTGTGCGGGCGGGCGGGGGACGTCATCCCGTCAGCCTAAGTGCGGCGTCGGAGACGGGAATGTCCCGGGACCGCAGGGGTCCCGGGACATTCGAAGGTGCCGCTTCCGTCGCTCATGCGCCGGGTCGCTGAACCCAGGTGGCGCTCCACGCGCGGTCGGGCAGAACGACCTCGACGCGCGGCTGCGCGTAGCTGCGACGCCCGTAGGTGATGAGCCACAGGCCGACGCGCAGCGCCAGCTTGTCGACGAGGTTCGGCCGCGACATGGGTCGCAGCACCTCGACGTACGGCTGGTGCGTTCCGGCGGGTTGGGGCGGATGGGTGGACAGGGTGGTGGACATCGTGTGTTTCCTCACAGCAGTGCCGGATGCCGCTTCGTGAGCGGCGCGTTGCGTGGTCGACCACGTGCGGTTCGGGTGGAGCCGACGAGTCGTGACGGGACGTCGATCCGGGCGCTCGGGTTTATCGAGACCGAGCCCGGGATCGGGCTTCGAGAGCATCGCCACCGTGACTACGGCGGCGGAGGGAGCCTCTTTAGCCGAGTCGCGAGGTGAGGATGCCGACGAAGCCGGCGGTACGCGTGGGGATCATCCCCTGAGTGCGAAATGGATTCATCATGGCCGGCCTCCTTCCTGATTCGGCGGTTGCGCCCGATGGCGCGTGGCCCACGATAGCGAAGGCCGCCGACGCGGTTCAAGGTCCACACGCCGCGGTGTGGCCCGATCTCGTATCGAAGCGGTAACGGGCCCCCCTCCACCGCGCGGGGGCGGACTTCCTCGGATCAGGGGGGTGACGAGGACGCCCCGAACCGGGTACCACCCGGCTCACCGGCCATTCGGGGGAAGAAGACCGGTCGCGCAGGGTTGACGATACGTCACCGGTTTCCGCGGGCCCCAGGGGTTGACTTCCCAGCCCGATCGACGCGTCGAAAGTCAACCCCCCTCACACGCGATTTCCGCCGTGCAATGTCGCCCAGATACCGTTGGATCGCCGGTCTTCCTGACCCGATCGGTGACGGAGACGCTGTTGGACCCCGCCGAACTCGCCGTCGATGCCGATGAGCTCCGTCGACTCGCGGAGTGCGCGAAGGAGCCCATCCGCACGCCCGGACTCATCCAGTCGCACGGCACGCTGCTCGGCGTCGATCCGGCCACCGCGGTCGTCGTCGTGGCGAGCGAGGACGCCCGCGCCTGGCTCGGCCGGCCGATCGCCGAGGCGGGCAACGACGCCCTGGAGTACGCGGCGCGCGCGGGCAAGGCCATCGACCCGGTGCGGGTCGAGTGGGACGGCGCGCCCGCGGATGCGGTGGTCCACCACGTCAACGGCCTGGTACTGGTTGAACTCGAACCCGTCGTCGACGGGATGGAGTACGTGCGCACGGGGGTCGTCGGTGCCATCCAGCGGCTCGCGGTCGTCACCTCGGTCGCCGACCTGCGCCGCGAGGCCGCCGTCGAGATCCGCGCGATCACCGGATTCGACCGGGTGCTGATCTACCACTTCCACGACGACGGGCACGGCGAGGTCGTGGCCGAGGACCGGCACCCCGACATGGAGCCCTACCTCGGTCTGCACTTCCCCTCATCCGACATCCCGCCGCAGGCGCGTGCGCTCTACCTCACGAAGCTGTCCCGGGCGATCGCGAGCACGTCCGACCCGGGCATCCCGCTGCTGGCGCTCGAGGGCGACGCCCGTCCCCTCGACCTGAGCAGCGCCGAGCTGCGCAGCGTCTCGCCCTACCACCTCCAGTACGCCCGGAACATGGGGCAGGCCTCGACGGTGTCGTTCTCGATCGTCGTCCAAGGTCAGCTGGTCGGGATGATCACCTGCGCCCACCGCACCGAGCGCCGGCTGCCCGTGCTGCTCCGGCGGTCGCTCGAGGTGCTCACCACGCAGATCGCGATGCAGCTCGCCTCGATCGGTGAGATCGAGCGCCTGCGGCACACCGTCCAGGTGCGCGAGCGCCGGGCCGCGCTGCTCGCGCCGCTCTACGCGTCCGACGACATCCCGAGCGCCCTGCTCGGCGGGCCGCGCACGGTGCTCGACCTGGTGCCGGCCGACGGGGTCGTCGTGCGGGTCGACGGGAACACCCGCTTCGCCGGCCGGGTGCCGCTGCTGCGGGCGTTCGAGAGCCTCCTCGAGCGGCTCGACGGGGCCGGCTTCGTCTCCGAGGCGCTCGCCTTCGATCGCCCCGATCTCGCCGAACTGCTGCCCGGGGTCGCCGGACTCCTCGTGCTGCCGCTCGACACGGCGGGTGACACCCTCGTCTTCTTGCGCGGCGAGGTCGCGCGCGAGATCTCCTGGCTCGGCGACCCGGGCATGACGAACCGACCCGATCAGCTCTCACCGCGCACCTCGTTCTCGGCCTGGCGGCAGAGCGTCACCGGCCGGTCGGAGGCGTGGGGGAGCGTGGTGCAGGAGGCGGCCGAACTCGCGCGCGAACTGCAGGTGTCGCTCGAGCGGCGGGCGGAGGCCCGGCTCGCCGAGCTCGCGATGCGCGACGCGCTCACCGGCCTGCACAACCGCCGCTACCTCGTCGAGCGGCTCTCGACGCCCGATCCGGTCGGGCCGGACGGCAAGGCGCTGCTCTTCGTCGACCTCGACGACTTCAAGCGGGTCAACGACGAGTACGGTCACGACGTGGGGGATGCCGTCATCCTCGAGGTCGCCCGCCGCCTGCTCGCCCACTCGCGCACGACCGACGTGGTGGTGCGCCTCGGCGGCGACGAGTTCGTGGTGCTCTGCGACGGGGTGGCCGGGGCCGATGTTCCCGCCCTCGCCGGGCGGATCGTCGAGGCGGTCGCCGTGCCGATCGTCGTCGGCCCCCACGTCGTCGCGCTCACCGCGTCGTGCGGGCTCGTCGTCGCGGACGCCGGCGCTCCGCGCGGGGGGCTGCTCGAAGCGGCCGACGCCGCGATGTACCGGGCGAAGCGCGCGGGCCGCAACCGGGTCTCGGACTGAGCCGGGTCAGCGGCCGGAGGTCTCCAGCAGCCGCAGCCAGATCTCGCTGAGCGTCGGATACGACGGCACCGCGTGCCAGAGCCGTTCGAGCGGCACCTCGCCGACGATCGCGATCGTCGCCGCGTGGATCATTTCGCCGACGCCGGGGCCGACGAGCGTCATCCCGAGCAGCACCTGGCGGTCCTCGTCGACGATCGCTCGCGCCCAGCCGACGTAGTCGTCGGCCTGCACGCTCGCGCCAGCGAGCCAGGCGAGGTCGTAGTCGAGCGTCCGGATGCGGTGGCCGGCCTTCTCGGCGGCCGCGGCGGTGAGACCGACCGACGCCACCTCCGGATCGGTGAAGGTCACCTGCGGCACCGCGGCATGATCGGCGGTCGCGACGTGGCGACCCCACGGGGCGTCGTCGACGGGCTTCCCGAGCGCACGAGCCGCGATGACGTCGCCGGCGGCGCGCGCCTGGTACTTGCCCTGGTGGGTGAGCAGGGCGCGGTGGTTGACGTCGCCGACCGCGTAGAGCCAGTCGTGCCCGTGCACCCGCATCGTGTCGTCGACGTCGAGCCACGCGCCGGGCTCGAGTCCGATCGTCTCGACGCCGAGGTCGCCGGTGCGGGCGACCCGGCCGACGGCGACGAGCACCTCGGCGGCGCGCACCTCGGATCCGTCGGAGAGTTCGAGGATCTTGTCGGAGCCCTCGCGGCGCGCGCCCGTCACCTCGATGCCCGTGCGGAGGTCGACACCCCGGGCCCGTAGCGCTGCGGCGACCCGGTCGCCGGCGAACGGCTCCTGCCCGTCCAGCAGGCCGCTGCGCGCGAGCAGCGTCACCTGCGTGCCGAAGTCGGAGTACGCGGTCGCCATCTCGGCGCCGACGACTCCCCCGCCGAGGATCGCGAGACTGCGCGGGGCGGCTTTCGCGCTCGTCGCCTCACGGCTGGTCCACGGCTCCAGGTCGGTGAGACCCGGGATGTCGGGCAGCAGTGCCGCGCTGCCGGTCGCCACCGCGACGGCGTGCGTCGCCAGGTATTCGGTGTCGCCGCCGCCGGGGACGGTCACGATGACACGCCTCTCGCCGGCGAGGCGCGCGTGGCCGCGGACCACCTCGATCCCGGCCCCGGTCGCCCAGTTGACCTGCGAGGCGTCGTCCCAGTCGTGAGCGATCGCATCGCGACGGGCGAAGGCGGCGGACGGGTCGACGTCGCCGACCGATCCCACGCCTTCGACCGCGCGAGCCGCGCGGGTCACCGCGCCAGCCCGCAGCAGCGCCTTCGACGGCATGCACGCCCAGTAGGAGCACTCGCCGCCGACCAGTTCGGCCTCGACCATGGCGACCTTCAGGCCGCCCCGCACCGCCCGATCCGCGACATTCTCGCCGATCGCGCCGGCACCGATGACGATGAGATCGAACTCGCGACGCTCCATGCCGTCAGGCTACGCGGCGGGCGCGTGCTCCGGCTCGGGAAGGATGCGCATCCCGGTCGTGGTGTTCGCGGAGTCGATGAGCTCGTCGAGCCAGACGCGGTTGATCTCGGTGATCGCGCTACCGAGCTCGAAACGCAGCGTCGAGGACGCGTTGACCCACAGCGTCTGTCGCGCGCCCTTCTCGCCGTCGACGGTGAGCGCGAAGCTCTCGTTGCGGCGCAGCTTGGCGAGCACGACGAGTTCGACGTGCGTGAGCGTGCGGTCATCGATCTCGAACGAGGTCGCGGGCGAACCGTAGTGCAGATGTCCCATCGAAGCGATCCTACGGGGGAGGACGGCCACCCTGTGTAACCTGGCGACGTGGCGATTGTGAACAGGCTGACCGTTGACGGGCGTGACTACTTCCTCCCGGAGCCGGTCAGCGAACTGAAGACCCAGATCCTCGAGGCGATCAAGGCGGGCGGCGGCTACGTCAACATCCCCCCGCTGCGCGGCGGCCCGGGCATCGACATCCTGTTCTCGCCCGGAATGCCGGTCACCTGGTCGCAGATCGACGTCGGCGACGGCGCGACCCCGGCAGCCGACGCGGACGCGCACGGGCAGGTCTCGCCCGACGACCAGTACGGGATCTAGCTCTCGGCCGCGTCGTCGCCCGACGACACGTCGGGCCGAGCGCGTGCCTCGCGGCCTTCCGTGATCACCTAAGCGACGCTCTCCAGCAGCGGCTCGATCTCGGCCACCGGCAGCGGCGGCGAGAAGAAGTACCCCTGCGCGCGGTCGCAGCTCCAGCGCACGGCCCGCTCGAAGTGCTCGCGGGTCTCGATTCCTTCGGCGACGACGCACGCCTCGCGTTCCCGCGCGATCGCGATGCATTCCCTCACCAGAGCATCCACCTCGTCGCTCGGATCCTGCACGAGCGACTTGTCGATCTTCACCTCGGTGAGCGGCAGTCGCCGCACGAGGTCGAGCGAAGTCGACCCTGTGCCGAAATCGTCGATGGAGACGCCGACCCCGCCGTCGATGAGGGCGTTGAGCGTCGAGAACTCCTCGTCCGAGTAGAGGATCTCGGGTGATTCGATGATCTCGACGGTGACTGCGCCGCGCGGCAGGTCGAGTTCGCGGAGCCGACCGAGCACAGCCGCCGCGAACTCGGGAGTGAGTTCCGACGGCGAGACGTTGATGGCGACGCCGACGCTGACCCCGCGGCGATGCCAGTCGGCAACCTGCCGGCCCGACTGCTCGAGCATGTAGCGGCCGAGTTCGGCGATGAGGCCGTACTGCTCGGCGACGTCGATGAACCGCCCGGGCAGCAGCAGCCCGTCCTGCGGATGCTGCCAGCGGCACAGCGCCTCGACGGCGACGACGCGGCCGGTCTTCAGGTCGTACTGCGGCTGGAAGTACGCGGTCAGTTCTCCGGCGCTGAAGGCATGACGGAGTTCTCCCGCCAGATCCGCTGCGGAACGCAGCTCATCGCCCTCGTGCATCGGTCCAGGTTCGGATGCTCTCGGGTCGAGGTCAACTGCGGACAGATCGTCCATCGTCTGCGTATACTACGCCGCGGTTCCGCAGCGGAAGGCCCCCCGGGCCGCGCGTCGCCGACGGGATCACCGGCCATCCGTCGCGATAAGCTCCGAGCGATGGGCACCCTGACCTACGACTCCAAACTCGCCGTCTCGTTCGACGACCGCATCCTGGCGCACCTCCAGGTGGTCATCTGGTCGAAGCTCCGGCGCGGCGAGCACTTCTCGTTCACCTGGACCGAGCCGTCGCGTAGCGGCTTCGGCCGCACCTCCATCTGGCTCGCGCCGTCGATCCCGCTGACGTTCGAATACTTCGGCGGGCGCCAGCCGCGGCTCAACCCGGAGTGGGTGCAGATCCTCAACAAGTCGGCGAACTCTCCCGGCGGTCTCGTGCTCACGCCGGAGCCGCCCGAGAAGGACTCGCCCACCTAACCAGCCCGTCGGATGCTGTCAAGACCCCGGGCCGGGGCGTCGCGCCCGCATAGCTTCGGGGCATGACACTTCAGCTCACCGCGATCGCGCCCCGGTCCGAGTCGCGGCGAGATCTCGACCACGCGAGGGGCGCCGACGACCGCGCGCTCGGAACCGGCGCTCCTCGCGGTGTTCGCGCGATGCTTGGGGCGATGGTCGGCGGCGCGGTCGTCGCGGCCTTCGTCCTCGCGCTCACCTTCGTCCAGTGAGCGATGACCCCATGACACTGCTGCATCCCTCCCGCACGGGGTCGCCCCTCGCCGTCTGGTTCGTCGACGACGCGCCCGTGCGGCTGGTCAGCGGGGGCGCCCGCTTCCGGGTGATCGGCGCTCCGAAGTGCGCCGACATCAACGGCATCCGCTACTGGCGCGTGCGCGCCCGGTCGGATACCGGCCTCCACGCCACCTTCGATCTCCGCGAGAGCGCAGACGGGTGGCTGCTCGACGGCGTCGACCCCGAGGAATCCCGCAGCGTCGCGGCCTCCGCCGGTACCTCCTGATGGCGCCCGAACCGGCCCCGCAGAGCTGGCCGGGCACGGCGTATCCGCTTGGCGCGACGTTCGACGGCAACGGCACCAACTTCGCGCTCTTCAGCGAGGGCGCCGAGCGGGTCGAACTCTGCCTGATCGCCGACGACGGCACCGAGACCTGCGTCGAGTTCACGGAGGTGGACGCCTACGTCTGGCACGCCTACCTTCCGGGCGTGCAGCCCGGGCAGCGCTACGGCTACCGCGTACACGGCCCCTGGGAGCCCGCGAAGGGGCTGCGCTTCAACCCCAGCAAGCTGCTTCTCGACCCGTATGCGAAGGCGACGGCGGGAGACATCCGCTGGGGGCAGTCGCTGTTCTCCTACCCGTTCGGCGACGAGGACGGGCGCAACGACGACGACTCCGCCGCCGACATGATGCACGGCGTCGTCGTGAATCCGTTCTTCGACTGGACCGGCGACAACGCTCCGCGCATCCCCTACAAGGACTCGGTCATCTACGAGGCCCACGTGAAGGGGCTCACCCAGTCGCACCCCGACGTGCCCGAGAACCTCCGCGGCACCTACGGTGGCATCGCCCATCCCGCGGTCATCGCGCACCTGCAGAAGCTCGGCATCACCGCGATCGAGCTGATGCCGGTGCACCAGTTCGTCAACGACTCGACCCTGCAGGACAAGGGGCTCTCGAACTACTGGGGCTACAACACGATCGGCTTCTTCGCGCCGCACGCCGGGTACGCGTCGAGTTCGGGCGCCGGCCAGCAGGTGCAGGAGTTCAAGGGGATGGTGCGCGCCCTGCACGCGGCGGGCATCGAGGTCATCCTGGATGTCGTCTACAACCACACCGCGGAGGGCAACCACCTCGGGCCGACGATCTCGATGCGCGGCATCGACAATCCCGCGTACTACCGCCTCGTCGAGGACGACCCGAAGTTCTACATGGACTACACGGGCACCGGCAACTCGCTCAACGTGCGCACCCCGCACACGCTGCAGCTGATCATGGACTCGCTGCGCTACTGGGTGCTCGAGATGCACGTCGACGGGTTCCGGTTCGACCTCGCCTCGACCCTCGCCCGCGAGTTCTACGACGTCGACAAGCTCTCCACCTTCTTCGAACTCGTGCAGCAGGACCCGGTGGTCTCGCAGGTGAAGCTCATCGCCGAACCGTGGGACGTCGGACCGGGCGGCTACCAGGTCGGCGGATTCCCGCCGCAGTGGACGGAGTGGAACGGCAAGTACCGCGACACGGTGCGCGACTTCTGGCGCGGCGAGCCCTCGACGCTCGGCGAGTTCGCCTCGCGCCTCGCCGGTTCGGCCGATCTCTACCAGCAGGACGGTCGTCGACCGGTGGCCTCCATCAACTTCGTCACCGCCCACGACGGCTTCACCCTGCGCGACCTGGTCTCGTACAACGAGAAGAACAACGCCGCCAACGGTGAGGACAACAAGGATGGCGAGAGCCACAACCGTTCGTGGAACTCGGGGGCCGAAGGCCCGACCGACGACCCGGCGGTCCTTGCGCTGCGAGCCCGTCGGCAGCGCAACATCCTCGCGACGCTCTTCCTCAGCCAGGGCGTGCCGATGCTGCTGCACGGCGACGAACTCGGCCGCACGCAGCAGGGCAACAACAACGTCTACGCGCAGGACTCGGAGCTCTCCTGGGTCGACTGGTCGACGGCGGACCGGGCGCTCATCGAGTTCACGGCCGCGCTGATCAAACTGCGGCGCGAGCATCCCACCTTCCGCCGGGCGCGGTTCTTCGACGGCCGTCCCGTGAAGCGCGGTGCCCAGGGCGATCCGTGGCCCGACGTCGAATGGCTGCGGCCGTCCGGCGAACTCATGGCGCCGGAGGACTGGGAGGCCGGCTTCGGCAAGGCGATCGGGATGTTCCTCAACGGCAACGGCATCGCCGGGCGTGGGCCGCGCGGCGAACGGGTGCTCGATCGCAGCTTCCTGATCTGGTTCTCGGCCGACGGCAGCGACCTCGAAGTGGTGATCCCCGAGATCTTCGATGGGATGACGTGGGACGTGGTCGTCGACACCAGCGCCGAGGATGTCGACGCCCCGCCGCTGGGCGCGGGCGACCGGCTGACTCTCACCGGACACTCCCTCGTCGTGCTGCGCGAGCACGTCGCGCCCGAGACCGGTGATGCGGCGGTGAGCGTCACCCTCGCCCCGACCGGCACGGAGCTTCCGTGAGCATCCCCGTCTCCACCTACCGGCTGCAGATCACGGCCGACTTCCCGCTCGACGAGGCCGCCGAGGTCGTCGCCTATCTGCGGGATCTCGGGGCGGACTGGGCGTACCTGTCGCCGCTGCTGGAGTCCACCGCCGGGTCGGGGCACGGGTACGACGTCGTCGACGTGAGCCGAGTCGATCCGGCACGAGGCGGCCGCGAGGGTCTCGACGCGTTCAGCGCGACGGCCCATCGGCTCGGGCTCGGCGTGCTCGTCGACATCGTGCCCAACCACATGGGGGTTGGGACGCCGGCCGCCAACGTCTGGTGGTGGGACGTGTTGCGGCTCGGGCGCGACTCCCCGTGGGCGGGGCACTTCGACATCGACTGGGACGCCGGCGACGGCCGGGTGCGCATCCCGGTGCTCGGCGAGGACGCCGATGCGCTGCGGGTCGACGGCGACCAGCTGCGCTACCACGACCACCGGTTCCCGCTCGCGCCGGGCACCGGAGCGGGCTCGGTGGCGGAGGTGCACGCGCGGCAGCACTATGAGCTCGTGCACTGGACGCGCGCCGACGCCGAACTCAACTACCGGCGGTTCTTCGCGGTGAACGAACTCGCGGCGGTGCGGGTCGAGGTGCCGGAGGTGTTCGAGGACACCCACCGCGAGATCATCCGCTGGGTGCGTTCGGGGATCGTCGACGGGCTGCGCGTCGACCACCCCGACGGGCTCGCCGACCCCGGCGGCTATCTCGACCGGCTGGCCACGGCGACCGACGGGGTGTACGTGCTGGTCGAGAAGATCCTCGAGCGCGGGGAGCCGCTGCCGCCGTTCTGGGCGACCGCCGGCACCACCGGGTACGACGCGCTCGGCGAGATCGACCGCGTGCTCGTCGACCCGAGCGGGCGGGATGCGCTCGACCGCATCGACGCGTCGCTCCGCGGGCGGCGACGGGCCTGGGCGGACATCATCCACGAGACGAAGCGCGGCATCGCCGACGGCATCCTGAACTCGGAGGTGCGGCGGCTGGCGCGCGAGCTGCTCGCCGAGGATGCCTCTGCCGGGCCGTTCGAGAGCCTGGTGGATGCCCTCGCCGAGGTGCTCGCCTGCTTCCCGGTATATCGCAGCTACCTGCCGTACGGCGCGGAGCATCTGGCCGCGGCCCTCGACGCGGCCCGAACGCAACGACCCGATCTCGGCGCCGTGCTCGACGTGGTGGGCGCAGCGCTCGCCGATCCCGCGCGGCGGGTGGCGGTGCGGTTCCAGCAGACCTCCGGGATGGTCATGGCGAAGGGCGTCGAGGACACCGCCTTCTACCGGGTGTCGCGGCTCGCGTCGCTGACCGAGGTGGGCGGCGACCCGGACGAGTTCGCGCTGACCGTCGACGAGTTCCACGCGCGGCAGCAGTCTCGGCTCGCGGCGCTGCCGCATTCGATGACAGCGCTCTCCACCCACGACACGAAGCGGGGCGAGGACACCCGCGCCCGGATCTCGGCGCTCGCCGAGATCCCGCGGGAGTGGGCGGCGTTCGTCGCACGCAGGCGGTCGGCGCTGTCGCTCGGCGACGGACCGTTCGAGAACCTCCTCTGGGAGTCGATCGTCGGGGCGTGGCCGCGCGAGCGCGAGGCGCTGCAGGCGTACGCCGAGAAGGCCGCACGCGAGGCGGGCACCTCGACGACCTGGACGCGTCCGGCGCCCGGCTTCGAGCGCGAGCTGCACCGGCTCGTCGACAGCCTGTTCGACGACGACGCCACGCGTTCCGATGTCGAGGCGCTGGTCGCGCGCCTCGCTCCCGCCGGCCGCTCGAACGGGCTCGCGGCGAAACTGCTGCAGCTCGCCGGCCCCGGCGTGCCCGACGTCTACCAGGGCAGCGAACTGTGGGAGCGCTCGCTCGTCGACCCCGACAACCGGCGACCCGTCGACTTCGCCGTGCGCCGCGCACTGCTCACGCGGATCGACGCGGGCGAGCTGCCCGGCGTCGACGAGAGCGGGGCGGCCAAGCTGCTCGTCACCGCGCGCACGCTGCGCGCCCGCCGCGACCGCCCCGAACTCTTCAACCGGTACCTGCCGCTGCCGGCAGTGGGTTCGGCCGCCGCCCACGTCGTCGCCGCCGACCGCGGCGGCGCGATCGCCGTCGCCACCCGGCTGCCGTTCGGGCTCGACCGCCTGGGCGGCTGGGGCGACACGGCGCTACTCGTCCCCGCGGGGCGCTACGTCGACGCATTCACCGGCGCGGGGTTCGACGCGGCGGACGACGTCGGCGCGGGCATCCCGCTCGCGGCGCTGCTCGGGCGCTATCCCGTCGCCCTCCTGCTCGCGGAGGCGGCGTGACCTCCGCCCGGGTCTGGGCGCCGCGGCCGAAAGAGGTCGCGGTGCTGGTCGACGGCGTGCGGCATCGGATGCGCCGGGTGGGCGGGGGCTGGTGGACCGGCCCCGACGTTCCCGTCGGGGCGCGCTACGGCTTCCTCCTCGACGACGACCCGACCCCGCGGCCCGATCCGCGCGGCCGTCGGCTGCCGGACGGGGTGCACGGCCTGAGCGAGGCGACGTCGCCGAGGCGCGCGCGCGTCGACTGGCCGGGACGGGAGCTGCGCGACGGCGTCATCTACGAGTTGCACGTCGGCACCTTCACCCCGGCGGGCACACTCGACGCCGCCGTCGAGCGCCTCGACCACCTCGTGGACCTCGGCGTCGCGTTCGTCGAGCCGCTGCCGGTCAACGGGTTCAACGGCTCGCACAACTGGGGCTACGACGGGGTCGCGTGGTTCGTCGTCGACGACGACTACGGCGGACCCGACGCGTACACCCGCTTCGTCACGGCCTGTCACGCGCGCGGGCTCGGTGTGATCCAGGACGTCGTCTACAACCACCTCGGCCCGAGCGGCAACTACCTCCCGCTGTTCGGCCCCTACCTCCGAGCCGACTCCGGCAACACCTGGGGTGACGACCTGGATCTGGGCGAACCCGAGGTGCGGCGCTACATCCTCGACAACGCGCGCATGTGGTTCGAGGAGTACGGCGTCGACGGTCTGCGCCTGGATGCCGTGCACGCCCTGCACGACGATTCGCCCGAGACCGGCGGGGAGCACCTGCTCGCCACGCTCTCCCGCGAGACCGATGCCCTCGCCGAGCGGCTCGGCCGCCCGCTCACCCTCATCGCCGAGTCCGACCTCAACGATCCGGTGATGGTCACCCCCCGCGACGGCGGCGGCCACGGGCTCACGGCGCAGTGGAGCGACGACTACCACCACGCCGCCCACGTCGCCTTGACCGGCGAGACCACCGGGTACTACGCAGACTTCGAGCCGCTCGCGGCGCTCGGCACGGTGGCCACGCGCGGCTTCTTCCACGCCGGCACCTGGTCGTCGTTCCGCGAGCGCACGCACGGGGCACCGCTCGGCGACGACGTCGAGGCGTGGCGTCTCGTCACCTTCGTGCAGGACCACGACCAGATCGGCAACCGGGCCGCGGGCGATCGACTGGCGGCATCCCTCTCGCCCCGTCGCCTGTCGATCGCGGCGGTGCTCGCGGTCCTGACGCCGTCGACGCCGATGCTCTTCATGGGTGAGGAGTGGGGGGCTTCCACCCCGTGGCAGTTCTTCACTGCGCATCCCGAACCCGAGCTCGGGCTGGCGACCGCCGAGGGGCGCATCGCCGAGTTCGCCCGGATGGGCTGGGATCCGGACGCCGTGCCCGATCCGCAGGACGCGGCCACGTTCGCGAAGTCGAAGCTCGACTGGGCGGAGCTCGCGCTCCCGCCTCATGCGGAGCTCCTCGCGAACTACCGCGCGCTCATCGCCCTCCGGGCGGCGGAGCCCGACCTGCACAGCCCGCGACTCGGCGAGCTGTCGGCGACGGTCGACGAGGACGCGCGGCGGGTGACCTTCGTGCGAGGCGGGGTGCGCATCCGGATCAACCTCGGCGAGACCCCCTGGACGGTCGGCGGTGCCGAGGAGCCGCTGTTCGCGACCTCGGACGACGTCGTCTCCGACCCGGTGACGCTACCGGCTGACTCCGCGCTCGTCTCCCGGGCGCCCGAGTAGCACCGGCCCCCGGAGCTGGCAAGCCCTGGATCGTGTACGCCCGCGATGCTGTGATGGCTTGACCATGACTCTCACCGCCGAACCCCGGGTCCGTTCGACCACCCGCTCGGCGAGACCGGCCATCGACGCTCAGGCGCCTGCAACCCCCGCATCCACCTTCGCGACGACGCCCGTGCGCCTCGCCCTCGCCGCCGTGCCCGTGCGCGACGACGTCTACCGCATCCTCGACGGCGACGCGACCGTCGGCTACGTCCAAGTGGCCGGCCCCGTCTACGTCGCGCTCGTCGGCTCTGTCTACAACACCTCATTCGAGGTCTCGCAGTGCCTCGACCTGGAGACCGCGATGTCGCGGTTGGAGTGCTACCGGCCCTGACGAACGGTCGCGTCGTGCGCACTCAGCGCCGCGTCGCCTCGTCGATCTCGATGCCGCGCGCCGCGTTGGCGGCGACGCTGAGCTGCTCGATGAGTTCCTGGTCGACGCTGGCCGGGGTGCCGCCGTCGAACTTATAGTGCAGGTCGCAGGCGGGGTGCACCCAGATGGAGCTGCGCCCACCGCCGATGTCGGCGGCGTCGCGCCACGACACGAGGAACGGCTCGTTGCGCCGCATCTTCGACGTCGCGACGAGTTTCAGGTGGGCGAGGATCCGGTCGTCGATGCGGATCGGCGTGCGGGATGCGCCGTAGAAGAGGGTCCCCATGCGAGAAATCTAGGGTGCGCAGGTCGACACGCCTAGCCCAGCGGCGAAACCGAATCGAGCGGTGACGAGCACGAGGATCACGCATCCGCCGAGCGCATCCGCCGAGCGCCTCCGGCGACGCCGCGCAGTCGGCACACGTTCTCGGGTACTCCCGCCAGAGATGAGCGCAGGGCTCGCGCCGGCCTCGGCCGGGAGCGACCGGGGTGTCCCTCGTCGGGTTCCGTCAGTTCGCGCGTCACCGCGGGGAACACGGCATCCACGGTCGTCAGCGTGCCCGTCTCACCCTGACCCACCCCTGGCGACCGTCCGCTCCGAACAGCATGATGTGACCATGTCGGCAAGGAAGCTGTGGGGTGTCGTGCACCTGGTGGCGGCGGTGGGCCTCGCGTTCACGTTCGTGTTCCAGATCGTCGACCTCGCGATCGGGGGATCCTTCATCCCGGATCGGTATTTCGTCTACTTCACGAACGACACCACGATGATCGCAATCGTGCTGCTCGCTCTCACCGGCGCCTCGATGCTGCGCCACGAACGGGACGGGGTCCTGCTCACCAGTGCTGCGCTCGCCGTCGTGCCGCTCGCGATGGTGACCGGGCTCGTCTATAACCTGACCCTGCGCGGCGTGCCCACCGAGGTGTACCTCGGCATGGACTGGGAGAACGAGGTATTGCACGTCGCCGTGCCGCTGTTGCTCACGATCGACTGGTTCGTGCTCCGGCTCTTCGACCGCGGGCGTCCGGCGCTCCCCTGGCGCTCCCTGCTCGTGTCATTGGTGTTCCCGGTGGTCTGGATCGCGATGACGCTCATCCGCGGAGCGATCAGCGGGTGGTACCCGTATCCGTTCCTCGAACCCGCGGCGGGGATAGCCACCAACGCGATCTACATCGGCGGTATCTCGGTCTTCGTCGTGCTCATCACCGCGCTCGGCATCCTCATCTCCCGCTTCCGCGCCGCGATGGATCCCGTCGCGGCAGCCTAGGTCTGGCAGCGCGGGCACCAGGTGACGACCCGCTCCTGCCCCTCGACGAGGCCGAGTTCCCCGCCGAGCAGGCGCGTGCCGCAACGGCGGCACGGCCGCCCCTGCCGCCCGTAGACCCATGACGTCTGCCCGGATCGCAGGTCGCCCGTGGTCGACCGGGTGAAGCGCTGCTTGTTGGCCTGCAGCATCCGCTCGGCGAGATCGACCACCTTCTCGAGCGCGGGCGTCTCGCCGACGAGCCGCGTCGGCAGCACGCCGCGCAGGAAGCAGATCTCGTTCGCGTAGACGTTGCCGACGCCCGCAAGGTTCCGCTGATCGAGCAGGGCGACGTAGATCGGCACCTCGGCCGCGGCGGCGAGCCGGGCGACGGCGAGGCCGGGATCCCAGTCGGCACCGAGCAGGTCGGGGCCGAGGTGGCCGACGACGTTCACTTCGTCGGTGGTGCGGATGACCTCGAGCAGGCCGAGCTCGAAACCGACGGTCTGCACGCCGGGAGCCTCCAAGATCACGCGGGCCGTGAATTCGGGTTTCGTCCACTTCTCACCGGGGGCGTAGGAACGCCAGACGCCCTCCATCTTGAGATGAGAATGGATGCTGAAGTCCCCGACGCGATGGAAGAGATGCTTCCCGCGGGAGACGACCTCGTGCACCGCCTCACCCGCGAGGTCGACGGTCGCGAACTTCGGCACCCGGAAGTCGCTCCTCGTCAGCACGGAGCCGGCGAGGGCCGCGTGCTGCAGCTGCGCAGTCTTCCAGACGGTGTCGCCCTCGGGCACCTAACAGCTCCACATGCCGAGACCGGCGTCGGCGGCGCGGCCCTCGGCGGCGCGGAGGTCGTCGTAGAACGCATCGTTCGGGGCGACCCGGATCGCTTCGGCGAAGCCGCCCTCGACCAGCTGCAGATTGATGAAGGTGCCGTCGACGGCCCACAGGTAGAGGAGCGTGCGCCCGTAGTCATCCGTCAGGTCCCGGTCGTCGGTGATGTAGACGGTGTCGCCCGCGAGCCGCGTCAGCTCGGCCTCGGCCTCGTCGCCGTAGCACTCGTCGTCGGGGTAGACCTCGGGGGTGTCGATGCCGATCAGCCGAACGGTGATCGTCGCGCCGGCGGGCACCGGGCCGCTCGCGTCGTCGGTGCGCAACTTCAGGGTGTCGCCGTCGGTGATGCCGACCACTTCCATCTCGAGCGCGCCGGCCGGGATGTCGCCGTCCCGATCGGTGCCCGCGGGTGTGAGCAGGTTGCCGGCCCCGTCACCGAGCACGTAGATGCGGAACGCGCCGACGCCGAGCAGCACGAGAAGCAACACGAGCAGGGCGATCGGGCGACGCCAGCGCACGAGGCGACTCGGGGTGGCGCGGTCGGGCTGGCTCGTCACGCTCTCAGTCTTGCTCATGCGCGAAGGCGGAGACCTTGCGGTGTGGGCGCGAAACCGGCGCGGGCGAGGGCGTCGCCGAACGGGGTGCCGATGCCGAACTCCCCATCGATCTTCTCGATGCGCAGCTTGCCGCCCGACCGTCTGACGGTGGATGCCAGCGACTCGGCGGCCGCGGACAGACCCGTCTCGTCGAGCCCGAAGGTGAGCACCGTCTTGCCCCCGCGCTCGACGTAGACCGCGAGGGCGCCGTCGACGAGCACCACGAGCGCTCCCGCCTTGCGGCCCGGGCGGTGGCCCTCGATCGTCGGCCAGCCCAGGGCCGCGCCGTAGGGATTCGCCGGATCGGTCGCGCCGAGCGTCACGGCAGTCGGCGGGGTGCCCTCCTCGGGGTCGGCGGCGAAGGTGCGCAGCCGGTCGACGGTCGCCGGGGTGGCGAACTGCGCAGCGCCGAGCCCCTCGACGAAGTAGCCGCGACGGGTGCGCCCCGTCTCCTCGAGGCTCGCCAGCACTTTGTACGCGAGCGCGAAACCGCCGGCGACGCCCTCCGAGACGACGGCGCCCCGGGTGACGACGCCGTGCCGTTCGAGCAGGGTCTCGGCGAGCGCGGCGGAGCGCACCGTGGGGTTCGCCTCCGGGGCGGGGAGCAGCGACCAACGCCCGGCGACGGTGGGCGGCGCCGACTGCGCTAGGGCGGAGAGCACCCGACCCGGGGCCCGGCGGCCTCGAGCCCGCGGAGTGGCCCGGGCTCGCGTCGTGGTCGCTCCGAGCCGCGACCGCAACGGGGCGAGGGTGTCGTTGCCGACGAGCCCCGCCCAGACGAGATCCCAGAGGGCGCGGGCGAGATCTTTGTCGTCGACGAACCCGGTGACGCCGACGGCGGTCGACAGCTGGCGGAAGAAGAACGCACCCCCGCCGGCGAGGGCGTCGATGACGCGCCCGTGCAGCTCGCCCTGCTCGACGAGGTTCGGCTCGAACAGGGTGAGCGGTGCGGTGTCGGCAAGGTGCAGGGCGACCCAGCCGTCGCCGCCGGGCAGCTCGCCGCGTCCCGACCACAGCACCTCACCGGATGTCGTCAGCTCGTCGAGCATCGCGGGCGAGTAGTCGCGCACCCGGCTGGGGAGCGCGAGGCTCTCCCAGCTGGATGCCGGCAGCGCGACGCCGGAGAGCTGGTCGATGGCGGTGATCAGCCCGTCGACTCCGCGCAGCTCGCCGAAGCGCTGCCAGGTCGGCAGGAAGCGCCCGAGTGCCCGCGGCGGCACGGGCTCGACCTCGGAGCGGAGAGCCGCGAGGGAGCGCCGGCGGAGGCGACGCAGGATCTCGGCATCCACCCATTCGGTGCCGGTCGCGCCGGGGCGGAACTCGCCCTCGACCACCCGCCGGTCGGCGGCGAAGCGGCGCAGCACGTCGGTGACGACGGCGACGCCGAGGCCGAGGCGGTCGGCGGCGTCCTGCGCGGCGAAGGGTCCGTGGGTGCGCACGAAGCGCGACACGAGGTCGCCCACCGGATCGTCGACGGAATCGAGGAACGCCGTCGGCACCCCGATCGGCAGCGGCACCCCGAGGGCATCCCGCAGCCGGGAGGCATCCTCGACGACGGCCCAGCGCGCGTCGCCCGCGATCGTCGCACGGATCACCCGGTTCCCGCGCGCGAGCGCTGCCAAGTGCGTCGAGATGCCACCTTCTGTCGCCGCAGCGCCGTCGGATGCGACGGAAAGCGGCATCTCGGGCGTCCAGCGACGGGAGAGCTCTTCCACGGACAGCGGGCCGAGGAGGCGCAGGAGGTCGACGAGACCCTCGGGCCCCGTGAGCGTGCGCTCGGGGTCGAGGCGCTGCAGTTCGAGCTCGGTCCGCTCGAGCACCTTCGGGTCGAGCAGCTCCCGCAGCTCCGCGCGGCCGAGCAGTTCGGCGAGCAGCGTCGGGTCGAGCGACAGGGCGGCGGCGCGGCGCTCGGCGAGGGGCGAGTCGCCCTCGTACATGAAGGCGGCGACGTATCCGAAGAGCAGGCTGCGGGCGAAGGGCGACGGGGAGGTCGTCTCGACCTCGACCATGCGGATGCGCCGGTTCGCGATGTCGGTCGTCAGCTCGGCGAGGGCGGGGAGGTCGTAGACGTCCTGCAGCACCTCGCGCACCGTCTCGAGGATGATCGGGAACGACGGGTACTTGCGGGCGACGTCGAGCAGCTGGGCGCTGCGCTGCCGCTGCTGCCACAGCGGGTTGCGGCGGCCGGGGTTGTAGCGGGGGAGCAGCAGCGCGCGCGCGGCGTTCTCGCGGAAGCGGGAGGAGAAGAGGGCCGAGCCGCCGACCTCCAGGGTGACCAGCTCTTCCAGCTCTTCGCGCTCGAACGTGAACAGTTCCGCGCCGGGGGGTTCGGCATCCGTCTCCGGCAGTCGCACGACGATACCGTCGTCGCCCGCCATCGCCGAACCTTCGACCCCGAGGCGTTCGCGGATGCGCGCCGAGATCGCCAGCGCCCAGGGGGCGTGCACCGGAGTGCCGTAAGGGGAGTGCAGCACGAGCCGCCAGTCGCCGAGCTCGTCGCGGAACCGTTCGACGAGCAGCGTGGTGTCGGTCGGCACGGCCCCGGTCGCAGCCTTCTGCTCCTCGACGAACCGGATGAGGTTGCCGACGGCCCAGTCGTCCAAGCCACTCGCCCGCAGCCGGTCTTCGATGCCCTCGGGTTTGCTCGCCAGGTCGGAGGTGAACGCGCCGATCGCCTTGCCGAGTTCAGCGGGACGCCCGAGTCCGTCGCCCTTCCAGAACGGCACGCGCCCGGGCTGCCCGAACGCCGGGGTGACGAGCACGCGATCGGAGGTGATCTCCTCGATGCGCCACGACGTCGCGCCGAGGGCGATGACATCCCCCACCCGGGATTCGTAGACCATCTCCTCGTCGAGCTCGCCGACCCGCCGGGCGCCGTCGTCGGTGCCGACGATGAAGACGCCGAACATCCCGCGGTCGGGGATGGTGCCGCCGCTGGTCACCGCGAGTCGCTGTGCGCCGGGACGCCCGGCGATGGTGCCGGCCACGCGGTCCCAGAGGATGCGCGGGCGCAGCTCGGCGAACTCGTCCGACGGGTACCGGCCGGCGAGCAGGTCGAGCGTCGCCTCGTAGGCGGAACGGGGAAGCGTCGCGAAGGGTGCCGACCGCCGCATGGTCTCGAACCACTCCTCGACCTCGAGGGTGTCGAGCGCGACGGCGGCCACGGTCTGCTGGGCGAGGATGTCGAGCGGATTCTGCGGCACCGAGATCGCCTCGATGAGTCCTGTGCGCATGCGCTCGCTGACGACCGTCGTGCCGAGCAGGTCGGCGCGGTGCTTCGGGAAGAGCACGCCCTTCGAGATCTCGCCCACCTGGTGCCCGGCGCGGCCCACCCGCTGCAGCCCGGATGCGACCGACGGTGGCGTCTCGACCTGGATGACGAGGTCGACCGCACCCATGTCGATGCCGAGCTCGAGCGACGACGTCGCGACGACGCACCGGAGGCGTCCCGACTTGAGCGCGTCCTCGATCTCGGCGCGCTGCTCCTTCGACACCGAGCCGTGGTGGGCGCGCGCCAGGATCGGGCTCTCGGTCGCCGTCGCGACCACCGTGCCGGTCATCCCGGAGCCACCGATCATCTGCGCCGGGAACTTCTCGGGCGCTTCGCCGGTCACCATCTCGACGTAGATCTCGTTCATGGATGCCGTGATGCGCTCCGCGAGGCGGCGCGAGTTGGCGAACACGATCGTCGACCGGTGCTCGAGCACCTGCTCGACGATCGCCCGGTCGACGTGCGGCCAGATCGACCCCGCCGACTGCAGCCCGGTCTCCTCCGCCTCTCCCGGCCCGGGGCTGACCGCTTCGGTCGACCGGACGCCCAGCTCGGTCATGTCTTCGACCGGCACGACGACGCGCAGGTCGAAGGTCTTCGCGGCGGGAGGTTGCACGATCACGACCGGCGCCTGCCCGCCGAGGAACCTCGCGACCTCCTCGATCGGGCGCACGGTCGCCGAGAGCCCGATACGTTGCACGGGTTTCTCGAGGAGCGCATCCAGCCGTTCCAGCGTCACCGCCAGGTGCGCGCCGCGCTTCGATGCCGCGACCGCGTGGATCTCGTCGACGATCAGCGTCTCGACGCCGGTGAGGTTTTCGCGGGCCGCCGAGGTGAGCATCAGGTAGAGCGACTCGGGGGTCGTGATGAGGATGTCGGGGGGCTCGCGCTGCAGCAGTCGCCGGTCGGCGCTCGTGGTGTCGCCCGAGCGCACGCCGACGGAGATCGGCGGCACCTCCTGCCCGAGGCGCCGCCCGGTCGCCGAGATGCCGACCAGCGGAGCGCGCAGGTTGCGCTCGACGTCGACCCCGAGCGCCTTGAGCGGGGAGATGTAGAGAACGCGCGTTCTCTTCTGCGGTTCGGCGGGCTTCGGGGAGGCGGCGAGCCGGTCGAGCGACCAGAGGAACGCGCTCAGGGTCTTGCCGGAGCCGGTCGGCGCGACCACGAGCGCGTGCCGCCCCGACGAGATCGCCTCCCAAGCTCCGGTCTGCGCGGGCGTCGGCTCCGGGAACGCACCCGCGAACCACTCCCGCGTCGCGGGGGTGAAGCGCTCGAGGGCGGAGTGCATCCCTCCATCCTCGTCGGAACCCCCGTCACCCGCCTGGGGCTTGCGCTCAGGGCTCGGGGAAGAGGAATTCGCCGTCGGCGACGCGCTGCACGGGTCCGCGGGAGAGCGACGCCGCGTCGGCGATGGAATCGACGGTGTGCCCGGCGGCGAGCAGCTCGCGGATGAGCACCTCGGCCTGGGTGGCTTCCAGGGCGGCCGCCTCGCCGCTCGTCCGCACGATCTCGAGCAGGGCGCGGAGCCGCGAGACCGACTCGGGATCGACGGCGTCCCGAGTCGCTGGAGGATCGTCGAGGCGGATCGTCCAATCCGGTTCGCGGAAGTTCGCATTCAGAAACGTGACGACATCCTGCAGCTCGGTGTCGGAGACCGAGTGGCCGAGGCCTTCGTAGATGCGCTCGGTGAGCCGCGCGTGGTCGGGCAGCCAGTCGGCGGTGTCGGCGAACCGCCACGGCGGGATGACGTCGTCGGCCGTGCCGCGTCCGGAGAACACCGGGGGTCGGCGGGTGGCCATCGCGGCATCGCCGGGGTCTTCCTCGGGATGCCGCGCGCTCGCGAGCATCACGAGGGCGTCGACGGCTTCGGGATGCCGACGCAGCACCTGCAGCCCCAGCACCCCGCCCTGCGAGAACCCGAGGATGCCGACGCGCGACGCCTTGCCCGCGACGTTCTCGCCGATCCACTCGGCCAGCTCGTCGGCCGCCTGGTCGACGCCGATACCCTCGACCTCGTCGTTGAGTGGGAACCACGAGTAGCCGAACCCCATCGGATGCGGCAGCGGCGCCCGGGGAGCTGCGATCACGAACCCGAGCGGGAGGTAGGGCGCGAGCTGGAAGAGGTCGCCTTCGTTGCTGCCGTAACCGTGCAACAGGATGAGGTGGGGCCGCCACGCGCGCTCGCGCTCCGGGGTGCTCCACATCACGCTGCTCGGGTCGATCGGCATCCCTTCAGCGTACGTGTGCCGCACAATGAGAGGCATGAGCTCCGTGGGCACCCCCGACCCGAACCCTTCCTGGCTCTCCGACGAGGAGCTCGCCGAGGCGCGACGCCGCATCCCGCTGCTGTACGTCGAGGCGGTGCCGGTGCGGGTCGACGGGATGGGCGTGGTCACGAGCGTCGGGCTGCTGTTGCGCGCCAATCCGCAGGGCGCTATCACCCGCACGGTCGTGTCGGGGCGGGTGATGTTCGGGGAGACCCTGCGCGACTCGCTGTTCCGTCACCTCGAGAAGGACCTCGGCCCGATCGCGTTCCCGCAGCTGCCGGCGAGCCCCATCCCGTTCCAGGTCGCGGAGTACTTCCCGATCCCGGGACTCTCGCCCTATCTCGATGAGCGGCAGCACGCCGTCTCGCTCGCCTACGTCGTGCCGGTCACCGGCACCTGCCAGCCGCGTCAGGATGCCCTCGAGCTCAGATGGATGACGCCCGCCGAGGCCTCCTCGCCCGATGTGCATTCCGAGATGGAGGGTGGCCGCGGCACCCTCCTGCGGGCGGCTCTCGCCTCGGTCGGCGTCCTGGGCTGAGCGCCGCAGCCACCGCGGGGTACATCCTCCGGCGTTTCGCGCGTGCAGGTCGGCATTCCGGGGGACATCCGCGTCCCCCGGATGAGTCGCGCCCCAATTGGGCCGATGACACCCCTCGCCGCCCCGCTTAGCGTGGCGGTCGCGGCACCCGAAGCCGCAGGCGTCGGCACACGTCTGCCCGGGACCGCACGGAACCGGGGGTCCCACCGCAATGTCTTGGCGTCGCCGCACGCGTACGGCTCTTTCGCGCACCGCGCTCGTCGCCGCACTGGCCGGCCTCTTCGCGACCACCTTCGCCGCGGCACCCGCGGTCGCCGCCCCCGCGGACTACACCGCCGTCCTGCAGATCTCGAAGACCGTGCAGGACGCCACCCTGAACCCCGGCGACACGCTCTCGTACACGATCGCGGTCGAATGCCTCTCCGACGACTGCGTCGACGCCACCGTCACCGACACCCTCCCGCCCGAGTTCGACGCACTGACCCTGAACCCGGCGGTCGTCGTCACCCCGCCGCCCGGCGGCACCTCGACCTACGCCTGGACCGGGCGCACGCTCAGCGTCGGCTTCTCGCACGCGGGCGGCGCCGGGATCGCAGCCGGTGACGGCTACTCGATCCAGGTGAACCTGATGGTTCCGACGGGCCTCTCACCCGACTGGCCGTCCAACGGGGTTCCGGTCACGAACACGGCTTCCGTCTCGGCCGCGAACGCCGAGACCGCGACCTCCGCCGTCGCCGCGACCGTCACCATCCCGTATTCGGTCGCCACGACCGCGAGCGCGACCTGGGCGCCGCCGACGACGCAGTTCAAGGTCGGCGAGGCGTCGACGCTCACCCTCACGACGCGCAACACCTCCAACGCGAAGGCCGAGACGCTCACCCTGCTCGCGCCGACCGACCCGACGCTGACCAGCAACCTCTTCGAGATCGTCGACTTCGCCTCGTTCGGCGCCGTCGCGTTCCCGGCGGGAGCCGATCGCATCAAGGTGGATGCCTACGTCGCGAACGCCTGGGTCGACGGCGTATTCGCCGCCACCCCCGCGCTCCCCGACGACGCGCCGAACCCGGCCGCCGTCGCCGGCCTGCGGATCACCTTCGGCTCCTCGACGGGCGGTGCCCAGCTCGCGGCGACCGGCACCGCGGGCTCGGTGGTGCTGAACCTCGCGCAGCGCGCCACGCGCCGCACCGCGGGCACCTCGCTCGTCACCGGCACCACGGTCAGCGCGAACGTGCGCGGCACGGTGAGCGTGCCCGGTCGCGGCACGTCTCTCGCGAACACCTCCGCGACCTACGCCATCGGCGGCCTGACCTCGGCGGTGAACGGAACCACGGTCTTCTCGACGGCCCGCATCCCGGCCGGTGGCTGGACGATCTCGACGGTCACCGGGCGCAACGCGTCGAACGGCAACCTCTCCTCGCTCACCGTCTCGCAGCCGGCGGGCGCGTTCCTCACCGACGGCGTCACCTTCGCCGGCTTCCGCAGCGCCGGTGCCGCCTGGCCCACCGGGGCTACCGAGGCGACCGTCACCTGGGTCACGACCGGCGGCACCGACCCGGCGCCTTCCGACTTGACCGCGGGTGCGGGCTTCCCGGCGACGCCGACCCTCGCGTCGGGCCAGCGCATCACGGGCTTCGCGATCGAGTTCCGCGGAGCGATCCCGGTCGGCGCGACCGCCGCGGTGCCGTTCCGGGTGGATGTCGCCGATGACGCGGTCGCCGCCGTGCCCGGCACCGGCACCCTCACCCAGACCGCCCGCGTCGACGGTGCCAACGACGCCGGCGCCGCTACCCCGGCGAACCCGGCCGCGACGCTCACCGTGCTCTACCCGCAGGTCGACGTCGTGCTCACCAAGACGATCAGCCCGACCGCGGCGGTGCCGGCCGGGGGCCGCTCGATCGTGCAGCTGCAGGCGCAGACCGCAAGCGACTCCGGGTATGTCGCGCCGACCGAGATCGTCATCACCGACGTGATGACGAACGACGCGCTCGACTACTGGCGCGGATTCGACGCGGTGGCGATCGCCCCGACCCAGGTGCCGGTCGGCTCGACGCTGCTCATCCAGGGCACGACGGACGGCACTTCCTGGATCGAGATCGACGAGGTCACCGCGACCGGCACCGCGCTCATCTACCAGGGCGGCATCCCCAGCGGCGGCAGCCTCGTCGGCCTGCGCTTCACCTTCAGCAACTCCGACGGCTTCGCCCAGGGCACCCGTGTGCGCTCGAACGTCGCGTTCGTCGCCCGGGGCACCGTGCGCGGCAGCGCCGACCCGACCTCCGCCGACGGCGCCCCGGTCACCTACCTCAACGCGGCGGCGGTCACGGCGACCGGCGACGTGCTGCTCGACGGCGACGTCCAGGTGGGCGACACCGCGAGCGCGTCGGCCTCGGGCACGATCAAGACCATCCCGGCGGGCCCCGGCGCCCTCATGCTCGACAAGACCTGGCGCGAGGTATCGGGCACGGTCAGCTCACAGTCCGGCCAGCAGCGGGTCGCCGACATCCGCTGGGGTGTCGAGGTGAGCGGCTACGACGAGGCGACGATCACCGACCCCGCCGACCCGACGGCGCCGGTCGCGACGACGGTGTTCCAGGCGTTCGACCTCGCCCGTATCGAGGCGATCACGAGCGCGACCGATCCGCTCATCGCTTACGACCGGGTGACCGACGTCGAACTCTTCAGCGACGCGACCGACTCCTGGGTGTCGATCGCGGCGAGTGTCTGCACCACGGCCTCCGCCTGCCTCGGCCGGATGCCCGCTTACACGCTCACCAGCGCTCAGCGCGCCGATACCCTCGGCGTGCGCGTGACGTTCGCCGAGTACGCCGACGCGCGCCGAGCCGACCCGCTCGCGCCGCCGGTCGGCTCGGGCGTCGCCTCCGGGCCCGACAGCCGCACTCTGAGCCTCGCCTTCCAGATCCGCAACCGGGTACGTGACGTCTCGGCGCTCGCCGATCCGACGGTGCCGTGGGTCACCCGGGGCGTCGTCTTCAACGCGACCGACCCCGGTGTCGTCGCCAACTCGGTGCTGCTCGACCTCGACGGGGTCACGCGCTCCGATTCGGCGACGATCGCGATCCTCGACCCGATCCCGTCGGTGACGCTCGCGAAGACGCAGCAGCCGCGCAGCTCCGGCGGCACCGCGCTGACCAGCCCGCTCGCGATCCCGGTGCCCGGAGACGTCGCCGCCGGGTCGTACCCGACCGTGCAGTACTCGGTGACGGCGACGAACGCGTCCTACGCCCGCGCCTGGTACCTCCGGGTCACCGACCAGATGCCCTGCACGGCGCTCGCCGACTGCCGCACGGCGACGGCGGCGACGAACCCGTACGCGGGCAAGACCTGGGACCCGGCGACCAGCCCGTTCGAGTACCTCACGATCAGCGATCTCAACTACACGCTCAGCAACAACTCCGGCATCGACGTCGCGGCGTCGACCGTCGTCCTCTGGTACGCGAACGGCACCTCGGCATCCGTCTCGCTCGCCGCCGCCGCCGCGCTCAACGCGACGCAGCTGCAGGATGTCGTGGGCGCCAGCGCCCTGTTCGCCGGCTCGTCCGCGAACGGCGGCACGATCGCGAGCGGCGCGACCGCGAAGCTGACCTTCGAGACCCGCCTGCGTCAGTACCTGCGCAGCCAGCCGACCGTGCTCGTCGGCCCGGCGACGATCACCAACTCCGCCTACACCCAGGCCTGGGACGACGTGCTCGACGACGCGAACGCCTACGCCTCGCGGTCGGCGACGCTGACCCTGGTCGACGCGCGCCTGGCGATCAACGTCGGCAAGGTCACCGTGCCGTCCTCCGCGAGGACGGTGCTCGAAGCGACCCGCTCGAACAACGTCGTCGTCAACTTGACGGCAGACCAGGGATCGTCGACCGCGTCGCCGCGTCAGGTCGTCGTGGAAGACACCGCGGCCGAGTTCTGGAACGCCTTCGAACTGCGCTCGCTCGGCACCGTCACGCTGCCGGCCGGGGCGACCCGCGCGCGCGTGGACGTGCAGTTGAACGGCTCGTCGGCCTGGACGCAAGGGTCGCCCGCGGCGAGCAACCCGGCGTTGCCGTCGGGCATCACCCTCTCGCAGGTCACCGGCCTCCGCGTCGTCTACTCCACGACCGACAACTCGTTGTTCTCGGTCACCTCGCCCGCCGCCTCATGGAGCGCCACGGTGCCGATGACGGTGCGGCTGCGCGGCGCGTACCGCGACGGCGGCGGCAGCATCCCGTTCCCGTCGACGGTGACCAACGTCGTGAACGGCTCGACCGAGCACGCCACACTCGGCACGAAGACCGCCACCGCGAGCCTGCCGTTCGCGCTCGACCCCGGCACGTTCCGGGTCGACGTCGAGAAGTACACGCCGGTCAAAACCACCCCGGCAGGTGAGACGGTGGACTTCTCGCTCATCGTCGAGAACACCGGCACCGGGTTCCTCGTCAACCCGAGAGTCGTCGACCAGCTTCCGGTGGACGCCCGGCTGACCGCCGGCGGACCGCTGCTGTTCGACCCGACGAGCGAAGTCACGTACTCCACGTCGTCCGGCGGCATCCTGCCCACCACCGGGGTGCAGCTCGCCTACGACCCGGCGTCACGGCGCCTCACTTTCGGCTGGGCACCGGGGTCGCGGCTCGCACCCGGCGAGACCTACACGATCGTCGTGCCGCTGCAGGTCGCCCCGGGACTCCCGGCGGGCTACGGCGACGTCGTCAACCGGATGACCTTCACGAGCGACCGCACGCTCGCCGCCTGCACCAACACCTCCGGCAACGGCGAGGGCGTGTCGACCGTCGGCGCGAACGGCTGCGCCACGAGCAACGACGTGCAGACCATCGCCGCGTCGGCGATCTCGTCGTTCAAGGGCGTGAAGGGGGATGTCGGCGCCGGCACGGTCTCGACTGCCGGAGCAGTCAACGTGAACAACGCCGACACCGCGTGCGTCACCGACAGCCAGGGCTTCTACCGCAATCCCTGCGCCGCGTACTCGCAGATCGGCGCGACCGACCTCTGGAAGCTGCAGTACACGAACGGCGGCAACGTGCCCGCCACCGGGGCCACCGTCGTCGACGTGCTGCCGCGCTCGGGCGACACCTACCTCGGCACCGGTGCCTCGCGCGGGTCGACGTACAAGCCGGTGTTCGCCGGCGATGTGACGCTCGCCACCGACGCGCTCTCGGCCGGCACGACGATCACCTGGCAGGTCACGACGACCGCCAACCCGTGCCCGAAGTTCACCTCCGACTCGACCTGCAGCACGGCGACCTGGTTCGACGGGCCGTCGTACCCCACCACGGCCTACGGCTCGGTCACCGGCCTGCGGATCGAGTACGCGTTCCCCGGTGGCGAGCTGCCGCCGGCCGCGACCCTCGCGGTGACCTATCGCACGACCAACCTGCCGACTTCGTCCGCGGGCGACGGCCGGGCTCCGGTCTCGGTGCCGTTCGGGGCCCCGCGCGCCTGGAACAGCTTCGGCGTCTCCGCCCGTTTCCCCACCGGCTACGTCGACCGCCGGGTGGAGCCGGTGCGCGCGGGCGTGCAGCTCGCCGCTGGGCCGCTGCAGATCTCGAAGGCGATCGACGGCGTCTCCGCCGCCTATACCCCGACCTCGTACAGCGTCACCGCCTCGTGCACCGTCGGCGGCGTCGCGGTGACCCTGCCGTCGTCGGGCGTGCTGACCCTCGCCTCGGGCAACGCCATCCCGTACACCGCCCGTCTCGACGGCATCCCGCTCGGCTCGTCGTGCGATGTCGCCGAGACGACGACCGGCGCGTCCTCGGTGGCGTACTCCCCGGCGAACCCGGGCCGCACTGCCGCGCGCCTCGCGATCACGACCCGCGCCGCGTCGACCGCCCCGGTGCCGGCGGCGCAGATCGGCAGCGTCACCAACACCTACGGCACGACCGACCTGGTGATCACCAAGGCCGTGTCAACGACGGCGACGGTGGGCGCGTTCGGGCCGTTCGCATTCACCCTCGCGTGCACCGGCAACGGGGTGCCCGTTCCGCTCGCGCCCGCCGACGCGGCCTTCACGCTCGCCGACACGGCGTCGCGCACCGTCACCGGCCTGCCGGTCACCGCGGTCTGCCAGCTGCGCGAGGCGGACTCCGACGGCGCTGCCGCGATCGGCGTGCGACTCGGGACCGGTTCGACGACCACGGTCGCCGAGAACGCCCCGGCCACGCTGACCCTCGGCACCGCTGCGTCGTACGCCGCGACGGTCACGAACACCTACGCGAGCGGCCGCCTCTCGGTCACGAAGGACGTCACCGGCGCCGACCGGTACGGCGACGCGACCTTCACCGTCGGCGTGCTCTGCACCTACGGCGCGCAGACGCTCTTCGACGACGACTTCACGCTCGAGGACGGCGACACGGAGCTGCTCACCCCGCGCTTCCCGGTCGGCACCTCGTGCGCCATCTCCGAGACGGCCGCCGGCGGGGCCACGGTCGCCGCTGCCGACCGCTCGGTGGCGATCGTCGCGGGCACCACGAACACCGTGCTCACCAACCGCTTCGACGTCGGCACGCTGCGCATCGACAAGTCCCGCACCGGCGCCGACGACCTCTATGGCGACGGCCCGTTCCAGGCTCAGGTCACCTGCACCTGGAACCGCCCGGGCGGCCGCGATCCTGTCATCCCGCTGCCCGGCGGCGGCCTCGTCGACCTGACCGCGGGCAACGGCTACACCGCCACCGTGACCGGCCTCATCGCCGGCGCCGACTGCGCCGTCACCGAGACGAAGACGGGGGCGGCGACCCACCGCTCCGTCTCGACTCCGTCGCCGCGCTACATCCCGGCGAACGGGCAGAGCGTCGTCGAGATCGAGAACAACTTCGCGGTCGGCTCGGTGCGCATCGACAAGGTGCGGATGACTTCCAGCGGCGCCGAGTCGTTCGACGACGGCCCGTTCGTGGTCGAGCTGGAGTGCGGCATCGACCGCGACGGCACCTGGTGGCCGCTCGACCTGGGTTCCGCGGCCACGCAAGAACTCTCCGCGGCGAACTCCTATTCCGTCGTCGTCGGCGACATCCTGCAGGGCGCTTCGTGCACCGTGATCGAAACCGATGCCGGCCTCGCCGTCTCGAGCAAGGTGTCGACCGACGGGGGTCGCCCGGTCGTCGTACCCGCATCGACCTCCGGCCCCGCGGTGGTGACCGTCACCAACACCTTCCTCACCGGGAAGCTCGACGTCGAGAAGACCACGGCCTCGACGCTCGTACAGGGCGGCGACGTGCTGCCCTACGCGATCGACGTCGCGAACGTCGGAGACGTGGATGCCGGCGGCGTGCGCATCACCGACGACCTGGATGCCGATCTCGCGATCGACGTCGCCTCGATCACCGGCACCGACTGGAGCTGCGCCGTCACCGGCCGCGACACCGACGGCTACGGCGGCACGCTCTCCTGCGACCTCACCTCCGGCCCGCTCGGTGTCGGCGCCTCCGCGTCCCGCATCACCTACTCCGCGGCGCTGCGCCCCGAGGTCGCCGAGGACACGCTGCTCAACACCGCGACGGCGACCTCCACCACGATCGTGGTGGCGGGCGACGACGACACCGTCAGCACCCCGGTGAAGTGGCTGGATGTCGACGCGACCACGCAGTGCGTGCAGGATGCCCCGTGGCTCGACTACTCGGTCGACGCGCGCAACCTCACCTCGCTCACCGGTCGCACGATGCAGGTGAACTGGCTCGACGCGAATGGTGCCGTCGTGCAGACCGACGACGTCGCGATCACGGCCGAAGGCCTCGTGTCGGGGCGGCTGTTGTTCCCCGGCTCGGCGATCGACGGCAACGGCGACGGCGTGCTCTGGCCTGGCTACCGCGCGGCGCTTCCCGGGGAGACCCCGGACTGGGAGAACCTCGTGCTCGACCCGACCCTGCCGTCCTACGGGCTCCGCGCGGGCGGCTCGGTCGAGTTCGTGATCAACCCGTCGACCACCGTCGCGATCACGTACCCGCCGGCCACGGCATCCTGTGCCGAAGCCCCGGGAGACCTCGCGTCCGACCTGTGGATGTCGAAGACCGCCTCGACCGCCACCCTCGCGCCCGGCGACACCTTCACGTACACGATGCAGATCGGCAACGACGGCCGCGGCGGAGTGACGGGCGTCATCCTGATCGACGACGTGCCCGAAGTACTGCGCCTCATCTCGGTGACGCCGACCGCCGCGGCGAGCGCGAGCGACCCCGCGTGGGTCGACTGCATCGTCGACAAGGTGCTGCCGAGCGGCTTCGGCGGCGAGATCACCTGCGAGCTCGACCGCGACCTCGGCTACGGTCAGCGCGCGCCCGACGTGCTGCTCGAGGTGCAGCTCTCGCCCATCGCGAAGGCGGGTGCGATCGTCAACACCGCGAAGGTCACGGCCTACGAGCTGCCGACTCTCGCTCCGCGGCCCGGGGGTGGCGGGGGTGGCGGCCAGCTGACGACCCTCGCCCTGCAGGACTCGGCCGTCGTCATGACCGCCGGACGCTTGGCGAATACCGGCGCCTCACCGCTGCTCGCCACCCAGCTCGCGCTCGCGCTGCTGGTGGTCGGCGGCATCCTCGCGGCCCTGCGCCGCGTGATGCCCCGCCACCGCGCCCGGCGTCGAGGCTCTGAGTAGGTTCCAGCCCGCTCAGGGATCACGACCGCCCCGCGACCTCGTCCCAGGTCGCGGGGCGGTTCCCTGCTATCGGCGCTCCGCCACCACTCGGCGGATCCGCGCCGCGCGGTACTGCCAGAACGCCCACGCGCCGATCCACACCAGCGAGGTGAGCGCCCCGGCGGAGATGTCGAGCCGGTCGCGGTAGAGCGTGCGCCCGCCCGGCAGCGGTGACACCGCCATCCGATGACGCCAGCCGCTGACCACCCCGAGGGCGCCCGAGATCGGGCCGCCCGAATCCTCGAGGATGCGGGCATCCTGGCGTCGGCTCGTCGAGAGACGGATGCGCTGGTCGCCGACCGGCAGGATGCCGAGCAGCCGGATGCGCACGAGGTGGTCGCCGGGCGTCCAGGTCGGCGGGAAGCGTCGATGCCCGACGGGCTCCATCTCGAGCAGCGGCGCGGCGACCTGCTGGAGGGCGACGGGGTCGTGGAGCATCGCCCACACCTCGTCGGGGTAGGCGTCGATCTCGAAGCGCAGCTGGACCCGCATGCGCTCAGTCTGGGGTGCGGGGTTCCCCGTGTCACCCGTCTGGCCCACACTCGCTCTGTGCGCTATTGGCTGGCCGTCGTCCATCGGGATCACGTGCGCCGCGGCGTCGAGCAGGGCATCGCGCAGGTCGATCACGGATCGCGCGCCGGCATCCAGCGGATGTCGCCGGGCGACGGGTTGGTCTACTACTCGCCGAAGGACGCCTATCCCGACGGTGACGCCCTGCGGGCGTTCACCGCGATCGGTCGTGTCGCCGACGGCGATCCGTGGCAGGCGGCGCCGGTGACGATGCTGACGAAAGGCGAGGTGCGCCCGTGGCGCCGCCGCGTCGAGTACGTCGAGGGTGTCGTCGAAGCCCCGATCACGCCACTACTGCCGGTGCTCGAACTCACCCGGGACACGCCCAACTGGGGCTGGATGATGCGGCGCGGGCTGCTGGAGTTGACGCCCGGCGACTTCGGTGTCATCGCGGGCGAGATGGGCGCGGATACCCTCGTTCCGTGAGTGATGCGCCCCGCAGCCAGACGAGTTACCAGGTGCGATTCGAGTGGGGCGCCGCCGGCGCCGCCGCCGTCGAGGTCGACGCGGATGTCGTCGCCTGGATCGACGAACTCGGGGCCGAGCCGGTCCCCGCGGGAGCGCGGGAGACGGCGCTCGCCGACGCCGCCGCGTTCGCCGACTGGTGCCTCGCCCGTCAGGAGGAGCTCGGTGGGCGCTTCCGCATCGCCGTCGTCGCCGCCGGAGCGACGCAACCCGACGGGTCGCTGCGCTTCGCCGTCGAGGATCTGCTCGGCGCGGGTGCCGTCATCGACGCGATCGCCGAACTCGGGATCGACCACCAGTCGCCCGAAGCCGCCGCGGCGGCCGCCGCCTACACCGGGCTCCGTAGGGCGACGAAGCACCTCGTGAACGCCTCGGTTTCGGCCCGCGAGCTGCGCGCGGATTAGTCCGGCAGCGACGCGATCGCCTCGATCTCGACGAGCACCCCCGGTCGGGCGAAGCTCGCCACCTGGATGACGGTGACCGCGGTGGGGTTCTGCCCCCAGATCGGCATCGCGGCGCCGAAGCCGCTCTGACCCGAGATGGACGGGTCGAGGTAGATCGTCAGCTTGGCGACATCCTTCTGGGTGGCACCGGCCGCCTCGAGCACGGCGAGGAGGTTGCGCATCGCCTGGGCGACCTGCGCGTCGGCGCCCTCGAGCAGGGTGCCGTCGGCGTCGACGCCGTTCTGCCCGCCGACGTAGAGGGTGCGGCCGGCGGAGGTGATCGTGCCCTGCGAGAAGGCGGGGTTGGTGTGCAGCGATTCCGGGTTCACGTGTTCGATGCTCATGGGCGAATTCTGCTCATGAGCCACCGACGCCGACTAGAGGGTTGCGGCTGCAGCTCTGGCTCTGTGCGCCCGCACCTTGGCGCGGTTGCCGCAGCGCTGCATCGAGCACCAGCGTCGGTTGGCGGTGCGCGACTCGTCGCGGAAGACCCGGCGGCAGTCCTCGGCGTCGCAGCGGCGGATGCGCTCCGGCTCGACGGCGAGGATCGCGATCGCGTCGCGGGCGAGGGTGGAGAGCACCTGCCCGATCCGCACTCGGCCGGCGCCGGCCTGGCGCCGTCCGCCGGCGAGGGCGGGCGGGATGTCGGGTGTCGCGCCGAACAGGTTGATCGTGTCGACGTCGTCGGGGTCCAAGGTCACCCGGTCGGCGGAGGCGGTGGCGAGCCGGTCGATCGCGGCGCGGAGGGCGAGCGCGTCGGTGAGGTCGCGATCGGATGCTTCGGCGGCATCCAGTCGTTCGTAGCGTGCGGCGAGCCACTCGCCGAGATCACGCGCGTGGACGGGCTCGGCGGCGGAGGCGAAGTCGAGGCTGTCCGCGCCCGCGTCGAAGAACCAGCTGATGCCTTCGGGGGCGATCAGCCACTGCCCGGTGCTCATTCAGAGAACTCGCGGCTCGGATTCACGTAACTCAGTTTGCCGGTTACTGTCCGCACTTCGGGGGACCCAGGCGATCTGGAATCGCGTGTCGAAGGTGCGGGAGCATTTCGCGCAGGACAGCGCGCGGGTCGGCTTGCGGTACCGGTAGTGCACGTGGCCGTTCGGGCAGGTGCCGATCCAGGTGGCGAGCTCGTCGGCGACCGCGCCCGAGTGGAGGCGCTTGCCCTCGTAGCCGATCTCCTTCGCGATCTTCTTCCAGCGCGGCCCGTGGCCCGCCCCGGCGCCGGCGAGGGCGTGCGCGACCTCGTGCAACAGCACCTGGTGGATCTCGTCGTCGTCGTACCGGCCGGCGAGGTGACGCGAGACGGTGATGCGGTTCGCGCGGTAGTCGCACAGCCCCGCACGGGTGCGCGCGTGGTCGAACCCGAAGGTCCACACCTCGGGGTCGAGGTGGAGTGCGATGAGGGCGTCCGCCCAGCGGCGGACGCGGTCGAGGTCGGCCATGCTGGGTCAGCCCTCGGTGACCGGCCCGAGGGCGACCTGCAGGATCCGGTCGTCGCCGTCTCGCGGGTCGCCGCGCCCGTCGGTGTTGTTGGTGAGGAACCAGAGCGACCCCTCGGGGCCGGTGGCGACATCCCGGATGCGCCCGTACTCGCCCACGAACCACGGCGTCGCCGCGACCGTGCCGTCGTCGGCGACGTCGATCGCCCAGACCCGCTGCCCCCTGAGCGCCGCGAGGAAGAACGTGCCGTCGACGTAGGCGAGACCGCTCGGACTCGCGTCGTCGGTGGCCCACTGCAGCACCGGCGGCACGAACCGTTCGTCGTCGACCTGCCCTTCGACGACCGGCCAGCCGTAGTTGCCGCCCGGCTCGATGCGGTTGAACTCGTCCCAGGTGTCCTGCCCGAACTCGGCGGCCCACAGTTGCCCGCCGGCATCCCAGGCGATGCCCTGCGGGTTGCGGTGCCCCATCGAGTAGACGAGCGACCCGGCCGTCGGGTTGTCGTCGGGCACCTCGCCCTCGGGCGTCATCCGCAGGATCTTGCCGTTGAGCGATGCCGGGTCCTGCGCGAGGCCGGGGATGCCGGCGTCCCCGACCGTCGCGTAGAGCATGCCGTCGGGGCCGAACGCGAGGCGGCCGCCGTTGTGGTTGCCCGCGCGCTGCAGCCCGGTGAGCACCGTCTCGGGTTCACCCAGCGACCCCCGGGAGTACGGCATCCGCACGATGCGGTTGTCGTCGGCCGACGTGAAGTAGGCGTAGACCCAGTCGCCGTCGTCGGTGGCGAGGAAGGCGAGACCGAGCAGACCGCCCTCACCCCCGGGTGCGACGCCGGGGACGACGCCGACCTCGACCGGCGCGCGGTCGGACGCGACCGAGAGGATGCGGGCGTCGTCGCGCTGCGAGACGAGCGTCTCGTCGTCGGAGACGCGCAGGATCGACCAAGGGGCGACGAGCCCCGTCGTGACGTCGACGGGGGAGCCGACCGGCTGCACGGAGCCGGCCCCGGGGGAGGTGGGTGTCGGCGCGGAGGTGCCGGGGGCGGTCTGCGGCGTCGCTCCGCACCCGGCGAGCAGCACCGCTGCGGCGAGGAAGGGGAGGAGGCGGCGCATGCCCCGACCCTACGTCCGGTCGCCGTCACCCCGGCCGGGACGCACCTGGAAGATGCTCCGCGCGGGCGGCGGCGACGGGGTGGAGGAGGCGTCGGTCACGATCGGCGCCCCGGCGATCCAGTCGCGCAGTTCGCTGCCGCGCACGACGGATGCCGGATGCGGCCCGCCGGCGAGCAGCCGGGGCACCCACTCGATCGGCAGGTCGGCGGGCGAGGCGACGAACACGAAGTTGCCGTAGCGGCGGCCCTTGAGCACCGCGGACTCGGCGAGCAATGCGGTGTCCGCGAACACGTACCGGAGGGTCGACGCCTGCCCCCGCGCGAACGCGAGCGAGCCGCCGTCGGCGACGTTGACGAGCAGCACGCCGGTCGGCGCGAGGAACGACGCGATCTCGCTGTAGAACTCCGCGCTCGTGACGTGGGCCGGGATGCGCGCCCCGCCGAACACGTCGACGATCGCGAGGTCCACCGTGCCGCGCAGCGCGGCGGGCAGCTTGCCGAGCGTCTCGCGCGCGTCGCCGTAGCGGATGCGGATGCTCGCGTTCTTCGACCACGGCAGGTGTTCGCGCACGAGGTCGACGAGGCCGCGCTCCAGTTCGAGCACCTGCTGCCGCGACCCCGGCCGGGTCGCCTCGATGTATCGCGGCATCGTGAGCGCGCCGGCCCCGAGGTGGAGTGCGGTGAGCGGCCCGTCGGGCAGCTGGTCGACGACGTGGCCCATGCGGCTGATGTATTCGAAGAACAGCTCGGTCGGCCGGTCGGGGTCGACGTGCGACTGCGGGGTGCCGTCGACGACGAGGAGGTAACTGCCCGGCACGAAGTAGTCGTCGCGGATGATCGCGTGCAGTCCGCTCTCGAGAGTCACTTCCGCGATGTCGGCCACGGCACCCAGTCTTCCACTGTGCGTTTCGAGACGCGTCCGCGCCGAGCGCGGCGCTCCCCGAGCCGTGAGACGGAGACTTATAGACCCACCCCCGGGAGAAAGTCAAGGAATAGCTGGACGTGTCGTCGAGTTCGGTCCTATAGTTGATCCTTGCGCCCACTACCACTCTCGCCGTCATATTGCGGTCGGCTTGAGAGTGTCTCGGGCGAAATCCCACTGCCGACCACGAACTGAAGTTTGAACACTTCACGGAGGTTGTTTTCCTTGGCTGCTGCGCGCTCCTCGAAGAAGTCCCCGATCACCGGCCGGGAAGCATCCCGGCTCTCATTCGCCAAGATCACCGACACCCTCACGGTGCCGGATCTGCTGGCCCTGCAGACGGAGAGCTTCGACTGGCTCGTCGGCAACGACGTCTGGAAGAAGCGCGTCGAGGTGGCCAAGGCCGCCGGTGACGCGGGCGTTCCCGAGACCACCGGGCTCGACGAGATCTTCGAGGAGATCTCCCCGATCGAAGACCTCGGCGAGACGATGCAGCTGTCGTTCTCCGCTCCGGAGCTCGAGGAGCCGAAGTACACGATCGACGAGTGCAAGGAGCGCGGCAAGACGTTCGCCGCCCCGCTCTACGTCAACGCCGAGTTCATGAACCACATGACGGGCGAGATCAAGACCCAGACCGTCTTCATGGGCGACTTCCCGCTGATGACCGAGAAGGGCACCTTCATCATCAACGGCACCGAGCGTGTCGTCGTATCCCAGCTCGTCCGCAGCCCGGGCGTCTACTTCGAGCGCGTCAACGACAAGACGTCCGACAAGGACATCTACTCGGCCCGCGTCATCCCGAGCCGCGGTGCGTGGCTCGAGTTCGAGATCGACAAGCGCGATCAGGTCGGCGTGCGCATCGACCGCAAGCGCAAGCAGTCGGTCACCGTGTTCCTCAAGGCGCTCGGCATGACCAGCGAAGAGATCCTCGCGGCCTTCCCCGGCTACGAGTCGATCGCCGGCACCCTGGAGAAGGACGCCATCCTCACCAAGGAGGAGGCGCTCAAGGACATCTACCGCAAGCTCCGTCCAGGAGAGCAGACGAGGATGTTCATCGTAAGGGGGGCCGTCCATGAAGATTAACCAGCAGGAAAAGAAGAAACAGTTTCTCCTCATAGGGCTGGTTGGCCTCGGACTGTTTCTGGTTGTCCTTGCCCTGCCTTATGTCTTTGGAAAGAAGGATCAGAAGGAACAGCAGCCAGAGATCCCTCAGATTGAGATCACGAAGCCTGAAGAACAGGAGGCA
>CAMTUU010000009.1:0-183454 GCA_947085045.1 uncultured Microbacteriaceae bacterium | reverse complement strand
GCTCTTCCGATCTCGGGAGAGCCGGCGGTCCGCGGGCGAGGCGCGCGCCGTCTCGGCCGCTGCCGCCGCACGCGAGGCCGCCCGGGTGAGCCGCGTCGAGGAAGCGCAGATCGAGCACGCCCGGCTGTCCGCCGAGCGGCCGGCCCTGGTGGCCGAGGGCGAGGCAGCTCGCCGGCTGTGGCGCGAGGCGTTCGCGGTGCGCGCGGCCTTCTACAACCGCGTGCGCTTCGGCGTCTTCGGAGCGATCCCGGTCGCCGATCCGGCCATCCCGGATTACGGGTTCGCGGTCGGACCGACCCTCGACAGGTCGCTCGCGGCGAAGGCGCCCGGCGCCGTCGTCTGACCCGCCGCGCCGCCGCGGCGGGATCGGTGTCTTCAGCGGACGCACCCGTTTCACCCGAGCACGAGGAGAGCAGCATGGTACCCACGGACCCTTCCGACGACCGGTCGGCCGCCGAGCGGCGGATGGCGCGCGAGGTGCACTCGGCGGTGCTGCCGCCCGCCGAGCCGCAGATCGGCACGGCGACGCGGTCGCTCAGCGCGGAGCAGGAGGCGGGCCGTCTCATCGCGAGCGGTGCCGTCGACGCCGAGGGCGTGCTCGCCGGCGAGGGGCGGATGCCGGGCGAGGTCGTCATCGACACCCGCGCCGGACTCGACGCCGCCGAGAACGAGAAGGCGCGGATCGCAGCCGCCCAGGAGGGGATCACCTCCGTCGTGGTCGCGTACGACGGCGACCTCACCCCGCCGACGACGGTCGCCGGATCGCTCGCCGAGGTCGAGCAGCGCCTCGAGCACGCCGAGTCGGATCGCGACGAGCGCAGTCAGGACGCCGAGGACGCGCGCGCCGCCCTGGACGGCGACGCGCCCGTGCCCGCGACCCGCGAGACGGCGGCGTCGATCGTGCGCTGGTGGTGGGCACGGCACCTCGTGCTCCCGACCGCGATCGCGATGGCGCTCGAGTTCGTCGCGACCGCGAACACGGTCTACGTCTTCATGAGACTGTCGGACTGGCCGACGGCGTTCGTCGTCGCGGCGTCCGCGATCGTCGGGTTGACGGTCGCACCGACTCTCGCGGGCATCCTCGCCGCCGGAGCCCGGAAGGCGGGGGAGTTCACCGCACTCCGCATCGCCGCGATCATCACGCTCCTCGTCTTCTGGGCAGGCAGCGGGACCACTCTTGGGATCGTCCGGGTGATCACGACGCAGCAGCTGCGTCAGGCGGACTCCGGCGGATCCTCGCTCGATGAACAGGCGACCAACCTCGGCGTCGACGTCTCGACTACGTCGTCGGCGGCGCAAGGCGACCCCGTGCTCGAGACGATCTTCTGGGGCTTCGTGCTGCTCGCGCTCGGCGCCGTGCTGTTCGCGAAGGAGATGTTCTTCCACGAGCGCGAGAAGGCGCACCTCGCGGAGCTCGAGGCGCGTCAGCGGCTCTGGGAGGCGCTCGACCTGTGCGCGGCGCTCGTCGGACGACGCTCCGGCATCCTCAACCAGGTTGCGCTGCAGAAGGCCTACCTCGACACGGTGGATGCCGTCTACCTGACCGAGTTCGACAAGATCCGTCTGCGCGCCGAGTACGAGAAGGCCCGCTATCGCAACGAACTGATCGTCGTCGCCGGCGAGCCCGAGCTCGCGACCGCGTTCGAGGTGCGGTTCGACCGCGCGACGCCGGCGAAGGCCGAAGAGTTCGCGCCCCGCGAGCTGCCCCTGCCGTCCTGGGCCGAGCCCGGCGTCCGTCCGTCCGGTGACCTCCGCGACACCCTCCCGGGTGAGCAGGCGGCGGCCTGATGCGGTGGTTCCGCTGGTTCCTGCGCAACCACCGGACGGTCGCCCCGTTCGGCGTGTGCGCGCACTGCGACGCCGAGCTCGCCGCGTGCGAGTCGTGCGAGGGCGCGTGGCGCGGGCGGAACTGCCGGTGCGGCCTGGGGCTCAGGTGCCCCGCCCACGGGCGCTATTGGAACTGACGCCCGGCGGGATCGGTGGATCCCCTGACCTCCCAACCCCGAGAAAGGACCCCGCAATGCTCCGATTCGCCCGTCCCGTCGTCCGCGTCGTCGCGACGACCGCCCTGGCCGCACTCGTCGCGGTCGGATTGACCTCGTGCAGCGCCGAGCGCAGCGATCAGGTCGCGATCCTCGCCGGCGTGCGCGGCAACAGCGCCGCGGTGCCGGAGAGCCTCGTGCGTGACGCGATCAGCGCGATCGACGCGAACGGCGACCGGATCGCCGTCGTGTCGACGGAGGGCGTCCCGCGCGTCACACTCGACCTGACGCTCGACGACGTGCCGCCGAACGACCTCGACCGCGAGGAGTACCTCGACGAGGTCGCGACGGTCGTTCTGGCAGCGGTCGCGGCGGCGGCGGCGACCTCGCCCGAAGCCGACCAGGTGGAGGCTCTCGCCCTCGCCGCGGAGACGTTCGGCGATGCCGCCAGCACGCGCACGATCGTGGTGCTCGATTCCCTCGTCGTCACGACCGGTGGCTTCGCCATGACCGAGGGCCGGCTCTACGACGACCCGACCGACCGCGTCACGGCGCTCGCCGACGCCGGCGGCATCCCCGACCTCGAGGGGGTCGCCGTCGAGGTGCCGAGGATGGGCGTGGTCGTCGCGCCGCAGCCCGAGCTGGACGCCGGCGCGCGGTCGGCGCTGGAGAACCAGTGGCGGGCGTTGTTCGAGGCGTCGAAGGCCTCCGTGTCGTTCGACTCGGCCTCCCTCGTCTCCTCGCCGCAGGAGGCCGCGGACCTCCCCGCCGTCACCCCGGTCGACATCGATCGGCTGGAGCCCGTCGCGGCCGAATGCCGGGGGCTGCTGCCCGACCGGGCGGTGGGATTCGTCGGCGACTCGGCGGAGTTCCTCGACCCGCCGACGGCGAAGGCGACGATCGCCGGACTCGCCGAGGCCTTCGCGGGCTGCACGGGGCAGATCCTCGCCGAGGGGTCGACGAGTGCGGCGCGGGACCAGTCGTTCAACATCCCGCTCTCCGAGCGACGTGCCCGAGCGGTGGCCGACGAACTCGCCGCCGCGCTGGGAATCCCGGTCGAAGACATCCGCATCATCGGCTACGGGTCCGAGTGGCCCTGCCGCGTCGCCGATCGCGACGCGGCCGGCCACCTGCTCGATACCGCCGCGAGCAACCGCGTCGTGGTGGTCTCGCGCGGCGCGGAGCCCGGGCAGTGCTGACGAGCGACTCGCCGGTGATCGACCTGGTCACCCTGCTCACCGAGGCGTGCGCGGTCGAAAACCTCCGGCTGCCGACGGAGCTGCTCGTATCGCTCGCCGCCGCGGCCGGCCGCGACCTCGAGCTGCGCGTCGGCATCGATCTCACCGAACGGCTGAATGAGGATCAGATCGACGAGTTCGAGGGGTGCATCGACCGGCAGGACGAGGCCGCGGCGCACGCCTTCCTCGAGCGCGAGATCCCCGACTTCCGGGTGATCGTGCGCGATCGCACGGCGGAGATCGTTGCCGAGACCGCGGCGCGACTCGTGGCGGCCTTCGGGCGGACCGAGGGCCGGGGATGACCGTGTCCTACAGTCATCGCATGAGCGACAGCGCGGCTGCACAGTTGTACGACCAGGTCTCCACGATCGCCCCCGAGAAGGACCCGACGACGGTCATCCGCCTCGGCGACGAGCACTGGCCCGAGATCCGGGATCGGAAGGCGAACCCCCACGACGCCGAGACCTGCCGGCTGGTCGGCCTCGCCTGCGCGCTCACCAGCCGCTACGACGCGATCGAGGTCTGGCGCTCGCGCGCCGAAATCCGCTTCGCCGAGGTCGGCTGGCTGGACGGGACGGCGACGGTCATCTCGAGCCGCGCTCTCGCCGAACTCTCACGAGACAACGACGACTATGCGCGCGGACGCACGCTGGATGTGATCGAGGGCTCGATCGCGGCCTACGAGATCGTCGAGACGATCAGCCCGCTCGCCCAGGGTGGCCGGTCGATGCCCGACGAGTTGCGGATCGGCGACAAGGCGCCCGGCCCCGATCTGACGGCGCGCTTCTACTGGGAGAAGAGCGGCTTCTTCCTGCTGCTCCTCGGCCGATTCGCCGAGTCGCGGGTCCGCTACGCCCGAGCCGCCGAGATCGCGCGTCCCGGCCGCGGGGCGGCCAAGGTGCGGGGAGGTGCGCTTCTCGTCGAGTACCTCGCGGCGAGAGCGGGCGAGGCGATCGCGCTGGGCCCCGACGAGATCGTCGCCGAGCAGCGTGAGGTGGTCGCGCAGACCGCGGAGGTCGGCGACCCCGATATCCACGACACGGCGATGCACAACCTCGAGGTCTTCGAGCGGCACGGCGACGACCCGAAACCGTACGAGGTCCTCTGACCGCGCGCGGCTCAGGCCCAGAGCGGGTCCGACTCGGGCTCCGGGATCTCCCCGCGCGCGAGTCGGCCGAGACCCGCCACCGGGGCGAGCAGATGCCAGACGTCGAGGAGAGCCGAGTGCGCCTCCGGCCGGCCGGCGACGAGCCGGTCGATGCGCTCCCAGCCCGCGTCGTCGGGGATGTCGTCGCGCCCGGGCGCGTGCACCGTCATGACGTCCCACACCGCGCGCCGGATGCGCCCCGACCGCTCGGGGTACGCCGTCGCGCGCGGCGAGCCGGCGAGGGCATCGCGCAGCACGCGGGCCTCCCAGGCGGCACCGGAGATCCCGTGCCCGAGCAGCGGATTGGGGGCGGACGACGCGTCGCCGACCGCGATGAAGCCGTCGACGGGATGCTGGTCGTGCCGGTTCCAGACAGCTCGGGGACGACGGAAGACCCGCGGTCGCTCGATCTCGGCCCCGTCGAGGAGCCGCGAGATCTCCGGATCGGGCAGGGTCGCGGCGTAGGCGGCGAAGTCGGCGGCGGTCGCGGGCGGTGGGTCGGCATCCATCCCGTTGAGCGAGACGACGTGCCCGCCCCCCGCCCGGGGGCTCGCGAGGCCGCCGCGAGTGCCCTCGCCGGTCGGGAACACCATCACGAACCTCCCCGGCGCGTGCTCCCCGCGCACGCCGGCGCTCGCGTACCACTGCCGCACGGGGAGGACGATCTGCGGGATGTCGTGGCCGGCCGCACGGAGCCAGCCCGGCGCCGGAGTCGAGGCGCCCATCGCGTCGACGACGAGTCCCGCACGGTGGAGGACGGGAACGCCGTCCTGCTCCTCGATCCACGCGCCGACGCAGCGCGCGCCGTCGACCTCGAGCCCGACGACGCGACCGGCGACCGGAGCGCCCGCCGTCTCGGCGCGCGCTCGGATCGCGTCTTCGAGTCGGATTCGGGGGATCCCCCACAGGTCGCGCCCGGTGTCGCGCTCGGTGCCGCGCCGGCCGGCCTCGAAGACGTACGTGTCCGTGGAGATGCGCGCCGCCACCCCGTCGAAGCGCGGAAGCTCCGCGAGAATCCCGGGAAGCATCCGCTCGAGTTCCCGCTGACCGCGGCCGAGCAGGTTGTGGAGCTGCGCCGCATGGGGAACCCCCGCCGCGCGCTCGACGGGCGCGCGCTCGACGACGGTCGCGCTCAGCCCGGCCGCCCGCGCCGCCGCGACTGCCAGGAGGCCCGCGATCCCCTCGCCGAGCACCAGCACGTCCGTCGGTGCGCGCTCAGCCACGCCCCGACTCTACGGCCGTCAGTGCCAGACGATCCCGTCGTCGGTCGCCGTGCCCGGGTCGGCTCGGGGCGGCGGTTCGACGGAGGAGTAGCCGAGGCCGACGACGCCCGCGACATCACCGGTGATCCCGAAACGCGTCGCGATCGCGTCCTCGGCGACGGTCAGGTCACCGAGGAACGCCACGCGGATGCCGAGCGCGTTCGCCGCGAGCCAGAGGTTCTCGAGAGCCGCGCCGATGCCCACGAGCTCGAACGCATAGCCGTCGAGGGCGGCCGCGAGGTGGGCGGCGGGAGCCTGCACGAGTTCGCGCTTGCCGCGACTGAACGGGGCACGGTTCTCGATGATGATCGCGCACGGCGTCGCGAGCAGCACCTCGGCGGATTCGACGACCGTCGACGACCACTCGGGATGCGGCGCGCCCGTGCGCGGGTCGTGCGGCACCCAGTCGTCGATCCCCTCGGCCGAGACGGCGACCCGTGCGACGAACTCGCGCTGGCTCCGCTCACGCAGCACGTGGAAGCGCCAGGGCCGGGCGTTCTTCGACGACGGGGCGGCCAGACCGCAGGCGAGAACGATGTCGAGCTGGTCCTGCGGGATCGGGCGGTCGGAGAATCCGCTGCGTACGCTGCGTCGGCCGAGGATGGTCTCGATGACCGCTGAGGACCTCTCGCTCTGCATCGCGCTCGCCTTCCTGGACGGGGACCCGGGCGGTGCCCACTCTAGGCACAGCGCGGCGTGGGTCGCCCCGGATAGCATCGTCGCACCGCTTTCCGCACCGCACGTCACCCGATCGAAGCGACTCCGATGACCTCCACCTTCACGCCGGCCCAGCAGCTCAAGTTCGAGCTCCTCGCCGACGGCGCAGCGCTCTCACCGGCGGCGGAGGCGGCGCTCGACGAGATCGTCGACGGCGGGGAGCTGTCCCCGCACGACTACGCGTCGACGAGCGGACTCATCGTGCGCCTCGACGACGACGTGTGGGTCAACATGCCCGTCGAGCGCTACAACGCCAACTTCGTCCCCGGCACGACGCTCGTCTTCGATCACGGCCCGGACGGCTTCTTCGTGCACGGACGCGGCTTTGAGAGCCCCGCGTCGTACTGGGCGCCGCCCGGCTACCTCGGCGGGACGACATCCACCGGGCGGCCGATCAACAACTTCGTGCACACGCACGGCGACCGCGCGCGGCTCTCGCCGACGATCGGCTGCGCGATGGTCTGCGACTTCTGCAACATCCCCTTCGACGACGTCTACGCCGGGCTCAAGCCGGTCGACATCATGCTCGAGGCGGTGCGCACCGCGCTCGACGACGAACTCCAGCCGGCGCGGCATCTGCTCATCTCGGGCGGGACGCCCGGCAAGCCCCACGTCGCCGGGATGGCCGCGGCTTACGAGCGCGTGCTCACCGAGTTCCCCGATCTCGAGGTCGACATCATGATGGTCCCGCTCGATGGGCTGTTCGACCTGCCCCGCCTCGACGGCCTCGGCCTGCACCAGATCTCGATCAACCTCGAGCTGTACAGCGAGAAGATCGCGGCGGATGTCATGCGCCACAAGCACCGCCAGGGCCGCGACTACTACCTCGACTTCCTCGGCGACGCCGCGGAGACCCTCGGCGGCAACCGCGTGCGGTCGATGCTCATGGTCGGGCTCGAGCCCATCGAAAGCACCCTCGAGGGGGTCGAGGCGATCCTGCAGCGCGGCTGCGTCCCGGTGCTCAGTCCCTTCCGGCCCGACCCGGTGACCCCGATGCGCGACTCCCGTCCCTCGACGGCGGACGAGCTGCGGGAGGTGTTCGTGCGCGCGACCGACCTCGCGGAGCAGTACGGGATCCCGCTCGGACCCGACTGCGTGCCCGACACCCACAACACCCTGACGCTGGTCGGAGCCGACGCCGAGTACCGGCACGAGCTCCCCGTGATGCACGCCGGGGTCTAGATGGTCGCCCGTCTCCGCCGCGTCGACGACCTGACCGACGCGGATATCGACGCGATCCTCGCCCGCGCCGCCGTCCACGCCACCGGCCGCGTCGCGGCCACCGGGGCGGGGGCCGTCGTCGCCCTCGCGTTCTTCGAACCCTCGCTCCGCACGCGCGCGGGTTTCGCCGCCGCGGCCCACCGCATCGGAGCGCACCCGGTGGAGACCGTCGAGCGTCGCTCGCCCGAGACGTCCCTTCCCGAGAGCATCGAGGACACCGTACGCGTCCTCAGCGGCTATGCGGACGCCCTCGTCGTGCGCAGCAGTCGCCCGGCCGCTCGCCTCGACGACGCGATCCGGCGCGACGTGCCCTGGGTCAACGGCGGCGACGACACCGAGCATCCGTCGCAGGCGCTGATCGACCTGTTCGCGATCGAGCGCCTCGTCGCCCCCCTCGGTGACGCGCACGTCGTCATCGCGGGAGACCTGAGGATGCGCTCCGCCCGCAGCCTGCTGCGCCTGCTCGCGCGGCGGCCCCCGGCCCGGCTCACCGTCCTATCGGACGCGACCCTTGGGGCGTCCGAGCTCCCCGCCGGTGCGGTCGTCGCCGGGTCGACCGCGGATCTCGAGGATGTCGACGTGCTCTACGCCGTCGGCATCCCCAAGGGCGCGGCCGACGAGACGCTGCGCGCTCGACTGCGGGTGGATGGGGCCGCGCTCGCGATCCTCACCCCGCGCGGTGCGGTGCTCTCGCCGATGCCGGTCATCGACGAAGTCGCGCTCAGCGTGCGCGACGACCCGCGGGTGCGGTACTTCGAGCAGAGTGATCTCGCGTTGTACGTGCGGATGGCGCTGCTCGAGCACCTCCTCGGGGTGGGCTAGCCCTTCTTCGCCGCATCGCGGAGGCGGATCTTCTCGAGTTCGAGCTTCGCAGGCGTCGACCGATAGTCGACCTTGGCCGCGATCCCGGCGAGTTCGGCGACCTTGTTCGGCGACATCTCGGTCTCGGTGAGCTCCAGTCGGCCCCACACACCGGTGTCCCCGGTCAGCTTGATGTCGAACTCCGGATTCTGCCGGGCGAGCTGGTAGACGCCCGACTCCTCGAATTCGATCCCGCCGGGCACGCGATCCGATACCCAGACGTTCTGCAGGACCGAGTTGTAGGCGTAGACCTCGACCACCGGGTCGCCCGTCGAGTACACGTAGTCGAGCGGGGCGCTGATCGTCAGACCCCGGAGGGCGACATTGCGCAGCTCGATGTCGCCGGCGGAGAGTTCGGCGAACTCCAGAGACGTGCCGACCAGGTCGCGGAGCGCGACACGTCCCTTGTCGACGAACTCGCAACGGGCGAAGACGAGCGAGCTCAGCCGCCCTCCGTACATGACATAGCCGCCCTCGGTCGCCGGGACCTCGTCGCCCGTCTCCCCGCGACGCGTGATGGCGGGCAGGCCCGAGGTGAGGGAGAACAGTCCGGTCCCGTCGTCCGCCGGCACGGGGCCGTCCGCCGAACGCTCGCGATAACGGTCGAGGGAGCGCAGCACGCGGCGCTCGGATTCCGCCAGGGGCAAGACGAACGACCGCACGTCGATGTTCGTCGACTTGAGCTCCGCCAGTTCCTCGGGCGACAGCGTGTCCAGTCGAGGGACATCGCCCCTGAAGACGCACTTGTCGAGTGAGACCCCGTCGAGGAGGCAATTGACGAAGTTGACGCCCTCGAACTCGCAGTCGACGAAGGTCGAATTGCGGAAGTCGCAGTTGACGAACGTGACGTGGCGGAACTTCGCCTCGACCAGGCACGACTTCCAGCGGAGGTTGACCGCGAACCGGTACTCCGGATCCTTGGAGCCGTCGACATCCTGATCCCAGTGGATCGTCTCGCCGACCGCGGCGATGATCAGCCGGAAGAACTCCTCCGGCCGTTCCTTGTCCTGCAGTGCCCACTCGACGAGTCCGCGCCCGAAGCCGTCGTGGATGAGCGAGACGGTCGTCTCGTCCTTCACTTTCGAGCGGCTCGACAGCTCGCGCTTGGTCTGCCGGATGAGGACGCTGGCCTCGAGCCAGTCGAGTCCGAAGAAGTACTGGCGGAACACCTCGAGCAGGGTCTCGAGCGGGGTGGCCCCCATCATCATCCCGCCGGTCACCGATGCCGTGTCGGTGTCCCACGGGTCGCGGTCGCCGGCGGGAGCGAGATCCCACGAGCCGCCCGCGAACTCGCGGAGAGCATCCTGCCCCGAGTCGTCGGAGCGCAGCGATGCGCGCGGGGCATCGAGGTAGTCGAGAGGAGCCTCGGCATCCGTGGCGCGGTTCGTCAGCCAGTCGTGATGCAGGTCGACGATCCGGGCCACGTTGGTGAACAGCGCCTCCGCGAGCTCCCGGTCCTCCTTCTTCTCGAAACCGAGGGTGTTGAGCTCGTCGGACAGCACCAGTTCGGCGAGGTGCCAGCGATCCTGGTCGACCTTGTAGCCGCCGCTCGACAGGTACCCCGCCATCCTGCGGACGATCATCGCCGCGCCGGTCGCGAGCGGGGGCTCGCCATCGAGCAGGTCGCGATAGACGTCCTCGCACTGCTTCAGCCGCAGAGCGACCACCTCCGGCAGAGCGTTCTGAAACGCGCTTCCCTCCGACTCACCGCTTCCGGTCACCAGGAAACCGACGACCTTCTCGAGAGTCTCGGCCGTGATGGTTCCGTCCTGGGGCCGGTTGCGCCACAGCACGTAGAGCAGAGCCTGCAGGTGGAGGACGCCGATCGCCGAGTCGCGGGCCGTTCCCCCCGCCTGAGTCCACAACTCGACGAGCGCCGCGACAGCGGGCTCGCTGATGGTCGCGCCGCCGTCGTCGCGCCGGCCGCTTTCGATGATGGCGCGGATCGTCTCCGGCTTGCGCAGCGGATCGACCTTGAAGTCCCGTCGAGCGTAGGGGCCGACGCGCAGCGACCGGAGGCGAGGAAGGTACTCCTCACGCAGCGACACGATGACGCGCACCTGGGTCTCGGCGACGACCTTCTCGATCCAGCGGCACACCCGACTGAACAGCATCGGATGGTGGCGGATGAGCTCCTCGAACTGGTCCAGCACGATGACCGCTCGGGCTCCGTACGTCTCGTCCAGGCTGCGGATGTAGTCGTCGCCCTTCGTGACCCCGTCCGGCAGTTGCTTTTCGAGCTTCGAGCGCAAGAACCCGTCGGCGCTCACCCCGTCGACTCCGGCTCCCGACCAGCGATTGCAGAGCAGCACCGCGTGGCCCAGACGGGTCAGGGTCGGCTGGATCCCCTTGTCGAGGAGCGAGGACTTGCCGTCGCCGGTGGCGCCGTTGAGCACGAGCAGCTGATTGCCGACCAGCAGGCGCGTGATGTCGCGGATCTCCTGATTCCGGCCGACCAATTGCTCGTCGGGGTCCTTCGCCTTGAGCGGCCGCGGGCCCGGCCAGTAGTTCTCGTCCTCCGCCGCGGCGACCATGTCGTACCACGACTCCAGCCCGGTGCTCATGACGCGGTCCCCTCTCGACGGGCCTGGTCAAAGACGCCCTGCACGGCCGCGAACTGCTTCTCGAGGCTCTCGTGAAGCGCCGTCAGCTGCGCCGTGAGGCTGTGCCTGCCCGACTCGACGACGTTGCCGCGCACGACGTCCAAGCCGTACCAGCGGAAGACGTCGCGGTCGGCCGGCCTCGACCTCCGGTTGATGGCGACGCCCAGCGGCGCATGACTGTCGATCTTCCGATTGTTCAAGCGCGCCGCGGTGATCTGGTTGGTGAGCAGACGCAGGCGCACTCCGCTGTCGGACAGCTGTGCGCCGAGGAACATCCAGTATCGCGGCATGTACGCCGTCTCGGGGTCCAGCTGAGAGCTCGTGAGCGCGGTCGGGAGACCCGAGGTGTAGATGTTCCGATCGCGGGGGCGAGCGCCCTCGCCGGACCCGTCGTAGTCGTCGTAGTCGTCATAGTCGTCGTGGTAATCGTCCGGGGAGCGATCGCCGTCGAGGTTTTCGCGCGCCGCCGAGGTGAGATCGAGCACCGTCTGGCTCAGCGCCGTGTACTCGTCGAGCAGCAGGGCCTGCCGGAGGCTGACGACGTTCGCGATCTCGACGTTCATCAGCGGCGATCCGGCGAGCCGCACGATCACCGGGGTGCGGCCGCGCGCGTCGATCGCCTCGCCGAGTGTCGGCGGCAACTCACGGTCGAGGAACTTCCACGCCTCCGGCCCGCCGTCGCGCAGGACCGTGAGGGGCTCGACCCCGGGCTCGGGCACGATCTCGCGCCAGGCCCAGGCGAGTGACACCGACGTGAGTTCGAGACCGAGACTCGGGGCGGGCGCCGGCTTCGCCTCCGTGCGCACGACCGGGAGGATGATCACGAACGGCTGCGGCGTCTCGGCCTTCAACGCGAGCTGCCACATCGCCATCTCGAGCTCGAGATCGAAGGTCGTGACGAAGCAGGTCGGGAGCGGCGTCTCGTGAACGGCGGACCCGGAGACCGCGTCGCGCACCCCGTGGTAGTTGTCGGCCTGCTGGCGCAGCAGAGCCGCGACTGCGTCGTACAGCGCGTAACGCGCCGTCTCCGCATCCTTGGAGCCCCGCGATTCCCACGAGTGCTTCGTGATGGTCAGCAGACGGGTGGTGAGCCACTCGGCGACCGGGCCATCGGCGGTGATCGGCGTGCGCGGCTTCAACTGGGCGGCATCCCAGGGCGGCGGCGCGGCGTTCTCGTCGACATCCACATCCGTGTCGACGTCGACGAACGCCCCGAAGAGGAGGAGGTCCGACCAGTCCGGGTAGACCGACGTGTCCTCGGTGAGGATGAACCAGGTGAAGGCGGTCAGCAGCTCGACGTGCGCCCGATGCACGCGGTGCCGATCGCGCACGGCGACGAGGACCGAGTGGGCCAGACTCTGCAGACTCCGCTGGGCGCTGCGCGCCGGCACGTGCGACTCCATGAGGACTTCCAGCGCTCGGATGAGCGGCTGGACCACGCGATCGTCCTCCAGCCAGCCCTCCGCGTCCGCCGCCGGGACCTCGACCTCCTCGCGGCTGGCGTCGGAGACGACCTGGGCGGAGTAGGCCAGCGCCAGCCCGTAGAGCCGCGTGAGGAGCATCGCCGCGAGCGCGGTCTTGCCGATGAAAGCCCAGTCGTCCCGAGATCGCTCGGCGCCCGTCGCCAGACCGAGACCGGCGGTGGCCAGGGGCTGCTCGCTGCGGTTGCGAGACAGGTTGTTGAGGAAGTCGATGGTGAACCCCTGGTGGCCTTCGACGTCGGTCGCGGCTCGGACGGCCGCGGTGAACCGGGCGACGACCCTCGCGCTGTCCTTGGCGGAGGCCGACGCGGTCAAGCATCCCGACCCGAGAACGAACGTGGGCCACGGGGTGCTGCGCGCCGGCACGACGAGACCCCTCAGGAAGGCCCCTTTCAGCACCGACTCCTTCTCGACATCGTTCGACAGCTCGCGGAACACCGTGTTGTTCTTGCGGATGGCTGCTTCGAGAGTTCGCGCGTTCTGCTGGCCCCGGCGCGTGAGGAAGTCCGGCCATGAGTCGAAGTACTCGCCCGACTGCAACTCGCGGAAGGTCTCGTAGGTATCGCTCATGCGGGCACTCCCTGGGTGCTCGGGACGAGAAGGCTGCCGCCGACCGCCTGGAAGGGCGGAAGGAGCGAGTAGCCGTCGTCGGTCAGACGCTGCGCGGTGATCCATCGCACGACCTGGGTCCCCTGAGCGCACACCACGTTCGCGTTGGGCTCGAGTTCGACGGTCGAACGCTCGTCGAGGCCGTGAAGGGCCGTCGTGAGCGCGGAGCTGTCGAGGGCGGCATCCGCCGACTCCCAGTGCACGACGAGGTGGGCGAGGTCGGGCGTCTCGGCGACCACGTCGCGCAGCGGCCGGGTCGTCCGCGGGCCATCGATCCCGAGCCAGGCCGCGATGTGCTCCAGCATGAGGTCGGCTTCGCCCGCCGCGACGGACAGGCGGCAGGAGAGGTGGGTCGAACCCTGGAATCGCGGGTTGACCTCGGTGAACAAGGCATGCCCGTCGTGGACCAGGAAGTCGACGCCGAATGTGCCGAGGTATCCCTGGCGGGCGAGCCAGGCACCGATGCGAACCGTCGACGTCTCGATCTCGTCGACGATCGCCGGATCGACATCGCGCATGCGACCGAAATCGTTGCCGGCGTACCCGAACGGGCGCGCGGTCGCCTGCGGGATGCCGATCAACTGAACCGACGGACGGTGCACCGTGACGACGCCATCGGGCCACACCGTCGCTCCGACGTTCACCGGGAGCGCGTCATCGAGGAACGGCGCGACGCTGACGAAGCCTTCGTCGGTCGCCGGCCACAACGCGCGAACGTCGGCGGGGTCGTCGACCCGGAAGATGCCCGCTCCGCCCGAGGTGCGGCTGCGCCGCAGCATCACCGCGCCCTCTCGGAAGTGGACGTTGGCGGAGAGCTGGTCCTCGTCGGAGACGTACGTCCACGGCACGTGCGGCAGACCGATGGTCGCGACCGCCGTCTCCACCCACGGCTTGTGCTCGAACGCGAACTGGTGCGCCCCGAACATCCCGAGGCTCAGGCAGTGGTCGCTGCGGGCGAAGCCGACAGCGGAGAAGAAGCTGCCGGGGCGATACGTCATCAGCGCGCTCTGGCCGGCGAGTGCTGCGAGCAGCCGGCGCCGGAATTCGCGGGTCGCCGAAGCGTCGACGTGGTCGTCGATGTCCCAGGCGTCGGGGTCGACGCGCACCCCGCCGAGATCCTCGTAGGCGACGGCATCCGCGATCGTGCGCTGGTCGTAGCGCGACATCAGCGAGAACACGCCGTCGAGCTGGGGCAGGTCGGAGATCGGCACCGCATCATCGCCACGCAGCCCGGCCCAGACGAGGCTCCTCGCCCCGAGCCGCGACGTCACCTCGGTGAGCAACGCGGCGCGATCCATGCCTGTCACTGTAGGTCGAACGGAGCGACGACGGGGACGGCGCTGCTCGCGTCACGCGTCCCGACGATGACGGTGGGAGTCGATCCGCGCCCGCGACCCGCCATCCCCGGACGGGGTCGACCCAGGCCCACCTGCACGATCTGCGATCCGAGGTCCGGGAGGGCGCTCCACGCGGAGGTTCCGCGGCGCCGGGCGACCACGACCGCCGCGGGGGTGTCGTTCCGGCCGGTGCCCCAGGCGGCCAGCACGTCGTGCGTGGCGCCGGCAACCACGTCGAGGCCGTGGACGTCCCGCAAGGCCTCCGTGACCAGCGCCGGCACCGCGGGCGCGCCGGGTCCGACGAACTCCTCGCCGGCGGGATCCCAGCCGACGAACCGCCCGCTCAGGAAGACCCCGATGCCGAGCCGTCCGGCGGCGGCGATCGGCCTCGGCGCGCTCCATCGACCCGAGGCATCCCGGGTGAGCGTGTAGCCGGTTCCCGCGTCCGACACCGCGATCTCGAGACTCGGCAGGAAGGCCGCCTGGACGCAGAGCAGATCGAGCGAGTCGAGGCCGTGCGGCAGCCGCTCGGCGACGGCGGCATCGACACGCGCCGATTCGGAACCGAACCCGATCAGGATGCCGTCCGCGACGAGAGCGGCCGAGACGATGCCGTCGGCCGAGATCACCACCTCCCCGTCGGGATGCTGCGCCTCGAGCGGGATGTCGCGGAATGCCTTGCCGGAGCGGATCCTCCGCATCGCGGGGGACGACGGCGTCTCCGGCTCGACCAGCGGCAGCGCCGCCGTCGAGACCGACGTCTCGTCGATCGGGGCGCGTCGCGGGACCGCGGCACTGCCCGGCGTGCCGAGGAAGAGCACGGGAAGCATCCAGTCGTTCTCGTGACCGAGTTCAGCGCGTCGTTCGTACAGCATCGAGCGGGCCTTGGCGACCGCGAAGTCGATCGGACTGCCCTCGCGCAGCTCCCGGTAGAAGACCTCGGTGAAGAGGTCGGCCGAGTCCGACCAGATCTCCGACAGCATCGCGACGACGGCCGGAACCTGCTGCGCCAATTGCCAGGCGAACGAGATCTTGTCGTTCGACGGGTTCGCTCCGGCGGTCGCGCAGGCCTCCAGCACGACCAGGCGCAGCAGCGAGTTCTTCAGCGCGGACTCGCTCACCGCCGCCCAGGTCGCCGTCGCGCGCGCGAGCTTCAGGCCCTGAGCGGTCGCATGCCCGACGTAGTGGAGCACCCGGGCGGTCTTGAGCCAGCTCGCGGCCAGCACGTCGCCGCCGGCCGAATCGGCCACGTGGAAGGCGAACGGAGACGGGAGATCGTCGGAATCGTGGCCGGGAAGTCGCACGTCGAGCGCCGGACGGCTGACCCGGCGTGCATCGATCACGTAGGAGAGCGGGTCGAACTCGTCCTCGCGGAAGACCGGCTCGGTGCGGTTCTTGGTCTCCCCGTTGAACTCGGTGCTCCGACGGACGACCGCGACGTTCGGCCACAACCCGAGCGGCTCCGGGGGGACGAGGAGCCACGGGTCGTCGGCAGCGAAGGGCTCGCCGGTATCGGGGGCGATGTCCAGGGGGGGCAGCGCCGTCTCCCACATCGCCGACGACAGCCCCGGCTCGAGGTCGAGGACGAGACGTACGTAGTGTTCAGCGAGGACGTGCGCGGCCACTCGGGCCCGCACCTCCGGACTGGCGAACAGAACGCGGCCCATGTCGACCTGAACGTCGGGAGCGGGGAAGCGCGCATCGGCCTTCTGCGCGTTCGGTGTGCTCGCCTCGAGAGCGCCGAGTGTACGGAAGCCGCCGGCTACCGATCCGGCGGGGGTGCGGTCGTCGAGCGTGGCGACGAGGCCTTCGTCGTGCGGGTGCACGCCGATGTGGATCCGGTAGGGATCCTCCTCGGTGTCGCCCTTCATCTCGTCCTCTCGGGTCCGGACCAGCAGCCGTCGACCGGCCGTTCGATCGTACCGATCCCCGGCTTCCGGGCGGCGGCCGGGTACCCGGGTTTCCGGTAGCCTCGGGGGTCGAGACCAGGGCGAGGACGAGATGGCGAAGGTCAACCGGATCATCACCGACGCGTGGCGCAAGCTTCCGCCGGCCGTCGTGAGCTACGCGGGGTTCTCGAACCTCGAGACCGGTGCCCCGTCGAGCCGGGTCATCAAGACGATCTTGCCGACACTGCTCTCCCGAACCGCCGAGGACTACAGCTTCTCGGCGCTGCACTGGCGCCGCGAATACGAGCTCTCCGACCGCATCGCCGCCGCCATTCGCGAGCGGCTCGCCGCCGCCGGCGCACGGCTTTCGCTCGCCGTCGAGTGGCACCGCGAGCTGCTCGCGGCGTACCGGGACTGGGTCGTGGAGCGCGGTTCGGAGCCGGCGGACAGCCCCCAGGAGTGGCTGATGGGTCCCAGTCTGGCGCTCGCGACGCGGTCGGGGGCGCCGGGCGAGGATGCGCGCGACCAGGCGCGCGCCGAGATGTCGCGCAAGGCGGGTCCACCGCGCGGCCCGACGGCGAAGGACGCGCAGCGCTACCTCGTCCGCAACGCGCGCGACCTCGACGCCCTCCTGGACGAGGCCTGGACCGACGGCTATCGCGGCGGAGAACGGGGCGACACGACGGTGCTCCTCGAGGCTCTCGAGTCCTACCAGCACGCCGCGTTCGAAGCGCAGGGCGAACAGTGGAGCAGCACCGGCACCGCCCGCGAGCGGGCGATGGCGGCGTGGGACGAGGTCACGTCGCTCGCACGGTCCGGCCTCGGCGCCGCGATGCTCCAGCTCAGCGCCTCCTTCCCTCCGGAGCGCCCGGCGCTCCGCGGGGCCTCCCGGGACCAGGAGTCGCGACCGCTCGACCGTTCGATCCAGGACCGGATCGGTCGGATCTTCAAGAGCGCGGACGCCGTCGTCGTGGTGCCTCTCGACGAGGACGGCCCGATGGACCCGCCCAGTTTCGCCGAGACCACGGCCCGTGAATTGATCGAGACGGTGATCGCCGAGAGCCCCGAGGCCTACGGGTTGTCGCAGCCGCCGGCGCGCGGCCTCCTCCTGATCGTGCACCGGATGACGCTCCGAGTCGCGTGGCAGCCGGATCGCAAGTCGCGAGAGGTCGCGCAGGAGTTCTCCACGCCGAGCGACCGGTTCTTCGTGCAGTCATGGGACAAGGTCGGCTGGCACTACCGCGAACAGGCGCACGCGGGCTCGACGTTCGGCAGGATGCTCGAGTCGCCGGCGAGCCTGTTCGTCGCTCGGATGTGGAGCCGTGCGGCCCGCACTCAGTTCCAGGAGGCCGCGTGGCGTCCCGACGCCCGAATGGCCTGGGAGCATGCGACGGGGGTCTTCAGCTCCATCGTCAAGAACGCGCCGCAGCTGTACCGCTACTCGCAGGAGACGGGTCGGACGGTGACCTTCGACGAGAGGCGCGGCGGTGACGAGGGCGACGGCGAGGAGCGTTCCGACCCCTTCGAGCCGGAGGCGGAGCTCGAGGCGCCCGGCGCTCCGCTGCCGGCGTTCGAAGCCGTCGTGCAGGAGGTGCTCGATGTCGGACGACGTCGGGACGGAGCGGACGCCGTCGACGACTTCTGGGTGTCGATCGAGGACGGCGACGAATCGCCGCGCGAGCTGTGGGACTCCTGGGTCGACGACTCCGAGCGCCGCCGGGAGGAGGTTCCCGACTTCGACCAAGTGCAGCAGTACGCGATCCGCCGCGGAGCCGCCGCCGTCGGCGGGCCGACCAGCCCGCCGACGCTCGCGGACGTGCTCGCGGTGACCGACTTCGTCTCCCGCCGGGGCGAGAGGGCCCGGGAGGCGGTGTCCGCACTCTTCCGGCATGTCCTGGAGGAGCCGGAGATCGCCCCGGACGATCCGCATGCCGCGACCTGGGATCGCTGGTCCGTGCGATACGCCACGCATCGCACGGAACTGGGCGAGCCCGCCCCGACCACGATCACGTTCGAGCAGATGGCGCGACTGGTGCGAGCCGGCGCGGATGACATCGACGATTCCGCGGGATCGGAGTGATGGCCGAAATCGCGACCTCTCCGACAAGATGGGGCAGTCGACCGAGGTGGGGAAATGTCCTGGATCATCAGTAGTACCGAAGACGGCGTCGTGCTCGAATCCGAGGGCGCTGCCGCCATCGACCCCGGCGATGCGGCTGTCGAATCGGTCGTGGTCGTCGGAGGATCGATCGACGTCTCGGTCACCGATCCCACGCTGCCGTTCGCGGTGCGTCTGCACTCTCCGGAGTTCGCGACGTCCTGGCTCCCGTTCGTCGTCGGCGAGGCGGCGGCCGCCGCTGCGTTCGATGGCACCGCCGGAACCGTCGATGTCGGCGCGGACGGAGGTTCCGGGCACCTGACCGACGTCGCGCGCCGGTTCGCGCTGGGGACATGGATGCGGCGCTGGTGGGTTCCCGCCGACTGGGCGGGCCGTAGCACGCGGTCGCCGCGCGAATGGTTGCTCGACGCCGAGATCGGCACCTTGGCGCACGCGGGCTCGGGATTGTTCGCCTCGCGGGCGATCGCGCAGCTGTTCCTCGCCGATGCCGCGACGTTCCTGCCGTCGGCGTTCGAGGAACGGCTCGATCGTCTCGGTCGCCAGGTGCCACTCGGATCGCTCGTGCCGGATGCGCTGCGCGCCGACCGGGTCTCGACGGTGTTGGCCGCCGCCGCCTCGGCGGCGCTCGACCTCGGCATCCGGGACCAGGACGAGCTGGACGCTCTCGAGGCCGCCGAGACGCGCTACTGGGACGTGCTCGAGGGTGTCACCGAGATCGCGACGGATGCCGAAATGCGGGAATTTCAGGAGAGCTCCCGCGGTCTGTGGCACGTGCAGATGACGTCACGGAGCGTCGGCCTGATCGATCCGCTGGACGTGCATCCTCGCTCGGTGCGGGCGTCGACGGTCTCCTGGGAGGTCGACGGGGCCGACGTGCGAGTGGTCATCGAGTCGCCGGCCGCGGGGTCGGTTCCGATCCGGGCGGGCGAACTGTTCGCCCGCGTCGAGGTGGGCGAGCGCACTTTCGCGATCCCGCTCGACGCCACGCCCGCCGGCTTCGAGGGATCCCGCTCGATCGACGCCGTGCTCGACGTGGCTCGCTCGAAGGTGCGCGTCTCCGTCTATTCCGACCGGGTCAGTGCGGGCGGTCGCCGGAGCCGCGAGGAGGCCGACGTCGAGGCGACGCGTGCGGCATTGCAGGAGTTCGCCGAAGCACGTGCCGCCCGGGCCTCGACGCCCTCACCGTCGGCCGAGGTTTACGCCGACCCGGTGGCGCCGTTCGCCGTCGAACTCGAGTACCTCGAAGGCTGACGGTGGTCAACGAGATCGCACTCGATGTCGAGAACGTCTTCCACTGGCGCAGGGGTCCCGAAGAGGACGTCGCCGATGCGGGACGGCTCGCGTACATCCGGATGTGCGTCGACGCGGTCGCCTGGTGGAGCGACGTGCATCACGGCTCCGGCGAGGCGTCCCCCGCAGAGGTCGACGTCGTCCACGGCTACGGGAAGCTCGACCCCGCCGGCCAGGCGTTCACGTCGGATCTCCTCGCCGGAAGTCCTGCCGAGGCGGTGCGGGTGGACCGGATCGCCGAGTTCCGCGACCCCGGGCACAGCCCGCGCGGAACACGCGTGCTCATCCTCGACGTCGATCATTCGCCGGGGGTGAGCGGCCTGTTCACTCTCGTGGACCGGGACAAGCATGCCGCGGAGGTCGCGCTGCTCGAGGACGTGGAGCTCGCGGTCGCCGGGACGAGCGGGCACCGGATCGTGCTCGGCTCCCTGGACAACAAGGTGACCACGTTCTACGGCAACCGCGACCACTTCCCGGGACTGTCGCTGCTGCTCGTCTACAACGGCCGCCGACGCCCGGAGCACGTCGGAGACGCCGGTGTCGCGACCCTCGGCGAGCTGACCGCGGTGTATGAGAATCTGTCGCGGGTGGTCTCGCGGCTGGAGCCCGGGGCGGAGATCACCGGGGCACTCCTCACCCGGCTGGAGTTGCTCGTGAACCCCGGCCCGCCGACTCGACCCGACCGCACGGGCCGCCCCCGGGTGATCGCGGCTCCTGCCCGCCTCGCATCCCCGGTCGAGACCCTCCGGCATGTCGACTGGGACGCGCTCGTCGATCATCGGCCCGATTCGCCCCAGTGGGTCAGCGCGTGGGGGGACCGCGGGTTCCAGCAGACGGCGAGCCGGGTGATCCAGCGCGAGCTGCCGCAGATCTCCCGGCTCGATGACGAACTCGCGCAGTGGGTCCGGGGGCTCCTGCGCAGCGAACGGGATGACGCCGATCGGGATCACGCCCTCGCCGCGTACGGCGCCTTCGCCCTGATCGCGGCCCACTATCTGCTCCCCGCAGAGGATCGGGTGAGCCTCGGGGCGGCGATCCGGTCCGACCCCGAGCTCTCGGCGCGCCTGTGGCGGCCGTACGTGCTCATCCAGCCGTACCTCGAGCCCGACTCCCGGTAGCCGCCTCGGGATCGGTACCTCCGTCGTGCCGATCCCGAATCCCGAAGTCCCCGCCTCGTCCCTCCCCGCTCCTCGTGCGATCGACGTCACGACGCTCCGTCGCACGGCCGAGCCGGAGCAGGCCGCCGCGTCGGCGGTGCGACGACTGGTCCAGGTGGTCGCGGAGTGGCAACCCGCTTCGCTGCTCCGGATCACCCTGACCGGGGCGACCGAGACGAACGGCGCGCTGTTCCGGCTCGAGCAGCGCGGTGCCGCGCAGCCGACCTGGGAGGCGGATCTCGCCTGGGCGATCGGCGAGCTGTGCGTCCTGCCTCCGGCCGTCGCGGTGGAGGGGTGCCCCGTGCCGTCGCGGGTCACCGAGCTCGTGCCGGCGCGGGACGGGTTCTCCGTGCTTCCCCGGGTCCCGACCTGGGAGGAGCTGAGCGACGACGAGCCGAGCCCGCGCCGCCCCTCCTTCGCCGGGCACGACGGCCGGGACCGCCGTGTGACGCCGCCCTGGCCGCGCGGCTATTTCGACGACCTCTCCGGCATCGTCGCGACGCTCGCGCACGACCCGCTCAGCGTCCTGAGTTTCGTGGTCGCGCCGGCCGAGCCGCTCGAGACCGAGCTGCTCGCGGCATCCATGGCTCCGACCTGGGGTGGCTCCGAGGAGGGTCTCGCGCGCTATCTCGGGCAGCCGGTGCGGGTGCGCGTGCTCGTGGGTTCGGGCCCGGAGGGACCGTCGGCGCGGCTCTCGGCGCAGCTCAAGCAGCTGGCCCAGCCGCTGAGACTGCGCCGGCTCGACGAGTCGGCGGCGGACGAGGCGTGGGCCGGCGGGCCGGACTCGCTCGTCGGCCACGCGGTGCCGGAAGCGCTCGCCGGGAGCCTGCTGCGGGTGCCGGCGGCGGGGAAGGACGGGTTTCCCGGGTTCGTCACCGCTCACCCGGAGTTCCAGATGCGGGCGCTGGACCCGATGCCGCCCGCGCCGCCGACCCCGCTCCAGCTCGGCTACGCGATGTCGGCGACCGGGCACGAGGAGCCGTTCTGCATCGACGAGCTCGACCTTCCGCGTCACCTCTTCTTCGAGGGCGCCTCGGGCACCGGCAAATCGACCGCCGAGGCGACGCTCGTGCTCCGACTCATGGAGCAGGGGATCGGCTTCACGGTGCTCGATCCGCACGGCTCGCTCGTCGACTCGATCCTGCGACTGATCCCGGGCGGGGAGGCGCAGCGGCGGCTCCGCGTCGTGCGGCACGGCGACCGCGAGCATCCCGTGCCGCTGAACCCGTTCGCGGGGGATGAGCGACGATTCCAGCGCGCACTCGAGGCATTCATCGAGATGGTCCAGCAGTGGCTCGACCCGAAGCACGAGGGAATGGTGGGGCCGCGTTGGCGACGCTGGTTCACCCTCGTCGTGCAGGCCTGCCGCGTGCTCTGGGGTGACCGTGTCTCGATCCCGCTCGCCGTCTCGGTCGCGAGCGACATGAGCCGGGTGGGTCAGCTCGCCGACCGCATCAAGGCGGATGCCCCCGAGCTCGCCGATCGCCTGCGGAACGAGTACGGGGACCTCTCCGGGAAGGAGGCGACCGACGTCACGTCCTGGGCCGTGTCGAAACTCAATCCGTTCGTGTCGTCCGAGGCGATGCGCGGCATCCTCGACCGCGGGGCGTCGGCGATCGATGTCGCCGAGCTCATGGATGAGCGCGGGGGTCTCCTCGTCGACCTCGCCTCGCCGGATCTCGGCGAGGGCTCGTCGCGGATCCTCGGCGCCTTGTGGCTGCAGGAGCACCTGCTTGCCCTCGGCGACCGCGCCGACCGGACGAAGCCGCACGTGATCGTCGTCGACGAGGCGCACCTCTTCACCTTCGGCGCCCTCCCCCGGTTGCTCGCCGAGGCGCGGAAGTTCGGGGTGTGCATCGTGATCGCCACGCAGACGGTCGCGGCGCTTCCCGACCGGCTCGCCGACGGCATCGAGTCGAACTCGGGCGGGTTCTTCGCCTTCCGCGCCGGGCTGCGCAACGCGTTCCGGGCGGCCCAGCGCCTCGAGGACTGGCCGGTCGGCGAACTGGTCCGGCTGCCCGACCTGCACGCCGCCGCGACGGTGTCGCGGGACGGCGTCATGACGGAGCCCTTCACGCTGCGTTTGGATCGCATCGACGCGCTGCGGCCGAGCGGCGTCACCGTGGACGACCTCGAGCGCGCGGCGGCCGAGGTCGAGGAGGCGTCACGGCTCCGTCTGAGCGAGCCCTACCGAGACCTCCACCCGCACACCGACGAGGAGGTGCAACGGCGACTGGCGCGGCCGCCCCGGCGTCCGCCGATCTCGGTGGACGAGGACACCACGCCGCGGCAGTCGCCGACCCCGTCCGCGGTCGACGACTGGCTCGAACGGCACGAGTCCCGCCTGAAGCGCCAGGTCGCCGCGGCACGCACCGATGCGCCGACGAACTGAGGGGCGCACGAGCGGGATCGGTGTGATCGGCGACCGGACACAGGTGAGGAGGGGCAGTGGGACTGCTCGACGAATTCCGTGACATCCCCGAGCGTGCGGACTGGCGCACGGCCGTGCCCGCGGCCGGGCCGTCGCTCGCCACCGTCGTCGCGGCCGGCGGTCGGGCGACGACGCGTCTGTCTGGTCGCTCGCGCGGGTTCCTCTGGACGATGCTGCCGGTCTCGGCGGTCCTGGCACCGCTCAGCCCGCTGCTCGCGGGCGCGCTCGCCGACGGCTCGAGCGGCGGCGACGTGTTCGCCGTCGCGGCGGGCTTCCTGCGCGCCCCGCACCCGGCGCTCCAGCCGGCTGTGCTCGCGGTCGCGGCCGCGCTGCTGCTCGTCCTCGCAATCGCGACTCGGGGCTTCACCCGGGTCACGACCGTGTCGTCGCGTCTCGCGATGACCGGCGCGGTCGCCGCCGTGATCGCCGGCGCCCCGTTCGCCCTCGTGGTGCTCGGGTTCGCGGTCGCGATCGTGCTCGGCGCGGCCGTCCTTCTCGGGCTCGTCGTGCTGATCGTCTCCGCCCTCGCCAGTTCCTGAAGATCCGACCCTGACGAGAAGGAGACAGTGATGGGCAAGCCCACCGCCCTCGAGCGCGTGACGGAACTCGAACGCATCGCCGGAGGCCTCGTCCATCCGCTCGGCGTCGCCGAGCTGCCCGACAAGCCCGTGTACCTCCCGCGGCCGGAGCCCGAGACGTGGGATTGGATCGTCCTCCGGCTGCGCGACGATCCGGTCTTCGCGGCGGGGGAACTCGGCATCCCGCGTGGGATTCGCAGGCACCTCGCGGACCTCGAGCGCCGAGGGGCGCGCTTCGACGAACTGCTGATCGCCCACGAGGTCCCGCGCGGGTCGGTGCTCACCGCGGGCGGGAGGCCCGGCTGGGAGCACGACCTGCTGACGAAGGTCTCGAAGGCGCGGGTCGCGCGTTCCGCCGACCGCATCGACGCCGCGCTCGGCACGGTCGGGTCCGTGCTCGTCGGCGCGGTCGCCGTCGCGGCCCGCGCGGCGTCCGCCCTCGCCGACGGGATCGGTAGCGACCCCGTACTGATCGGTGCGATCCGCATCGACGGCAGCCCCACCGGACGACACGCCTGGTTCGTGCTCGCCGCGTGGGATCTCTGACCGACCACCGCACACCGAATCGAAGGAGAAGATCATGACCAAGCCCACCGCATCCGGCCTCACGGCCCCCGTCGAGCTGGAACTCAGCGAGGACCGTGACGGCGTCTGGCGGTCCGCAGACGAGGCATTCGTCGAGGTCGCCGATGTCAGCGTCAGCACCGGCGGCGCGCTCACGGTGACCGGCGGCGAGGGTCGCACCCTGTCGACGGTGCCGTCGGAACGCATGGCGGCCGACGCCTGGCAGAGCGTCTTCGAGCAGATCCGCGCCGACGAGGAGGGACGAGGCGGCGGCAACGGCGTCTACGTCGCCCCGGGCGGCACCCTCGAGGTGCGGCCGAGTTCGGATGCTCAGGGTCGTCCGCTGAGCAAGGTGCCCGAGGTGCGGATGGCCGCCTCCGCGGCAGAGGCAGAGGAGCTGCGGCGACTCGACCCCCACAACGTCGAAGGCTGGGTGCCGGTCAGCTCGGCGGGCGGGCGGGTTGACGGCTGGCGGTTCCGGCTGAAGGACCCGTTCGCCGACCGGTACTTCGTGTTCCTCACCTTCCGCAACCCGTCACGGCGCAACCTGTGGGACATCTCTCCCGTGCTCCCGGTCATGGACGACAAGTTCGGCCACGACCCGCACATGATCCGCACGGTGATGGGCACCGAGACGGTCCCCATCATCTGCGGCCCGGGCGGGGAGCCGGCGCCGTCGCTGACCGCCGTGCGCGGCGTGGCCGGCAAGTGGATGTACTACACGGCGGCGAAGCTCGCCGGTCGCACGCCCGGGTTCTCGCTGTGAGCGCCGTCGTGACCCGGCCGGTGCGATTCACCGACGGCGTCCTCGCTGCGATCGAACGCGAGATCGCCGCCGTCCCGCCCGAGCGCGGCGCGGTGCTGCTGGGGTTCGCGGATGTCGTCCACCTCGCGGTGCTCGACAGCCACGGCCGATACAGCGGGGTGTCCTGGGACATCAGCGCCGAGCTGGGGGGAGCGGTGAGCGGGCTCGAGGAGGCGCATGGCGGCACCTTCGCCGGCACGGTGCACTCGCACCCGAGCGGCGTTTCCGATCCGTCCGGCACCGACATCGCCTCGACGGCGACGATGCTGCGGCTCAACCCGCATCTCGAGTCGCTCGTCGTCGCGATCGTCACCGAGGGCGAGCCGTCCCGCGACCACCACATCCCGGTCGGAATCCGGCACCGGATGTCGCTGCACCGCGTGCGGCTCGTCGACGACCGTCCCGAGGTCACGCCCGTGCGCGGGGAGGTCGTCGAACTCGCCGCCGGGCTCGCCGACGCCGACCGGCCGGTGCAGAGCTCCGTGTCGGTGCGCGACTGGCGGGCCGACGCCGTGCGGTCGATGGATCGAGCCCCCCGGGTCGCCACCTGGCGCGGCCGCGAGTCGCTCTTCGTGGGCCTCGGCGGCGATCGGCGACTGACGCTCGTCGTGCCGCCGGACTACCCGCTGTCCGGCCCTGCGCTCCTCGCCTCTCGTGAGGGGGCGGGATTCGAACTGCAGCCGTCGCCGTGGGATCCGGCGCTCGCGCCGCGCCGCCAGGTGCGCAACCTCGTCCGGACGGCGCTCGCGTCGGGCCTCACCTCCCGGCTCGATCGCGCGCGCCCGGTCGTCGGCGAGCTACGGGATCGCGTCGTGCTCGTTGCCGGGGCGGGTTCGGTCGGCAGCCGCATCGCCGAGGACCTCGTCCGTGCGGGCGTCGGTCACCTCGTGCTGCTCGACCCGGAGACCGTCGAGGCGCCCAATCTGGCGCGCAGCGTCTACGACTCCCACGATCTCGGTGACCTCAAGGTCGACGCACTCGAGCGCCACCTCCGACGGATCGACCCGTCGCTCGGCGTCGTGAGGACCGCCTCATCGATCGGGGCGGCGGATGTCGCCGAGCTCCTCCGGGACGTCGACCTCGTCGTCGGTGCGACCGACGACATGCGCGATCAGCTCGTGCTGGCGCATCACGCCTATGCGGCGGGCATCCCGATGGTGACCTGTGCGCTCTACGCGGGTGCCGAGGCGGGCGAGATCGTCGTGAGCCTGCCGAGCGCCGGCACGCCGTGCGTGGCCTGCAGTCTGGGCGACGGCCGGAACATCAACCAGTTCCGGCCGTCGTCCGACTACGGCCTCGGTGGCCGACTCACTGCTGAGCCCGGGCTGGGCGCGTCGATCAACGTCGTCGCGTCGATGGCGGCCCTCGTGGCGCTCGGCGTACTCGCGGGACCCGGCTCGAGCCTCACCGCGCTGGTCGGCGGTTCGGTCGCGACGGATCGGACGCTCGCGATGATCTCGACGCGGCCGCACTGGGGATTCTTCCCCGAGCTGTTCGGCGACGGCGGGCACCAGCTCGCACCGCAGAGCGTGTGGATCCGAGTGGAGAGGGCGGCCGACTGCGTCGTCTGCGGCGCCCCGGAGGCTCGGCGGGCCCCCATCGACGCCGGCTTCGGCACGGATCTCGCCGCGGTCCGCGCCGACCTCGAGCGTGAACTCGGGCTCGAGGATCCGGTCGTCTCGGGATCGGTAGGGAGAGCGGCGCCCGGCTCGCGGGCGCGCCGACGAGAGGAATCCCGATGACCGGGTACAACCCGCGCTGCGACAACTGCTTCCGGTGCCTCACCTGCAAGGGAGACGGCACGATCCTGACGACGAAGTCCGACCGCGGGATCGTCTACCGCGAACGGGGCACCTGCCCGACCTGCCGCGGGGTCGGCGGAAAGCCCGGTGCCGGCCGGCACGACCACGGCTAGACGGGCCCCGGTGATCCCCCTGGTACTGGCATTCGGAGCGTCGGCGGCACTGGGCGGACACGGGATGCGTGCGCTCCGAGGCGAGCCGATCGAGTTCGCCCGCCGCCGCCGTCACCAGCTGGCCGTCTTCGACGGGTGGCACGGTCTCGCGACGGCGATCCTCATCGCGGCGCTGTCGCTGCGAGTCTTCGCCGACGCGGTGGTCGACGACCACGGGATGGCCGACCTCCCCGCCTACCTGACCGCGTGCGCGCTCGGCGGTCTCTGGGCCGTCGATCGGCGGGAGACGCGCGACCGTGTCGTGCTCGTCACGGCGGTGGCCGGCATCACCGGGTGCCACCTCCTGCTGATCTTCCTCACCCCGGCCGCGGGGTACCGTGCCGACGGCTATTACCTTCCGGTGCTCGCCGCCTTCTGGGGGGCGTTCCTGCTCAGCGCGCTGTTCGTCGACCTGAGGGCGGAGGACCTGCCGGCGACGCTCGCGACGGCGTTCGCGGCGCTCCTCCTGCTCACGATCGTCGTCGACTCCGGGCCGTCGGGACCGGGGCTCGACGCCCGCCTGACGATCGCGGTCGGCGCGGCCGTGCCGCTGGCTCTCGCGACCGCCACGATCCCGCGCCTGGCGCTGCCGGTGACGCTTCTCGCGACCGCTGCGGCATTCGTCGCCGGATGGGTCCTCGACGGTTGGTCGCCGGGCCTCCTCCTGCCGGGGGACCCGCTGTTCCTCGCCGTGCGCCTGGCGGCCGGCCTCGGTCTCGCGGGCTACCTCGTGTCGACCGGTGCGGGCGGCGAGGAGACGCGTCGTGTCGGATGACGCGTCGCGCGGCGGATCGTGGACGTTCACGGTCGAGTGCCGGACCAGGGAACCCGCCCGGCGAGGCCGGCGGCATCCCGTCGTCGTCCACCCGGACGGTTCCGTCGACACCCCCCACGATCTCGCCGCGGAACGGGTGGCGGTCGCGCTGGGCGGCTACCTGTCGTGCGTGGAGCTCGTCGACCGGGTGCTCCCGGCGTTCCATCGGAGCCTCCCGGTGCTGAACCGCCGGACCCCGGCCGCTCTCGGTCGGGAAGGTTTCGGGCGATGGCGGGTGGCGGATCGAGCGGAGAGGGCCGACTGCTGTGCGGGTCGATCCTTCGCCTCCGCCGGCCAGGCCGCCCGTCATCTCCGAACCGCCACCCACCTCGCGCGTCGCCACGACGTCGCTCTGTGGCAGCTGTCGGCCGTCCTCCGCGCCGCCGAGAAGGCCTGGGGACCGTGGGAGGGATCGCCGCCAGAGCGGCCCGGCGTCGCCGGACTCGTTCGCGAGGCCGGGGGCCTCGCCGAGCTCTGGCGCGCCGGCATCCACCCCGACGATCTTCCGGCGCTCGCGGCGCCCGCCGCCGTCGTCGGCGAACCGCTGCCGGTCTCCTTCTTCGTGGGCCTGCGCTACGGCGGTGCCGACCCGGACTGGGTCGCGGACATCCTGCGGCGCCGTCCCGACGGGGACACCGCGGCCTGGCTCGTGAACCTCAACGATCACGACCGCAGCGCGGCGTCGGCGGCGGAGTGGAGCGCGTGGCTCTCGCAGGGTCTCGCCCGTGACGACGCCGCGCTCGCGATCCAGGCGGGCGTTCCGTCGACGTCCATCGGCATCGTCGCGGAGCGCACCGGCTGGTCGCGTGCCGCCGCGGCGCGGGCTCTCGTCACCTGGGCCTGGGTGGGGTGCCGGCCATCACCCGAGCATTTCGCCGTGATCGGGCGTCGCGGCCTCGATCGCGAGCGCCCGTCCCGCGGCGCGATCGACGCGGCGTGGGCCGATGCCGCCCAGCGCCGCGCGTCGGGCCGGATGCTCCGTGACGGCCCGCCGGACCGCACCGAGCTCGCGGTGATGCTCCTCATCGCCGGCTCCCGGCCGGCTCTCGCCGCGGCGCTCGACCGGGGCATCCGGACGGTCGCCGGACTCGACTCCCCGTCTCCTGAGAGGACCCCATGACCCCCCTGTCCCGGATCGATTACGACTACGCGCTGCAGGCGCTCGGCATCTGCGTCAGCGCCCGCATCCCCGTCCTGCTCTGGGGTGACCCCGGCGAAGGCAAGACCGCGGTCGTCGAGTCGGCGGGACTTCTCGGCTGGCACGTCGAGACGGTCATCGTCACGCACAGCGAGCCGTCGGACTTCGCCGGCCTCCCGGTCGTCCGTCCCGACGGGACGGTCGAACTCGCGCCGCCCGGGTGGGTCCGTCGGCTCGCCGAGCATCGGGGCGCCGCGATCGCGTTCTTCGACGAGTTCTCGACCGCCTCCCCTGCGCTCCAGGCCGCCGCTCTGCGTCCGCTCACCCACCGGGAGGTCGGCGCCGTCCGATTGCCCGACAGCGTCGCCTTCGTCGCCGCCGCGAATCCGATCGACGTCTCCGCGTCGGGGTGGGAACTCGCGGCTCCGACGGCGTCACGGTTCGTCCACCTCGACTGGGGGATGCCGTACGAGGTTTTCGCCGAAGGCCTCGTGACAGGACGGTGGCCCGCGCTGCCGGTGCACGATGAGCCGCTGGGCTTCGCGTCGGCGCTCGCCGACGAACTCGTCCTGGTCGCGGGGTTCCTGCGAGCGCGCGAGTCGCAGTTGAGTGTCGTGCCGCGAACTGCGGCGGAGCGGGGCAGGGCGTTCCCGACACCGAGGACGTGGCACTACGCCGCACGCCTTGCCGCGTTCGCGCGGTCCGTCGGGGCCGGTGAGCCCGTTCGCCGGCTGCTCGTCGCCGGCTGCGTCGGCGAGTCGGCGGCGCACGAGTACCTGCGCTGGGCCGCGATCCAGGATCTGCCCGACGCGGAGACCCTCCTGGCGGATCCGGCCTCGGCGGACTTCGCGGGGATGCGGGCCGACCGCGTCCATGTCGTGCTGCAGGCGGTGCTGTCCGCCTACTCGCGCCGTGCCACCCGGGACCGCTGGACGGCCGCGGTCGACCTGTGCGCCCGCGCCGCCGCCGTCGCCGGGGTCGACCCGGCTGTTCCGGTCGTGCGCGCCCTGATGCGGCCCGCCGCGCGTCCGATCGACACCGCGGTACCCGCGTCGATCGCCGTGTTCGCCCCGGCGCTCGCCCTCGCCGGACTGCTGCCGGGCACGTCGTGAGCCTCGACGCCGACAAGCTCTCCGCCGCCAAGCTGTGGCTCATCAGCGCGCCTCCGGGACCTCCGACCGAGGCGAGTCCCCGGGATCTCCCCTACCTCGCCCACGCGCTGTACGCCATGGTGCCGGTCGAGAGCACGGAGGTCGAGCGGGCGACGTGCGACGAGCGGTGGCGGGTCTACCTCAACCCCGAGTGGTTCGCAGCGGCGAGCGTGCGCGAGATCGCAGAGGAGCTCGCGCATCTGACGTGGCACCTGCTCAACGATCACGCCGCGCGTGCTCGGGACCTCGGTGTCGACCGCACGACGGCGGCGGGCTGGGCGCGGGCGGCCGACCTCGCACTGGCGTCGGGGCTCGATCCGGATCACCTTCGTCCCGCAAGGCTGCCGTCGCCGGTGGACCAGCGGCTTCCCCCCGGCCGCTCCGCCGAGGAGTACTTCGCGATCGTGTCGGGCCTTCCCGTGGGGTCGCCCGCGACCGACGACGGCCCGCCCGACCCCGCGACGGGATGCGGGAGCGGGGCCGACGGCATCCCCCGTGCCTACGAGCATCCGGACGACGCGGACGTCGACGGGGTCGCCCAGCTCGAGGCGCTGGAGATCCGCACCCGGGTGTCGATCGAGTACCGGGCGCACGCCCGCGCTCGCGGGCGGGATCCGGGCAAGGACCTCAGGACCCCGGCGGCGCCGGATGAGCACCGCGCCCCCTGGCCCGAGCTTCTCGCCGCGGCCGTTCGCCGTGCGGTCGGCTGGGTGGCGGGACGAGGCGAGTACAGTTACGCGCGCCCATCCCGTCGGCAGTCCGTCGTGCGCGGCGTCGTCCTCCCCGGACAGCGGCGGAGGGTGCCGCGCGTCTCGTTCATCGTCGACACGTCCGGAAGCGTCGACGATCAGCTGCTCGCGCGGGCTCTCGCCGAGGTCGACGGGGCGATCGCGGCCCTCGGTGTGCCGGGGACGCATGTGACCATCCACTCGGTCGACGCGGCGGCGCACACGGTGCGCCGCGCCGTCCGAGCCGCCGATGCCGTGCTGATCGGCGCCGGCGGGACCGACCTGCGGATCGGCTTGCGTGCCGCCGAGCGGGAACGGCCGCGCCCGGAGGTCGTGATCGTCCTCACTGACGGCGACACTCCGTGGCCGTCGACACCGCCGCCAGGGATCGCGGTGATCGTCGCCGTGCTCGGCCGCGTCGGCGGATCGCCGCTTCCGGCGACGCCGGCGTGGGCGATCCGGGTGGAGTGCCGTCTCGACGAGTGAGCTGCCGGCGACAGGACGCGCCGGCATGCAGCACCTAACGTGGAACCATGTTGACCGTCAACGCCTATGCCGCCGCCTCCCCGACCGCCGACCTCCTCCCCACCACGATCGAGCGGCGGGATGTCGGCGCCGCCGACGTGCTCATCGAGATCCAGTACGCCGGCATCTGCCACTCCGACATCCACACGATCCGCGGCGACTGGGGTCCGCAGACCTACCCGCAGACGGTCGGTCACGAGATCGCGGGCGTCGTCACCGCGGTGGGCTCCGATGTCACGATGTGGGCGGTCGGCGACCGGGTCGGTGTCGGCTGCATGGTGAACTCCTGTCGCGAGTGCGAGAACTGCCGGGCCGGGCTCGAGCAGTACTGCTGGAACGGCAACATCCAGACCTACGGTGGTATCGACCGCGACGGCACGGTGACGCAGGGCGGCTACTCGACCCACATCGTCGTCGACCAGGACTTCGTGCTGCGTATCCCGGAGTCCCTCGACATGGCCGTCGTGGCGCCGCTGCTCTGCGCCGGCATCACCACCTACTCCCCGCTCCAGCGCTGGCGGGCGGGCGAAGGCCGCAAGGTCGCGGTCGTCGGGATGGGCGGCCTCGGCCACCTCGGCGTGAAGATCGCCGCAGCGCTCGGCGCCGAGGTGACGGTGCTCTCGCAGACGCTCTCGAAGGAGGCCGACGGCCGCGCGTTCGGCGCCGCGCACTACTACGCGACGAGCGACCCGGCGACGTTCGAGAAGCTCGAGAACGGCTTCGACCTGATCCTCAACACCGTCTCGGCGGAGCTCGACCTGAAGGCGTACCTGAAGCTGCTGCGCCTCGACGGCGTACTCGTCAACGTCGGCGCCCCGGCCGAGCCGCTGCCGATCCAGGTGTTCACGCTGTTCGGCAACCGGCGGTCGTTCGCCGGGTCGAGCATCGGCGGCATCCGCGAGACGCAGGAGATGCTCGACTTCTGCGCCGAGAAGGGCATCGTGCCCGAGACGGAGCTCATCCCGGCGTCGCAGATCAACGAGGCGTGGGCGCGCGTGCTGTCCTCGGACGTGCGCTACCGCTTCGTCATCGACGTCGCGACGATGGCCTGAGCCTCGAGCGACCGCGCGTCAGCTCGGGTAGACGAGCCCGATCTGACGGCGGACCTCGTCGAGGGTCTCCATGATGGCGACCGACTCCGACGGCGGCAGGATGTCGCCCTCGAGCTTCCCCGAGGCGACGATCCGCTCGAGTTCGGCGGCCTGGAAGTGCATGCCGCGCCCCTCGACCTTCTCGTCGAAGCGTTCGACGACCTGATTGTCGGCGTCGTAACGGGTGAAGCCGACGACGTTGTACCAGACCGACTCGATCTCGATGCGGCCCTTCGTGCCGACGACCGCCGCGCGGTTCGGTCCGGTGCCGGTCATCTGGGTCTGCAGCACGGCGTGCGCGCCCGACGGATAGCCGAGGATGATCGCCGTCTCTGCATCGACGCCCGCGTCGGTCAGCGTCGCCGAGGCGATGACCGACGACGGCGCGCCGAGCACGTCCCAGGCGAAGGAGACCGGGTAGATGCCGAGGTCGAGCAGGGCGCCGCCGCCCAGCTCGAGCCGCTTCATCCGCTCGTTCTCGCCATTGTTCTGATCGTGGTCGGCGAGCACGACGCGCACGTCGCCGAGCAGGCCCTCCGCGAGGATCTCCCGAATGCGCACCATGTGCGGCAGCCAGCGGGTCCACATCGCCTCGAGGACGACGAGGTTCTTCGACGCGGCCAACTCGACGATCGACCGGGCCTGCGCGGCGTCGATCGTGAACGGCTTCTCGACGAGGACGTGCTTGCCGCCCTCGAGGGCGATCCGGGCCGCCTCGGCATGCGTCGGGTGGATGGTCGCGACGTAGATCGCGTCGAGGTCGGGGTCGGACGCGAGCTCCTCGTAGCTGCCGTAGGCGGTCGGCACGCCCATCTCGTCGGCCCAGGCCTGCGCCTTCGCGAGGTCGCGGGCCGCCACCGCGGCGATGTCGAAGCCGTGCAGCTTCATGTCCGACACCTGCTGCTTGGCGATGCCGCCCGCTCCGAGGATGCCCCAGCGAAGTCCGTTCTCCGTCATGCCTCTAGCTTGGCACCCGTCGCCCACTCCCGGATCCGCGGCCAGGGCCCGAACCCCGAGGCCGGCACCAGGTGGCCTCCGCCGGGCACCAGCTCGACCGGGATGCGCGGGTCGATCGCGTAGTCGGCGCGCACTCCATGCGGCGAGTACTCGTCGCCCTCGCCTTCGAAGACGATCGTCTCGACCCCGGGCAGCGGGTCGATCCGGGGATCGTGTGCGACGAACGGCGCGACGACGGTCGGCGCGAGCACGGCCGGCGACGGGATCGCGACGAGGGCCAGCCTGGTGACGCGACGGGGCGAGCCGCCGCGGGCGAGGTGCGTCAGCCAGAGGGATGTCGCGAGGCTGTGCACGACGAGCGTCACCTCGCGCTCGCCCCGGGTCACGAGGTCGTCGAGCAGCTCGAGCCAGGTGCCGAGGTCGGGCTCGTCGGGATCCGGTAGCTGCGGATAGTCGACCTCGTGGCCCTCCGCGACGAGCTCGTCGAAGAGCCAGTGCTCCCAGTGGTCGGCGGGACGGCGGTTCTCCCAGCCGTGGAGGATCACGAAGCGCGGTGGCATCCACCCATCGTCACCCACCTGACCGGCGCAGGGGAGTACCGTGACGCCGTGCTTCCTGTGCCGAACCTCCTCGCCTTCCTGGCAGCCGCGGTCGTGCTCGTGATCATGCCAGGGCCGACGGTGTTGTTCGTCGTCGGCCGCTCCCTCGCGCTCGGCCGCCGCGGCGGCCTGCTGAGCGTGCTCGGCAACGCGCTCGGCATCCTGCCGATCATCGTCGCGGTGTCGTTCGGCGTCGGCGCGCTCGTCGCCGAGTCGGTCGTCATCTTCACGATCCTGAAGTTCGCCGGAGCCGCCTACCTGGTCTACCTCGGCGTGCAGGCGATCCGGCACCGGAGGCAGACCGCGGCGACGGTGCAGAGCGGTTCCGCAGCGCCGAAGTCGACCCGGCGCCTGATCGGAGAGGGCTTCATCGTCGGGATCTCGAACCCGAAGACGATCGCGTTCTTCGTCGCCGTGCTGCCGCAGTTCGTCGCACCCGAGGCGGGCTGGATACCCGGTCAGATGATGGTGCTCGGCGGGATCTTCGTCGCACTCGCCCTGATCAGCGATGGCGCGTGGGCGTTCGCGGCGGGCTCGGCGCGGGACTGGTTCGCGCGCTCGCCGAAGCGGGTCGAGAGACTCGGCGCCGCGGGCGGCGTGATGATGATCGGGCTCGGCGGAGTGCTCGCGCTGAGCAGCGCGAAGAACTAGAGGATCGCGCGGTCCGGTGCGTGGAACGTGGTGATCGCGGCCCACATCACGGGTGCGGCGACCGGATCCCCCGACCTTCGCCAGCGGTCGAGCATTCCGCGTTGCCATGCCGGGATGCCGCGAAGGGGGTCGGCGCCGTCGTGGCGGCGATCGATCTCGTGCGCGAGGTCGTTGAGAGGGGTGGCGCCGTCGGCGAACGCGGCGTCGGTCAGGAGCGGCCATCGGGTCGCGGTGACCAGTTCCGCACCGAGCTCGAGGATCGCGGTCACGAGGCCGAACGGCTCGAGATGCCCGAAATCCCCGCCGCTCTGGCACGCGATCAGAGCCACCCGGGGTGGCATCGGCCACAGCTCCCTCCCGGAGACCTCCCGAGGGGACCCATCGGCGTCGACCGCTCGTGCGGGATACGTCGTGACCCGCCCGAACTCGGCGCGCTCCACCTCGGCGACCGTGACCCCCCGCTCGCTCGCCAGTCGCGCGAGGCGGTCGGCGCGCCCACGGGTCCCGAGGAGGAGGTCGGTGGCGGTCAGGTCGCGCCGTCGGCCGCCCGCGGAGCTCGGCCCGTGCCCGAACGTCGACCGACGGTCGGCGAGGACGAGCGCGTCACCTCCGCCTCCCGCCACGCCGCTCTTCGCGTGGCCGACGTACATCAACCGATCCACCGCCTGGCCCGCGAGCCGCGCGGAGAGCCAATCGCGGGTCACCGGTTCACGGATGCTCGCGAGCACGGGTGCGGGCCGGCCCTCGAGCAGACGCCGCCACCCGGCTTGCTGCGTCGCGGAGAGCACCGCACCGGTGCCCGGGGCCTCCGGGTCGATGATGTAGACCGCACCAGCGCCCGGACCGTCGGGACGCTGCAAGGGTTCGCCGTCGCGCGCGAGAAGTGGCGCGGTGGTGACGATGTCGGCGAGGTCCAGAAGCCGTTCCTGCGGGTCGGCACCGTTACGGGTCGGCAGCAGTTCCCACGGCACCGCCGCGCACGACAAGGGGGGGAGGATGCGGACCACGAGACGTTCGGATGCGCGGAGCGCGGCCACCCGCAGCTCGTCGAGCAGACGATCCGGGAGCACGGCGGCGCCGAGGCGAGACGAGAAGTCGAGTTCGATCAACGGGTCGGCGAGGGGGCCGCTGAGGATCCGGCCAACCATGCTGAGCGCGTGCTCCGCGACGACGTCGCCCGAGAGACGCGCGGTCGCGAGCCTCGCGGAAACATGCGGCGGGAACCGCGACTCGTCGGCTGAGGGCGCTTCTGATCCGCCGGGTACGGCACTCGCGAGTTCGGCGAGCATCGGTGTGACCGTCGCGCGCTCCAGCACCGCGAATCGGGGACCACCCTCGGCGTCCCACTCCCACGACCAGTAGAGCTGATCCGACACGTCGATTCCGCGCAGATGGAGGGTGGTCATCCATGCACCGACGGCTTCTCGCTCGTTGTCGCGCCCGACCATCGTGAGAGGTGGGGGGCGCCGGCGAGCCTCGCTCGGACTCGGGGGGCCCGCATCCGCCGCCACGCCACGACGAGTGGAAGGACGGCGGTCGCGACGCGGCGCATCTGCCGCGCGAGGCCCGCAGAGAGCTCGATCTTCCTCGGTGGGTCGTCCCGGCTCCGCTGCAAGAAGCCGGCAGCCGGGACCTCCCGCACGCCTTCGGTGATGTACATGGCGTCGGCCCACTCGAGTCGTGTCCTGACGATGCGGGCGCGAGGCGCCTCGTCACCGTCGATCGCGGCGAGCCCGGCCGTCGCCGCCTCGCGCACTGACCGGACGTCGCGCAGCTGGTGGTGCGCTTGCGCCATGTAGCCGTACACGAGCGCGCGGGCGTATCGCGAGCTGTCGCCCGGGAGGAGCTCGAGAGCAGCTTCGGCGTAGCGCAGGCCGACCTCCGGGAGCCCGCAGTCGATCGCGAGGGCGCCGAGACCGGCCAGCGCTCGCCCCTGGGTCGCCTTCCAGGTGTCGACATCGAGGGCGAGTTCGAAATGGTCGAGGGCGCGCCGAGTCGCGCCCCGTCGCAGGTAGGCGAGCCCGAGCCGCTCGGCGGCCGCGGCGAACTCGTACTCGCTGAGAGCTGGACCCCGGCGGCGATGCAGTCTCAGCGCTTCGGAGAGCTTCCCGATCGCGTATGCGTTCCGGCCGTTCTCGACGGCCATCTCACCGACGTGCATCAGCCTGTCGACGCGGAGGCCGAGAGGAGCGTCGGGGGGAAGCGCATCGAGGGCTGACCGGAACAGGAACTCGGCCTCCTCGAAACGGAGCGGCAGGCCCACCAGCATGCGGCCGAGATCATGGTAGATCTGCGCGTACAACACGTCGCTTCTGCGAATCGCCGGGTCCATCGCGTCCGCGATCTCTCTCGCACGTTGCAGGGTCTCCCATCGGCGGGGCGTGTTCTCGGCCGCCTGGTAGGCGCGGGCGAGGCTCACCATGGCTCCGACCTGGAGTTCCTGGAGCTCGGGGTGGCGCTCGAACTCCGCAACGGCGAATGTGAGTGCCGCGACCGCGCGTTTGTGGTTGCCTGCCGAGAGCGCCGCCACTCCGAGCTCGAACTGACGTACGCCCTCGGCGCCCAGAACGCGACCGGACGCATCGGTGATCGCAGACGTGCGCGCGGGATCGAGGCCGAGGACGACCCGATCGGCCCTTGCTCGTCCGAGGCGGTGGAGAGCGAAGCGGATCGCGCCCAGTCTGGTCCCGAACGCGGCGACGTGTCTCACGGCGAACGTGACGAATGGCGAGACTTCGGCTTCCGGGTCTCCCGTCTGGGCTCTCAGTGAAGCTGCCAGCTGGTCCATCTTCGCTCGCAGCCGAAGCGTTCGCGCGTCGTCGGATTCGGCATCCTCCCACGGCACCTCAGCCTGGAGATCCCTGAGCGCCTTGCTCGGTTCGTTGAGACGGACCCACGCGAGCGCGCGCAGATAGCGACTCGAGGCGTCGTCGTGAGCCGAGGCAGGCGCTGACGAGACAGCGTCCGCTCCGCTCATCAAGAGGAGGGCGGCTCGGTTGCGTCCCAGCGCAAGCGCGATCTGCGCGAGCACGGCGAGGGCGAGTCGACGATGTCCCGCGCTCGCCAAGCCTCCCACCGCAACCACCTCGGCGAGAGCCGGTGCTGCCCGGTTGAGGTCCTTGAGTGCGTAGGCCGTGAGTCCCACGAAGATGCCCTGACGCGCTCGCTGGGAGCGATCCAGCTCGACCCCGGACGTCGTGCGCAGCTTCTCGATTCGCCGGAGAAGCGCCCGCGCCCCGGCACGATCGCCGGTCGCGAGGCGTGATTCGGCGAGGTGCGAAAGCGCGTGGAGCAGGAGGCCGTCCGGCTGCCGGCCCGCCCAATCGGCGACCGCCGCCTCGAAGTGTTCGCCCGCCCGCGCCTCGTCGCCGCGGGAACGCTCGGCTTCGCCGGCTTCGAACGCCGCCATCGCGGCGAAGGAGGGGTTGTCGTGTCGGGCGGCGATGTGTCGACAGCGCTCCAGGGCGTCGACCGCCTGCTGCATCCTGCCGTCCAGCCGATACGCGGACCCGAGCAGGAGCAGGCACGACATCTCCTCGATCTCCTCGGTGCCTTCGAAGGCGGCGAGCGCGAGCGTCAGGGATGCGATCGCCTTTCGGTAGCCGCCGGCTCGAAAAGACGCGAGGCCCGCTGAGAGGTGGGTCCCTCCGCGTCGCGTCCGCGGCGGCGGAATGACCTCCGGAAGATAGTCCGGCCGATGATCAGACGAATCTGACACGCCCCACCCCCGGATCCTGGAGATGCCCGGACAGGGCGAGTCGTCCGTCCGGCATCATCAGAGCGGGGGACTGTCGACGCCGCGCCGCCTCACCGAGCCCGATGAGGGGCAACAGTGCCTCGATGGTCGCCGACGTCTCGCCACCTCCGCGGATCACCGGCGACTCGCCGGCGAGGAGCTCGTCGACGAGCATCGTTCCGTAGGCGTCGAGGCCACGCTGCGCGCTCATCTCCGAGGAGGCGGCCACCCCCGACGACCGGAAGATCGCGGTGAGATCGGCGATGAGCGTGCCATCGTCGACGGCCGTTGCCAGCCTGAAGACGAGCGCGAGCGCGCTCGCGTCGATCCGATGTGCGATCTCGGCCCGTCGCCCGATCGACGGCTGAGCGAGGCGGTCCTCCTCCATCTGCAGGAGGACCGGGAGGGCGAGCGCGAGCCCGCGACGGAGCAGGGCCTCGCGTCGCGTCCCGGATTCGCTCCCGGCGTGCAGCTCGTAAGCGCGAGCCTGGCTCAGGTCGATCGCCTGGTCGGCGAGCCGATCATGACCCGCGGGCCGCAGGTCCCGCGCGCGCTCGAACGCCTGAAGTGCCGAGGCGGGTCGCGGCGGTTCGGAGATCAGGAAGATCGTCCCCAGGTTCACCCAGCACGAGGCGGCGAGGTCGGTGGGCGTCCGCTCGTCGGCTACGAGTTCGCTCAGCCGGTCCTCCGCCAACTCGGGTCGTCCGCCCTGGGCGATGGAACTCAGCAGGGCGGCCGCCTGCCGCCGAGGGAGGCGCTCGACGTCCGAGAGCAGGAAGTCGGCGAGCGATCGCTCGCGACCGAGCGCGTCGATTGCCTCGGCGAATCGGCCGCTGCCGAAGCGCAGCGCGGCGAGCCGGACCCGACAGCCGAACAAGTCGCTGTCCGACGCGCCGATCCGCTCGAGTTCCGCGACGGCGGTCACCAGTTCGCGTTCCGCGAGCTCGTTGTTCCCGCGTTGGGCGTGGAGGTGGGCGAGCTGCTCAAGGGCGTGCGCCGCACCGTGCCGATCGTCGCGATCCACGAACCAGGTTCGCGCGAGGGCGGAGACGCGTTCCGCCTCGGAGTTCAGGCCCAGACGCCCGAGCGCGTGGCCGAGGGGCAGAAGCACGGCGGCCTCGATCACCTGCGCGTCGCGTCCGACGGTCAGGTGATCGAGCGCGCCGAGGAGGATGTCGATGGCCTCGTCTGATCTGCCGAGACGCTCCGCGAGCACGCCGAGGCGCACGTCGAGGCCGGTCAGGTTCGCGCCGCTCGCTCCGGACTGCCGAGCCACGGCGATCGCCTCGCGCAGATCCTCGCCCGCCGCCGTGTCGTCCCCGCGCGCCTGCCGGAGAGCGGCGCGATTCGAGAGGGCGTCGATGAGATCCAGGTGGGCTCCGGGCATTCGCTCGAACAGCTCCACGGCTTCGTCGAGCGGGGCGACGGCGTCGTCCCGTCGCCCCGCCATGAGGTGCGCGAGCCCGCGATTCATCCCGCACATCGCCCGCTCATACTCCGTCTGCGGCCACTGCGCGTAGCGGATCGCCGCCTCGTCGAGCCGTTCGAGCGCCTCGTCGTATCGACCGCGGGTGATCTCGAGGCTCGCCAGATCGTTGAGGCAGTCGGCGGCTTCGCGCCCGGTGTCGGGGTCGGCGTCGAATCCTTCGAGCGCAGATGTGAACTCCATCTCCGCGTCCTCGAAGCGTCCGAGACGCAGAAAGGCGATCCCTTTCCGCTTCCGGCAGCGGGCGACCTCTGTTCCGAGTTCGAGACGCCCGTACGTCCGGGCCGCATCGTCCAGAGCCCGGAGCGCAGCGCCGTACTCGCGGAGGTCGATGCTGAGCGCGCCGAGGTTGAAACAGCAGACGGCATACGAGCGAGGCGTCCGGGTCATGTCGAATTCGTCACGAGCCCGTTCGAACGCCCTCCTCGCCTCATCGGGTTCGCCCAGCTTGCGGAGCACACCGCCGAGGTTGACGAGGGCGATCGCGTGGTCCTCGGTCGCGTCGGCCAGGCCGGAGCACATCGAGACGGCTCGCGACAGGGCGGTGCGGGCCCGATCGAGCTCGCCGAGTCCGTCGAGTGAGATCCCGAGCTGGGTGAGGGTGCGCGCCCGGACGAGTGGGGGATGCCGCGCGTAGCCTCCGAGCGCGCGCCGCGACTCCCGGACGGCCTCGGCGTATTGTCCTGCTGCGAATGCGCGCACCGAGTTCTGATAGTGCTCGTCAGCGGACGAGGGCATGACGTGGCCCGCTTCCCTGGTCGGCGCCGTCCCGTTCGGCCACGCAGCGATCCTAGCGACGAACGATCTCGTCGATCGCGTCAGACGAATCGGATGCGGCGTACCTGGGGACTCCGACGGTACCCGGCCAGCGCGACGCGGCCGTCCGGCATCACGAGGTCCGGCGACGCGCGACGCGCGACGACCTCGCCGATCCCGATGGCCGGGAGGAGATCCTCGAGCGCGCCTGCGGTCCGCGCGTCGCGGCCGAGCACTGAGGGATCGTCGGCGGACGCCTCGAGGAGGAGGCGCAATCCGAGGGAGGCGAGCCCCCCGCTCTCGGCGGCGCTCTCGGCCGCGACCGCGACGCCGGAGGACCGGAACACCGCAGTCAAGTCGGCGATCAGCGTTCCGTCGCCGAGTTCGGCCGCGTAGCGGAAGACGAGAGGAAGGGGTGCGTCCGCGATCGCGCGCGCGAGCGACGCACGCCTCTCGGCCGAGGGCAGCGTGAGTCGGGTCCTTTCCAGCTCGAGGATGACGGGCATCGCGTGGTCCAGTGCCCGGCGGATCAGCTCCGCCGCCCGCTCCGGGGCCGCGTCTCGCGCTCGCCGGGCGAGCAGCCGGGCGAGATTGATCTCGTGGGAGTGATCGGCGAGAACCTCTCCCGCGCTTTCGAGGTGCTCACGGGTGCGTTCGAACGCCTGCTCGGCCGCTTCGACCCGGCCGGTGTCGAGATAGAGGGTCCCCAGGTTGCCCCAGCAGACCGCCGACAGGCGGTCGGAGATCGCGGGCCCCTCCGTGAGTATCCCGACGAGCATCGTCTCCGCGAGCTCCGTGTCACCCGCGAGGGCGACGACGGCGGCGAGGTTCACCATGCCGCTTGCCATCAGATCCGACTTCGCCGGGTCGAGATCGAGTCGGAGAAGTCTGCGACCGGTGTGGAGGGCGTCCATCGCCTCCGCCCTCCGCCCCATCCGGAAACGGTGCGATGCGACGCGGACCCACGCCTCGGCGACGTCGGCCTGCTCGCCGAGGATCTCGTACTCGGCAATCGCGGTCAGCATCGCACGCTCGGCCTTCGCCAGGTCTCCCGCCCGCTCGTAGGAGTTCGCGAGGTCGTAGACGGCGTGGGCCGCCCGGGGGCGCTCATCGTCCCGATCCGAGAACCACGCCCGTGCGACGGCATACGCCTTCTCGGCATCGGCGTACTCGCCGAGGCGCGTCAAGGCGCCCCCGAGTGGAAGCAGAAGCGCCGGATCCCACCAGGCGCCATCCTGGGCGTTGGTGTACTGCTCGAACGTCGCACTCAGCGTTGCACGGGCGTCGTCGACTCGTCCTTGCGCGAGTTCGAGGAGACCGAGTCGAATGTCCAGGCCGGAGCGCTCCGGCCTTCCCAGTCCCGCTTCACCCGCGACCCCCATCGCCGCCCTGATGTCGGCCTCCGCGCCGGCATGATCGCCGCGTGCCTCACGCAGCGACGCCCGGTTGGCCAGTGCGCTGGCGAGGTCGCGGCGGGAATCGGGCCGGCCCGTGAACGCCGACACGGCGTCTTCGAGGGCCCACTGAGCCTCGTCGAGGCGTCCCGCTCGCAGGTCGACGAGTCCGACGTTCATCTGGCACAGGCCACGTTCGCGCTCGGTTCCGGGGATCGCGCTGAACCTCTGCTGCGCCTCGGCGAGGTGCGCGACCGCAGAGTCGTTCTCCCCGCGCGCGAGGTGCGTGAGCCCGATGTTCATCGACACGTCCGCGATGTCCCAGTCCGTCCCGGGGAGCTCCCGGAATTGCTCGAGGGCCGCGACGAACCGGGCGCGCGCTTCGGACGCGCGATCCAGCTTCATGAGCGCGAGCCCGATCCTCACCCCCGCCCGGGCGGCGTCGGCCGGCTCGTCGAGTTCACGGTAGAGGCGTTCCGCCGTCTCGAATTCTCGTTTCGCCCTCCCGTAGTCGCGGAGATCCATGTTGACGGCACCGAGATTCAGGTGAGCCATCGCAGCATTCGCCATCCACGGGTTCGCCGCCATGATCGCGAGGGCCTGTTCATAGCGGGAGCGGGCTTCCTCGGGTCGGCCCATTCGGCGCAGCAACACCCCGAGGGTGAGGAGGTTGGTCACCTCGTCGGCTCGTCCGTGTTTCGGGTCGGTGGGACTCGTGTGGCCGTCAAGGAACGCCGCCGCCTCGGTCAGCAGTCGCAAGGCGCGGTCGAACTCGAGCGCTTGATCGAACGCGGAGCCGGCTGTGGTGAGGGCCACCGCACGCTGGCAGTGATGGCCGATACGCCCGTACTCTTCCGCCGCCCGTTCGAAGCCGTGCCCGGCTTCGGCGTAACGTCCTTCCGACGCGTGCGCCGAGGCCGCGAACCACTGCTCGCGAGCGGCGTGCTCGTGCTCGTGGTGGTCCGCCATGCCCCTCAGTACAGCAGCTAGTTCACGTCGATGCCGACGGCGTGGTATCCCGTCGCGCCGTCAGGGATGACACCCTGCTCCACGCCGGTCTGCACCTCGCCGTCGATGCTCGTCGCCCGCGACCGGATGACGTGCTGCCCCTCGTCGGCATCCCACGCGTAGCGCCACTGCACCCAGGTGTCCTCCGAGATCGCGGTCGCCAGCTCGGCTTCCCGCCACGGACCCTCGTCGACCGAGACCTCGACCTTGGCGATGCCGGTGTGCTGATGCCAGGCGACCCCGGCGACGACGACCTCGCCCGCAGCGACCTGTCCGCGCGGCACGTCGATGCGCGACGAGATCTTGATCGGCCCCTTCTCGCCCCAGCCGCGGTCGGTCCAGTAGGCGGTCTGCGCGTCGAATCGGGTGACTTCGAGCTCGGTGACCCATTTCGTCGCCGACACGTAGCCATAGAGCCCGGGCACGACCATGCGCACCGGGAAGCCGTGCTCGAGCGGCAGCGGCTCGCCGTTCATCCCGACCGCGAGGATCGCGTTGCGGTCGTCGGTGAGCGCCTCGATCGGGCTGGACGCCGTGAACCCGTCGGAGCTGCGGGAGAGCACCATGTCGGCCGTCCCGGCGGGCTTCGCGCGCGCCAGCAGCTCGCGGATCGGGTAGCCCAGCCACAGGGCGGTGCCGATGAGGTCGCCGCCGACCGGGTTCGAGACGCACATGAGCGTCGTGTGGCTCTCCTCGAGCGGCAGTGCGATCAGCTCGTCCCAGCCGATCACGACCTCGTTCTCGACGAGGCCGTGGATGCGCAGGCTCCACTCGGCGGGATTCAGGTTCGGAACCTGCAGCGCCGTGTCGATGCGGTAGAACTCGGCGTTCGGGGTGATCACCGGCGTGAGCCCGTCGATCCCGAGCTCGGCGCCCGCGGGCACGGGCGGCGCGGGCGTGGCGGCTGCCGGAAGCGTGAAGGTCTCGCGGACGGCGGTGACCGCCCGGGCCCCGGCCTGGAGCGCTGATCCACCGAGGGCGGCGAGCGCGCCGATCGCGGTCGCCCCGCCGGCCCAGCCCAGGAAGCGGCGACGGCTCGGGTCGCCCTCCCGCGGGCGTTCGGCCGGGGCCCGCTTCTGGAGCGCGTTCAGCGCGAGCACCGCGGCGACCATCGCGGCGGTGGCCGGGATGGCATCGAGCAGCGACGACCCCTCGCGGGTCATCGCGGCGATGATCCCGAACACGCCGCCGGCGACGATCAGCAAGCGGGCGAGCAGCGGCCGGAACGAGTTCAGCCAGCCGGCGAACCCCGCGAGGGCGACGAGCACGATCGCAATGCCGACGAGCAGGGCCGCCTTGTCGCCCGTTCCGAAGAGCGCGATCGCGGCATCCTTCGCCCACGGCGGGGCGACGTCGATCAGCAGCGATCCGACGACGAGCACCGGACTGGCCCGGGGCGCGAGCACCCCGGCGACGAGTTCGGCGATGCCCAGCCCGAAGGCGACGGCCGCGATGCCTCCCAGGGCGGGCCACAGCCACCGTCGGGTCATGACAGCGGCTGTCTCATGTCAGCACCTTACGCGTGCGATCCCGGCTCACGTCGGGGATTCGGAGCCCTGCCCGCTACGGGGTCGGGGTGCGCGCGTCGTACTCGCGGAACGTGCGCTGGACCCGCACGAGCACCGCGATGAGGCCGATGATCAGGATGCCGCCCAGCACCGGCGGGAACCAGAGCGCGACGGCGGTCGCGAAGACGCCGACATAGAGGTCGCCGATCCGCGGGCCACCCGTGACGACGACGGTGAAGATGCCCTGCAGTCGGCCGCGCATCCCGTCGGGAGCCGCCATCAGCAGCATCGTGCCGCGGAAGATCGCGCTGATCTCATCGCTCGCCCCCATGCCGAGCATCGCGAACGCCGCGATGCCCAGGGCGACCCAGTTCACGTCGGCGAAGCTCCGGCCGACGTCGGCGACGAGTCCGTTCGCGAGGCCGAGCTGCATCCCGAGCACGGTGAGCCCGAGCAGCAGCACGAACGCGCCGTAGACGGTGATCGCCCGGCCGACCGCGAGGCCGTGCCGGTGCACGTGCCCGACGGGACCGCTGAACAGGCTCGCGAGGAACGTGCCGACCGCCATCGCCGCGGTGAGGATTCCGACGGTCACCGGCCCGCCGCCGATGACGCCGGCCCCGAGGGCGGGGAACAGCACGTGCGGGCGACCGAAGGTCATCGCGACGATGTCGACGATGAACGACATCCGGATGTTGGGGGCGTTCCGCAGGAAGTCGATGCCCTGCTTGAGCGACTTCCACCCCGGACGCTCGACGCCCTCGGCGCGGGCCATCGTCGGGAGCGTGACGATGCCCAGGAACATCGTCGTGAACAGCACGACGTCGACGAGATAGGTCCAGCCGAAACCCACCGACGCGACCAGCACACCGGCGAGGGCCGGGCCGAGGGTGAGCTGCACGCCGAACGAGATGCCGTTGAGGGCGCTCGCCGCAGGGACCAGCTCGCCGGGCAGCAGCCGGGGCGTGACCGCCTGCCGGGTGGTCATCTGCACGGTCGCGGCGACCGAGCCGAGCGTCGCGAGCACATAGAGCGGCCAGACCGGGGGTTGGGTGAGCGTCGTGTCGAACCAGGCGATGAGCGCGAGGCCGATCGTCGACGACCAGCCGACCAGGGCGCTGGCGACGAGCACCTTCTTGCGGTCGAAGGCATCCGCGATCATGCCGCCCCAGAGGCCCGCGACAATCAGCAGCACCAGCCCGATGCCGCCGACGAGCGAGACCGCGAAGGTCGACTCGGTGATCTCGTAGATCTGCAGGCCCACCGCGACGACGGTCAGCATCGCGCCGATTCCGGAGATCGCGCCGCCGAACCACAGGCGCGCGAACGCGGGTGAGACGCGGAGCGGGGTGAGGTCGACGAACCGCCGGCGCTTGGGCTCCACGGCGTTCTCGTCACTCACTCCCCCCACAGTACTGGCGGCACTTCGACGGTCGCTGTCCGTCGCGCCCGTGGTCGCGCACCCGCTTGCGCTCGTACGGTGAACGCATGACCCTCACCGCCCCGGACACCGCCGCCGTCGAGCACTTCGCCGCCAAGCTGCGCTTCGAGACCGATCCCTCCGATGTCGCGGCGGCATTCGCCGCAGGCGAGGACTTCGTGCTCGTCGACTCCCGCGGCCACGCGCCGTGGCACCAGGGGCGCATCGCGGGCGCCATCCACCTCCCCCATGCGGAGATCCCCGCCCGGGCCGCGGAGCTCATCCCGCCCACGACGCCGGTCGTCGTCTACTGCTGGGGACCGGGGTGCAACGGCTCGACGCGCGCCGCCCTGCAGTTCAGCAAGCTCGGCTACGCAGTGCGGGAGATGATCGGCGGGTTCGAGTACTGGACGCGTGAAGGCCTCGAGATCGTCGACGACTCGGGGATCATCACGCGGGCCGTCGACATCCTCACCGCACCGCGGTCGTCGAACGGCTCGATCAGCTGCGACTGCTAGCCCGTTCTGCATACCGAAGCATCGCCGCGGGGGCGATACGGCATCCGATTCGGGCCTTTTGTATACAGAACGACGGAATCGGCGTAACGTAGCCCGGCGTGAGGGCGAGCGACGCGGCGTACGACCGCCTGCGGGAGGAGATCCTGCACTGGCGGCTGCTGCCCGGCACGCCCCTCTCCGAGATCGAACTCGCCGAGCGCCTCGGCGTCTCGCGCACCCCGCTCCGCGCCGCCCTGGCCCGGCTCGCTCTCGAAGGCCTCGTTGACACCTCCCGTGGCCGCACCGGTGTCGTCTCCGACGTCTCCGCCGCGACGATCACCGAGTTGTTCGAACTGCGCGAGGCGCTGGAGACCCAGGCCGCGCGGCTCGCCGCGCGCCGCCGCGACCCCGAGACGTTCGACGCCCTCGCGACGCGGTTCGCCGCCGCTCCCGAGCTGCTGCGCACCGCGGGGATCGACGCGTACTACGGGCTCGTCGCCGAGTTCGATGACGCCCTCGACGACGCCCTGGGAAACGCCGTCTACCGCGGGGCGCTCGACGGCGTGCGGCTGCACCTCGCCCGTGCCCGCCGGATCGCGACCGACAATCCCGAGCGGCTCGTGCGCTCCGCCGAGGAGCACCGGCTGATCTGCACCGCCATCCGGGACGGGGATGCGGCGCTCGCCGCGTCCGCGACGACGGTGCACCTCAAGGCCTCCCTCACCACGATCCTCGACACGCTCGCCGTGCGCGACGCGCGCCCGGACACCACGAAAGGCAGTGCATGAAACTCCACCCCGTCCGTACCTACCGCTCGGATGAGAACCTCGCGACCGAGGACCAGCTCGCCTGGAAGGTCGCGCAGGTCGCGGTCGACCCGGTGGCGGTCGACGACGAGGTGACCGAGATGGTGATCAACCGCGTCATCGACAACGCCGCGGTCGCCGTGGCCTCGATCGGGCGGGCACCGGCCGTCGCGGCCCGCGGGCAGGCGGAGGCGCATCCGGCCACTCCCGGCGCGACGGTGTTCGGAGTCGACGGCCGCTTCAGCCCCGAGTGGGCGGCGTTCGCCAACGGGGTCGCCGTGCGGGAACTCGACTACCACGACACGTTCCTCGCCGCGGAGTACTCGCACCCGGGCGACAACATCCCGCCGATCCTCGCGGTCGCCCAGCACGCCGGACGCGACGGGGCGGCGCTCGTGCGCGGCATCGCGACGGGCTACGAGATCCAGGTCGACCTGGTGAAGGCGATCTCGCTCCACGCGCACAAGATCGACCACGTCGCCCACCTGGGGCCGTCGTCCGCTGCCGGCATCGGCACCCTGCTCGGGCTGCCCGCCGAGACGATCTTCCAAGCGGTGTCGCAGGCGCTGCACACGACGACCGCGACCCGGCAGTCGCGCAAAGGCGAGATCTCGACCTGGAAGGCGTACGCGCCGGCCTTCGCCGGAAAGATGGCCGTCGAGGCGGTCGACCGGGCGATGCGCGGGCAGACCTCCCCGTCGCCCATCTGGGAGGGCGAGGACGGCGTCATCGCCTGGCTGCTCGACGGTCCCGAGGGGCGTTACGAGGTGCCGCTGCCCGAGGCCGGCGAGGCCAAGCGCGCGATCCTCGACACGTACACGAAGGAGCACTCCGCCGAGTACCAGGCCCAGGCCTGGATCGACCTCGCGCGCGACCTGCACGCCCGTCATCCCGCGCTGGTCGACCCGGCGAACGTCACCCGCATCGTGCTGCACACCAGCCACCACACGCACTACGTGATCGGCTCGGGCGCCAACGACCCGCAGAAGTTCGACCCGACCGCGACCCGCGAGACCTTGGATCACTCGATCCCCTACATCTTCGCGGTCGCCCTGCAGGACGGCGCCTGGCACCACGTCGACTCCTACCTGCCGGCGCGGGCGCAGCGCCCCGACACCGTCGAGCTGTGGCACAAGGTGTCGACGGTCGAAGACCCCGAGTGGACCCGCCGGTACCACTCGAACGATCTCACCGAGAAGGCGTTCGGCGGGCGCGTCGAGATCGACCTCGCCGACGGCTCGCGGATCGTGGACGAGATCGCCGTCGCCGACGCGCATCCGCTCGGAGCCCGGCCGTTCGCCCGGGAGCAGTACGTCGACAAGTTCCGCTCGCTCGCGACCGGGGTGCTCGAGGACGCCGAGATCGCGCGGTTCCTCGACGTCGCGCAGCGCCTGCCGCAGCTCTCCGCCGACGAGCTCGGGGGTCTGAACGTGGTCGCCGCCGGGCTGCCGACGCCGCCGAAGGGACTGTTCTGATGCTGCACACCCACGTCACCGCCGCCGAGAAGCGCCAGGCGTTCCGTGCGGGTCTCGCGAGCGGCACCATCCAGCGCTTCCCCGGCGCGTTCACCCCGCTCAGCGCCCGCCTCATCGCCGACAAGGGGTTCGAAGGGGTGTACATCTCGGGCGCCGTCATGGCGAACGAGCTGGGGCTGCCCGACATCGGGCTCACGACCCTCAGCGAGGTCGCGCAGCGCGGCGGGCAGATCAGCCGCAACACCGACCTGCCGACGCTCATCGACGGCGACACCGGATTCGGCGAACCGATGAACGTCGCGCGCACCGTGCAGATCCTGGAGGACGCCGGCGTCTCCGGCGTGCACCTCGAGGACCAGGTCAACCCGAAGCGCTGCGGTCACCTCGACGGCAAGGACGTCGTTGATGAGAAGACCGCGGTGAATCGCATCCGGGCCGCCGTGCAGGCGCGCCGCGACCCCGGCTTCGTCATCATGGCCCGCACCGACATCCGCGGCGTCGAGGGACTGCAGGCGGCGCTCGACCGGGCGAAGGCGCTCGTGGATGCCGGCGCCGACGCGATCTTCGCCGAGGCGATGGCCGACCTGGGTGAGTTCGAGGCGATGCGCGCCGCGGTCGACGTGCCGATCCTCGCCAACATGACGGAGTTCGGCAAGAGCGACCTGTTCACGGTGCAGCAGTTGCAGGATGTCGGCGTGAACATGGTGATCTTCCCGGTGTCGCTGCAGCGCATCGCGATGGGCGCGATCGAGCGCGGACTCGACGAACTCGCCGCCTCGGGCACCCTCGCCGCGGTCGTCCCCGAGATGCAGACCCGCGCCCGCCTCTACGACATCGTCGACTACGCCGCCTACGGCGAGTTCGACGCCGACGTCTTTACCTTCGATCTGACGAACAACAGGAGCTGACATGACCGAGCCGGACATCAAGAAGGGCCTCGCGGGCGTCGTCGTCGACACCACGGCGGTCTCGAAGGTCAACCCCGAGACCAATTCGCTGCTCTACCGGGGCTACCCCGTGCAGGATCTCGCGGCGAATTGCACGTTCGAGGAGGTCGCCTATCTGCTCTGGAACGGCGAGCTCCCCGATCCGGGGCAGCTCGCGGCGTTCGAGCAGCTCGAGCGCTCGCGCCGACGGCTGCCCGAGGTCGCGAAGGACGTGATCGACCTGCTCCCCGTCGACGCGCATCCGATGGATGCCGTGCGCACCGCGGTCAGCGCGATCGGCGCCGCCGACCCGACGGCCGCGGACGCGTCACCGGACGCCAACCTCGACAAGGCGATCACGCTCTTCGCCCAGCTGCCGGCCATCGTCGCCTACATCCAGCGCCGTCGGCGTGGGCTCGAGGTCGTCGAACCGCGCGACGACCTCGGCTACTCGGCGAACTTCCTGCACATGACGTTCGGCGAGGTGCCCGACCTCGTGGTCGTGACCGCGTTCGACGTGTCGATGATCCTGTACGCCGAGCACTCGTTCAACGCGTCGACGTTCACGGCCCGGGTCGTCACGTCGACGCTCGCCGACCTGTACTCCGCGGTGACCGCAGCGATCGGCGCGCTGAAGGGGCCGCTGCACGGCGGGGCCAACGAGGCGGTCATGCACATCTTCGACGAGATCGGCACGGCGGATGCCGCGGTGGCCTGGCTCGACACGGCGCTCGCCGAGAAGCGCAAGATCATGGGCTTCGGACACCGTGTCTACAAGAACGGCGATTCGCGTGTGCCGACGATGAAGGCGTCGCTCGACACCCTCATCCAGGAGTACGACCGCCCCGACCTCGGCGAGCTGTACGACACGCTCGCCGCGGCGATGGACGAGAAGAAGGGCATCAAGCCCAACCTCGACTACCCGTCCGGGCCGGCGTACCACCTCATCGGTTTCGAGACCGAGCTGTTCACGCCGCTGTTCGTCGCCTCCCGGGTCACCGGCTGGACGGCGCACATCCGCGAGCAGCTCGAGGCGAACGCCCTGATCCGCCCGCTGTCGCTCTACGTCGGCCCCGAGCAGCGGTCGGTTCCTCTCTCCGCGGGTTGAGTGCCGCGCCAGCGGTGTATCGAAACCCCGGGCGCAAGACCCGGCTGCCGTGGCCCCACGGGGTGTACCGTCCGGGCATGTCCCGAATCGCGGCGGTCGCGCCCGCGCTGCCCGCATACGCGTACCCGCAGGCCGAGATCACGGCCGAGCTGTCGGGGCTGATCACGAACGACGCGACGAAGCGCGCCGTGCTCGAGCGCTTCCACGCGGCGAGCGGGATCGGCACCCGGCACACCGTGCTGCCGCTGGAGCAGTACCGCGACCTGAGCTCCTTCGGCGACGCCAACGACATCTGGATCCGGGAGGGCACCGCGCTCGCCACCCGCGCCGTGGCGGCGGCTCTGAACACGGCGGGGCTGACGGCTGAGGATGTCGACTACCTGTTCTTCACGTCGGTGACGGGAATCGCGGCCCCGTCGATCGACGCCCGGCTCGTCCCCGCGCTCGGGTTGCGGGCCAACGTGAAGCGCGTGCCGTCGTTCGGCCTGGGCTGCGTCGCCGGTGCCGCCGGGCTCGCCCGCGTGCACGACTACCTCCTCGGGCATCCCCGCGAGATCGCCGTGCTGGTCTCGGTCGAACTCTGCTCGTTGACGCTGCAGCGCGACGACGACTCGATGGCGAACTTCGTGGCGAGCGGCCTCTTCGGCGACGGAGCCGCCGCGGTCGTGGTGGCGGGGGCCGAGCGTGCGCTCGAACTCGGATTGCCCGGCCCCGACATCCTCGGCACGCGCGCCGCGCTGTATCCGGACAGCGAGTCGGTCATCGGATTCGACGTCGGCGGCACCGGATTCCGCATCGTGCTCACCGCGGCCGTCTCGGCGACGATCGACGCGAACATCGCCGACGACGTCGCGGGTCTGCTCGCCGACCACTCCGTCGACCGCGGCGACGTCGACGCCTGGATCGCGCACCCCGGCGGCCCGCGCGTGCTGGAGGCCTTCGAGAAGGGGCTGTCGCTCACGCGGGACGACCTGTCGGCGTCGTGGGCGTCGCTGGATGCCGTCGGCAACCTGTCGTCGTCGTCGGTGCTGCACGTGCTCTCCGACATGCTCGTGCAGCCGGCCGGCACCCACGGGGTGCTGTTCGCGCTCGGCCCGGGAGTGACGAGTGAGTACGTGCTGCTGAGGTGGGCCGCGTAGATGATGATCACGATCAGCATCGTCTTGTTCACCGTCTTCGTGCTCGCCACCGGCGTGGAGCGGGTCGTCGAGCTCGTCATCTCGAAGCGGAACGCCGCGTGGGCCTTCGCGCGCGGCGGCGTCGAGTCGGGGCGCGGGCATTTCCCCGCGATGGTCGCGCTGCACACCGGGATGCTCGTCGGAGCGCTCGCCGAGGTGTGGCTGCTCGATCGGCCGTTCATCCCGGCGCTCGGCATCCCGATGCTCGTGATCGCGCTGCTCTGCCAGGCCGGGCGGTACTGGGTGATCTGGGCGCTCGGCCGGCAGTGGAACACCCGGGTCGTCGTCGTGCCCGGGCTCGCCCTCCAGCGGCGCGGGCCGTACCGGTTCACCTGGCTGCGGCATCCGAACTACGTGATCGTGGCGATTGAGGGGATCGCGCTGCCGCTCGTGCACTCTGCGTGGATCACCGCGCTCGTGTTCACGGTGCTGAATGCCGTGCTGCTGCTCGCCTTCCGGATCCCCGCGGAGGAGAAGGCGCTCGCCCGTGCCTGACACCCAGGTGCTGATCGCGGGCGGCGGGCCGGTGGGCTTGGCCGCGGCGATCGAGGCGCGGCTGGCTCGACTGGATGTCGTCGTGGCGGAGCCGCGCGACGGACCGATCGACAAGGCGTGCGGCGAGGGCCTGATGCCCGGCGCCCTCCCTGAGCTCGCCCGCCTCGGTGTCGATCCCGACGGGATGCCGTTCGCGGGCATCGCGTACTCCGGCGGCGGGCGTCGCGTCGAGCACCGTTTCGCCGGCGGACCGGGTCGCGGGGTGCGGCGCACCGTGCTGCACGCGGCCCTGCGCGCTCGCGCCGACGAACTCGGGGTGGCGTTCCACGACGCACGCATCGACGCGGTGCACCAGCGCGCGGGTTTCGTGGAGGCCGCCGGTCTGCGCGCCGACTGGCTGCTCGGGGCGGACGGCCTCCACTCCACGGTCGCTAGGGAGGTCGGACTCGCCCTGCCGACCCCCGCCGCTCGCCGACGTTTCGGGCAACGCCGGCACTACGCGGTCGCGCCGTGGTCGGAGTTCGTCGAAGTGCTCTGGACCCCCGCCGGCGAGTTCTACCTCACGCCGATCGGTGACCGCACCGTCGGGGTCGCGCTGCTCGCCGCCCGCGGGGAGCACTTCGACGCGGCGCTGCTCTCCGCCCCCGCCCTGTCCGAGAGACTGCGCGGTGTCGCCCCCGCGAGTGACCTCCGCGGAGCCGGTCCGCTGCGGCAACGCACGAAGGCACGAGTCGCCGGGCGCGTGCTGCTCGTCGGGGACGCGTCGGGGTACGTCGACGCCCTCACCGGCGAAGGGCTCAGGATCGGGTTCGCCCAAGCGCGGGCGGCTCTCGCCGCGATCGTCGCTGAGCACCCGGACGGCTACGAGAGCGCGTGGGAGCGGGAGACGCGCGACTTCCGGCGGCTCACCGGTGCGCTCGTGCGGCTCGCGGCGTCACCCCTGCGCGGTGCCGTGGTGCCCGTCGCGTCGCGGCTGCCGGGAGTCTTCGCGTCCGCGGTCGAGCGCCTCGCGCGCTGAGATCGACTAATCCGCCAATCGCGGTCGGCAAACACCGGTAATCCGTCGCAGTTGTGACGGATTAGACGCTCGGCGCCTCGAGCCCGAGCAGCGGGAAGATCTCGGCGGGGTGTTCGACGATCGCCACGGCCCCGGCGGATTCCTCGGGCGAGCCGTACCCCCAGGTGACGTAGATCGCCGGGATGCCGTTGGCGGCGGCACCTTCGACGTCGTGGATGCGGTCGCCGATCATGATCGTGCGGGTGAGGTCGGCCCCGTTGGCGGCGAGCCGGCGCAGCGCTTCGGCGATGACATCCGCCTTCTTGCTGCGCTTCTCGTCGTCGCTCGCGCCGGTGAGCTCGTCGAAGTAGTGGGTGAGCCCGTAGTGGTCGAGCACGAGCGTCGCCGGCGTCTCGGGCTTGGACGTCGCGAGCGACAGCGGGATGCGGGCCTCCGAGATCGCGCGCAGCACGCCGTCGACGCCGTCGTACAGCTTCGCGTCGAACACGCCCTCGAGCAGGTAGTGCCCGCGGTAGATCTCGAGCGCGCGCTCCGACTCGGCGGGGTCGAAGCCGCCGAGGTCACGGAACGAGTCCATGATCGGTGGACCGACCCAGGCGAGCAGTTCCGCCGGCGTCGGCACGGGTTCGCCCATGTCTTCGAGCGTGCGCGCGAGGCTCGCGGTGATGCCGGGTGCCGAGTCGACGATCGTGCCGTCGAGGTCGAACAGCACGGAGGTGTACGGCCGGTCGCTCATCAGAACAGTTTGGCGTGCCCGGTCTCGAGTCCGCGCATCGCGTCATAGTCGAGAAGAAGCGTTCGGATGCCGCGGTCGGCGGCCAGCGTGAGCGCCTGCGGGGAGATGATCTGCGCCGCGAACACGCCGGTGACGGGCGCGAGCAGCGGGTCGCGGTTCATCAGCTCGAGGTAGCGGGTCAGCTGCTCGACCCCGTCGATGCCGCCGCGCCGCTTGATCTCGACCGCGACCGAGGCGCCTGCGGCATCCCGAGCGAGGATGTCGACCGGTCCGATCGCCGTCATGTACTCGCGCCGCACGAGGGTGTGGCCGTCGCCGAGGAGTTCGATCTGCTCCGCGAGGAGGCGCTGGAGGTCGGACTCGACACCGTCCTTCTGCAGGCCGGGATCGAGGCCGAGGTCGTGCGTCGAGTCGTGCAGGATCTCGTGGATCGAGATGACCAGGATGTCGGCGGTCTTCGCCTGGCTCACCCGCCAGAGTTCGACGACTCCGGCGGCGGCACGCTCCTCATCGACCTCTTCGACGGAGAACGTGGCCGGCGGGCTCATCCAGTTGAGTGGCTTGTACGATAGGGAGTCGGAGTGCACGAGCACGCTGCCGTCGCCCTTGAGCACGAGCAGCCGCGTCGCGAGCGGCAGATGCGCCGAGAGCCGTCCCGCGTAATCGACGGAACAGCGGGCAACGACGAGACGCACCCGGTCAGCCTAGGCGGCGGGGTCGGTGAAGGTGGGGACGGGTGTGTCGCCCTTCGCGGGCTTGGCGGGCTCGCGCGCGGCGGGAATCGCGAGACCCGCGACCACGATGAGCCCGAACACGATCCAGAGCGCGTTGAGGATGCTGCCGAGGTACTCGCCGACGAATCCGATGACCGGGGGGCCGACGAGGAAGGCGCAGTAGGCGATGGTCGCGACGGCGCTCACCCGGGCGGCCGCGCCGACGGGGTCGTCGCCGGCGGCCGACATCCCGACCGGGAAGCCGAGTGCGGCGCCGAGTCCCCAGACGACGATGCCCGCGATCATGACCGGGATCACCGGCACGAGGATGACGACGGCGAGCCCCAGGGCGGACATCACCACCGCGACGCGCAGCACCGGCACGCGCCCGAAACGGTCGAGCAGCGGCACCCCGGCGATGCGGCCGATCGTCATCGCGACGCTGAAGACGGCGAACAGCAGAGCGCCCTGTGCGTCGGAGAGATCGCGGTCGCCGGTCATCGCCAGCGCGAGCCAGTCGTTCGCGGAGCCCTCGGCGAACGCCATCCCGAGCACGAGCACGCCGAGCAGCAGGGTGCGCGGCTCGGCCCAGGCCGCGAGCTGGGCGCGGAAGCCGGACCGCTCGCCCTCCGCGGTCTCGCTCACCTCGGAGTCGAGGGCGCGCGGCAGCAGGCGCGGGATGAGGAAGGAGGCGCCGATCAGGATCGCGCCGATCAGGGCGAAGTGCGCGGCGGGGATGATGCCGAGAGCGGCGGCCCCCGCGCCGATGCCGGCCCCGGTCACCGAGCCGAGGCTCCACGACGCGTGGAACCAGGGCATCAGGGTGCGCCCCATGTCGCGCTCGACGACGGTGCCCTCGACGTTCATCGCGACATCGCAGATCGCCCAGGCGACGCCGAAGATCGCCATCGCGCCGATCGCGAGCGGGAACGAGGCGAACACCGAGGTGGCCAGCGCGAGCGCGCCGAGCCCGACGCCGCCGACGACGAAGGTCGCGACGATCGTGCGGCGGGCCCCCAGGCGATGGATGATCGCGCCGGCTCCGAGGAGACCGATGATCGACCCGGCCGACATCCCGAAGATCACGAAGCCGATCTGCGCGACGCTCAGCTCGAGGATGTCGCGCACCGCGGGCAGGCGGGAGATCCAGGTCGCCACCGCGACGCCGTTGAGGGCGAAGGTGATGAAGACGCCGAACATGGCGCGGCGGACGTGGGCCGGGCGGGCGGCCTGGACGCGACGAGCGCGGCGGGATTCGGGGTGGGACATGGTGCTCCGAGGGATGCGTGACGAGGTCCAGCGTAGTGAGGCAGAAATCGAATCGTTTCGATCGAATCGATTCGAGTACGCTAGCAAGCCATGGAGCCGGAGGCAACCGCGAGCCCGCGCCCGACCCTCGCCGCCGTCGCGGCCCGGGCGGGCGTCTCGGTGTCGACGGCATCCCTCGTCTTCAGCGGCGCCGGCCCCGTGGCGGTCGCGACGCGCGACCGGGTGCTCGCGGCCGCGACCGCGCTCGAGTACGGCGGCCCCGACCCGACGGCGCGGTCGCTGCGCCGCGGACGCTCCGGCGTCATCGCCGTCATCACCGAGGACCGCCTGACCGACGCCTTCCGCGACCCGATGAACCTCGCGTTCCTCGACGGCGTCGCACAGGCGTTCGGCGACGAGCGCACCGGCCTCCTGGTGATCCCGCTCGCCGCGGAGTCGGGCGTCGACCTCTCCGCACCCCCGATGGATGCCGCCATCCTGCTCGGTTGCAGCCTCGACCTGAGCTCGTCGGTCGAGGTGCTGCGCCGGCGACGCATCCCGATCGTCGCGGTCGAGGCGGAGCCGTTCGAAGGCGTGCTGCTCATCGACATCGACAACCGGGCCGCGTCGCGCCGAGGGGCGCAGTACCTGTTCGAGCTCGGGCACCGCCGCGTCGCCACGGTCACGCTCGCGCTGGACGCGACGCGCACCGCAGGGCCGCTCACCCTCGAACGAGAAGCGGCCGCAACCGGCAACACGACGCGGCAGCGGCTTGCGGGCCTCCGCGAGGTGTATCCCGAGGCGACCGGTTGGTCGACCTCGGGCAGCTATCGCGCGGACGGCTACGCCGCCGGCGTCGCGCTCCTCGACCGCCCGGATCGTCCGACCGCGATCGTCGCCCAGAGCGACCTCCTCGCCCTCGGCGTACTCAGGGCGGCGGAGGACCTGGGCATCGGCGTGCCGCGCGAGCTCAGCATCCTCGGCTTCGACGGCGTGCGCCTCGATGAAGCCGCGCCGCACGAGTTCACGACCCTCGCTCAGCCGGCCGTCGAGAAGGGCGAAGCCGCGGCGGCTGCGGTGTTCGCGGCGTTGGCCGGCGAGCGCCCGGAGCCCGTGCTGTTGCATTCGGAGCTCCGCGTCGGCACGACGACGTCCGTCGCCCCGCGCTGACGGCGCCAGCGAAATAGGGTGGACCGCGTGACCGACGCGCAGCCGACTTCCGGAATCGACCTCGACGAACTGGATGCCGCGGTGCGTCCGCAGGACGACCTCTTCCGCCACGCGAACGGCTCCTGGATCGACCGCACCGAGATCCCGAGCGACAAGGCGCGCTACGGCTCGTTCTACATCCTCGCCGAGGAGGCCGAGAAGGCCGTGCAGGCGATCATCGAGGAGGCGCAGACCGCCCCCGACGGCACGGAGGCCCGCCGATTCGGCGACCTCTACCGCTCGTTCATGGATGAGGGCCGCATCGAGCAGCTCGGGTTCGACGCGATCGCGGCCGATGTCGCGGCCGTCGACGGGGTCACCGACATCCCGACCTTCATCCAGACCCTGGGCCGACTCGAGCGGCAGGGCGTCGGCGGCTTCGTGCAGGCATTCGTCGACAACGACCCGGGGAACCCCGAACGGTACCTCGTCTTCCTCGAACAGGGCGGCATCGGTCTCCCCGACGAGTCGTATTTCCGCGAGGAGAAGTTCGCCGACATCCGCGACGCCTACCGGGCGCATCTCGAGCGGATGCTCGGGATGGCGTTCCCCGACCTCGACGCGGCCGCCGCCGCGCAGCGGGTGTTCGACCTCGAGACCGAGATCGCCGCGCAGCAATGGGACAAGGTGCGGTGCCGCGACTCGGTCGCGACCTACAACCCGATGACCTGGGCGGCGGCGACGGCGCTCGTCGGCGACAAGTCGGCGCTGATCGAGGACTGGGCGAAGGCCCTCGACGTGCCCGCGCAGGCGTTCGCCGAGGTCGTCGTGCGGCAGCCGTCGATCCTCGAGGGCCTCGCGCCGCTCCTCATCGAGGATCGCCTCGACGCCTGGCGGGACTGGCTGCGCTGGCAGGTCATCCGCTCCTCCGCGCCGTACCTGCACCGCGCGGTCGTCGAGGCGAACTTCGACTTCTACGGCAAGACCCTCACCGGCACCCCCGAGTTGCGCGCCCGGTGGAAGCGCGGCGTCGCGGTCGTCGAAGGGGCGATGGGCGAAGCCATCGGCCGGGTGTACGTCGAGCGGCACTTCCCGGAGGGGGCGAAGGTCGCGATGGACGACCTCGTGGCGAACCTCGTCGCCGCCTACCGCGCGAGCATCGAGAAGCTCGACTGGATGACCGACGCCACCCGCGTGCGCGCGCTCGACAAGCTGGGCAAGTTCACCCCCAAGATCGGCTACCCGGTGAAGTGGCGCGACTACTCGACCCTCGCGATCGGCCCCGACGACCTCGTGCTCAACATCCGAGCGATCGCGGAGTTCGACTTCCAGCGCGAGCTCGGCAAGATCGGCACGCCGATCGACCGCGACGAGTGGTTCATGACCCCGCAGACGATCAACGCGTACTACAACCCCGGGTTCAACGAGATCGTGTTCCCCGCCGCCATCCTGCAGCTGCCGTTTTTCTCTCGAGACCGGGACGCCGCTGCCAACTACGGAGCGATCGGCGCGGTCATCGGCCACGAGATCGGGCACGGATTCGACGACCAGGGGTCGCAGTACGACGGCGACGGACGGCTCACCGACTGGTGGACGCAGGCCGACAAGGATGCGTTCCAGGCGCGCACGGCGTCGCTGATCGCCCAGTACGACGCCCTCGAGCCGCGGCAGCTGCCCGGCCAGCACGTCAACGGCGCCCTCACGATCGGCGAGAACATCGGCGACCTCGGCGGGCTGGGGATCGCCTGGCAGGCCTACCTGCTCTCCCTCGCCGGGGCGGAACCGCCGGTGGTCGACGGGCTCACGGGAGGCGAGCGGTTCTTCCTCGGCTGGGCGCAGGCCTGGCGCACCAAGCTTCGTGACGAGGAGGCCCTGCGGCTGCTCTCGATCGACCCGCATTCGCCGGCGGAGTTCCGGTGCAACCAGATCGTCCGTAACATCGACGTGTTCTACTCCACGTTCGGCGTGACCGCCGACGACGCTCTCTGGCTCGACCCGGAAGACAGAGTCACCATTTGGTAGACGTGCAGGCTGGGATTCAGCGCCGCGACCGCGTGCGCTCCACGCGCGCGCCTCAGCATCTCGAGACCCAGCCGGCCGAGGACTTCTCGGCGACGTTCACCGCGCTCGGCGACCTCGCCTACGACGGTGCCCAGGTGTCGGCCTCGGTCACCGACCTCGACACCGGCAAGACCCTCGTCGCGATCGACGAGCGCATCGTGCTGCCGACCGCGAGCATCGGCAAGATCCTGCTGCTCATCGAGGTGTCGGCACGGCTGACCGAGCGCGACTTCTCGGGCTACGGCATCCTCGACAAGACCCCGAGAGACGCCGTCGGCGAGAGCGGAATCTGGCAGCATCTGCAGGCGCCGTCCCTTCCGGTGACCGACCTCGCGAGTCTCGTCGGCGCCACCAGCGACAACCTGGCCACGAACGTGCTGCTGCGCCAGGTGGGACTGGATGCCGTGCGCGCCCGCACCGAGACGCTCGGCCTGCTGCGCACGGCACTCCTGGACCTGGTGCGCGATTCGCGCGGGCCCGACGACGCCCCGCAGCTCTCGGTCGGATCCACGGCGGAACTGTCGTGGCTGTTCGCGACGCTCGCGCGCGGTGAGATCGTCGACGCGCTGACCTCGAGCCGCGTGCTCGGCTGGCTCTCGCTCAACTCCGATCTGTCGCTCGTCGCGAGCGCGTTCGGCCTCGATCCGCTCTCCCACCGCGGCACCGACCACGGGGTACTGCTGGTCAACAAGACCGGCTCCGACCACGGGGTGCGCTCCGAGGCGGGCGTGCTGCGCGGTCCGCGCGCAGCCGTCTCCTACGCGGTCTCGGTGCAGTTCAACGACAGCGGACTCGCCGCCCGTCTTCGCGTGCTCGACGCGCTGCGCGTCGTGGGGCTCGACATCCTCGAGTACGTGCACTGACGTGTCTCGTCACGGGGGTACAAAAAGCTTGTCCTCCTATTGGGGGACGAGTATGTTCGCGGGATGAGTCCCGGCGTCGCGATCTCAGCGGCTTCCCCCCTCCGGGTCGAACCCTAGGGAGCCCGCCCCCCGGCGAATCCGAAACCCGCGAACACCCCCGAGACGCTCCGCGCCTCGCGCTTGCCCCCTTCACCGGCCGCTTCCCCCCGTGCCGGAACCTCGACGCTTCTCGACGTCTGCGCCTTTCGTCGCGCGCCTCGCGAGCGTCTTCGTGCTTCGTGCGCGAATCCGAAGTTCCCTTTCTCAGCAGAGGACCAGAGATGTTCACAAAGTTCCTCGCCGCAGTGACCGCGCTCGCGCTGTCACTCGGCGTCGTGGCGTTGACGGCGGCTCCCGCCGCCGCCACCGATGAAGCCTGTCAGACCTTCGATCGCCAGCCCTTCTACAACGGGGCCATCTCTCAGACCAAGGGAACCGTCACGGTGACCTTGAGCACTCAATATCAGGCGGGTCGCGACTGGAACATCACCAGCTCCGGCGATCCCCTGGGCACCATCACGATTCGCTCGAACGGCGCCACCCAGGACCGCACGGGCCTCACCCTGCTCAATGGCGACTTCAACTCCGACATCGAGGGGGCCACGATCTGCACCACACCCGCGGCCCCGACCCCCCTGACCCCGCCGGTGGACCTGACCCCCTACGTGCTCGTCGCCTGGGCGATGCCCTTCTGGGCCGGACCGACGACGCCGACCTGGGGCCAGACCTACGTCACCAAGGCCGACCTCGCGAGCAAGGACCTCAACGCCCTGGATGAGCAGCTGGCGGCCTGCGGCACGCAATACCAGGTCGATCTCTACAACGACAGCGCTACGACCACCTCGTTGATCGCTGGCGGCGTGCTCAACGGTCCCAACAATCCGTCCGAGGACTTCCCGTCGCCGTCGGGCTGGGGGGTGACCTACAAGCTCATCCAGAACGCCGCATGCCAGACCACCCCGCAGCCTGCGACCTTCGCTCCTGCCGTGTGCACGGCCGGATCGCCGGGGCAGGGCAGCTACACGATTCCCGACACGACCGGCATCGCGTACACCGTGCAGATCAACGGCGTCGGCGGGTTCGGAGCCGTCGGCGCCGGCACCTACTACGTCGCCGTCGGCACGAAGGTCGAGGTCAAGGCCGTCGCTCTCGCGGGCCATGTCCTGAGCGGGACGAGCGAGTGGTCGCAGACGTTCGCGAGGCCCGACTGCCGGGTGAACCCGACGACGCCGACGTTCACGGCGGCCGTGTGCAGCACGACCGATCCGGGTGAGTACGGCAAGGCGTCGTACACCATCCCGACCACCGAGGGCGTCACGTACCAGGTGCGCGTCAACAACGGGTCCTGGAACGACCGGCCCGCCGGCACCTACGACGTCTCGGCGAACGCCAATGTCGACGTGCGTGCGGTCGCACTTGCCGGCTACACCCTCAAGGGCACGATCAAGTGGAGCAAGAACCTCAAGGCTCCCGACTGCCTGACCGACGTCATCCCCACGAAGCCCCTGAAGACTCAGGCGGTCTGCACGGCTGACGAGCAGGTCGGTCCGGCGAGCTACACCATCCCGACGATCGCCGGCATCACGTACCAACGTCTGGTCGGGTTCTCGTGGGTCGACGTGGCTCCGGGGCCGTACTCCACGGCCGACGGATCGGTCGTCACGGTTCGCGCGGTTCCGCTGCCCGGATTCGAGCTGGGCGATCACGACGTGCTGTCGAACAACAAGACCTACCTCCTGCTCTTCGACAACCTGAACGCGTCGAAGGACTGCATCGTGCCCGACGCGCCGACCTTCGACCCGCAGCAATGCGTGGCGGGCGGCGACCCGAGCCAGGCGACGTATACGATCCCGGCGGAGTCCGGGGTGACCTACGAGATCTGGGATGGCGACACGTGGGAGTCGGCCGACGCGGGCGTCCACGACGTCACGTCGTTGCCCGCCGAGGTGAAGATCCGTGCCGTCGCGAAGCCCGGCTCCCACTTCCTGTCGGGAGCGACCACCGAGTGGTCGTTCGACTTCACGTCGGCGGGTGACTGCACCGTTTCGGTGCCGGTCGATCCGGTGGTCGCCACGAACCAGACGTGCGTCGTCGACGACCTCGACACCGGCGCTTACCACAACGGGTCGGGCACGATCACGATCCCGAGCACGCCGAACGTGACGTACTCCGTCGATGGCATGCCCACGGCGGCGGGAACGCAGGACTTCGCGCCCGGCGTGTACACGATCAGCGCGGCCGCGGACGCCGGCTACGAACTGACCGGGGTGCCCGAGCCGTGGACCGTCGAAATCAAGAAGGCGTTCGCCTGCGGGCTTCCGACCTTCCCCGGCGTCGCGCCGACGGTCACGTTCGCGCAGACGACATGCTCGGCCTCGGGGAAATACACCCTGGGCGTCGCGCCGGAGATCGAAGCGGCCGGCGTGATCTGGACCGTCACCGGCGGCTTGCCGACCACCGTCGGTACGCACGCGGTGAACACCGCGGGATCGGTCACCGTCACGGCGGTACCGGCGCCCGGCTACGGGTTCACCGACGGCATCCCGGGTCCGCCGATCCGCGAGTGGAGTTTCGACTTCACGACGCTGCCGGATGACTGCCTTCCCACGCTCGCTCTCACCGGGAGCGGTAGCGCAACCGGCGGGCTGGGGCTTGCGGGCCTGCTCACGCTGGGCGGCATCCTGATGGTCGTCGCTCACCGCCGGAGGGACGCGCTGATCGGGCAGTGACCGAAGGAGAGACGGTGCCCCGCACCCGAGCGCTGAGACGCGGCGCGGGGCACCGTTCACCCATGAGATCGGGTCCGCGGCTGTTCGAGAAGAGGTGCCCCCATATGGGGGCATGTCCGCACTATGGGGGACACGATAGGGTGTGCGGAGCGATGGGCAGGCGAACCCGAAATCCGCCCGCCGCCCCCACATCGCCCACCCGCAGTTCCCCCGCAGTCCCACCCACCCCCTCATCGACGCGCTCTCGTCCGGCCCCCCGGAGCGTCGACGACCTGAGCCGAGGCGGCAACCCCTCGGCGATCGACCCCTGAGGTTCCCCCGTGCTCATCACCCCCACCGCGCGCGCGCCCCGCCGCCTGTTCGCCACCCTCGCCGCCGCACTGGCGCTCGCCGTCGGTTTCTCCGGCCTGGCCGCGACGACCACGCTCGACGCCGCCGACGCCGCCGTCGGCAACGCCATGACGCCCCTGGCGGGCTTCACCGTGCTGACTCAGGGCAACGCAGCCCTCGGGAGCGCCGGCGAGTTCGAGGGGAGCCTCGCCGCGGGCGGCGACGTCTCGTTCACGACCTACAACCTGAACGCCAACAACGACGGATCACCGCTCCCCGTCGTGGACGGACTCAGTGACGTGCAGTTGTTCGTCGGCGGCACCGTCGCGATCTCCGGATCGGCGACGAAGCTCGACGTCAACGCCGGCCGCACCCGCATCACCGACACGGCGGGCCTCACCGTCACCGACGGGACGCGTCTGGGGAAGAGCGGCGTCAACGGCTACGTGCTGACGCAAGGCGCGTACTCGCAGAACACGATCGCCGGGACCGGCGCGTCGAGCTACACCGCGACCGCCAACGGCTACAACACGGCGTTCCCGGCGTCGACGTTCACGACGCTCGCCGCGTCCTCGAGCTCGTACGCGGCCCTGACGGCCGACTCCGATGTCGTCCTCGTCGGCCCCGCGACCAGCGGCGGCGAACTGGGGCTGACGCTGACCGCCGGCAAGGTGAACGTCTGGAACGTCTCGAGCTCGGTCTTCGCCGGGCAGACGGCGCTCAACCTGAACGGCGCGATGCCGAGCGCGACCACGCGACTGATCATCAACGTCACCGACGGCAACGGCGGGAAGCTCGACGCGGTGCGGATCAACAACGTCGACCCGCGCTACGTCCTGTGGAACTTCCCGGGGTGGGCGACCCTGAAGGTGCAGGGCAACGCCAAGTTCAGCGGCTCAATCCTCGCCCCGATGGCCGACCTGACCTACTCGAACGGCTCCGACTTCAACGGCCAGATCGCGGCCAAGACGTTCACGATCGACACGGCGGCCGAGATCCACCACGTCGGCTACTCCGCGCCGGCCCCGAAGTCGACGGTCGCCGGCACGTGGTCGACGACGACGCAGTGCGCGGCGCCGAGCAACCAGCTCGTCGTGGATGCCGTGGAAGGCGTGAAGTACACCTGGACCGCGGGCGGCACCGGAGAATTCACCGCCTTCTCGCAGAAGGACCTGCTGGGCACCTACGCGTTCACGGTGTCGGTCACCGACTCGGCGACGTACACGCTCGGCACCAACCCGACCTCGTTCTCAACGACCTTCACGTCGCCGAGCGGCTGCAACCCGCCGTCGACCCAGTGCATCCCGCCCAGCCTCGTGCGCTACACCTACACGGCGACCACGAACAGCGGCACCGTCACCGTTCCGAACCCGGCCGGCTACAACGGCGTGCTCTGCAAGCCGTTCTGGGTGACCGCGGTGGCCTGGAAGTACATGACGACCGCCGTCTGGCCGCAGGCGCTCGACGTCGAGAACGCGATGTCGAACAACGAGGGCGGCACGCAGATCACCAAGGCGGGCAGCTACACCTACGGCGCGCCGGTCGTCTGCGGGCAGGGCGACATCTACGCCTCGTTCGTGAACCAGAAGCAGAGCAGTCCCACGCTCTCGGGCGTCGGCCAACTGAACGGACCGCAGACGCCGTTCCCCGAGAACTTCCTGCACGGCATGGGCTTCCAGGGCCCGACGCCGACCTACGACAAGTTGCCGGCCGGCTGCAACCAGGCCGCACCGGTCGCTCCGACGATGACGCCGATCACGCTCTGCGACACCTACGGTTCGCTCACCGTCGGCTCGGGCAACTCGGCCGTCCGGCTGACGGCGACCTCGCGTACCGCCACGGTGGGCGGCGTCGTCTACACGCTCACCAGCGGCAACGGTTCGTTCGGCACGTGGGAGGTCACCGCGACCCCCGCCGCCAACCGGTACTTCGACGGGCCGCAGAAGGTCGTCTACTCCGGCGATCTGAAAGCGCGCACTTCTTGCGTGGCGTCGGTGGAGCCGAAGATCGAGGGCGCCACCTGCGACAGCTCGACCGGCACGATCACGAGCGCGTACATCGTCATCCCGTCGACGAAGGGTCTCCTCTACTCCGTCGACGGCGCGGCCTACCAGGCGGGCGACGTCGTGCAGCTCGGCACCGGGACGCACACGGTGACGGTGGCGACCGAGCCCGGCTACACGAACACGGGCCAGACGGAGTTCACCCTCGTCGTGAAGGCCTACCCGGATGCCTGCACCGCCCCGACGGTCGTGACCGGCGCGGCGACCGCCTCGGCGCAGACCTGCGACGTGGACTACGCGCTGCAGCAGGGTTCGGTGCTGGCGACCGCTCGTCCCGGGGTGACGTACCAGCTGTGGGACCAGGGCAAGACCGCGTCGATCGCGTCGCTGACGGCGGGCACCCCCCGGCCGACCGCGAACGGCAGCTACAACGTGAGGGTCGTCCCGGCCGAGGCGTCGTACAAGGTGCTGCCGGCCGACGAGTGGATCCTCGTCACGGTCGATCCCTACACCGGCGACTGCTCCCGCACGGATGTCTCCGGCTCGGCGTCTGCCGCCGGTGAGACCTGCAGCGCGAACGACTACATCTCGACGAAGCCGGCGGACTACACCGTGGCCCTCGGCTCGGTCACGGCGAACAGCGCGAAGGGTGTCACCTATGAGCTGTGGAACCGGGCCCGCACCGACCGCATCGCCGTCCTGACGGCGGATGCCGCCTACCCGATCGCCGGCGGAACCTACGCCGTGAAGGTACTGCCGGCATCCAATTCGTTCTCCGTCTCCGCGGCGAACGAATGGATCGCGGTCGTGGTGCCGAAGAACTCCCAGGTCTGCGAGGTGATCGGCGACCCGACGGTGTTCCAGCAGTGCGTCGCGAACGCGCTCGACCCGAACACCTCGGACTGGACGTCCTACCTGACGATCGTCGCTGCCGACCGCGTGCAGTACCGCGTGTTCTTCAAGAGCGGCGACGTCTGGGTCGACCAGGGGGTCTGGGCAGCGGGACGGTACGACGCGGGCACGGCGAAACTGCCGTACGACACCGTCGTGAAGGTCGTCGCCGAGGCGGACGCGGGCTGGAGCCTGCTGGCGCCGAAGAGCTGGAACTTCACGGTGCAGAAGGCGTTCAACTGCAACCTTCCCGAGTTCGGCATCGTGACCCCGGTGGTCACGTTCGCCCAGACCTGCGAGGCGGGATCGTCCTACGCGCTGTCGATCGTCGGCGGCGTGCCCGGCACGGTGCTCTGGTCGGTGAACGGGGGGCCGCAGACCACGCAGCTCGGCACCTTCACCGCGAGCGCGCCGTCGACGGTGAAGATCGTCGCTAGCCCGGCGCCCGGTTCCGGTTTCGACGGAGACGGGCTTCCGCGCACGTTCGAACGGACGTTCACCGACCCGGCCGCATGCGACCTCGAGACCCTGGCCTTCACCGGCCAGAACGTCACCCTGTACCTCGTGATCGCGGTCATCCTGTTCCAGGCCGGACTGGCGCTCGTCGCCGTGCAGTTCATCCGAGCCCGGCGCCGGGCGCGCCACCTGGCCGCGGACTGAGCAGAGCCAACCCAGACGACGGTGCCCCGCCCCACCCGCCGCTTCCCGAAGGGGGCGGGGGTGGGGCATCGTCACATGCGCCGAGCGGCATGGGTGGATGTCGCGAGGTGTCAACCCCCGGTCTGGTGTGCAGGCCCCTCGGCTAAGGTGAGGGTCTGACTTTCCCGGAGATATGGAGCTGCACATGAAAAGCAAGATCCTCTTCGTGGCCGGGCTGGGCCTCGGATACGTCCTCGGCACGCGCGCGGGCCGCGAGAAGTACGACCAGCTGAAGACCACGGCGCTCAAGTTGTGGAACGACCCCCGCCTGCAGAAGCAGGTGGATGCGGCTCAGGACTTCGTGAAGGACAAGGCGCCCGAGGTGGTCGACTTCGTCTCGGACACCGCCAAGACCGTCGCCGGCAAGGTGTCGGGCAAGGGCTCGACCGCCGCGCCGAAGACCGCGCGGTCGACCACTGCGGGTTCCGGCGCCGCGCGCTCGACGACCCCCAAGTCCTGATTCATGTCGAGCGCAGGCCCCACGCCGGGGGCGACGACATCCGTCGCGCCGCGTAAGAAGTCGCTGTTCGCGCTCATCGCCGACCTCCCGACGTTGGTCACCGATCTCGTCCAGCGGGAGCTCGAGCTGGTCAAGGCCGAGCTGGTCGCCAAGCTCAAGGCCCTCGGCATCGGGGCCGGACTCATCGCGGGCGCGCTCGTCGTGCTGCTCGGGATGGTCGGGGTGCTGCTCACCGCGGCGATCCTGGCGCTGTCCGAGATCATGCCGGGGTGGCTCGCCGCCCTGCTGGTCGCGGCGGTGCTGTTGATCGTCGCGCTCATTCTGGGTCTGATCGGCTACCGAATCCTGAAGAAGGGCATCCCGCCCGTTCCGACGGAGTCGATCGACAGCATCAAGCGCGACTTCCGCGCGATCAAGGGAATCGGAAAGCGAGGAGCATCATGAGCACTATCGACGCGAAGAACCAGGCCGCCAAGGCCCGCGCCGACCTGGCGGCAACGCTCGACCAGCTCGAGGACCGCCTCAACGTGCCGAAGCGGGTGAGCGAGCTCGGCTCCAAGGCCGTCGCCGCCTACGAGAAGAACCCCGTGCCGTGGATCGTCGGCGGTGCCGCGGTCGCGGTGATCGCCGTCGGCCTCATCGCCTGGGCGATCTTCAGCGGCGACGACGACTGAGCGTCGCAGAGGGGTGCGTCGGCGGTGCGCCCCCGCGCACGGGAGAATGATCAGGTGAGTGCTGCCCGCCCCCTGTCGTCTTGGCGCGTCCTCGTGCCGCGCGGCGGCAGTTGGGGCGACCGGGTCGCTGCGCGGCTGCGCGACTTCGGAGGTATCCCGGTGATCGCCCCGATGCTCAACTTCGCGAGCTCGGAGGATCCGGCCGCGCTCGCGAACGCGTTCCACGAGCTCGAAGACGGTCAGTTCGACTGGATCGTGTTGACCAGCGCCACGACGGTGGATGTCTTGGTCAGCCAGGGCACCCGGATCCCCGACGGCACGCGAGTCGCCGCCGTCGGGGAGACGACCGCGGCGGCCCTGAGTCTCGCCGGATACCGGGTGGACTTCGTGCCGACGTCCGACAACTCGGCACGCGGGCTCGTCAAGGAGTGGCCGGCGAGCGACATCCGCGGGCGCGTGCTCGTGCCGCAGTCCGACATCGCAGAACCCACCCTCGTCGCCGGACTCTCGATGCTGGGCTTCGACGCCGAGTACGTCACCGCGTACCGCACGGTCGGCGTGCCGGTGTCGCCCGAGGTCGCCGCCGACGTCGCGAGCGGCCGGATCGGCGCGCTCCTGATCACGTCCGGCAGCGTCGCCCGCCAGGTCGCGACGCAGCTGATGCCGCTGCCCGACGGGACGGTCATCGTCTGCATCGGGCCGCGCACCGCCTTCGATACCCGGGCCGCCGGTCTGCCGGTGCACGCCATCGCCGAGGAGCGGTCGGCCGATGCTCTCATCGACGCCCTCGTCGACTACGTCGCCGGCTGACCCGCGCGGCGGTCACGCCAGCAGCGAGAGCAGCAGGAAGACCAGCGCGAACAGCGGAGCGACACCCTGGATGAGGGCCGCGCGCAGCATCTTCGGGTTCGAGGCGACGAGCACGACTGCCGCGAGCACCATGCTGGCGAGCGCGAACATCGCGATCGCGACGCCACCCTCCCGTGAGAAGGCGGTGCCGAGCAACACGAGCCCGATCCCGGTGCCGAGCGCGAGGAAGACGTTGTAGAAGCCTTGGTTGAAGGCCATCGCCCGCAACACTTCCGCGTCGCGGGCGTCGCGGATGCCGAAGGTCTTCATCGTCGCCGGCCTCGTCCAGAAGACGCTCTCGAGCAGGAAGATGTACACGTGGATCAGGGCGGCCACGAGGGCCAGGATCGATCCGGCGACCGCGAACGCTGCGCTCATAGTCCCGAAGGTAGTCCTCAGCCGAACAGAACGCGCGCTTCGTCGTAGCGTTCCTGCGGCACGGTCTTCAGCTGCCCGAGAGCGTCCGAGAACGGCACCTCGATCATGTCGGTGCCGCGCAGGGCGACCATCTTGCCCCAACGCTCCCGCACGACCATGTCGACGGCCGTCATCCCGAACCGGGTGGCGAGCACGCGGTCGTACGACGACGGCGTGCCGCCGCGCTGGATGTGGCCGAGGGTGGTGGCCCGGGTCTCGATGCCGGTCGCGTCCTCGATGAGCGGCGCGAGGAGTTCGCCGATGCCGCCGAGCCGGGGGCGGCCGAAGGCGTCGAGTCCCCGCTCGGAGTGCGCCTCGTCCATCGAGTCGAGCTTGAAGCCCTCCGAGACGGCGACGAGCGGGGCGCGACCGCGATCACGGGCGCTCTCGACCCATTCCACGATCTGCTCGAGGGTGGTCTTCTGCTCGGGGATGAGGATCGCGTGCGCGCCCGCCGCCATCCCGGAGTGCAGCGCGATCCAGCCGACGTGGCGGCCCATCACCTCGGCGACCATGCACCGGCCGTGCGAGTCGCCGGTCGTGCGCAGCCGGTCCATCGCGTCGGTCGCGATCTGCACGGCGGTGTCGAAGCCGAACGTGTAGTCGGTCGCCGACAGGTCGTTGTCGATCGTCTTGGGCACGCCGACGATCGGGATGCCGGCATCCGCCAGTCGCTGGGCCGCGGCGAGCGTGCCCTCGCCGCCGATCGCGATGAGCGAGTCGACGCCGCCCTCCGCCATCACCTCGGCCACGCGCTCGGCGCCGCCGTGCTCGAACGGGTTGGTGCGCGACGAGCCGAGGATCGTGCCGCCCTGCTTCGAGATGCCCATGACCTGCGGCCGGCCGAGGGGCATCGTGTCGTTCTCGACGAGGCCCTTCCAGCCCCACTTGTAGCCGACGAAGTCGAGGTCGTGCAGCTTGCTGCCCGTGAAGACGGCTGCGCGGATCACCGCGTTGAGTCCGGGGCAGTCGCCGCCGCTGGTCAGGATGCCGACGCTCACGCGACCATTCTGCCTGTATTACCGAGTGAGGCACGCCGTGCGCAAGTGCTCGCCCCAGAAAGGTGAGGCTCGCTAGGATCGGGCGCGGTACGACGCACGTCGTGCTCAGTTCATCTCAAGGAGACCTATCATGACCACCCCCGCGCCCGCCCCGGCTCCCGGCCCGGCTCCCGTCTCCGACGGAAAGACTCTCGGCATCGTCGGTCTCGTCCTCGCGTTCGTCTTCTCGCTCGCCGGTCTGATCGTCAGCATCATCGCCAACAACCAGTCGAAGGTCGCCGGAGTGGAGAACACCCCGGCGAGGATCGGCATCATCCTCAGCATCATCTTCCTGGTGCTCGGCGTCATCGTCACGATCATCTACGTCATCGTGATCGGCGCAGCGGTCAGCTCGGGGATGTCGACCTACTGATCCACGGATCGTCACAGAGCCGGAGCAGCCCGTGGGGTGCTCCGGCTCTGTCGTTCCCACCCTGCTCCTGGCGCCGCCAGCTCGCGGATCGCTATAGTCGGCGGCGAGCCGGCCCGTCCGGACCATCGATCGAGGAGATGCGCACCATGACCACACCTGCTGTTCCCACCCCCGCCGCCGCTCCCGCGGCTTCCGACGGCAAGACCCTCGGCATCGTCGGCCTCGTCCTCGCCTTCCTGTTCTCCATCGCGGGGCTCATCGTGAGCATCATCGCGCGCGGTCAGTCGAAGCGGGCCGGCGTCCCCAACACCCCCGCGACCGTCGGCATCGTCATCAGCATCATCGGCATCGTGCTCGGGCTGATCTGGATCATCGTCCTCGTCGCGGGCGGCGCGGCCCTCTTCGGCGGGCTGGCCCAGGTCTGCGCCGAGTACGGCCCCGGCGTCTGGAACGTCGACGGCGTCGAGTACACCTGCGGCTGATCGCAGGATCGCCCATTCGCGCGGCGGTCCCGGGCGGGGGTTAGCATCGCGATGATGCTGACCTCCCGCTTCGCGCCGCCCGAGCCGGTGTCGCTGCCGCTCGTGCTCGGGCCGCTGCGCCAGGGGGCGTCCGACCCCACCTGCCGTCGCGACGCCGGGGGCTGGTGGCTCGCGATCGGCACACCCGACGGGGCTGCGACGCTGCGGCTGCGCGAGGTTGCCGGAGCGATCGAGGCGACGGCGTGGGGTCCGGGGGCGGAGCACGCCCTCGCCTCGGTGCCCGACCTGCTCGGTGCCCGCGACGACGCGAGCGGATTCGACCCGTCGCGGCATCCCGTCGTGGCCGCGCTGCACCGTCGCTTCCCCGGGCTGCGGCTGACCCGTGCGGCCCGGGTCATGCCGTTCCTGGTGCCGACGGTGCTCGGCCAGAAGGTCACCGGGATCGAGCAGAAGCGCGCCTGGCGCGAACTGGTGCTGCGGCACGGCGAGCCCGCCCCCGGTCCGGCCCCGGCTGGGATGCGCGTCGCCCCCGCTCCGGCGGTCTGGAAGCGCGTGCCGTCGTGGGAGTGGCACCGGGCGGGGGTCGGACCTCAGCGCTCGGACACCGTCATGCGCGCGGTCACGGCCGGCGAGTCGCTCGAACGCACGGCGACCGTGACGGCGGAGGAGGCCACCCGGCGGCTGCGCACGATCCCGGGCATCGGGGTGTGGACCGCGGCCGAGACGGTGCAGCGCTCGCACGGCGACCCGGATGCCGTCAGCGTGGGCGACTTCCACGTGAGCAAGCGGGTCGGTTGGGCACTCATCGGGGAGCGTGTCGATGACGACGGGATGCTCGAGCTGCTTGAACCGTGGCGCGGGCACCGGCAGCGCGTGGTGCGGCTCATCGAGGCCGCGGGCATCGGCTACGAGCGGCACGGGCCGCGTATGACGATCGTCGACAACCGGCGACGCTGATCCGCCCGTGTGGCTGTGCGCCGCGGACATCCGGTTCGGGGCGCGGCGCGCGAACGGCTAGCGTGCCCGCATGGATTGGTTCCGCCGCTTCTCGCGCCTGCTCCGCATCCGTCTGATGGCGAAGCGGCGAGGCGCGCTGCACATCCACGACGTCTCGATCGTTCCCGACCGCGTCTGGCTGTCGGACATCGACGAGCTGCGGCACATGAACAACGGCGTGTACCTGATGCTGCTCGATCACGGGCGCACCGACCTCATGCTGCGCTCCGGCGGATGGCAGAAGATGATGGCGGCGAAGGTCTACCCGGTCGTCTCGGCGCAGACCATCGCGTACCGCAAGTCGCTCGAGGTTGGGCAGCGGTTCCAGACCGAGTCGCGCATCATCGGGTACGACGATGTCGCCGTGTACATGGAGCAGCGCATCGTGCGGAACGGCGAGATCTACGCGCGTGCGTATGTGCAGGGGCGCTTCCTGCGGATGGCGGGGGGTGTCGCGGCGATCCAGGAGGTCGGCGACATCGTCGGTGTCGACACCGCGGCGCATCCGATCCCCGAATGGATGCGGGAGTGGGCTCAGCAGGTGCGACTGCCCTCGACGAAGCAGCGGGCTGCCTCCGACTGGAGCTAGCCCGCCTCGAGGACGGCCATCGCGGCGTTGTGACCGCCGAGGCCGCTGACGGCACCGCCGCGCTGGGCTCCCGAGCCGCAGCGCAGGATACGGGCGTGCTCCGTCGCGACACCCCAGCGCTCGGCCGGCGTGCTCAGCGGGAGGTCGTCCTCGGCGAAGGGCCAGTCGAGAGGCGCGTGGAAGATGTTGCCGCCCGGCATCCGCAGCGCGTGCTCGAGGTCGAGCGTGGTCTTCGTCTCGATGCACGGCCGCCCGTCGCCGTCGGTGAGCACGAGGTCGGCGAGCGGCTCGGCGAGCACGGCGTCGAGGGAGCGCAGCACGGCGGCCTGGAACTCCTCGCGACGCGCGTCGTTGTTCGACTCCGACACCAGCCGGTCGGGGGTCTGCAGCGCGAACACCGTGAGGGTCTGGGCGCCGGCGGCCTGCAACTCCGGGGAGAGGATGCTGGGGTCGGTCAGCGAGTGGCAGTAGATCTCAGCCGGGAGGGGGTCGGGCACGCGTCCCGCGAGCGCCTCGGTATAGGCCGCACCCAGCTGATCCCACCCCTCGTTGGCGTGGAACGTGCCGCCGAAGGCCGCTTCCGGGGACACCGTGGTGTCGCGCAGCCGCGGCAGCCGCTTCAGCAGCAGGTTGACCTTCACCTGGGCGCCTTCGGGGCGGGGCGCCGTCTCGCCGAGCAGCCGCGCGAGCTCGAACGGTGCGACCCCGCTCAGCACGGTGCCCGCGGCGAGGCGGTGCTCCTGCTGATTGCGCAGGTAGGTCACCTCGCCGTCGGGGGTGACCGAGGTGACGTCGGCATCCGCCACCAGTTCCGCACCGGCTTCGACGGCCGCGTGCCAGAGGGCCCCGCTCACGCTGCCCATGCCGCCGACGGGCACGTCCCAGTCACCCGTCCCGCCGCCGATGACGTGGTACAGGAAGCAGCGGTTGCCGTCGAGACCTTCATCCACCGGTGCCGCGTAGGTGCCGATGAGCGAGTCGGTGGCGACCACGCCGCGCACGAGGTCGTGCTCGAAGGCCGAGGTGATCGTGGTTCCGACGGGCTGCTCGATGAAGGCATCCCAGGCGGCGTCGTCGCCGAGCAGCCGCTTCGCCTCCGAGCGGGTCACGAGGGGCTCGGTGACGGTGGGGAACAACGTCGAGGCGAGCCGCGACGTCGAGGCGTAGAGCGACGACCAGGCGTCGGCATCCGGGGTCGCCCCGATCGCGGCGAACGACGCGGCCGTGCCCGCGGGGTCGCCGGTGTCGACGAGCAGCCCGGTGGCGGTGCCCGGCTGCGGCGTGTACGACGAGTAGCGGCGACGGGAGAGACGGATGTCGAGGCCGAGGTCGCGGATGATCCGGGCCGGCAGCAGCGAGACGAGATACGAATAGCGGGAGAGTCGCGCCGAGACGCCGGGGAAGACCTCGGCCGACACCGCGGCGCCCCCGAACGCTCCGAGGCGCTCGAGCGCGACGACCGACTTCCCCGCACCGGCCAGGTAGGCGGCGGCGGTGAGGGCGTTGTGCCCGCCGCCGACGATGACGACGTCGACGCGGCGGGTGCCGGGGGTTCCGGTCACGCGGCGCCGGGTTCGGCGGCCTCGGCCGACTCGCACGCGGCGTTGAGTTTGGCGAGCACGCGTGCGGTCGCGCGCAGCATGATCGCCTTCTCGTCGGGCTCGAGTTCGTCGAGGAAGGATTCGCGGATCGCCGCCGCGTGCTGACGCATCGCGCCGAGCAGGGCGCGCTTGCCCTCGGTCGCGAGGGTCACCCAGGTGCCGCGGCCGTCGCTCTCGCAGACGACCCGCTCGACGAGCCCGCGGGCCTCCATGCGGGCGACCTGGTGCGAGACCCGGCTCTTCTCCCAGGCGAGTACCTGCCCGAGTTCGCCGGTGCGCATCTGCCGCTCGGGGGCTTCGAACAGGGTGACGAGGATGCCGTAGTCGGCCTGCGAGATGCCCGCGTCACGCTGCAGCTGGCGATCGAGTTCGCGGCCCAGCTGCTCGTTCAGGGCCCGCATCGTGCGCCACAGCTCCCATTCGGCGGGCGGGATCTCGGACACGGTGGACATGCAGACGATGGTACCCACCGCTCGCACGGCGCGGTCGGCAGAGCCTGAGCGGATGCCGGGCGTGACCCGTCCGAACGCTGGGGAACGGGCGTGCGCGGCCTATCCTCGAAGTCATGCCGGATTCGCACCCGAGCGATCTGCCGTCTTTCGACGCGGTCGAACAGCAAGTCCGCCGCTGGCTCTCCGCCGCCGCGGACGCCCCTGTCGACCGCGGAGCCGTCGAACTCGCCCGGCTGCTCAAAGACCCGCGCGGCCTCGAATTCACCCTCGGCTTCGTCGACCGGGTTATCCGCCCCGAGGACCCGCGCGTCGCCGCCCGCAACTTCGAGCACTTGTCGCGCCGCATCCCGCTGTTCCTGCCCTGGTACCTCCGCACGGCGGTCGCGGCCGGCGGCGGCTTCGGGATCGTCGCGCCCCGCCCGATCATCCCGGTGGCCCGCGCGGTGTTCCGCCGCCTCGTGCAGCACCTCGTCGTCGACGCGACGCCGGCCCGCCTGGAGAAGACCCTCGGGAGGCTCCGCCAGCCGGGCGTGCAGCTGAACATCAACCTGCTCGGCGAGGCAGTGCTCGGCGAACGCGAGGCCGAGCGGCGGCTGGCCGCACTGGCGACCCTGCTCGCCCGCACCGACGTCGACTACCTCTCGGTCAAGGTCTCGTCGATCGCACCGCAGCTGCCGGCCTGGGGCTTCGAGGAGGCGGTCGAGCGCGTCGTCGAGCGACTCACCCCGCTGTATGAGCAGGCCGCCCGCTCCCGCGCGCGCAAGTTCATCAACCTCGACATGGAGGAGTACCGCGACCTCGATCTGACGCTCGCGGTCTTCACCCGGCTGCTCGCCCAGCCCGACCTCATGGAGCTCGAGGCCGGGATCGTGCTGCAGTCCTACCTCCCCGATGCGCTGCCCGCGCTCGAGCGGCTGACCGCGTGGGCGCGCGAACGCGTCGCGGCGGGCGGAGCCGGCATCAAGGTGCGCATCGTCAAGGGCGCCAACCTCGCGATGGAACACGTCGACGCCGGCGTGCACGGCTGGCCGCTCGCGACCTGGGGAACGAAGGCCGAGACCGACGCGCAGTACAAGCGGATGCTGATCGCCGCCCTCGATCCCGGGCGCACCGAGGCCGTCAGCATCGGCGTCGCCGGGCACAACCTCTTCGACCTCGCGTTCGCCCACCTGCTCGCCGAACGCCGCGGGGTCTCCGACCGGGTGGAGGTCGAGATGCTGCTCGGCATGGCGCCCGCGCTCGCCGACGCCGTGCGCGCCGACACCGGCGGGGTGCGGCTCTACACCCCCGTCGTCGAGCCCGCCCAGTTCGACGCCGCGATCTCGTACCTCGTGCGGCGGCTCGAGGAGAACGCGAGTTCCGACAACTTCCTGCCCGCGCTCGCCGATATCGACGACCCGGAGGTTTTCGCGCGGGAGGTCGGGCGGTTCGCCGCGTCGCTCGAACTGCTGCCGCATCCGGTGCCGGCGACCCACCGGGTGCAGGACCGCTCGCACCCCGACGTGCCGCGCACCCCCGAGGTGTTCGCGAACACGCCCGACACCGACCCGGCCACGCCGGGCAACCGCGAGTGGGCGCGCGGCGTGCTGTCTCGGGCCGCGACGTCGACCCTGGGCTCCGACACCGTGACGGCGTCCCGTCTGTCGACCGAGGATGCCGTGGCCGAGCGCGTGCGCGACGCCGCCGCTGCGGGAGTCGACTGGGGCCGGGCCCCGGGCAGCAGCCGGGCGGAGCATCTGGATGGCGCCGGCGAGGTGCTCGAGGCGTTCCGCGGACGGCTCATCGAGGTGATGGTCTCCGAGACGGGCAAGACCTTCGCCGACGCCGACGTCGAAGTGAGCGAAGCCGTCGATTTCGCGCACTACTACGCCGCGCGCGCCCGGGAGCTGGCCGGCATCCAGGGGGCGGTGTTCGAGCCCGTCGCGCTGACCGTCATCGTGCCGCCGTGGAACTTCCCGGTGTCGATCCCAGCCGGCGGAACTCTCGCGGCGCTCGCCGCCGGCAGCGCGGTACTGCTCAAGCCCGCGCCGCAGACCATGCGGTCGGGAGCGGTGCTCGCCGAGGCGCTCTGGGAAGCGGGCATCCCCCGCGACGTGTTCGGACTCGTCGACGTACCCGAGAACACCGTGGGCCGCGCGCTCATCACCGCGCCGCAGGTGGACCGCGTGCTGCTCACCGGGTCGATCGAGACCGCCGAGCTGTTCCGGTCGTGGCGCCCCGACCTTCCGCTGCTCGCCGAGACGAGCGGCAAGAACTCGATCATCGTCACGCCGTCCGCCGACCTCGACCTCGCCGTCGCCGACCTCGTGACGAGCGCATTCGGCAACGCCGGCCAGAAGTGCTCGGCGGCGTCGCTCGCGATCCTCGTGGGGTCGGTCGGCACGTCGGACCGGTTCCGCCGGCAACTCGCGGATGCCGTCACAAGTCTCGCGGTCGGCTCGCCACTCGACCCGGAGACGCGGGTCGGCCCGCTCGTCGCGCCGGCCGAAGGCAAGGTCGCGCGTGCGCTGACGAAGCTCGCCGAGGGCGAGAGCTGGCTGGTGAAGCCCCGGCAGCTCGACGAGACCGAGCGGCTCTGGTCTCCCGGGGTGCGTGAGGGCGTGCTGCCGGGCAGCGATTTCCACCGCACCGAGTTCTTCGCGCCGGTGCTCGGACTCATGACGGCGCCCGATCTGACGACCGCGATCGCGCTGCAGAACGCGTCCGACTACGGGCTCACCGCGGGCATCCATTCTCTGGATGCCCGCGAGGTCGGCGTCTGGCTCGACGCGGCCCGCGCGGGCAACCTGTACGTCAACCGGCCGATCACCGGCGCGATCGTGCGGCGGCAGCCGTTCGGCGGGTGGAAGCGCTCCGCCGTCGGACCGGGAGCGAAAGCCGGCGGACCGAACACGCTGCTCGTGCTCGGCGACTGGCGGCCCGACCACACCGAGCCGAGCGAAGACCTCACGCTCGACGGACTCGACTCCCGCGCGCGCACCGTCATCGAGGCGTTCCAGCCGGTGCTCGACTTCCCCGCGTTCGACACGGTCCGGCGCGCGGCGTTCTCCGACGAGGAGGCCTGGACCACCGAGTTCGGCCGCGGCTCCGACCCGACGGCGCTCGGGGTCGAGCGGAACGTCTTCCGCTATCGACCCGCCGAGGTCGTCGTGCGGCTCGACGACGGCGCCCCGATCGGCGACCTGGCCCGGGTGCTCGCCGCCGGGGTGCGCGCCCGCGCGAAGCTGCTCATCAGCACGGCGACCCCGCTGCCGTCGGGGCTGCTGCCGTTCATCGACGACGACACCCCGCTCGGCGGATCGCCGCTCGGCATCCTCGGGGTGAAGGTCGAGAGCGACGTGGCCTTCCGTGTGCGCGCGGCGAAGGGACTGCCGGCCCGCATCCGCCTCGTCGGCTCGGATGCCGCGTCGCTCGCCGCCGCCCTCGACGGGTCCGTCGACACCGCGGTGTGGGCCGGGCCCGTCACGACGGCCGGACGGATCGAGATGCTGCCGTTCCTGCGGGAGCAGTCGGTGTCGATCACCGCCCACCGGTTCGGGAACCCCGACAAGGACTTCCGGGCCCTCGTCGTCTGATTCAGGACTGCCACGCGGCGTCGAGGTAGTCGCGCGCCTCGGTCTCGGGGATGCCGAGGGCACGCAGTCGCGCGACGAAAGCGACTGCGGCCTCCTGGGCTCCGCGCGCCGCGGCATCGGGCGAGAGTGCGACGAACGTGCCGTTCCGCCCGCGCGTCTCCACGACTCCCGCCTGCTCGAGTTCCCGGTAGGTCCTCGCGACGGTATTGGGTGCCAGTCCGAGATCGTCGGCGAGCCGCCGGACCGTCGGCAGCCGCACGCCGGCCGACAGCTCGCCGCTCTGGATCTGCGCGAGAACCTGGGCGCGGAGCTGCTCGTAGGGGGGCGTCGCCGAGCCGGGGTCGATGGTCAGGAGTGTCATCGCGGGCTCGCGAGATCCGGCCAGAGGTGACGGAGGAAGTACCGCTGCGGGCGGCTCACGATGGAGAGAACGGCCACGACGATCAGGCCCGTCATGAGAACCGGCATCGTGATGCCGAGCACGATCTGACCCACTGAGGGCGGCAGCAGCGTAAGCGCGCCGAAACCCGACCAGATGATCGAGACGCCCGCGAGCGTCAACGGGGCCGTCAGCATTTGCCGGAGGGCGGTCGCGCGGAGGGCATCCTCCCACGCGAGTTGCTCGGCCGTCTGCGCGGGCGCCGGCCGTGCGATGACAGCGCGCCCGCCGACCTCGAGCACGACGGCGGCGCCCACCGCGAGAAGCGCCACGAGAGGCGCGGCCGGGAACAGCGCGGGCAACACGACGGCGTCGCGCGGCACCAGCCAGACGGCCGGCGCCAGGGCGGCGGCCACCACCACCAGGATGCGGGTGGGGATGAGCTCGTGGGGAGCGAGATAGTCGCTCAGCGTGATGTCGCGGGAGCGAGCGACGCGGACGGTCGGCTCCGAGGGCCGGTCGAGGGCGACGAGTGACGAAGCCGAGACGCCGATCCCGAGCCCGATGAAGAACCCCCCGTTGACCAGCCAGGCTCCGGCGTTGAAGCCCAGGTCGCCCACCAGCACGAGGGCAGTTCCCGCGGCCAGCCCGATCAGGGCACCGACGGCCCCCAGGCGCGCCCGCAGCGTCAACCGTCGCTCGACCCGTGCGGCGATCGAGGGGTCGAGTTCCAGCCCGACCGCGCGGGCGAGGGACCGGCTCTGCCGCGCCCGGAACGCCGGGACGAGGGTGAGTGCGAGGAAGACGAGGACGACGGCGGCCAGCACGCCGACGAACACGAGGGGGATGACGACATCCATGGCATGTGCTCCGAGGACGATTGTACGAGGTTTGTATCAAATGTATCAATACAAACTACGCGGGTCAACCGCTCATTCGTAGGAGCGGTGCACGAGCCGCGACAGCACGATCGCACTGCGGGTGTGATCGACGGAGGGGGCGACCCGGATGCGCTCCAGGGCATCCTCGAGCGAGGGGATGTCGCGCGAGCGCACGTGCACGATGGCATCGGCATCGCCGGTGACGGTCGCGGCATCCTGCACCTCCGGCACGGCGGAGAGGATGCGGCGCAGCTCCTCGGGCGCGACGGTGCCGCGGCAGAACAGTTCGACGTAGGCCTCGGTGGCGAGCCCGTCGACGATCGGATCGACCTGCACGGTGAAGGCGCGGATCACCTTGTCGGCGACGAGCCGGTCGACGCGGCGTTTTACTGCGGACGCCGACAGCCCGATCTTGTCGCCGATATCCCCGTACCCGGCTCGGGCGTTCTGGCGCAGGAGGTCGATGATCCCGTAGTCGAGGTTGTCCACGCTCCAGGGTAGCGGCGGATCGTTGCGCAACGACACGTCGATTCGACGAAGTGGTGCGTGCCAGGCACGGAAACCCCGGATGCTTGCGTGCGATCCTGGAATCATGCAACAAGTCGTCGAGTCCCCTGCCGCCGCCGAGCGAGTCGCGGTCAAGAAGACGATCCTGATGTGCCGCCCCGAGCACTTCACCGTCAGCTACCGCATCAACCCGTGGATGCATCCGGAGGACCCGACCGACACCTCGCTCGCCGTGCGGCAGTGGGAGGAGCTCTACAAGATCTACCTCGAGCTCGGCTTCGACGTCGAACTGATCGACCCCATCGCCGGCTTGCCCGATATGGTCTACGCGGCGAACGGCGGCTTCACGCTCGACGGCATCGCCTACGGCGCGAAGTTCCAGTACGACGAGCGCGGACCCGAAGGCCCCGCCTACATGGAGTGGTTCGCCGCGCACGGCTTCACCGTCGCCGAGCCCGTGTCGGTCAACGAGGGCGAGGGCGACTTCCTCCTGGTCGGCGATCGCATCCTGGCCGGCACCGGCTTCCGCTCGGACGCGGACAGCCACGACGAGCTGCGCAAGCTCTACGGCCGCGAGGTCGTCACCCTGAAGCTGATCGACCCGTCGTTCTACCACCTCGACACGGCGATCGCGGTGCTCGACACCGACTCGCGCGGAGGCCAGGGCAACATCGCCTACCTGCCGAAGGCCTTCGACGAGGCGTCGCTCGCGATCATCCACGAGCTGTATCCGGATGCCGTGGTGGTGAACGACGAGGACGCCGCGGTGCTCGGGCTCAACAGCTTCAGCGACGGCAAGAACGTCGTCATCGCCGCCCGCGCCGTCGGCTTCGAGCAGTCGCTGCGCGAGCGCGGTTATACCCCGATCGGCGTCGACCTCTCCGAGCTGCTGCTCGGCGGCGGCGGCGTGAAGTGCTGCACGTTGGAGCTGCGCCGGTGAGCACCGTGACCGGCCTCTCCAGCGCGGAGTCGATCGAGCTCGTCGAGACCTACGGCGCCCACAACTACCACCCGCTGCCCGTCGTCGCCGCCTCCGCGGACGGCGCCTGGGTCACCGACCCGGAGGGCAAGCGCTACCTGGACTGCCTGGCGGCCTACTCCGCGGTCAACTTCGGGCACGGGCATCCGGCGCTCCTCGCTGCGGCGCGCGACCAGCTCGACCGGGTGACGCTCACCAGCCGGGCGTTCCACAACGACCGCCTCGGCCCGTTCCTCGCCGCGCTCGCGAAGCTGGCGAAGAAGGACATGGTGCTGCCGATGAACACGGGCGCCGAGGCGGTGGAGTCGACGATCAAGGTCGCCCGCGCCTGGGGCTACCGGGTGAAGGGCGTCGCCGACGGCCGCGCGAAGATCATCGTCGCCGACGGCAACTTCCACGGCCGCACCACGACGATCGTCGGTTTCTCGTCCGACCCGGAGGCCCGCAACGACTTCGGCCCGTTCGCGCCGGGCTTCGTCAGCGTTCCCTATGGTGACGCGCGCGCACTCGAGGCGGCGATCGACGACGACACCGTCGCGGTGCTGCTCGAGCCGATCCAGGGCGAGGCCGGCATCGTCGTGCCGCGTCCCGGGTATCTCGCCGAGGTGCGCCGGATGACGGCGGAGCACAACGTGCTGTTCATCGCCGACGAGATCCAGTCGGGCCTCGGCCGCACCGGAGCGACCTTCCAGTGCGACAACGAGGGCGTCATCCCCGACCTGTACCTGCTCGGCAAGGCCCTCGGCGGCGGCATCGTGCCGGTGAGCGCGGTCGTCGGCAATAAGGATGTGCTCGGCGTGCTGCGCCCCGGCGAGCACGGCTCGACGTTCGGCGGCAACCCGCTCGCCGCCGCCGTCGGGCTGGCCGTCGTCGAACTGCTCGAAACCGGCGAGTACCAGGCCCGGGCCCGCGAGCTCGGCGCGCACCTGCAGTCGCGGCTCAAGGCGCTCGTCGGCAAGGGCGTCGCCGCCGTCCGCGGCGCAGGGCTCTGGGCCGGCGTCGACATCGACCCGAAGCTGGGCACCGGTCGCCTGGTCTGCGAGAAGCTCATGGACCGCGGCGTGCTCGTGAAGGACACGCACGGCTCCACCATCCGCTTCGCCCCGCCGATCGTCGCGACCGTCGAGGATCTCGACTTCGCCGTCGACCAGCTCACCGAGGTGCTCGCCGAGCTGCGTCATTCCGCCGCGAGGTGACCGGCGCGTAGCGTCGACGCGTGCCGGTCGTTGAGAGCAGGGTCGTCATGCCGGTACCGCCCGATGTCGCGTTCGCCGTCTCGCAGACGACCGGCGAGATCCGGATGCGGTGGGACGTCTTCATCCGCGCGCCGCGACTGGTGGATGCCGAGGTGCCAGCCGTCGGCGTGCAGACCCTCACGGTGTCGCGGCGGGGCTGCGGATGGTGAGCGAGCACGTCTCGTTCCGGCCGCCGTCGCGCGTCGGGATGAAGGTTCGGCGTGCGGCTCATCCGCCACGACATCGACCGGCGGATCGCCGGGTTCCCCCGCGGCTGCACGGATCCCGTCGTGCTCGCGGCGGTGGGTGCGGCGTAGCCTGAGTTCGTGCCTCTGACGCCGGAACTCCTCGCCACGATCCGGTCGCGGGCGGCCGGGTACGACCGCGACAACGCGTTCTTCACCGAGGACCTCGACGACCTGCGCGCCGCCGGCTATCTCGCCCCCCGCTCGCTGCTCGAGACGGCCCGTGACCAGCGACTCCTCGCCGCGCATGCCCCGGCGACCGCGCTCGGCATCAACATGCACCTCGTCTGGGTCGGCGTCGCGCGGGTGCTGGCCGATCGTGGCGACCACACGCTCGACTGGGTGCTGCGGGATGCCGAGGCCGGCGAGCTGTTCGCCTTCGGCAACAGCGAGCCCGGCAACGACCTCGTGCTCTGGGATTCGCTCACGAAAGCCGAAACCGTGGACGGGGGTTTCGCGTTCACGGGCACCAAGATCTTCACCTCGCTCGCGCCCGCGTGGACGCGTCTCGGGGTGTTCGGGAAGGACGGCGACCGCCTCGTTCACGGATTCCTGACCCGGGAGGCGACGGGCGTCACGACGTTCGACGACTGGGACACCCTCGGGATGCGCGCCACCCAGAGTCACACGACGAAGCTCGACCACGCCGTCGTCACGACCGACCGCATCTCGCGCTTCCTCCCGGTCGGGCCGAACGCCGACCCGTTCGTGTTCGGCATCTTCAGCAACTTCCTGCTGCTCATCGGGTCGGTGTACGCGGGGATCGCCGACCGGGCTCTCGAACTCGCGGTCGAGGCGGCGCAGAAGCGCACGTCGCTCAAGAGCGGCACGACCTACGACCAGGACCCCGACATCCGCTGGCGCCTCGCCGATGCCGCGCTCGCCCTCGACGCGCTGCGCCCCGACCTCGAGACGCTGGCAGCGGATGTCGACGCCGTCGCCGACCACGGCAGCGGCTGGTTCCGGCTGCTCACCGGCGCGAAGCACCGCGCCATCGAGACGACGCGCCGCGTCGTCGACCAGGCGATGCGCGTCGCCGGTGGCAGCGGGTACCGGTCGTCGAGCGAACTCGCCCGGCTGCAGCGGGATGTGCTCGCCGGCATCTACCACCCGTCCGACACCGAGTCGGTGCACGCCACCGTCGCCACGAACCTGTTGGGACCCCTGCGGTGAAACTCGCCACCCTCCGTCGCGATGGCGGCACCGTCGCGGTCCGACTGGATGCCGATGGCGCCGCCGAGATCCCCGGCTTCGCGGATGTCGGCGCGCTGCTCGCCGACCCCGACTGGCGGGTGATCGCCGCACGGGCGGCGGGACGGGTGCTGCTCGTCGACGACATCCCGAGCGACGGCTGGGCGCCGGTCGTGCCCGCGCCGCGCAAGATCATCTGCGTCGGCGTGAACTACCGCGCGCACATCCAGGAGATGGGCCGCGAGGAGCCGGACTACCCGACGATGTTCACCAAGTACCCCGAGGCGCTCATCGGCGCGGGCGACCCGATCGTCGTGCCGTCGTACGGCGCCGATGCGATCGACTGGGAGGCTGAGCTGGCCGTCGTCATCGGCACCCGGGTGCGGCGGGCCTCCGAGGAGGAGGCCGCCGCCGTGATCGCCGGCTACACGGTGCTCAACGACGTGAGCCTGCGCGACTGGCAGAACCGCACGCTGCAGTGGCTGCCGGGCAAGAGCTTCGAGAGCACCACCCCGGTCGGCCCGGTGCTGGCGACGATCGACGAGGTGCCGGCATCCGCCCGCATCACCACCGAGGTCGACGGCGAGCTGATGCAGGACGGCCGGATCGACGACCTCGTCTTCGGGCCGGCGGCGATCGTCGCGTACATCTCGCAGATCTTCCCGCTCGATCCGGGCGACATCGTCGCGACCGGCACCCCGGGTGGGGTCGGGCACGCCCGCAAGCCCCCGCGCTACCTCGTCGACGGGTCGGAGGTGGTGACGACGATCGAGGGAATCGGCTCCCTCCGCAACACCGTCGTCGTCAGTACGTGACTTCCACGTCCTGAAAACCGTGGCGGCGTCGGCGGGACCCATCCGTAGGGTGACGCCATGACAACGCAGTCTTCCGGTCCGTCCCTCGCCGACGCGATCGCCGAAGCCGGCTCCCCCGTCGAGTACCTGCGCAACGCGCAGTCCAAGCCCACGGTCTTCCCGGTCGCCCCGGAGTTCAGCAACTGGCGCAGCGAGCAGCAGTCCTGGCGCACGTCGTGCGCCCTGCTCGACCAGTCGCACCACATGACCGACCTGTTCATCACCGGCCCCGACGCGATGAAGCTGCTCCAGGACCTCGCGGTCAACTCGTTCGCGAAGTTCTCGGTCGACTCGGCGAAGCAGTTCATCGCGGTCAACCACGAGGGCTACGTGATCGGCGACGCCATCCTGTTCCACCTCGCCGAGAACTCGTTCGACCTCGTCGGCCACCCGATGGCGATCGACTGGGTCCGCTTCCACGCCGAGACCGGCGACTACGACGTCGAGCTCGAGCTCGACGGCAACTCGATCGTTCGGCAGGGTCCGCCGAAGCTCTACCGCTACGAGCTGCAGGGCCCGAACGCCCTCGCGATCGTCGAGAAGCTGATCGGCGGCGAGGTGCCGGCGACGAAGTTCTTCGGCATGGCGACGTTCACGATCGCCGGCACGACGGTGCGCGCGCTGCGCCACGGCATGGCCGGGCAGCCCGGGTTCGAGCTGTTCGGGCCGTGGGCCGAAGGCGACACGATCCGCGCCGCGATCCTCGAGGCCGGGGCCGACCTGGGCATCACGCAGGTCGGCTCGATGGCGTACTCGTCGGCGAACCTCGAGTCGGCGTGGGTGCCGTCGCCGGTTCCCGCGATCTTCACGGGCGAGGGGATGGAGGCCTACCGGGCTTGGCTCCCCGCCGCGCGCGCCGGCTCGATCGCCGGGTCGGTCGACTCCGCGAACATCGAGGACTACTACGTCACGCCGTGGGACCTCGGCTACGAGCGCAGCGTCAACTTCGACCACGAGTTCATCGGCAAGGCGGCCCTGGAAGCCGGCGCCGCGACCCGCGCCAAGGTCACGCTGGTCTGGGACGAGGAGGATGTCGCCGCCGCCATCGGGTCGCTCTTCCAAGACGGCCTGCCGGCGAAGTACATCGCGTTGCCGAAGGCCCGCTACGGCTTCTTCCAAGTCGACCAGGTGCTCCTCGACGGCGTGCAGGTCGGCATCTCGCACGATTGCGGCTACATGGTGAACGAGCAGACGTTCGCGTCGCTGGCGTCCATCGATCTCGCGCACGCGAAGCCCGGCACGAAGGTGACCGTGCTCTGGGGCGAGAGCCCGAACTCGCGCAAGCCGGCCGTCGAGCCGCACCGGCAGCTGGAGATCCGCGCGACCGTCGCCCCGGCGCCGTTCTCGGCCGAGGCCCGGGAGAACTACCGCTCGGCGAAGTAGCGCGAGTGGGTGTCGCCGGAGCTGCGAGAGGCACGCAGCTCAGCGGGCGAGCCAGCCCTCTTCGATCAGCCAGGATTCGGCGAGGTCGGTCCACATGACCGCGTCGCCGTCGCCGTCGTGCCGCGCGAGGTTGAGTCCGTGTTTCCCGCGCGGGAACACGTGCAGCGCGTGGCGCACGCCGGCGGCGGCCAGCGCCATCCCGAGCAGGTAGCTGTGCTGCACCGGCACCGCGGCGTCCTCGGCGGTGTGCCAGACGAAGAACGGCGGCGCGCCGGAGGTGACGAGCAGGTCCAGCGAGGTCTCGGCCCGGAGTTCGGGGGAGGCGTCGAGTCCGATCAGGTTCTCGCGCGACCCCTGGTGGCTGTCGAGCATCATCGACACGACCGGGTAGCTGAGCATCGCGAGATCGACACGTTCGTCGTCGGTCGCTCCGGGGGCGAGGGCGGCCATCCCCGCGGCGTGTCCGCCCGCGGAGAAGCCGAGGAGCGCGACCCGGCCGGCCCCGGCATCCCGTCGCGCGCGGATCTCGCCGCGCACGGCGTCCAGCACCGCGGGATGCCGGGCCGCGGCACCGACCGGATAGGCGAAGACGGATGCCGACAGTCCCAGGGTCTCGAGCCAGGTGACGACGGTGTGCGACTCGTTGTCGGAGAGGCGGGAGTAGCCCCCGCCCGGCAACACGATCACGTGGTCGTTCGTCATCCCCCCAGCCTAGGGAGGGATCCCGCGGCGGCCACCGCCACAGCGCCGCCGCGGGAGGTCTTGGCTAGTTCGCGGCCGCGCGGGTCTTCTTCACCGGAGCGGCGGCGACGACCGGCTTCGCGCGCGGTACGAGCCGCTCGAGCTGGGTGACGTGCGACGGGTTCAGCTCCTCGAGCGAGGCGACGCCGAGGAGCGTCATCGTGCGCACGAGTTCGGAGCGGAGGATCTCGATCGTGCGGTCGACCCCACGGCGCCCGCCGGCCATCAGGCCGTACAGGTAGGCGCGGCCGATGAGGGTGTACTTCGCTCCGAGGGCGACCGAGGAGACGATGTCAGCACCCGACATGATGCCGGTGTCGACGCCGATCTCGACGTCTTTCCCGACCTCGCGCGCGACCTCCGGCAGCAGGTGGAACGGGATCGGCGCGCGGTCGAGCTGACGCCCACCGTGGTTGGAGAGGATGATGCCATCCACCCCCAGGCTCGCGAGGTGCTTCGAGTCTTGGAGGTTCTGCACGCCCTTGATGACGATCTTGCCGGGCCACATCGCGCGGATGACCTTCAGATCCTCGTACGAGATGGTCGGGTCCATCGCCGCGTTGAGCAGCTCGCCGACGGTGCCGCCGGTCGTCGAGAGCGACGCGAACTCGAGCTTCGGCGTCGTCAGGAAGTCCCACCACCACCACGGCCGCGGGATGGCGTTGATGATCGTGCCCATCGTGAGCGCCGGCGGGATCGAGAAGCCGTTGCGCTTGTCGCGCAGCCGCGCGCCGGCGACCGGGGTGTCGACCGTGAACTGCAGCGTGTCGAAGCCGGCCGCCGCGGCGCGCTCGACCAGCCCGTACGAGATCGAGCGGTCGCGCATCACGTAGAGCTGGAACCAGTTGCGCCCGTCGGGGTTGGCCGCCTTGACGTTCTCGATCGAGGTGGTGCCGAGCGTCGACAGCGTGAACGGGATGCCCGCCGCTCCCGCCGCACTCGCGCCGGCGAGCTCGCCCTGCGTCTGCATGAGCCGCGTGAACCCGGTGGGCGCGATCGCGAGCGGCATCGACGACGGGCCGCCGAGGATCGTCGCCGAGGTGTCGACGGTCTCAGCGGAGCGCAGGATCGACGGGCTGAACTCGACGTCCTCGAACGCCTGCCGCGCGCGCGCCAGCGACAGCTCGCCCTCGGCGGCGCCGTCGGTGTAGTCGAACGCGGCCTTCGGGGTGCGGCGCTTCGCGATGAGCCGGAGGTCGGCGATCGTGAGGGCCGACTGCAGGCGACGGTCGGTGGGGTCGAAGTTCGGCTTCTTGAACTTCAGCAGTTCGAAGATCTGCGTCGGGCTCGGAACCTGGCGGCTCTGCTTCTGAGGATCCTGGGGCATGTTCTTTCCGGTCAGTGGGTGCGGTCGTAGTGCGCGAGCAGGGCTTGCCCCGCAGCGTCGATGTGGGCACGGGCCAGATCGGCGGCGGCGTCGGCATCCCCCGCCGTGACGGCGTCGAGGATGCGTTGATGCTGCGCCGCGACCTCGGTCACCGGCAGCAGGTGGTGGGCCTGCACCTGCCCGATGCAGAGTTCGATCTCGCCCATCAGGGCGGCGTGCATGCGGGCGAGTCGCGGGCTCGGCGATCCCGACGCGAGGGCGCGGTGGAAGGCGGCGTCCTGTGCCGCGAAGGCGCCGCCGGTGCGGGCGACCTCGAGCAGTTCGCGGTGCGCGGCGAGGGCGTCGGCCGGGATGGTGCCGCCGTCGGCGAGGGATGCGGTGGCCGCCGATTCGATCAACAGGCGGCTGGCGAACAGGTCGACGATGTCGTCGCGGCCTAGCTCGGGCACCCGGGCGGCGCGGTGCGTCTCCCGGCGGAGCAGCCCGTCGGCGACGAGCCGCTCGATCGCGATCTTCGCCGTCGGCCGGGCGACACCGAAGCGCAGGGCGACCGCCGACTCGGTCACGGCCGACCCCGGGGCCTCCGACTGGTCGAGGATGCGCGCGCGGAGCGTCTCGAAGATCGCATCCGGCATCGTCGCGGAGGGGGAGGCAGACATTGTTCGACAATCTACTGGATTGTTAGACAATTGGCGAGAGTGCATACGCGCCACACTCCTGGTGGCCGATCCGCCGGACCTGATTCATTTGTAAGGTCAGCCTTACCTGCGTAGGCTCGACCCTTGTGACCTCCCGCCGCGTGCTCGCCCTCACCGGTGCCATGCTCGTGCTGGCGCTCGCCGGTTGCAGCGCGCCATCGGCCGGAACGACGACCCCGTCGCCGACCTTGGCCGACGACCGGCCGCTCGCCGAGCTCGACCTCGCCGCCGCCCCGCGCACCCACGTCGGGCCGAGCACGGCGCTGCTCGCGACCGAAGCGCTCCAACCCGTCGAGTCCTCACCCGCGCAAAGGCTGCCGGCGACCGTCGTATCCCGCGACAGCGGCGGCGACGTCGAGGTGACGATCGGCGACACCTCGCGGGTCATCGGGCTCGACATGGCGGGATCCATCGCGGCGACGATCTGGGGCCTCGGGCTCGGCGACACCCTCGTCGGCCGCGACATCTCGACGACCTTCGACGGGGCCGCCGACCTGCCCGTCGTCACCTCCAGCGGCCACGCGATCGACGCCGAGAGCGTCCTCGCGCTGCGCCCTACCCTGGTGATCACCGACGGCAGCATCGGTCCGCGCGACGTGCTGAGCCAGTTGCGCGAGTCGGGCGTCACCGTCGTGTTCGTCGAGAACGACGCCTCGTTCGACGGGGCCGCGCAGCTCGCCCGCGACGTATCGGCCGCACTCGGGGTACCCGCGACCGGCGACCTGCTCGCTGAGCGCATCCAAGACGACGTCGACGCGAAGATCGCCGAGATCGCCGCCGTAGCTCCGGTGGCCGAGGGAGACCGGGTGCGGATGATCTTCCTCTACCTGCGCGGCGGCTCGGGCATCTACTACCTGTTCGGCGAGGAATCCGGGGCGGGCGACCTCATCCGCGGACTCTCCGGCGTGGACGTCGCCGCCGAGATCGGCTGGACCGGCATGCAGCCGATGACCGACGAGGCGATCGTCTCCGCCAACCCCGACCTCATCCTGGTCATGACCGACGGCATCGACTCCGCGGGCGGCATCGACGGGCTTCTCGCCGCGAAGCCGGCGATCGCGCTCACCGCGGCGGGGCAGAACAAGCGCTTCGTCGACATGGCGGATGGCGACATCCTGTCGTTCGGTCCGCGCTCCGCGGCCGTGCTGGACGCCCTCGCCCGTGCGGTCTACGCCCCGTAGCCAGCCCCGCGGTTACGCGGTGGGCTCGTAGCGGCGCGGCGGGAAGGACTGCAGCACGATCGCGCGGAGCGCCTCGAGGTCACCCGCGACGAAGCCCTGCGCGCGCGCCTGCACGAGCACGTTGCCGATCGCGGTGGCCTCGACCGGGCCGGCGAGCACGGGGAGCCCGGTGGCATCCGCTGTGAGCTGGCAGAGCAGCTCGTTCTGCGAGCCGCCGCCGACGAGGTGAACGACCTCCACCGACGTGCCGCTCAGTCGCGCGGCATCCCGGATCGACGACGCGTAGGCCGCGGCGAGCGATTCGAGGATGCTGCGCACCAGTTCCGGCCGCGATGTCGGCACCGGCAGGTCGTGTGCGGTCAGCCAGGCGGCGATGCGCGCGGGCATGTCGCCGGGGGCGAGGAAGGTCTCGTCGTCCGCGTCGAAGATCGGCACCTTCGTCGTGACGGCCGACGCCTGGCCGAGCAGCGCGGGCAGCGAGATCGTCGTGCCGTCGCGTTCCCAGTCGCGGATCGACTCCGAGAGCAGCCACAGGCCCATCACGTTGTGCAGGTAGCGCACGCGACCGTCGACGCCGCCCTCGTTGGTGAAGTTCGCGGAGCGGCTGGCATCCGACAGCACCGGCTTCTCGAGCTCGACGCCGACGAGCGACCAGGTGCCGCAGGAGATGTACGCGTAGTTCGGGCTCGTCGCCGGGATCGCGACGATCGCGGAGGCGGTGTCGTGGGTGCCGACGGCGGTGACGACGGCGCGGGTGTCGCCGATCCCGCGGAGGGCCGACGGCGCGAGCGCGCCTAGCTCGGTGCCGGCATCCACCAGGCGCGGGAAGATGCTGGAGGGCACGTCGAGTTTCGACGCGAGGTCGAGGTCCCACTGGCCGTCGGTGACGCCGACGAGGCCGGTCGTCGAGGCATTCGTGCGCTCGCCGACGCCGACCCCGGTCAGCCAGTAGGCGAACAGGTCGGGGATCAGCAGGAACGAGTCCGCGACCTCGAGCGTGCCGGAGAGCCGGTCGGCGGTGAGTTGGAAGAGCGTGTTGAACGGCAGGTGCTGCAGGCCGTTGCGGCGGTACAGATCCTCGGCCGAGACGCGCGCATGCACCTCCGCGACTCCGGCGGCATTTCGCTCGTCGCGGTACGAGTAGGGCGCGTTGACGAGCCGTCCGTTGCGCAACAGCCCATAGTCGACCGCCCAGGAGTCGATGCCGATGCTCGCCAGTTGCGGCTCCTGCCGCACGGCCGCGGCGAGGCCCTCGACGAGGTCGCGGTAGAGCTCGAACGAGCTCCAGTGCAGCCCGTCGAGGGTGCGCACCGGCGCGTTCTTGAAGCGCGCGACATCCGTCAGCCGCAGTTCGTCGTGCCCGACGTAGCCGAGCAGCACGCGGCCGCTGGTCGCGCCGAGGTCGACGGCCGCGACCGCTCCCCCGCTTCTGGTGCTCAACGCCATGCCTCCATCGTGCCCGACCGCCCCTTCGAAAACGCCCGGGTCAGCGCAGGCTCCGTCATCGAAGGAAGGCGGCGGCGACGCCCGCATCGACCGGGATGTGGAGGCCGGTCGTGTGCGACAGGTCCGGCCCGGTGAGCACCGATACGGCGTTCGCGACGTTCTCGGGCAGCACCTCGCGCTTGAGGATCGTGCGCTGCGCGTAGAACTTGCCGAGGTCCTGCTCGTCGATGCCGTAGGTCTTGGCACGGTTGGCGCCCCAGCCGGCGGCGAAGATGCCGGAGCCGCGCACGACGCCGTCGGGGTTGATGCCGTTGACCTTGATGCCGTGCTCGCCGAGCTCGACCGCGAGCAGTCGCACCTGGTGCGCCTGGTCGGCCTTCGTCGCCGAGTAGGCGATGTTGTTCGGCCCGGCGAAGACCGAGTTCTTCGACGAGATGTAGATGACGTCGCCACCCATTTTCTGCTCGATCAGGATCGGCGCGGTCGCCTTCGAGACCAGGAACGAGCCCTTCGCCATGATGTCGTGCTGGAAGTCCCAGTCCTGCTCGGTCGTCTCCAGCAGCGGCTTGCTGAGCGAGACGCCGGCGTTGTTCACGACGATGTCGAGTCCGCCGAACGCGAGCACGGCATCCTGCACCAGCTGCTCGATCGCGCCGGCGTCGGTGACGTTGACCTTGAGGCCCACGGCGACATCGGTGTTCCCGATCTCGGCGGCGGCCTCCTGGGCCTTCGCGAGGTCGAGGTCGGCGATGACGACGCAGGCGCCGTCGGCCGCGAGCCGGGTGGCGATCGCCTTGCCGATGCCGGAGGCGGCGCCGGTGACGAGGGCGATGCGCGTGGCGTGCGACTTCGGCTTGGGCATCCGCTGCAGCTTCGCCTCCTCGAGCGCCCAGTACTCGATCGCGAACTTCTCGGCGTCGGAGATGGGAGCGTACGATGAGATCGACTCGGCGCCGCGCATCACGTTGATCGCGTTGACGTAGAACTCGCCGGCGACGCGGGCGGTCTGCTTGTTGGCGCCGTAGGAGAACATCCCGACGCCGGGGACGAGCACGATCAGCGGGTCGGCGCCTCGCATTGCGGGGCTCTCGGCCGCGGCGTGCTTCTCGTAGTACTTCGTGTAGTCCTTGCGGTAGACCTCGTGCAGTTCGGCGAGCCGCTCCTTGACCTTCTCGATCGGCGCGTTCGCCGGCAGGTCGAGAAGCATCGGCTTGACCTTGGTGCGCAGGAAGTGGTCGGGGCACGACGTGCCGAGCGCGGCCAGCTTCGGGGCGTTCGCCGAGGCGAGGAAGTCGAGGACGACGTCCGAATCGGTGAAGTGGCCGACCATCGGCTTGTCGTGCGACGCGATGCCGCGGATGGTGGCCGCGAGGGCGGCGGCCTTCGCGCGGCGCTCCGCCGCCGGCAGGGCCTTGTTCTTCGCGACCGCGCGGCCGAACGGCGCCTTCTTGCCCTTGGCGGCGAGGTAGTCCTCGGCGGTCGTGATGATCCACAGCGAATTCTTCTGCGCCTCTGCGGAGGTCTTCCCCCACGCCGTGATGCCGTGGCCGCCGAGGATCACGCCGATCGCGGCCGGGTTCTTCGCCTTGATGTCGGAGATGTCGAGTCCGAGCTGGAAGCCGGGGCGCCGCCACGGCACCCAGACGACCTTGTCGCCGAACGCCTTCTTGGTGAGCTTCTCGCCGTCCTTCGCGGTCGCGAACGCGATGCCGGAGTCGGGATGCAGGTGGTCGACGTGGTTCGCGTCGACGAAGGCGTGCATGAACGTGTCGATCGAGGGGGCCGCGCCGCCGAGCCCGTGCCGGCAGAAGTCGAGCGCACCGACCATGTCGTCTTCGTGCTCGAGTCCGGCGTAGACGCCTTTGAGCGCCTCCACCCGGTCGAGGCGGAGGGTCGCGAGGCCCGCCTCGGTGAGCGTGCCGAGGTCGCCGCCGGAGCCCTTCACCCAGAGCAGCTCGACGTCCTCACCGGTCACCGGGTCGGTCGCGGTGCCCTTCGCCGAGGTGTTGCCACCCGCGTAGTTGGTGACGCGCGGGTCGCTGCCGAGCTTGTTGCTGCGGGCGATGAGGTCCTGGGCGGGCGTGTTGGCCACGGTTCTACGTCCTTGTTAGATGTTGTGAGATCGAACAGGACGTGACTCTACAGCAGCTCGGCCAGATGCCGGTAGGGGTCGAGCCGCTCGTCGCCCGGAGCGAGTTCGGTGACCAGCACATCGATGCGCGACCAGTCGAGGCCCTGCGCGACCGCGGTGCGTCCGAGCTTCGACGCGTCGAGCAGCAGGATCGTCTGCTCCGCTCGATCGGCGAAGACCTCCTTCACCTGCGCCTCCTCGAGCGACACCTCGCTCGACCCGGTTGCCGAGAGCGCGGAGGCCGAGGCGAAGAAGCGCTCGTAGCCGAGGGAGGCCGCCGCGCGGCAGGCGACGACCCCGACGAAGCTGTCGGTGCGCTCCTCGAGCTCGCCGCCGATGAGGATCGATCGCACCCCGGCCCGCCGGCGCGCCGTCGCCGCGTTCTGCACCGAGTTCGTCGCGACCACGAGGTCGCGGGCGGTGATCTCGCCGAGCAGCACGCCGCTCGTCGAGGAGGCGTCGAACGCCACCGCGCCGGTCGCGGGGACGAGATCGAGGGCCTTGCGCGCGATGAGCGACTTGGCCGCGGAGCGGGTCGACATCCGATCCCCGAACGGGCGCGGCAGCACCGGGGCGACCGCACCGCCCCGCACGCGACGGGCGAGACCCTCCGCCTCGAGGTCGTCGAGATCGCGGCGCACGGTCATCGCCGAGACGCCCAGCTGTTCCGCGACGGGGTCGAGCCGGAGGGCGCCGTCGCGGGCGAGGATCTCGAGCAGGCGGGCCCGTCGTTCTTCGCCGAGGAGGGTCGCCATGGCCGTCAGCGTAGCCGCGCTTGACGAAGCGGGCGTCGCAGCCTATCGTGACTGAACATCACCTGAATCGATTCATCACGATTCAGTCACGACCCCCGCACTCGCCTTTCCGGAAGCAGACGACGATGTCCGACACTGAGCAGCACGGCGCCACGCCCGCGCTCGAGCTCTCCCACATCGCGAAGGCCTTCGGTGCGGTCATCGCCCTCACCAACGGCACGCTACGCCTCGAGCGCACCTCCATCCACGCCCTCGTCGGCGAGAACGGCGCCGGCAAGTCGACGCTCGTGAAGATCATCGCCGGGCTCTACCAGCGGGATGCCGGCGACCTCCTGCTCGACGGCGAACTCGTCGACTTCCGTTCGACCGCCGAAGCCAAGGCTGCCGGCATCGCCGTCATCTACCAGGAGCCGACGCTCTTCCCCGACCTGTCGGTCACCGAGAACATCTTCATGGGGCGCCAGCCGCGCGGAGCCCTCGGCGTCATCGACCGACGGGCCATGCGCACCGAGGCCCTCGCCCTGTTCGACCGGCTCGGCGTGCGCATCGACCCCGACCGCCCGACGCTCGGCCTCTCGATCGCCGACCAGCAGATCATCGAGATCGCCAAGGCCATCTCGCTCGACGCCCGCGTGCTGATCATGGACGAGCCGACCGCCGCCCTCTCCGGCGTCGAGGTCGAGCGCCTGTTCGCGGTCTCCCGCTCGCTGCGGGATGAAGGCCGCGCCATCCTCTTCATCTCCCACCGCTTCGACGAGGTCTTCGACCTCTGCGACACCGTCACCGTCATGCGCGACGGCGCCTACATCGCCACCAGCCCGATCGAGTCGACGACCGTCGAGGAGATCGTGCGGCAGATGGTCGGTCGCGACGTGACGACGCTCTTCCCGAAGCTCGAGGCCGAGATCGGCCACGACGTGCTCGTCGTCGAGGGGCTCACCCGGCCGGGTGTCTTCTCCGACGTCAGCTTCACGGTGCGCTCCGGCGAGATCGTCGCGCTCGCCGGACTCGTCGGCGCGGGGCGCAGCGAGATCGCCCGCGCGATCTTCGGAGTCGACTCCTACAGCGCGGGCACGGTGACCCTCAACGGCGACCTGCTGCGCCGCAACGACCCCGCGTCGGCCATGCGCGCGGGCCTCGCGCTCGTCCCCGAGGACCGCCGGCAGCAGGGTCTCGTGCTCGAGTCCAGCGTCGCGCGCAACGCGACCCTCGCCATCCGCCGCACGCTCGCGAAGTTCGGTCTCATCACCGACGGTCTCGAGAACGCCAGCGCCCGCATCTGGGCGAGCCGGCTCGAGGTCAAGACGAGCGCCCTCGACACCGAGGTCGGCACCCTCTCCGGCGGCAACCAGCAGAAGGTCGTGCTCGCGAAGTGGCTCGCGACCGACCCGAAGGTGCTCATCATCGACGAGCCCACCCGCGGCATCGACGTCGGCACCAAGGCCGAGGTGCACCGCCTCCTCTCCGAACTCGCCCAGCAGGGACTCGCCATTCTGATGATCTCGTCCGAACTCCCCGAGGTGCTCGGCATGGCCGACCGCGTGCTCGTCGTGCACGAGGGCCGCATCACCGCCGACGTCCCGCGCGCCGAGGCGACCGCCGAGTCGGTCATGTTCGCCGCGACCCACTCCGAGGCGGCTGCCTGATGAATCCCGTGCTCCAGCGACTCACCCGGTTCGTCACCGCCCGGGAGACCGGCATCCTGCTCGCCCTGGTGATCGTCGTCGCGATCACGACGATCGTGAACCCGCGCTTCCTGTTCTCGGGCGACGGCTTCCGCGACCTGCTGCTGACGCCGTCGATCCTGCTGCTCGTCGCGGTCGGCCAGGCGATCGTCATCATCACCCGCAACGTCGACCTCTCGGTCGGCTCCGTGCTCGGCCTCTCGGCCTATCTGACGGGCCGGGTGTTCATCGACCTGCCCTGGCTCCCCTGGCCGGCCGTGTTCCTGATCGGCATCCTCTTCGGCGGTCTGCTCGGCCTCCTCAACGGCGCGCTCGTCGCGTTCGCCAAGGTGCCGTCGCTGGTCATCACCCTCGGCACGCTCTACGCGTTCCGTGGCATCAACGTGCTCTGGACCGGCAGCGACCGCATCAACGCGTCCGACATGCCGACAGACTTCCTCGCGCTCGGCACGTCGGCGCTCGCCGGCATCCCGTACCTGACGATCCTCGCGATCGTGGTGCTCGTCATCGCCGGCTGGTTCCTGCGCACGCAGCGCGCCGGCCGCGAGCTGTATGCGATCGGCTCCGACCCGTCGGCCGCGCACCTCTACGGACTCAAGGTCACCCAGCGCACTCTCGCCGCGTTCGTCGTCTGCGGCGCCCTCGCCGGACTCGGCGGCGTGCTCTACGCGGCCCGCTACGGCACGGTGAACTCGCAGGCCGGCTCCGGCTGGGAGCTGGATGCCGTCGGCGCCGCCGTCATCGGCGGTGTCGCGATCTTCGGCGGCAGCGGCACGGTCTGGGGAGCCGCGATCGGCGCCTACCTGCTGCTGACGATCAGCCGCGCGCTGCCCGTCGTCGGCGTGCCCGACTTCTGGCAGGGCGCCGTCGTCGGAGCGCTCATCCTCGGCGCGATCGTGCTCGACCGGCTGCTCGCTCTCCGCACCGCGAGACGGCTGAGGGATGTCCACGCCCGGGAGCGCAAAGAGGTGACGAGCTGATGAGCGACACGATTCTGGCCGACAAGCCCGTGCGCACCTACCGCGACTACGGCCGCCCGCTGTGGCGCCGGATCCTGCTGACCCACGAGATGGCGATCATCGGCCTGCTCGTGCTCGTCTACATCGTCGCGTACGTGTCGGTGCCCGGATTCGCCGGGCCGCTGACCATCCAGTACCTGCTGCCGAACGTCGCCGCGGTGCTGCTCATCGCGCTGCCGATGACGCTCATCATCGTCACCGGCGAGATCGACCTCTCCGTCGCGAGCACCGCGGGCCTCGCCGGCGTCGCCTTCGGCATCGCGAACAACGCCGGGCTCGGCGTCGGCGTCGCGCTCGTCGTGGCCCTGCTCGTCGGGGTCGCCGCCGGAGCGGTCAACGGCTTCTTCATCACCGTCGTCGGGCTGCCCTCGCTCGCGGTGACGATCGGCACGCTCGCCCTGTTCCGCGGTCTCGCCGTCGGCCTCGTCGGTACCGACCGGATCGGCGACTTCCCGGCGGAGATGCGCAGCCTCGTGCTCGACCGCATCCCCGGCACCCCGATCCCGAACATCATCGTGCTGTTCGTGGTGCTCGCGCTCGTGTTCGCGCTCGTGCTGCACTTCACGCCCGCGGGCCGCGGCATCTTCGCGATCGGCCTGTCGAGCGAGGCCGCCCGCTTCTCGGGCGTGCGCATCGAACGCACCAAGTTCCTGCTCTTCGTCGTCAGCGGACTCGTCTCCGCCGTCGCCGGCATCTACTACGCGCTCAAGACCAACGTCTCGCTCGCCGACAACACCGCCGGCCTCGAGCTCAGCGTGATCGCGGCGGTGCTGCTCGGCGGCGTCTCGATCTTCGGCGGACGCGGGGCGCTGCACGGCGTCATCGCGGGCGTGCTCCTCATCGGCTTCGTCGGCAGCGCCCTGCGTCTCGCAGGCCTGACGAGCGACGTCATCAGCATCGTCACCGGAGTGCTGCTCGTGGCCTCCGTCGTGGCAACCAGCTTCTTGGCCTGGCTCCGCGTGAAGCGGGTCGTGCCGGGAGGGAAGAAGGGGTCCCCGGGACCTGTGTAGTAACAGGGACCCCCCGCAGCGCCGCGCCCTCAGGCACGGCAACCTCACACTAGGAGAAACAACGATGTTCAACCGAAAGATCCGCGCGACCGCGGTCGCCGGCATCGCCCTTACCGTGGCGCTCGTCGCCACGGGTTGCGCAGCCGGCACCGGCGACACGGGTGGCGACACCGGCGGCGACGCCAACTACTCGATCACCTTCCTCCCGAAGAACCTGGGCAACGCCTACTTCGACACCTCCGACGCCGGTGGCGCCGAAGCGATCGAGGAGTTCGGCGGCACCTACGCCGAGGTCGGACCGGCCACGGCCACGCCCGACTCGCAGGTCAGCTTCATCGACACCGCCGCCCAGCAGGGCGTCGGTGGGCTCGTCGTCTCGGCAAACGACCCCGACGCGCTGTGCGACTCGCTCAACACGGCTCGTGACAACGGGATGAAGGTCGTCACCTTCGACTCCGACGTGAACGCCGACTGCCGCGACCTGTTCATCAACCAGGCCGACGCCGAAGGCATCGCCAAGGTCGAGGTCGACCTCATCGCCGAGCAGATCGGCGGCGCCGGTCAGGTCGCGATCCTCTCGGCCGCGGCCACCGCGACGAACCAGAACGCCTGGATCGACATCATGACCGAGTACATCGCGTCGGACTACCCCGACATCGAGCTCGTCGAGGTCGTCTACGGCGACGACGACGACCAGACCTCGTTCGACAAGACCGCGGGCCTGCTCTCGACGTACCCGGAGCTGAAGGGCATCATCTCGCCCACCACGGTCGGCATCTCGGCTGCGGCGCGCTACCTCTCCACCTCGGAGTTCAAGGGCAAGGTCGCGCTGACCGGCCTCGGCACCCCGAACCAGATGCGCGACTACGTGCTCGACGGCACCGTCACCGCGTTCGCGCTGTGGAACCCGGGTGACCTCGGCTACCTCGCCGCGTACGCGACGAAGGCGCTCATCGACGGCGACATCACCGGCGCCGAGGGCGACGAGTTCGACGCCGGCAAGCTCGGCAGCTACACCGTCGGCGCGAACGGCACCGTCCTGCTGGGCGACCCGTTCACGTTCAACGCCGACAACATCGGGGACTTCGACTTCTAAGTCGGCTCCTCTCTGGACCCGGTCGGCACATGCCGGGTCCCGAAAAGGGGTGCGCCCCAGGGCCCGGCCGGCAGATGCATGCCGGCCGGGCCTTCCTCAGCTCTGCCCTGTCCCGAGGAGGTGACCCGTGGCCGTGAGCATCAAGGACGTCGCGCGTCACGCGGGCGTCTCCGTCGGCACCGTCTCGAACGTGCTGAACAAACCCGACGAGGTGAGCGCCGAGTCGATCGCCCGGGTGCAGGGCGCGATCGACGAACTCGGCTACGTGCGCAACGACGCCGCCCGGCGCCTGCGTGCGGGCGTCTCGTCGACCGTCGGCTTCGTCGTGCTCGACGGCCAGAACCCCTTCTTCAACCAGGTGGTCCGCGGGGCCGAGGACGAGGCATCCCGCCACGGCATCGCCGTACTCGTCGGCAACACCGACGAGGATCCCGCCCGCGAGGGCATGTACCTCGATCTGTTCGAAGAGCAGAGCGTGCGCGGCGTGCTCATCGCCCCGTACGGCGACATCACGCGCCGCCTCACCCGGCTGCGCGAGCGCGGCATCCCGGCGGTGCTCGTCGACCGCATGAACGTCGAGGGCACCTTCTCGTCGGTCGCCACCGACAGCGTCGTGGGCGGACGGATGGCGGCCGAGCATCTCATCGAGACCGGTCGCCGCCGCATCGCGTTCGTGGGCGGGCCCTTCGACATGCGGCAGGTGCGCGACCGCCTCGACGGTGCTCGCTGGGCCGTGGAGGCGAGTGACATCGACGTCGAGATCGAGGTGATCGCGACCCGGGCCCTCACCGTCGACGAGGGGGTGGATGCCGGGCGCCGTCTCCTGGAGCGACCCACTGGCCAGCGCCCCGACGCGCTCTTCGCGGCGAACGACCTCGTCGCCCTCGGGCTGCTCCAGGCGCTCGTCGTCGACGGCGCGGTGCTCGTGCCCGACCAGATCGCGCTCATCGGTTTCGACGACATCGCCTTCGCCGCCGCGGCGGCCGTGCCGATCTCCTCGGTGCGGCAGCCGAGCCGGGCGATCGGGCAGACGGCGCTGCGCATCCTCCTGGAGGAGAGCGGCGACGACACCCTCATCCCGCGGCAGACGGTGTTCCGGCCCGAGCTCGTCGTGCGGGCCTCGACCCGCGCTTAGCGCACGGCGGTCAGAGGGCGGCGAGCTGATCTTCGAGGTGGAAGACCTCGCGCAGGGTCGGCGCTCCCTGATCCGGCCGTGCCCCGTCCAGGGAGACGAAGAACTCCGCCGCCGCCGCCTCCCAGGCCGCCGTGCGCGGGTCGGCCGCCAACGCCGCGGCGGAGGCCGCGTCGTCGTCGGTCTCGTAGTAGCCGATCAGCATCCCGTCGTCTCGCAGGAATAGCGAGTAGTTGCGACGACCGGCATCGGCGATCGCCTGCAGCATCTCGGGCCAGACTGCTTCATGTCGCGAGACGTACGCGTCGATCAACGACGGGACGACCTGCAGCTGGAAGCAGACGCGGGTCACGCGCCCCAGCCCGCCTGCGTGCCGCCGACGCGGTCGCCGGTGATCTTCTCGAAGTAGCCGCTGGCCGCGTACGCCGCCATGGGGTCGGCGGGCAGCCCGCGCGACTCGCGCCACGACGCCAGCATCGGCCGCACGTCGGTGTAGAAGGCATCCATCAGCACCGCGTTGGCGGCGAGCACGTCACCGGACGCCTGGGCCGCGGCGAGGGCGGCGGAGTCGACGAGCAGCGCGCGCGCCGTCATCTCCTGCACGTTGAGCACGGAGCGGATCTGCCCGGGGATCTTGTTCTCGATGTTGTGGCACTGGTCGAGCATGAACGCGACGTCGGGGTTGTTGAGACCCCCGCCGCGCACGACCTCGACGAGGATGCGGAACAGCTGGAACGGGTCGGCCGCGCCGACGATGAGGTCGTCGTCGGCGTAGAAGCGCGAGTTGAAGTCGAACGAGCCGAGCTTCCCGAGGCGCAGCAGCTGCATGACGATGAACTCGATGTTGGTGCCCGGCGCGTGGTGGCCGGTGTCGAGGCAGGTCATCGCCTTCGGCCCGAGGGCGGCCACCTGCGCGTAGCTGGTTCCCCAGTCCGGAACGTCCGTGTGGTAGAACGCCGGCTCGAAGAACTTGTACTCGAGCACCATCCGCTGGTCGTCGCCGAGGCGGGCGTAGATCTGCTCGAGCGAGTCGGCGAGGCGGTCCTGGCGGGCGCGCATGTCGTCCTGGCCGGGGTAGTTGGTGCCGTCGGCGAGCCAGATCTTGAGGTCGCGCGATCCGGTCTGGTGCATGATCTCGATGCACTCGAAGTGGTGGTCGATCGCCTTCTGGCGGATCTTCGGGTCGCTGTGCGTGACGCTGCCGAGCTTGTAGTCCTCGTCCTGGAAGGTGTTCGAGTTGATGGTTCCCAGGCGAACGCCCTCGTCCTCGGCGTGCTTCGCGAGGTCCTCGTAGGAGTCGACCTTGTCCCACGGGATGTGCAGCGCGACGCTCGGCGCGAGGGCCGTGTGCTTGTTGACCTGGGCCGCATCCGAGACCTTCTCGAACGGGGTGCGGGGCACGCCGGGCGTCGTGAAGACGCGGAAGCGGGTGCCGGAGTTGCCGAACGCCCAGGAGGGCAGTTCGATCGCCTGCTCGACGAGACGGTCGGAGATGGAGGCGAAGTCGGTCATGGGACGTCCTTGTCGAAGCCGGGCCGAGCCCGGGAGATGAATCGATTCAACTCCTCACCGTAGGAGAGCCGAGACGGATCGTCAAGTTCCTCGCGGCGTCACCCCCGAACGGGTGCCACGGCGCGGAGGAACCTCCTAGGATCGGACGCGTGGGGGCACGGGAGAAGAGCGCGCTGTTCCGCGACGAGATGGCGCAGCGGGGGTTCGCGGTCATCCCGAAGCTGCCCGCGCCGGGGCTGCCCGGGGTGCTGTTCCGCGCCGGATCGAAGGTCGAACTCACCGGGGTCGTCGACGCCCGGGGCACCGACACCCCGTTCCTCGCCGGCACCGTGACCGGGATCTACGCCGAGGACTCCTCGCTGCCCCGGTCGATCGGGGCGGCCTTCGCGGCGATCCCGCTGCCACGGGCCGTGCCGCACATCCTGCTGCTGGGAACCGGCATCGGGATGCTCAAGCTCGCCGGCGTCGCCCTCGGCGCCAACCAGCGGCTGAGCCTCGAGGGCGACTTCGATCGCACCTTCGCGCTCTACGCGCCCGAGGGCTACGAGCGGGATGCGCTCACGATCTTCGCGCCCGACCTCATGGCCCTCCTCGTCGACACCACCGCGGGATGCGACGTCGAACTCGTCGACGACTGGATGTTCGTCTACACGCGACCGGGGAGGTTCCGGGACGCGGCATCCATCGATCGCGTGGCGGCGGTCACCCGTCTCGTGCAGGACAAGCTGCACCGCCAGACCGGGCGCTACCGCGACGAGCGGGTCGAGAAGGCCGGCGCGACGGTGTCGCCCGCCGAGCACGCCGCCCGGGCGGGCCGCGTCGCTGCCGAGGGCTCCCGGCTGAAGACCCGCGCGGGCCCGCTGCAGGTGCTCATCGGCGTCGGCACGTCGGCCTTCGTCGCGCTCATGATCGCGCGCTTCCTCTTCCCCGACGCCGTCCCCTGGCTGCCCTGATCCCCCCGCTCCCCGGAAGGAACCCCATGTCCCTCGAGACGACCACCGCCGCCGGCCTCACCGCCCGCTTCGAAGCGCCCGACGGCTTCAAGAAGTACATCGGCTTCCTCGGCGGCAAGCTCGCCCGGAACGCCACCGAGATCTACACGACCGCGGAGCGCCGCGGCGCCGCGCAGTCGTACCTGCTCGACCAGCGCGAGCACGACGGGACGTACTACCACCTGCGCGCCCTCTCGATCGAGGGCGACCTCGACGAATCGACCCTCGCGGAGCTGACCCGGGCCGTGCAGCTCGTGCCGCTCGGCCGGGTGCGTTACGAGGGGATGATGGCCGCGACGCTGCCGAGCCCGGTCGGCGGCACTCCCGACGCCCGCGACATCCACGACCTCAGCCGGCTCGACGCGGGCATCGTCGTCTACCCGGTCACCGAGCTGTCGAAGAAGGGCGCCTCCAGCTGGGCGCTCTGGGCGATCAAGGACGGCCAGACCTACCTCTACCCGCTCGAGGACAAGAAGCTCTGACCCGATCGTGCTCCGCTAGGTTCGGCTCTATGACCCGGGCGCGCACCTGATGGTCGCCAGCATCCGCGACGTCGCCCAGCGGGCGGGGGTCTCGGTCGGCACCGTCTCCAACGTGCTCAACGACTCGCCCCGCGTCTCGGCCGACGCGACGGCTCGGGTGCGCGCGGCGATCGCCGAACTCGGCTACGTGCGCAACGAGGCCGCGCGCCAGTTGCGGGCCGGACGCAGCTCGAGCGTCGGCCTCGTCGTGCTCGACGTGCGCAACCCGTTCTTCACCGACGTCGCCCGCGGCGCCGAAGACGAGGCCGCGAAGCTCGGGCTGTCGGTGATCCTCGGCAACTCCGACGAGGACGTGCGGCGCGAATCCGCCTACCTCGACCTGTTCGAAGAGCAGCGGGTGCACGGCATCCTCATCTCGCCCTACGGCGACATCGAACCGCGCCTGGCCGAGCTGCGCCGGCGCGGCACGCCCGTCGTGCTGGTCGACCGCGAGAGCCGGGATTCCGGGGTCAGCTCGGTCTCGGTCGACGACACCGCGGGCGGCCGGCTCGCCGTCGCGCACCTCCTCTCGACGGGACGGCGGCGGATCGCCTTCGCCGGCGGTCCGCTCGGGGTGCGGCAGATCTCCGACCGCTTGGTGGGTGCCCGCCAGGCGATCGACGAGGTCGCGGGCGCGTCGCTCGAGGTGATCGAGACCGCGGGGCTCACGGTGCTCGAGGGGCGCCGGGTGGGCGAGGAGCTCGTCGCGCGCGCCGAGCGGCCCGACGCGGTGTTCGCCGCGAACGACCTCGTCGCGGTGGGGCTGCTTCAGGCGCTCGTCATGTCGGGAGCGCTGCGCGTCCCGGAGGACGTCGCCCTGATCGGGTTCGATGACATCGATTTCGCGAGCGCGACGGTGGTGCCGCTGACTTCCATCCGCCAGCCCCGTCACGAGATCGGCGCGACCGCGCTGCGCATCCTGCGCGAGGAGGCCGCGGAGCCCGAGCTGCCGCCGCGCCGGATCGTCTTCCAGCCCGAACTCGTCGTCCGAGCCTCCACGCGGCGCTGAGCGTCCCTCTGTCGCGTCCCCCGGTCGGCTCATCGACACTCTTACGCCGACGGCCTCCGCCGCCCGCCGCCCGCCTCGGCCGTCGACCGGTATCCCGTCGACCCGGCCTCTTCGGCGCCGGCCAGCCGCCCGGGCGCAGTCTCGCCGGGGCGATCGCGGTCTTCCTCGGCGGCTGCCTGCTGCTGCAGTTCCTGTTCGCGGTGCTCGTCGTCATCGCCGGCCTCCTGATCGCGGACGGGTCGATCGCCGGCAAGCTGGTCGGCGCGATCCTGGTCGTGGTCGGCAGCCTGGTCATCTTGACGTTCACGGGCTGCGGTACGACGGGCTGCTCCCGCTCCCCGGGGGCGCGACGGCATCCCGTTCCAGGCGGTTTTCGGGAACAGCTGGTTCGCCGTCGTGCTGGTCGTCGGGGTCGCCTGGCTGCTCACCCGACGCGCCCGTCTCGGCTGGCTGTCGATCCTCGGCACCCTCGTGCTGATCCCGGTGCCGATCGCCCTGGCGTTCGCGAACGTCGAGAGCGGGGTGCAGCAGATCATCCTGTTCCTCCTCGCCGCAATCGTCGGCGCGGGTATCATCCTCGCCGGACGCCCGCTGCGCGACTGACCACTGTGCCGCGGGACTGCGAGCGAAACACCCCGGCAACATCGCAGCCCTAGGCTCACACCATGGGTGACCTGTTCGACGGCTACGGAGCCACCGCCACCCGGCGGCGGAGCGGCGCCGCGCCCTGGGACGAGATGTTCGGCGACATCGCGTCGGCCGGTCCGGACAACACCCGCGAGGCGTACCGCGACATCCATTCGGCCCTGTCGCGGATGACGCAGGAGGAGTTGCGCGGGCGCACCGAGGCGCTCGCCTCGTCGTATCTGGCGCAGGGCGTGACCTTCGACTTCGCGGGTGAGGAGCGGCCGTTCCCACTCGACGCGGTGCCGCGGGTGATCCCGCAGGCCGAGTGGCTGAACGTCGAGGCCGGCGTCAAGCAGCGGGTGCTCGCGCTCGAGCGGTTCCTCGCGGATGTCTACGGCGAGCAGCGCGCGGTGAAGGACGGCGTCATCCCGGCCCGGCTGATCTCGTCGAGCGAGCACTTCCACCGCGAGGCGGCCGGCATCGTGTCGGCGAACAACGTGCGCATCCAGGTGTCGGGCATCGACCTGATCCGCGACGAGCAGGGTGCCTGGCGGGTGCTCGAAGACAACGTGCGGGTGCCGTCGGGCGTCTCCTACGTCATCTCGAACCGTCGGGTGATGGCGCAGACCCTCCCCGAGCTGTTCATGTCGATGCGGGTGCGGCCGGTCGGCGACTACCCGTTCCGGCTGCTCGGCGCCCTGCGCGCCGCCGCCCCGGAGGGCGTCGAGGACCCGACCGTCGTCGTGCTGACGCCGGGCGTCTACAACTCCGCGTACTTCGAGCACACCCTGCTCGCCCGCCTGATGGGTGTCGAGCTGGTCGAGGGCCGCGACCTGTTCTGCTCCGGCGGCCGGGTGTGGATGCGCACCACCGCCGGTCCGACACGAGTGGACGTCATCTACCGCCGGGTCGACGACGAGTTCCTCGACCCGCTGCAATTCCGCGCCGACTCGATGCTCGGCTCACCGGGGCTCATGCTCGCCGCCCGGCTCGGCAACGTCACGATCGCGAACGCGGTCGGCAACGGCGTCGCCGACGACAAGCTCGTGTACACCTACCTGCCCGACCTGATCCGGTACTACCTCGCCGAAGACGCGATCCTGCCGAACGTCGACACCTGGCGACTCGAGGATCCGGGTGCGCTCGAGGAGGTGCTCGACCGGCTCGACGAACTCGTCGTGAAGCCCGTCGCCGGGTCCGGCGGCAAGGGTCTCGTCGTCGGACCCGACGCGTCGAAGGCCGAGCTCGACGACCTCCGCATCCACCTGCGCGCCGACCCGCGCGGCTGGATCGCACAGCCGGTCGTGCAACTCTCCACCATCCCGACCCTCGTCGAAGACGGGATGCGGCCGCGCCACGCGGACCTGCGTCCCTTCGCCGTCAACGACGGGTCGGATGTCTGGGTGCTCCCCGGCGGACTGACCCGGGTCGCCCTGCCGGAGGGGCAGCTCGTCGTCAACTCCTCTCAGGGCGGCGGCTCGAAGGACACCTGGGTCGTCGGGCTCGACCCGCTGCGCACCCACGAGCACGACATCGCCAACCTCGTCGCCGACCAGGCCGCCATCACGACCTCCATCCCAGTGATCTCCGCGGAGTCGCATCTGCAGGACCACAACCCCGCCGACGCCCCCCGCCAGGATCAGCAGCAGCAGCAGCAGCAGACCCTTTCCGCCACAGAACCCTCTGTGACGTGCAGGACCCCCGCGCGCGAGGCTCCCGTGCGTCAGAGAACCCTCTATGACGGGAAAAAGCCGTGCTGAGCCGCATCGCCGAGAGCCTGTTCTGGATCGGCCGGTACATCGAGCGCAGTGACGGCACCGCGCGCATCCTCGACGTGCACCTGCAGCTGCTGCTCGAGGACCCGTGGATCGAGGAGAACCTCGCCTGCCGCTCGCTGCTGTCGGTGATGGGCACCGAGGTCGACGACGAGGCCGAGGTCACCCGCGCCGACGTGCTCACGATCCTCGCCGTCGACCGCAACCAGCCCGCATCCATCGCCTACTCCCTCGGCGCCGCGCGCGAGAATGCGCGACGCGCCCGTGAGGTGGTGAACACCGAACTCTGGGAGGTGCTCAACACCACCCGCGCCCGGATGCCGCGCAAGGTCGCGAGCGACAAGGTGCACGAGTTCTTCACCTGGGTGCGCGAGCGCTCGGCGCTCGCCGTCGGCATCGTCGAGTCGGCGACCAACCGCGACGAGGCGTACCGGTTCTTCACCCTCGGCCGCTCGATCGAGCGTGCTGACATGACCGCCCGGCTGCTGGCGACGCGGAGCCTGACCGAGGCGTCGGGTCCATCGTGGACGACGATCCTGCGCAGCGTCGGCGCCTACGAGGCGTACCTGCGCACCTACCGTGGCATCCCGAGCATGCAGAAGGCGGCGGAGTTCCTGCTGCTCGACCGCCAGTTCCCGCGCAGCATCCTCTACTCCGTCACCCGCGCCGAGCAGCAGCTGCGCGAGATCGAACCGCGCGCCGACCGCTTCGGGGTGAGCGACCACGCCCAACGCCTGCTCGGCCAGATCCGCAGCGAGCTCGAGTACCGCGCGATCGCCGATCTGGTCGGCGACCTGCCCACCCACATGGATGCCGTGCAGCGCACGACGACCTCGGTGAGCGAGGCGATCCGCTCGCGCTACTTCCCGACGAACGACGTCGCGGCCTGGGTCGGTGAGAACACGTGAAGCGGCTGCGCATCCGGCACGTGACCGGCTTCCACTACGACGGCGAGGTCACCGCGTCGTACAACGAGAGCCGGATGCTGCCGGTGAGCGCCGACGGGCAGCTGGTGCTCTACTCCAACCTCGAGGTGCTGCCGATCTCGAGCCACCACTCCTACGTCGACTACTGGGGCACGCGGGTGTCGTCGTTCGAGATCCTGACCCCGCACTCGGAGCTCTCACTCACCGCGACCTCGCTCGTCGAGGTGCGCGACCGCGACCATCCCGAGCACCGGCTCGAGTGGACGGCGCTCGCCGACGAGATCGAGACCGCCACCGAGTACGTCGAGCAGCTCGGGCAGACCACCCGCACCCGTCCGCCGGCCGAGGTGGTCGAGATCGCCCGCGACATCGTGGCGAAAGCCGGGTCGCCGTGCGAGGCTGCGCTCGAGATCGTGCAGGAGATGGGTAAGCGCATCGAGTACCTCTCCGGCTCGACCACCGTCTACACGACGGCCGCGCAGGCCTGGGAGCAGAAGAAGGGCGTCTGCCAGGACATCACCCACCTCGCGCTCGGCGCGCTGCGCGCGGTCGGCATCCCCGCCCGGTACGTGAGCGGGTACCTGCACCCGAAGCCGGATGCCGCCATCGGCGAGACCGTCACCGGCGAATCGCACGCCTGGGTCGAATGGTTCTGCGGCGCGTGGAAAGGCTACGACCCGACCAACCTGATCGACATCGGCGACCGGCACGTGACCGTCGGCCGCGGTCGTGACTACGGCGACGTCGCCCCGCTCCGCGGCGTCTACGCCGGCCCCTACGGATCGAAGCTCTTCGTGACCGTCGAGATCACCCGCGAGTCCTGACCTCCCCCGCACCACCCCTCTCTCGCCCACCGCGTCTCAACCGGGGCGAGTGCGGACAATCCGGGCGTACGCGCACGCCCCATTGGTCCGAACTCGCCCCGGTTGAGCCGCGATCCGGTCAGATCTTGCGGGCCTCGGTCTCGACGACGGCGATCTCGGTCGTCGCGAGTTCGCGGTCTTCAGGGCGTCCGGTGAGGCGCAGGGGCCAGCGGCGGGCGGAGTCCCACGAGATGTGCAGCGCCCGCGTGCGCAGGAAGTATGCGACGGCGACGAGCACGACGACGAGCGCGGCTGCGGCGGCGGCGAGCATCGCGGTGCGCGGCCCGGCGGTCTGGGCGATGAGGCCCATGAGCGGGGCGCCGAGCGGCGTGCCGCCCATGAAGATCGCGAGGTAGAGCGCCATCACGCGTCCGCGCATCGCCGGCGGGGTGGTCACCTGCACGTAGGTGTTGGCGGTCGTCATGAGCGCCATCGCGCCGAGGCCGACGGGCACGAGCGCGAGGCCGAACAGCCACGGGTTGGGCGCGTAGGCGGCGAGGGTGAGCGAGACGGCCGCCGCGAGTGCCGACCAGGCGATCACCCCGAGCCGTGGCGTCTGGCGGCGGGCGATGAACAGCGCTCCGCTCACCGCGCCGATCGCGAGCACCGAGGAGAACACGCCGTACGCGTCCGGGCCGAGGTGGAACACGATGCGCGTCATCGTCGAGATGAACACGGCGAAGTTCATGCCGAAGGTTCCCCAGACGAAGGCGAGAACGAGCACGAGGATGAGGTCGCGGCGGCCGCGCACGTAGCGCAAGCCTTCGCGGATGGCCCCCTTCCCGCGGCGGGCGCGTTCGGTCGGCACGAGGTCGCCCGTGCGCAGCAACGCGAGGGTGATGAGCACCGCGACGAACGTGCCGGCGTTGACGATGAAGACCCAGCCAGGGCCGATCGCGGCGATGAGCAGTCCGGCGACGCCCGGGCCGATCAGCCGCGCTCCTTGGAACGACGCCGAGTTGAGGCTCACGGCGTTGGGCAGTTGCGCGTTCGGCACGAGTTCGGCGACGAACGCCTGCCGGGCGGGAGCGTCGAACGCCGAGGCGACCCCGAGTAGGAAGGCTAAGCCGAACACCATCCAGAGCTGGATGTGGCCGGTGAGGGTGACGATGCCGAGCGCGGCGCCGAGCACGGCCATGCTCGACTGCGTGACGGCGAGCACCCGCCGCCGGTCGAATCGGTCGGCGACCATGCCGGTGAGCGGCAGGAACAGCAGCATCGGGGCGAACTGCAGACCGATGACGATGCCGACGGCCTGGGCGTCGTCGTGGGTCAGGTCGGTGAGCACGAGCCAGTCCTGGCCGATGCGCTGCATCCAGGTGCCGACGTTCGAGACGAGCGCGCCGGCGAACCACAGGCGGTAGTTGCGCACGCCGAGCGAGCCGAACATCGCGCTCATGCGCCTGCCAGTTTCCGCAGCGCACCTCGGGCGTTGTCGAGGGCGGAGCGTTCCTCGGGCGTGAGGTTCGCCAGCTCGTCGGAGAACCACGCCGAGCGCAGCCGCCGGGTCTCGGCGAGCAGTTCGCCGGCGGCCGGGGTGAGGCTCACGCGCACCTTGCGGGCGTCGTCGGTTGCGCGCTCCCGCACGACGAGGCCGGACTCTTCGAGTCCGTTGATCGTACGGTTCATCGACGGCGGGGTGATGTGTTCGAGTGCGGCGAGCTCGGTGGGGGTGAGCGGGCCGCGCACGTCGAGGTGGAAGAGCACCGAGAGCTGGGAATCGCTGAGATCGCCGTCGACCCGGTTGTTGCGGATGCGACGGGCGACGCGCTGGAACAGGATGCGCAAGTCGTCATCGTTCGCGGGACCGGCCATGTCATTAGCCTAACTCATTAGCAACGCTAACGGCTTGGTGGATGCCGACGTCCTACGATTGACGCAACGAGGAGGCGCCCATGCCCAAGTTCACCGCCGCGCGGGGCGACTACACGTTCCAGGATGCGGAAGGGGTCGACATCCATTACTACGTGTGGCGGGCGGGCGCTCCCCAGGCGGTCGTCCAGATCGTGCACGGGGTCGGCGAGTCCGCCACCCGCTACGAAGACCTCGCGCAGTTGCTCGTCGCCGCGGGCTACACGGTGTACGCCGGCGACCTCCGCGGCCACGGGCAGACCGGCCTCGGGCAGTACGGCTCCGACCTGACGAAACTCGGCAGGCTCGGCCCGGGCGGGGTGAAGGCGATGATCGCCGGCATCCGGCAGCTCTCCGGGATCGCGCACGACGAGCATCCGCAACTGCCGCTCGTGCTGCTCGGCCACAGCCTCGGCTCGCTGCTCGCCCAGCGGATGCTCAACGACGACGCGTCGCCCTATACGGCGGCGGTACTCTCCGGCACCGCGTACCGCACGCTCCTGCACATGAACGGCGGCGACCTCGCGAAGCGGCACCGCACCCCCGGGGGTCCGGGCACCGAGTGGCTGAGCCGCGACCCCGACGTGTGGACGCGCTTCGCCGCCGACCCGCTCACCTTCGACGCGAAGGTCGCGAAGCTGTTCGGGGTGCGCGAGGCGCTCGGGCTCATGGGTCGCCCGAAGAAGCTGTCGCACGACCTGCCGCTGCTCATCCTCATCGGCGAGGAGGACCCGCTGGGCGGTCCGCGCAGCGTCCAGCTGCTCGCGCGCTCGTACCGCCGCCACGGCATCACGGATGTCGAGGTGAAGATCTACGAGGGCGGCCGCCACGAGATGTTCAACGAGATCAACCGGGACGAGGTCATCGCCGACCTCGTCGCCTGGCTCGAATCGAGACTTCGGTGATCGAGTAGCTGCTACTCGACCGCCGAGCCGGTCAGGATGACGAGGCGCTCGGTGGTGCGGGTCATCGCGACGTAGCGGTCGACCGCGCCGAACTGCTCGGGATCCACCAGCACGACGAGGTCGAACTCGAGGCCCTTCGAGCCGGCCGGAGACAGCGACCGGACCCGCGGGGTCGCCTCGAACCCAAGATCGCCGATCACCACCGCGACACCCTCGTCGTGGGTTTCTTCCCAATCAGCGAGGAGCGTGGCGAGGTCCCGCCGCGTTCGGTGGGTGACCGGGATCCCGTTCGACCGGATCGACGTCGGCACGTTGGCATCCGGAAGCACGGCTCGGATGATCGGCTCGGCCTCCGCCATGACCTCCTCGGGCGTGCGGTAGTTGACGGTGAGGGATGCCACCTCGACGCCGGCGAGCCCGACGCGTTCCAGCCGCTCGGCCCACGACTCGGGGAACCCCTGCCGGGCCTGCGCACGGTCGCCGACGATCGTGAAACTCTTCGAGGGGTTGCGGCGCAACAGCATCGCCCACTCGGCATCGGTCAGCTCCTGCGCCTCGTCGACGACGATGTGCGCGAACGGTCCGGCGAGCAGGTCGGGGGCATCGCCCGCGAGTTCGGCTTCGTCGATGAGCGACTCGCGGGCGTCGGCGCCGGTGAGGATCGTCATGAGCCCTTCGCCGTCATCCAGTTCCATCGAGGCGACCAGCTGGTCGACGACGCGGTCCATGCGATCGCTCGCCGCGGCGAGGGAGGCTTCGCGCAGCCGGCGGCGTCGGGGTTCGTCGGGGTCGCCGATGCGGTGCCGCGCGGCGTCGAGCAGGGGGAGGTCGGCGGTGGTCCAGGCCCGCCCGTCGTCGCGGATCAGGGCGGCGATGTCGGCCTCGACGAGGCCGGGCGCGTTGGCCCGCAGGTAGGACGGCACCGACAGCAGGTCGCTGAGCACCCCGACCGGATCGAGCAGCGGCCAAGCGTGGTTGAACGCCGCCCGCAGCTCGCGGCTCTGGGAGAGGGACGCCCGGGCCCGTGCATCCTCCTCGTAGTCGCCGTAGACGATCGCGAGCAGCGCGTCCCAGACCTGGCGCCGCGCCTCGTTGTGCGGGGTGCCGGGCTCGGCGGAGGCGAACGCGTCGGCCCAGTCGTCGGGCGTGATCTCGACACGTGCGTCGTCGGTCTCGACGAGCATCCCGGTCGCCGGGGCCCGCTCGTAGTCGCGCACGGCGTTCTCGAGCGCGCGTTCGAGGTCGCCTGCGGCCTTCAACCGGGTGGCGGCCTCGGTGTCGGGCCCCGCATCGAACCCTTCGGGCACGAGGTCGCGGAGGGTGCAGATCTGCACGCCGTCCTCGCCGAGGCTCGGCAGCACGTCGTCGACATAGGAGAGGTAGGCGGCGCTCGGCCCGACGAACAGCACGCCGCCGTGCCGCTTCGAGAGCCGCGGGTCGGAGTACAGCAGGTACGCGGTGCGGTGCAGGGCGACGACGGTCTTGCCCGTGCCGGGTCCGCCGTCGACGACGAGGGCGCCGCGGGATCCGGCGCGGATGATGGCATCCTGATCCGCCTGGATGGTGCCGAGCACGTCGCGCATCCGGCTGGAGCGACTGGTCGCGAGCGAGGCGATGAACGCCGACTGGTCGTCGAGGGCGGCGTTGTTCGTCAGGCCATCGGGCGTGAACACCTCGTCCCAGTAGTCGGTGATGCGGCCGAGGCTCCAGCGGTAGCGGCGCCGGCTGGCGAGACCCGACGGGTCGGCGTGGGTCGCGGCGAAGAACGGCTTGGCAGCAGGGGAGCGCCAGTCGATGAGCAGCCGCTCACCGGCACCTCCTGCGGAGCCCACGCCGTTGAGTCCGAGACGTCCGATGTAGACGGGCTCCCCGCGCTCGCCTTGTTCAGAATCTGCCGGCACCATGCGCCCGAGGCACAGGTCGAGGCCGAACCGGTGGAGGGTGCGCAGCCGCGACGACAGGCGGTGCACCTCCTGGTCGCGGTCGAGCGCCTTCTGCCCGTCGCCGCCCTCCATGCGCAGGGTTTCGGCGAGACGGTCGGTGAGATCGGCGATCTGCTGCTCGAGGGCGTCGGCGATCAGGCCGAAGTGCCGCTCGTCGTCGCCGATGAGCGCCGGGTCGGCTTTGGCGGCGAGGCGGTCGGGCAGAGCGAAAGCGGATGTCACGAGGGTCGAGTCTGGCCCACACGGGGCCCCTTGCGGCAAGCCCCACCCCGGCGCATACTCTTTAACAGAGGGATGCCGACGGGTGTCCCTCTGTTAATGCCCGATTAGGCTGACCTTCGTGCACGGCGAGTTCAAGGTCCCAGGCGGCAAGCTCGTCGTCGTCGACCTCTCGGTGTCCGACGGCCGTCTGACCGACGTGCGGGTCTCGGGCGACTTCTTCCTCGAACCCGACGAAGCCCTGCCGGCGATCGACGCCGCGCTCACCGGACTCCCGGTCGAGTCCGACGCGCGGAGCATCGCCGCCGCCGTGACCGCCGCTCTCCCCGAGGGCACGACGATGCTCGGCTTCTCGGCCGAGGCCGTCGCGACCACGGTGCGCCGGGCGCTGCAGCGCGCGACCTCCTGGGCCGACTACGAGTGGGAGATCGTCCGCCCCGGGCCGCTCGACCCGCTCATGCACCTCGCGCTCGACCAGGTGCTCGCCGAGGAGGTCGGCGACGGCCGCCGCAACCCGACCATCCGGTTCTGGGACTGGGCGTCGCCCGCGGTCATCATCGGCTCCTTCCAGTCGGTGCAGAACGAGGTCGACCCTGAGAACGCGACGAAGTACGGCTTCCCGGTCGCCCGCCGCATCTCGGGGGGCGGCGCGATGTTCATCGAACCCGCGGGCGCGGTCACCTACTCGATCTACGCCCCCGCCGACCTGGTTCAGGGGATGTCGTTCGCCGACTCGTACGCGTTCTTCGACGAGTTCGCGGTGCAGTCGCTGCGCGACCTCGGCATCGAGGCCTCTTACGTTCCACTCAACGACATCGCGAGCCCGACCGGCAAGATCGGCGGTGCCGCGCAGAAGCGCCTCGGCAACGGCGGCGTGCTGCACCACGTCACGATGGCGTACGACATGGATGGCGACCGCATGGCCGAGGTGCTGCGCATCGGCCGCGAGAAGCTCAGCGACAAGGGCACCAAGTCGGCCGCGAAGCGGGTGGATCCCCTGAGGTCGCAGACGGGACTCTCCCGCGAGGAGATCATCGAGAAGATGATCGGCACCTTCCGCGGCCTGCACGGACTCACCGAGGGCGCGCTCACCGAGTTCGAGCTCGCCCGCGCGACGGAGCTCGTCGAGACCAAGTTCGGCACCGACGAGTGGCTCTACCGGGTCCCCTGACCGTGCGCAAACTCGTCGTCGCCCTCTCGCTGGGGGCCCTGCTCGTCGCGGGCATCCTGGCCTCCGCTCTGCTCGGGCAACTGCCGGTGCACCCGGGCGAGGTGGTCGGCGGATTCCTGCGGGCGATCGGCATCCCGAATCCGTGGCAGCCGCAGGATGAGGTCACCCAGTCGGCGCTGCAGTTCGTGCGGTTCCCGCGCATCGTGATGGCGATCGTCGTCGGGGCGGCGCTCGCCGCGGCCGGTGCCGTCATGCAGGCGATCTTCGGCAACCCGCTCGCCGAGCCCGGTGTCGTCGGCGTCTCGTCGGGGGCGGCCCTGGGTGCGGCGACCGCGATCGTGCTCGGGCTCACCGCGTTCGGCGACTACGCCATCGCCCTCTTCGCGTTCACCGGCGGGTTGCTCGCCACCCTGCTCGTGTACTTCGTCTCCCGCGCCAACGGACGTACCGAGGTGGTCACCCTGCTGCTCACCGGCATCGCGGTCAACGCGTTCGCCGGCGCCGGTCTCGCTTTCGCCCTGTTCGCGGCGAGCACCGCCAGCCGCGAGCAGATCATCTTCTGGCAGCTCGGCTCGCTCAACGGCGCCCTCTGGAGCGAGGTGCTGGTCGTGCTCGTCGTCGCGATCATCGGGGTGACGGTGTCGATCGTCCTGGGTCGCCGCTACGACCTCCTCGCGCTCGGTGAACGCAACGCCCGCCATCTCGGCCTCGACGTCGAACGCCTGCGCCTCGTCTCGATCGTCGTCGTCGCGCTCCTCACCGGAGTCGCCGTCGCCTTCGTCGGCATCATCGCCTTCGTCGGACTCGTCGTGCCCCACGTCGTCCGCATGCTGCTCGGCCCGCAGCACCGTGCGCTGATCGTCTTCTCGGCCCTCGGCGGCGCCGTGCTGATGCTCGCCGCCGACCTGCTCGCGCGCACGATCGTCCCCGGCGCGGAACTCCCGATCGGGATGCTGACCTCCCTCGTCGGCGGACCGTTCTTCTTTTTCCTCCTCTGGCGCCAGCGTCGCCGGTCGGGAGGATGGGCATGATCTCGGGAACCCACCTCTCAGTCGAGCTCGACGGCCGCCCGGTCATCTCTTCCGTGTCACTCGATGTGCGGGTCGGCGAGGTGCTCGCGCTCGTCGGGCCGAACGGCGCCGGCAAGTCGACCCTGCTCTCCGTGCTGTCGGGGGAGCGCGCGCCGACCAGTGGTCTCGTCGAAGTCGAGGGCCGCGACATCCAGACGTTCTCGGCTCTCGAGCTGGCCCGCATCCGCTCGGTGCTCACGCAGGACAACGCGCTGTCGTTCCCGTTCCGCGTTGGCGACGTGATCGCGATGGGGCGCGCGCCGTGGACCCGCACGGCCGAGATCGCCCGGGATGCGTCGGTCATCACCTCGGCTGCGGCGCTCGCCGACGTCACGCATCTCGCCGACCGACGGTTCACCGAGCTGTCGGGCGGTGAGCGGGCACGCGTGTCGCTCGCGCGGGTGCTCGCGCAGGACACCCCCGTCGTCTTCCTCGACGAACCGACCGCCGCGCTCGACCTGCGGCACCAGGAGGATGTCCTCCGCATCGCGCGTGCACTGGCCGCCGAGGGTCGCGCGGTCGTGGTCGTCGTGCACGACCTGTCGCTCGCCGGAGCCGTGGCCGATCGCGTCGCGCTGCTGTCGGCCGGGTCGCTGGTCGCGGTGGGTCCGCCGGCGTCGGTGCTGACGTCATCCGCGATCTCGTCCGTCTACGGACTCGCGGTGCGCGTGGTCGAGGTCGACGGGCGGCCTCTCATCGTTCCCGAGAGATAGGCCCGTATCCTGTCGCGATGACCTGGATCTGGTGGGTGGCCATTCCGGCGGCGATCGTCGTGATCTGCGTCATCGGGCAACTCACCGGGCTCATGGACTTCTCGATGAAGGGGAAGGACGGGATGCGTTCGGCGGGCAACATCATGGGCCCGATCGACGGTCTCTTCGCCCCCAACCGTCAGGAGGCGCTGCAGGAGCAGGAGCGTCAGACGGAGCTGCCGGCGCCGGCGCCCGCTCCGGGTGACCCGCTGCTCGACCTCGAGAACGGCGTCGCCGTCATCGACCTCTCGGAGGGCAAGCCCGCGAGCTGAGCCCACGCAGAGCTCTCCCGCCGCGCGATCACGCCGTTCGCCGGAGGGGGTTCTTGCTGATGAGGATCACCGGATGCCGCGCGGTGCTGCCCGGCGGCGGCATCATCTTCCACAGCCCTCCCGACCGTTCGGGCGGGGCGACCGTCCAACCTTGGTTGTGGACGAGCATGTGGTGGAAGCGGCAGAGCAGGATGCCGTTGGCCACCGTCGTCGGTCCGCCGTGCGAGTAGGGCCTGGCGTGGTGGGCTTCGGTCCAGGAGGGCGGGCGGTCGCAGTCGGGGTGCGCGCATCCACCCCAGATCGCGGCCAGGGCGACGCGCTGCCGTTCGGTGAAGAGCCGCTGGGCGTGCCCGGCGTCGATGCGGCCGTCGGTGTGGAAGACGATCGGCACGTAGCCGCCCGCGCAGAGGGTGCGTTCGACCGTGGCGATCGACACCGAAGCCGTCTGTCCTTCGAGATGCCCGGCCCCTTCGCGACGCTCGAGGGCGGCTCCGTCGACGTGCACCCGCACCGCAGGCTTTCGGACGCCGAACACGCGCCCCGAGTCGGCCGCCCCGGCGATGCGGATCATCTCGACGAGTGCGTCGAGGGCGAGCTGGTCGGTGGTGCGCGGGTCGTTCACGATCGCCTCGGCACGAGCCTTGTCGGCGGTGTCGACGAAGCGTGGTCCATGCCGCCGCGGCGCGGTGACGCAGTCGATCGCGTCAGTGACGAGGGCCGCGGATTCGGGGTCGAGCATGCCGAAGATGCGGGTCATGCCGTCGGGCTGCGGGGTGAGGCGCAGGAATCGCTTCTCGCGCAGGTGGGATTCCCGGTCGGCGACGCCCGCGGCATCCATCTCATCGCGGAGTTCACGCGCACGGCGTGCGACCTTCTCGGGCGGGAGGAGCCCCGACTCGGCGGCCAACTTCTGAGCGGCGTCGAGGAGGTCGTCGGCTCCGACGGAGGCGGAGGGCGAGCCCAATCCGAGGGTGATCGCGGCCGCGGCACCGACCGAGACGGTGCCGTCGCTGACGCCGCTGGCGACGTCGGCGAGCCAGACGGGTGGGGCATCCATCAGGCGTCCGACTGTGACGAGGTCGCGGGAGTCGCGCGACGACCGGCCGGTGAGCTGAGCGACGAGCCCTTCGGGTCCGCGAGCTCCGGTGCTCGCCGCGAGGCCCTCGTACCCGGCGTCGGGGCCGGACCGCCGGTCGAGTTCGCCCGCGAACGCGGCCACCACCTTCTCGGTGGAACGCACGTGAGCGGCCCACTGCCGCATCCCGTTCATCAGGTCGACGTGCGAGACGCGCGCGAGCCCGGAGAGGTCGGGGACCCCGATCACAGGAACGACAGGCAGGCTCACGCCGATTCTCCCAGTTCGTAGTTCGTCATTCAGTACGAATAGCTCGGCACGAGCAAGCCCAGTATACCGAACATAGAGACGACACGCAACCCTTGTGCACACCTAGAGATTCGAACACAGGGCCGCCGCCATCCCTGGCGCGTGGAAAGGTCGGAGGGCGCCCGATACGCTGGCGGAGCGAGCCCGAGCGCGATCAGGAGGTGCCATGGCCGGCCGTCTGACGCTGAGCTGGGCGAACAAAGACCGCGCGCTGCTCTCCCACGGCGAGGGCGGCTACGAGTGGGTCGACCGCGACGATCCGCGGGCGCGCGAGGTGCGGCTGCTCGACGAGATCCCGGATGCCACGGGGCGCGTCGGCGAGGTGAGCGGCGGGGTCGACGACAACCTCCTCATTCGCGGCGACTCGCTCGACGCCCTCCGCGCTCTCGTGAAGTCGCCGGAGTACGCGGCCGAGTACCGCGGCAAGGTGAAGTTGGTCTACATCGATCCGCCGTTCAACACCGGCCAGGCGTTCGAGCACTACGACGACTCGCTCGAGCATTCCGTCTGGCTCGGGATGATGCGCGAGCGGCTCGTGCTCATCCGCGACCTGCTCGCCCCCGATGGGTCGGTCTGGGTGCACTTGGACGACGCCGAGATGGCGTACTGCAAGGTGCTGATGGATGAGATCTTCGGTCGTGCCTCCTACGTCGCGACGGTCGTATGGCGGTCGGCAGACACTGGCAACTAGGACGACTCACGCTTCTCAAGCGACCACAACATGATCGTGATCTACGGAAGCGGACCGGGCTGGGTGGCGAACGGGGTCGAACGTAACGCGCAGCAGTCGAGCCATTATCGAAACCCTGACAATGATCCGCGGGGCCCATGGTTCGACGGCAATCCCCTCGGCTCGCCCAATCCCCGCGAAAATCTGATGTACGACGTTCTCTCGCCGGCTGGCATCTCGATCAGGCATCCACCGAACGGTTGGCGCTGGCAGAAATCGACGATGGTCCGCATGATCTCGGAAGGCTCGATTCGGTTCAACGCCGATGGCACGCGGATTGTCTATCGGACTTACGTCAAAGAGCAGGGTGCTTTGCCGCCGTCAAATCTGTGGGGCTCGGTCGAAGAAACTGGCAGCAATCGCAAGGCGAAGAACGAGCTCAAGGCGATGTTCGGCCTCCCCGCACGCGAAGTGTTCTCCACCCCGAAGCCCGAACGACTCCTCGAACGCGTCATCCATATCGCATCGAACCCTGGTGACATCATCGTCGACGTCTTCGCCGGCTCCGGTACAACGGCGGCGGTCGCGCACAAGATGGGCCGCCGCTGGGTCACGGCGGAGCTCTCGGAGAACACCGCCGACGCGTTCACGGCCCCGCGCCTGACGAAGGTCGTGAACGGTGAGGATCCCGGGGGCATCACCGCGAGCGCCGGCTGGACCGGCGGCGGCGGGTTCCGCCAGCTGCGCGTGGCTCCGTCGACCTGGCAGGTGGAGGACGGCGACGCGTACCTCGTCGACGGGGTCGACCCCGGCATCCTCTCCCGTGCGGTGGCCGCGCAGCTCGGATATACGCCGGTCGAGCATGCGGTGTTCGCCGGGCGCAAGGGCCGCTCGATGCTCGCGGTGCTGCACGGAGTCGCCGACGCGGTCGCGGTGCAGGATGTCGTGGCCGCGCTCGACGAGGGCGAGACGGCGGTCGTGGCCGCGCTCGCGATCGCCGACGGGGCCGCATCGCTGCTGCGCGATCTGCGCCCCGGCTCGCGCCTCGTGCGCATCACCACCGACCTGTTCCCCGCGCGCACGTCGGTGATCCGATGACCTGGGTGCCCTACGACGAAGCGCTCGTCGACGAGATCGCCGCCGCGATGACGTTGCGGCGCCCGAACGCGCAGGCGCTGAGCGCGGTCGCCGAGGCCATCGAACCCGGCGACGGCGGAGAGTACGTCTGCGACCTGGCGACCGGGGTCGGCAAGACCTACCTGGCGGCGGCGCTCATCGACTACCTCGCGCGCAGCGGTGTGCGCAACGTCCTATTCGTGACGCCCGGCACGACCATCCAGACCAAAACGATCGCCAACTTCACCCCGGGCAGCACCAAGTACGTGCCCGGGGCCGAGATCGAGCCGCTGCTCATCACGGCCGAGAACTTCGCCCGCGGCCAGGTCGGCGACGCCCTGCACGACCCCGACCAGCTCAAGCTGTTCGTCTTCAACGTGCAGCAGCTGATCAGCCCGGGCGCGAACACCAGCCGCCGCACGCGGGTCGATGATGAGTTCATCGGGGGTGCGCTGTACGACCACCTGCGCGACGCCGACGACCTCGTCGTGATCGCCGACGAGCACCACGTCTACAACACGAGGGCGAAGGCGTTCCGGGCGGCCATCACCGACCTGTCCCCGCGGGCGCTCATCGGGCTCACCGCCACTCCCGACGTCGCCGACCTCGACAAGGTCATCTACCGGTACCCGCTCGCTCACGCGATCGCCGACCAGCTGGTGAAGATCCCGGTGATCGTCTACCGCCAGGACGGTCTCAAGGACACTGCCACCCAGCTCGCCGACGCCACCCACCTGCGCGCTCTGAAGGACGCCACCTGGCTCGCGAACGCCGCAGCGCTCGGCGTTCCCGCCATCCATCCCGTGCTGTTCGTCGTCTGCCAGACGATCGCCGACGCCGAGAAGGTCGCGACCGACCTCACCGCGCACCTGTCGGCCGAGGGGGAGGTGCTGCTCGTCACCTCGCAGTCCACCGACGACGCCCTCGCCGCCCTCACCAACGTCGAAGCCGCCAACTCGCCGGTGCGCGCGATCGTCAGCGTCGACAAGCTCAAGGAGGGCTGGGATGTGCGCAACATCGCCGTCATCGTCGGCCTGCGCGCCCTCGCCTCCGAGACGTTGACCGAGCAGATCCTCGGCCGCGGGCTGCGCCTGCCGTTCGGCACGCGCACCGGCATCGGCGCGATCGACCAGGTCGACGTCGTCGCCCACGAGAGCTACCGGGAACTGCTGCGCAATAAGGACTCGCTGCTGGAGCGCCTTGCCGTCGCGGGCCCGGCGCTGCCGGAGTACTCGTTCCTCGAGCCGGCTGAAGGCGGGGGATTCCGCGTTGTGCCGACCCACCCCGTCGCGGGGTTCGAGCCGGGTACCGCCGATCCGCTCGCCGGGCTCGGGGACGCCGACATCCTGATCGCCGCGTCGGTCGACGACACCGCGGCCGCGATCGAAGCCGAGCGCGCCGTCGTGGGGCAGCTGATGCCGGTCGTGCCCGGGCGGCCGCGGATCGTCTTCCCGCGGCGGGATCGGGCGCTGCGGCCCGTGCAGTTCAGTCTCGCCAGCGTGAGTCGGTCGGAGCTGCGACGGGAGGGCGAGCGATTCCGCACCAACCAGACGGTGTCGCTGCAGGGCCGTGCCATCGACGCCGAGCGCGACCTGCTCGGAGAGGTCAACGTGGTCACGCATGCCGTCGACAGTGTTGACGCGACGCAGAACATGCTGCCGGCATCCGCCGTGCGCGTCGACCTGATCACCCGGGTTCTCGGGCTCGACCTCGTGCCGCTGCAGCTGACCGAACGGCTGCAGGCCGAAGAGGTCGTCGATGCTTTCCTCGAAGGCGCGGGGGTCACCGGCGACGCGACCGAGAACTGGACCGCCCAGCGTGCCGGTCAGGCCCGGGACGCCATCGCCGCCCTCGTGCGGTCGGCTTTCGCACGCAACGACCGGCAGCCCGCCTGGATGTGGGCGCCTCAGGAACTGCTGCTGCCGAAGCCGCTGCCTCCCGTTGTGCGCGATCGGTACGACGAGTACGGCGTGCGCGACTGGTACGGCGGGTGGTCGAAGTCGGCAGAGCACGCCGCGCAGTTCGACTCGCAGTCTGCCGAGTTCGCGCTCGCCCAGCTGCTCGACGACTCATCGACGGTGGCGTGGTGGCTGCGGCTCGCCCGGGCAGACCCGGCCTGGATCACCCTCCAGCCCGTCGGCCGGTATAACCCGGACTTCATCGTCATCGACGACGCCGGAGTGCACTGGTTGGTCGAGGCCAAGAGCGATGCGGCGGCGGCGAACGATTCGACCGTCGCCGCGAAGTCGGCTGCCGCCGGGGAATGGGCAGCCGCCGTGAACGACGACGGGTCGTTCGGCACCTGGCGCTATCGCGTGGTCACCGAATCCGACATCCGGGCCGCCAACAACTGGGCGGGCCTGGTCGCTTAGCGACTCGTCAGATCCTCGTACTCGGGATGCTCCGCGAGGTACTTGCGCACGAACGGGCAGGTGGCACCGATGCGGACATCCGTCGACGTGCGCAGCTGGTCGAGCGCACCCTTCACGAGCTGCGACCCGAGGCCGCGCTCCTGCAGTTCCTGATCGACCTCGGTGTGGGTGAAGACGATGCCGCCGTCCTCCCGGGTGATGTATCCCGCCTCGCCGAGTTCCTGATCGCCGCGCTTCAGCACGAAGCGCGAGCCGGATTCGTCGTGGACAACGGTGTCGGTGTCAGCCATGGTTCGACGTTAACCGCATCCGGCGAGCGGCGCAGGATGTTGACAGCTCAGTCGCGTTGCTGGCCGCGGGCCCGCGGATCCCGTAGGAAGTAGGTGCCGATCAGCGCCAGGAGAGCACCACCGACGACCACCCCGACGGTGAGCGCGAGCGGGACGAACAGGTCGTACGTCGTGCCCCAGTAGGCGAGCCAGATCCCGGCGAGCAGGTTCGCGCATCCCCAGATCGCGTTCTCCCACGGCTGCGCGGGGGAGCGCCACGGCACGCGGTGCAGGTAGCCCGCGCTGCCGCGGGTGAGGTGCGGGATCGAGTTCGCGATGAAGAGCGATGAGAGGGCGATGAGCAGGTATCCGACGAACATGACCTCATCCTCACTGACGACAGATCAAAAGGTTGGGGGTTTCGACACGCGTGCCACTTCCCGGCGCGCTACTCGACCCGCGGGGTCAGCGCGGGGCGGCGATCGAGGCGCGCTCGACGACCGGCATCGGGATGTAGTGGGCCACCGCCGACCCGCCGCCCAGGAGCAGTTCCACGGCCCGGCGTCCCATCGCCTCGTGCGGCAGCGCCACGGTGGTGAGCCCGGGCCGCAGGTAGGCGGCGATCTCGTCGTTGTCGAACGAGACGATCGACACGTCGTCGGGGACGCGCAGGCCCGCCTCGGCGAGCGCCTGGTAGGCGCCGAACGCGAGCCGGTCGTTCATGCAGATGAGGGCCCGGATGTCGTCGCGCTCGGCGATCAGCCGCGCGGTTGCCTCGTAGCCGTGCTCGGGCTCCCAGAGCCAGATCGACTCCTCGGCCACGAAGGTGAGGTCATGCGACGACATCGCCGACCGGATGCCGGCCACCCGAGCGGCGACCGTCGCCGAGCGGAAGGTGTCGCGTTCGGCCTCGTCGCTCTGCCCGATCAGCGCGATGCCCTCGCGGTGCCCGTACGCGACGAGCAGCTCGACGGCGGCGCGACCGCCTTCGTCTTCGGCCGGCAGCACCGACGTCGGGTAGAGGGCGTTCGTGCCGTTGAGGATCACCGCGTGGGTGCCGGTCGGCAGTTCGGGGATGAAGAGTTCGCGTGCGCGCATCGTCGCGAAGATGACTCCGTCGACCTGACGGTCGAGGAGCGCGGCGATCGCCTCTTCCTCGCGGCGGGTGTCGCCCTCGGTCTCCATCACGAGCACGACATGCCCGGCTTCTTCGGCGGCTTCGAGGGCTCCCTTGATGAGCCCGCTCGCGAAACGGGTGGTGGCCACGAGGTCGGAGACGAAGCCGATGGTCGCGGTCTTGTCGGTGCGGAGCCCGCGCGCGGCGACGTTGGGCCGGTAGCCGAGCTCGCGGGCGGCCGCGTTGACGCGGTCGTGGGCATCCTGCGAGAGCCGGGTGTCGGGTCGGCCGTTGAGGATCATCGACGCCGCCGAGGTCGAGAGCCCGGCGCGCTTCGCGACGTCGGCGAGGGTGACGCGCTTCTCCGCCATCCGGCCTCCCTTCACGTCGTCGTCGCCGCATCGGCGGGGGTCACCTTGCCAGCTAATTCGATTCAGCTTGACAGAATCGGGGGCAGAGACGAATGATGGGGCTTGCTAAATCCATTTAGCACCAAGAGCAGACTCGATCGCGCCCCTATCCCGGCGATTCGCCGTCTGCACCACAGAAGACAAAGGAGTCAGAATGGCAACCCTCCGCCGCGCCCGCCTCGGGCGCTCGCCGGTCGCCGCCGCAGCACTTCTCGCGGTCGCCGGTCTCACCCTCGCCGGCTGCGCGCCGGGCGGCGGCACCACCGGCCCGAGTGACGGCGTCGACGTCAGCACCGAGCTCACCGATGAAGAGGTGGTGCTCACGATCGCCGACGAGACCGGCTTCCCGGTCACCGACGCGCTCGCCGAGGAGTTCACCAAGCAGTACCCGAACGTCACGTTCGAGGTGACGCGCGACACGTTCCAGAACCTCACCGCCAACGCGCCGCGTCTGCTCGCGAGCGACAACCCGCCCGACCTCATCCGCCTCCCCACCATCGGCGACACGGTCAAGGACGGCCTCCTCGCCAACCTCGATCCGTACTACGACGCCTATGGCTGGGACGCCTGGCCCGCTTCGCAGCTCGCGCCGCTGCGCATGTCGGAGGACGGCGTGCGCGGCTCTGGCTCGCTCTACCAGCTCGGTCTCGGCTACTCCGTGACCGGCATCTACATGAACCTCGCCCTTGCCGAGACCCTGGGCATCGACGCCCCGCCGGAGTCGATCGCGGAACTCGAGGAGCAGATGCAGCTCGCCAAGGATGCGGGCATCACGCCGATCATGGCGGGCGACTCCGACGGCGTCGTGAACTTCGTCGTGCAGGCCGCGATGAACCAGTACGCCGACAAGGACGAGTTCCTCTCGTGGATGTTCAACGAGCCGGGCGCCACCTACAACACGGCCGGCAACGTCGAGGGCGCCGAACTGATCAAGAAGTGGGCGGATGCCGGCTACTTCCCGTCGGACATCAACGCCATCGACTACTTCACCTTCGTGACGCGGTTCTCGGAGGGCGACGGCCTCTTCACCTTCAACGGCAACTGGGCCGCGCAGGGCTACCAGGACGCGCTCGGCGACGACGTGACCTTCTTCCTCGCGCCGCCGGCCGAGAAGGGTGGCGACCACGTCGCGATGGGGGCCGCGAACTCGTTCTCGGTCGCGTCGGGATCCGACAACCTCAACGAGGTCGTCTACTTCCTCAACTGGATCCATACGGACCCGAAGGCCCGCCAGATCATCGTCGACGTCACCGGGGCGTCGCCCGGCGGCGACCCGTCGCTGCCGCTGCCCGAGGTCGAGCCTGGCTCGCTCATCGAGCGGGCGATCGCGATGAGCGCCGAGATCGGTGAGGAGAACGGTCAGGTCGATTTCATGGCCAACACCACGGCAGGCATCTACGCCGGATCCATCATCCCCGAGTCCCAGCTGCTGGTCACCGGCCAGATCACCGGCAGGGACTTCGTCGAGCGCGTCCAGGCGTTCTACGAGCAGGAGATCGGCGGCTGATGGCCGCCCGCAACCGCGGCGTCGCAGGATCGACGCCCACGCCGGGCGGCGTGACGGGCGGAAGCCCTGTGATGTCCGCGGTTGCCCCTCGCCGGGTCGCTCGCAAGGCGACCCGGCGGGCCCCCCTCGCCGGCTGGCTGATGCTCGCCCCGGCGGTGGCCGCCTACGGCTTCTTCGTCATCTACCCGTTCGCCCTCGGGGTGCAGTACTCGTTCTACGACTGGAACGGCGTCGGCGCCTCGACCTGGGTCGGGTTCCAGAACTACCTGCGGGTCTTCACCGACGCCGAGATGCTCGGCTCGATCCGCAACGCCTTGGTGCTCATCATCTTCTTCACCGTCATCCCGGTGAGCGTCGGCCTGGTGCTCGCGACCCTCATCCGCAACATCCGGGCCGGGGTCTTCTCGACGGTGTCGCAGACGATCCTGTTCCTGCCGCAGATCATCCCGCTCGCCGCCGCCGGTATCGCCTGGTCGTGGATGTACGCGCAGACCGGCACGGTCAACCAGATCCTGTCGACGATCGGTCTCGGCGGCATCACCCGCCCGTGGCTCGCCGAGTACGGCTTCGCGCTGCCGGCGGTCGGTCTCATCGGATCGTGGGTGCTCACCGGTCTCTGCACCGTGCTGCTGCTCACCGGCATCGGCAAGATCGACACCGCCCTCTACGAGGCGATCCGATTGGATGGCGCGGGCTGGTTCCGCGAGTTCATCACGATCACGGTCCCGGGCCTGCGCCAGCAGATCGCGATCCTGGTCACGCTGACCGTCATCGCGGCGCTCAGCAGTTTCGACATCATCTACACCACCACCCGCGGCGGACCCGGCCGCGAGACCCTCGTGCCGGGCCTGTCGATCTTCCGCATCGGGTTCACCCAGAGCGATGTCGGCCTCGCGTCCGCCTTCGGCATCGTACTGATGATCCTGGTGCTGATCGTCGTCGTCCCGCTCCAGCGTCTGTCGAGGGAGAGCAAGTGATCGGCAGCCGCCGCGAAGCGATCCTCGGTCGCCTCGTCCTCATCGTCGTCCTGATCGTCACGATCCTGCCGCTCGTCAGCATGCTGTCGGCGGCCCTCCAGCCGGCCGACCGCAACCCGATCGGGCTGACCTGGCCGAGCGATCCGCAGTGGATCAACTTCGTCACCGCATTCGAGACCGGCAACGTGCTCAAGCTGATGATGTCGAGCGTCGTCATCGTGCTCATCGTCGTGCCGGCCAGCGTGATCATCGCGACGATGGCGGGCTACGCGCTCGGCAACCTGCGCATCCCCGGCAACCGGTTCATCCTGCTCGCCTTCGTCGTCGGGCTCACGATCCCGTTCGAGTCGCTGATCATCCCGATCTACTACCAGATGCAGAGCCTCGGCCTGCTGAACACCCCCTGGTCGGTCGGTCTGGCGCTCATCGGGCTCTTCATGCCGTTCAGTGTCGCCTGGATGCGGGCGCACTTCGTCGGCGTGCCGGTCGAGCTCTCCGAAGCCGCCCGCGTGGATGGGGCCACGGTCTGGCAGGAGTTCCGCCGGGTGCAGTTGCCCCTCGCCGGTCCCGCCATCTCGGCCCTCTCGATCTTGCTCTTCCTCTGGACCTGGAACCAGTTCATCCTGCCCGTGGTGCTGATCCAGGATCCGCTCGACCGCACAGTGGCCGGGGCGCTGACCTTCTTCCAGGGGCAGTACTACGCGAGCATCCCGCTGCTCAACGCCGGGGCGCTGATCATCATTACGCCGGCGATCATCGTGTTCCTGATCTTCCAGCGGCAGTTCATCCGCGCGCTGCTGCAGGGAGCGGTGAAGGGCTGACGCCCTCCCGTCCACCCTTCCGTCTTTCCACGAATCGAGACACGCCACCATGACGTTCGCCCGCGACGACCACTGGGTCTGGGATTTCTGGCTCGCCGACGACGGCGATCTGTTCCACCTCTACTACCTGCACGCCCCGCGTTCGCTCGGCGACCCCGACCTGCGGCACCGCAACGCCCGCATCGGCCACGCCACCTCCACCGACCTGCGCGAGTGGGACGACCTCGGCCAAGTGCTCGCGCCGGGAGAGCCCGGGTCGTTCGACGCCTCCGCCACCTGGACCGGCAGCGTCGTGAAGGCCGACGACGGCACCTGGCGGATGTTCTACACGGGCGCGCGCTTCCTCGCCGCGGACTCGATCGCGAACGTCGAGACCGTCGGGGTGGCGACCTCGACCGACCTGCACACGTGGGTGAAGAGCCCCGGGCCGATCGTCACGGCGGATCCCGAATGGTACGAGACGCTCGCGGCCGGCACCTGGCGCGAAGAGGCCTGGCGCGACCCGTGGGTGTACCGCGTCGGCGACGAGTGGCGGATGCTGATCACCGCGCGCAGCGCCGAGGGTGACCCGCTCGACCGCGGCGTGATCGGGCTCGCGACCTCGCCCGACCTCGAGACCTGGACCGTGCGGCCGCCGGTGAGCACGCCCGGCGCGGGGTTCATGCACGTCGAAGTGCCGCAGGTCGTCGAGCTCGGGGGCGACAGCATCCTGCTGTTCTCCTGCGACTCGCCGCACCTGGCTGGCGCGCGAGCCGGCGAGCCGGGCGGCATCTGGTCGGTCGACCGCGACGCCGCAGGTGGCTACCCGATCGAGCGGGCGACCCGGCTCGTCGACGAGCGGTACTACAGCGGCCGCGTCGTACGGGACCGGGCCGGCGCCCCCGTGCTGCTCGCGTTCGAGAACGTCGACGAGGGCGGCGGTTTCGTCGGTCGGCTCTCCGACCCGATGCCGATCCGGCGGGAGCGGGGCGTGCTCGTCGTCGACTCCGGGCTTGTCGACTCAGGCATCGAGGCCGCACGATGACCGCGTCGATCGCGGGCGCGACGACCCCGGGGTTCGAGAAGGTGGCGGATGCCTTCCGCCGCGCGTTCGACGGAAAGCCCGAGATGGGCGCGGCCCTCGCCATCCGCCGGAACGGTGAGCCGGTCGTCGACCTCTGGGGCGGGGTGGCGGATGCGAGCACCGGGGCGCCGTGGACCCGCGAGACCGCGACCGTCGTCTTCTCGTGCACGAAAGGTCTCGTCGCGATCCTCGCCGCCGACCTCGTGCGCTCCGGGCGGCTCGACTACGGCGCGCTCGTCACCGACTACTGGCCCGAGTTCGGGCAGGCGGGCAAGGGGCAGACCCGCGTGCGCGATCTGCTCGCCCACCGCGCCGGCCTGTCAGCCCCGCGGCAGGACCTCACCCCCGATGACATCGTCGACTGGGACACCGTCACCGGGATGCTGGCCGCGCAAGAGCCGCTCTGGCAGCCGGGATCGGGTTACACGTATCACGCGATCACGTTCGGCTGGCTGATCGGGGAGGTCATCCGCCGGGTCGCCGGGGAGTCGGTCGGTGCGTTCTTCGCGCGGGCCGTGACCGGGCCGCTCGGCGCCGAGGCGTGGATCGGACTGCCCGCCGCTGAGGAGCACCGGGTGGCGCTCTCCCGCGTCGGGCCGAGCCTGCGGGCGCTCACGGAACTGCAGATCCGCGACGCTCCCGAGGGGACCGACTGGAACGAGCGGGCGATGACGCTCGGCGGGGCGCTGCCGCGGGAACTCGTCGCCGACGACGCCGGCTTCAACCTGCCCGCGGTGCGCGCGGCCGAGATCCCCGGTGCGGGCGGGATCGCCACCGCCCGCGGCCTCGCGGCGATCTGGTCGGCGACCGTCGCCGAGACCGACGGGGTGCGGCTGCTCGACGACTCGACGCTCTCGGCGGCGCTCGCCGTCGCCAGCGAAGGCTCCCCGGTGTTCGGGGTGCCGCCGCCCTGGCCGCGCTGGGGGATGGGCTTCCAGCTCGACTCGGAGGCGCGTCGCTACCTGACGGCCGGCTCGTTCGGCCACGACGGCGCCGGCGGGCAGGTGGCGTTCGCCGACCCCGAGCACGGCATCGGCTTCGCGTTCGTGACGAATCAGATGGAGGCGATCGACGACCATCGCGCCACCCGCATCGTCGACGCGCTGCGCGAAACGCTGCTCGCCGAGTGAACGGCGCTCCCGGCAGCATCTTCGTGCTCGGCGAGGCGCTGATCGACGTGATCGAGCGTGATGGCGGTTCCGAGCGCCGCGTCGGCGGCAGCCCGCTCAACGTCGCGATCGGGGCCGCGCGCCTCGGTCTGCGGGCGACCCTGCACAGCCGCTTCGGAATGGATGCCGACGGCGACCTGATCGCCCGCCACCTCGCCGAGTCGGGCGTGCGCCTCACGGACACCTCGCGCGACGCGGTGCCGACCGATCGCGCCATCGCGCGGCTGCGCGCCGACGGATCGGCCGACTACCGGTTCGAGCTCGCGGGTTCGATCGCCGAACCCGGCGTCACGAGCGACCCCGCGGCGGCGCCGACCGTCATCCACACGGGGTCGATCGGAGCGGTGCCGGCGTCGGGGTCGGACGTGGTGGACGCGGTCCTCGCGCGCGGACGGGCGACGGCGACCCTCAGCTACGACCCGAACGTGCGCCCGCTGCTGATGACCGGCGGCGGGGTGCGCGACCGCATCCGCGCTCTCGCTCTCGCCGCCGACGTCGTCAAGGTGAGCGACGAGGATCTCGCCTGGCTCGAGCCGGGGCGCGAGCCGCTCGAGATCGCGCGGTCGTGGCATGCCCAGGGCGTTCCCCTCGTGATCCTGACCCGGGGCGGCGACGGGGCGGTCGCCGTCGCCGAGGCGGGCGAGATCGAGGTGCCGGCCGCCGTCACGGTAGTGGCCGACACCGTCGGCGCCGGGGATTCGTTCATGGCGGCGACTCTCGCGTCGCTCGCCCGGCTCGGGGTTCTCGGCCGGGCGCACGAACAGGCGCTGCGTCGCCTCAGCCGCGACGAGCTCGAGGGTGTGCTGCGGTTCGCCGCGACGTGCGCGGCGTTCACCGTCTCGCGCGTCGGCGCCGATCCGCCGTGGCTCCCCGAAGTCGACTCCCGGCTCTCTGCCTAGCGCCGGCTCAGGGTCGCTCGGGGTCGCCGATCTTCTCCGACTCGACGTCGTCGATACCGTCGTCGTTCATGTCGCGGGCGCGGGCGCGACGGGCATCCCACCGCAGGGTGCCGGCGGCGAGGATGGCGGCGAGCAGCGTCGCGCCGAGGATGGCGACCTTCGCCCCATCGGCGTGCTCCGAGTCAGGGAACGACAGTTCCGAGATGAGCAGGGCGACGGTGAACCCGATGCCGGTGAGGAAGCCGACCGGCAGCAGGTCGCGCAGGCCGATCGAGTCGGGCAGCCGCAGCGGTGTGAGGCGGGTGACGAGGGCGGTCACGCCGAGCACGCCGATCAGCTTGCCGGCGACGAGCCCGAGGGTGATCGCCAGCACGACGGGCTGACCGATGACCGCCAGCGGACCCTCCCCGTCGACGAGTGAGACCCCGGCCGCGAAGAACGCGAATACCGGCAGCGCGAGGCCCGACGAGAACGGGCGTACCCGATCGTCAAACCGGTGGGTGCGCGGCTCGGTCTCGCCGTGCACGAGACGCGCGGGCACGGTGAAGCCCAGCAGCACGCCGGCGATCGTCGCGTGCACTCCCGATGCGTGCATGAAGCCCCAGGCGACGAGGGCGAGCGGCACGAGCATCCACCACCGCGGCCGGCGCGTGCGCACCAGCACGGCGAACACGGCGACCGCCACGACGGATGCCCCGAGCATGAGCACTTCGACGCCCGACGTATAGAACACCGCAATGACGACGATCGCGAGCAAGTCATCGACGACCGCCAGGGTCAGCAGGAAGGTGCGCAGCGCACGGGGGAGCCCGCGCCCGAAGATCGCCAGCACGGCGAGGGCGAACGCGATATCCGTCGCGGTGGGGATCGCCCATCCGTTCACGGCCTCCCGGTCGCCGAACGAGATCACGGTCGCCAGATAGAACAGGGCGGGAACGATCATCCCGCCGACGGCCGCGAGCACCGGCACCGCCGCCTCCTTGGGGCGACGGAGGCTGCCGGCGACGAGTTCGTGCTTCAGCTCGACGCCGACCACGAAGAAGAAAATCGCGAGCAGGCCGTCGGAGGCCCAATGGGCGACGGTGAGGTCGAGATGCAGCACCTCGGGTCCGAGGCGGAATTCGGCGAGCGTCGCGTAGGCCTCGCGCCACGGAGAGTTCGCCCAGATCAGGGCGAGAGCGGCGGCGCCGATCAGCAGGAAGCCGCCGGTCGTCTCGGCGGTGATCCAGCGCCGCAGACGAAGACGGCGGGAGGGCGGGGCGTCAGTCATCGGGCTCCGATCGATCGATCCCGCGCGGCAGGGTCGCCGGCACGGTCGTCGACCAGGCTTCCCGACACTCCGAGATCGATTCTACCGGAGCGTCACTCAGGCGCTCGCGACGCCGAGCTCGGCGAGCAGCGCGGACACCCGGGCCTTGATGTCGTCGCGGATCACCCGCACCTCCTCGAGCGGCTTACCCTTCGGGTCGCTCAGCTCCCAGTCCTCGTAGCGCTTGCCCGGGAAGATCGGGCAGACATCTCCGCAGCCCATCGTGATGACGGCATCCGATTCGCGCACCTGCTCGGTGGTCATCAGCGTCGGAACGGCCTGCGAGATGTCGATGCCCTCTTCGGCCATCGCGGCGACCGCCATCGGGTTGATCTGGTCGCCCGGCTCGGATCCGCCGGAGAGCACCTCGACGGCGCCGCCGGACAGCGCGCGGGCGTAGCCGGCGGCCATCTGCGAGCGTCCCGCGTTGTGGATGCAGACGAACAGGATGGTGGGTTTCTCAGACATGCGGTCTCCTCAGGCGACGGTGAGCCGCGGCGCGAGGTCGCGCACGCGGCGGGTCAGGTCGGCGACGGCCGCGTCGAACGCGGCGTCGGTGCCGTCGCGCACCGGGTCGGGCACCGACCAGTGCAACGCGGGGCGGGCGACGAGTTCTTCGTGCGCGTTGTCGCACACGGTGATCACGAAGTCGTCGTCGGCGAGCACCTCGTCCACCGACCGCGGCCGAGCCGTGAGCGGCGGGATGCCGTGCCGCTCGGCGGCGGCGAGCGCCCCGGCGGCGACGCGGTCGGCGGGGTGGGTGCCGGCCGAGGCCGCGGGGATGTCGCTCGCCTGCCGCCAGAGCGCGGACGCCAGCTGGGAGCGCGCGGAGTTCGCCGAGCACACGAACACGACCCGCCGCGCGGTCGCGGTGGCGCCGGGGACGAGCCCGTCGAGCGCATCCGGTCGCAGGTGGATGTAGGTGCGCCGCCCGTCGCCCTCCGAACGGTGACGCTCGATCATGCCCTCCGCGTCGAGCACGTTGAGGTGGTGGGCGAGCAGGCTCGAGGTAAGCCCGAGCGTCTGCTGCAGTTCGGTCGGCGACAGGTCGCCGAGGCTCAGCCGATCGACGATCGCGAGCCGGACGGGTTCGGCGAGGGCGGCGTGCCGGGCGGCTCGCCGCCCGAGAGACTTCCGCTCAGCATCCATTGACTCAATAATGATTGAGGTAAATACCTGCGTCAAGCTACGCTCGCCGAGTGACCCCCCTCCCTCGGGCCCTGGCCGGTGAGTTCGTCGGCAGCGCCCTGCTCACGACGGTCGTCGTCGGCTCGGGCATCGCCGCCGAGCAGCTGTCGACCGACCCCGGGCTGCAACTGCTCGAGAATGCCCTCGTCACCGCCCTCGGGCTGACGGTGTTCATCCTGGTCTTCGCCCCGGTGTCGGGCGCCCATTTCAACCCCGTCGTCACCGCGGTCGACGCGCTCCTCGGCGGGCGGCCGTGGCGCGACCTCGCGGGCTACCTGCCCGCCCAGGTCGTCGGCTGCATCGCGGGCAGCATCCTCGCCAACGCGATGTTCGGGATGCCCGCCGTCTCCTGGAGCACGAGCGACCGGGCGACCTGGCCGCATCTGCTCGCGGAGGTCGTCGCGACGGCGGGCCTCATCCTGGTGGTCTTCGCCCTCGCCCGCACCGGCCGATCCGCGCTCGCCGCCCCCGTCGTCGGCGCCTACATCGGCGCCGCGTACTTCTTCACCTCGTCGACGAGCTTCGCCAACCCGGCCATCACCGTCGGCCGCATGTTCAGCGACACCTTCGCCGGCATCGCGCCGTCGTCGGCGCCCGCGTACATCGCCGCGCAGCTGATCGGCGGCGTCATCGGCTGGATCGCGGTGAGGGCCTTCTTCCCCGCGCCGGCGGTGCGGCAGACCTAGACGCGGGCGAGCGTGTTGTCGGCGGCCAGCCGGTACAGCCACTTGTTGATGGGTTTCGCGTCGCCCTCGTCGTGGAGGGCCGCGGTGAGCCCGCGCAGCCCCTCGATCCCTTCGGCGTCGGCCGAGTCGATGAGGTGCATCCAGATCCGGCTGCCGAGCCCGATGACCGGGTCGCCTGAGAACTGCATCTGCGACCGGAAGACATCGGGGGTGAGGACGAGTGACGCGGTCAGGTCGCGGCTCGCACCCTCGAGGATCACGCGGTATCTGCCGCCGGCGCCCTGGACGACCAGTTCGGCCGCGGCGCGCTCGCGCAGCGTCGCGACGGCGAGGGCGAACACCTCGTCGGCGGAGCCCAGGTCGGCGAGGTGCCGATGCAGCACGACCTCGTACATGTCCGGCTTGTCGAACGCGTAGCCGACGAGCAGATCCTCGGCGATGCGGTGGAAGACCGGCGACTGCTCAGCGGGAAGGTCGAGACCCGGATCGACCGGCGACTCCGTGCCGAAGATGAGCGGGACGATCGCGAAAGGCAGAGACATCCTCAGAAACTACACGACCGGCGCTACTGCGAGGCGCGGTCGATGAGGCGCGTCGGCATCATCGTGACCCGGGGAACGTCCTCGCCCTCGATCAGGCGCATCAGCAGCTCCGCCATCGTGACCCCGACCTCGCTCTCGTCCTGGTCGACGGTCGTCAGCGGCGGGGTCGCGCGCTGCGCGAAGTAATCGTCGTCGAAGGTGACGATGCCGAGATCGCCGGGCACCGAGATCCCGCGGGCGCGGAGCACCGAGAGGGCGCCGTCGGCCATCTGAGCGGATGCCGCGAACAGCCCGTCGATCGGCTCGCCCCGGTCGAGCAGTCGCGCCATCGCGTCGGCGCCCGACGCGGGCGTGAAGTCGCCGTGCTCGACGAGGTCGGTCGGCAGCCCGGCATCCGACACCGCGGCACGCCAGCCGGACAGGCGGTCGAGCCCGGCGGTCATGTTCGTCGGGCCGGCGATGGTGGCGATATGCCGCCGGCCCGACGCGATCAGGAGCCCGGTGACCGCGCGGGCCGCCGAGGTGTTGTCGACATCCACGTACACCGGGTCGGGGCCGTCGTCGTGGCGCTCGGGGCGTCCGCCGAAGACGACGGGCAGCGTGCGCGAGAGCGCGACGTACGAGCGGTCGTCCGAATGGTGGGAGAGGATGAGCGCCCCGTCGACGTTGCCCGCCTGGAGGTAGCGGCGGGTCTTCTCGGGGTCGGTCTCCGACGCGATGAGCAGGGTCAGCGTGTAGTCGGTCTCGGCGAGACGCATCGCGGCGCCCTGGATCACCGAGGCGAAGTAGGGGTCGGCGAAGAACTTGGCCGTGTTCTCGGGGATGACCAGGGCGAGGGCCTGCGTGCGACGGGACGCAAGGGAGCGTGCCGCTCGGTTGGGCACGTACCCGAGCTGCTCGATCGCGGCGGTCACCGCGGCGAGGGCCTCCGGGGTGACCTTCGGGGAGTCGTTGACGACGCGCGACACCGTCGATCGCGACACCCCGGCCAGGGCGGCGACCATCTCCAGCGTCGGGGTCCCCGTCACGGGGCGAGCTTAGAGTCGCGGATGACGGCGGCGAACGTCGAACCGGAATCCTTCACCGTGCGCACCTGCGTGTCGTAGTCGACGTGCACGATGCCGAAGCGCTTGTCGTAGCCCCAGGCCCACTCGAAGTTGTCGAGCAGCGACCACGCGAAGTAGCCGCGCACGTCGACCCCGTTGTCGATCGCCCGGGCGATCGCGGCGAGGTGGGTGACGAGGTAGTCGACGCGCTCGGGGTCCTCGACGCGGCCATCGGCCGGCTCGGGGTCGTCGTACGACGACCCGTTCTCGGTGACGTACAGCGGCGGCAGGTTCGGGTACTCGGCGGTGAGCCGCTCGAGCAGGATGCGGAGACCGTCGGGGTTGACCTCCCAGCCCATCGCGGTGCGCGGCAGGTCGCGAGCCGGGAAGGTGAGGAACGGCGAGCCGACGAACGGCGACGACAGCGGCTTGTCCACCGGAGCGATCCGCGGCGGCTGGGGAGTCGTGACCGGCCGACCCGACACCTGGTCGTCGTGGTAGTGGTTGACGCCGAGGAAGTCGATCGGCTGGGCGATCTGCTCCAGGTCTCCGGGAAGGATCAGCGACTCGAAGTCGAACTCGCGCACATCCTCGATGAAGTCGGCCGGGTAGGCACCGACCAGCATCGGCTCGAGGAACGCGCGGTTCCAGAGGGCATCCACTCGGCGGGCCGCATCGAGATCCGCCGCGTTCGACGGGTCGAGCGGCACGGCGTTGGTGAGGTTCAGCGTGATGCCGAGCCGGGCGGCCCCCGCCCCACGCAACGCCTCGACCACGAGTCCGTGGGCGAGGTGCTGGTGATGGAGCGCTCCGAGGGCCGCCCGGGGTTCTTGACGGCCCGGGGCGTGCTCGCCGCCCGCGTAGCCGATGAAGGACGAGCAGAACGGCTCGTTGAAGGTCGTCCAGTCCGCGACGCGGTCGCCGAGCACCTGGTGCACGCCCATCGCGTAGTCGAGGAACTTCGCCGCGGTGTCGCGCGACGCCCAGCCGCCCTGCTCCTCCACCGCCTGGGGCATGTCCCAGTGGTAGAGCGTGAGCCACGGCAGGATGCCGGCATCCAGCAGTTCGTCGACGAGGCGGGAGTAGAAGTCCAGCCCCTTCTTCGAGAACTCGCGGTCGCCCGGCTTCACGCGCGCCCACGACACCGAGAAGCGGTAGGAGTCGAGGCCGAGGTCGCGCATGAGCGCGACGTCCTGCGGGTAGCGGTGGTAGTGGTCGACGGCCCTCTCGGGGGTGTCGCCGCGGGCGATGTTGCCGGGGACGCGGGCGAAGGCATCCCAGATGGAGTCCTCTTTGCCGTCCTCCCGCGCGGCTCCCTCGATCTGCGCGGCCGCGGTCGCGGCGCCCCAGACGAAGCCGGTCGGCCAGGTCACGTCCCGCAGAAGTGCGGGCAGGGTGGAACTCAGGGACTGCTCGAGCGTCATCAGCCCTTCACCGCCCCCGCCATGATCCCCGAGATGAGTTGCCGGCCTGCGAGGAGGAACAGTACGAGCAGGGGCAGGATCGAGATGACCGCCCCGGCGAGCACCATCGAGTAGTCGGGCGTGTGGCCGCCCGAGGCGTTGAGTGCCGCGAGCGCGGTCTGCACGCTCGGATTCTTCGGGCCGAGCACGAGCAGCGGCCAGAGGAAGTCGGTCCACGCGGCCATGAAGATGAACAGACCGAGCACCGCCATCGCCGGTCGGGCGGCCGGTACGGCGACGTTCCAGAATGTGCCCCACATCGACGCGCCGTCCATCCGGGCGGCCTCGATCAGCTCGTCGGGGATCGCGTCGACGAGGTACTGCCGCATGAAGAACACCCCGAAGGCGCTGATCAGGCCGGGGATGATGACGGCACCGAGTGTGTTCGTGAGCTTCAGCTCGGACACCAGCATGAACAGCGGGATGATGCCGAGCTGGGTCGGAATCGCCATCGTGGCGATCACCCCGAGCATGAGGCCGTTGCGACCGCGGAAGTTGAGCTTCGCGAACGCGTATCCGGCGAGCGTCGAGAAGAACACCACGGCGACGGCGATCGTCGTCGAGATGATGACGCTGTTGAGCAGGGCTTTGGCGAAGTCGACGGTCTCGAACGCCTTCATCGCGTTGGCGATGAAGTTCGGCCCGGGGATGATCACGACCGGCACGGCGTTGATGTCCGATGCCTGGCGGCTGCCCATGACGAACGACCACCAGAGCGGGAACGCCGACCCGAGGAAGAACGCGCCGAGCAGGCCGTAGGTCAGGAACCCCGGTCGGTCGTGGAGTTTGAACCGACGGCCCTTCGGGTCGCGACGGGTGGTCGCGACGGCGGTGTGCGGGCCGATCGGAGGACGGCTGAGCGTCGAGGTCATCGACGTGCTCCCTTCAGGTCGAGCGCGGCGTCCCTCGGTGCGCGCACCGTGCGCCGGACATCCTGAGACGCGATCGCGCGTGAGAGCGCATAGTTGATGAGTCCGATCAGGACGATGATCAGGAAGAGGATCCACGCGGTCGCGGCCGCGCGGCCGAAGTCGCGGCGGGGGAAGGCCATCTCGTAGAGGTAGAGCACGATGGTCTGGAACTGGCGGTTCGGTCCGCCGTTCGACTGCCCGTCGAAGAGCTTCGGTTCGGTGAAGATCTGCAGGCCGCCGACGGTCGACGTGATGATGACGAAGATCATCGTCGGACGGATCATCGGGATCGTGATCGACCAGAAGCGCCGGATGCGGCCGGCCCCGTCGAGCGCCGCAGACTCGTAGATGTCGCGAGGAACCGCCTGCATCGCGGCGAGCAGGATGAGTGCGTTGTAGCCGGTCCAGCGCCAGTTGACCATGCTGGCGATGGCGATGTGCGAGGGGAGCACGTCGTAGCCCCACCGGATCGGGTCGAGGCCGAGCGTCTCGAGCACCCCGGTGATCGGGCCGCCGAACTGGTTGAAGACCTGGCTGAAGATCACCGCGACCGCGACGGGGGCGGCGATGTAGGGGAGCAGGACGCTCATCCGCCAGAACGTGCTCGCCCGGATGGCCTGGTCGAGCAGCGCGGCGATGATCGTCGCGAAGATGAGCTGGGGCACGGCCGACAGCAGGAAGATGCTGATCGTGTTGAAGAAGGCGTTCCAGAACAACGGATCGGTGAGCGTAGTCACGTAGTTCTCGATGCCGATGAAGTCGCCCTGGCCCTTGAGCAGGTCCCACTCGTAGAGCGAGACGTTGACCGTGTAGATGATCGGGAAGAGCCCGAGCAGCCCGAAGAGGATGAAGAACGGCGAGATGTAGAGGTAGGGCGACGCCTTGAAGTCGAGGTTCGAGAGCTTCTGCCGGAACGTCAGGGTGCTGCCCGGACGCTCGGTCGCGAGTCTGCTCATCGTGGTGCCCATCTGCCGTGTCGGTGGAGTGAGGTGCGGGTCAAGGGTGAGCGGCCCCCTGAGTGTCCTCCAGGGGGCCGCTCGGTGTGGTGCTGGTTGAAGGTCTACTCGATGCCGAGGTTCTTCAGGTTGGTGAGCGCAGCCTCCCAGGCGGCGTCTCCGGAGGTGATCTCACCTTGGCTGATCGAGTTCAGCACCGGTCCGAAGACGTTGTCCTGGATGTTCGAGTCTTCCGGTCCCTTCACCTGGGCGACGACACCCTGGGCGCGGTTGGCGAAGATCTCACCGATCGGCGCGTCGTTGAAGAACGCGCTGGTGGTGCCGGCGACGAGCTCCTGGCCCGCAGTGCGCGACGGGAACGGACCGGCTGCCTCGAACGAGGCGGCCTGCTGTTCGGGAGCGGCGAGCCAGAGGGCGAACTTGGCGGCCGCCTCCTTGTTCTCTGACGACTCGGAGACGCCGAGGAACGCGCCGCCCCAGTTGGCCGCGCCACCCGGGAGAACGTCGGCGAAGTCCCAGCCGGAGCCGGTCGTGCCGGCGTCGTAGTAGCCGCTCACCACGCCGAGCATCCACGACGGGCAGACGTACACGGCGAACTCGTCGGCCTTGGCCTGCTCGCCGACGTTCCACGCCTCGAGGCCGGCACCGATGTTCGCGTTCTGCACGATGAGGTCGAGCTGCGCCTTCATGGCCTCGTTGCCCTCGATGTTGAGGGTCTCGCCGTCCTTCTTGTAGTAGCCCTCGTCCTGCTGGTTGACGAAGGAGTTCCACATGAACGAAGGGTTGTGGAAGAACGGCTTGCCCGAGGCCGCCGTGTACTTTTGGCCGAACTCGAAGAAGGACTCCCAGGTGGCGTTCTCGCCGCCGAGCGCCTCGGCGAAGCCCGCGCGGTCACCCGGCAGGCCGGCGGCCTGGAGCAGGTCGCCGCGGAAGCAGAGTCCCTGCGGTCCGATGTCGAGTCCGGCCCCGAAGACGCGGCCGTCGGCGTCGGTGCCCTGCGCGTACTTCCAGCCGAGCCAGTCGCTCTCCTCGATGCCGTAGTCGCGCAGGTCGACGAACGCGTCGGAGACCTCGCGGATGGTGGAGAGCCATCCCTCTTCGATCGCCACGACGTCGCTCAGCCCGGTGCCGGCCGCGATCTTCGCGTAGGCGTCGTCGCGGGCGGCGCCGCCGCTCTCGAGGTTGGTGGCTTCGATCGTGACGCCCGGGTTGGCGGCTTCGTAGGCCTCATAGTTCGCGTCGATACCCATGGTGCCGAACGTGGTGATGGTGAGGGTGATGTCTTCGCCCTCGCTCGAGGGGCCGGTGGTGCAGCCCGTCAAGACGAGGGAGAGGGCGGCGGCGCTCGCGATTGCGGTCGCCGCGATGGGACGTGAGATTCTCACGGTCACTCCTTTGTGTGTGCGCGGTGGGGTGGACTCGTCGTGGGAGCGCTCTCACGAACGAGGCCCACAGTAGGCAGCTCCCGCGCACGATGTCAACAGCGGCGATGAGTCGAAAAGAAAAGACCTGGTCAGAAGGCCCTCAATCCGCGGCGCGGCGAGACGCGGGTGAGGGTCGAGTCGCTCTCGAAGCGGTAGATCCCTCGGTTGAGGGGCTTCGCGTCGCTCGCGTCGTGGAGACCGCTCCCGAGCCCCCGCGGACCGTGCACCCCGGCCGGGATCGCCGCGTCGGCGAGGTGCATCCAGATGCGACTGCCGAGCCCGACCACGGGGGTTCCGGTGAACGGCATCCGAGGCGGATAGAGGTCGGGGACGAGTACCAGGGAGGCCGTCAAGTCGCGACTCGGCCCATCGAGCACCACCCGGTAGCGACCCGCCTCGCCCTGCACGAGCAGCTCGGCGCGAACTCGCCGAGGTGGCGTTGCAGCACGACCTCGTAGTGGTCGGGCCGGTCGAGCGCGTAGCCGACGACGAGGTCGTCGCCCAGGCGGTGCACGATCGGGAAGGGCGGAGTCATCCTCGGATTTTAGTGGGACTCCGCCGTCCGTCAGGCGCTACTTCCGAGTCGGCTCGTGCTCCTCGAGGTCCGCGGCGAGCCCGGGACTCGCGTACGCACCCACCGTGTTCGCGGCCTGCTGCGCATCCATCGCGAACTCGTCGGCGAGCACATCCGCTTCCTGGGCGACCTTCGCGACGCGGGCGTCGTGCGCCTCCTGCACCGCCGACTTCTCGCGCAGCGGGGTCGCGCGCAGGAAGAAGGACAGCACGAAGGCGACCGCGACGACCGCCGCCGCGACCCAGAAGACGGTGACCGTGGCGTTCGCGAACCCGTCGAGGAACGGCGCCGAGAGAGACGTGTCGGCGGAGTTGAGGAACGACGTGTCGCCGTCGAGCGAGGTGCCCAGCGAGCCGCTGCCGGCGCCCGCGGCCGGGTCGAAGTTCGCCAGCACCTGGTCGACGACGCCGCCGCGGACGGTGTCGTCCGAGAGGTCGACGGTCGACGGGAAGTTGGAGGTGATCTGACCGACGATCGGGTCGTAGACGGCCTCCATGATGCCCGCGTTCTGCGGGGCCGAGGCGACCGCCGGGTCGAGCGCGGCATCCAGGGCGCTGCGGATGAGCGCGGTCTTGCCGAACGCCGCCGAGATCGTCTCGGGCAGCCGGCTGAACAGCACCGAGAAGATCACCGCGACGCCCACGGTTCCACCCATCTGACGGAAGAACGTCGAGGCGGATGTCGCCACGCCCATGTCCCGCGGACCGACCGAGTTCTGGCTGGCGAGGGTGAGCGTCTGCATGAGCTGACCGAGGCCGAGGCCGGCGAACAGCATCCCGACCATGATCACGATCACCGGGGTCGTGAAGTCCCCCGCGACGAGCGCGAGGAACGCGAACGCGAAGGTCAGCATCCCGGACCCGATGATCGGGAAGATCCGGTAGTTGCCGGTGCGGGAGATGATCTGGCCGCTCACGATCGACGAGATCATGAGTCCGAGCACCAGCGGGATCAGGAACAGGCCCGCCTCGGTCGGCGTCGCGCCGTCGACGAGCTGCAGGTAGAGCGGCAGCGACATCATCGCTCCGAACATGCCGAAACCGACCAGCACACCCAGCACCGTCGCCATCGAGAACGTCGGCGACGTGAAGAGCTTCAGCGGCAGCAGCGCGTCGTCGCCCATCGCCCGCTCGACGAGCACGAACGCCACGATCCCGACGACGCCGACGATGTAACAGGCGAACGCGGCGGGCGAAGTCCATCCCCACTCGCGGCCCTGCTCCGCGATCAGCAGCAGCGGCACGAGACCGATGACGATCGTCGCGGCGCCCCACCAGTCGACGCGCACCTTGTCGCGCTTGTGGTGCGGCACGTGCAGGAACGCGAGCACGAGCAGCAGCGCACCGATGCCGATCGGCAGGTTGATGAAGAACACCCAGCGCCAGCCCTCGAGGAAGAGGATCTCGGACTGCCCGGCGAACAGGCCGCCGATGAGGGGGCCGAGCACGCTCGAGACGCCGAACACGGCGAGGAAGTAGCCCTGGTACTTCGCGCGCTCACGCGGGGCGAGGATGTCGCCCATGATCGTGAGCGGCAGTGCCATGAGTCCGCCGGCGCCGAGTCCCTGCACGGCGCGGTAGGCCGCGAGCTCGTACATCGAGTTGGCCAGACCGCAGAGCAGCGAGCCGGCGAGGAACAGCACGATCGCGACGATGAAGAGCGGACGGCGGCCGAACAGGTCGCTGAGCTTGCCGTAGATCGGGGTGGTGAGCGTCGAGACGATCAGGAAGGCCGTGGTGGCCCAGGCCTGCAAGGCCTGCCCGCCGAGGTCGTCGGCGATGGTGCGCATCGACGTGCCGACGACGGTCTGGTTGAGCGATGACAGGAACATCGCGGCCATGAGTCCGACGATGATGAGGAGGATCTGGCGCTGGGTGAGCAACGGCTCGCCCGTGGGCGCAACGGTCTGGCTGGACATGGGTCCTTCGTTGGTGGGGGAGCTTTCGCAGAAAATTGCGGAGACTGCAAATTTACACCCGCGGCAGACATCCGGCAACTCAAACGGGCCCGTAAACTGTCGCGGTGACCGACCAGTCGATGCTCCGGGTGCGGCACCGCGGGCCCTCCCCGCGCGTGCGCCGCAACCGCCGGATCGCGACGGTCGTCGTGATCGTGCTGGTCGTCGCCCTCATCGTCGTCGCCTTCTTCGTCTTCGCCCCGAAGGGCGCCACCCCCGTCGCCGGTCCCTCGAGCAGCCCCACACCGAGCGCGACGCCAACCCCCTCGCCGACCCCCACGCCGACGTTCCCGCTCGACACGAACTCGGTCGAGGACCCCGCCAGCCCCTGGGTGATCGTCAACAAGCAGCGCCCGCTCAACCCGCAGGACTACGCGCCCGCCGACCTCGTGACCGTCAACATCGAGGGCGGCGGCTCGCTGCGGGCCGAAGCCGCCGGCCAGATGCAGGCCCTGCTCGCGGCCTACACCGCCGAGACCGGCAACAGCATGGCATCCATGTCCAGTTACCGCAGCTACGCGCGGCAGGTGGATGTCTACAACGGCTGGGTGTCGTCGCTCGGCCAGGAGGCGGCCGACCTGACGAGCGCCCGCCCCGGATTCAGTGAGCACCAGACCGGCATGACGATGGACCTCGCCGCGATCCCCGCCAACTGCTCGGGCGACCAGTGCTTCGGGCAGACCGACCAAGGGTTGTGGCTCGCCGCGCGCTCGTGGGAGTTCGGCTTCATCATCCGCTACCCCGACGGGTACACGCCGATCACCGGCTACGAGTACGAGCCCTGGCACGTGCGCTACGTCGGAGTGCCTCTCGCGACCGAGATGCGCAACACCGGCGTCATGACGCTCGAGGAGATGTTCGGCCTCGGCGCCGCCCCCACGTACTGACCGCCTCCGCGGCGCTCCTCACCCTGCGGAGGGCTCTGAGCCGAGGGCGGCGTCGACGATGACGCGGGCCTCGGCCTGCACCTCGGCGAGGTGCTCCGGCCCGCGGAACGATTCGGCGTAGATCTTGTAGACGTCCTCGGTGCCCGAGGGCCGCGCCGCGAACCAGGCGTGCTCGGTGACGACCTTCACCCCGCCGACGGCGGCCCCGTTGCCCGGGGCGTGCGACAGCCGGTCGACGATCAGGTCGCCGGCGAGGGTGTCGGCGGTGATGTCGGACCCGGCCAGCCTGCCCAGCCGCGCCTTCTGGGCGGGTGTCGCGGCGGCATCCACGCGGGCGTAGGCGGGGTCGCCGAACTCCTCGGTGAGCTCGCGGTAGAGCGCCGACGGCGACTTGCCGGTGACGGCGCGGATCTCTGCGGCGAGGAGGGCCAGGATGATGCCGTCCTTGTCGGTCGTCCACGCGGAGCCGTCGAGCTCGAGGAACGACGCCCCGGCCGACTCCTCGCCGCCGAACGCGACGGAGCCGTCGATGAGCCCGGGCACGAACCACTTGAAGCCGACGGGCACCTCCCACAGCCGCCGCCCGCGCGCGCCGACGACGCGGTCGATGATCGACGACGAGACGAGCGTCTTGCCGATCGCGGCGTCGACGCGCCAGCCCATCCGGTGCTCGAGCAGGTAGTCGATCGCGACCGCGAGGAAGTGGTTGGGGTTCATCAGCCCGCCGTCGGGCGTGACGATGCCGTGGCGGTCGGCGTCGGCGTCGTTGCCGGTCAGCAGGTCGAAGTCGGCGCGCTGGGCGACGACGGATGCCATCGCCGACGGCGACGAGGGATCCATGCGGATCTTCTCGTCCCAGTCGAGCGTCATGAAGCCCCATCGCGGATCGACCCCCGGGTTGGTGACGGTGAGCGGCAACCCGTAGTGCGAGGCGATCAGCTTCCAGTACTCGACGCTCGCGCCGCCGAGGGGGTCGGCGCCGAGACGGAGACCCGACGAGCGGATCGCCCCGAGGTCCAGCACCGCCGCGAGGTCGTGAACGTATTCGCCGCGGAAGTCGTAACCCTCGACGCGGGTGTCGGAGGATCGCTTCACCTCGCGGTTGCCGCCCGCGATGATCTCGTTCGCGCGCCCGGCGATCCAGCCGGTGGCATCCGAATCGGCCGGTCCGCCGTGCGGGGGGTTGTACTTGAAGCCGCCGTCGCGGGGCGGGTTGTGCGACGGGGTGATGACGATGCCGTCGGCCTGCGCTCCGCCGACCGGCAGCCCGCGGTTGAAGCGGATGATCGCCCGCGACACCGCCGGCGTCGGCGTGAACCCGCCCGCGGAGTCGACGAGCGCGGTGACGCCGTTCGCGGTGAGCACCTCGAGCGCCGTCTGGTGCGCGGGGGCCGAGAGGGCGTGGGTGTCGGCGCCGACGAAGACCGGGCCGAGCACGCCCTGCGACGTCCGGTACTCGACGATCGCCTGGGTGATCGCGGCGATATGGGTGTCGGTGAAGGCGCCGTCGAGACTCGAGCCGCGATGACCGCTCGTGCCGAAGACGACGGGCTGGTCCGGGGCGGGCGGCGCCTCGTAGGCACGCAGCAGCGCGGCGAGGTCGACGAGGTCTTCGGGCTGCGCGGGGGTGCCGGCACGACTCATGGTTGGATCTCCATCCGGGTGATGAGGTCGTCGGCGAGCTCGAAGCGGAATCCGCTCTCGCCGTTGAAGCCGCCGCCGGTGACCTCGAGGGTGACGATCCAGACGTCGCCCTCGACGACCGTGTCGACGATCTCGACGTGCACCTTCCGGCCGATGTTGTCGGATTCATTCCAAGCAGCGATCCCCGCGCTGCCCTCGAACGCCTTGCCCCAGTCGACCAGCACCGCGTCGGCGGCGAAGGCGGCGACGAACGCCGCGGAGTCGCCCGCGTTGGTCGCATCGATCATCCGCTGCACCGCGGGGGGGACGTCACTCATGGGACCAGTCTCCCAGCCTCGGTAGGCTCGCAGCCATGCCCTTGCCCGCCACCGCCCTCGAGTCGTACAGCTACCTCGGGCCGGTCGGCACCTTCACCTGGCTCGCACTGACCCAGGTGCCCGAGGCGGCCGGGGCGGAGTGGAGCAGCGTCAACAACGTGGGCGAGGCGCTCGACGACGTGCTCTGCGGCCGCAGTGTCGCCGCGATGATCGCGATCGAGAACAGCGTCGAGGGTGGGGTCAGCGCCACTCAGGACGCGCTGGCCAACATCCCGGGCCTGCGGATCATCGGCGAGTATCTCGTTCCGGTGAACTTCTCGCTGGTCGCCCGCCCGGGCACGAGGCTCGCCGACGTGCGGGTGATCGCTGCGCATCCGGTCGCCTACGCCCAGTGCCACCTCTGGCTGGACCGGGAGGTGCCCGAGCACGAGCACCTGCCGGCGACGTCCAACGTGAGCGCACCGGCCGGGTTGCTCGAGGAGGGGGCCGTCGCGGACGCCGCCATCGCCCCGCCTGGGATCGAGCAGCAGCTGGGAGTCGAGGTGCTCGCCACCGGGATCGGAGACAACCCGAACGCGGTCACCCGGTTCGTGCTCGTCTCGTCGAACCTCGCCATCCCGGAGCGCACCGGGGCCGACAAGACGAGTGTCATCGTCGAGCTTCCCTCCGATGCTCCCGGAGCCCTCATGGAGATGCTCGAGCAGTTCGCCACGCGCGGCGTCAACATGAGCCTGCTGGAGTCGCGCCCGATCGGGGATGCCCTCGGCCGCTATCGGTTCGTCGTCGACCTCGACGGGCACCTGCACGACGAGCGCGTCGCCGACGCCCTGCTCGGGCTCAAGCGGTTCAGCCCGAACGTCATGTTCCTCGGGTCGTACCCGCGCGCCGACAAGCAGAACGTCGAGGTGCGGCCCCGGTACGGCGACGAGGTCTTCGTCGAAGCCCGGGATTGGCTCCGCGGCATCTTGTCGGCGGAGCCCCCGGCGTAGGAGGCTGAGGCATGGCCGACCCCGGGATCGATCCGCGCTACGCCGCGCAGTTCCAACGGGGGTTCGACCCCGCAGAGCACGCGCCCGTCGAGCGCGTCGCGATCGAGCGCCCCACGGCCGCACGCCCCACCGCCGAGCAGGCCGACGACGTCGTCCCGTGGGAAGATGCCGACGAGTTCCCCGCCTCCCGCCCCCGCACGGAGTGGGCGCTGCTCGCAGTCGGCATCCTGCTGCCGGTCCTCGCCGTCGCGGTCTGGTGGGCGAGCGTCACCGATCCGCGCGCGTTCGCCGGCTACACGATGTCGCCGGTCGACCAGTTCACGATCCTCCTGCAGAGCTACCTGCCCGGTCCGATGCTCGTCGCCGGGGTGGTCGCGATCGTCGCCTGGGTCGTGCTCCGCGCCGTCGGGCGCGCGCGATGAGACGACGGTTCGTGGTGGCGCTCGCCACCCTCGCGGTGCTCTTCGCGGCGGGCGCTGTCGCCGCCGGACTCGGCTCCGGCGCCCTGCAGCTGGAGTCGATGTCCTACCAATGGACGGGAGAGGAGACGCAGGCCGAGATGGACGAGATGAATCGAGCCGGCCAGATCGGGTGGCGGCTCGCCGAGACGTTTCCCTGGATCGCGCTGGCCGCGCTTCTCGCCGGTGTCGGGGCGCTGACGCTCGCCGCTCGCCGGGCGCAGCTTCAGCTCGCGGGCTCGGCCTCGGCCACGGCCCCGCGGGAGGCTTCGAGCGCGGCTTCGGTCTCAGCAGGATCGGCGGAGTCGATCTCCTGATCCTCCGGGATGCGGATGCGCACCGCCCCGGCATCCACGGTGCAGCGGAAGCCGACCACCATCCCGAAGTCGTCGCCGTCGAGCTCGAACTCCTCCGGGTGGTCGAGGATCAGCTCGAACCTCGCCGCTTTGAGGTATCGGAGGGCACGCACCTCGCGAGTCAGCCCCATCAACTTCCGGCCGACCTGCGACCGCCGGAGCACGCCGTTCTCCCAGAAGATCTTCACCCACACCTGCGCCCAGCCGATGAAGCTTTCGGGCCGCAGGCTGACGATGTCGAAGAGCCCGTCGTCGACCGACGCCTCGGGCAGCAGCAGGATGTTCCCGGGCAGTGAGCCGCAGTTGCCGACGAGGACGGTGTGCGCCGTCATCGCCTTCGTGGGGCCGTCCTCCAGGCGGAACTTGACGCGCATGCTGTTCGAGTCGCGCACGGCCTTCCGGATCGCATCGATGTAGGCGAGCCAGCCCACCCGTTTCTTCAACTCCTCGTCGGAGTTGGCGATCATCTTCGCGTCGATCCCGATGCCCGCCATCACCAGGAAGGCGTGCTCGTCGAGCGAGCCGTCTTGACGGCGGAGCTCCGCGATCCCCAGATCGACCGGGCGGTCCTTACCGGTGAACGCCGTCCGCACCGAGTCGGTGAGGTTGTTCAAGGTGAGGTCGAGGTTGCGCGCGAGGAGATTGCCGGTCCCCGAGGGGAGCAGGGCGAGCGCGGCGCCCCCGTCGCGCAGGCCCTCGGCCACGGCGCGGACCGTCCCGTCGCCTCCCGCGGCGAGCACGACCTCGGCGCCCTGCGCGGCGGCTTCGCGCGCCTGCCCGATGCCGGGATCCTCGACCGAGGTCTCGAGCCAGAGACTCTCGGCCCAACCGGCCTCCTTCTCCGCCGCCTCGACGGCGGCGCGGAGCGCGTCGACATCCACTTTCACCGGGTTGTACACGACAGCCGCACGCCGGGCAGGGGAGGAGGAAGCGGCCATGCGACCACGGTAGCCTCCGCAGGCGACTCGAGCCTGGGGTTGTGGTCGCGTCAATAGGATGGGACGGTGATCGACCCGCAGTTGCTGCGCGAGAATCCCGATGTCGTGCGCCGTTCGCAGGAGGCCCGGGGGGTGCCTGCGTCGACCGTGGACGAGGCCATCGCCGCCGACGTCGCCCGCCGCGCCGCGCTCGCGACCTTCGAGAACGCCCGCGCCGAGCAGAACATCTTCGGCAAGACCGTCGCCGCCGCGCCGAAGGACGAGAAGGCCGCCCTGGTCGCCCAGGCGCAACAGATGGCCGCCGCCGTGAAGAGCGCGCAGGCCGCGGTCGCGGATGCCGAGGCCGAGTTCGACAGGATCGTCGGCGCCATCCAGAACATCGTGATCGACGGCATTCCGGCCGGGGGCGAGGAGAACTTCGTCACGATCCACACGGTCGGCACCCCCCGCGAGTTCGATTTCGAACCCCGGGACCACCTCGCGATCGGCGAGATCCTCGGAGCGATCGACATGGAGCGCGGCGCGAAGGTGTCGGGCTCGCGCTTCTACTTCCTCAAGGGCGTCGGCGCGCTGCTGGAGATGGCGATCGTGCGGATGGGGCTCGACCGCGCCCTCGCCGCGGGCTTCGAACCGCTCATCACCCCGACCCTCGTGCGCCCCGAGATCATGGCCGGCACCGGCTTCCTCGGCGCGCACTCCGACGAGATCTACTACCTCGAACGCGACGACCTCTACCTCACCGGCACGAGCGAGGTCGCGCTCGCCGGATACCACCAGGGCGAGATCATCGACGTCTCGGAACCGATCCGCTACGCCGGCATCTCCACCTGCTACCGCCGCGAAGCCGGCTCGGGCGGCAAGGACACCCGCGGCATCATCCGCGTGCACCAGTTCCAGAAGCTCGAGATGTTCTCCTACGTCGACCCCGCCGACGCCGAAGCGGAGCACGCGCGCCTCCTCGCGATGGAGGAGGGGATGCTATCCGACCTCGGCCTCGCCTACCGCGTCATCGACGTCGCCGCCGGCGACCTCGGCTCGAGCGCCGCGCGCAAGTTCGACACCGAGGCGTGGGTGCCGACGCAGGGCGCCTTCCGCGAACTGACGTCGACGTCGAACTGTACGACCTACCAGGCGCGCCGCCTCGACATCCGATACCGCACTCCGGAAGGAAAGACGGCGCCGGTCGCGACACTCAACGGCACGCTCGCGACGACGCGTTGGATCGTCGCGCTGCTCGAGACGCACCAGCAGGCCGACGGCTCGGTGCTCGTCCCCGAGGCGCTGCAGCCCTACCTCGGGCACCGCGTCCTCTCGCCGCGATGAGCGACCGCTGGCTGATCGCCCTCGACATCGACGGCACGATCCTGCAGGAAGACGGGACTCTGACGGATGCCGTGCGCACGGCGATCGGGTCGGTGCGCGACCAGGGGCACGAGGTCATGCTCGCCACCGGTCGCTCGGTGTCGATGACGTTGCCCGTGCTCGACCGGCTCGGGATCACCCCGCAGTACGTCGTCTGCGCCAACGGTGCCGTCGTGCTGCGTCGAGACGCCGACGCCCCGGTCGGCTACTCCCGCGACCACGTCGAGACGTTCGACCCGACCGGGGTGCTCACCACCATCCGCGAGCACCTCGGCGACGCCAGCTACGCGGTCGAGGATGCCGAGGGCGTCTTCCGCTACACCGGCTACTTCCCCGACGGCGCGCTCGCCGTCTCGAGCCGCAAGGCGGCGTTCGGCGACCTGCTGAACGTCGCCGCCACCCGCGTCGTCGTGCTCTCGCCCGACCACGCGATCGAGGACTTCCTCGAGATCGTCGAGCGCATGGGTCTGCACCAGGTGACCTACAACGTCGGCTGGACCGCGTGGCTCGACATCGCACCGGACGGGGTCAACAAGGCGACCGGGCTCGAGCGGGTGCGTTCGGCGCTCGGCACCCCGGCATCCCGGGTGCTCACCGCCGGTGACGGCCGCAACGACATCGACATGCTCCAATGGACGCGGGCCGGCGGCGGGGTCGCCGTCGCGATGGGGCAGGCGCCGCCGGAGGTCGTCGAAGCCGCCAGCGAAGTCACCGGCACCGACCTCGACGACGGTCTGGCCGACGCGCTCTCACGGCATTTCCCCGGTTTGACCTCCTAGCGTCCGTTACGATCGGGATTCGGATTCGCCAGGGAGGGCTGTCCGAGTGGCCGATGGAGCCAGTCTTGAAAACTGGTGGGCAGAAATGTCTCGTGGGTTCGAATCCCACGCCCTCCGCCACTCCCGCCCGCCATCTGTGCCGTACGTAGGAAACGAGGACCCGACGTGAGCGAACTGCGCCGCCGCACCCCGCGCGACCCCGCCTCGACCGGGCCGACGGGTATCGCCCGTCACGGTCGCCTGAAGCGCGGAGCGGCCTGGCGGTCGGCTCTGGCGATCATCGCCGGCGGGCTCGCGGTCGTCTTCGTCGCCGGGGCGTCCGTTGCCGGCATCGCGGCCTGGCAGCTGCAGGGCAACATCGAGACCGTGTCGATTGGATCGGACGAAGTCGCCATCCCGCCGCAGATCGGAGCCTACGACGGCGCCTTCAACGTGCTGCTCGTCGGGAGCGACACCCGACTGGGTCAGGGTGGCCTCGGCGGGACCGAAACGTCGTCATTGAACGACGTCAACATGTTGCTCCACGTCGCCGCGGATCGGAAGAGCGCCACGTTGGTCAGCATTCCTCGCGACATGGTCGTGCCGATGCCGCGGTGCGAGGAGGGCGGTCCGGCGAGCGGTCTGCCGATCAACAACACGCTCTCCTATGGAGGCCTCGACTGCACCGTGCAGACGGTGCAGAACCTGACCGGACTGACGATCGACTTCGCCGGTCTCATCACCTTCCGCGGCGTGGTCGAGCTCTCCAATGCGGTCGGGGGGGTCGAGGTCTGCACCGACGACTCGATCGTGGACCCGATGGCGGGACTGAACCTGCAGGGCGCCGGTCCCCACGTGCTGCAAGGCGAGCAGGCTCTCGCATTCCTGCGGAGCCGCCACGGAGTCGGCGACGGTAGCGACCTCGGCCGGATCAGCTCCCAGCAGGTGTTCTTGTCGTCGCTGGTGCGCAAGATCAAGAGCGACGGCACTCTGGGCGACTTCTCGAAGTTGTACGGCATCGCGCAGGCGGCGACCCAGAACATGCAATTGTCGACGAACTTCGCCCGCCTCGACGTGCTCGTCTCGGTAGCACTGGTGCTGAAGGACGTGCCTCTCGAGAACATCACGATGGTGCAATACCCGGGACGCACCGGCGGAACCGGGATCTACGCGGGCAAGGTGCAACCGATCGCCTCGGTCGCCGCCCAACTGTTCGACGCGATCAAGGCGGACGTGCCGATCGCCCTCGACGCCAACGCCGTCGGCGCGAATGGTGGATCGGCGCTGAATCCGAACGCGCCCGCACCGACGACTCCCGGCCCGTCTGCGACGCCCGACCCGTCTGCGACTCCCGACCCTTCCCCAGATCCGGCGCCCTCGTCCCAGCTCATCCCGGGGCTCCGAGGCCAGACCGCCGCGCAGTACACCTGCTCTGCGGCGAACTGACCACCTCCGGGGCGGCACGTCACGCGCGTGCCGCTAGGATGACTGAGGCAGTTCCGGGAGACGTCGCATAGTCCGGTCGAGTGCACCACCCTGCTAAGGTGGAGAACCCGCAAGGGTTCCGAGGGTTCAAATCCCTCCGTCTCCGCTCCACATGAAGATCCCTGGTCAGGGTCATGTCGTCCTCTCCTCCACGCGTCGTGCTCGGCGCTCCGACCGATGCGCATGTGCATCTCGGGCTGGTCGATCGGGATGCCGTCGCCGCCTCGGTTCTCGGCCGCGTCGTCGACATCGGGGGTGACCTGACCGTGCCGCGAACCCTCGGCATCCCGCCCGTACGGGTCGAGGTCGCGGGCCCCTTCCTCACCGCGCCGGGCGGGTACCCCTCCGACCGCGCCTGGGCCGACCCGGCGTGGGTGCGCGAGATCCCCGACGCCTCGTCGGCCGGGCGAGCGATCGACGAGATCGCGGATGCCGGGGCGACCTGGGCGAAGATCGCGAGCAACAGCACGGCCGGTCCGACCTTCTCCAACGAGATGCTGGCCCTCCTCGTCGACCTCGCGACGCTGCGCGGGCTGACCATCGTCATCCACGCGGAGGGTACGGGGGAGGCGGCGAGGACGTTCCGGTCCGGCGCCACGCACCTCGCCCACGCACCGTTCACCGAGGGCCTCTCGCGAGCGGAGATCGCCGCGCACGCTGAACGGATGACCTGGATCTCGACCCTCGCCATCCACCCCGCCGGCAGCGCGGAGCGGGCGATCGCGACCGAGAACGTCGCGGCATTCCACGCGGCTGGCGGGCGCGTGCGCTACGGCACCGACATGGGCAACGGCCCGACCCCCGCTGGGCTCAACTTCGCGGAGCTCGAAGCGCTGCACGACGCGGGGCTGAGGACATCCGATCTGCTGGTCGCGCTCGACCTCGCCGACCACCGGGATCCGGCGTCACGCCTCATGATGGTCGACGGAGAGGGCGACGACCTCGACCTCTCCACCGCGCGACCCGCCACCCGGGAGGACCTGCCGTGACCGACCTGCCCGCCCGCGCCGCCCAGCTCGACGCCGCCGATCCGCTGCGGGCGTTCGTCGACCGCTTCGTGCCCGCACCGGGGGTGCGCGCCTACCTCGACGGCAACTCGCTCGGCCGTCCCGTGGCGACCACCGCCGACCGGCTCGCCGACTTCACCCGCACCGGCTGGGGCACCCGGCTCATCCGCTCGTGGGACGAGGGCTGGATGGAGCGCCCGTTCGAGCTCGGCGACCGTATCGCCCGGCTGACCCTCGGTGCCGCCGCCGGCCAGACCCTCGTCGCCGACTCGACGACCGTGATGCTCTACAAGCTGCTGGATGCCGCCGTCGGCGCCCGCGCGGACCGCACCGAGATCGCGATCGAGGCGACGAACTTCCCGACCGACCGGTTCATCGTGAACGCGGTCGCCGCGCGCCACGGGATGACCGTGCGCTGGCTCGACGCCGACCCGGTGCTCGGGGTGCCCCTCGCCGAGATCGACGACAAGGTCGGTGCGCAGACCGCCGTCGTCGTGCTGAATCATGTCGACTACCGCTCGGGTGCGATCGCCGACCTGCCGGGGATCACCGCGCGGGTGCAGGCGACGGGCGCCCTCGTGCTGTGGGACCTCTGCCACTCGGCGGGCGCGGTTCCGGTCGAGCTCGACGCCGCCGGGGTCGACCTCGCCGTCGGCTGCACCTACAAGTACCTCAACGGCGGCCCCGGGTCGCCCGCGTTCGGCTACGTCGCGACCCGCCACCAGGACACCCTGCGGCAGCCGATCGAGGGCTGGATGGGCGCGGGCGACGTCTTCGCGATGGCGCGCGACTACACCCCGGCGACCGGGATGCGGCGCTTCCTCAGCGGCACCCCGCCGGTGCTCGGGATGCTCGCAATGGACGACATGCTCGACCTCATCGAGGAGGCCGGGATGGAGGCCATCCGCGCGAAGTCGATCTCGCTCACCTCGTTCGTCGTCGAGGCCGCCGACGAGCTGCTGCCGGACGTGCGGCTGCTCAGCCCGCGCGACCCCGCGCAGCGCGGCGGGCACGTGACGCTCGGGCATCCGTCGTTCGAGGGGCTCGTGCCGCGGCTGTGGGACGACGGGATCATCCCCGACTTCCGGTACCCCGACGGCATCCGCCTCGGGTTGTCGCCGCTCAGCACGACGCACGCCGAGGCGCTCGAGGGCGTGCAGGCGATCCGCGACGCCCTCGCTGTCGGGTAGTCGCGTGCGTCTCGCGATGCTCGGTGCCGGTCTGCTCCTCCTGGGCGGCGTTGCGATGCTGACCGGGCTGCTGCCGCCTGAGGAGGCCCTCGCCGTGGGGCAGCGGGTGTGGCCCATCCTGCTGTTCGCTGTTGCGATCACGATCGTCGCCGAACTGGCCGCCGAGGCCGGGGTCTTCACTGCGGTCGCCGAGCGGCTCGCGCGCATCGGCCTCGGGCGCGCGTGGGTGCTCTGGCTGCTCGTCGTCGTGCTCGCGGTCGGCTGCACGATCTTCCTGTCGCTCGACACGACCGCCGTGCTGCTCACCCCGGTCGTCGTGCTGCTCGCCCGGCACAACGGCCTGCCGCCGCTGCCGTTCGCGCTGACGACGGTATGGCTCGCGAACACCGCATCCCTTCTGCTGCCGGTGTCGAATCTCACCAACCTGCTCGCCCAGGACGCGCTCGGGTTCCACGATCCCGCGCGCTTCGCCGCACTTCTGGCGGCGCCCGCGATCGTCGCGATCGTCGTGCCCTGCGTCGTCATCGCCGTCGTCTTCCGGCGCGACCTCGGCGCGCGTTACCTGGGGGCGCCGACCGAGCATCTGCGCGACCGGCCGCTGTTCGTGCTCTCCGCTGTCGTGCTCGTCGCGCTGCTCCCGCTGCTGGTGTCGGGGATGCCGGTGTGGCTGCCGGCCTCCGTCGCCGCGGTCGTGCTGATCGGCGCGTTCCTCGCCCGTCGCCGCAGCGCCCTGCGCCTCGAGCTGGTGCCCTGGCAGATCGTCGTCTTCGCGAGCGGGCTCTTCCTCGTCGTCGAGGCGGCGCACGGCGTCGGGCTCACGACACTGCTCGCCGGGGTCGCCGGCTCGGGGGACGACCCCGTCGCCCTGCTGCGGCTCGCGTTCGCCGGGCTCGTCGGCGCCAACGGACTCGACAACCTGCCCGCCTATCTGGCGCTCGAGCCTGTCGCCGGCTCTCCGGAACGCCTGGCCGCGCTGCTCGTCGGCGTCAACGCCGGAGCGCTCATCACGCCGTGGGCATCGCTCGCCGTGCTGCTCTGGCATCGCCGCCTGGTCGCGCTCGAGGTCGAGTTCCGCTGGACCCGGTACGTCGTGCTCGGCCTCGTGGTGGCCCCGCTCACCGTCGGGCTCGCGACGCTGGCGCTCGCCGCCACGGTATGAGGCCGGCGAGAGCGCTGATATAGTCGTCAGGTTGACCGGCTGCACTTCCAGGTGCTGTGGTCGACGACCAATCGCGCCCGTAGCTCAACGGATAGAGCATCTGACTACGGATCAGAAGGTTGGGGGTTCGAATCCCTCCGGGCGCACAACCAGTCCAGCGACACGTCGGCCAGATCCGCGATCGCGACCAGGCGCCGAATCGGCGGCTCTGAAGTCCCGCGCTCGTACTCGCTGATCGTCTGACGCACAACGCCGAGTTCAGCGGCCATCTGCGCCTGATTGAGGCCGGCACGCTTCCGCGCGAACGCGAGGCGCTCGCCCACCGTCATCACGAACTCCGCCTGCATGTGTTTCATGTTAGTGGATGTTGACGGAAAAAAGCGACACGCCGCGTTCAATGCCGGTACGTGTCTTGTTTCACGTTCAGTCTGCGCATGACGGGATAACCCGTCATGGCGAAGGGAGGCCCTCGTCGCCACAATCACTCTCAGCCGTGAAGACGAGGCGAAGATCGCCGACTACTTCAAGGACCGCCACATCCCGTCCGGGATGGGCTCCAAGGAATCGGCGTGCAGCATCGCGGGGATCAACCTCGCGCTGTCCGGCCGGATGACCGGCCTCGTCCCCGACTGCATGTCGAACGTCGTCGGCCGCTGGATCATCTCGGTCCAGGACAGGATGCCCGACGCGATGCGCAACAGCGACGCGTGGCGGAAACTGCTCCCGCATGCCGCATGCCGCATGCCGCATGCCGCTGGCACCGGCAGTGAGCTCGAGGACGAGCGACTCGCGATGATCCTCGACTGGATGGTCGACGTCGTGCTCGTCGACATCCAGGAGGACGCTGACCGGCTCGGCTTCGGCGAGAAGTGGGCCGCGATGATCTCTGCACCGCGGCCCTGGGCCGCGGGGGCCGCGGAGGCCGCGTGGGCCGCGGGGGCCGCGAAGGCCGCGAAGGCCGCGGAGGACGCGGCCTGGGATCGCTACGACCCGGCCGGGCTGCTCCGCTGTCAGGCGGTGATGAGCGACAGGTCGATATCGCCGAGGCCCCGCTCGGCGAGGCTGGCGGCGGAGTACAGGTCGGTATGGACCTTCCTGCCGATCGCGACGTCGCGCGGGATCTCGCCGCGGTGGCGGGCGCAGGCGTCGAGGTCCTCGCCGTCTACGTGTTCAGCGGCAAGGAAGGTGCCGTCCCCGGCGGACGAGTCCCCCATTTGACCGACTTGCGAGCGGGAGCAGGAGGCGAGGAGCATCCCTCACTACAACGTGCCGGCGCAGCACGTAGATCAGTCCTCGGAGGAGTCATACATGAGCGCCGTCACATCGGAACCGCCCGCCCGGAGAAGAGTCTCTCGGATCGCGATCGCCGTTGCCGCGATCTTTCTGTTGTTCATTGCGAACACGCTGCTTGCGTCAGCCGTAGCGGCGTACACCACGACTGGGTGCAAGTGGACGAACGGGCCAGGGGTGACGTACCGGTTCAATATGGGTTCGGGTACGAACCAGACTCAAGCGCAGCAAGCCTTGACGGTCTGGAGTACCTCAACCGACGTCAACCTGACCCACTCGTATAGCAGCAACTTCTCAATCACGTCCGCGAACGATGGAAATAACGGCTACGACGGGATGACGACCTGGTTGTGCGGCTTCGGAGTGACAACTAGCGCGCAATCTTGGGTCAACACGTACAACGCAGCCTCTTTCCCGGCGAACAAGATCGAGGCGGTGTACTCGCACGAAATCGGTCACGGACTCGGGCTGAACCACAGCGCGGCCGGAAACATCATGTACACGTGCCCCGCCTGCACGTACACCAACTACAGCGGCCGGTTTCTGCCTCAGTTTGACGACCAAGCCGGCATGAATTCCCTCTACTGAAATGGAACGCGTCATGAGTCGACGGATGTACAACCGGATATTGCTGCCCACAGTTGTGGCGCTCGCCGGGGTACTTGCAATGGCAGGCTGCTCCCGCGGATCTGAGGGCTCTCGTTCCGAGATCTACCGCTCTCTCGACGCGTTGATTACCGACAGCACCGTCGTGGTCGAGGTCGAAGTCGCGGGTCGCGACAGTTTTGAGGGACGCGACGGTGTGTCGCCGTACACGGCAGCGACCGCCGTCGTGGTGGCCGCGTATCAGCCGTCGGAGCTCGGGCAGACGGCTGCTGATGAGTCGATGACTGTAGACCTGGGGTCTACCATCGTGGTCCGGCAAATGGGGCGCCCCGGGATGGAGAACGACACTCCTTACCTGGAGCCTGGCGGCCGGTATCTTCTGTTCCTCACCCCGACCGGCTTGCCCAATGCCTCCCCCAACGAGTTCTACGTGACGGGGGGGGTCGCAGGGATATACAAGGCGGAGGGGGACGGCTTCCTACGACTGAGTCGCGATGAGGACGATATCCCGGAGATGCTGACGCTCAACGATCTCAAGTAGTCCTCTTCCGATTCGAGGTCTGGTAGAACGTCGCCCCGTGCGCCGCTGGGTGGCGTCCTACCGGTCGGCTGCCGGACAGGCCCGGGGCCAGAGGGTCAAGCCCCAGGACGTGGTGTAGCCGTTAGTGGTCCTTCATTCTGTTGGTTATGCGCTGAGTTCGAGGACGGGTTCGGTGTTCACCTCCGTTCCGGTGTCGGCGACGAGGGTGAGGCGAGACTTGGCGAGACTTGGCGAGAATGTCGAGGCCGAGGCCGAGGCCGAGGTCGCGGCGGCCTTCGACCCATTCGTCGGTTTGCTCGGCGAGGACGGCGCCGACGAGGCGGATGATCGCGTCGCGGTTGGGGAAGATGCCCACGGAGTCGGTGCGGCGAGGATGTCCGCCCGCGCGTTGTCGGGGTTGGTGAACGCGTCGGGGAGTTTCTCCTCGACGTAGTGCAGGAGCCGGTCAAACTGGGCGTTCACGGCCTCCGCGTCGGGTTGGTCGTAGACGGAGTGGAGCATCGCTTTCACCGCCGGCCACATGCTCTTCGGCGTGACGCTCATCAGGTTCGCGGCGTAGTGGGTTCTGCAGCGTTGCCAGACCGCTCCGGGGAGGTTCGCCGCGATCGCTTCCACCAGGCCCTGATGCGCGTCGCTGGTGACGAGGCGGACCCGCCGAGGCTGCGGGCGACGAGGTCGGCGAAGAACAAGTTCCAGGCAGCTCCCGTCTCGCTCGTCGCGACGCGCAGACCGAGGACTTCTCGGTGCCCGTCGCCGTTCACGCCCGTCGCGACGAGCACGACCGCATTGATCACCCGCCCACCCTCACGGACTTTCATCGTGAGCGCGTCGGCCGCGACGAACGTGAACGGCCCCGCGTCGCCGAGGGGGCGGTGGCGGAACTGGTCGACGTGCTCATCGAGGTCCGCCGCCATTCGCGACACCTGCGACTTCGACAGGGAGTGGATCCCGAGGGTCTTCACGAGCTTGTCCATCCGGCGGGTGAAGACCCCGGCGAGGTAGCAGTCCGCAACGACCGTGATCAACGCGGTCTCAGCCCGTTTGCGACGCTCCAGCAGCCATTCCGGGAAGTACGTCCCCTGACGGAGCTTCGGGATGGCGACGTCGATCGTCCCGACACGGGTGTCGAGGTCGCGATGCCGGTAACCGTTGCGTTGCGCGATGCGATCAGCACTGGGCTTGCCCCATTCCGCTCCGACCACCGCATCGGCATCGGCGGAAAGGAGCGCGTTGATCGTGGTCTGCAGCAGGCTGCGCATCAAATCCGGCGACGCGTCGGTCAGGGCTTCAGCGAGCACGCTCGCAGGGTCGACAATATGAAGTGCGGTCATCGTGATGATGCCTTTCGAGTGGAGGTAAGAGACTTCTCGAAGAATCACACGGTGACCGCACTTACGTCGGGAACGACGAGCCGACCACCGTGGACTACACCACGCTACGGGGCACTACTTCAAGTAACGTCCCAGCAGGCGCACCGTCTCTTCTCGTCCGGTCCGCCAGCGGGTCGGGTCGATGGTGAACACCCGTCGGCGTCCGGGCCACTCGCTCAGCGACCACAGCCGGCCCGCGATGCGGTCGTACGCCAGATCCTCCGGACCGGCCGGCAGCACCCGACGGTGGCGGGTCAACGCGTCGGGTGTCCCCACCCAGAGGTCGCCGCCGTTCCACTCGCCGCTGCTCGTCGTCACGTACCAGGTGCCGTCGACGATGCAGACGCCCTGCATCCGGGACAGCCCGGGTTGGTGAGTCTCTCCCGTGCCGTCGAGCCCGAGCCTCACCAGCCGGTCGTCGTGGCCGCCCACGCCGTACTCGCCGGTGACGAGGAGCGGAGGACCGTCGGTGTGCTCGATCGAGACGAACGAGAAGCGCATCGCGCGGTCGCCCGGAACCGTGCGCGCCCGGTGCCGTGCATGCTGGGGCAGCACGTGGACCGAACCGTGGAAGGGCTCGGGCACCCGGAGCAGATTGTCGAGGCGGAACTCCCGCAGCCCGCCGACCGTGTCGGCGACCAGGATGCTGTCGTCGAGCCAGGCGATGCCGCCGGCGTGGATCCGCACCGGGTGGAGCTCGACGCGGCCACTCGCGCTGCGGCTCGTCTCGGCCAGTAACACGTGGTGGTACCGCGGGCGGCGTGTCCGCAGGTCGACGAAGGTCAGCCGCACACCTCGTTCGAGTCCGCGCTCCGGCTTGGCGAACCAGCTCACGGCCAGCACGCGTCCGCCGTCGACCGCCGCCACGTCGACGCCCTGAGGCCACCAGATGCGGTCGAAGGTGTCCCGCAGGCTCCACCGGAAGCCGCGTTCAGCGGCCACGCCCCGCACGCGAGCGCTCCAGGCGCGGCGCCCGCGCTCCGCCAGCACACCGCCGAGACCGACGCGTCGCGCGCCGCCGGCGACGAGTTCGTCGAGTGCGCCGGGGTCGGCGGGCTCGCGGCTCAGGTCGAACGGCAGGCCGGGCACGTGGTCGAGCCTAGGCGCGCCCGCACGACGGTCGCCCGCGCGCTCACTCCGGCGCCGCGAGTCGTCAACCCCCGGCGCCGCGCGCACGCGAGGACTACCGTCGAGGAATGAGCGAAACTTCGAACGGCTCCGACGCCATCAACTCGACCGGCAGCCAGCAGGGCGGATCGGTCACGACCGACGCGATCGACACCGGGCTCTCCGACGACATCCAGAGCAGCCTGACGGCGCAGGGCGTCTCCGACCGGGAAACCGTGGAAGACGTCCGTCAGGCCGAGGGCGACCACAAAGTATAATCAGGCTCGGGGCGAAAAGAACCCCCCTTGTCGCGATGCGGTGACGGGGCGTAGGCCCCTGTAAATTCGAGGGGTGGAGCTCCCTGCCCCCGCGTCCACCGACGTTCTGTCCCGCAACAACGTCACGGTCTCCGGCGCGCCCGGGGGACGCCCGATCGTGTTCGCGCACGGCTACGGCTGCAGCCAGGCGATGTGGCGATTCGTCGCCCCGGCGTTCGAGGCCGACCACCGCGTGGTGCTCTTCGACAACGTCGGCGCCGGCGGATCGGATCTCGCGGCCTACCGGCCGGGCAAGTACGACTCGCTCGAGGGCTACGCGACCGACCTGCTCGAGATCCTCGATGCACTCGACCTCGAGGATGCCGTCGTCGTGGGGCATTCGGTGAGCGCGATGATCGCGGTCGTCGCCGCGAACCGTGACGCGTCGCGCATCGGAGCGCTCGTGCTCGTCGGCCCGTCGCCGCGCTACACCGACGCGCCTGGATACACCGGCGGGTTCACGCAGGAGGCGATCGACGGGCTCCTCGACTCCCTCGACGCGAACTACGCGGGGTGGGCCCGCGGGATCGCCCCGATCATCATGGGCAACCCGGACCGCGCCGAACTCGGTGCCGAACTCACCGACAGCTTCTGCGCGACCGATCCGGAGATCGCCCGGCATTTCGCTCGCGTGACCTTCCTCTCCGACAACCGCCGCGACCTGGCCGGGGTATCGGTGCCGACGCTCATCATCCAGACGCAGGACGACGTCATCGCCCCCACCAACGTCGGCCGTTACGTGCACGACGCGATCCCGGGATCAGTGCTCACCGAGATCCCGGTCGCGGGGCACGTGCCGCATCTCTCCGGTCCGGCCGAGGTCGTCGCCGCCATCCGCGGGTTCGAGGGTTGATGCCCGAACACGAGGATTTCGAGGAGCTCTACCACGACGCTCCGGTCGGCTACTTCACGACGAGAATCGATGATCGCATCACGCGCGTGAACCGACGCTTCCTGGAATGGACGGGCTACGACGAAGCTGAGGTCGTCGGCAAGCGCTTCGTCGACCTGCTGGACGCCGGCACGCAGCTGTTCTACGAGACCCGGCACGTGCCCGTGCTGCACCTCGAGGGCGAGACCCGCGAGGTGGTGCTCGGGGTGCGCCGCAAGGACGGCGAGGTGCTGCCGATCCTCATCAACTCCGTGCTCGTGCTCGGGGCCGACCAGAAGCCCCGGCTCGTGCGCTCGGCGATCTTCGACGCGACCGCACGCAGCCAGTACGAGCGCGATCTCGTCTCGGAACGGCGCAGCGCGGAGTCGGCGGCGGCGCGGGTGCAGGTGCTGCAGAACGCCTCCACGCAATTCGCGGAGGCCGCGTCGCAGCTCGACCTCGCGGAGGCGCTGAACCGGATCGTGGCCGACGCGCTGGTGGCGACGGTGTCCTGCGTCGCGACCGTCGACGCCTCGGGGGAGCTCGAGGTCATCGCCGGCGTGAACCCGCTCGACGGCCTCTACGACCGCTCCGACCCGCGCCCGGGACCCGACGCGCTCCGGCAGGGTCAGCCGCTCGTCTTCCCCGGCTACGAGGAGATGCAGGAGGGGTATCCGGCGATCGCCGCGGCGATGCGCACCGCGCGGCTCGAAGGCCTCGCCGCGTTCCCGCTGCTGCGCGATCACGCGCCGTTCGGCATCGTGGCGGCATTCTTCGCCCGCCGCCGCGAACTCGAGCCGGCGGCGATCGAACTCGTGCAGGCGATCGCGCTCCAGGCCGCGCAGGCGCTCGCCCGCATCCGGCTCCAGGAGGAGCTCGCTCACCTCGCCCTGCACGACCAGCTCACCGGTCTCGCCAACCGGGCGCTGCTGCGCGAGCACATCGACTCGGCGCTCGCCGCCTCGGAACGCACGACGCAGCCGGTCGCGATGATGTTCCTCGACCTCGACGGCTTCAAACCGGTGAACGACCGCCTCGGCCACCAGACGGGCGACGAGGTGCTGCGCGAGGTCGCCCGGCGGCTGCGGTCGGTCGTGCGCGAGTCGGATGTCATCGGCCGTTTCGGCGGCGACGAGTTCATCGTGCTGTGCCCCGAGACCGGCGATGAGCAGGCCGAGCTGATCGCAGAGCGACTGCGTGACGCGGTCGCCCAGCCGATGGAGTGGCTTCCGGCCGGGTTCGCCGTGTCGGCGAGCGTCGGCGTCGTCGTGCACGCGTCGGGCGAGCACCGGCCGACGACCGACGAGCTGCTCGAGATCGCCGACTCCGAGATGTACCGCGCGAAGAACAGCGGCCGCAACCGCGTCAGCGTCGCTGGACGCTGAGCGCCCGCGAGGCGGCTACGCCGCGACGGTCTCTTCCGAGAGCGGCACCGCGTCGGGGGTGCCTTCGCCTTCGCCCGAGATGCCGCGCTTGTCGAGCGCGCTCTCGACGATCGTGAGTCCGGTCATGCCCGGGAGCTTCGCGATGTGCGAGTCGATGCTGCGGATCAGCTTGCGACCTTCCTCGCCGGCGAACAGGTGACCCATGACGTGGGTGACCTCGCTGTCGGGGGAGATGGTCGAGCCGACCGGCGCCCAGAACTTGCTGAGCGCGAAGCGGGCGATGACCTGGGCCTTCTTGCTCTTCTCGAGTCGATCGCGGGCCTGCGACGCGTAGAAGGCGACGTGCTTGGTCTCCTGCGCCGCGATCCGCTTGAGTAGTTCGGCGAGCACGGGGTGGTTCTCCTGGCGGGCCATGCGCAGGTAGGCGGCGTTGGCCGACCACTCGTTGGCGGCGCCCCACGCCATGTGCACGGCGACGAAGTCGTTGCCGACCAGCCCGCCGAGCATCGACTGCTTGATCGGGTCGAGGCGGTCCTTCCAGCCGAGCTTGAGACGGGATGCCTTCAGCTCGTCGAAGTCGACCGAGATGCCGTGCTTGCCGAGCACGGCGGCGAGCGCCTCGCCGTGCCAGAACTCCTCGCGGTTCCACATCGTCATGAACGAGCCGACCTCGGGCTCCTTATGCGACGGGGTGGTGAGCAGATCGCGCAGGTAGCAGACCGTGTGGTACTCGACGTCGCACATATAGCGCAGGACGCGCAGGCTGGACTCCGGCAGGGGATTCGTCTCGAACGATTCGAGGTCGAGATCGGTCCAGGTCACCGGCTCGGAATTGGCGGTGTACTTGTCGATGTCGAACGCCACGGGTGGCTCCCTTACTCGGAGGGGGTCGGTTTGCTACTTCTCGGGTTTCGGAGTCGCGGCGGGCACCGGATTGCCGTCCATCAAAGCACGCTTCGGTGACCGGATGCCCTTCCTCCAGTCCTCGACCGCCCAGTTGCGCTTCGTCGCCTCGGCGGCGAGCTGGGGGTCGGGATTGACCGCAGTCGGATGTCCGAGCATCTCGAGCCAGCCCAGGTCGGCGTGGCTGTCGCCGTAGCCGTAGGAGGCGGCGAGATCGGCGCCGTGCTCCTTCGCGTACCTGGTGAGCCACGCCGCGCGCGACTCGTCGACGATCGGCGGCTTCGTCAGGTAGCCGGTGAGCACGCCGTTGCGCTCGTGCATCGTCGTCGCCACCACCTCGTCGAAGAGGTTCTCGAACGGCTTCGCGAGCAGGCCGATCGACCCCGAGACGAGCACGGTGCGGTGTCCGGCATCCTTGTGAGCCTGGATCTGCGCGAGCGCTTCGTGGCTGGTGTGCCGGCGCATCGTGTCGCCGTAGCCGCCGGCGACGATCTTCTCGAGGCGCGCAACCGGCATCCCCGCGTAGCGGCGCAGGAACCCGCGGATGAACTCGCCGCGATTGCGTCGCTCGGCCCGCAGGTAGCCGGGCACCGAGCCGAGGATGCGCAGCACCTCGGCGGGCCAGGCGGCCTTGCGGTAGCCGGCGGAGCGTACCCAGAGGTACTGCTGCACGATGTTCGAGTCGACGACCGTGCCCTCCATGTCGAACACGGCGAGCACGTCGCCGCGCGGGGGCAGTTCGGCTTGACGGGTCGGCACGGCGGCGGCACGCTCAGCCTGTCGAGCGCGCGAGAACGCCTTCGTCAGCTTGGTGATCGCCGGGAAGTGCACGTTCTGCAGATAGTCGTCCCAGTCGATCGCCGCGATGTCGAAGCCCTTGTCGGCCTTCTCCTTCCCCGGCAGCGCGTCGTGCAGCGCCTTCAGGTTGGAGTCGTCGAAGATCAGCTCAGTCTCGACATAGACCCGGTAGAGCGAGACGAAGTTGCGCAGGGTCGCCAGGTCGGCGACGCCCCGTTGCAGCTGCGTGAGGGTGCGCTGCGACCCCTTCGTCTTGGGCAGGATGCGGAGGGCGCGCTCGCCGGCCTTCACCCGGCGTTCGAGGCGGTTGATGCCGCGCTCCACTTTGTCGGGCCCCGGGAACTTCCACTCCGGCGCGGCGATCGGGTTGCCCTTGCGGTCGGTGAGCGGGTTCTTCACGAAGAACTCGTGCACGTTCTCGTACATCTGGTGGAACGGCACCGGGTTCGAGGCGCCGGACGCGACGTGGAAGTACTCCGGCTCGCCCTTCGGCGCGGGATTCGCGGCCGCGGCGAGGATCGTGTTGACGACGTAGTCGACCGGGATGAGATCCAGGATGCTGTCGGGCAGGCCGGGGAATTCCGGGAGCTGGCCCTTGCCGTAGGCCATGATCAGCGGGTCGGCGACCTTGAAGCCGTCGATCCAGCCGGGGTAGGGATGCCGGAGGGCGCTCTCGATGATCGCCGGACGCACGATCGACAGCCGGTGCTCCCGGCCCCACAGCTCCTCGGCGGCCCGTTCCGAGAAGGCCTTCGAGAGGGTGTAGACGTCGGTCCAGCCGAGGCTCTGCGCGCGGGTACGCCCGGCATCCACGAGCTCCTTCTTGACCCACGCGGTGCGCGCGATCTCGCTCCACTTGGCGACCGCCTGCGGGCCCTCCTTGCCGTGGTCGGCCTGCGCGACCTTCATGAACTCGCGCAGCCGATGCGGCTCGCGCGACTCGTTCTCGATGCGGGTCTGGGCGTCGAACGCCGACGCGTACTCGGCGCGCCAGTCGACGTCGTGCTTCAGGCTCGTCTCGGGGGCGACACCCTTGCGCAGGCCCTGCACGTAGCAGGTCGAGACGTGCACGACCCGGGGGTCGCCGCCGGAGGCCCGCACGCTCTCGTAGAGGTTGATCGCGCCGCCGATATTGGCGTCGAACGACTCGTTGATGGGGTCGTCGAACGACACGCTGGCCGCGCTGTGGATGACGAGGTCGAGATCCTTCGGGAGGATGAACGGCGAACTCAAGGCCCCTTCGACGACCCGGATCCGATTCGCGACGGCGTCTTCGACGCCCTTCTCTCCGACCTTGTCGCGCCAGGCCGCGAAGACCGGCTTGCCGAGGAGGCTGCGCACGCGGTCCTCTGCGCTCGCCCCGCCCTTGACGCGCACGAGGATGGTGACCGTCGTGCCGGGGTGGTCGTTGAGCAGTCGCTCGAGCACCGCCTGACCGACGAACCCGGTCGCCCCGGTCAGGAAGACCTTGGCATCGCCCAGATCGGTGGTCGCCTTCTTCGGAGTCACGGGACCAGTCTCGCAGCCACGACGGGAGCGACGGGACCGAGACCCGGAAGTGCGGCGATGCGCACGGCGATGTCGGCCGCGCGCGCGGCGCCGTCCTCACCCCCGAACACGATCGTCTCGAAGAAGGTGCGGTCCTCGGCGGAGCGGTCGATGGCGCCGAGCGGCCAGGCGGACCGCTTGACCTCCTTCAGCGTGAGTTGACGGGCGCGGGAAGATTCGGCGAGCCGGCGCTGGGCGTCCTCGGCGAGGAACGCGATGTGCCGCTCCTTGATCTGGATGACGAGGTCGGCGACCGACTTCACCGCCTCGGCGAGTTCGCCCAGCTTCGTGTAGGCCGCCGAGGTGACCCACTCGTCGATGCAGCCGGTGGTCACGTGCGCCGCGACGAGGCGCGGCCCGGCGATGTTGCCGACGATGGCCCGGGCGATCGGACCGCGGCGTTCGATGCGCTCGGCGAAGCTGCGGCGACGATGGCCTTCGGGGCTCGCGAGGTCGTGTCCGGTGGCGTCGAGCACGGCGTCGAGCGCGTCGGCGATCCAGAACTTCTCGAACGCCCAGGTCGTGAGGAACGCCGTCACCCGAGCGTCCTTGTGCGTGGCGGTGACGAGGACGTTGCGCATCCGCTCCATCGTGTGCCGCTCGAGGTCGCGCATCGTGCGGAGCAGGCGGGCGGTGTCCACGTCGACATCGGCATGCGTCAGGGACTCGAGATCGAGTTCGGCGCGATGGCTGCCGCGGGCGGTGCGCGCGAACTCACGGACGTCGAAAGTCATGGCGTGTGGTCCTTCGGTGCGGGGGTGGCACGTCCCGTGCGCGGCCCGATGTTGCCCTGCACCGTATCGTAAGCCCCATGGGTATCGCTCTCGTCACGGGAGGGACGTCGGGCATCGGCGCCACCTTCGCCCGCCAGCTGGCTGCGAAAGGCGACGACATCGTGCTTGTGGCGCGGGATCAGGACCGGCTCGACGAGATGGCGCATGAACTGCGCGGCATGGGACGCGAGGTCGAGGTGCTGCCCGCCGACCTGTCGAAGCGCGCGGATGTCGCGAAGGTCGTGAGGCGGCTCGAAGACGCCGCGCGCCCGATCGACGTGCTCGTGAACAATGCCGGCTTCGGCATGCATACCAAACTGTCGGATGCCGACTCGGCCGGTCACGACGTCGCCTTCGAGGTGATGGTGCGCGCAGTGCGCGAGCTCGGCGCCGCCGCGGCCCGCTCGATGCGCTCCCGGGGCCGTGGGCGCATCATCAACGTCGCCAGCACCGCCGGCTTCATCACGATGGCGAGCGGGTACTCGGCGATCAAGACCTGGGTGACCGCGTTCAGCGAGGGACTTTCCAACGACCTGCACAAGACGGGCGTGACGGTCACCGCCCTCTGCCCGGGCTGGGTGCATACCGAGTTCCATGCCCGGGCCGGCATCTCGAAGGGCGGCATCCCGAGCTGGATGTGGCTCGACTCCGAAAAGCTGGTGAGATCCGCATTGCGGGATGCCGAGCGGGGCAGGGTGATCTCCATACCGACTGTTCGGTACAAGGTGCTCATCTGGTTCGCCCGTCACCTCCCGAGGTCGGCCGTCCGGGCGATCTCCCGTGCCATTAGCTCCAGCCGCAGTAGTACCGTGACGGAGTGACCGACGACGAGCGCGCGGAGAAGGAGCGATCCATGTCCGCGAAGGCCAAGAGGTTCACCTCGAAGAGCCGGGCCGCCGCCCGGTTCGTCGCCCAGCGCGGGCTCCTGGTTCCCGTGGCGTGGTCGACCGTCAAGGTCGAGGTGCACGGAGTCAAGAACCTGAAGAAGGTCGGCCGGTCGTTCATCGTCATCGCCAACCATTCGAGCCACCTGGACGCCCCCCTCATCCTCGGCTCGCTTCCCATGCGCATGTCGCGCTACCTCGCCGCCGGAGCCGCGGCCGACTACTTCTTCGACGTCTGGTGGCGGCGGGGGCTCACGAGCCTCTTCTTCAACGCCTTCCCGGTCGACCGCTCCGGCGTGAACCCGCGCGGCGTCAGCGCCAAGGTGCTGCTGCAGAAGGGCGTGCCGCTGACCGTGTTCCCCGAGGGCACCCGCGCCAAGGATTACCGCAAGCTGGGGCACTTCAAGCCCGGCGCCGCGGCCCTCGCCTCGGCGACCGGGGTGCCGATCGTCCCGGTCGCGCTCGTCGGAGCCGGCCGTGCCCACCCGCGCGGCGGCAAATGGCCCAAGCCGGGCCGCCTGCCGGTCGGCGTGGTCTACGGCGAGCCGATGTACGCTCGCGACGGCGAGGTGCCGACCGCGTTCATGGCCCGTGTGAAGACGCAGATCGAGAGCATGATCGCCGAGCACGCCCCCCGGATCCTGGACTCGGATTACCGAGCCCCCGAAGCACCCGAAGGAAAGCAGTCATGACCGACGTCAAGCACATGAAGTGGTGGGGCTGGGGCAACGAAGGCACCGCCTTCCACTGGCAGGACAAGCCGGCCTTCGCCCCGTTCGTGCTGAAGGCAGTCGGGCTCGACCTGCACACGGCGACGCCGGCGAAGGCGCCGTCGTTCGACCAGATGACGATCGCGGAGCCGGTCGCGACCGCCGCGCTGCTGAAGACCCTCGGTGGCATCGTCGGTGCCGACGACGTCCGCACCGACGACATGGAGCGCGTCATCCACGTCTACGGCAAGAGCCTGCGCGACCTCGCCCGCATCCGCGCGAACCAGGTGCTGCGCTACCCCGACATCGTGGTCTACCCCGACGACGAGGCCGAAGTGCAGCAGCTCGTGGATGCGGCGATCGCGGCGGATGCCGTGATCATCCCGTTCGGCGGCGGCAGCAACATCGCCGGCTCGCTCGAGCCCGTGCCCACCGAGAAGCGCACGATCATCTCGCTCGACCTCGGCCGCCTCAACAAGGTGCTCGACATCGACCCCGACGCCGGGACGGCGCGCATCCAGGCGGGAGCCCTGGGACCCGACCTCGAGGCGCAGCTGCAGGCGAAGGGCTGGACGATCGGCCACTTCCCCGATTCCTTCACCCACTCGACGATCGGCGGCTGGGTCGCCACCCGTTCTTCGGGCATGCAGAGCGACCGCTTCGGTGACATCTCGCAGATCGCCCGCGGCCTGCGGGTGGCGCGTCCAGGTGGCACTCTCGTCATCCGCTCGCTTCCGTCCACGTCGACGGGCCCGAGCGTGCGCGAGATGATCCTCGGTTCGGAGGGCCGCCTCGGCGTCATCACCGAGGTGACCGCCCAGGTGCGCCGCAACGCGGAAGTCCGCGAGGTGCAGGCCTACTTCTTCCCGAACTTCGAGACCGGCCTGAAGGCGATGCAGGAGATCTCGGAGTCGGACGCCCACCCGTCGATCACACGCGTCTCCGACGGCCGAGAGTCGGGCTTCTCGCTTGCGACCAGCAAGTCACGGAAGGGCATGGACAAGTTCCTCGCCGGCACGATGCTGCCGCAGCTCATGAAGTCGAAGGGCTGGGCCAAGCAGCCCGGCGGCCTGGAGAACATCGCGCTGTCGTTCATCGGCTTCGAAGGCACGAAGAAGGGCACGAAGTTCAGCAAGGGCATCGTCGACGCCATCGTCAAGAAGCACAACGGCATGGGCGTCGGCACCGGCCCGGGCGTGCTCTACGACCAGAAGAAGTTCGACACCCCGTACCTGCGCGACTTCCTGCTCGACTACGGCGCGGTCGGTGACGTCTCCGAGACGGCGGCCCCCTGGTCGAAGCTGCAGGCGGTCTACGACGGCGCCATGAAGGCCGCAGACGACGCGTACGCCTCGATCGGCATCGAGGGCTGGATCATGGCCCACATGTCGCACTCGTACCACTCGGGTGCCTGCCTCTACTTCACCTTCGCGTTCGTCGAGAAGAGCGACATGATCGCCGAGTACGACGTCGTGAAGTCGGCGATCCAGCAGTCGTTCATCGACAACGGCGCGACGCTCTCGCACCACCACGGTGTCGGAGTCGAACACTCGCCGTGGATGGAGCAGGACATCTCGAGCCAGGGCGTCGCCGTCATGGCCGGGCTGTTCAGCGCGACCGACCCGAAGAGCAACCTGAACCCCGGCAAGATCCTCGGCGCGAAGCCCCAGGGGTCGTCGGCGAAGGCTCCGAAGGCCGCGGCCGCCACGAAGGCGACGACGGCGAAGGCCGCTGCCGCCAAGGCTCCGGCCGCGCGCAAGCCGGCCGCGAAGAAGCCCGCCGCGCAGAAGGCGTAACCGCTCGATCGAGACTTTCCCGGTCGACAGGAGTGGTCGGGGGCGGCCCCGGATCGGAGTGCGACGACGGCCCTCGCGGCGCAGGATCCCCGGTCATTTCGGGGCCGCCGCGGGATCCTGAGGAGAGTCTGGAGTTTCACCGAACAGCGGCGTCGTCATCCTGTCGTATTGGGGTCGCGTACCGTTGACGGGTGTCTTCCCTGCTTCTCACCCCCGAGGTTGCCGAGGCCCTGAACGCCGGCCGCCCGGTCGTCGCGCTCGAGTCGACGATCATCTCCCACGGGCTCCCACGCCCGCGCAACCACCAGGCCGCCCTCGAGTTCGAGCAGATCCTGCGCGAGCGCGGCGTCGTGCCCGCGACGATCGCGGTGCTCGACGGCATCCCGCGCATCGGGCTCGACGAGGACGGGGTGCGTCGCATCGCGGAGGAGGACCTCGCGAAGGCGTCCGTGCGGGATCTGCCGATCCTCGCCGCCCTCGGCCTCTCGGGTGCCACGACGGTCGCCGCCACCGCGCGGCTCGCGGCGCTGGCCGGCATCCGCGTCTTCGCGACCGGCGGACTCGGCGGCGTGCACCGCGGCGCGAATTCGACGTTCGACGAGTCGGCCGACCTGCCGACCCTCGCCGAGAACGCCGTCACGGTCGTCAGCGCGGGCGTGAAGAGCGTGCTCGACATCCCGGGCACCCTCGAGCGGCTCGAGACGCTCAGCATCCCCGTCGTCGGGTACGGCACGCGGGAGTTCCCGGCGTTCTGGCTGCGCGAGTCGGGCTACCAGCTCGACTGGGCCGTCGACGGCGCGGACGAGGTGGCCGCCGTCATGCGCGCCCGCGACGAGCTCGGCGCGCGCCAGGGGCTCATCGTGGCGAACCCGGTGCCGCTCGACCAGCAGTGGGACCCGGCGGAGCACGACCGCGTGCTGGCGACGGCGTGGGACGCCGCCGAGAGCGCCGGGGTGCGTGGCAAGGCCGTCACCCCGTTCCTGCTCGGCTACATCGTCGACGCGTCGGGCGGCCGCAGCCTCGAGGTGAATCTCGACCTGGCCCGCAACAACGTGCGCGTCGCCGCGGACATCGCGACCGCATGGTCGGCCCTGCCCTGATGGTCGGTCGCCTCGTCGTCGTCGGCGACCTCGTCAACGACATCGTCGTCATCCCCCGCGGCTCGATGCGCGACGACACCGACACGGATGCCCGCATCCAGCCCCGTCCCGGCGGCTCGGCGGCGAACACGGCCGCCTGGGCGGGGTCGATCGGCGGCGAGGTCGACTTCCTCGGCACCGCGGGCTCGGCCGACGCGGAGCACCACGCCGAGCTGCTGCGGCACGCGGGCGTCGTGCCGTACCTGCAGGTCGAGCCGGGGATGCCGACCGGCGCGATCGTGCTCATCGTCGAGGGGCAGAGCCGCTCGATGTTCACCGACCGCGGGGCCAACGCGGCCCTGCGTCCCGAGCTGCTGACTGACGAGATCCTCGCCGCCGTCGGCGTGGTGCACATCAGCGGCTACACGATCACGAAGGACAATTCCCGGGGGGCGCCGCTGACGATGATCGCGCACGCCCGTGACCGCGGGGTGCCCGTCTCGGTCGACCCGTCGTCGACGGGGTACCTCGCCGACTACGGCGTCGCGCGCTTCCTCGGCGACCTGGCCGGGGTGGAGCTGATCTTCCCGAACCTCGCGGAGGGCGAGCTGCTCGCCGGCGAGCGCGACCCGGAGCGGATCGGCACCGTTCTGCTCGAGTACTTCCCGATGGTCGTGCTCAAGCGCGGGGCGGCCGGGGCGACCCTGTTCCGCCGCGGACTCCCCTCGTACGCGCTCACCGCTCCGCGCGTCGACAACTTCGTCGACCCGACCGGAGCAGGCGATGCGTTCGCCGCCGGGTTCCTCGTCCGCTGGGTGGGCGACGGCGACGCCGAGGCGGCCCTGCAGCAGGCCGTCGGCGTCGCGGCCCGCGCGGTGATGCTCGTCGGCGGGCGCCCGCCGGTCTGAGCGCGTCAGGGGCGGGTGAGCGTCGAGAACGCCTCGAGCGCCTCGCGGCGGGACTCGCCGAGGTCGACGATCGGGGCGAGCAGCTCGTCCTCCGGCACCCACTGCCGCACGTACGACCCGTCGGCGTCGAACTTCTTCGCCTGCAGTTCGGGGTTGAACACCCGGAAGTAGGGGGCCGCGTCGGCGCCGGATCCGGCAACCCATTGCCAGTTGCCCGGGTTGCTCGCCTCGTCGGCGTCGACCAGGGTGTCCCAGAACCACTCCTCGCCGATCCGCCAGTGCCGCAGCAGGTTCTTCACGAGGAACGAGGCGACGACCATCCGCACCCGGTTGTGCATCGTGCCGGTGCGCCACAGTTCGCGCATACCGGCATCCACGAGCGGGATGCCGGTGCGCCCCTGCTGCCAGGCCTCGACCTCGGGGCCGCGATCCCAGGACCACGGGAACGCGTCGTACGCCCGGCGGTAGTTCGTCGTCGCGAGGTCGGGGTGGGCGTAGAGGATCGACCAGTTGAAGTCGCGCCAGCCGACCTCGGAGAGGAACTTGGGCACGTTCCTCCGGGCCGCCGGTGACAGTTCACCGTGCATCCGATGCCAGATCTGCGCGGGCGAGATCTCGCCGAAGCGCAGGTGCGGACTGAGACCCGACGTGCCGAGGGCGGGTTCGTCGCGGCGGTGGTAGTCGGCGAGCCGATCGTCGGCGAAGTGCTCGAGGCGGCGGCGGGCCGCCCTCTCGCCGGGCTCCCAGGTCTCGCGCAGCCCCTGCGCCCAGTCGGGATGCGTCGCCAGCAATCCCCAGGAGGCGAGGTCGTCGGATGCCGTCGCCGGTCCCGCGGGCAGCTCGCGCGGTGCGGGGAGGGGCTCGCGCATCGGGAGCTGCTGGGCGGCACGCCAGAACGGCGTGAACACCCGGAACCCCTCGCCGGCTCCGGTCGAGACGGCCCAGGGTTCGACGAGCAGGTTCGCGGCGAAGCTCCGCACGTCCAGCCCGTCTTCGGAGAACCGGGCCTTCAGCCGGGCATCGATCTCGCGGCTCGCGCCGTAGCGGCGGTTCCAGAAGACCGCCTCTGCACCCTTCTCGGCGACGAGGGCCGGCAGCACGTCCTCGGCCGCTCCGCGGCGCAGCACGAGGGTGCCGCCGCGCTTCGCGATCTCGGCGGCGTGGGCGGCCAGCGAGTGATGCAGCCACCAGCGGGTCGCGCCGCCGAGCGGCCGGATGCCGGGGCTCAGCTGATCGAACAGGTAGAGCAGCACGACGGGACCGCCGCGATCAAGAGCGGCGCGGAGGGCGGGATGATCACCCAGACGCAGATCGTCGCGGAACCAGACGATCGAAGTCACGTGATCAGCCTAAAAGGGCGAGCGCCGTGTCGAGGGCGCTTGACGAGAGGGCGTTAACAGGATTGAGGGTCGGCCGCAGAGGCGAGCGGCCGACCCTCTCCCTTGCACCAAGAGTGTCCTGCAATCACATTCCGCACCCTCCGCCACAGCAAACGGTGGGCGCTGAAATGAATGTATAACGGCAAGGTAACGGTGTCTAGTTACCAAAGCGTTATTTTTCTGGGACGTCGCTGTGAGCCCGCCCGGCGACCCTGTGAGGACCGGGCCGAATCGCTAGCCGTGGCCGTCGGCGACCGGCTCGGCCGTCGGCGTCAGCGCGATCTGGATCTGCCGGGGCGGCTCGCTCCGGCGCAGCAGCCGGGCGCGACCGGGGATCGCAGGCGTCGGCCAGATCCCGGGCCACAGCTGGCCTTCGCTGCGCTCGCCGGAGAGCAGCACGCCGGTCGCCCCGAGGTCCTTGAGGGCCTGCAGCGTCGGCTCGAACAGCGCCCGCGCGCTGCCGGCGACCGGGCGCGTCACGATCACGTTGAGGGCGAGGTCCCTGGCCTGGGGCAGGTAGGGCACGAGCGGCTCGAGCGGCGACCGTCCCCCCGCCGAGAGGATGTCGAGGTCGTCGGCGATCACCACGATGCGCGGCGTCGTGCCGCCCTCCGCCTGACGCTTGTCGAGCTCCGTGGCGACGGCCGAGGCGAGCTCCCGCGCACGCGGACCAGTGGACCCGTGCCCGCCGAGGTACTCGTTCGGGATCGAGGCCGCGAGGCGCCCGCGCGGCTCCATGAGCGCGATGACCAGCTCGTCGGGGGTGTGCCGGGCGAGGAGGCCGCGCACGATCAGATCCAGCAGAGCGCTCTTGCCGCTCTCCGGGTCGCCGAGCACGAGCAGATGCTGGTCGCGTCCCGCGAGATCGACGAGCGCCGCCTCCATGGTGTCCTGCCGCAGGCCGATCGGGATGCGCTCCGGCTCGTCGAACTCATCGGGCAGCTCGGCGACGTCGAGACGCTCCGGCAACCGCCGGATCGGGGCGGCCGCCGGGCCGCTCCAGGCCGCCGCGGTGCGCTCGGCGAGCTCGGCGAGGGCGTCGCCCAGGCGCTCGTCCGGCACGTCGTCGACCGACGGCAGGGCGACCTGGGCGAACAGCTCGTCCTCGGTGAGCACCCGGCCGGGTTGCACGATGGTCGCGTTGAGCCGGCGGGAGATCGTCGACTCGCCCGGGTCGTTGAGCCGCAGCTCGTAGCGATTGCCGATGAGCGGTTGCAGGCGCATCGGCACCTCCGCCCAGCGGGTGAGCGTCAGGACGAGGTGGATGCCGTACGAACCGCCGCGGGTCAGCAGTTCGGCCAGGGCCGGTTCGAGATTCTCGAAGTCGCCGCGGGTCTGGCCGTAGCCGTCGACCAGGAGCACGACATCCGCCGAGACGATCCGCGGGACCTCACCGGCGGCGTGCAGCGCACGGAACCCGGAGAGCGACTCGATGCGCTGGTCGCGGAAGAACTTCTCTCGGGTCGCGAGCATCGCGAGCATCTCCTCGAGCAGCCGCGTCTGCGACTCGCCGTCGTTGCGGGAAGCCACGCCGCCCACGTGCGGGAACGCCTCGAGACGTGCGAGCCCGGCTCCCGAGAGGTCGAGGCCGTAGACCGTGACCTCCGCGGGAGTGCGCGTCGTCGCGATGCCCGCGGCGATCGTGCGCAGCATCGTCGTGCGACCGCTCTGCGGGGCGCCGATGATCGCGTGGTGCCCGCCGCCACGGGTGAGGTCGATCGTCCAGTCGCCCTGTCGCTGGCGGGCGGGGTCGTCGAGCAGGCCGATCGGCACCTGCAGACCCGTCCGGCCGCCGTCGAGAACTTCGAACAGCGGGACCCGGTCGGGGAGGGGCGGCAGCCAGACGGCGCTGGCCGACGCCGCGGGGGCGTGCAGGCGGGCGACCGCGAGGTCGATGAGCGGGGTGTCCGAGGTCGCGATCGGTTGCCGCCCGGGCAGCATCTCCTCCAGCGTCGTCTGCAGCGTGTTGTACACGGGCAGGGGCAGCACGCTCGGGCGCACGTCGTCGTCGATCACGGCGGGGCCGGCCGCCGGTCCGGCGACGTAGCCCGACTTGAACCGCTCGTAGACCGACGTGTCGACCTTCAGGTAGCCGTAGCCCGGCACGGGCGGGAGGTGGAAGGCATCCGGGGTGTTGAGGATCACGCTCGACTCCTGCTCGGAGAACGTGCGCAAACCGATCCGATAGGACAGGTAGGTGTCGAGCCCGCGCAGGCGCCCGCCTTCGATGCGCTGACTGGACAGCAGCATGTGCACCCCGATCGACCGGCCGATGCGACCGATCGTGAGCAGCAGGTCGATGAACTCGGGCTCGGCGGTGAGCAGCTCGCCGAACTCGTCGATGACGAGCAGCAGGTGCGGCATCGGCGGGAGCGCCGGATTTCCCCGCCGCGCCTCGCGGTAGGCGGTGATCGAGTCGTATCCGCCGAGGTCGCGCAACTGCTGCTGACGGCGCACGATCTCGCCGTTGATCGACGAGCGGGCGCGCTCGATGAGCCCGGCCTCGCCCTCGAGGTTGTCGATCAGTCCGGCGAGATGCGGCAACGGCTGGAACGGGCTGAACGCCGCGCCACCCTTGTAGTCGACGAGGATCATCGACAGGTCGTCCGGCGAGTGCCGCACGGCGAGCGAGAGCAGCAGCGTGCGCAGGAACTCGCTCTTGCCGGAGCCGGTCGCCCCGATGCAGATGCCGTGCGGCCCCATGCCGCCCTGTGCGGCCTCCTTGAGGTCGATCTCGATCGCGCCGCCGTCGTCGTCGGTGCCGACCGGCACGCGCAGGAACGACGGTCCCGATGTGCGGGTCCAGGCAGCGGGGCCGATCGCGTCGACGGACTCGACCCCCAGCAGATCGAGCGGACCCACCTCGCGCAGCGTGCCGCCGCCCGACCGCGACTCGGGGGAGAGGCGCAGCGGGGCGAGACGTGCGGCGACCGCGGCGAGCAGGGCGGGGGATGCCTCATCCACCGCGCCCACGACCGTCGAACCGGTCGTGAGGTCGTCCATGAGCAGGCTGCCGTCGGCGTCCACGGTGAGACGGAGGGTCGTCTCGCTCGGTTCGTGCAGCCGCTCGCCGACGATCGCGACGGTGACGACGCCCGGCGCCGCCCCGCCCGCGAAGCCGCGCGCCGGGCCGGCCGGGCTGTCGATCACGGCGACGAGGAGCGACTCGAGGGCGACGACGCCGCCGCGCTGGGCGGTGGAACGCGCCACCCGGGCCGAGATCTCGTCGCGCAGCAGGGAGCCGAGTTCGGCGGCGTCGGCGGCGACGCGTCGCGCCCGTACCGGCCCGTCCCAGCGGTCGGGCATGAGCGCGTGCGGCAGCAGGTCGATGCCGGTCCACTCCGGCAGCACGGCCGACGGCACGGCAAACGCGAGCTGCACGTCGTCGGGGGCATGCCAGGTGGCCAGTTGCAGGACGAGGGCACGCGCGGTCCGGCGCGCCGCCTCGGCCGGGCCGACGATCGCCACCGTGCGGTGCGCCAGCAGGTCGGCGACCGCGGGGAGCCCGGCGATGGGGGAGTACGCGGCGCGCACGTTGGCCGCTTCGGCGACCATCGTCGGATCGGCGGGCTGCACGGGGTTCGGGTCGATCGGTACCTTGAGAGCGAACCAGGGCACGACACCGGTTCCCACGCGCACCCGGGCGAAATCGGCATCGCGCGGGCGACGTTCCCACAGCCGGGCGGGGTCGGCGGCGACGACGGGCAGGCGGGCGGGTTCGGGATGGGTGACGAGCGCGTCGGCGCGCACCCGGTCCCGCTCGGCGCGCAGGTCGGCGCGGGTGGTCTCGAGGTAGTCGAGGTAACGCTCGCGTGCGCGACGCCGGCTGCGGGCCTCGCGGCCGCGCGACGACAACGCCATGCCGACGCCCCCGACGAGGGCGACGACGAGCACCATCGCCCCGACGACGACGAAGATCGGGTTGCCGCGCAGGAAGACCATCATCAGGATCGACGACATCGACCCCACCACGGGCAGCAGCATCTGCAGGGGAGGGGCGCCGATGTCGCCCTCGCCGAGCGGCGGCGGTGCGGCGAGCACCTCCTCGTCGGGCACCGTCGAGGGCGAGGTCGACCGGGCGGGCCGGTGCACCATGCCGGTGCTCATCGGATCTCCCCCGGCTCCGGGTCGGTCATCAGGTGCCCGGCGAGTTGGGCCGCGGTGAGGAGGGTGCGCGGGGCGAGCAGCCGCACGGGATTGATCAGCGCGGCATCCCGTTCGATCGTCAGCGCCGGGGCGGCGAGCCGCGGCGTCACCGCTCGGACCCAGTTCAGGCGTCCCGGGCGCGTGTGGTCGAAGACGACGACCACCCGGCGCCCCTCGTGGGTCAGCTGCTCGGCGAGGCCGACGGCGGCGTCGGCGGCGGAGCGCTCGATCGGCACGACCAGGCACAAGGCGCCGCGGGACCGGGCGAGCGCCGCGATCCCGTCGACCGGCACCAGTCCCGCGTCATCGACCGCGACGTCGAAGAACCTGTCGTCGATGCCCGGCGGTCCCACCCAGATGCGGCCATGCACGCGCAGCTCCCCGGCGAGGGCGGGCGGTGCCGACGCCCGCCGATCCGCGGTCGGCTCGGAGAAGTCGGCCCAGTCGGGGGTGGTGTGCAGGATGCGTCCCGGTCGGTGCCTGGCGGTCATGCGCGCGACGAGGCGCGCCAGCGACGTGGTCGGGAACGACGCGACCGAGGCGATGGCCACCCGCCGCACCGTCGTCAGCGGTCGCGCCAGCATCCGCTCGGTGCCCTCGAGGTCGCGCAGGCGCGTCGCGGTCAGGACCGCGCTCACGCGAACACCTCGAGCAGGAACGCGTAGACCCCGAACGTGCCGAGCAGGAATGGGACGATGCCGACGGCGGCGAACGATTCGAGCAGGTCGCCGGCGCGGCGCAGCCGGATGCGCGCCTGCGCACTCGGGCGCACGAGAGCGAGCAGGGCCAGCAGTACGCCGCCGCCGACCGCGATGCCGAGCAGGGCTGCGGCCGGGATGCGCGGGGCCAGAGCGAGCCCGAGGGCGAGTCCGCCGACGGCCGCGATCCAGAGCGCCCACGCGGGGACGGCCATCGGCACCACCCGCGTGCGCAGCATCGTCACGAGCGCGATGGACGCGCCGAGCAGCATCGGCCACAGCTCCCCCGATGCCACGAGCACCCCGATCGCCGGACCGAGCCAGACGGCGAGGGCGACCAGCGCCCACGCGGTGACCCGGAACGACTCAGCCAGACTCACTGCGACCCGCTCCCGCCCGGGCAGGCTGCCCGCGATGACCTCGTCGTCGAGCGACGCGAGCCCGGAGGCGGAGACGGCGAGCGACGGCACGAGCGCGAGCGCGACGGCCCCGAGCGTGGCCACGAGCGCCGCGGTGGGGACGAGTCCGACGCCGGAGATCGGCGGTACGACCGCCGCGACGGTGAGCAGGATCCCGAGGGTCGCCCCGAGCGCGGCCCCGGCGCTGCGGCGGCCGAGTCCCGTGGCGGTCGCGAGGACGAGCCACGCGAGCCCCACGACGAGCGCCACGAGCCCCGCGGGGGTGGGCGGCACGAGCGCGGCGAGCTGTGCCGACGTCCAGACGGCGACCGGCACGACGGTGCCGAGAGCGCCGCCGAGCAACGGCGCCGCGGACCGCGTACGACCGAGGAGGCCCGCCAGTGCGGCGGCGACGGTGAGGAGCACGAGCAGCGCGATGGTCGCCGGGCCGCCGACGAGCGAGGTGAGCGCCGTGCCCGCGCCGACGGCGAGCAGACCGACCCCGATCGAGACGCCGACGAGCGCGTGGCGGGGATCCCAGGCGCCGCGCGCCGCGTCCCGCAGTTCGGCGACCCGATCGGTCACGTCGGTGACCTCCGGCGGGGCCGGCAGTTGGGCCACGTCGACGAGCCGCAGCACGGCGCCGTCCAGCACCTCCTGGTCGGCGGGCGCGAGCCCGAGCTCGAGCTGCTCGCCGTACGGCGTGGTGAGCGCCGCCCGCGCGGCGGGCTGCTCGAGCAACCGGGCGATCTCGGGCAGGTGCGCGCCGAGCGGCTCGTCGGCCGGGATCACGAGCGTGACCCGGCGCGCGGCGCCGATCACGGTGATCTTGGTGAGGTCGCTCATGGGGCGGTGCCTTCCGTGGTGGATGCCGGAGTCGGGGCCGGGGTGGCACCGGCGTCAGTCGGGGTCGGGGCCGGTGACTGCTGCGCCGCGGCCGCGTTGGCCCGAAGGATGCTGCCCACGAACGAGACGCCGACGCACGCCGCGCAGGCGATGGCCGCGACGACCATCCCGATGACGAGTCGGCGGACGAGAGAGGTGAGAGGGCGGCGGGCGCCGAGCGACCCGAAGGCGATCGCCGAGCCGAGCCGTGCCCGGTGCGTCTGCACGGACTCCAGGAGAGCCTGGTCGCGCTCCGTCATCGCGCCGCCACCCGAACCTCGTCGACGAACTGCACCGAGATCGCGTGACTGCCGATGCGGATCTCGTCGCCCGGCCCGATCTCGGACTCGACACCGGGCGCGAGCAGCATCGCGGTCCCCTCGGCGCGGGTGAGCGTGGAGCCGTTCGTGGACTGGCGGTCGATCGCCCAGACCCGGCCGTCGGCATCCGTACGCAGCGACACGTGCGCCTTCGAGATCTCGCGGCGGATGTCGCTGACGGCCACGGCGCGCTCGGCACCGGTCGGCGTGGGGTTGCGCCCCAGCACGACTCCGTCGCCGATCGCCCCCGAGACGGCGCCGTCGACGATCAGCAGCACGCGCGGCGCGGACCGCACGGCTTCGGAGACGACGGCCGGCTCGTCGACGGCATCGACGCGGATCGGGAAGGTCGGCGGGGCGCTCACCGGCGCGAGAGGCGGCAGGAGCGGGACGACCTGGGCCGGCTCCACCGGATCGCGTCCGCGCCGGAGGTCGGCGAGCCAGCTGGGCGCGAAGGCGCGGGCGAGTCCGGGAGGGGCCCCGTCGGCGGTGGTGACCTGACGCACGCCGGTGACGAGATACCCGAGACTCCGGCCGGTGCGCGACCAGGCGCGCAGTTGCCCGATCGCGAAGGCGACCAGGGCGAGGACCGCGAGGATCACCAGGTCGGCCTGTCCGGCTGCGGAGGCGAGGACGACGAGGCCGGCGAGCGCGAGGAGGGCGACCAGGTCGACCGCGACCCCGCCGGCGACCTGGCCGGGCCGGGCTCGGGTGGTGCCCGCAGTGCGGCGGGCGGCGCTGTCGATGACGGTCACGTCGTTCCTTGGGGAAAAGTTTAGGAATGCGTACTCGCAACGATGCTAGCCTCGTGGCGACACGTGCTGTGTTTCACTCGGCTTTCGCCCGAGCGGCTCGGCCGGCCAACGGGGAGGTAGCGCATGAAGTTCGCCATGGGAGCCGACGTGCTGACGTCGCTCACGAAGAAGACCTCGGCATCGGCCGACGAGCTGGGCGCCACCGTGCGACAGCTCTCCCAGGTCACCGAGCAGATCGAGGGCAAGGTCAACGGCGCCACGCGCGCGGCCTTCGACAACTTCCAGGCGCAGTCCGAGGAGATCGCGGTCGAGTTGACCGCCGCGCTCCGCGGAGTGCTGACGGGCATCTCGGGCATGGACAAGTCCTTCGCCCAGGGTGACCAGGAGGCAGCAGACCTGACCGCTCAGGCGCAGGCCTCGGTCTCGTTCGACTCGGCGCGCTTCGGCGCCGGCAAGGCGTGAGGGAGGAACGACGATGGCTGGAAACCAGGCCGACCGCCGCGATTACGACACCGCCGCGGTCGACGCCGCGATCGACGAGTTCTACACGATCGCCGCGCGACTGGAGTCGCTCATCGAGCAGCGCGATGCGGATGTCGCGCTCGCCAAGTCCGACTTCCAGGCGGATGACGTCTCCGACGACTACGCCGCGAAGGAACTGCGGTGGAAGAACGCTGCGTCGAACGTGAAATCGATCATCGATACGCTCCGCAAAAGCCTCGAGCAGTCCAACGAGACCGCGCAGGGCACCCTGCAGAAGGCGAAGTCCGCGGTCGCCAACATGGGCTGAGGCCCGGGCATGAGCGGGGTGCTCCTCGGGTTCACGCATCCGCTCGTCGACCACATCGACGGCGGACACGCGTGCATCGAAACGCGGGTCGACCGGGTCGTCCTGACCGAAGCGCTGGCGGATGCCCTCGTTGCGACCGTGGGGGCCGGGCTGATCCCGGTCGTCATCACCCGCCCGCACGCCACGATGAGCTACCTCGCGCGGTACCACCTCACCGTCACCGGTGGGCGCTGGCTCGTCCGGGACGGCGCGCACCTGCGCGATCCGCTGACCGGTGTCGTCGCCGACTCGGTCGAGCGCGCCCTCGGCGGCGACCAGGTCGTCGGTCCGATCGAGCGCGACGCCGCCGATCCGGTGCGCTTCCTGGTGGCCGTCAGCACGCAGGCGCCCGCCGCCGACGACACCCTGCTCGGCGACGCCATCCTCTCGCTCACGCAGCGGCTCACCGGCACGGCACCCGCCTGCTGGGGGGCGCACGAACCGATGACGCTCGCCTGGGATCGCGCGGCCTACACCCGGGCCTCGCAGGCGTGGATGCCGGGTCCGGTGCGCTGGATGGTGGCCGACGCCGAGGGCAGCGCCCGGTTCACGACGACGGTGCGTCGCACGAAGGGCGGCGTCGAGGAGACGACCACCGGCATCCTGCTCGCGCCGACCGCGCGGGGTGCCGACCTGACGGCCCTCGCCGTCGACGCCCTCAGCGGTCTCGCCGCTGACGCCTCGGCTCCGCTGTTCGCGACGATCTCGATGCAGCGCGGCCGCGCCGACCTCGTTTTCGACAGTCGGCCCGTGTCGGCCGCCGTCCCGCTCGCCGCGCTCGTGGGGCCGCGCGCCACCCGCGCGCTGGCCCCCGACCTCGAACTGCTGGCGCGCGACTTCGGTGCCCGCACCGTCGGCCGTCCGCGCACTCCGTCGATCGTCGTCGGCTTCGGTGCGACCGCGGAGTCGCCCGTCTCGACCGCCGTCCGGTTCACGCAGGCCCTGGGCACCGAGCAGATCGCGAAGCTCCTCGACCGAAGCGGAGGGGCATCCTGATGGCGCTGGAAGTCGCCGTCCTCGCCGGCCGCGAACACTCCCTCGACGAGTTGCGCGCGCTCGCCGAGACGATGCAGCCGCCGATGCTCGTGCGCGACACGGTGCGCGAGGGTGTCGTCACGGTCACCGAGTTCGATGAGACGCTCGTTGCGACCCTCGGACGCCCGCGCCGCGTCGAGACCACCGTCGACCTCGAGCGGGCCTACGGGGCGAGCGCGACGCTGCCCGGGGGTACCGGCTTCGTGACCGAGGCGATCGTGCCGTTCGAGCACCGTCGCGGCATGTCGCTCGTCTTCGCCCTCGAGCACCTGCTCGAGGGAACCGCCGTCGTCAGGGGGATGGACGCATGACCGGGTGGCGCATCGAGCCGGCAGGGCTCAACCAGATCCTCACCGACACCGACACGGCCGTGAGGAGCGTGGGTACGGCGCTGCAGGGTCCGAGCGAGAGCGTCGGCGAGGTGCAAGCCGCCGGAGGCTACGACGGCATCGTCGCCGGCGCGTACTCCGCTTTCCTTCAGGAGATCTACGACGGCGCGATCACGCGCATGTTTGAGCGCTACGGCGCCGCGCTCGAGGGCACTGCCAACGCGGCCAACACCTACCTCGCGGGCGACGAGCAGATCGCATCGTCGATCGCGACCGGCATCGCCGCGTCCGACTTCGATGCGGCGATCTATTCGCAGGGCCAGTCCGGCACACCGGGCGGCGGCGGGGGCGGGGGTGGCATGTGATCGGCTCGACGCAGTACTACGCGATCCTCCACGACGGGTTCACCCGTGAGTGGCCGAGCGGTCTCTACCGCCGCACCGTGATCGACG
>CAMTUU010000008.1:0-192702 GCA_947085045.1 uncultured Microbacteriaceae bacterium | reverse complement strand
GACGCCGGCGCTGGTCGCCGACGTCGCGGCGCTCGACGCGGACCTCGCGGCGATGCAGACGCTCGCGAACGCGGCCGGGGTCGCGCTGCGGCCCCACGCCAAGGGGCACCGCGCGCCGTGGATCGCCCACCGCCAGCTGGCGGCCGGCGCCGTCGGGGTGGCCGTCGCGACGGCGGGGGAGGCCGAGCTCCTGCTGGACGGCGGCGTGACCGACCTGCTGCTCACGAGCGTCGTCGCCCCGACCGCGGCGCCCCGGCTGGCGGACCTCGCCGCCCGCGGTGCGGCGCTCGGCGTGGTCGCGCACACGCCGGAGGTCGTCGTCGCGCTGGACGCCGCCGCGCGCGAGCGCGACGTGCGGCTGCGGGTGCTCGTCGACCTCGACGTCGGCCAGCGCCGCGGCGGGGTCGCGACGCCCCAGGAGGCCGTCGCACTCGCCGATGCCATCGCCGCGTCGCCGCGGCTGGACCTCGACGGCGTCCAGGGCTACGAGGGCCACCTCCAGGGCCTCGCCGACGAGGACGCCCGTGCGTCGGGCCACGCGGCGGCGATGGCCGTCCTCGACGCGGCCGTCACCGCGATCCGGGCCGCCGGTCACGCGGTGCCCACCGTCTCCACCGCCGGGACCGCGACCGCACCGCTCGCCGCCGCCCACCCGACGGTGACCGAGCTGCAACCCGGCTCGTACGCGCTGATGGACGCGACCTACGCGACGCTGCCGGGCGTCGCCTTCGCGCAGGCCGCGTACGTCCTGGCGACCGTCACCGCCGTCCTCGGGCCGCAGGAGGTCCTCGTCGACGCGGGCTTGCGCGCGCTGAGCACCGACCTCGGCCCGGCCACCGTCGCCGACCACGCGGCGACCTGGGAGTCGGCCGGCGACGAGCACGGTCGCGTCCGTGGTGACGTCGCCGGGCTCCGGGCGGGCGACGTCGTCCGGCTGATCCCCTCGCACACCGACACGACGGTCGTGCTCCACGGGGGCATCGGCCAGAACTGAGGGGTTCCGCCTCCCAGGCGGGCGCGGCTAGATTCGCCGCCCATGGATCCCGCGACCACCGATCTCCTGGACCTGCGGCAGCTCGGTGCCGTCTACGACCCGGGGCTCACCGGGGTCTCCCACCACTGGAACCTGATGGCGGGCGACGGCGAGGACGCCGAGGAGATCGGCCATACGGTGCGCACGTTCAAGGGGCGCGGCATCCTCGGGCGGGTCTGGTCGAGCACGGGCCTCGACGCGAACAACGACATCCTCGCCGACGTCGTCGACGCCCACGGCGAGGTCCGTCTCAAGGTCCGCTCGTCGTACGGTGGGGACACGAAGATCTGGGACCCCCAGCGGACGCTGATCGGGACCATGAAGCGCGCGAAGAAGGAAGGCCCGACGTTCTTCGACCCCGCCGGCGAGGTCGTCCTGCGGATCGAGGGACGGGGGGAGGCGGACGGTGGGTGGCATGACGTGTACGCCCTGGTCGACGCCGCCGGCACCGATCGGGGGGCGCTCACCGGCATCCGGCCGGTCAAGGCGCAGTACAGCCTGATCGACGACCTCATCGGCCTGGACACCTGGTCGCGCCAGCGGGCCTACGAGAACACGCAGCACCACGGCTTCCGCAGCTGGAAGGAGTACTGGGTGACGTTGGACGACCAGCCGATGGACGAGCCGCTGCGCACGTTCGTGGTCCTGGCCCCGGTGCTCTGCGGCTACTCCTACTGACGCACTGGCCGCAAGTTCGCGGCCCGGATACCGTTGGCGGCTTCATGGGACGCCGATCGCTGCCGCTGCTCCTCACGACCGCCTGCGCGTTCGGGCTCGCGCCCGCCGCCGCCCAGGCCTTCACCCTGGGGGAGACCGGCCTGCGCCCGTCGGGGCTGACGCGTGCGGCCGCCGTGGCGCCCGACCCGCAGCCGCTCACCGGCGACGGCACCAACATGAAGATCGTCGGCAACCTGCCGCTCGACAACTCCGGTGGGGGTGTCGCCGCCTCGGACATCGAGCTGCACGGGACCTACGCGTTCATCGGCTCGTACACCGAGGGCCTCGTGATCGCGGACATCTCCGATCCGACGAACCCCAAGCGCGCGGGCGTCTTCTCGTGCGGCGGTGGCTCCCAGTACGACGTCCAGCTCTCGGCCGACGCGAACCTCGCGCTGCTGACCACCGACTCGGCCGGCACCTCGTGCCTGCCGGACGGCAAGAGCGGCTCGATGGTGATCGACGTGACCGACAAGACGAAGCCGGTCCTGAAGAGCTTCATCGAGACCGCGGTCGGGTCGCACACCCACACGCTCGACGACAAGACGCTCTACATCAACAACTACCCGACGGACTACTCGAAGCTCGAGATCTACGACCTCACGAACCCCGCGACCCCGGCCAAGCTGTCGGAGCTCTCGTTCGCCGGTGAGGACTCGATCCACGACTCCTACGTCGACCACCGCCCCGACGGCCGCTCGCTCCTCTACGCCGCGTCGATCGGCTTCACCGACGTCATCGACGTGACCGACCCGAAGGTGCCGAAGATCCTCCAGCGCCTCGCCGATCCGGCGGTCACGATCAGCCACCAGGCCGAGCCCAACCCGGCCCGCGACACGCTCGTCGTCACCGACGAGCTGCTGGGCGGCACCGACGTCCCGGTCTGCGGGCAGCTGCCCGTGAAGCTGGGCGAGGGCATCCTGCCGGCGATCGGCGACCCGACCGACACCGGCGCGATCCACTTCTACAAGCTCGAGAAGGACGGGACGATGCTCAACGGCGGCGTCGGCACCGGCAAGGTCGGCACGTTCAACCTGCCCGCCGCCCTGAACCCGTCGGGCGGCTGCACGGTCCACGTGCTGTGGCAGGCGCCCGACGTCAACCGGCTCGTCGCCGCCTGGTACGGGCGCGGGATGCACGTCGTCGACTTCCAGGACCCGGCCGCGCCGAAGCTCCTGGGCTCCTACATCCCGACCGGCGCCAACACCTGGGCGGCCAAGCCCCATCAGGTGAACGGCAAGAGCTACATCTTCACCGGGGACATCGTCCGCGGGATGGACGTCGTGGAGTTCACCGGCGAGGGCTGGCCGAAGACCGCCGGGCCGGCCGAGGTGCAGCGCGCGAAGGTCCAGGGCGTGACCCCGCCGACCTCCGGCCCGGCGCCGACGCCGACCACGCCCTCCAAGCCGCCGACGCCGATCAAGCAGGCCAAGGGCGGCTACAAGTTCAAGGCGAACATCGGGGTCCCGCGCAAGCTCAAGACGAAGACCACGACGCTGACGCTGACCTTCACGGACGTGCGCGGCAAGGTCCTCGCCAAGCAGCGCTACCGCGGCAGCCGCGGCAAGGTCGCGACACTGCGCGCCCGCATCGCCGCCCGCGCCGGGAAGTACCGGTACATCGTGCGGGTCGGGGACAAGGGGCGCGTCCTGCGCCGCGGCACGATCACGGTGACGCGCAAGAAGGCGGCGAGCGCGAAGGAGCGCGGCGGCAAGGCGTTCGTCTGCACGCTGCCGAAGGCAGCTTGAGCCTGATTTGCGACTAGATCGACACCCGGTCGGATTAGTCTCCGGGCCATGTCCCGACTGCTGACCGGAGCGCTGACGGCGCTCGCCCTCCTCGTCGCCGCGCCGCCGGCCTCGGCCGCCATCACCCTGACCTATTCGGGGACGACCATCGGCATCCAGGGGACGGGCGACAACGCCACGTTCGTCGGGTTCGACAACAACGCCACGCCCGGCGACGACAGCGACGACACCGTCACGGTGCGCAACTCGACCGGCGTGGACAACCAGTCCGGAGGGGCCTGCGTGGCCGTCCCGACCCCGCCCCTCGGGACGTACTTCCACTGTCCCGCGGCAGCGACGGCGCTCACGGCGACCTTCGGCGCGGGCAACGACCGGCTGACGTTCGAGGCCGTCTGCGTCGCGACGATCACGGCGACGCTCGGCGACGGGCCCGGTGAGTTCCAACGCGCGGACGGCTGCCCCAGCGACCAGACCGCCACCGTGACCGGCGGCAGCGCGGCGGACCTCCTCCTCGGCGGCCCCGGCCCCGACGACTTCACCGGCGGCGGCGGGGACGACGACTTCCGCAGCGGTGGCGGCAACGACATCCTTCGCGGGGGCCCCGGGAACGACGAGCTCGAGGGCCAGGACGGCAACGACCAGCTGTTCGGCGAGGACGGCAACGACAAGCTGACCGGTGGTGGGGGCGACGACGCGAGCGACGCGGGCGCGGGCGATGACCTGCTCGGCCTGGGCGACGACCCGGGCGCCGATGACCTGCGCGGCGGCGCTGGCTTCGACGAGGTCGACCTGCAGAATCACGCGGGCGGCGTCACCGTGTCGCTCGACGACGCGGCCAACGACGGCACCCCGGGTGAGGGCGACAACGTGCACACCGACGTCGAGAAGCTGTTCGGCACCGCGGGCAACGACACGATCACCGGTTCAGCCGGGCCGGATTCGATCAACGGGTACTTCGGCGACGACGTCATCCGCGCCGGCGCCGGAGACGACAGCGTCGACGGCAACTCCGGCAACGACCAGCTCTTCGGCGAGGCCGGGGTCGACACGCTCTACGGCGGCAGTGACAACGACCGCGTCGAGGGCGGGCCGGGGACCGACAACCTCTTCGGCGACGGCGCGCAGTGCTCCAGCTTCGGCTGCTCGGCCGGCAGCGACCAGCTCTTCGCCCGTGACGGCGAGGCCGACGCGGTGAACTGCGGCTCGGGTGCCGACACCGCCCAGGTCGACGCCGTCGACACGCTCGGGGCCGACGGCTTCCAGGTCTGCGAGACCGTCGACCGCGCCGCGGCGCCCGCGCCGGCACCCACGCCGACGCCGACCCCCGGGACGCCCGCCGTGACGCCCGCGGTCCTCGCGCCGGGCGCGAAGGTCACCGCGGGCAAGCGCCGGTTCACGGTCGTCTTCACGCTGCGCCGCGCCGCGACGGTCACGCTCACGGTCACCAAGAAGGGCGCGAGGAAGGCGCTCGGCAAGGTCACGATCAAGGCGAAGAAGGGCAAGACGACGCGCGCCATCACCAAGATCGGGAAGCGCAAGCTCGCGAAGGGGACCTACAAGGTGGTCCTCAAGGTCGGGTCCAGCAGCAAGACGTTCAGCGTCAAGGTGCGCTGAGCGCTCGCGCCTCGCCCTTCCACATCCGGGGCTGACCGGCTACGCTGTGCCGGTCAGCCGATAGTCGCAGCCACCTCGAAGTCCGCCCCCGCGCCACATACGCGGAGGCCCAGGGTGGGGTCCGTGAGCGCTGATTGCACCCCCCGCGGGGTGCGCGTAGCCGTGTGCTATCTTCGTTGGTCGCGTTCCGGTTTCCCTGAGGAGCGCGCACCCTCGCTCTTGCCCGTACCGACCTCCCTGAGGAGTCGCCTGTCGTGCCTCGTGTTGACGCTCCCCGCGCACGCCGCAGCTTTGCGCGCCTGAACAACCTCGTCGATGTCCCCAACCTCATCGACATCCAGAAGCGCTCCTTCGAGTGGCTCGTGGATGCCGAGAAGGGCGGGCTCCGCGAGACGATCGACGACATCTCGCCGATCGAGGACTACACCGGGCACCTGGCGGTCCAGTTCGGGGACTTCGTGTTCGACGAGCCGAGCGCGACGATCGAGGAGTGCCGCGAGAAGGACCTCACCTACTCGCGCCCGCTGACCGTCACGGTCGCCTTCATCAACCACGAGACGGGCGAGATCCGCGAGCAGTCCGTGTTCATGGGCGACTTCCCGTGGATGACGGACCGGGGCACGTTCATCATCAACGGCACCGAGCGCGTCGTCGTCACCCAGCTCGTCCGCTCGCCGGGCGCGTACCTGATGGAGCCGAAGGACCGGGAGAAGCAGGTCTTCACCGCGAACCTCATGCCGGCCCGCGGGTCGTGGCTCGAGCTCGAGATCGACAAGAAGGGCAAGGTCTTCGTCCGGATCGACCGCAAGCGCAAGCTGCCGGTCACGGTCCTGCTGCGGGCCATGACGTACAACCCGGAGACCGACGGGTCCCACGAGGAGTCCGAGGACGACATCGCGCGCCTCGACGCCGAGCTCCTGGAGATGTTCGACGGCTCCGCGTACCTCCGCAACACGATCGAGACGGACACCGAGCCGACGAAGACGAAGAAGGGCGCGCTCATCGAGCTCTTCAAGAAGCAGCGTCCGGGCGAGCCGCCGTCGGTCGACGCCGCCTACGCGCTGCTGCAGCAGCTCTTCTTCGACCCCAAGCGCTACGACCTCACGCGGGTCGGCCGCTACAAGCTGAACTCGCGGCTCGGGCTCGACATCGACCTCGAGACGCGCACGCTGACGCACGACGACATCCACGCCCTCGTCAAGGAGCTCGTGAAGCTCCCGAAGGCGCTCGGCATCTCCGAGGACCCGGAGGTCGAGATCAAGGACTACGCCGCCGAGGCGCAGGTCATGCCGCGCGAGCCCGTCGCCGAATTCCTCGACGAGTACGAGCACTTCGGCAACCGCCGCCTCCGCACGGTCGGCGAGCTCATCCAGGAGGCCTTCCGCATCGGCCTCTACCGCATGGAGCGGGTCGTCCGCGAGCGCCTCACGACGGAGGACGAGGACACGATCACGCCGCAGACGATCGTGAACATCCGCCCGGTCGTCGCGGCCCAGAAGGAGTTCTTCGGCTCCTCGCAGCTGTCGCAGTTCATGGACCAGACGAACTCGCTGTCGGGCCTGACCCACCGCCGTCGCCTCTCGGCGCTCGGTGCCGGCGGCCTGACTCGCGAGCGCGCGCCCATCGAGGTCCGCGACGTCCACCCGACCCACTACGGCCGCATGTGCCCGATCGAGACGCCGGAGGGACCGAACATCGGCCTCATCGGCTCGCTGTCGAGCTACGCCGAGGTGTCCGAGCACGGCTTCGTGACGACGCCGTACCGGATCGTCAAGGACGGCGCCGTCACGGACGAGATCGTCCGGCTCGACGCGACGCAGGAGGAGCCGCAGCTCATCGCGCAGGCCAACCACCCGATCGACGAGAAGACCGGCAAGCTCAAGGGCCCCGAGGTCGTCTGCCGCACGCAGTCCGGCCAGTACGTCACGGTCACGCCCAAGGACGTCGACCTGATGGACGTCTCCCCGCAGCAGATCTGGTCCGTCGCCACGGCGATGATCCCGTTCCTCGAGCACGACGACGCGAACCGCGCGCTCATGGGCTCGAACATGCAGCGCCAGGCGGTCCCGCTCCTGAAGTCCGACGCCCCGATCGTGGGCACCGGCATGGAGCGCCGCGCCGCGCTGGACACCGGCGACGTCCTGATGGCCGAGTTCGACGGCGTGGTCGAGTACGTCGACGCCGAGAACATCACCATCGCCGGCAAGGACGACCGCCGCGAGTACGAGCTGCAGAAGTTCATGCGGTCCAACCAGGGCACGCTCATCCACCAGAAGCCGATGGTGCTCCCGGGCGCCGAGGTGAAGGCGGGCGACGTCCTGGCCGACGGCTCCTCCACGGACCACGGCGAGATGGCGCTGGGCAAGAACCTGCGCGTCGCCTTCATGTCCTGGGAGGGCTACAACTTCGAGGACGCGATCATCCTCAGCAAGCGGCTCGTGAAGGACGACGAGCTCACCTCGATCCACATCGAGGAGTACGAGGTCGACGCCCGCACGACGAAGCTCGGCGACGAGGAGATCACCCGCGACATCCCGAACCGCTCGGAGGAGTCGCTGCGCAACCTCGACGACCGCGGCATCGTGCGCATCGGCGCCGAGGTCGGGTCCGGGGACCTCCTGGTCGGCAAGGTCACGCCCAAGGGCGAGACCGAGCTCACCGCGGAGGAGAAGCTGATCCGCGCGATCTTCAAGGAGAAGGCCCGCGAGGTCCGCGACACCTCCCTGAAGGTGCCGCACGGCGAGGGCGGCGTCGTCATCGACGTCATGACCTTCAGCCGCGACAACGGCGACGACCTGCCGCCGGGCGTCAACGAGCTCGTGCGCGTCTTCGTCGCGAAGAAGCGCAAGATCTCCGAGGGCGACAAGCTCGCCGGCCGCCACGGCAACAAGGGCGTCATCTCGAAGATCGTCGACGAGCACGACATGCCGTTCCTCGAGGACGGCACGCCGGTCGACGTCATCCTCAACCCGCTGGGCGTCCCGTCCCGCATGAACGTCGGGCAGCTCCTGGAGACCCACCTCGGGTGGGCCGCCGCGGAGGGCTGGTACGACGACGGCACCGAGGCGTACAAGATCAGCCGCAGCCACCGTCAGCGCGACGGCCGGCTCGGCAAGGTCTACACCGCGACGCCCGTCTTCGACGGCGCGGCCGTGGCCGACGTGGACCACGCGCTGGTGCAGTGGCAGAAGGAGCACACGGCGAACGGCGGGCTCATCCGCATGGACGTCGACGAGAGCCGTGCCGAGGGCCGCAAGGCGTCCGGCAAGTTCACGCTCTACAACGGCCGCACCGGTGAGCCGTTCGAGCAGCAGGTGACGGTCGGCTACATGTACATCCTGAAGCTCCACCACCTCGTGGACGACAAGATCCACGCCCGCTCCACGGGCCCGTACTCGCTCGTCACCCAGCAGCCGCTGGGCGGCAAGGCGCAGTTCGGCGGCCAGCGGTTCGGCGAGATGGAGGTGTGGGCCCTGGAGGCGTACGGCGCCGCCTACACGCTGCAGGAGATGCTCACGATCAAGTCCGACGACACGGTCGGGCGCGTGAAGGCCTACGAGGCGATCGTCAAGGGCGAGAACATCGCCGAGCCGTCGATCCCGGAGTCCTTCAAGGTGCTCCTCAAGGAGATGCAGTCGCTGGCGCTCGACGTCAACGTCGTCTCCGAGGAGGGCACCAGCGCCGAGGTGGGCGAGGAGGACGACGACCTGCTCCGCGCGGCGGAGGAGCTCGGCATCGACCTGTCCGGCGTGCGCGCCGCGACGGGCGAGACCTCGGAGGTCGAGGACCCGGAGGTCGACGCGGCGAACGCGCCCGACGACGCCGGCGACGAGGACGCAGCAGACATCGACGTGAACCTGGACGACGTGCAGGGCGAAGGAGCCGAGGCTTAACCATGATCGACATCAACAACTTCGACGCCATCGAGATCGGTCTCGCGTCCTCCAAGCAGATCCGGGCCTGGTCCTCGGGTGAGGTCATCAAGCCCGAGACCATCAACTACCGCACGCTGAAGCCGGAGAAGGACGGCCTCTTCTGCGAGCGCATCTTCGGTCCGACCAAGGACTGGGAGTGCTACTGCGGCAAGTACAAGCGCGTCCGCTACAAGGGCATCGTCTGCGAGCGCTGCGGCGTCGAGGTCACCCGGTCCAAGGTCCGCCGTGAGCGGATGGGCCACATCGACCTCGCGGCCCCGGTCAGCCACATCTGGTTCTTCAAGGGCGTCCCGAGCCGCATCGGCTACCTGCTGGACATGGCTCCCAAGGAGCTCGAGAAGATCCTGTACTTCGCGGCGTCCGTCGTGACGTCGGTGGACCAGGAGGCGCGCTGGCGCGACCTCCCGCAGCTCGAGACCCAGATGCAGGAGGAGCTCGACCGTCTGCTCAGCGAGCAGAAGGAGCGCGTCGAGGAGCTGCGCACCTCCCGCGAGGCGCGCCTGACGTTCCTCGAGGACGGCACCCAGAAGGACTTCAACACCGAGGACGAGCTCTGGGCGGAGTCGCTGGAGATCAACGTCAAGAAGCTCTCCGACGACGAGCGCAAGAAGCTCCAGAACGAGGTCAAGAAGACCTTCGCGACGGACATCGACGACACCGAGGCCTACTACGAGGACGCGCGCATGCGCCTCAAGGAGGTCTGGAAGCTCTTCGCCAACCGCAACGAGCCCGCCGACGAGCCGCCCGCCGAGGGCGAGGAGTGGCCGCTGAACACGTACGTCGAGAAGGCGATCGAGAAGGACGAGTTCGTCCCGAAGAAGCTCATCGCCGACGAGACGTTCTTCCGTGAGCTCAAGCACCGCTTCGGCTCCCCGTACGGCTTCGGCGAGTACTTCACCGGCGGCATGGGTGCCGAGCACGTCCGCGAGCTCCTGCAGACCAAGCCGGCCTACGACGAGAACGCCAAGCCGCGCGACGTGGACCCGGACCGGGCCCCCGGCGACGACATGCGCCCGCAGGACGCCCCCGGGTTCGTGCTGGAGCACGAGGAGGCGTTCCTGTCGGACCTCGTCAAGAACGGCAAGGGCCAGAAGCAGGCCCGCGCGGTCAAGCGCCTCAAGGTCCTCAGCGCGTTCCTCCCGGACGCGCCGGGCGAGGAGCCCCGCAACCGCCCGGAGATGATGGTCCTCGAGGCCGTCCCGGTCATCCCGCCGGAGCTCCGCCCGATGGTCCAGCTGGACGGCGGCCGCTTCGCGACCTCCGACCTCAACGACCTGTACCGCCGCGTCATCAACCGCAACAACCGCCTCAAGCGGCTGCTCGACCTCGGCGCGCCGGAGATCATCGTCAACAACGAGAAGCGGATGCTGCAGGAGGCCGTCGACGCGCTGTTCGACAACGGCCGCCGTGGTCGCCCGGTCACCGGTACCGGTAACCGCGCCCTCAAGTCGCTCTCCGACATGCTCAAGGGCAAGCAGGGCCGGTTCCGCCAGAACCTGCTCGGCAAGCGCGTGGACTACTCGGGCCGTTCGGTCATCATCGTCGGACCGCAGCTCAAGCTGCACCAGTGCGGTCTGCCGAAGCAGATGGCGCTCGAGCTGTTCAAGCCGTTCGTGATCAAGCGCCTCATCGACCTGTCGCACGCGCAGAACATCAAGTCGGCGAAGCGCATGGTCGAGCGCTCGCGCCCGCAGGTCTGGGACGTGCTCGAGGAGATCATCCGCGAGCGCCCGGTGCTGCTGAACCGCGCGCCCACGCTGCACCGGCTCGGCATCCAGGCCTTCGAGCCGCAGCTCGTGGAGGGCAAGGCGATCCAGCTGCACCCGCTCGTCTGCGCCGCGTTCAACGCGGACTTCGACGGCGACCAGATGGCCGTCCACCTGCCGCTGAGCGTGGAGGCGCAGGCCGAGGCCCGCATCCTCATGCTCGCGTCGAACAACATCCTGAAGCCCTCCGACGGCCGGCCGGTGACCCTCCCGTCGCAGGACATGATCATCGGCCTCCACCACCTGACCACGGTCAAGGAGGGGGCGACCGGCGAGGGCCGCGCGTTCTCGAGCGTCGCCGAGGCGATCCTCGCGATGGACCAGCACTCGCTGGACCTCAACGCGAAGGTCCGCATCCGTCTCGAGGGTGTCTACTACGCCGAGGGCGACGCGCCCGAGGGCTTCGTCCCGGGCAGCACGTCGCTCGTCTCCACGACGCTCGGTCGCGCGCTGTTCAACGAGGCGCTGCCGGCGGACTACCCGTACGTCGAGGCCGTCGCCGACAAGGGCCAGATCTCCGCGATCGTCAACGACCTCGCGGAGCGCTACCCCAAGGTGGAGGTCGCTGCGGCGCTCGACCGGATCAAGGACGCCGGGTTCCACTGGGCGACCCGTTCCGGTGTCACCGTCGCGCTGTCGGACATCATCACCCCGAAGGACAAGCCCGAGATCATCGCGAAGCACGAGAAGCGTGCCTCGAAGGTGCAGGGCGAGTACGACAAGGGTCTGATCGACGACGCCTCGCGCCGCCGGGAGCTCATCGAGATCTGGACCGAGGCCACCAACGAGGTCGCGCTGTCCATGCAGGCCGCGTACACCGCGGGCAACAACATCTTCCGGATGGTGTCGTCGGGTGCTCGTGGTAACTGGCTCCAGGTGCGCAACATCTCGGGGATCCGCGGCCTGGTCGCCAACCCGAAGGGCGAGACCATCCCGCGTCCGATCATCTCCTCGTACCGCGAGGGGCTGTCGGTGGCGGAGTACTTCATCGCCACGCACGGTGCCCGCAAGGGCCTGGCCGACACGGCACTCCGTACCGCGGACTCGGGCTACCTGACGCGTCGACTCGTCGACGTCGCCCAGGACGTCATCATCCGCGAGGACGACTGCGGCACGACGAAGGGCCTCGAACTCACGATCGCCGACGTCATCGACGGCACCCTGGTGCGCGACGCCAACGTCGAGAACGCGGTCTACGCCCGTTCGCTCGCCGACGACGCCGTGGATGCCAAGGGCAAGGTCGTCGCGGAGGGCGGCTCGGACGTCGGTGACGTGCTGATCGAGAAGCTCATCGCGGCCGGGGTCGAGACCATCAAGGTCCGTTCGGTCCTCACCTGCGAGAGCGCCGTCGGCGTGTGCGCGGCCTGCTACGGCCGTTCGCTCGCGACGGGCAAGCTCGTCGACATCGGCGAGGCGGTCGGCATCATCGCCGCCCAGTCGATCGGCGAGCCCGGCACGCAGCTCACCATGCGCACCTTCCACCAGGGTGGCTCGGCCGGCGCAGACGACATCACGCAGGGTCTGCCGCGTGTCACCGAGCTGTTCGAGGCCCGCACCCCGAAGGGCGCCTCGCCCATCGCGGAGGCGGCCGGTCGCATCGTGATCGAGGACACCGAGCGTCAGCGCCGCATCATCCTCACGCCCGACAACGGCGACGAGGCGAAGGCGTACCCGGTGCTCAAGCGCGCGACCCTGCTCGTCGAGGACGGTCAGCACGTCGAGCTCGGCCAGCAGTTCGTGGTCGGCAACCTCGACCCGAAGGAGGTCCTGCGCGTGCAGGGCAGCCGCGCCGTGCAGAAGCACCTCGTCGACGGCGTCCAGGGCGTGTACCGCTCGCAGGGCGTTCCGATCCACGACAAGCACATCGAGGTCATCGTGCGGCAGATGCTGCGCAAGGTCACCGTCGTCGACCACGGCGACACCGACCTGCTCCCCGGTGAGCTGGTCGACCGCTCGAAGTACAACGAGATCAACCGCGCCGCGCTGCTCGACGGCAAGAAGACGGCCTCGGGCCGTGAAGAGGTCATGGGGATCACCAAGGCCTCGCTTGCGACCGAGTCGTGGCTGTCGGCCGCGTCCTTCCAGGAGACGACCCGCGTGCTCACGCAGGCCGCCATGGAGGGCAAGTCGGACCCGCTCGTGGGCTTGAAGGAGAACGTCATCATCGGCCAGCTCATCCCGGCCGGTACGGGACTCTCCAAGTACCGCGACGTGTCGGTCGAGGCCACCGAGGAGGCGAAGGCGGATCGTTACCCGAACCGCATCTTCACCGACGACTCGGTGTTCAGCGAGAGCGACCTCTCGTTCGTCGACTTCGACTCGTTCTCGTCCGACGACTTCTCGCCGGGCACGTACAACTGACCCGCGCGAGGGCGTCGATGGCGCCCTCGCCGTGGCAGACCTCGACTCGGAGGCCCTCGCACTCAGGTGCGAGGGCCTTCATCGTTGTGCGCGGTTGCCCGACCCCGAGTGTCCCTCGGGTTAGAGTGACGACGATGTTCGCCTACGTCCCCGCCGACGCCCCGACCGGGATGGGTCACGCCGTCGTCACCGACCGCTTCGTGTGCCTGCTCGGCGAGGAGAGCGACGCCGGGGTCGCGATCGAGCTGTACCGCCTGCTCGAGCTGCCGGCCACCACGATCGCTGACGTCCTCGACGTCTTCGCCCTGCACGGTTCGACGAAGCGATTCGCGATCGTCGAGGTGCTCGACCCGGTAGACCGCGTCGTGCACGTCGCCGTCTCGGGCGAGATCGCCGTGGATCTGGCGGGGGCGACATCCACTCGGCTCTCCGGGCCGACCGGCGCGACCTCCTTCAACGGCGAGGTGCGCGGGGTGCAGGCGCTGCGCCTGACGCTCGGCACGCTCGGCGAGGGCTCGGCCCAGCTGCCGATCCGGCGCGGCGTGGTGCGCACCCGAGACATCGCCATCGACGCAGCCGCGGGGGCGCCGCCGGAGCACCCGACCGCGGCCGACGAGCTGCTGCTGACCGTGCCGATCGAGTTGCCGCGCCCGGTGGCCGCCCCGGACGAGGCGGTGCTGACGGAGCTCCCCCAGCCCGTCGTCGTCGAGCCGCGGGTCGCCCCCGCGCCGCCGCAGCGCATCGACCTGGGCATGGGCGGCAGCCTGCGCGTGCTCGTGCTGCTGCTGCCCGACGGCAGCGAGCTGGAGCCGAACACGCCCGTGGTGCTCGGCCGCCGGCCGTGGCGCACGACCCCCGAGGAGACGGCGACCTACTACGTCGTCGCGCCGTCGCCGAAGCGCGAGATCTCGGGGGTGCACCTCGAGGTCGCGATCATCGGCGGCGAACTGGTCGCGCGCGACCTCGAGTCGACCAACGGAACGCTCGTCCTGACCCCGGCGCGGGCGCCCCGGCTGCTTCATGAGGGACGGTCAACAGCTCTCCACGCAGGCGATATCCTCGACCTCGGAGAAGACTTCCGCATCTCGGTCGGAACCCGGACGCCTTAAGACCGTCGAGGTCTCTCCACCAGGGATCGACCCCGCGCGAGTGCGGGCCGAGGGGGTGCGCGTGGTGCGACGGAAGGCCGCTGCCCCGCCGATCCTGCCCGGGTACAGCTACATCCGTCCGCTCGGCTCGGGCGGGTTCGCCGACGTCTACCTGTTCGAGCAGGACATGCCGCGCCGGGTCGTCGCCGTGAAGGTGCTCGTCGACGACGCCGTGAACCCCGAGGTCATCCGCACGTTCAACGCCGAGGCCGACATCATGGCGCGGCTCTCGGCGCACGCCTCGATCGTCACCATCTACCAGGCGAGCATCTCCGCCGACGGTCGGCCGTACTTCGTGATGGAGTACTGCCCCGACACCATGAGCGCGAAGTACAAGAAGGGGCCGCTGCCGGTCGCCGAAGTGCTGGATGCCGGCGTGCGCATCGCCGCCGCTCTCGAGACGGCCCACCGCTCCGGGCTGCTGCACCGCGACATCAAGCCCTCCAACATCCTCATCTCCTCCCTCGGCACCCCTGTGCTCGCCGACTTCGGCGTCGCGACCGCGCTCGACCCGCTCGACGACGGCGAGGAGGTGTTCGCGATGTCGGTTCCGTGGTCCTCGCCCGAGGTGCTCGAGCAGCGCGTCACGGGCTCCGTCGCCGCCGAGGTGTGGAGCCTGGGCGCGACTCTCTACACGCTGCTCGCCGGTCGCAGCCCGTTCGAGTCCGCCGACCGCGAGAAGAACCGGCGGGATGTGCTCACCGCCCGGGTGGTCAAGGCGAAGTACACCTCGATCGGCCGCGCCGACGTGACCCCGCGGATCGAGGGCATCCTCTCGCGCTCGATGAGCAAGGATCCGGCCGCCCGCCACGAGTCGATGCACGCGCTCGCCGAGGAGCTGCGCTGGGCGCAGTACGAGCTGGGGCTGCCGCCGACGACGCTCGAGGTCGCGGCACCGGAGTGGGCCTCCGCCGGTGCTCCCGTCGACTTCGCCGCCTCCGCGCCGCGCGGGCCGGTCATCTCGACGGTGAACAAGGACTCCCGCCGCGCGACCCGCGCCGTGCAGGCGTACACGCAACGGCGCCTCGACGATGACGGGGTGCTGCCGGCGAGGGCGGCGCCCCCGTGGCGCGCCGCCCTCATCGGCGCCTTCGTCGGCGCCGGCGTGCTGGCCGTGATCGGCGTCGTCGCGCTGTTCGCGCTCGGGGTCCTGTAGATGGCCCGAGCCGCTGCCGCGCCGCGTCGACCGCTGCGCCGCCTCGTCCCGCTCGTCGCCGGCGTGGCCGCCGTCGCGACGGTCGCGACGCTCGCGGTCGCGCTCGACGGGTACGACGCACAGGAGGTGCCGGCGCTCAGCTCGTCGGTGTGGGTGAGCCGCGACTCCGGCCAGTATGCCCGCGTGAACACCGAGCTCGCCGAGATCGACACCGTGCGCGCCGCCGACGACCCCGACGCGATCGTGCAGGACGGCGACGCCGGCTACGTCTTCACCGGCGGCTACGGCCGCGCCTGGCCCATCGACGCCGCGAATCCCGTCGACCTCGGCGCCACCGGTGGCGACGCCGATGGCGCTGCCGGGGTCTCGGGCGAGGCCACGCCGGGCGGCACCCGCCTCGCGCTGCAGGCCGGGGAATGGGTCGCCTACTTCACGACCGCGGGGCGCACCTACCTCGGCGGGTTGCCGTCGGCCGGCGACGTGCCCCTGCCGGTGCTCGTCGACCCGTTCCGCGACGTGGTCGTCGCCGAGGGCGAGGAGGCGCCGAGCTACGTCGCCTCGGCGGTCGCGGTCGACGAGAACGGCCTCGTCGGGATGTACTCGCCGACCGAGGGCGCGGTGCGGCTCTACGACCAGGCCCGTGACGAGTTCCGCGACCCGGTGGCGGTTCCCTCGCCGCCCGACGCCGACGCCCGCGTGCAGCTGGCACTCGTGAACGGGTCATGGGCGCTCTTCGATCCGGCCGAGAGCCTGCTCTGGCTGTCGGGGCGCGCGGGCCCGGTCGACGTCGCGCTCGGTCCGGAAGCCCGGCTCCAGGCGAGTTCTGCGCTCTCCACCCGGGTGCACCTCGCCGACTCCGACGGCCTCGCCGCCGTCGACCCGTCGACCGGCGAGCTGGAGTCGCTCACCGACGGCGGAGGCATCCCGGCACAGCCGGTCGTCGTCGGCGGGGAGCTGGTCGCCGCGTGGGTCTCGGCCTCGTCCGGGCAGCTCTGGACCTCGGCGGGCGGCGACGTCCCGCTCGTGATCGACGGCGACTTGCTCGACGACGTCGACGAGATCATCCCGGTGCTGCGCTCCAACGGCGTGCGCGCCGTGCTCAACGAGACCGCGTCCGGGATGCTGTGGCGCGTTCCCGACGGGCAGCTCATCCCGGTCGCGCAATGGACCCTCGATGACGAGAACGATCGCGACGAGGGTAGCATCCAGGTCGACGACGTCGCCGAGCAGAAGCCGCCCGTCGCCGTCGCCGACGACTTCGGCGTGCGGCCCGGCGGGCTGGTGTCGCTGCCGCTCCTGCTCAACGATCACGATCCCAACAAGAAGGACGTGCTGACGATCGTCCCGGAGTCGATCACCTCGATCGGCGACTTCGGAACCCTCTCGCTCGCGGGCAACGATCAGCAGGCGGTCGTGCGGGTGGCGGCGGGGGAGGGCTCGACGAGCTTCACCTATTCGGTCACCGACGGCGTCTCGGTCTCGCCTCCCGCGATCGTGACGCTCACGGTCGTCCCGTCGGACGTGAACACCGCGCCCGAGTGGTGCGGGGTGAGCGGATGCGTGCAGGAGTGGCCGGCTCCCGGCATCTCCGCCGGCGGCACCGTCACCGTACCGGTGCTGTCCGGGTGGGTCGACCGCGAGGGCGACGTCGTCGTGCTCGCCGACGCGGCGGCGGACGACCCCGCGGCGCCGGTGACGGTCGTCGCGACGGCGGACGGCGACGTGGTCGTGCGGCACCAGGATCCGAACGCGGGGGATGCCGTCATCCCGATCACGGTCACCGTCGCGGACGCGTTCGGCGCCACCGCGACCCGCACCCTCGAAGTGCGCGTGACCGCCAACCCGGCCCTCGTCGCCGAGCCGATCGCCGTGGTGGCGGGCGTCGGGGAGAAGATCAGCGTCGACGTCGCGAAGCACGTGCGCGGCGGGTCGGGCTCTTTCGTGATCGTGGATGCCGTGCAGACCTCGTCCGCGGGCGAGCTGATCGTCGTGCCCAACGCCGCCTCGGGCCGGATCGACCTCACCGCGAGCGCGGCCGGCACCTACGTCGTCACCTACACCGTGCAGGATCTGCAGACGCAGGCGCAGCAGTCCTCGCTCCTGCGCGTCACGGTCGTCGCCGCCGGCGCTCCGCTGTCGATCGCGCCGATCACCGCCTTCGTGCGCGCCAACGAGGACACGACCGTCGACGTGCTCGCCGCCGTGCAGAACACCTCCGGCCGCGTGCTGCTGGTCTCCGAGGCCGTCTCGTCGGATCCGTCGCTCAGCGTGAATGTCGTCGGCCAGGCCACCGTGCGGGTGGGAGGCTCGACCGCCGACGGGCTGCCCGGCCGGATCGGCACCGCGACCGTCACCGTCACCGATGGCGCCGGGGGCACGGTGCAGGGCACGATCACCGTCTTCCTGGTCGCCCCGTCGACCTCGAGCGGACCGATCGCCGTCCCCGACACCGCCACGGTGCGCGCCGGGAACCAGGCCGACATCCTCGTCCTCGCCAACGACGTGAGCCCGCGCAGCGAGCGCATCGTCGTCCATCCCGAGCTCCAGGGGTCCGGAACCGAGGGCGAACTCGCCTTCGTGGCGGGCGACCGGGTGCGCTACCTGGCTCCGGCCACGCCTGGCGTGTACACGTTGCGCTACTCGATCTACCTCGAAAACTCGCCGCAACTGATCGACACCGCGACCATCACCGTCACCGTCCTGCCGCCAGGCTCCAACCGCGACCCGCAGCCGCCGATCCTCACGGCACGAGTCATCGCCGGGCAGTCGGTCGCGATCCCGTTCTCCGGCTCGGGCATCGATCCCGACGGCGACCGGGTCGTGCTCACCGACGTGTCGCAGCCCGACTCGGGTCAGGGCATCGCCGAGATCTCGGCCGAGGGCGACGCGATCCTCTACACGGCACCCGGGAACGGCGTCGCGGGCGGCCAGGTCGGCTTCGCCTACCGCGTGCGCGACACCGAGGGCGCCACGGCGGAGGGCGTCGTCCGAGTCGGTGTGCTCGCCACCGACATCTCCGACGTCGCGCCGGTCACCTACGCCGACTACGTGCGCGTGCAGGCGGGAACGTCCTCGCCGCTGACGGTCAGCCCGCTGCTCAACGACCGGGACCCGCTGCAGGGCCGCCTCGAGCTCGAGAGCGTGGTGCCCAACGCACCCGCCGGCAGCGCCGAGTACGCCCGTCTCGAGGCGCTGCTGAACGTGGACGGCATCGCGACGGGAGAGGTGGCGGTCGAGGCCGGGGATGTCCTGGGCGTGCACTCCTACGTCTACACGGCGGTCTCGCAGCAGTCGTTCAGCACCGCGCAGGGGCTGATCGTCGTCAACGTCACCGACTCCCCGTCGCCCGATGCGCCGGTGGTCGGCGACACCGTCGTGACGGCGCAGAACCGCAGCCGGCTGAGCGGCGGTCTGGATGTCGTCACCGGCAAGGTGCAATGGGCCAGCGGCGACGCCGCGAGCCTCGAACTGGCCGTCTGGGGTCCGGCGGCTTCGCGGTACACGGTCGACGGCCGTCGCATCTCGGGGTCCCTCTCAGAGGACGGCGACATCGTGCCGTTCTCGCTCACCGGGGTGAGCCCGAGCGGCGCCCCCGTGGTCAGCTACGGGTTCCTGCGCATCCCCGCGTTCGACGACATGCGCATCCAGCTCAGGCCGGGGACGCAGCCGATCTCGGTGCCCGAGGAGCAGTCCGCCTCGTTCCCGGTGCGCGACCTGCTCGACCTCGTCTCGGCCGACCGCGTCGAGATCCGCGACGACGGCGGGTTCGCGGTGCAGCGCGCCAACGCGTCCTGCACCCCGGCGTCGCGCACGAGCGCCACCTACACGGCCGGACGCGAGGCTCCGTGGACCGACACCTGCACCGTGCCCGTGCGCATCGCCGGGCAGGACACCTGGACCCTGCTCGGCATCCCGGTGCTCATCGAGCCGAAGGATCCGCAGGCGATCCTGAACTCGATCAGCCGCACGATCGCCCCGGGAGACAAGGCCGTCGTCACGATCGACCTGTACGACGAGATGACCACCTGGGAGGGCGGCCGCAAGGGCGACCTCTCGCTGCTCGACTACCAGATCGCGTTCTCGGGCAGCGCCTTCCTGGTCAGCCCCGGCCCGGACGACACCGTCCTGATCGACGTCCGGGCCGACGCCCGACCCGGCACCCGCGAGGCGGTGCGCGTCTCGGTCGACGCCTACGGCGGCCTCACGGCGGGGATCTCGCTCGTCGTCGGCATCGCCCCGCCCGACGCCCCGCGCGGGGCGAACTTCACCCAGCAGTGCGACGTGAGCCGCGGCGCCACGTGTGCGATCCAGGTCGTCGACAAGGCCGGGGAGTACGACCCGTTCGCGGGCGAGGCCGGCGCGGGGCTGAAGGTCGTCGGTGTCGGCGCCTCCGCCTCGGGCGGCGTCGTGACCTGCCCGGTGGCCACGGTGCGCGTGGGCGACGCCCGGCAGCTGATCGCGAGCTGGCCCGCCGGAGCGAAACCCGTCGGCGGCGAATGCGTCGTGCCCTACACGGTGACCGACGCCCAGAACCGGTCGGGCCAGGGCCAGCTGAACCTCGACGTCCAGGGGTACCCGCAGCCGCCGGCGAGCGTGACGACGACCGGCTACACGGGGTCGAGCGTGACTGTGCGAGTGGATCTCGGCGGGGCGCGCAACGCACGACCCGCGGTCACCGGCGTCGCCCTCTACGAGGGGGCGACGGCCGTCCCGAACTCCACCTGCGCACCCAACGGCGTCGACTACCGCTGCACCGTCACCGGCCTGACGAACGGCGAGTCGCGCTCGTTCGCGGCCCGCGCCGTCAATGCCGTCGGCGAGTCGGAGAGTACGACCGCCGTCCCGACGTCGGCGTACCAGAAGCCCGAGGTGTCGAACGTCACCGTCAGGAGCGTGTACCGGCCCGGTGTGACGACGCCCGACGTCGGCGTCGTCGAGATCGAGATCACGGCCGGCGACGACGCGCAGACCTACCGCGTGCGGTCGAACGACGGTGCCACCTTCTCGATCACCCGCACGGGCGCGACGACGACGGCGGATCTCACTCTGGCACCCGGCACCCGGCTGCTCGACGTCATCCCGATCAGCAGGTTCTCGCCGCCGATCGCCGGAAGCAACGAGGGCGATGCGGTTCAGCGGGTCGCTCAGCCGGCCGGCTCGCCCCGCATCAGCGGTCAGGGCAACGTCGTCACCTCGGCCACGAGTCTCGATCTGCAGAACGCGACCATCGACTCGCGCAACAGCCTCCGGGCCGAGACGCGCCTCTACGCCGCCTGGGTCGACGGCGATGCGGCGCCGACCTGCCGGGCGACGAGCACCGGCGGGTTCGAGCTCGTCGGCGGCGGCGGGTCGCTCGTCACGTCGGCCTCGAGTCCGCTGACGTTGACGTCGAATCGCTGGTACCGCATCGCGGTGTGCATCTCGAACGGCTACGGCGCCGTGATGACGACCGCGCAGCGCGCGTACACCTTCTCGCCGCCGCCCCCACCCGCCGGGCCCTTCACCTATTCGATCGAGACCACCGCCTCCCGGTCGGGCGGCACGTTCACCTTCGGCCTCGCCGCGGCTCCCGCGCCTCCGCCGGACGTGGCCGGCTACGCCGTGCGCTGGCGGATCGGCGGGCAGCTGCGGTCGTCGTTCTCCCTGGACCCCGACGTGAACCCGGGCCAGATCACCGTGCTCTACTGCGTCCAGGGCGACGACTCGCTCTGCTCCGGCGAGACGCTGGTCACTCCGGCGAACTTCCCGACGACCGTGGTGATCGACACGCCTCCGGGCGGAGGTTTCGCGGGATTCGGCTGCCCGTCGGATCCGGACGACGTCGCGGTCAGCGGCGCGGTCGCAGGCGACTACTCGGTCGCGGTCTCGGGCGACACGCTCACCGTCACCCTGAACGGCATCTGGAGCGGACTCAGTGTCGAGCGCACCTACTCCGCCTGCACCTTCCCCTAGCCCGATCCACCCCGAGAGGACAGCAATGACGATCGCGCCCGAACAGGCGTCCTGGTTCGCCGAGACGTTCGGCCTGCTCGCCGACAACGTGGAGCAGGCGGTGCTCGGCAAGCGTCACGTCGTCGAGCTGGTGCTCGCGGCGGCGCTGAGCGAGGGCCACGTGTTGCTCGAGGACGTGCCCGGAACCGGGAAGACGGCGCTCGCCCGCGCGCTCTCGGCGACGGTGAAGGGCACCGGTTCGCGCATCCAGTTCACCCCCGACCTGCTGCCCGGCGACGTGACCGGCATCACCGTCTACGACCAGAAGAGGGGCGAGTTCCAGTTCCACGCGGGGCCGATCTTCGCCAACGTCGTGCTCGCCGACGAGATCAACCGGGCGAGCCCGAAGACCCAGTCGGCGCTGTTGGAGGTCATGGAGGAGGGCAACGTCACCGTCGACGGCGTCACCCGGCCGGTCGGACGACCGTTCCTGGTGATCGCGACGCAGAACCCCGTCGAGCAGGCCGGCACCTACCGCCTGCCCGAGGCGCAGCTCGACCGCTTCATGATCCGCACCTCGATCGGCTACCCCGACGAGGCGGCGACGCTGCGCATCCTGCAGAACGTCGGCACGGTCAAGCACGAGCCGCCCGGCATCGTCGACACCGAGCGGCTGGTCACGATGACCGACATGGCCCGCGAGGTGCACACGAGCCCGCTGGTGTCGGACTACATCATGCGACTCGTGGATGCCACGCGCCGGGCCACCGAGGTGAAGCTGGGCGTCAGCGTGCGTGGGGCGATCGCGTTCGCCCGCATCGCGATGACCTGGGCCGCGTCGCGGGGACGCACCTTCGTCACGCCCGACGACGTGCGCGACCTCGCGGTGCCGACGCTCGCGCACCGCATGATCCTCGAGCCGGAGGCCGAGTTCGACGGCGTGACAGCCGTGGATGTCGTCGGCCAGGTGCTGCTCGACGTCGCCCCGCCGGTGGAGAACGGCGCCGCGTAAGCGCAGCATCCGATGAGCACCGAGACCAGATCCCAGCTGGGCCGCACCCGCGGCTCGCACACCGTCACCCGGTTCACGCTCACGCGCACCGGGGTGGCGGCGAGCGTGTTCTGGGGTCGGCGAGCGTTGCGGCGGGTGCGCACGGGAGTGCTCGTGGTCGGCGGCTGGCTGCGCACGACGGTGACACCGGCCGGCGGGCTGCTCGCCGCGATCGCCGTGGTCGGCGTCGCCGGCGGGGTCGGTTTCGGCCTCGTCGAAGGCTGGGTGGTCGCGACCATCGCGGTCGTGCTCCTGCTGCTGAGCGTGCCGTTCCTGCTCGGCGCGCACGACTACGGCATCCGACTGGAGCTCACGAAGGACCGCGTCGTCGCGGGTTCCGAAGTGACCGGCAGCCTCGACATCGTCAATCGCAGCACCCGGGTCGCGCTGCCCGGCGTCGTCGACATCCCGGTCGGTCCCGGACTCGTCGAGGTGCATGTGCCGCTCCTGCGCGGCGGCCTCGGTCACCGCGAGTCACTCGCGATCTCCGCCCAGCGCCGAGGCGTCATCCAGGTGGGCCCGATGACGGTCGGCCGAGGCGACCCGGTGGGGATCCTCCGCCGCGAGCACGCCTGGCCCGGCGTGCAGCACATCTACGTGCACCCCGTCACCGTGCCCATCCCGTCGACCAGCGCCGGCTTGGTCAAAGATCTCGAGGGGTCGCCGACCAGCGACATCGTGGATGCCGACCTCTCGTTCCACGCGCTGCGCGAATACGTGCCGGGGGATTCCTACCGGCACGTGCACTGGAAGTCGACGGCGAAGACCGGGAAGCTGATGGTGCGCCAGTACGAGGAGACCCGGCACTCGCGCATCGCGATCATCGTCGACCTCGGGGGGACGGGATACTCGTCCGACGACGAGTTCGAGATGGCGCTGAGCGCCGCCGCGTCGCTCGGCGTGCAGGGCGTGCGCGACGGGCGCGACGTGCTCGTCAGCGCCAGCGCCGACATCCCGGAGTTTTGGCGCGAGAACGTGCGGTCGATCCAGACCCTGTCGACGCTGACGACGAAGCGTCTGCTCGACGGGTTCGCCGGCTTGGGGTCGAGCGAGAACGCGATGCCGCTGGAGGACGTGACCCGGCTCACCGTGCAGTCGTTCCCGGAGCTCTCGATCGCGTTCCTGGTGACCGGATCGCAGGTCGAGCTGACCCGGCTGCGCGCCGCCGCCTTCGGCTTCCCGTCGCAGGTGACCGTCGTCGCCGTGCGGGCCGAAACGGGCGCGGAGCCGAGTCTGCGCTCGGCGCAGGAGCTGACGGTGCTGACCATCGGCACGCTCGACGACCTCAAGAACATGATGGCCCGCGGGGCGGTGCGATGAGTCACGCCGCCCCCCCGCTCCTCCCCGCCTCGACCCGGCTCGCGGCCGGTGTGCCGTCGCGCGCGGGCGGCGCGCTGCTCGTCGGGGGCATGCTCTACCTGCTCGCCGGCGTCGCCCTCGCGACCGCGTCCGCGTGGGAGATCTATCGCACCCCGCGCCTCCTGATCGTGGCCGGCGTCGGCGCGGCGCTCGGCATCGGCGTCGTGCTGCTCGTGCGCGCGCTGCGCTGGCAGACGTGGAGCATCCCGCCGCTCGTGGGTCTCGGCTACCTGCTGCTGGTGGTGCCGGTCGCCATCCCGTCGGCGCTGTCCTCGCCGATCGGGGTGCTGCGCGGCGTGCGCGACGGGGTCGTCGGGATCGTGCTCGGCTGGAAGCAGTTGCTGACCCTCAGCCTGCCTCTCGGCGACTACCAGGCGGTCCTCGTACCGTTCTTCGTGCTCGTCGTCGCCGGCTCCGCGGTCGGGGCCTTCCTGATCTCCCGGGAGGCCCCAGGTACCGCGGGGGCCGCGGGGGTCGTCGTCGTGCTGACCGCGTTCGGGATCGTGTTCGGCGGCTCGACGACCGGGTCGGCGTTCGCGCTCGGCGAATTCCGCCTCCCGGCGCCGCGCCAGGTGCTGCTCGGCGTGCTGCTCGTGCTGCTCTCGGTGCTCTGGCTCGTCGCTCGCGCGCGGTTGCGCCGGACCGCGGCGCTCCGCGCGGCGCAGGCCCAGTCGACGTCGGTGCGCCAGGGGGCGCAGACCCTCGCGCTGCGGCTCCGCCGGCAGTTCGCCGGCATCCTGCTCGTCGTCGTCGCCCTGATCGCCGGCCTTGCCCTCGCGCCGCTCGCGCAGGGCATCGCCCCCCGCCAGGCGCTGCGCGACGACGTTGACCCGTTGCTCGTCGTGCGGCAGCAGCCGAGCCCGCTCGCCGGCTACCGCGCCTGGTTCACCGACGCGGGGCTCGCGGCCGAGTTGTTCACGGTCTCCGGCGCTGAGGGGGTCGATCGCGTGCGGATCGCGACGCTCGACGCCTACGACGGCAACCAGTTCCGGGTCTCCGCCGCTGACGACGCGGCGGGGGGCGGTGTGCGTTACGTGAGGCTGCCCGGAGGAGCGGCCGGCAACGGACCCGAGCTGCGGTTCACGATCGGCGACGGCTACCGGGGGATCTGGTTGCCCGTGCCGGCCGGAATCGGCGCGGCCCCCGGATTCCAGGGTGCACGCGCCGCGCTGCTCGCCGACGGCTTCTACCTCGACGCGGCGAGCGGCTCGGCGATCGACGTCGCGGCGGCTGGGAACGACCTGGGTCTTCTGCCCGGCGACGGCTACACCGTGACCGCCGGGTCCGAGCAGGCCGCGGCGGACTTCCCGGGCGAGCAGGGCACCGAGGCGCGGATCTCCGCCGACGCCTACCCGGGGCTCGCCGAATGGGTGGAGCTGCAGGCCGTGCCGCGCACGGGGGCGGGCCTGACCGAACTCGTCGAGCGGCTCCGCGCCCGCGGGTACCTGAGTCATTCGGTCACCGACGGCGACGGCTCGGCGGCCTGGATCGCCGATCTGCAGTCCCGCGCCGACTACGGGTTCCTGAGCAGTCGCTCGGGTCACTCGGCGGCCCGCATCGAGGCCCTGTTCACCGACCTCACCGCCCAGCAGCGCCGGGCCGGCGACGGGGCCGACGAGGATGCGCTCGTCGCCGCCGTCGGCGACGACGAGCAGTTCGCCGTCGCCGCCGCCCTGCTCGCCCGCTACCTCGGCTTCGACTCGCGGGTCGTCGTCGGCGTGAGGCTGACCACCCCCGAGCCCTCACCGGGAGTGCCGGTCTGCGTCGACGTCTGCACGGGGGCGAACGTCAGCGCCTGGGTCGAGGTCGCGTCGGCCACGGGTGGCTGGACGGTGCTCGATGCGACGCCGCAGTACGAGGTCTCGCCGCTCACGATCACCGATGGCGAGAAGCTGCCCGAGAACCCGACGACGCCCGACCAGTCGGCGAGCGACCCGCTCGACCCGCCGCAGGCGCAGCGTGACGACTCCGAGTCGCCCGACGACGTGCCCGCCCCGCAGCCGGGCTGGTGGGAGACGCTGCTGCCGATCCTCCTGGTCGCGGGCTCGGTGGGGCTCACCCTGCTGCTGCTCGTGCTGCCGGTGCTGGTGCTGGCGATCGCGAAGGTCGTGCGCCGCCGCTCCCGCCGGGACGCATCGATCCCGGAGGTGAGCATGGTCGGCGCCTGGACGGAACTGGTCGCGGGCTACGTCGACCTGGGGTTCGACGTCCCCGAGCGCACGAGCCGCACCGGGATCGCGCGGGCCATCGACCGGCCGCGGGCCCTCGCCCTCGCCACCGCCGTCGACCGGGCCGTCTTCGCCGAGCATCCGCCCGAACGGGCGGCGAGCACGGCATCCTGGCTCCTCGTCGACGAGGAGCGCCGCGAGCTCGCCGCCGGCGTCTCCTGGAATCGTCGGCTGCTCGCGGTGATCGCCCCGGCTTCCCTCCTGCGCGATCTCGGCGCGTCCCGTGAGACGCTCGAGCGACGCGTCCCGCTCCTCCGAAAGGCCCCGCGCCCATGACCCCGTCCTCGTACGATCTCACCCCCCTGTTCGTGCTGTGGGGGGTGACCCTGCTCGTCGGGATCGCCGCCTACGTCTGGTACGCCGTCATGCTCGCGAAGGTGTTCGCGCGGCTCGGCACCGAGAGCTGGAAGGCATGGGTGCCGCTGCTCAACGAGGCCGAGATCCTCCGCCTCGGCGGGGTGCCGCCGTGGTCGGTCGTGTTCTACCTCGTTCCGGTCGTGCAGTTCTACGGGCTGTACCTGAAGGCGGTCGCCGCGTCCCGGCTCAACACGCACTTCGGTCGCGGTGCCGGCAGCACGGCGCTCGCGATCGTGCTGCCGCCGGTCTGGGCGACGCTGCTGGCCCAGGGCGCGGGCGCCGCCGACCCCGCGCTGCAGGAGCGGATCGCCTCGTCGGTCACGCCGCGCTCCGGTTACGCTTTCGCCGTGAGCACTCCTCAGCCGCCCGAGCCGCTGACGCCCGCCCCGGCCGCGGGAGTCGCGCCTCCCCCGCTCGTGGTGCCCCCGGCCCCGCCGGCACCTCCGGCCGTGCCTGCCGCCGCAGCCCCCGCCACCCCGATCCTGCCGCCGCCGCCGCCCGCGCTGATCACCCCGCCCCCGGGCATCATCACGCCTCCGCCGGGGCTCACGACGCCCCCGCCCCTCGCCGCGGCACCGCCGGTCGCGCCTGCCGAACTCCCTGCGCAGCCCTGGGCTCCGCTCGACCGCCCGCCGGTCGCTTCTCCGCCGGCAGCCCAACCGCCCGCCGCCGAACCGCCCGCAGCCCAACCGTCCGCAGCCCAACCGCCCGCCGCCGAACCGCCCATCGCACCCGAGGACGCCGCCGACGAACTCGACCGCACCGTCGTCGTCGACCGCCGTCCGGTCGTGCCGTGGCGTCTCGTCGTCGACGGCGGCGGGTCGTTCCGGCTCACCGCAAGCCGGATCACCCTCGGCCGTCGACCCGACGGCGCGGGCGCGGGCGGTCAGGAGCTCGCCGTTCCCGACGCGACGCGCACGTTGTCGAAGGTGCACGCTCGCCTCGAGCTCGCCGACGGCGCGTGGACGGTCACCGACCTCAACGCCACGAACGGCGTCATCGTCATCGAGGCCGACGGCACCGAGCACCTCCTCGAGCCCGGTGCCTCGGCGCCCGTCACCGACCGCTTCGTGCTCGGCAAGGTCGGGATGCGGATCGCCGCCGGCGAGGACGACGCGACGCCGTGACGACTCTCACTCCAGGCGGCCTCCAGCTCGCCGTCGCGGCCGTGACGGATCCCGGACTCAAGCGCACGGTCAACGAGGACTCCTACCTCGCCGAGGTTCCGGTGTTCCTCGTCGCCGACGGGATGGGCGGCTACGAGGCCGGGGACCGGGCCAGCGCCGCCGTCGTCGACGCCTTCCGCGCCCGGCTGCTCGGCGCCGACCACGCGAGCCTCGAGGATGTCCGCGACGCGCTGCTCGACGCCGACGACCAGGTCGCCGAGGTGGCCTCGGGCACGACCCGCGGCGCGGGCAGCACGGTCTCCGGTCTCGCCCTCGTGCAGCACGAGGGAGCGCCGTTCTGGCTGGTCTTCAACGTCGGCGACTCCCGGGTCTACCGTCACGTCGGCTCCGAGCTCGCCCAGTTGACGATCGACCACTCGCTCGGGCAGGAGCTGATCGAACGCGGCGAGCTGCGCCGCGAGGATCTGAACACCTTCCCCGAGCGCAACGTCATCACCCGGGCGATCGGCGCGGCCGACAGCATGGCCGACAGCTGGCTGCTCCCGGTCGTCAACGGCGAGCGGTTGCTGATCTGCTCCGACGGCCTGCATTCGGAGGTCGACGACGAGAGCATCCGCGCCGTCCTGACCATGAACGGGCGACCGGAAGCGGCCGCGCAGGCGCTCGTCGCCCGCGCGAACCAGAACGGCGGACGCGACAACATCTCGGTCATCGTGCTCGACGTCGTCTCCGGCGGCGGCGATTCGGCCGTCGACGCGACCACCGGCAGCGTCACGAGCAGCGCGCTCGACGACACCGCCGACACCCTGAAGGTCTGAGGGTGGCGGGCAGCCACGACGCGGACGTCCCGACCGACGACTCCGCGGCCGGCGATCGCGCGGCGCAGGAGGAGACCGTCGTGGTCGACCGCGCGGCGGAGGCCGAGACGGTCGTCGTGGAGCGGATCGACCGCACGGTCGTGGTCGAGCGGACCCTCGCCGCCGAGGGCACCGTGGCGGTCACCCGCGAACGCGCGAAGACCCCGGCCGCCGGGCTCGCGATCCCGGGCGGACGTCGTCGTCGCGGGATGACGATGCCGCCCGTCGCTCCCGGTTTCGGGCGCGGCGCGGTCGACGCCGTGGGACCCGGCGCCGTCGCGACCTACCAGCCGCGGCAGATCCCCGAGCCGCCCTCCCCGCCGAGCGCTGTACCGGGCGTCGAGGCGACGCGCGTCCCCGCCCCCGCGATGCCGTCGGTCGCCCGTCGGGACCGGCGCATCGGGATGATCGCGCTCGGCGTGTGCGCGGCATCCTGCCTGGTGTCGGTCGTCGGACTGATCGCCATCGCCCTCGCCGTCTTCGGGTGAGGGCCGCGGGTTCCGGCTTCCCGGGCTGAACGGCCTCCGGCAGCTAGGCTGGCGGCGACGAGAGGAGCCTCGATGGCTCAGGCGAAGGACGAGTCCGCGCAGGCGCCCGATGACGTGCCCGACGAGATCGTGGTCGAACCCGACGAGATCGTGGTCGAGGAGGCCGAGACGAGCGAGTCGCCCACCGCGACCGCGACGCTCACCGATGAGAAGGTGTCGTCGCCGGCCGGTGGCGAGCGCGTCGTCTACGTCGCCAGCTCCGCCGGCCCGAAGCTGCGCAGCAATCGCATCATCGGCTCGGTGCTGGCTCTCGTCGGTACCGTCGTCTTCGCGGTGCTCTACGCGCTCGTCGGCGCCGCGTACATCTCGTTGACCGGCTCGGCGTCCGGGTTCGGCGACTTCATCACCGACGCGATCTTCTGGATCCCGGTGCTGTTCTTCACGATCGGCTTCGTGCTCGTCGTGGTGCTGATCAACCGCGCCCCGTGGTGGGTGCACGTGCTCGGCAGCCTGCTCGTCGCCGTGATCACCTACTTCGGCTCGATCGGGATGCTGATGCTGGTGACCTGGATCGCGGGTGCGGGGGTGGGCTTCGCAGAGACGGCCCTGAACCCGCTCGTCATCGCCGCGACGCTCGTCGCCCGGGAGGTCTCGATCTGGGTCGGGCTGCTCATCGCGCGCCGCGGCATCCGGATCACTGCGCGCAACCGCGCCGACCGCGACGCGTTCGACGCCGAGCAGGCTGGGAAGTCCGATGGAGCGACGACCGCCTAGCCTTCTGATCGCACTCTTCGTCGCCGTCACCTGGGCGGCGACGTCGTTCGCCGTGGCCGGCATCCTGTCGGTGGTGCTCGACCGGGATCCGGTGGAGACGCCCGCGCCGGTGTACGCCGGTCCGGCCGCCCTGGCGCTCGCCGGTGTCGTCGTCTGGCTTGCCGCCGGGTTCACCGCGCGGGCTCGGCGGCCCTGGGTCGGCGCCCTCGCCGCGGCGGCATCCGTCTACCTGGTCTTCGTCGCGACCGCGCTGCTCGGCTCCTTCCGGCTGTTCGCCGAACAGGCGGCGAGCCCGTTCGTGATCGCCGCAGCGGTTCTCGCGGCGATCACGGTGGTCGCCACCTGGGCGGTGCTGCGCCGACCCCAGAACGCGGGACTGTCGGGATCGGGACCCGCCTCCTAGCCTCGAATCCACGGGGGGAGAATCCGCACCCCTCCGCGTCAGCCGCTTCGGGGGGAACGGTCGGCGCCGGCATCTCCGGGGGTGATGCATGACCTCCCTATCCGAGATCCTGGTCATCCGCGGCCTGATGCCCATCACGAGCCTCGACACGGTCACGTCCGATCCGCAGGCCGATGAGGCGACGGTCCGCGAGCTCGTCGACGACGGCATCGTCACCGAGAGTCAGGTCGCGTCGGCGCGCGCCGCGCAGTTGGGCCTGCCCTTCGTCGACCTCACCGAGTACCCGGTCGACCGCTCCGCCGTCGCCCTCGTGCCGATGCAACTGGTGCGTCGCTACGAGGTGCTGCCGATCGGCCGCGACGGCGACCGGCTCATGCTCGCGATGGCCGACCCGCGCGACGTGCTCGCACTCGACGACGTCCGCGCCGCGATCCGCATGCAGGTGCGACCCGTCGTCGCCGAACGCAACGACCTCCTCGCGGCGATCGGTCGCTTCGTGCGCTCGGACGGCGAGTTGAGCGAACTCACGACCGCCATCGTCGAAGAGAACGGGCCGTCGAGCGACCTCGTGCCGGTCGCGGCCGAAGCGAGCGAGGACGATGCACCCATCGTGCGCTTCGTCAACCTGCTCATCAGCCAGGCGATCTCCGACCAGGCATCCGACATCCACATCGAGCCGGCCGAGCGCGACATGCACGTGCGCTATCGCATCGACGGCGTGCTGCACGAGATGCAGCGGGCGCCGAAGAACATCCAGAACGGTGTCATCTCGCGGCTCAAGATCATGTCGGACATCGACATCGCGGAGCGCCGCAAGCCGCAGGACGGCCGCATGTCCGTGATCCACGGCGGCAAGCAGATCGACCTCCGCGTGGCCACCCTCCCGACGGTGTTCGGCGAGAAGGTCGTCATGCGTATCCTCGACAACTCGATGACGGGTCTCGGCATGGAGCAGCTGCGGCTGCTCGACCGCAACGCCGCCGTCTACAAGGCGTCGTACACGAAGCCGTACGGGATGATCCTGGTCACCGGGCCGACGGGATCCGGCAAGTCGACGACGCTGTACACCACGCTGCACGAGGTCGCGCGTCCCGAGATCAACGTGATCACCGTCGAGGACCCGGTCGAGTACCGCATCGCCGGCATCAACCAGGTGCAGGTCAACCCCAAGGCGGGGCTGACGTTCGCGAGCGCGCTGCGCAGCATCCTGCGCTCCGATCCGGATGTCGTCCTCCTCGGTGAGATCCGCGACCACGAGACGGCGCAGATCGCCATCGAGGCGTCGCTGACCGGCCACCTCGTGCTGAGTACTCTGCACACCAACGACGCCCCGAGCGCCGTCACCCGGCTCATCGAGATGGACATCGAGCCGTTCCTCGTCGGCTCTGCCCTGGACTGCGTCGTCGCCCAGCGACTCGCCCGACGCCTGTGCGACCGGTGCAAGGAGGCCTACATCCATTCGGCCGAGGAGTTGCAGGCGCTGCGCTTCGGCACCCTCGACGGATCGCCCGCCACCCTCTACCGTCCGATCGGCTGCACCTCGTGCTCCAACACCGGCTACCGCGGCCGCATCGCGCTGCACGAGGTGATGCCCGTGACCGAAGACATCGAGCGCCTCGCCGTCGCGCGCTCCTCGAGCGCCGAGATCTCCCGCACGGCGATCGCCCAAGGGATGTCCACCCTGCGTCAGGACGGCTGGGCAAAGGCCCTGCTCGGTCTGACCTCGATCGAGGAGATCCTCCGTGTCGTGGCCTGAGCCGCGGCCGAGAGGAGGTCACACCATGGAAGGGGATGCGACCGTGAACAAGTCGGTCTACGAGATCCCGGTGACCGACCCGACGGATCCGCCGATGGGCGTCCCGGGTGCCGCAGGCACGATGCCGCCTCCGCGCGGTGTCCTGCCTCCCACGCTGCCGGGGTCGACGCCTGTCGATCTCTCGCAATTGCCGCCCCCCGCGGTCGCGACCGTCGACACGTCGACCTCGGCTCCCCTGCCGTCCGCCGCTCCGCCGGAGCCTGCTCCGATCCCGGGCTTCACGCCGGCGCCGTCCGGTTTCGAGTCGATGCCCGGTCTCACGATGCCCGACTTCGGCCTGCCCGGTTTCACCCCGGCGCCGACGCTCGAGCCCGTGCTCCCCGTACCGGAGTTCACGGTCCTGCCGCCCCTCAGCCGCCGCTACGACGAGGAGCAGAAGCAGGGCTTCGTCGCCGACGACTTCACGCTCGCCGCGCGGGCGCGGGTCGACAGCGACCTCCTCTACTCGCTCGAGATGGTCGTGACCGAAGGCGGCTCCGACCTGCACATCTCCAGCGGCGCACCGCCGATGTTCCGCATCGACGGTGCCCTGAAGCCCGTGCCCGAGCAGGATGCTTGGGACCGCGAGCGCGTCGCCGCCGCCTTGTACAGCCTCCTGACCGACGAGCAGGCCGCCCAGTTCGACGAGGTGCTCGAACTCGACTTCGCGTTCACGCTCTCCGAGGAGGCGCGGTTTCGCGTCAACTTCTACATCCAGCGCGGCGCCATCGGCGCGGCTTTCCGTCTGATCCCGACCGAGATCAAGCCGCTGAGCGCGCTCGGCGTGCCCGAGGTCGTCGGGGAGTTCGCGAAGCTGCCGCGCGGCCTGGTGCTCGTCACCGGACCGACAGGTTCCGGCAAGTCGACGACCCTCGCGGCGCTTATCGACCTCGTCAACACGACGCGCAGCGACCACATCGTCACGGTCGAGGACCCGATCGAGTTCCTGCACCCCAACAAGCGGTCGCTGGTGAACCAGCGCGAGGTCGGCGCCGACACGCAGTCGTTCGGCAACGCGCTCAAGCACGTGCTGCGGCAGGACCCCGACGTCATCCTCATCGGCGAGCTCCGCGACCTCGAGACGATCTCGGTCGCCCTCACCGCGGCCGAGACCGGTCACCTGGTCTTCGCGACGTTGCACACGCAGGATGCCGGCCAGACCATCGACCGCGTCATCGACGTGTTCCCGCCGCACCAGCAGGCGCAGGTGCGCAGCCAGCTCGCCGCGACCCTGCAGGGCGTCATCTGCCAGACGCTCGTCAAGCGCGCCGGGGGATCGGGGCGTGCCGTCGCGACCGAGGTGCTCGTCACCACACCCGCGATCGCGAACCTGATCCGCGAGGGCAAGACCTACCAGATTCGCTCGGCGCTGCAGGCCGGGCGGGCGCAGGGGATGCACACGATGGACCAGCACCTCGCCGACCTCGTCAACTCGGGCGCCGTCACCCACGGCGCCGCACTCGAGAAGGTGCACGACGGCGAGGAGTTCAAGCGTCTCGTGCACCGCACCGGCGACACCCACGGTGGCGCCACGTTCGACACCGGCTTCGGACAGAAGGGCTGACCATGAGCATGCTCACCTACGCGTACAAGGGACGCGACACCGACGGCAAGATGGTCAAGGGCAAGGTGGAGGCGGCGAGCGAAGCGGCCGTCGTGACTCGGCTGCGCACGATGGGGCTGACGCCCGTCGACATCGCCCAGTCGAACGGCGGCACCGGCCTGCAGATGGAGCTGAACTTCGGTGCCTTCGAGAAGAAGATCACGCTCAAAGACCTCGCGGTGATGAGCAGGCAGATGGCGACGATGGTCGCGTCGGGCCTTTCGCTGCTCAAGGCGCTCACGATCCTGTCGGAGCAGACTGAGAACAAGCGCCTCTCGCAGACGCTCGAGCAGGTGCGCCACCAGGTCGAGAGTGGCTCGTCGTTCTCCGAGGCGCTCGGCCGGCACGGCCAGAGCTTTCCGCCGCTCATGATCCACCTCGTGCGCGCCGGCGAGACCGGCGGCTTCCTCGAGGAGTCGCTCGAATCCATCGCGAAGACCTTCGAGGCCGACGTGAAACTCCGCCAGACCATCAAGTCCGCCCTGACCTATCCCGTCGTCGTGCTCATCCTGGCGATCGTCTCGGTCATCGGCATGTTGCTGTTCGTCGTCCCGATCTTCAAGAAGATGTTCTCCGACCTCGGCGGAGACCTCCCGATCCCGACGCAGGTGCTGGTGGTGCTCTCCGAGAACATGGTCTGGGTCGCCCCGCTACTCGTGGTCGGGAGCATCGTGTTCTCGGTCTGGTGGCGCAAGCACCGGTACGACGAGAACGTGAGAGCCCGCGTCGATCCGCTGCGGCTCAAGCTGCCGGTCTTCGGCGACCTGTTCCGCAAGGTCGCGATCGCCCGGTTCGCCCGCAACTTCGCGACCATGACCCACTCCGGCGTGCCGATCCTGCAGTCGCTCGGCATCGTGGGGGAGACCTCCGGCAACTTCGTCATCGAGTCGGCGCTCCGCAAGGTGCAGGACTCCGTGCGTTCCGGCCGCTCGATCGCCGGCCCGCTGGCCGAGGAGCCCGTCTTCCCGTCGATGGTCGTGCAGATGATCGCGGTCGGCGAGGACTCGGGGTCGATGGAGCAGATGCTCAACAAGATCGCCGACTTCTACGAGGACGAGGTGCAGACGACCACCGAGCAGCTGACGTCGCTCATCGAGCCCCTCATGATCGCCGTCATCGGCATCGTCATCGGCGCGATGATCGTCGCCCTCTACATGCCGATCTTCACGATCTTCGACCAGATCCAGTAACCCCCAACTGGGGCCACGGAAATGCCGTATTCCCCCTGTTTGCGGGATTACGGCCCACCTAACGCAACTCGCAGGATGTGTGTCGGGGGCTAGCTCTTGGGGGGCCACCTGTCCGTGACACCTACGTCTCAACACACAGGATGAGAGAGAAACACATGACCACTGCACTGCGCACCAAGTTCGCCGCCAAGCGCGCCGAGCTCACCAACGAGGACAAGGGCTTCACGCTCATCGAGCTCCTCGTGGTCGTCCTGATCATCGGCATCCTCGCCGCGATCGCCGTCCCGGTCTTCCTGGGTCAGCAGGACCAGGCCAAGGACTCGGCGATCAAGTCGGACCTCGGCAACGCGAAGATCGCGATGATCTCGGCCGCGACCGCCGCCAACGGCACCTACCCGGCCGCGGCTGACGCCGCCGGCACGAAGACGGCGCTCGGCTCCTACGGCTACACGGCGACCAACTCGGCCGCCGCCAACCAGGTCTTCATCAAGACCGGTGGCGCGTCGTTCTGCCTCCAGGGCACCTCGGCTTCGTCGGCCGCTCCGGTCTTCAAGATCACCGCTGCCGGTGGCGTCGAGACCGGCGCCTGCCCGTAACCAGCACCACCGTGAGCGGGGTGCCGAGCCGCATCGGCCCGGCACCCCGCTCTCGTGCACCGCTTCACCAAATGGGGGGAATCATGAACACGCACTCGAACACCACGCGACGCAGGTCGGCCGACGAGGGCTTCACGCTCATCGAACTGCTGGTCGTCGTCCTCATCATCGGCATCCTCGCCGCGATCGCCGTCCCGGTCTTCCTGGGCCAGCAGGACCAGGCCAAGGACGCCGCCATCAAGTCGGACCTCGGCAACGCGAAGATCGCGATGATCTCGTACGCCACGGCCAACAACGGCACTTACCCGGCCGCGGGCAACGCGGCGGCCACCAAGACGGCTCTCGGCTCCTACGGCTACTCGGCGTCGAGCGCGACCGCCGCCAACCAGGTCTTCATCAAGACCGGTACCGCGACCTTCTGCCTCCAGGGCAAGTCGGAGTCTTCGGGCGGGACGGTCTTCTACATCTCGTCCAGCGGCGGGGTCACCACCACCGCCTGCTGATCCGCAGCACGCCGCATCAGCGACACCAACGAAAGGGGGGAGGAATGGACATCCGTCACGCACGCGACGATGAGGCCGGATTCGGGCTCATCGAGATCGTCGTCTCGATGTTCATCCTCGCCCTGCTCGCGGTCGCCTTCCTGCCGCTGCTCGTGCAGGGGCTCAAGACCTCCGCGGCCAACGCGACGCTCGCCACCGCGACCCAGCTCGTGAACCAGAAGATGGAGAGCGCGTCCGCGGTCTCCACCTGCACCGGTGTGACCGCGATCGCCGGCGTCTCGTCGCTCACCGACCCGCGCGGCGTCACGATCCAGGTCACCACGACCGTCGCCGCCTGCCCGACCGGCGGCACCACCGGCACCGTGAAGGTCTCCAGCGTCGCCGTCCGCACCGACACCGGGGCGACCCTCGTCACCGGCTCGACGCTGGTGCTGGTCTCATGACCGCGCTCCTCCGGGCCGCCCGTCGCGCCGCCCGCCGCACGCGTGACGACGAGTCCGGCCTGACCCTCGTCGAGCTTCTCGTGACGGTCCTGCTGCTGAGCGTCGTGATCACCGTCGTCGGCTCGATCTTCATGACGTCGCTCAACGTGCAGCAGCGCGTCTCGGGCACCACGAGCTCCACCACCTCGGCGCAGTCGAGCGCCGCCACGATCGACGCGACCGTGCGCAACGCCTCGGCCTACGCCCTCAGCGCCTCGGGCACCGACCAGCTGCTGGTCGCGCGGGTCGCGGGCAGCGGCTCGACGCTCACCTGGAGCTGCGTCGCCTACTACTACTCGTCGTCCGCCGGCACGATCCGCACGACCCGCGGCGTCGTCGGCACCAAGATCACCGCGCCGTCGGCGTCGACGCTCGCGACCTGGACCCTGCTGAGCACGGCCGTCACGCCGCGCACCGGCTCGACGATCTTCACGGATGTCGACGGCACCTCGCTGAACGTCGCCTACGACGTCACCGGCGCGGGCAAGAAGGTCGCCATCCAGTTCACCACCTCGCGGCCCATCGGTGTCGCGGTGTCCACCCTTGCGGAGGCTGACAAGTGCTATTGACCCGCCTGATCCGAGTGATCCGCCGTGCCCGTCGTGAGGACGAGGGTGCGGCGCTCGCCGCCGTCGTCGGCCTCATGGCCACGTCGCTGCTGCTCACCGCCCTCGTCTCGACGTCCGTCATCAGCTCGGCGGGCTTCACGAGCGCGGTGCGCGCCGACGTGCAGTCGCAGGCCGCCGCCGAGGCCGGCATCGCCGACGCGCGCGCCGGTCTCGTCAACGGCACCTGCATCCCGAGCCTGAACCGCTACGTCAGCCCCGCCGGCACGACGCCGCGCTACGTCGCGACCGTCTGGGTCCCGCTCGGCAGCGGCTGGGTGCAGGGCTGCCCGATCCTCTCGACGCAGGCCCGCATCCTCTCGACCGGCTACGCCGCGTCGACGGGCGTCAACGGCGCGACGGCGGAGAACTCCACCAACATCGAGGTCATCCTCTCGACGGTCGTCGGCTCGTCATCGATCACCGCGAGCGGCCCGGCCATCTACTCCTACGACGCGCAGAACTTCGGCGGCGGCGGCAAGCTCACGAGCGTCAACGGCTCGAGCCCGTCGGTGATGACCAAGACCGGCAACCTCGTCTGCGACGGCGGCGCCGAGGGCGCGGTCAACGTCGTCGTTGAATCGGGCAACCTCGACATCAACGGCGGCTGCAAGATCGCGGGCTCGGCCTGGGCCAGCGGCCGGGTCAAGGTCGACGGCGGCACCGTGGTCGGCGGCAACGTGATCGGCAACGGCGTGACCGTCAACTCGACGGTCAACGGCAGCGTCTGGTCGACGGCCGATCTCACGATGAGCGGCAACCCGACGGTCGGCGGCAACGCGACGGCGGCGAGTCTGACCATCCAGGGCAACATCAACGGCAGCGCCTGGATCTACGGCAACTCGACGCTCAACTGGACGACGCGGATCGGGGGCAACCTGACCACGAAGACCCTGAACACCCCGTCGAACAGCTTCGTGCAGGGCTCCACGTCGCAGACCAGCCCGAACACGCCGGCCGCGAGCCCGTTCGCGACGCCCACGCGTCCGATCGTCCCGAACTGGGTCGACTACAACTACGACAAGTCGAAGTGGCAGGGCTTCACCGAGGTCGTGCTCTCGCCGCTGGAGTGCTCCTACCTGCTGATCAAGGCGAGGCTGCTGCTCTACGGCACGACGCCGATCCTGCTGGATGCGCGCAGCTGCAGCTCGGTCACGATCAACGGCGCCGACATCCTCGACCTCGGTGGCGACCTCGCGATCTTCGCGAACAAGTTCGACTTCTCCGGTGGCGGCGGCATCTCGGTGAGCACCTCGAAGCGCCTCTGGCTGATCAACCCCGACACGGTCGCGAACTCGCAGCCGACGTGCGGCGCCGGCCAGTCGCTGTCGGTCTCGGGCGGCTTCTCGTTCAACTCGAACATCTCGGTGATGATGTACACCCCGTGCCGCATCAACATCGGCTCGAGCACCAACGTCCGCGGTCAGGTGTACTCGGGCCTCGCGACGATCGACGGCGGTTCGCGGATCGGCTACGTCGCCGTCGGCCTGCCCGGCGTCGACCTCGACACGGGCACCGTCTCGGTCCCGGCCGGCACCGAGTCCAACCGCACGATCGTCTCCTCGCGGAACGTGCAGGTGGGCAACTGACCATGGTCGCCATCGTCGCCCTCGGAGCGTTCGGAACCCTCATCGGGTCCTTCCTGAACGTCGTCGTGTACCGCGTGCCGCGCGGTCGCTCGGTGGTGTCCCCGCCGAGCGCGTGCGGCTCCTGCGGTCACGTGGTCCGCGGGTACGACAACATCCCGGTCGTCTCCTGGCTCGCTCTGCGCGGGAAGTGCCGGGACTGCTCGGCCCCGATCTCGCCGCGGTACCCGCTCGTGGAGCTCGGCGGTGCCGTGTTCTTCATCGTCGTCGCCCTCGCTTTCATGCCCGCGATCGTCGTCGCGGCCGGGGTGCCGGACGTCGTCGCCGGGATCTTCCAGCTCGTCGCCTTCCTCTACCTCGCGGCGATCAGCCTCGCGCTCGCGCTCATCGACCTCGACGTGCACCGCCTCCCGAACGTGCTCGTGCTGCCGTCCTACGTCGTCGGAGCGGTGGCGGCCGTCGCGATCGCCCTGCTGACCGGGTCCCTCACCCCGCTCGTTTCAGCGGCGATCGGGATGCTGGCCCTCGGTGGGCTGTACCTCGTGCTGGCCCTCGTCCGGCCGGGAGCGATGGGTTTCGGCGACGTCAAACTCGCGGGTGCACTCGGTCTCTGGCTCGGCTGGCTCGGCGCGGATCAGCTCGTCGTCGGCTCGATCGCCGGCTTCCTGCTCGGGGGGCTCTTCGGCGCCGCGATGCTGCTGGCCGGACGCGGGCGCAAGGCGCGCATCCCGTTCGGTCCGTGGATGCTCGCGGGCGCCTGGATCGGCATCCTCGTCGGCGAGCCGCTCGCCACCGCGTACCTGCAGCTCTACGGGCTGCGCTAAACGTCACGTCGAAGACAGAGAGAGAACGGAAAAACGTCCATGGGGGGAACAATCGTCGGGGTCGATATCGGCTCCGGCTCGGCCCGAGCGGTCGAGGTACAGGGATACGACACGGCCAAGCCGTTCGTGATCCGTCGCGGCGAGGTGCCGTTGCCGGAGTCCGCCGTTCGCCGGGGCGAGGTCGTCGAGGTCGCCACGGTGTCGTCGGCACTGCGCCGACTGTGGTCGACGGCGGGCTTCAAGTCCAAGAACGTCGTGCTCGGGATGGGCGGCCCGCGCGTCTTCGCGCGCGACCTGACCGTGCCGCGCGCCCCCCTCGCACAGATCCGCGAGTCGCTCCCGTTCCTCGTGCAGGATCTTCTGCCCGTCCCCGTCGGAGATGCGCTCCTCGACTTCTACCCGATCCAGGAGGAGCCGGGAGAGACCGGCCCGCAGATCTCGGGCCTGCTCGTCGCGGCGATCACCGACGCGGTGAACGCCAACGTCGCTGCCGTGCTCGGTGCCGGGCTGCGTCCCGTGCAGGTCGACCTCATCCCGTTCGCCATGACCCGCGCGCTCGCCCCGATCGCCACCTCACGGGGCCGTGACGTGCTCGTCTCGATCGGCGCGAACTCGACCAACGTCGTCGTCACCGACGGGGGGGTGCCGCAGTTCGTGCGCATCCTCAGCAACGGCGCCGACGACATCACCCGCGCGATCGCGACGCGGCTCCAATGGTCGCCGGAGCAGGCCGAGGCTGCCAAGCGCGCCGTCGGCATGGGCGGCCCGCTCACACGTCCCGAGGACCGCCCGGTGCTCGAGATCATCTACGAGGCCGTCGGCGAGCTGCTCTCGGGCATTCGCAGCACGATCTCCTACTACTCCTCGGGCCACCCGTCCGAGCCTGCGCAACGAATCGTGCTCGGTGGCGGCGGTGCGGCGCTCCTCGGGCTGCCCGCGGCGCTCCAGGAGATCACCGGCCTGCCGGTCGTCACCGCGGAGTCGGTCTCGTCGATCCCGTTCGCGAAGAAGATGAAGGACGGACCGACCTCGGGTCAGGACGCCTACACGACCGCGTTCGGCCTCGCTCTCGGGGGCCACGCATGAGCGCCGTCGCACTTCCTGGTCTCGTCCTTGCGGGCGAGCCGCGCGCGCAGCTGCTCCCGGCGAGCGTCCGCGACCGCGAGAAGGCGCGCAGCGCGCGCCGAATGATGGGCTTGTTCGTCGGGCTCTCGATCGTCGTCGCGGGCGGCGCCGTCGCGTGGGCCTATCTGACACAGGCGACCGCGCAGACGGCGCTTGAACAGGCGAATGCGCAGACGGCGGAACTCGTCGCCCAGCAGGGCCAGTACGCCGACGCGACCCGTCTCGCCGAGATCGTCTCGCTCACCGCGCAGGCCGAGCAGCTCGTGACCTCGACCGAGGTCCAGTGGCTGCCGCTCATGCTGGAGCTGTCGGCGTATGTCCCGTCCGAGGCCCTCATCACCGGTCTCGTTCTCGAGGCCCCGGCGCCGTGGGAGACCGCATTCGTGCCCGAGGGTCCGTTGCGCACTCCACGCCTCGCCGTCCTGACGCTCGAGTTCGACTCGGCGGACTACGGAACGATCTCCTCGTTCGTGGCGGGCATCACCCAGATGTACGGATTCGCCGACGTCAAGGTCGATTCGACGGTCTTCGAGTCCGGGCTGTACACGACGACCGTCTCGGTGACCCTCGACGCCGAGTCGGTCAGCGGCCGCTTCGCCCCCGCGGCGGAGACTCCGGCGACCGCCGAGACGCCGGCCACGACCGAGGAAGGAACAGAGGGATGATGTCGAACCGCATCTGGGCGCTCGGCGCCGGAATCCTCGTGGTGGCCGTGCTCGCCCTCGGCTATCTGCTCGGCGTCTCGCCGCTGCTCGCGCAGGCGAAGCTCGCCGACGATCAGCGCGCCACCGTCGATCAGAACAATCAGGCCCAGATCGCGCAGCTCGCGCTGATGAAGGCGGACTTCGACCGACTCGACGAGCTCGAGGCGCAGGTGGGCGCGCTACGCCTGAGCGTGCCGGGCGAGGTCGACTCGGATGTCGTCTACTCCTACTTCTCCCGCCTCCAGGCCGAGACCGGGGCTCTGGTCGAGAGCATCGTCACCGACGAGGCCGAGGTCTACGGTGCCCCGATCGAGGAGGGTGCTGCTCCAGCTCCGGCGGAGACCGCCGCGCCGGCCGAAGGCGCGGAGACGCCGGACGCCACCGGAACGGCTCCCGCGACGGTGCCCGGGGTGGCGGATCTGTACACGATGCCGGTCACCATCACGTTCCAGGCGGACACACCAGACGAGTACGTGCTGGCGTTCGCCGGAGCGATGCAGACGGGGCCGCGGCTCTTCCTCGTCACCTCGGTCTCGCGGCCGAAGTCGAGCACGTCGGCGGTCATCACGGCCTACATGTTCGTGATCTCCGACCCGGACGAGACCCCCGGTGCCGCCGTCGGCGAGCTGGACGAGGCGCTGAGCAAGTTCACGCCGCCGGCCTTCAAGCCGTGGGGGAAGGTGCCCGCGGCGACGCCGGCACCGACCGACACGGAGACGCCCGCCCCGGACGCGAGCGCGACGCCCACCCCTACCCCGACGGGCACACCCACCCCGTAATCCCGCGTCACATTGCACGCACACACCCGGTCGACTACACTCGACCGGGTGTGTGCTTTCGCGCACGTCTCCCCCCGCTGAATCGGCTCCGGTCGTTCGTGCGCGGGAAGACCCACGGCATATCCGCTCGAAGTCCCGTCGATGTTCATCGACGGGGACGGATCCCGATGGAACGACAACATCCATCACTGTCACCGTGCAGTAAATAAGGAGCAATCCGCTTTGCCTACTATCCAGCAGCTGGTCCGCAAGGGCCGCACGCCGAAGGTCGTCAAGACCAAGGCGCCGGCCCTCAAGGCCAACCCGCAGCAGCGCGGCGTCTGCACGCGCGTCTACACGACCACCCCGAAGAAGCCGAACTCCGCCCTCCGCAAGGTCGCGCGCGTCAAGCTCTCCAACGGCACCGAGGTCACCGCTTATATCCCCGGCGAGGGTCACAACCTCCAGGAGCACTCGATGGTGCTCGTCCGCGGCGGTCGTGTGAAAGACCTGCCCGGCGTCCGCTACAAGATCGTGCGCGGCGCGCTCGACACCCAGGCGGTCAAGAACCGCAAGCAGGCGCGTAGCCGTTACGGTGCGAAGGCGGCCAAGTAATGCCTCGTAAGGGACCCGCCCCGAAGCGTCCGGTCGTCAACGACCCGATCTACGGCGCGCAGATCGTCAGCCAGCTCGTCAACAAGATCCTCCTCGACGGCAAGAAGGACCTCGCCCAGCGCATCGTCTACGGCGCGCTCGAAGGCGTCGGCACCAAGTCCGGTCAGGATGCGGTCGTCATCCTCAAGAAGGCGCTCGACAACGTGCGCCCGACCCTCGAGGTCAAGAGCCGCCGCGTCGGCGGCTCGACCTACCAGGTGCCGGTCGAGGTCAAGCCGCACCGCGCGAACACTCTCGCGCTGCGCTGGCTCACCTCGTACGCCAAGGCCCGTCGCGAGAAGACCATGACCGACCGCCCGCAGAACGAGATCCTCGACGCGAGCAACGGCCTCGGCGCCGCGGTCAAGCGTCGCGAGGACACGCACAAGATGGCGGAGGCCAACAAGGCCTTCGCGCACTACCGCTGGTAACCAGCAGTTTCACGACGGCCGGGCCGACACCGGTCCGGCCGTCGTCCAGCTTCCATTCCAAGAGTTAGGAAACCCCCGTGGCACAGGACGTGCTCACCGACCTCACGAAGGTCCGCAACTTCGGCATCATGGCGCACATCGACGCCGGCAAGACCACGACGACCGAGCGCATCCTGTTCTACACGGGCATCACGCACAAGATCGGCGAGGTGCACGACGGCGCCGCGACGATGGACTGGATGGCGCAGGAGCAGGAGCGCGGCATCACGATCACGTCCGCCGCGACGACGTGCTTCTGGAACGGCATCCAGCTCAACATCATCGACACCCCCGGACACGTCGACTTCACCGTCGAGGTGGAGCGCAACCTCCGCGTCCTCGACGGCGCGGTCGCGGTGTTCGACGGCAAGGAGGGCGTGGAGCCCCAGTCCGAGACGGTGTGGCGTCAGGCCGACAAGTACGACGTGCCGCGCATCTGCTTCGTCAACAAGATGGACAAGCTCGGCGCCGACTTCTACTTCACCGTCGACACGATCATCAAGCGACTCGGCGCGAAGCCGCTCGTCATCCAGCTCCCGATCGGGTTCGAGAACACCTTCGAGGGTGTCGTCGACCTGGTCGAGATGCGCGCGCTGACCTGGCGCGGCGACTCCAAGGGTGACGTCGAGCTGGGCGCGAAGTACGCCATCGAGGAGATCCCGGCCGACCTCGTCGAGAAGGCGAACGAGTACCGCGCCATCCTCATCGAGACGGTCGCGGAGGCGGACGACGCCCTCCTCGAGCGCTATCTCGAAGGCGACATCGACTTCAGCGTCGCCGAGATCAAGGCTGCCATCCGCAAGCTCACGATCTCGAGCACGCTCTACCCGGTGCTCTGCGGCTCGGCGTTCAAGAACCGCGGCGTGCAGCCGATGCTCGACGCGGTCGTGGACTACCTCCCGTCGCCGCTCGACATGCCGGCCGTCGAAGGCCACGACGTGCGCGACGAGGAGAAGGTCATCGAGCGGCACGCCGATTCGACCGAGCCGTTCTCCGCGCTCGCGTTCAAGATCATGACCCACCCGTTCTTCGGGCGTCTGACCTACATCCGCGTCTACTCGGGCAAGCTCGACTCCGGCGCGCAGGTCATCAACTCGACCAAAGGCAAGAAGGAGCGCATCGGGAAGATCTTCCAGATGCACGCCAACAAGGAGAACCCGGTCGACGGCGTCACCGCCGGTCACATCTACGCGGTCATCGGCCTCAAGGACACCACCACCGGTGACACCCTGTCCGACCCGAACCAGCAGGTCATCCTCGAGTCGATGACGTTCCCGGAGCCGGTCATCGAGGTCGCCATCGAGCCGAAGACCAAGGCCGACCAGGAGAAGCTGGGTGTCGCCATCCAGAAGCTCGCCGAGGAAGACCCGACGTTCCGCACCGAGCAGAACCAGGAGACCGGTCAGACCATCATCAAGGGGATGGGCGAGCTGCACCTCGACATCCTGGTCGACCGCATGAAGCGCGAGTTCAACGTCGAGGCCAACGTCGGCAAGCCGCAGGTCGCGTACCGCGAGACGCTGCGCCGCAAGGTCGAGAAGTACGACTACACCCACAAGAAGCAGACCGGTGGATCCGGCCAGTTCGCGAAGGTGCAGATCACGCTCGAGCCGCTCGAGGTCACCCCCGAGACGTCGTACGAGTTCGTCAACGCCACGACCGGTGGCCGCGTCCCGCGCGAGTACATCGGCTCGGTCGACCACGGCATCCAGGACGCCATGCAGGTCGGCGTCCTCGCCGGCTACCCGACGGTGGGCGTCAAGGCGACGCTCGTCGACGGCGCCTCGCACGACGTCGACTCCTCGGAGATGGCGTTCAAGATCGCCGGCTCGATGGCGTATAAGGAGGCCGCCCGCAAGGCGGACCCCGTGCTGCTCGAGCCGCTGATGGCCGTCGAGGTGCGCACGCCCGAGGAGTACATGGGCGACGTCATCGGCGACCTGAACTCTCGTCGTGGGCAGATCCAGTCGATGGAGGATGCCACCGGCGTGAAGGTCGTCACGGCGAAGGTCCCGCTGTCCGAGATGTTCGGCTACGTCGGCGACCTGCGGTCGAAGACGTCCGGCCGCGCTGTGTACTCGATGACGTTCGACTCCTACTCCGAGGTCCCGAGGAACGTGGCCGACGAGATCGTCCAGAAGGCCAAGGGCGAATAGCCTGCGGGTGGCATCGTCACCCGGCCTTCCGCAACACCCGTAAAGTAGTAAACCGAAATCAGTCCTGAGGAGGACCACAGTGGCCAAGGCCAAGTTCGAGCGGAACAAGCCGCACGTCAACATCGGAACGATCGGTCACGTCGACCACGGCAAGACGACGCTCACCGCGGCGATCTCGAAGGTGCTCGCCGACAAGTACCCGTCGTCGGTCAACGTCGTGCGCGACTTCGCGTCGATCGACTCCGCTCCCGAGGAGCGCCAGCGCGGCATCACCATCAACATCTCGCACGTCGAGTACGAGACGCCGAAGCGCCACTACGCGCACGTCGACGCTCCCGGCCACGCCGACTACATCAAGAACATGATCACCGGTGCCGCTCAGATGGACGGGGCGATCCTCGTGGTCGCCGCCACCGACGGCCCGATGGCTCAGACGCGTGAGCACGTGCTGCTCGCCAAGCAGGTCGGCGTGCCGTACCTGCTGGTCGCGCTGAACAAGTCGGACATGGTCGACGACGAGGAGATCCTCGAGCTCGTCGAGCTGGAGGTGCGCGAGCTGCTGTCGTCGCAGGACTTCGACGGCGACAACGCCCCCGTCGTGCGCGTCTCGGGCCTCAAGGCTCTCGAGGGCGACGAGAAGTGGGCCCAGTCGGTGCTCGACCTCATGGAGGCCGTGGACAACAACGTGCCCGACCCGGTGCGCGACAAGGACAAGCCGTTCCTGATGCCGATCGAGGACGTCTTCACGATCACCGGTCGTGGAACCGTCGTCACGGGCCGCGCCGAGCGTGGCACCCTCGCCATCAACTCCGAGGTCGAGATCGTCGGCATCCGCCCGACGCAGAAGACCACGGTCACGGGTATCGAGATGTTCCACAAGCAGCTCGACGAGGCCTGGGCCGGCGAGAACTGTGGTCTGCTCCTCCGCGGCACCAAGCGCGAGGATGTCGAGCGTGGTCAGGTCGTCGTCAAGCCGGGGTCGGTCACGCCGCACACCCAGTTCGAGGGCACCGCGTACATCCTGTCGAAGGATGAGGGTGGCCGTCACAACCCGTTCTACGGCAACTACCGTCCCCAGTTCTACTTCCGCACCACCGACGTCACCGGCGTCATCACGCTGCCCGACGGCACCGAGATGGTCATGCCCGGCGACACCACCGACATGACGGTCGAGCTGATCCAGCCCATCGCCATGGAGGAGGGCCTCGGCTTCGCCATCCGTGAGGGTGGCCGCACCGTGGGCGCCGGCAAGGTGACCAAGATCCTGAAGTAGTCCTTCGGATTCACACGAAAGGGTCGGACCGCGAGGTCCGGCCCTTCCGTCGTGATCGGTGCCTAGCAGCGAGATCCCGGGCGACTCGAATGTGCTTGACGCCGCCGCCTGCAGCTAGAAGTCTCGGAACATGACGACCGATGACAGGGAGCGGCAGGCCCGAGAGGCACTCCGAGTCGCGATGTCCGGTGTTGCCCCGTTCTCGTCGGCGGATCTGGTGCACACTAATCCGACGGCGGCTGTCGCCCGCCCGTTCCCCCACCCAACTGCTGATCCGATCGTGCGTGAACGAGAGCTCGAACCCTAGGAGTTTCATCGGGGGTGGGACGCACAGAGTTTGGGCACCGAGATGTCATGCCCGGCGACATCGCTCTTCGCTGCACTCCCGATATGTTCTACAATGAAGCACATGCGAGCCGTCGGGATCCGTGCCCTGAAGCAAAACGCGTCTGCCGTCGTCTCGGAGGCCGCTGCCGGCGAGACGGTGACGATCACAGACCGCGGGCGCCCGGTCGCACAGTTGGCGCCGATCGCCTCCTCACCGCTTCGGCGCCTCCTCGACGCCGGAATCGCGCGCCCTGCCCGACGCGACATCCGGCATCTGCCTGAACCCGAGTCGGGGCCCGACCTGTCCGCCGAGCTCGCCGCGATGCGGGATGCCGACTCGCTGTGATCTTCTACCTCGACACCTCGGCACTCGTGAAACTGGTGGTCGCCGAGGCCGAGACCGAAGCGCTGCGAGCCTGGATCCGGACCGAGCGCCCCGAACTCGTTTCGTCTGATCTCGCGCGCACCGAACTGCTGCGCGCGGTGCGCAGGGGAGCCGGTGACCGGGCTGTGCAGGCTCGGCTTGTGCTCGATTCGGTGACCCTCATCGGCGTGCGCACCGCGACGTTCGAAGCGGCGGGTCAGCTCGGCCCATCGGCGTTGCGGACTCTGGACGCCCTCCATACCGCTTCGGCGCTGGAGCTCGGCGATGACCTTGCGGGAATGGTGACCTACGACGACCGCCTTGGCGATGCTGCCCGATCCCACGGGATCGCGGTCGTCGCGCCGCGCTAGCTGGTGGCGCCCGGCCCCCTCGGGCGCCGGGCCGCACTCAGCAGACCCGCACCGTGGGCGCCGGCAAGGTGACCAAGATCCTGAAGGAGGTTCTTTCGTCGTCCCCCCGCGCGATCGGCGAGTACCTCGAAGCGCCCTTCGACTGGACGCTCGCCCTCGACGTCGAGGTCCACGCCGGCGACGACCGCTGGAGCCACGCCCCGGGGCTCGACTCCGCGAAGATCGTCGATCCGGTGGTCTGGCTGCGCAACGATCCGCGCGTCGGGGCGATCTCGGTGGACGCACTCAGAGCCGACGGCAGCACCGATCTCGCCGACGTGTTCGAGACCGCCGCCGACTTCCACGCCGCAATGGACGACTTCGACTCCCCGCAACGGTTGGTGATCGAGCAGAGCCGGACCAGCGACTACGGCGCCGTCACGCAGGTCTACGTGACGACGGCGAAGCCCTTCCCGTCCGCCGCCGTGGACGCCGCAGCGCTCTTCCAGCAGACCTACCCGGACGGCACGGTCTCGGTCGAACTGACCGAAGGCAGCAGCGGCCTCAAGGCTCGAGCCTGGGTCCCGGCCTCGGTGGATGTCGTCGACGCGACCCGGGTGGTCGGCGAGACGCTGGCCCCCGTCATCCCGGTCGACGACCTGTTCGTCCACGTCGGGCCCGTGGTCGGGCTCCTGCCCACCTTCACCGAGGCTCGCATCCCGTTCGTGCGCGCGATCGTCTCGGCGCCTGACGTCACCGCCGTCGTCTTCAGCAAGCTCCCGACGACGATCCGGGTGACGGGGTCGGCGGAGTCCTGGACCTCGGCCAGCGATATCGCGCTCGCCACTCTCGCAGAGCCGGTACGGACCGTCTGGACGGCCGGCGACGTGTCGGTCGCCACCGACCTGCTGGGTGCGGACGATCCGTTCCGCACCCTGCTGCCCGCACTCGCCGTGCTTCCGGCCGTCGTCGCGATCGACCACGCGGCCGGGGAGCTCGCAGTGACGCTCGACCCCGAACCGACGGATGCCGAACTCGCCGCATTCGTCGCCACCCTGCGCGACTCGGGGCTGGGCGGAACCATCTCCCTCGAGTTGCGGTCGTTCGATGCCCAAGAGAAGAAGACGACCTGGGCGCGCATCGCGGGCGGCGAGGTCTCGCCGGAGGGCGCGTCCGCCGAGCAGGCCTTCCCCGGCCTGGCCGAACGGTTCGCCCAAGCCTGGGACGCCACGGCCTGAGTCGAGGTATCGACGGGCTGCTCGCCGCCCGCGAGCGGCGGAGACCGCGACCGCGCGGTGGCAGGATGGACAGGTGGGGGAGCGGGGAAGCGGCGTGCCTCTCGCCGGGGGCCTCGGGATCGTCACCCTCGTCCTCTTCGCGACGTACGCGGCCGTGCTGTCGGTGCTCCTGCCGACGCTCGTGGCCCGGATCGACCCGGCGGGGAAGGTCGCGGCGCTCGCGGTCGTGACCTCGATCTCGTTCGGCGTGACGGCCCTCGCTCAGCCGCTCATCGGCGCTCTCAGCGACCGTACCCGCGGTCGGCGGGGTCGGCGTTCGCCGTGGATGCTCGGCGGCGCCGTCGTCGGCGGCGCCGCGGTCGCCGCGCTCGGGGCGGCCGACTCCATTCCCGCACTCGCGGTGCTCTGGGCGATCGGGCAGTTCGCCCTCAACGGCACCGACATCGCCTCGACGACCTTCCTCGTCGACCGATACCCGCCGTCGCGCCGCGCGCGCATCGCCGCGGTGTTCGGAGTCGCCGCGATCGGGGGCGGCGCTCTCGGCATGGTGCTCGCCGGCCGGATGTCGGCGACGCCGCTGCTCGCGTCGAGCGTCTTCGCGGTCGCGACCGTGGTCGTCGTCCTCGCCTTCGTGCTGGTGGTGCGCGACGCCGCACCCGGCGACGCGCCCGAACCGTTCACCTGGCGGCGGTTCCTCTCGCGGTTCGTGGTCGACCCGCGGCGCAGCCCGGCGTTCGCGTGGCTGTTCGCCTCGCGATTCGCCTTCGGGGTCGCGTACCAGGCGGTGCACGGCTACCTCTTGTTCATCATCACCGACCACCTCGCGATCGCGGAGGCCCGGGCGACGGAGCTGCTCGGCCTGATCACCCTCATCGGGGGAGCGAGCGTGATCGTGACGATCGTCGCCGTCGCGTGGGCGAGCGACCGGATCGGCCGACGTCGCCCGTTCCTCATCGTGGCGGGGGTGCTGGGTGGCGCCGCAGCCACCCTCGGCCTCGTCGTCCCGCAGACCTGGGCGATCGTCGTGGTCGCCGTCGCTCTGGGAGTAAGTCTCGGCACGGTGCTGGTCGCGGGGACGGCGCTCGCGAGCGAGACCCTGCCCGACGGCGCGCAGGGCGCCGGGTTGGGCCTCGGCCTCTACAACCTCGGCACGAACGCCGCGCAGGCCGTCGGCCCGCTGCTCGCCGTCCTCGCGATCACCGTCCTCGGCGGGTACCCCGCGCTGTTCGCCTGCGCGGCGATCGGGATGCTGGCCTCCGCCGCCCTCGTCCTGCCGATCCGCGGAGGACGTTGACTCATTCGGGATCGTCGGGGTCGAGCAGTCCCCGGAGGTGACCGACGGAGAGTGCTTCGTCGCGGGAGGAGACGCCCAGCTTGCGATAGACGTTGCGGAGGTGCACCTTGACGGTGTTCGCGGAGAGATACAGCTGAGCCGCGAGGTCTTCGGTGCGGGCCGAGCCCTGGAGGACCGCGAGAACCCGCCGTTCCGCCGGCGTGAGTAGATCGACGGGTGCCGCATCGGGGAAGGCCCGCGGAACGCCGACGAGCAGCGCCGCGGCGCCGATGTCGTGCAGCAGCGGTTCGAGGTCGGCGCGCGGCACCATCATCAGCGGCCGGCGCAGGCCGTCCATCTCGAGCAGTTCGACGGCACGCGTCGCCGCCTCACGCGCCTCCTTCGTGCGTCCCACCCGGGATGCCCCCACCGCGAGCAGCAGGAACGCCTCCGCCTTCGGTCGCGGTCCGCAGTCGGCCGCCCAGGCGATCTCCGACGCCAGCGCGATCGCCGGCTCGGTCTTGCCGAGGGCGAGAGCGACCCGGGAGGCGGGGAGCGTCGACTCCGGGCCGCGGCGCAGGCGCCGCATGTCGGCGCGGGCGCGCATCGGCTCTCCGATGGCGAGCAGCAGATCGGCGCGCGTGCCGGCGAGAGCGGCCACCATCGTCCGGCTGGTCGCCGGCCGGTCGTCGTGATCGGCGACGTCCCGGTCGAGGCGGGCGAGCCCGGCGAACGCGTCACCCTCGGTGAGCGAGCCGAGCGCGCGGATCCTGGCGATGATCGGCCAGTGCTCGATGGTGGACTCGTGGGGTGCCAGTGCGTCGACCTCGGCGCGGGCCCGCTCGCCGTCGAAGCGCTCGAGGGCCTCGAGGGCTTCGGCGAAGTGGTACCCCGCCGCCGGGTAGGTGCCGCGCCAGCCGTAGGGGCGGCTCCGAGATGCGGCGCGCTCGAGCAGCGGAGTCAGCTCACGGCGATCGCCGAGCTCGGCGAGCGCGAAGAGCCGAAGACCGTTGGCGTGGACGTCCGACCACGGCCGGTCGAGGTCGGACGCGGCGCGTTCCCCCACCTCGCCGAGCAGGGCGGCCCGGCGCAGCTGTCCGTCGTAGAGCATCGTCGTGGCGACGTGGGGCCACAGGCGAGGTGCGACTCCGGCCAGCTCGCGCCACTGCTCCTCACCGAGCGCCGACGCCGTGCTGATCAACCGCTCGGCGGTCGCGACCGACTGCTCGTACTGCCCGCTGATCCTCTGGGTGCCGAGCAGGGCCAGCAGAAGCACCACGCGGTCGACGGCTTCGCCCATCCCGAGTCGCGCCTGGAGCAGGGCGACGGCGAGGCTCGCGAGGTGCTGGAGGCGGGAGCGCGTGATGCCGGGGCGGGCGTACTCGGTGATCGCCGACAGCGCGAGCAGGATCGGCTGACGACGCAACGTCGCGGGCGGGATCTCGCGCAGCAGTTCGGGCAGCTTGGCGGGGTGGGACTGGATGAGGTCGGCGTAGTGGGTGCGCACGGCACGCGTCACGGCATCCCAGTCGCCGATCGCGGCGAATTGCTGCATCGCGCCGAAGCCGTCGCGTTGGCGCAGCAGCTCGTGGCCGTAGCTCGACCGCAACCCGTCCAGCTCTGCCGGGAGGCGTCGCCGCAGTTCGCCGAGCAGATGGCGGCGCAGGTGCGGCTGGTAGGCGAACTCCGTTCGCGCGCCGTCGTCGAGCCACGTTCCGAAGCCGTCGAACTCCGCCCGCTCGAGCAACTCCGCCGAGCGGCTGCCGCCGAGCGCCGCGGCGAGCTCGGCGGTGAACCGCGCCGGCAGGGAGGTTCGCAGCAGAAAAGTCAGGTAGTCGGAGTCGACGGCGTCGACGAGCAGCTCGGGGAGGCCGAGGGTGAGCACGCGCTCGAGGACGTCGGTGGCGGAGGCGGCGGGATGGGCCTCCCGCTCGACGAGAGTCGTCTGGATCGCGAGCGGCCACCCGCCGAAGGTGTCGTGGAGGGAGTCGGCGCTCGGCTCGTCGAGGCCGGCCGAAACGGCGGCGGAACGCGTCTCGGCGCGGTCGAACGCGAGCTCCGTGGGGCCGATGACGCGAGCGTCGAGCCGAGCCAACCGGTCGGCGCGTTCGAACGGAGTCGCCGCGCGGGTCGCGAGCCGGAAATCGACGTGGGCACCCGCCTCGAGCAGGCGCTGGAGGTCGTCGTGCACCTGGTCGTCGGCCACGACGTGGTAGTCGTCGATGACGATCAGGAAGCGATCAGGCAAGTCGGCGAAGGCGCGCAGCAGGGCGGAGGGCAGTTGCTCGGCGATCTCGCCAGAGAGCACGAGGTCGCCCAGGATCCCGCCGGCGGGAGCGGCGCCCGTGTCGAGGATGGTCGTCACGAGACGACGCCAGAAGGCCAGCCGGCCGCCGTCGGCAGGACCGAGAGTGACCCAGACGCCGGGTCGATCGGCGCGCGAGGCCCACGCCGCGAGCGCGGTGGACTTGCCCCCGCCGGCGGCGGCGCGGAGGATCACGAGCGGATGCGCATCCAGGTCGTCCAGTCGCTCCTGGAGCCGCAGCCGGGGGCTCACGCTCGGGCCGAGACGTGGGGCGAAAGCGATGCTGTTGCGTCCTTCGACCATCCGCTACGTCCCCCACCCGGGATTCTCTGCCCCTCGGAATGCTAACGCGCGGCGGATCGCGTCAGCCCACAGGGGCACCCGAGGGGGTGTCCAGCCCCCCAACGGGGGTCTACCCGCTCGCCGAGTTAACCCTCTATCTCACCCCGAGTACCAGCACTCTCTCAGGAAACTGAACCACGGCGGTGTGTCGACACCTGCCATGGGGAATTGCAGCACCTGGGGGTGACATGGATCTCGAATCCACGAACGGAACGCGACGTCGAGCGGTCGACGCGCGTCCGCTGCGCCCCCGACCTCCTGCCGGTGCGACTCGCGATTCCGCGCGCGCACGCTCAACGGCGGGCGCCGCGCCTCTCTCGTCCCCGGGCCGCGTGGCGCCCGTCTCCCGGCCGACGTCGTGATCCGCGACCGCGCCCACCGTCCCACTCAGCTCCGACGAAAGATCAACCCGATGCGCAGCACCGCACCCGCCCGAGGCATTCCGACCCGGGCCCACCGCGATTCGCCGTGGGGAGCCTGGCGGCGCCTGCTTGCGCCGGTCATCGTCCTGACGGTGGCCCTCGGCCTGCTGCAGGCGGCGCCCGCCCAGGCGGCGGGTTCCGGCGTGCTCACGATCACGCCGACGATCGTGCACCCGACGACGGGGGCGACCCTGACGACGGTCGATCCGACCGACGGTTCTCTCGGCGCCAAGTACCGCGTCGACTACGCGTTCAGCTGCCTTACCGCGGCGTGCGACGGCACGACGGTGACGGTCGCGCCGAATCCCAAGGACCCGTACTACAACTACTACCGCATCGAGGCGGGTGGCTACACGTTCACGCCGCCGTTCGTAGGAGCCACCGCGTCGGGCTCAACGGCAGCCGGAATCACCGTCAATCTCGGCAACCTCGCCGCGGGCCAGAACGGCGTCTTCCAGATCTACTACAACTTCCGTGACAACCCCGGCATCCCGGGTCCCGGTGCCGGTGGATCGTTCTTCCCGAACGGGTTCGCGATCCCTGCCTCGGCCACCATCCAGTCGTCAACCGCCACCGGCCCGGCGACGGGCTCCACGAGCGCGACCTGGGTGACTCGCAGCCGCCCCGCGACCCTCGCCTCGGGGGGCCCGGCGAGCACCCGTACCGATACGGCGATCACCGTCAGCGTGAGCGCCACCTCCGGATGCAACACCGTGACCGGCGGGTACCAAACCGGCACCGAGCTGGCGATCTGCGCCAAGTCGAACGTCATCACCACGCAGCTCCCCGCCGACGCCCAGTACGTGGTCGGCAGTGTGAGCGCCGGCGGTGTCTACAACGCCGGGACACACTCCATCACCTGGACGCGCACCGACACGCCGAATCCAGCTGCCGCGTACGGCGGCGCCACCTACACAGCGGCCCGAATCACCAATAACAGCTTCCAGGTGACGTTCCCGAGTTCTGCCCTGCCGACGACCGGAGCGGGGTGTGTCGCCAACGAGGTCTTCACCTCGAACGCCACGTTCGTCATGCTCAACAACGCGACGCAAACTCCGGCGACGTCGACCACGACGGTGCAGGCGCAGAACTGTGCGCCCTTCAGCGGAATGGCGACTCCCAACAAGGCTTCGACGTTCAACGCCGGCAGCGCCGCGGCCCCGATCGTGTGGATCCCCGCGTCCGGGCAGCCCGCGGCGGGGAGGGAGTGGAGCGTCAGCGGCGGCAACAAGGCGAACGTCGCCGGCGTCCTGTCGATCGTCGACAACGCTCTCGACCAGGCCGACATGCCCGTTTACCAGATCTACAACTCCTCGGTCGCCGGCATCTCGTGGACCCTCTCACTCACGCTCATGGACAGTGCGAATGCGCCTAGCTCGGTCAATACGACAATCGCTTCGAACACGAACTACACAGCTCCCGCGGGCAAGCGGATCGTCGCCGTCAGCGCCACGTCGAGCTCCCTGGTCGGGCCGAACGTCGTCTCGACCACCCAGACCCTGACGACGGCCGCCAGCCTCACCTTCCGATACGCGGTTCCGGACACGGCGACGGCGGGAACGCGCACCAACACCGCCGACGTCACGATGAGCTATCCCGGGTACCCGTCGCTCACGCCGCTGACCGCTACGGTGTCGCGCACGGTCACACTGCAGGCGACGCCCCCGCCCTCGGGGGTGCCCACGATTTATGCCTTCGGGGGCGGGCCGACGGTCGCTGGCGGCGGCAACATCGTCGCGGGCAGCACAGTCACCTGGGGGGTGTCCGGTCAGGTCGGTACGGCGCCGAACAGCAACTCGATCGTTCCACAGTACGTGTTCATCGCGCCGTTCGGGTGGAACATCAACTCCTACAGCTGGTCGGCCGCGCCTCCGGCAGGCACGACCGTCGTACAGCGGCAGGTGACGATCGCCGGAGAGCTGCGCAACATCATCGTCGCGACCTGGCCGTCGGCGCTCACCATCGGGCCGGGGGGCAGTAGCCCGGTGCTGCCGTCGCTCTACCCCGTGACGTCTCCGACGACCTCCGCGCCCGCCGGAGTGACGCAGGCGAGAATGCTCGTCGGCGATGCCAACCGCGGCGTCTTCAACCGCAGCCCGTTCAGCTACACCGAGACCGTCGACCTCGCGGCCGACGGGAACTCGGCTGACATCTACTCGACGACCACGATCAACGCAACGGTCACCGGCACCCCCGCACTGACGGTGCTCAAGGAGATCTGCCGCCCGAACGCGGGCAGCCCCGACGGCTGCGACTGGATCGCGAACTCGAACGTACTCGTGGGCGTCCCGCCGGGAGCCAGCTCGATCAAGTACCGCATCACGATTACCAACTCCGGTACCGCTCAGGTGAACAACGTCGTCGCGTACGACGTGCTGCCCTACATCGGTGATTCCGGCACGAGCGACGCCACGGCCGGAACGGGCCGCGGAAGCACGGTCAAGGAGGCGCTGGCATCCGTCAGCGGCGTGCCGGGCGACGTCACGCTCGCGTACTCGACCTCGACGAACCCGCCCCGACCGAACGTCTACTCGGGCACGACCACTGGTGACTGGACGACCCCGGCATCCGGCGCGAGTGCGCTGCGGGCGACGATCACGTCCCTCCCGGCGGGTGCATCGCGCACCTTCGCCTATGACGCCGCGCTCGTCGGCGGCTCGGCAGACAAGGTCGCCTGCAACTCCGTCGCCGCAACCGCCACCTCGCTCTCCGCGGTCGAGCCCGCGGCGGTGTGTGCCACCACGCAGGAAGCCGACCTGAGCGTCGCGGGTGGCTCGCGCTTCCCGCTGCAGGTCGGACGCGTCGGCACGGTGCCGTTCATCGTCAACAACGGCGGAGGCTCGCAGCTGGCCACGGGAACTGTCACGATCAACGTGCCGACCGGCCTCACCATCCAGGATCTGACGATCGCCGACTGGGCCTGCACATCGCCGTCGCTGACCGGCCCGACCACTGTGACCTGTGTCCCGGTCGACGGCGTCGGCGCCTCGCGGCAGCTGCAGAAGAACGTTCCCGAGACCATCGCACTGCGGGTCACCCCGACCGCGACCGGATCCGTCTGCTTCGACGCCTCGATCGAGGGCATCATGAACGACCCGGTGCTGACCAACAACGACGCGACCATCTGCTCGACCGTCGTCGCCGGTACCGACCTCATCACCGTTGCGAAGACCGATGGTGTCACCGACGCGAAGATCGGCGACACCCTGACGTACACGATCACGGCGCACAACGCGATCGTCGACCGGGGAGTCCTCGGCGCGGTCGTCACGGATGTCCTTCCGGCCGGCGTCGAGTGGGTCTCCGGCGGCATCGTGACCGGTCAGGATGCTGACGGCCTCGGGGGCACGGTGACCTTCCCGGCGACCGACCTCGCCGCCGCCGGCACCTCGACGCTCGCCGGCACCGGCACCGTCAACGCCGCGAGTACCGCGATCTTCACGGTCGTCGTGCGGGTCGCCTCGACGGCGACCGGCAACATCGTCAACGCGGCGACCGCGAAGTCGACGGACCCGGTCACCGCCTCGCCGCTGACGGCGACCGCGACCGACACCGACGGCCTACGGCGGCTCACCGTCACCAAGTCGAGCAACGCCCCCGCCGCGGGCGTGCGCACCGGAGACACCGTGACGTACACGGTCGTCCTCACCAACGACGGCACGAGCGCCTACACCTCGGGTACCCCCGCGCGCGTCCTGGACGACCTCAGCGCCGTGCTCGACGACGCGACCTACGTGAGCGGCACCGTGAGTGTCGGCGGTGGCGCGGCGAGTGCGATCAGCCCGAACGGCGCGCAGGACCTGGTCTGGTCGGGCGCTCTGGCGGCCGGCGCGTCCGCGGTCATCACCTACAGCGTCACGATCGGCGCCGGCGCCGACAAGGTCGTCACCAACTCGGCCTTCGCCTCCGGACAGACCGGCGGCACCTGCACCAGCGGGTCGGATGCCAACGGCATCTCCTGCGCCACGGTGCAGTCGATCTTCGCGCCGCTCATCGGCAAGCGGATCACGTCGTTCAGCCAGAACGACGACGGCACCTGGACGATCGTCTACGCGATCGACGTCACCAACCCGAGCCCGATCGGCACGAGCACGTACAGCCTCACCGACGCGCTCCGGTTCGGCACCGGCATCCAGGTGATCTCCGCCAGCGCGGTCGTGCCCGCGGGGGTCACCGCGGCAACCCCCGCCTGGTCGGGCAGCGGCGCGATCGCGAACGCCGTGACGATCGCCGGTGGTGCGCAGCAGACCTACACGGTCACGGTGATCGCCGACGCGCACCAGGTCGCGGGGACGGCTCAGGCCGTCTGCGTCCCGGGCACCGCGGGCGGTTTCGCGAACCAGGCGACGATCAAGCTCACCGGCATCGCCGACACGAGCGCCCAGGCCTGCGCGACCCCGGTCGCCCCGACCATCCAGAAGACCGTCGGCGCCGCCACCCAGCAGGCCGACGGCAGCTGGAACGTCGTGTACACGGTGACGGTGCGCAACACCAACGCGGCGCCGACCGACCTCGCCTACACGGTGGAGGACGCGCTCGACTTCCCCGCGGGAACGAGCGTCAACAGCGTGCAGGTCTCCGGACCGGGCGCCGACCCGTCCTTCGACGGCTCGGGCGCGACGGCGTTGCTCACCGGCGTGGGCCGCATCCCGGCACCGACCGGGGGGCAGACCTCGACCACGCGGATCTACACCGTCACGGTGAACGTCGACGCCCCGGTGGGTGCGGTCAGCGCGGCTGACCTGCTCTGCACGCCGGCTGGCGGCTACGCAAACGATGCCGAGCTGCGTGCCGGCACAGGCACCACGGTGCTCGGTACGGCCTCGGCCTGTGCCGACATCACCGTCGCCCCGCTGCCGGAGATCACCAAGTCGGTCGTCTCGTCGTCGGTCGACGGCGGGGGCGAGTGGACGGTCGTCTACCAGATCGACGTGAAGAACCCCGACGGCACGTTCGCCACGATCTACGATCTCGAGGACGAGCTGGCCCTCGGTGCCGGGTCGTCGGTGACGTCCGCGACGGTCACGACCGTTCCGGCCGGAGTCACCCCCGAGACGTGGGATGGCGACGGCGCGACGGCGATCGCCCTGGACGTGCCGCTGGCCGCCGGCCAGACGCACACCTACCAGGTGACCGTCGTCATCGACCCCGGCACCCTCGACCCCACGACGGCGGCGGCGGATTGCCGTGCCGACGCGGGCGAGGCCGGAAACACCGGTTTCCGCAACGTCGCGACGGTGACGGCGGGCATCTCGACGGCGTTCGACGAAGCGTGCGAGCCGTTCAACGACCCGAGTGTCGCGAAGGTCACCGTCGGTACGCCGACGCAGAACCCGACGACCGGGGTGTGGACGCTGGAGTACCAGCTGACCGTCACCAACCGTTCGGCGGCGGCCGTTCCGTACACCCTCACCGACACCCTCGGCCTCCCCGCCGACGTGACGATCGAGGATGTCGCGGCGACCGGCCCGGCCGGGGCGACGATGAACGCCGCCTTCGACGGCGCGGGCGACACCGCACTGGCCTCCGCCACGGTTCCCGCGGCGACCGACCCCACCACGCCGACCACCGAGGTGTACACGGTCACCGTGAGGTTCACGGTGCCGGCCGGCATCCCGTCGGGCACCCAGTGCGACCCGGCGCAAGGCCCCGGCGGTCTGCGCAACGAGGCCGAGATCGGCGTCGGAGCGCGAGTCACCGGCTCGGTCGCCTGTGCCGATGTTCCCGACGTGCCGACGCCGACGGTGAGCAAGACCGTGCTCTCGCAGGTGCAGCAGGCCGACGGAACGTGGCTGGTGCTCTACCGGATCGTCGTGACGAACCCCTCGGGTGCGTCCGCGAGCGAGTACACCCTCGAGGACGAATTCGCGTTCGGAGCCGGAATCGTGCTCGATGCGGCTCCGACCGTCGTGGCGAAGCCGCTCGGCGTGACCGTCGAACCGACCTGGAACGGTGACTCCGCGACGGTCCTCGCCGAAGAGATCATCCTGCCGGCCGCGGGTTCGCACACCTACACCGTGCGTGCCGTGATCGATTCAGGTGCTGTCACCGGTGACGATGCCGCCGGAGACTGCGTGCTCGATACGGGCGAAGCCGGCACCGGCTTCGGCAACACCGCGACCATCGAGACCGGAGTCGCCACCGCCGACGCCGAGATCTGTGCGCAGGCCTGGGACCCGGGTGTCACGAAGGAGATCGCGGGAGTCCCGGCGCGGCAGGCTGATGGCTCCTGGCTGCTCAGCTACACGATCACGGTGACCAACCCCTCGGCCGTGGCCCTCAGCTACGGACTGGTCGACGAACTCGACCTCCCGGCGGGGACCGATGTCGACGTCGTCTCGGCCGCGGGCCGCGCGGGTTCGCCCGCCGTCCTGCCGACCTGGGATGGCGAGACGCAGCTGCAGCTGGTCGCCGACGGCACCTCGCTGCCGGCGAACGCGGTGCACGTGTTCGACGTGACGATCCGGGCGGTTCTGCCGGACGGCCAGGCGAGCCAGGATGACGGCTGGGCGAATGCGGCCACCGTCGAGTCGGGAGTCGGCGGGGTCGTGACCGACGAGGCGGAAGAGCTCGCCGACATCCTGATCCCGGAGCTGACGGTCAGCAAGACCGCGACGCCGTCCTCGCCGCTGCTGCGGATCGGCGACACCGTCGACTACGAGATCGAGGTCGAGAACGTCGGAGACGGCGACTTCACCTCGCTCTACCCCGCGGTGGTCTGGGATGCTCTCGCCGACCTGCTCGACGACGCCGACCTCACCGCGGGTCCTGACGCCACCCCGGTGGCGGGTGCCTTCACGACCACGGCGGACACGTTCCGCTGGGCCGGCCCGCTGGTGTCGGGCGACACGGTGACGCTGACCTATACGGCGACGATCACCGGCGGCGGCAACGCCGAACTGGTCAACGTCGCCTACGGTGCGACGCCGACGGCGGTCGCACCCGCCGCCCCGGCGGCGGCGGACTGCGCGACGGCGACCGACTGCGACATCACGACCGACCCGCTCGCGGCCCTCGAGATCGTGAAGACCGTGGACGCGACGATCGTGGCGCCGGGCAGTTCCGTGACGTACACGGTGACCGTCACGAACACCGGCGGGGCCGACATCCCCGGAGCCGACCCGGCGGTCGTGACCGACTCGCTGTCCGACGTGCTCGACGACGCCGCCTTCAACGGCGACGCGAAGGCCGACACCGGTGCTGTCGCGTTTGCGGCGGGCGTGCTCACCTGGACCGGCGGCCTCCTGGTCGGCGAGACGGCGACGATCACCTACTCGGTCACGGTCGCGACGAGCGCCGCGTCGGGGGCCAAGCTGATCAACGTCGCGGTGAGCGACCCGACCCTGCCTACGCTCGCGGCGGACGGCTCGGCGGCGGGGCCGCAGGTCTCGACCACCTCGACCGTGCAGCGGATGGCGCAGACCGGCGTCGACTCGATGCTGATCCCGCTGCTCCTCGGCCTGCTGCTCCTGAGCGGCGGCGTGCTGCTGCTCGCGGTGCTGAGGCGGCGGCGGCACGAGGATGACGAGCAGCTGGCCCTGCCTGAGGGTTAAGTCCGGGGTGAACTCAGGTTGATCAAGTGGGGGACAGGTCTTGTCCCCCACTTGAATCATTGAGACGTCGCGTTGTCACCAGGGGTGGGCAGGGGCACGACGTTCGCCGGGTTGGGAAGGCGCCCTGTCGTGCGCGCCCCGACGACCCGAATCCGAGTTCCACATGCGTACCTTCCTCGCGCTCCCGACCGGTTCCACCCGCCCGGAGTTCCGCGTCTCCCGTCCACTCGCCCTGTTCCTCGCCGTCGCGCTCGCCCTGGGTTCCGTCCTCGGTGGCGCGAGCGCCGCGCAGGCCGCCGTCGCCCTGACCGTCGGAATCCAGTCGACGAACGCCACGACGCAGCCGTCGGGATCTGACTTCACCTACCAGATCAACCTCGCGTGCTCGGGCACGAACGCTCCCGCGTGCCGCGGGGCTGAGCTGATCATCCCGCTCGCCGGCTCCGTCGACATGTCGGGCTGGGACTACGACCTCGTCGGCGGCCCTCCCGGGTTTATCCAGTCGTGGAGCGTCAGCCCCGATGGCCTGAACCTCGTCGCCGTGCTCTCCGACTCGATCCCCGCGGGCTCGTCGCAGGCCGTCGTGCTGACCGTGACGCCGCCGAACCTCACGACGCCGGATGGCACCACCTGGCAGCTGCTGCCGCGCGTCGAGAGCGCTGATGCCGACATGGACGACACCGTCGCGCCGACGGCCGCTCAGGGTACGGCGACGGCCGCCGTGTCGCTCGTGGTCGCGAAGACCAGCGCGCGCTCCTTCTACGCCGAAGGCGACCTGATCGACTACACGATCACCGCGACGTGCCCGGCCTCCCCGCCCGCAGGCTCGCTGTACGCCGGCTCGCTCACCGTCACCGACACCGTCCCGGCTGGCATCGAGCCGGTCGTGGCCTCGATCTCCGGCGGTGGAGTGTGGGATCCGGCCACCCGCCTCATCACCTGGACGTACCCGGATGCCACGAGCGTCCCCGTCGCCTGCGGGGGAGCGGGACCCGCCACGCAGACCTTCTCCGCGACGCTCGGCTCCGTCGGCACGGCAGGCACTGACGATCTCGCGCCTTTCGCCGAGGTGATCAACGTGGTCGAGGCCACGGCGCTCCCGCGCGGCGGCGGCACCCCGTCCACCGGCACGGCCGAACGCACCATCGTCGCGCTCGACACGGGCGACGACCCGCTGCCCGGCACGCACGCCCTCGGCAAGAGCTCCGCCGGACCGCTCAACATCTCCGACGACGACGACCCCGATCTCCGCGGCACCTACCCGGGGCGCTGGCTGCCGAGCGGCGACAACACGGGGTCGCCCGCATCCCTGCTCGACCCCGCCCCCGCGCGCTACGTGCTCACTCCGCGCATCCAGTACGAGGAGTTCCAGTACGAGATCCGGGATGCCGTCCCCTGCCTCGACGATCCGACCGGGCCGAACGGCTCCGTGTACGTCGGGTCCGCGACGAGGTGCGTGAATCCAGCCTTCCACGTTCTCGGCGTGCGCATCGACTTCTCCGGCACCGCGCCGGGTGCGGGCTACGTGCCGCGCTTCGTCGACCTGGCGGGCGTCGAACGCGACCTCGAGCCCGACGTCTCCGGCGGATCGTGGCGCGGCTGGGTCGTTCCCGCGGCGTTCATCGGCCAGGTCTCCGAGATCGTCATCCCGCGCGACGACTCGCAGGAGTTCCGGCGCGCCGACACGATCACCGTGTCGGGGTACGCGGACCCGACCGTCGAACGGCTCGACGTTCTGCGCAACGTCGCGACGATCGACTGGTTCCTGCGCGACGGCGCGGCGCCCACCGACTCGCAGACCTCGCAAGCGGCCGACCTCTTCATCCTCGACGAATCGCAGCTCGGGGTGCGCAATTCGATGACGCAGACCGGGGGCGTGACCGGCCCGACCGCTGCGGTGAGCCTCGGCGCGACGCTGTTCACGCCGCGCCCGCCCGCGCACGATCTGGTGGTGACCGACCTGCTGCCCGCCGGCAGCACGCTCGGCGACGACCCGGCCGACCTCGGCGTCACGCTCACCGTCGACGGGACGGTGACGCCGCTCACGGCCCCCGACTTCGTCCTGGAGGCGCTCGACGACTACGCGGACGGGCGTGTTCTGCTCCGGCTCACCGTGCGGCAGGACGCGCTGCCGGCGCAGGCCGGCCGGTTCGACATCGCGCTCGAGGCGTTCGAGTTGATCAAGCCGCCCCAGCCCGGGGTCTACACCAACACCGCGCAGGTGTTCTACGACGACACCTCGCTCTCGTCGGCGTGCGCACCCGGCGGGTACCGCAGCGCCGATCCCCTGCTGCTGCGCGGCGACCCTGCTGCCGTCGAGGCGCACTGCGAGGCGTCGGCCACGTTCCGCTCGGCGACCTCCGCCTCGGGGCAGTTCCAGCTCACCAAGACGGTGCAGGGCGACTATGACCCCCTACCCCAGGCGTTCCCGAACGTCGGCCACGTGTCGCTGACCGACGGAACGGCGCGGTATCGCATCGAGTGGACCAACACCGGCGCGCCGACCCTCGAGGGCGTCGTGCTCTACGACATCCTCCCGCACGTCGGGGACACCGGGGTGATCGGTCAGCAGGCCGGCGAACCGCGCGGAAGCGAATTCCGTCCGCTGCTGGCCCTCGTCGATGCGGCGCCGACCGACGTCGTCGTCGAATACTCGGCTGCCGGAAATCCCTGTCGTCCCGAGGTCTATCCGACGCAGGTACCGACGACCTGCACGGACGACTGGACTACCGACCCCGCCGATCTGGGCGGGCTCGACCAGGTGCTGTCGATGCGCCTCGTCTCGAGCGCGCAGTACGCGACGGGCGAGGGATTCGGCATCGGGTTCGAGATGAGCGTGCCGACCGTCGAGGCGGATCAGATCGCCTGGAACAGCGTCGCGGGCTACGCGCAGGACCTCGCCGGGATCGCGCTCGAGCCCGCCGAGCCGCCGAAGGTCGGCATCACCGCCTCCGACGACCGGTTCGGGCTCGCGAAGCAGGTCGACCGCGCGGCCGCCGAGCCGGGGGAGACCCTCAGCTACGACGTCACGGTGTCGAATCAGGGCACGCGGGTCAGCGTTCCCACCCAGGTGATGGATGTGCTCCCCGCCGGGGTGAGCTTCGTCGCGGCGACCGCCGCCGGTAGCTACGACGCCGCGTCGCGAACGGTCACCTGGGACGTGCCCGCGCTCGCCCGCGGTGCCGTCTCGGTGTTCACGGTCGAGGTGGTCGTCGACGCACGTCAGCCGGATGGCTCGATCATCAACGCGGCGGCTCTGGTGAACCCGGCGGGGTACTCGCCTCCGCTCGTGGACGCTCCGTGCGCCGCCGACCCGCTCGCGGCCTGCGCGGAGACCATCGTGCCGGTGACCGTGCGGGCGCTGGGCATGACAGGTCGGGAACTCGGCGCGGGGGGTGCGGTCCTCGGCGTCGTGCTCCTCCTCGGCGGATTCCTGCTCGTCGTGTGGCGCCGCCGTCAGGCTCGCGTCGCCTGAGCCGAGGTAAGGCCCGACCTTCCCAGGGCCGCGCGGATGATGATGCCGCGCGGCCCCGGGGGGCGGACTACCGTGAGGCCATGACCCTCACGGTGCTCGCGCTCGTCGGCCACGTGCTGCTCGCGATTCTCGTGAGCCTGCTGCTCGGTGCGGTGTGGCTGTGGATCGTCGGGGGCGACCTGGCTGCCGGCGCCGCCGAGGCCGCGCGACGGCTGTTCTTCTTCATGGACATCGGGCTCGGGATCTGGGTCGTCGCGCTCGTCGTGCTGACGGTGCGTCGCCGCGCGCTGCCCGGGATCGGGGCGACCCTCCTCGCCGCGCTCGCCGGGGTCGTGTTCAACGCGCTGACGGTGCTCGTCGTCGGACTCGTGCAAGGCGAGACCTACCTCGGGTACGCGATCGAAGCCGGGGGCGCGTTCCTGGTGGCCGTCCTGGTGGCGGCGCCCATCATCCATCGTCTGTTCCGGGTCGCCGTCAAGCCCCCGCGCGAGGTCGCCCCGCCCGCCTAGCGTGACGGGATGCCCCGCCTCCGCCGCAGCGACGTCACCGGGCCGGGCCTGCATCGGGTGCGGCGCGGGAAGGGCTTCGCGTTCGTGGATGAGAGCGGACGCCCGGCCTCGGCGGCGGACGTCGCCCGGGCGAAGGCGCTGGTCCTGCCGCCGGCCTGGACCGACGTGTGGATCGCTCCGCACGCCAACGGGCATGTGCAGGCGACCGGTATCGGCGACGCCGGACGGCGGCAGTACCGCTACCACGACGCCTGGCGCGTGCAGAAGGACCGGGTGAAGTTCGACCGGATGCTCGAACTCGCCGCGGTGCTGCCGACAGCGCGGCGCAGCGTCACCCGGGATCTGCGCACCGACGACCTGTCGCGCGAGCGCGTGCTCGCCGCCGCGTTCCGCATGCTCGACACCGGGATGCTGCGCGTCGGGTCGGAGCGCTACGCCGACGCGCACGGCAGCTACGGCCTGTCGACGCTCCTCGGTGCGCATGCCCGGGTGGTCGACGGCACCCGCGTGCTGCTGTCGTTCCCGGGCAAGAGCGGGCAGCCGTGGGAGTCGGAAATCGCCGACCCTGATCTCGCCGTCGTCGTGGCGCGGCTGAAACGCCGGGGCGGGCGGGCGCGGCTGCTCGCCTGGCAGGACGACCGCGGCTGGCACCCCCTGCCGGCCGAGGACATCAACGCCGACGTGCGCGCGCGCACCGGAGGCGACTTCACCGCGAAAGACTTTCGCACCCTGCACGGCACCGTGACGGCGGCGGTGTCGCTCGCCCGCAGTGGCCCGGGCGAGACACCCGCCGCGCGCAAACGCGCCGTCGTGCAGGCGGTGCGCCTCGCCGCCGACGCCCTCGGGAACACCCCTGCGGTGGCCCGCTCCAGCTACGTCGACCCGCGTCTGCTCGACCGGTACGCGAAAGGCGAGACCCTGGATGTCGCCGGCGTGCGGTCGGCGGAGGTGCGGCTGCGGCTCCTGGTGACGGGGGAGGACGACTCTTCGTGACGGCGGAAACCCAGAATTCACACGGGTGGCCCCCGGCACCCGACAGAATGGCTGTGCCGGGCGGGATGGGCTCGCCGGCCCTGGAGGACAGCATGGGCATCGACGACATCGTGGACAAGGCCAAGGGCTTCGTGGGCGACGCGGTCGACAACAGCAAGGACTTCGCCGGCGGCGTCGCCGACAAGGTGAAGGACGTCACGCACGGCATCGCGGCGAAGATCGCCGACGCGACCGACGACGAGGAGCCCTCCGCTCCCGCCGCCATCACCACCCCGGCCCCGTAACACCGAACTCCGAACGCGAGGGAGCAGGACATGAGGCCGTTGGCCAAGACCGGGGTCGCGCTCTTGCTCACCCTCGCGATCGCCTATGTGCTCGGCACGGTCGCGCTCGCACTCGTGCTCGGCGAGAACGTGATCACCGTTGCTGTCGAGGATGCCTGGCTCGCGCTGTTCACGGGCGGCGCCGTCTCGATCGGCCTTTTCGTGCTCTTCCTGCTCGTCGCCAACCTCGCCGGCCGGCGCAGCGGCAGCGGCTCCCAGTTCTGGATCAACGTCGGCGCCCTCATCGTCGCGATCCTGATCGGCACCTTCGTCACCCTCGGCGCCGGCGTCTTCGTCGGCGCCCTCTCCGCGGGGTTCGCCTGGCTTTCCGTGCTCGGCGCGATCCTCGCCGCCGGCGAGCTCTTCATCGGCGGCATCATCGCCCTGGCGCTCACCCATTTCGTGATCTTCACGCCGCGCGCGACCGAGTTCGAGCCGTAGGCCGTCCTCTGCCCCTGGTCCGCCATTCGCGCATCCCGGCTGCGCTTTCTCGTAGGCACGATTCGCATTCGGCGGACCAACCCGAGTCCTCCACCTGGCGACACGGCCCTCGGCGCCCCCGGGGATCGCGGTCGCGCGAGTTCGGGGCCACCGCCTCTGGGAACTTGGCGGGATGCCCGTCAAGATCATCCTGTCGAGATCGCTCCGACAACGCGGGGAGCAGACGCGCGGCTTGGAGAGCGGCGCTCGCACCGGACGCTTCGTGCGCATCCGACCCGGCGCGTACGCCGTCGCCTCCGACTGGTACGCCGCGTCGGCGCCCGATCGCCACCGTGCCGCGATGGATGCCCTCCGGTCGACGGCTCGGGAAGACCCCGTGTTCTCGCACGAGTCCGCGGCGCTCGTCCACGGCATCCCGGTGATCGGCGAGTGGTCGACTTTCCCGCACATCGTGGCCGCGCACCTCGGGCATCGCGGGGCGGTGCGGGTCACCGGGCACCGCCCGCGTCATCCGTGGACCATCTGCGCCGCCGACGGATACCAGGTCACGACACCCGTCTGCACCGCGATCAACCTCGCCGCCGCGAGAGGGCTGCCCGCCGGGGTCGCCGCGCTCGATCACGTCCTCGCGTCGGGCTCGACGACTTCTGAGCTCGCGGCCACCGTTGCGAACTGGAAGCCGTTCCACGGCTCGCGGCGCGTCGAACGCGCGCTGAGCATCGCGACCGGGCTGGCCGAGACACCGCTCGAGTCGATCAGCCTCGTCCCGATCGCACTCGCCGGCTTCGAGCAACCAATCCAGCAGCACGAGGTCGTCGTCCGAGGTCGCCGGTATCGACTCGACTTCTTCTGGCCCGATCCGGGCGTCGTCGGTGAGGCGGACGGTCGCGTGAAGTACCTGAGCGGCGCAGACCTGTGGGCGGAGAAGCAACGCGAAGACGCCATCCGATCGCTCGGGATGGGTTTCGCGCGGTGGGGCTGGGACGAGGCGCTCGCCGGAGACCCGCTCGTCGCTCGGCTCCGGGCGGCCGGACTGCAGGTTGGTCCGCCGAATGCGAAACGTGGCATGAGAATCTCGTAGGCGCGATTCGCAGAAGGCGGACCAGCGCGATGGCGAGGCCTGCAAACAGGCGCGACACGCCCGGGTTGCACGCAATGCCGGAGTGTGGCAAACTCATGTGGTTCAACATCCCGCGTATCGCGTGGGTCACCGTTTTGGCAGTGCACAGTCTCAGGCTGGGCCGCGAACGGCAGAACATCACAAAGCTTCAACTCGAATCCTCGACCTTCCGTGCGCGCCCGGGCAACCGGCGCAGACGGAAGCGGGACCGGATTGACAGAAGAACAGCGGTGCGCGAACGCAGGTTCGCGGGTGCGGGGTCGATGAGATCCCGCCTGTACACAGGAGAGAAGAGAAACGCATGGCGGCACAGAAGATCCGCATCCGGCTGAAGTCGTACGACCACGCCGGACTCGACGCGTCGGCCCGGAAGATCGTGGATGCGGTGCAGCGCGCAGGCGCCACCGTCGTCGGCCCCGTGCCGCTCCCCACGGAGAAGAACGTGGTCGTCGTGATCCGTTCCCCCCACAAGTACAAGGACTCCCGCGAGCACTTCGAGAAGCGCACCCACAAGCGCCTCATCGACATCATCGACCCGACCCCGAAGGTCGTCGACTCGCTCATGCGACTCGACCTGCCGGCGGACGTCAACCTCGAGATCAAGGCCTAAGGAACAAGAGCCATGTCTGCAACCGCGACCACGAAGGGTCTGCTGGGCACCAAGCTCGGCATGACCCAGGTGTGGGACGAGAACAACAAGCTCGTGCCCGTCACCGTCGTCTCCATCTCGCCGAACGTCGTCACGCAGGTGCGCAACGTCGAGAAGGACGGCTACGCCGCCGTCCAGATCGCCTATGGCCAGATCGACCCGCGCAAGGTCAACAAGCCCGCCGCCGGTCACTTCGAGAAGGCCGGCGTCACGCCGCGCCGCCACCTCACCGAGGTGCGCACGCCCGACGCCGACTCGTACCAGCCCGGCCAGGAACTGACCGTCGAGATCTTCGAAGCCGGCCAGTACGTGGATGTCGTCGGCACCTCCAAGGGCAAGGGCTTCGCCGGTGTCATGAAGCGCCACAACTTCAAGGGCGTCAGCGCGAGCCACGGTTCGCACCGCAACCACCGCAAGCCCGGATCGATCGGTGCGTCCTCGACCCCGAGCCGCGTCTTCAAGGGCATGCGCATGGCCGGTCGCATGGGTGGCGAGCGCGTCACCGTGCAGGGCCTGAAGGTCCACTCGATCGACGTCGAGAAGGGCCTCATCCTGGTCAAGGGCGCCGTCCCCGGCGCTCGCGGCCGCATCGTTTTCGTCCGCAACGCGGTGAAGGGCTGATCATGGCCGACGTCTCCAACAAGCAGAGCCTCGACGTTCTGGATGCCGCGGGCAAGAAGGCCGGTTCGGTCGACCTCCCCGCCAGCGTCTTCGACGTCCAGACGAACGTCCCGCTCATCCACCAGGTGGTGACCGCGCAGCTCGCCGCCGCCCGCCAGGGCACGCACAAGACCAAGGGTCGGGGCGAGGTCTCCGGCTCGGGCGTCAAGCCGTTCAAACAGAAGGGCACCGGCCGCAGCCGTCAGGGTTCGGTCCGTGCTCCGGAGCACCGCGGTGGTGGCATCGTGCACGGTCCCGTGCCGCGCAGCTACGCCCAGCGCACCCCCAAGAAGATGATCGCCGCCGCGCTGCTCGGACTCCTGTCCGATCGCGCCCGCGGTGAGCGTCTTCACGTCGTGTCGGGGATCGGCGGCGCCGCCCCCTCGACGAAGGCGGCCGTCGACACCCTCGCGGCTCTCAACGGCGGCAACGGCGTGGCGAAGAACGTCCTCGTGGTCCTCGACCGCGGTGACGCGAACGCCGAGAAGAGCGTGCGCAACCTGAAGAGCCTGCACGTGCTCTACGTCGACCAGCTCAACGCGTACGACGTGGTCGTCTCCGACGACATCGTCTTCACGCAGGCGGCGTACGAGACGTTCGTGGCGAGCAAGACCAAGAACGAGGAGGCCGGCGAATGAGCGGCTACAACAAGGACCCGCGCGACATCATCCTGTCGCCGGTCGTCAGCGAGAAGTCCTACGGGCTGATCGACGACGGCAAGTACACCTTCGTCGTCGACCCGCGGTCGAACAAGACCGAGATCAAGCTCGCCATCGAGAAGATCTTCGACGTCAAGGTCGCCAGCGTCAACACGCTCAACCGCACGGGCAAGCTGCGCCGCACGCGGTTCGGCGTCGGTAAGCGCAAGGACACCAAGCGCGCCATCGTCACCCTCAAGTCCGGCTCGATCGACATCTTCACGGCCGTCGGCTAAGGGCACAGGAGAACATCATGGGAATTCGCAAGTACAAGCCGACGACCCCGGGCCGTCGTGGCTCGAGCGTCGCCGACTTCGCCGAGATCACTCGGTCGACGCCAGAGAAGTCGCTGCTGCGGCCGCTGCCCAAGACGGGTGGCCGTAACAACCAGGGTCGCATCACGACCCGCCACATCGGTGGTGGCCACAAGCGCCAGTACCGGATCATCGACTTCAAGCGCAACGACAAGGATGGCGTCGACGCCAAGGTCGCTCACATCGAGTACGACCCGAACCGCACGGCCCGCATCGCGCTGCTCCACTTCGTCGACGGCACCAAGCGCTACATCCTCGCGCCGGCGAAGCTCAACCAGGGCGACATCGTCGAGTCGGGACCGGGCGCGGACATCAAGCCGGGCAACAACCTTCCGCTGAAGAACATCCCGGTCGGCACCGTCATCCACGCCATCGAGCTCCGCCCCGGCGGCGGCGCGAAGATGGCGCGCACCGCGGGTGCGAGCGTCCGGCTCGTCGCCAAGGACGGTCCCTACGCCCAGCTTCGTCTGCCCTCGGGCGAGATCCGCAACGTGGACGTGCGCTGCCGCGCCACGATCGGCGAGGTCGGCAACGCCGAGCAGTCGAACATCAACTGGGGTAAGGCCGGCCGCATGCGCTGGAAGGGCGTCCGCCCGACCGTCCGTGGTGTCGCCATGAACCCGGTCGACCACCCGCACGGTGGTGGTGAGGGCAAGACGTCCGGTGGACGTCACCCCGTCAGCCCCTGGGGCCAGAAGGAAGGTCGCACGCGTAAGCGCGACCTGCCCAGCGACAAGCTCATCGTCCGTCGACGTAACGTCGGCAAGAAGCGCAAGTAGGGATAGACCAGGATGCCGCGCAGCCTCAAGAAGGGCCCGTTCGTCGACGACCACCTGCTCCGCAAGGTGGTCACGCAGAACGACGCCAACAGCAAGAACGTGATCAAGACCTGGTCGCGCCGCTCGATGATCATCCCGGCGATGCTGGGTCATACCATCGCGGTGCACGACGGTCGCAAGCACATCCCCGTCTTCGTGACGGAGACCATGGTCGGGCACAAGCTCGGCGAGTTCGCGCCCACCCGCACCTTCCGTGGGCACGAGAAAGACGACAAGAAGGGACGGCGTCGCTGATGGTCACCGCTATCGCTCGCGTGAAGCACATCCGCGTCACGCCCCAGAAGGCCCGTCGCATCGTCGACATCATCCGCGGCAAGCAGGCGGCCGAGGCTCTCGCGATCCTCAAGTTCGCCCCGCAGGCCGCGTCCGAGCCCGTCTACAAGCTCGTCGCGTCCGCCATGGCGAACGCCCGGGTGAAGGCGGACTCCTCTAACGCGTTCCTCGACGAGCAGGACCTCGTGGTCTACCGCGCGTACGTCGACGAGGGCACCACGCTCAAGCGCTTCCAGCCGCGGGCCCAGGGCCGCGCGTTCAAGATCCTCAAGCGCACCAGCCACATCACCATCGAGGTGGCGACCCCCGACGAGTTCGAGGCGGCCGCACCCAAGAAGTCGAAGAAGGAAGGGGCGAAGTAATGGGCCAGAAGGTCAACCCCTACGGCTTCCGCCTGGGCATCACCACCGACCACGTGTCGCGCTGGTTCGCCGACTCGACCAAGCCGGGTCAGCGTTACGCCGACTACGTCGCGGAAGACGTCAAGATCCGCAACCTGCTGAAGACGAGCCTCGACCGCGCCGGTGTGGCGAAGATCGAGATCGAGCGCACCCGTGACCGTGTCCGCGTGGACATCCACACGGCGCGCCCGGGCATCGTCATCGGCCGCCGCGGCGCCGAGGCGGAGCGCATCCGCTCCGACCTGGAGAAGCTCACCAAGAAGCAGATCCAGCTCAACATCCTCGAGGTGAAGAACCCCGAGGCCGAGGCCCAGCTCGTCGCGCAGGGCATCGCCGAGCAGCTCTCCGCCCGTGTCGCGTTCCGTCGCGCCATGCGCAAGGGCCTGCAGGGCGCGCAGCGCGCCGGCGCCAAGGGCGTCCGCATCCAGGTCTCCGGCCGCCTCGGCGGCGCGGAGATGTCCCGCTCCGAGTTCTACCGCGAGGGCCGCGTGCCCCTGCACACGCTCCGCGCGAACATCGACTACGGCTTCTACGAGGCCCGCACGACGTTCGGCCGCATCGGCGTGAAGGTGTGGATCTACAAGGGCGACATCACCAACAAGGAACTCGCTCGCGAGCAGGCGGCCCAGAAGTCGACCCGCCCCGAGCGTCGTGACGACCGCGGTCCTCGCGGCGGCGGCCCGCGCGGTCCCCGCACCGACGCGCCCGCGACCGCAGGAGCCGAGGCGTAATCATGCTCATTCCCCGCAAGGTCAAGCACCGCAAGCAGCACCACCCCGGACGTTCGGGCGCTGCCACCGGTGGTACCAAGGTCAGCTTTGGCGAGTTCGGCATCCAGGCCATCACGCCGGCGTACGTGACCAACCGCCAGATCGAGTCCGCTCGTATCGCGATGACCCGTCACATCAAGCGTGGTGGGAAGGTGTGGATCAACGTCTACCCCGACCGCCCGCTGACGAAGAAGCCCGCTGAGACCCGCATGGGATCCGGCAAGGGTTCTCCGGAGTGGTGGATCGCCAACATCAAGCCCGGCCGCGTCCTCTTCGAGGTCGCCGGCGTCCCCGAGGAGCTCGCCCGCGAGGCGCTTCTCCGTGCGATCCACAAGCTCCCGCTGAAGGCTCGCATCATCAAGCGCGAGGAAGGTGACGCCTGATGGTCGTCGGATCCAAGGAGCTCGCACCCACCGAGCTCGACACGTTCGAGAATGATCGCCTGATCGACGAGCTGAAGAAGGCCAAGGAGGAGCTCTTCAACCTGCGCTTCCAGTCGGCCACCGGTCAGCTCGAGAGCCACGGCCGCCTGCGCGCCGTGAAGCGCGACATCGCCCGCATCTACACCGTCATCCGTGAGCGCGAGCTCGGCATCCGTGCCACGCCCGTCGCCGTGGAGGTGCCCGCCAAGTCCAAGGGCACGGCGGCTGCGAAGAAGACCACGACCAAGAAGGCGGACAAGGCGGCGGACGCTGCCGAGACCACCGGCGACGTCGACACCGAGGAGAAGAAGTAATGGCTGAGGTCAAGGCCGCGGCGCCCAAGAAGGCGCCCGCGAAGACCGTCGCCCCGAAGGCGGATGCCGGACACGAGTCCGCTGCGCACGACGTGCGCGATGAGAACGCCCGTGGCTACCGCAAGCTCCGTCGCGGCTACGTGACGAGCGACAAGATGGACAAGACGATCACCGTCGAGGTCGAGGACCGCGTCAAGCACCCCCTCTACGGCAAGGTCATCCGTCGCACCTCCAAGGTCAAGGCGCACGACGAGCAGAACACCGCCGGCATCGGCGACCTCGTCGTGATCGCGGAGACCCGCCCGCTCTCGGCGACGAAGCGCTGGCGCCTGGTCGAAATCGCAGAGAAGGCGAAGTAACCGATGCTGCAGCAGGAATCCCGCGTCAAGGTCGCGGACAACACCGGTGCCAAGGAACTCCTGGTCATCCGCGTGCTCGGTGGCTCCGGCCGTCGGTACGCCGGGCTGGGCGACCAGGTCGTCGCGACCGTCAAGGACGCGATCCCGGGCGGCAACGTCAAGAAGGGCGACGTCGTCAAGGCGGTCATCGTCCGTACGATCAAGTCGACCCGTCGTCCCGATGGTTCGTACATCAAGTTCGACGAGAACGCCGCCGTCATCCTCAAGAACGACGGCGACCCCCGTGGAACCCGCATCTTCGGCCCGGTGGGTCGCGAGCTGCGCGACAAGAAGTTCATGAAGATCATCTCGCTGGCACCGGAGGTGCTCTAACCATGGCGAACATCAGAAAAGGTGACCTGGTTCAGGTCATCTCGGGCGCGAGCCAGGCCCGCGGCGGAGACCGCGGCAAGCAGGGCAAGGTCCTCGAGGTCCTCGTCGAGAAGAACAAGGTCCTCGTGGAGGGCATCAACTTCGTGACGAAGCACGTGAAGGTCGGACAGACCCAGCGCGGCACCAAGACCGGCGGCATCGAGACCCACGAGGCCCCCATCCACATCTCGAACGTCGCCATCGTCGACCCCAAGTCGAAGAAGCCCACCCGCGTGGGCTTCCGCGAGGAGGTCGTCGAGAAGGACGGCGTCAAGAAGAAGGTTCGCGTGCGTTACGCGAAGAAGTCCGGAGAGAAGCTCTAATGGCTACTGCCACTGCTGCGACGGCTGTCAAAGATCAGCCTCGCCTGAAGCAGCGCTACCGCTCGGAGATCGCCAAGGCGCTCACCGAGGAGTTCGGGTTCACCAACCCGCACCAGGTCCCGCGGCTCGTCAAGGTCGTCGTGAACACCGGTGTCGGCGAGGCTGCTCGCGACTCGAAGGTCATCGACGGCGCCATCAAGGACCTCACGCTGATCACCGGCCAGAAGCCGCTGGTCACGAACGCCCGCAAGTCGATCGCGCAGTTCAAGCTGCGTGAGGGGATGCCCATCGGCGCTCACGTCACCCTCCGCGGTGACCGCGCCTGGGAGTTCGTCGACCGCCTGGTCACGCTCGCCCTGCCCCGCATCCGCGACTTCCGCGGCCTGTCGGACAAGCAGTTCGACGGCAACGGCAACTACACGTTCGGCGTCTCGGAGCAGAGCATCTTCCACGAGATCAACCAGGACAACATCGACCGCGTCCGCGGATTCGACATCACCGTGGTGACGACGGCCAAGAACGACGACGAGGGACGCGCCTTCCTGCGCCAGCTCGGCTTCCCGTTCCGCTCCGCCGAGACCGCGGCCGCTCAGCAGTAACGAATCAAGCAAGGTCGCCCGGGGTGGACCCCGAGGCGAAACCGATTGAGATAAGGAACGAACACCCATGACCATGACGGACCCTGTGGCCGACATGCTGACCCGTCTGCGCAACGCCAATCGCGCGTACCACGATGCGGTCTCGATGCCGAGCAGCAAGCTCAAGACCAACATCGCCGAGATCCTCCAGAAGGAGGGCTACATCTCCGGCTGGAAGGTCGAGAAGAACGAGCGCGTCGGGCAGACCCTCACGATCGACCTGAAGTACGGGCCGAACCGCGAGCGTTCGATCGCCGGCATCAAGCGCGTCTCGAAGCCCGGCCTCCGCGTCTACGCGAAGTCGACCGAGATCCCGCACGTCCTCGGCGGGCTCGGCGTCGCCATCCTGTCCACGTCCTCGGGGCTCCTCACGGACCGCGGCGCGACCACGAAGGGCGTGGGTGGGGAAGTCCTCGCCTACGTGTGGTGATCTGACATGTCTCGTATCGGACGTCTCCCGATCACCGTCCCCGCGGGTGTCACCGTGACCGTCGACGGCCAGGCCGTCAACGTCAAGGGCCCCAAGGGCGAGCTGAGCCTCACCGTCAAGTCGCCGATCGAGGTCGCCCTCGAAGACGGCACCCTGACGGTCACGCGGCCCGACGACGAGCGCGCCTCGCGTTCGCTGCACGGCCTCACGCGCACGCTCATCGCGAACCAGATCATCGGAGTGACCGACGGTTACTCCAAGGGTCTGGAGATCGTCGGCACCGGTTACCGCGTGCAGGCGAAGGGCGAGTCGCTCGAGTTCGCGCTCGGCTACTCGCACTCGATCACGTTCGACCCGCCGAAAGGCATCTCGTTCGAGGTCGAGGGCAACACCAAGGTGACTGTCCGCGGCATCGACAAGCAGGCCGTCGGCGAGGTCGCCGCCAACATCCGCAAGCTGCGCAAGCCCGAGCCCTACAAGGGTAAGGGCGTGCGTTACGCCGGCGAGGTCGTCCGCCGCAAGGCCGGAAAGAGTGGGAAGTAATGGCTACCGTCAGCAAGTCCGCGCAGCGTACGCGTCGGCACACCCGACTGCGCAAGCGCATCGTCGGCACGGAGGCGCGCCCGCGTCTCGTGGTGAACCGCTCGGCCCGCCACGTCTTCGTCCAGATCGTCGACGACAGCAAGGGCCACACGCTGGCCTTCGCCTCGACGCTCGAAGCAGACCTGCGTTCCTTCGACGGTGACAAGACCGCGAAGGCCAAGAAGGTCGGCGAGCTGCTCGCCGAGCGCGCCAAGAAGGCCGGGGTGGACGCCGTCGTGTTCGACCGCGGAGGAAACCGCTTCGCCGGTCGTGTCGCCGCGATCGCCGAAGGCGCCCGTGAAGGAGGGCTGAACCTGTGAGCGACGTCACGAACACCAACGCCGATGAGGCCGCGACCGAAGAGGTCGTCGAGACCGCGCCGGAGAGCACCGAGACGGTCGCGTCCGTCGCCGGTGGCGCCGCGTTGGAGGCCCCGGAGGGTCAGGTCGTCGAGACCGCCGCCGGCACCGCGCCCAGCACCAACGAGCGCGAGGCCCGTCGCGGGTCGCGAGAGCGCCAGCCCCGTAACGACCGCAACTCGCGGGACCGTGGCGACAGCCAGTTCCTCGAGCGCGTCGTGACGATCAACCGCGTGTCGAAGGTCGTCAAGGGCGGCCGTCGCTTCAGCTTCACGGCGCTCGTCGTCGTGGGTGACGGCAACGGCATGGTCGGCGTCGGCTACGGCAAGGCCCGTGAGGTGCCGCTCGCGATCTCGAAGGGCGTCGAAGAGGCGAAGAAGAACTTCTTCCGCGTCCCGCGCTCGGGCAAGACCATCCCGCACCCCGTGCAGGGCGAGGCCGCGGCCGGCGTCGTGCTCCTCCGTCCGGCCGCGGCCGGTACCGGGGTCATCGCCGGTGGTCCGGTTCGCGCCGTGCTCGAGTGCGCGGGCATCCACGACGTGCTGAGCAAGTCGCTCGGCTCGTCGAACACGATCAACATCGTGCACGCGACCGTCGCGGCGCTCAAGCAGCTCGAAGAGCCGCGCGCCGTCGCCGCTCGTCGTGGACTGGCGTTCGAGGACGTCGCCCCGGCCCGCCTGGTGCGCGCCGAGGCCGACGACCTCGCAGCAGCGAAGGCAGGTGCCTGATGGCCGCCCGACTCAAGGTGACCCAGATCAAGTCCAAGATCTCCGAGAAGCAGAACCAGCGGGACACGCTGCGCAGCCTCGGACTGAAGCGGATCGGCGACGTCGTCGTCCGCCCGGACGACAAGCAGAACCGCGGCTACGTGAAGACGGTCGCGCACCTCGTCAAGGTCGAGGAGATTGACTGATGGCTGAAGAGACCGACAAGAAGGCGCCCGCCAAGGCCGCCGCTTCGAAGGCCGCCGCCCCCAAGGCTGCTGCTGAGAAGAAGCCCGCCGCCGCCAAGGCTGCCGAGAAGAAGCCTGCCGCCGCCAAGGCTGCTGCCCCGAAGGCCGCCGCCGAGAAGAAGGAGGCGACCCCCAAGGCCGCCGCCGCTCCGAAGGCTGCTGCGGAGAAGAAGCCTGCCACCGAGAAGGCCGCTGCCCCGAAGGCCGCTGCCGCAGCGAAGGACGACACCGCGGCCAAGCCGGCTGCGAAGTCGACCACCGCCGCCAAGGCTGCGCCGAAGAAGGATGCGGCCCCGTCGCGTCCGCAGGTGCTCAAGGCCCACCACCTCCGCCCGGCCGCGGGCGCCAAGAAGGACCGCACCCGCGTGGGTCGGGGTGAGGGCTCGAAGGGCAAGACCGCCGGCCGCGGCACCAAGGGCACGAAGGCCCGCTACCAGGTGCGCGTCGGACTCGAGGGCGGCAACCTGAACTCCATCATGCGCGCGCCCAAGCTGCGCGGCTTCAAGAACCCGTTCCGGGTGGAGTACCAGGTCGTCAACCTCGAGCGTCTCGCCGAGCTGTACCCGAAGGGCGGGGACGTCACGATCGGCGACCTCGTCGCCAAGGGCGCCGTCCGCAAGAACGAGAAGGTCAAGGTGCTCGGCTCCGGCGACATCGCGGTGAAGCTGAACGTCGCCGTCGACAAGGTCTCCAGCTCGGCCGAGCAGAAGATCGTCGCGGCGGGCGGCTCCGTCAAGTAGTACGTCCGATCCGTCCCGGAGCGGCGGCCGTGAGCGGTCGTCCCTCCGGGCCGGATAGGCTCAGACTTTCCGTACCCTGCAATCCCTGGAGGCGCAGCCGTGTTCAGTGCCGTCGCACGGATCTTCCGCACGCCCGACCTGCGCAAGAAGATCGGCTTCACCCTCGCGATCATCGCGGTGTTCCGGCTGGGGTCGTTCATCCCCGCCCCGTTCGTCGACTTCCAGGTCGTGCAGGCCTGCCTCGCCCCGATCCAGAGCGGCGAGGGCGACGGCGCGGCCGGGCTCTACGCCCTGGTCAACCTGTTCAGCGGCGGCGCGCTGCTGCAGCTGTCGATCTTCGCGCTGGGCATCATGCCGTACATCACGGCCTCGATCATCGTGCAGCTGCTGCGCGTGGTCATCCCCCACTTCGAGACCCTCTACAAGGAGGGCCAGCAGGGCCAGGCCCGGCTGACGCAGTACACTCGCTATCTCACGATCGCGCTCGGTGTGCTCCAGTCGACCACCCTCATCACGGTGGCCCGCAGCGGTCAGCTGATCCCCTGCGACCTGCCGCTCATCACCTCCGACGGCGAGACCGTGTGGGGCATGCTGCTCATGGTCATCACGATGACCGCCGGCACCGGCCTGATCATGTGGATGGGCGAGCTCATCACCGAGCGCGGCGTCGGCAACGGCATGTCGCTCCTGATCTTCACCTCGATCGCGGCGACCTTCCCCGGCTCGCTCATCCAGATCGCGCAGGTGCAGGGCGTCGAGATCCTGCTCGTGGTGATCGGGATCGGGTTGCTGATCATCGCCGCCGTCATCTTCGTCGAGCAATCGCAGAGACGCATCCCGGTGCAGTACGCGAAGCGGATGGTGGGTCGCCGCACCTACGGCGGCAACAACACCTACATCCCGATCAAGGTCAACATGGCGGGCGTCGTACCGGTCATCTTCGCCTCGTCGCTGCTGTATCTGCCGTCGCTCATCGCCCAGTTCAACCAGAACGCCGAAGGCAACCCGCCGTGGGTCGACTGGATCAACAACAACCTCACCAACGGCGGACATCCGCTGTACATGGCGCTGTACTTCCTGCTCATCGTCGGCTTCACGTACTTCTACGTCGCGATCACCTTCAACCCCGAAGAGGTCGCCGACAACATGAAGAAGTACGGCGGATTCATCCCGGGCATCCGGGCCGGGCGGCCGACCGCCGAGTACCTCGACTACGTGCTGACCCGCGTGACGCTCCCGGGCTCGCTCTACCTCGGCCTGGTGGCGCTCATCCCGCTGATCGCCCTCGTCGCGATCAACGCGAACCAGAACTTCCCGTTCGGCGGCACGAGCATCCTGATCATGGTCGGAGTCGGCCTCGAGACGGTGAAGCAGATCGACTCGCAGCTGCAGCAACGGCACTACGAGGGGCTGCTGCGGTGACCCGCCTGCTCATCGTCGGGCCTCCGGGCGCGGGCAAGGGCACTCAGGCAGCGCGCATCTCGGAGCGCTTCGACATCCCGACGATCTCGACCGGTGACATCTTCCGCTCGAACATCGCCGACGAGACCGACCTCGGCAAGCAGGTCAAGGCGATCGTGGATGCCGGCGACTACGTGCCCGATTCGCTCACGAACGCGCTGGTGACCGACCGTCTCGACGAGGCGGATGCGGCCGGCGGGTTCCTGCTCGACGGGTACCCGCGCACGACCGACCAGGTGGAGTACCTCGCCAACCTGCTCGCCTCGCACGGGCACACGCTCGACGCGGTGATCCGGCTCGTCGCCGACCAGGATGAGATCGTGCGGCGCCTGCGCCAGCGTGCGATCGACCAGGGCCGCGTCGACGACTCGGAGGAGGCGATCCGGCACCGCCAGGAGGTCTACATCCGCGAGACGGCACCGCTGATCGACATGTTCCGCGCGCAGCGGCTGCTCGTCGAGGTCGACGGACTCGGCCCGATCGACGAGGTCACGGATCGCATCTTCGCGGCGCTCGCCGACCGTGGCCTCGGTTCGGCCGCCGCCTGAGCCGATGCGTCGCACGGGGAGCGCGGTCGCCGCGCTGCTCGCGGTGCTGACGCTCGCCTCGTGCGCGCTCACTCCGCCCGTGCTCGGCGGGCGCTCCGACGATCCGTCCGCCGAGCCGGAGCTGCGCGACGAGGAGGTCGCGGCGCTGCTGATCCTCAACGACGCCGAGTCCGACCCGGGGGCGTCGACGGTCGCCGCCCACCGCGGCCGCTTCCTCGCCTCGACGCCCGAGGTCGAACCGGCCGCGTGCCGCGACAGCATCCCGCCGCTGCTGCTCCTGCAGAGCGATGCGGCGGCGGAGGGCACGGTGTTCCGGCCGCCGCCCCTGTTCCGGGAGACGCCGGGAGCCGACCTCGTGGTCGCGCAGTACGCCCGGCGGTTCCCGTCGGCGGCCGACGCGTCGGCGTTCCTGGCCGACCTCCGCGCGGCCCGGATGTCGTGCCCGGAGTTCGTGAGCGTCGACGGGGCGCGCACGGAGCAGACGGCGATCGACGGCGGCTTCGCGGTGGATGCCGTCGGCTTCGCGTTCGACACGACGGCGAGCAGCGGCGAGACGTCAGCCCGGTTCGAATGGGTGCTGGTGCACGGCAACGTGGCGATCGCCCTCGACGCGGCGCTCACCGATGACGACGACCGTGGTCTGCTCGACGCCCTCGCCGAGGACTACGCGCAGCGACTCACCGCGGGGTGAGTGGCGGGCCGAACCCGGTGCAGTGGCACGCGCCCCGCGGCGGGGGCCGGGTCACTCGTCGATCAGGCGGACGAGTTCGTCGATGTAGGTGGGGAAGTCGATGGATGCCCGAATCAGCCGCAGCACGTCGGAGCGCTCCGAGAACACCTCGACGAACTGCTCGAACACCGTCTGGAACTTGGCGCGGTCCTTCGCGCTGAACGCGACGAGGGCGACGACCTGCACGGTGCCCTCACCCCACGGGATCGGGTTCTCGAACAGCGCGATGGCGATGGCGGTGCGCTTCGCGGACATCGTGAGGGCGTGCGGAACGGCGAGCCACTCGGTGAACGCCGTCGACGAGATGCGCTCCCGGGCGAGCACCCCGTCGAGGTAGTCATCGTCGATGATGCCGCGTTCCTGCATCCGCTCGCCGAGGAGCCGGATCACGCCGTCCGCGTCGCGTACGACCGAGTCACGGAAGAACAGGGCGTCGTCGAAGTAGAGCAGCAGTTCGTCGGCGATCGCTCGCCGCCGCCGCTGGCGCCGGATGCGCGTGACCGCACCGCGCACGGCATCCAGATCGGCGTCGGTCGGGAAGGGCTGCACGATGACGACGTTGGCCGGGCGCACCTCCCAGGGCACCGTCGAGATGACGAGGTCGGCCTGCAGCGCGGCCGGGTCGACGTCGGTGCGGGTGAGCACGCGGTCGATCGCCACCTCGTCGCCGAGGGCGGGCTGGATGCGGCGCTCCAGCAGGTCGGCGATGTCGTGGTAGCCCGGGCTCACCAGCACGGCGGTGAGCCGGGCGCCGTGGGTGGCGCGACGTTCGAGGTGCGAGCCGATGTGCAGAGCGATGTAAGCGATCTCGTCTTCGCCGATCGAGATCGTGAACTCGTTCTGGATCTCGGCCGCGATGAACACCGCGAGTTCGTAGGTCAGCGGATAGGACGTCTTGATCGTGCGGGCGAGCGGATTGGGGTTGCCGACGCCTTCGCGCGCCCGGATGACGAGGTTGCCGACGTGGGCGCCGAGCCGGCTGAGGAAGGCGTCGTCGTCGAGGTCGACGAGGAACTCCTCCTGCGCGTGCGCGACGATGCGGCGCAGCACCGCGGCGTGCTCGCCCGGCTGGTCCCGCGGCACGACGCGGGTGCCGGCGCGAGTGGTGAGCAGGGTGGTGAGCGCGGTGAGCTCGCCCGCCGGGAGCCGGGTGCCGAAGCGCTCGGCGACGAGCCGGTCCAGATCGACGGCGACCGGATCCGCGGGCGAGGGGGCGTGCTCGGCCAGGGCCGACCCCCGCGAGCGCTCGACGGCGATGGCGGTGTGCAGCAGCACGCGATCGAGGCCGAACTCGTTGATCGCGTACCCCTGGGTCTGGAGCACCCCGATCACGTCGGTCTTGAACGCCGAGAGATCGTCGGTGCCGAACGACTCCTGCACGCGGCGGAGGTCGACGAGCCCGTGCGCCTGCTCCTCGGAGAACAATCGGCTGACGAGGCGACGGTGGCCGGCATCCGGTCCCTCGAGCCGCACGTGGTCGCCGCCGCGCACGAGCTCCAACCCCGCCTCACGGGCGAGCGCCCGCACCTGCCGCAGGTCGCCCTCGATCGTCGACTCGCTCACGAACAGCGAGTCGGCGAGGTCGTGCACGTCGAGCTCGACGCCGGCATGGGTGAGCCGGGTGACGAGGAACGTCATCCGCTCCCGGGGCGTGCCGGCGCGTTCGGCGGTGCGGTCGCGGGAGGCGAACTCGGCGTGCGCGTCGCGGTTCAGCCGGTAGCCGTCGGGGGAGGAGAGGATGACGTCGAGTGGCGCCGCGGCGACCTTGACGGCGGTCACGTAGCTGCGCACCGTGCGGGTGGAGACCCCGAGGTGCTCGGCGATCTCGCTCGCCGGCGTCCACCCCTCGCTGCGCGAGAGGTAGGCCAGCAGCATCGGTGACTTGTCGGCCATCTCCCTGCCACTCAACCAGCTACCGAGCCCGGGCGCCACGGAGCCTTCGCTTCCGCGGGTGCGGAAGCGAATCTAGTGGAGCCTCCCCGCCCTCGTTCGGGAGACTCGAAGAGTTCTGCCCGGCTGGATCGCGAGGAGGCGACATGGCGACGATCGTGCTCGTCTGCGCCGCCGGTGTCTCCGGCACCTTCCTCGCCCGTCGCATCGCCGCCTCGCTGCCCGAGGTCGAGTTCGTCGTCGCGACCGAGCACGCGCTCGAGGACGCCCTGGCGGGCGCCGACGCCGTGCTCGTCGCCCCGCAGCTGGTGGACTCCGCCGAGACGATCCGCCGGCGGGCGGCCCCGCGGCCGGTCGGCATCCTGCCTCCCGAGGCGATGATGCCGTCCGGTACCATCCTCGCCGTCGACGTGGTGGACGCGTTGGTCCAGACCCTTGCCCGGACCGTCGGCTCGCCGGAGGCTGAACAAACCCACACCCCGCTGCAAAGGAGCACACCGAATGTCTGAGCGCACTGTCGTCGTCGCGTCGAGCAACGGGCTGCACGCCCGTCCCGCCGCGTTGTTCACCCAGACCGCCGCGAAGGCGGGAGTGCCGGTGAAGATCACGAAGGGCGAGCGCACCGTCGACGCCTCGAGCATCCTCGGCGTCATCTCGCTCGGCATCGACCATGGCGATCAGGTCGTGCTCGCGGCCGAGGGCGAGGATGCCGAGGCGGCGCTCGACGCCCTCGAGGCGATGCTGCTCGAAGACCACGACGCGTGACGACCCTCAGCGGGATCGGAGTCGGCCGCGGGCTCGCGGTCGGCTCGGTGCTGCGGATGCCCGACCCGCTCCCCGAGCCCCCGACGACGCAGAGCACCCTTGGTCCCGACGCCGAGAAGGAGCGCGTCACGCACGCGCTCGCCGCGACGGCGGAGGACATCCGGGCGCGGGCGGCGAAGGCCGGCGGCAAGGCGGGCGAGGTGCTCGAGGCGCAGGCGCTGATGATGGACGACCCGATGCTGAAGACCGACGTGGATGCCCGCATCGACACCGGCGCGACCGCCGAGCGTGCCGTGCACGAGGCGTTCGGCGTCTTCCGTGACATGCTCGCCGGGATCGGCGGCTACCTCGGGGAGCGCGCCGCCGACCTCGACGACGTCTCGCGCCGCGCGATCGCGCGGATCGCCGGGGTGCCCGCGCCGGGTGTCCCGGAGAGCGAGGTGCCGTTCGTGCTCGTTGCTCGCGACCTGGCTCCCGCCGACACCGCGCTGCTCGACCCCGCACAGGTCCTCGCGATCGTGACGAGCGAGGGCGGCAAGACTTCGCACACCGCGATCCTCGCCGGTGAGAAGGGGCTCCCCGCCGTCGTCGGCGTCACGGGAGCGCTCGACCTCGCCGAGGGCACCGTCGTGATCGTGGATGCCGGAGCCGGCACCGTCGAGGCCGACCCCTCCGCGGATGCCCTGGCCGCCGCCGAGCAGAAGGTCGCCGACCGCGCGGCCCGGGTGCACACCTCCGGCCCGGGGGCGCTGTCGGACGGCACGCGCATCCCGCTGCTCGCCAACCTCGGATCCGCGGAAGGGGTCGCGTCGGCGGTCGCCGCCGGTGCCGAGGGCGTCGGGCTGTTCCGCACCGAGTTCCTGTTCCTCGACTCGCCGTCGGCGCCGACGGTCGACGCGCAGAAGGCTGCCTATTCGGCGGTCCTCGCAGGGTTCCCCGGCAAGAAGGTCGTCGTGCGCGCACTCGACGCGGGCGCCGACAAGCCGCTCGCGTTCCTCAACGACGCCGAGGAGGAGAACCCGGCGCTCGGACTCCGCGGCATCCGATCGCTCCGGGCGAGCGAGAACATCCTGCGCGACCAGCTCACCGCCCTCGAACAGGCCGAAGCCGAGAACGAGGCGGATGTCTGGGTCATGGCACCGATGGTGGCCACGGTCGACGAGACCCGCTACTTCACCGGGCTGGCCCGCGAGTTGGGGCTGAAGACCGCGGGCGTCATGGTCGAGGTGCCCGCCGCCGCACTGCTCGCCGACCGCATCCTCGCCGTCGCCGACTTCGCCTCGATTGGTACCAACGACCTCACCCAGTACACGATGGCGGCCGACCGGATGCTCGGCTCGGTGTCGAACCTGCAGGACCCGTTCCATCCCGCCGTCCTGCGTTTGGTCGGCGAGATCGGCACCGCCGGGGGTTCCCTGAAGAAGTCCGTCGGCGTCTGCGGCGAGGCCGCGGCCGACCCGAAACTCGCGGTCGTGCTCGTCGGCCTGGGCGTCACCACGCTCTCGATGAGCGCCCCGGCGATCGCCGATGTGCGCGACGAACTCGCCCGTTGGACCCTGCCGGGCGCCCAGGAGGCGGCTCGGCTCGCTCTCGCCGCGGAGGACGCCGCCGGCGCGCGCGCCGCGGTCGAGAACCTCATCCCCGCCTGATACCTGCACCACCCTCATCACCCACCGATAAAAGGAGAAACACCACCATGACAACGACGTCAACCACGACGCCATCGGGCGTCACCCAGGCACGGGTCGGCGTGCAGCGGTTCGGATCGTTCCTCTCGAACATGGTCCTGCCGAATATCGCCGCCTTCATCGCCTGGGGTCTCATCACGGCCCTCTTCATCCCGACCGGCTGGGCGCCCAACGCCATGCTCGGCGGCTTCGAGGATGCCGACGGAGTCACCTGGCCGGGTCTCGTCGGCCCGATGATCACCTACCTCCTGCCGCTCCTCATCGCCTACACCGGTGGCCGCATGGTCTACGGCGTGCGCGGTGGAGTCATCGGGGCGATCGTGACGATGGGTGTGATCGTCGGCGCCTCCGGCACGATCATGTTCCTCGGCGCGATGATCTGCGGACCGCTCGCGGCCCTCATCCTCAAGCAGATCGAGAAGTTGTGGATCGGCAAGGTCCGCGCCGGATTCGAGATGCTCGTCGACAACTTCTCGGCAGGCATCATCGGCTTCGGCCTCGCGCTCGCCGCGTTCTTCGGTCTCGCGCCGATCATCAAGTGGTTCACCGACGTCCTCGGCGGCGCAGTCGGCTTCCTCATCGACTCGGGTCTCATCCCGCTCGCGAGCATCATCGTCGAGCCCGCCAAGGTGCTGTTCCTCAACAACGCGATCAACCACGGCGTGTTCACCCCGCTCGGCACCGAGCAGGTACTGGAGCAGGGCAAGAGCCTGCTGTTCCTCGTCGAGGCCAACCCCGGCCCCGGTGCGGGCCTCCTGCTCGCGATCACCGTCTTCGGAGTCGGCGCCGCGCGCGCCACCGCCCCGGGCGCGTTCATCATCCAGTTCCTGGGTGGCATCCACGAGGTGTACTTCCCGTACGTGCTCGCCAAGCCGATTCTCATCATCGGCCTGATCCTCGGCGGTGCGACCGGCGTCACGACCAACCTGGTCTTCGGGTCGGGCCTCGTCGCCCCGGCTGCTCCGGGATCGATCATCGCGGTGCTCGCCCAGACGGAGCGCAACAGCTACGTCGGCGTCATCCTGTCGGTCATCCTCTCGGCCGCGGTCACCTTCCTCGTCTGCGCGGTCTTCCTGCGCGCAAGCCGCAAGCGCGACCTGGCCGAGGCGGATGCCGCCTTCTCGTCGGCGATCGCCCAGACCCAGGCGAACAAGGGCAAGGACAGCGCCGTGCTCTCCGGACTCGCGGCCGCCGGTGTCGGCGGAACGATCTCGAACATCGTGTTCGCGTGCGACGCGGGCATGGGCTCGAGCGCGATGGGCGCGACGGTGCTGCGCAAGAAGCTGAAGGATGCCGGCGTCACCGGGGTGACGGTCACCAACAAGGCGATCGTGAACCTGGAGGGCAACGAGGATCTGGTGATCACGCAGCAGCAGCTCACGGATCGTGCCAAGAAGCAGGCGCCGAACGCGGTCCACGTGTCGGTCGACAACTTCATGAACAGCCCGGCATACGACGAGGTCGTCGCCACGGTGGCCGAAAACCAGAAGGCCGCGAAGTAGTCAGCCAGTAGGAGCAGGATGGGTGCGGGGCGGTGGCTTCCCGCCGCCCCGCACCTGGCCCACCGGGGAAGGAACCGCAATGTCCAACGTGCTCGAACTCGACCGCATCAACCTGTCGGGCTCCGCCCGCACCCGCGATGACGCCATTCGCGAGGTCGGCAAACTCCTCGTCGACGCCGGCAGCGTCACCCAGGCGTACGCCGACGCGATGTTCGACCGGGAGGCGTCGGTGTCGACCTACATGGGCAACCTCCTCGCGATCCCGCATGGCACGAACGAGGCGAAGGAGGGCATCCTGAGTTCCGCCCTCGCCGTCGTGCGTTACGACGAGCCGATCGACTGGGACGGCAATCCCGTGCGCTTCGTCGTCGGCATCGCCGGCAAGGGCGACGACCACCTCGGCATCCTCTCCGGCATCGCGATCGCGTTCTCCGACGAGGACACCGTGGCGAGGCTCGGGACGGCGACCACGCCGCAGGAGTTCGCCGACCTCATCGACCTGGACGCGTAGTCGTGGCCACCGCCGTCCACTTCGGGGCCGGCAACATCGGCCGCGGCTTCATCGGACTGCTGTTGCACGAAGCGGGCTACGAGGTCGTGTTCGCCGATGTGAACGCCACCCTGATCGGCCTGCTCGACACGACGCCGTCGTACCGCGTGATCGAAGCGGGCGTCGGCGGGTTGGAGAAGACGGTCACCGGCTACCGGGGGATCGACTCCTCCGCCGATCCGGATGCCCTGGTCGCCGCGATCGCGTCGGCCGATGTCGTCACCACCGCGGTCGGCCCCAACGTGCTGAAGTTCGTCGCGCCCGCGATCGCCGCCGGCATCCTGGCCCGTCCTGCGTCGGCCCGCCCGCTCGCGGTGATGGCGTGCGAGAACGCGCTCGGCGCGACCGCTCTTCTGCGGGACGAAGTGCTGAAGCACACCGGCGACACCGACCTCGCGAGTCGCGCGGTCTTCGCGAACACCGCCGTCGACCGGATCGTGCCCGAGCAGACCACCGAAGGACTCGACGTGCTCGTCGAGCCGTACTGCGAGTGGGCGGTCGAGTCGACCCCGTTCGGCGCGGCGGTGCCCGACATCCCGGGTGCGCACTTCGTGCCCGACCTCGCGCCCTACATCGAGCGGAAGCTCTTCACCGTCAACACCGGGCACGCCACCACCGCGTACCACGGACGGCTCGCCGGTCACGCGACGATCGCGGCGGCCCTCGGCGACCCGGCGGTGCGCACCGCGGTGGATGCCGTCCTGCTGGAGACCTCGGAGTACCTGGTCGCGAAGCACGGCTTCGACCCCGACGAGCAGGCGGCCTACCGGGCGAAGACGCTGGAGCGGTTCTCGAACCCCGCGATCGACGACTCGGTGGAGCGCGTCGGCCGCCAGCCGCTGCGGAAGCTCTCGCGGCACGAGCGGTTCGTGTCGCCGGCGGCGGAGATCGCCGCGACCGGCGGATCCGCGACGGCGCTGCTCGGGGCGATGTCGGCGGCGCTGCTCTTCGACGCCCCCGGCGACGAGGAGGCCGTGGAGCTGCAGGCGCTCCTGCGCGACGGCACCGACATCGTGGGCGACGTGATGGGTCTCACCGCGACCGACGCGCTCTACGAAGGCGCCGCTGCGGCGGTCGCCTCGGTGCGCGCGACCCTCTGAGCTCCACTCGCGGTTGGTCCGCCATTTGCGAGTCGTGCCTACGAGAAACTCGCGGAGGGATACGCAACACGCGGACCAATCGAGGGCCTACGACATCCGGAGCGTTCTCGGTTGGCGCGACACGCCCGGATGACGTAGTGTTGACCCTTGGTGCCTGGCGCGGTTTCCGCATGCCTGTGCAACCATCCACCCCGCAGATCAGCAAAGCACTAGTAGAGGTATGGCGAAAAAAGACGGCGTCATCGAGCTCGAGGGCTCGGTGCTGGAGGCTCTGCCGAACGCGATGTTTCGCGTGGAGCTCACGAACGGGCACAAGGTGCTCGCTCACATCTCCGGCAAGATGCGCCAGAACTACATCCGCATCCTTCCTGAGGACCGTGTCGTCGTCGAGCTCAGCCCGTACGACCTCACCCGCGGACGCATCGTCTACCGCTACAAGTAAGCCCGCAACGGCTGCAGCCTGCTGAGAAGTAACGGAACCGCGACAGGAGTCGCGGGGACGACGACAGCGAGAGAAGAAACATCATGAAGGTCAACCCCAGCGTCAAGCCCATCTGCGACCACTGCAAGGTGATCCGTCGCAACGGCCGCGTCATGGTCATCTGCAAGTCGAACCCGCGCCACAAGCAGCGTCAGGGCTGAGCCGAGGCTTCACAACTCACCACACAAGCATCTCCAAGAACCTGCGCGAGCAGGGGACACCTCGGGTCGGGAGGCCCGGGCACCGGAGACGCACAGACCTCCCGTTCCTTTCAGGAGTAAGCAATGGCACGTCTTGCCGGCGTCGACATCCCGCGCGAGAAGCGCGTGGAAGTGGCGCTCACCTACATCTACGGAGTCGGCCGCACCCGCGCGCTCGCCACTCTCAAGGAGACCGGGATCTCCGGTGACATCCGCGTCAAGGATCTGAGCGACGACCAGCTCGTCGCTCTCCGCGACTTCATCGAGACCACCTACAAGGTGGAGGGCGACCTGCGCCGTGAGGTGCAGGCCGACATCCGCCGCAAGGTCGAGATCGGTTCGTACGAGGGCATCCGCCACCGTCGCGGCCTCCCGGTGCGCGGACAGCGCACCAAGACCAACGCGCGCACCCGCAAGGGCCCGAAGCGCACCGTCGCCGGCAAGAAGAAGGCAGGCAAGAAGTAATGGCCGCTCCGAAGGCTTCCGCGGGCCGCAAGCCGCGCCGCAAGGAGAAGAAGAACATCGCCGTGGGTCAGGCCCACATCAAGTCGACGTTCAACAACACCATCGTCTCGATCACCGACCCCTCGGGTGCGGTCATCGCCTGGGCCTCCGGCGGCGACGTCGGCTTCAAGGGCTCGCGCAAGTCGACCCCCTACGCCGCGGGCATGGCTGCCGAAGCCGCCGCGCGCAAGGCGCAGGAGAACGGCATGAAGAAGGTGGATGTCTTCGTGAAGGGTCCCGGTTCGGGCCGCGAGACCGCGATCCGCTCGCTCACCGCGGCGGGCCTCGAGGTCGGCACGATCAACGACGTCACCCCGCAGGCGCACAACGGCGTTCGTCCGCCGAAGCGCCGCCGCGTGTAACGAGGTCTCGACACGCGGCTGCGCCGCTACTCGACCAGCGATTTTGTAACTGAACAACCCGGCGGCCCAGCCACCCGCCGTTCTTCCGTGGGCGTCATATGGCGGACGCCCTCGCTGAAAGGAATACACGTGCTCATTGCACAGCGTCCCACCCTGTCCGAGGAGAGCCTCTCCGAGTTCCGTTCGCGGTTCGTCATCGAGCCCCTGGAGCCCGGCTTCGGGTACACCCTCGGCAACTCGCTGCGTCGCACCCTGCTGTCGTCCATCCCGGGCGCTGCGGTGACCAGCATCCGCCTCGACGGCATCCAGCACGAGTTCTCGACGGTTCCCGGTGTGAAGGAGGACGTCGTCGAGATCGTCCTCAACATCAAGAACCTCGTGGTCTCGAGCGAGCACGACGAGCCGATCACCGCGTACCTGCGCAAGCAGGGTGCGGGCCAGGTCACGGCCGCCGACATCTCGGCGCCGACCGGCGTGGAGATCCACAACCCGGAGCTCGTCATCGCGACGCTCAACGACAAGGCGAAGTTCGAGCTCGAACTCACCATCGAGCGCGGCCGCGGCTACGTGTCGGCGACCCAGAACCGCAGCGAGTTCTCCGAGGCCGGCCAGGTGCCGATCGACTCGATCTACTCGCCCGTGCTGAAGGTCACCTACCGCGTCGAGGCGACGCGTGCCGGTGAGCGCACCGACTTCGACCGCTTGGTCGTGGATGTCGAGACGAAGCCCGCGATCACCCCGCGTGACGCGATCGCGTCGGCCGGCCGCACGCTCGTCGAGCTGTTCGGTCTCGCCCGCGAGCTGAACTCGGCCGCCGAGGGCATCGAGATCGGGCCCGCCCCGGTCGACGCCGTGCTCTCGAGCGAACTGAGCATGCCGATCGAGGATCTCGACCTGAGCGTGCGCAGCTACAACTGCCTCAAGCGCGAGGGCATCAACACGGTCGCCGAGCTGGTCGCCCTCTCGGAGACGCAGCTCATGAATATCCGCAACTTCGGCCAGAAGTCGGTCGACGAGGTGCGGGACAAGCTGACCGAGATGGGCCTGTCCCTCAAGGACAGCGTTCCCGGCTTCGATGGCGCGCACTTCTACGGCGGCTACGACGACGAGGAGCAGAGCTGAGCCCGCGCTCACTCTGATCCGACGGAACTGAGAGAGAACCACAATGCCTAAGCCCACCAAGGGTCCCCGCCTCGGAGGAGGCCCGGCTCACGAGCGCCTCCTGCTCGCGAACCTCGCCGCCGCGCTGTTCACGCACGAGCGCATCCAGACGACCGAGACGAAGGCCAAGCGCCTGCGCCCGCTCGCCGAACGTCTCATCACGTTCGCCAAGCGCGGCGACCTGCACGCCCGTCGCCGGGTGCTCGCGACCATCGCCGACAAGGGTGTGGTGCACAAGCTCTTCACCGAGATCGCACCGCAGGTCGAGGACCGTGAGGGCGGCTACACCCGCATCACGAAGACCGGCTACCGCAAGGGCGACAACGCTCCGATGGCGGTCATCGAGCTCGTGCTCGAGCCCGTCGTGAAGAAGCCGTCGGCCAAGAAGGCGGCCGCGGCGAAGGCTGCCGACGCGAAGCCGGCCAAGGCCGAGAAGCCCGCCGCCGAGGAGACTCCGGCCGAGGAGACGACCGAGGTCGAGGAGACCGAGACCGCCGAGGCCCCGGTCGAGGAGACCGCTGAGGCGCCCGCTGAGGACGCCGCTCCCGCCGAGGACGACGCGAAGTAGGTTGCTCGTTCGGAACGGGCTCGCCTCCGGGCGGGCCCGTTCTGCGTTGCCGGAGGGCCGGAGGCGTCAGAACGGCGTCGGCACCGACAGGCTCGTCGACTCGTCGCGCAGCGGAGGCAGTGCGGCGAGGCGGAGCACGGCATCCTGCACCGTCGCCGTGAAGATGCCGGCGCCGAACGGGCCGAAGTGCACCTGGTCGCGGGCCATCTCGCTGAGGTACGGCTGGATGGCGTCGTACCAGTTCGCGAGCTCGACGTTGCGGTAGACCAGCGCGAACGCCGAGAGCTCGTCGTTGACACCCGGGATCCAGCCCCGCGGAGCCTGGGCGTTCACGACCACGAGTTCGCGTTGCGGGCCGATCAGCTGGCGCACCTGCTCCAGCGTCTCGCGCCGGATGGGCCCGTTGGTGCCCAGCGCCAGCACCACGACTCGGCGCAGCGTGCCGGCGTCGAGCTGGCTCTGCAGGATGCCGGGGGCGGACGACATCGAGCGCGACACCGCCGCGTCGATCGCGATCCCGGGATAGGCCTCCTGGAGGGCCGGAGCGGCCGCCAGCAGCACCGAGTCGCCGATCGCCGTGATCTCGTCGCCGGTCGTCACCCGGTCGGCGTCGGACTCCTCGGTGGGCTCCGCGGGGATCTCCCCGGCGTCGTCGATCGCATCCTGGCCGGCCTGGATGTAAGCCTCCGCCTCTCCGCGACCCGGGTCGGCGACCAGGGCGAAGACGCTGCTCAGGGCGAGCGCGCCGGCGAGCAGCATCCCGGCCATCGCGCCGAACGCGCGCCGGGACCGCGGGGCGACGTCGAGGATCGCGCGGGCCGTGCCGCAGAAGCCGTGCCGGCGGATCGGCTGCTCGACGAACCGGTAGGACAGGGCCGCGGCGGCGACGGTGACCGCCAGCGCGATGCCGCCGATCGGCGCGGCCTCGAGGCCTTCGCGCGGCCAGGTGGGCAGCGCGGCTCCGACGAGCACGAACACCGGCCAGTGCCAGAGGTAGAGGCCGTAGGAGCGCAGACCCACCCAGCGGATCGGCGCGAGGTCGAGCACGCCGGCGACGGGCGACCCGGGCACGAGGAGCGCGGCGATCGCGACCGCGGTCAGCACGGCGACGAGCGCGAGGCCGCCGCGGTAGGCGAGTTCCGAGTCGCCCGGCAGCACCACCGCGAGAGCGACGAGCCCGCCGAGCGCGAGGGTGCCGCCGACCCCCAGGAGCCACCGGGCGGAACGGGAGGTGAGGCCGGTGCCGCCCACCCCGCGCCCGAGGAGCAGCACCGCGAGGAACGCTCCGGCGGCGAGCCCGAACGCGTGGGTGTCGGTGCCGTAGTAGACGCGCGTCGGGTCGACTGCGTCGTAGGCCAGGGCCATCCCGGTCGCCGAGGACACCGCGATCGCTGCGATGAGCACCAGGCGCGCCCAGTGCGGGATCCGCATGAGCACGACGACGACGAGCAGCGGCCAGACGACGTAGAACTGCTCTTCCACCGCGAGCGACCACAGGTTGCGGAACAGCTCGGGCACGGTCTCGCCGAAGTACGAGGACCCCTGGGCGATGAACAGCCAGTTGCTCGAGAAGGTGAGGGCGCCGAGCACCTGCATCCCGAGTCCGACGAGCGCATCGCCGCCGACGAACAGAGCGGCCGTGGTGGCGGCGAGCAGCAGCAGCACGAGCGCGGGGAGCAGCCGGCGGGCACGCCGCGCCCAGAATCCGCGGAGCGAGATGCGCCCCGTCGCCTCCCGCTCCCGCAGCAGAAGGGTGGTGATCAGGAAACCGCTGACCACGAAGAAGATGTCGACGCCGAGGTAACCGCCGACGAGGGTTCCGGGGAGCAGGTGGAACACGATCACCGTCGTGACGGCGAGGGCCCGGATGCCGTCGAGTCCCGGCACGCGGAACCCGGCGGTGGCGGGGGCAGTCGTCGGCGTCATGCGGTCGGCGGAGGGGTAGGACTCCGTCGACCAGGCTAGTCCGGTGCGGCAGACTCGTCAGGTGCCGCGTCTTCGCCTCGACCTCGCCTACGACGGTGGCGGGTTCACCGGATGGGCCAAGCAGCCCGGCCTCCGCACCGTGCAGGGCGAGCTCGAAGCCGCACTGGCGACGATCTTCCGCCGGGTCGGCGAGGCACCCGGGGTCACCGTCGCGGGTCGCACCGACGTCGGCGTGCACGCGACGGGCCAGGTCGCACACCTCGACCTCGATGACGCCCAGCTCGCCGACCTCGACCGCCCCCGACGCGGCGGCCCCGCGCCGAAGGGACTCGGCGCCCTCGTCCGCCGGCTCAATGGCATCGCGGGCGCCTCGGGCGACCTCGCCGTTCAGCGCGCGATCGTCGCGCCGCCCGGGTTCGACGCCCGGTTCTCCGCCGTCTGGCGCCGCTACGAGTACCGCATCGCCGACGCCGCCGCGCACCGCGACCCCCGTCGCCGCGGATACGAACTCGCCCATCCGACGCCCCTCGACGGAGACGCGATGGATGACGCCGCCCGCAGCCTTCTCGGGCTGCACGACTTCGCGTCGTTCTGCCGCCCGCGCGACGGCGCCACCACCATCCGCACCCTGCAGGAGTTCGCCTGGACCCGGGATGCCGACGGGGTGCTCGTCGCGCATGTGAAGGCCGACGCCTTCTGCCACTCCATGGTGCGCGCCCTTGTCGGCGCCTGCCTCGCGTCGGGGGAGGGCAAGCTGCGTGCGGGCCGGGCCGCCGAGCTGCGGGATCAGGCCGCACGCACGAACGAATTCGCGGTCGTGCCGGCGAAGGGGCTCACCCTCGCCGAGGTGGGCTACCCGCCCGACGACGAACTCGGCCTCCGCGCCGAGCAGACCCGGGCCAAACGCTCGTTTGACGGCCCTCACAGCTCCGACTAGTCTTACGAAGTTGCCTCCATCCTGGAGTCAGCGATCCGAGCCCTCCACCGTCGGGTTCCGCGCATTCGCTTGCGGAACGCACACCGGAGTGGGATTCACGATCACCTCGATTGAAAGCAGTCTCTACTGTGACGCGTACGTTCAGCCCCAAGCCGGCGGACATCAAGCGCGACTGGGTCGTCATCGACGCGACCGACGTCGTCCTGGGTCGTCTCGCCAGCCACGCCGCCACCCTCCTCCGCGGCAAGCACAAGCCCACCTTCGCCCCGCACATGGACATGGGTGACTTCGTCATCGTCATCAACGCGGAGAAGGTCGCCCTCACCGGCCAGAAGCTCGAGAAGAAGCTCTCCTACCGCCACTCGGGTTACCCGGGCGGTCTGTCGTCGCAGACCTACGTCGAGATGCTCGCGAAGCACCCGACGCGCGCCGTCGAGCAGGCGATCCGCGGCATGCTGCCGAAGAACTCGCTGGGCCGCGCCCAGATCAAGAAGCTCAAGGTCTACGCGGGCGCCGAGCACCCGCACGCTGCGCAGCAGCCCACGGCCTACACCCTCAACCAGGTCGCCCAGTAAGCGGCCCGGGAAAGCTAAGGATTCAGACCATGGCGAAGATCGAAGACACCATCGACAGCGAGGTCCTCACCTCGTTCAGCACCGAGACCCCCTCGGAGCAGGCGGCGGAGCCCCGCACCCCGCGCATCCTCAACGTCCCCGGCGCGGCCGTGGGTCGTCGCAAGGAGGCCATCGCGCGCGCCCGCCTCACCCCGGGCACCGGCACCTTCACGGTGAACGGTCGCACGCTCGAGGAGTACTTCCCGAACAAGCTGCACCAGCAGCTGATCACCGACCCGTTCAAGGTGCTCGACCTCCTCGGCAGCTACGACGTGATCGCGAAGATTACCGGCGGTGGCCCCTCGGGCCAGGCCGGCGCGCTCCGCCTCGCGATCGCCCGCTCGCTCAACGAGATCGACCGCGAGAACAACCGGCCGGCGCTGAAGAAGGCCGGGTTCCTCACGCGTGACGCCCGCGTCATCGAGCGCAAGAAGGCCGGTCTCAAGAAGGCCCGCAAGGCCTCGCAGTTCTCGAAGCGCTAAGCGCAGGTTCGAGCTCATGGCTCGGCTGTTCGGCACGGACGGGGTCCGGGGGCTGGCCAACGGTGAGGTGATCACCGGCGACTTCGCCCTCGGCCTCGCTCAGGCTGCGGCGACGGTGCTCACCCAGGGCCGTCACGCCGAGCGCCGCCGCGCCGAGGGACGCCGCCCGCGGGCGGTGATCGCCCGCGATCCGCGCATCTCGGGGGAGTTCATCTCGGCCGCGGTCGCCGCGGGCCTGGCCAGCTCCGGCATCGACGTGCTCGACGCCGGCGTCATCCCGACCCCGGCCGCGGCGTTCCTGGTCGGCGACATCGACGCCGACTTCGGAGTCGTGGTGTCGGCGTCGCACAATCCGGCGCCCGACAACGGCATCAAGTTCTTCGCCTACTGCGGCACGAAGCTGCCCGACGACGTCGAGGACCGCATCGAGGCCGCCCTCGCCAGTCCCGATCTGCTGCCGACCGGCGCCGACGTCGGTCGCATCCGCCGCTTCGCCGACGCCGAAGACCGCTACCTGCTGCACCTCCTCGGCACCCTCGAGGGCCAGCGGCTCGACGGACTCCACGTCGTCATCGACTGCGCGCACGGCGCCGCGGCGGGCATCTCGCCGCAGCTGTTCGTGGATGCCGGAGCGACCGTCGCGGTGATCGGCAACGACCCCGACGGCATCAACATCAACGACGGCGTCGGATCGACCCACCTCGAACCGCTGCAGGCGAAGGTGCTCGAACTCGGGGCCGACCTCGGGATCGCCCACGACGGCGACGCCGACCGCTGCCTCGCGATCGACCACACCGGCGCGGTGATCGACGGCGACCGCATCATGGCGATCCTGGCGATCTCGTTCCGCGACCGCGGGATGCTGACCGACGACACCCTCGTCGCGACCGTGATGAGCAACCTGGGTCTGCGGCTGGCGATGGCAGAGCGCGGCATCCGTCTGCTGGAGACCGCCGTCGGCGACCGCTACGTACTCGAGGCGCTCGCCGAGCACGGGCTCTCGCTGGGGGGCGAGCAGTCGGGGCACATCGTGTTCCGGCAGTTCTCGACGACGGGGGACGGTCTGCTGACCGGTCTGCAGCTCGCGGCCGAGGTCGCGCGCACGGGAAAGACGCTCGCCGAACTCGCGAGCGCCATGACCGTCTACCCGCAGGTGCTCGTCAACGTGCGCGGCGTGGACCTCACCCGTCTCGGCTCGGACACCGAGGTGGCCGCCGCGGTCGCCACCGTCGAGGAGCGCCTCGGCGACACCGGCCGCGTGCTGCTGCGGCCCTCGGGCACCGAGCCGCTCGTGCGGGTCATGGTCGAGGCGGCGGATGCCGAGGGTGCGCAGGCGCTCGCCGGCGAACTCGCCGACGTCGTGCGGGAGCGTCTCGCCCTGTAGCGCTTCCGCCGTCCCGGGTCGGGTCGGCGTGCGGGACAATCGTTGGACGAGTACGACGCGAGGAGACTGAGGATGCCGCTGCAGGGCGAGTACGGACCGAGCACGAGCGGATGGGCGCGCACCCAGGCCGAGGCCTACGAGGCGTCGGGAGGCGCGGCGGCGAACACGCTCCGTGACTCGGGGCTCCCGGTCATCGTGCTCACCACCCTCGGGGCGAAGAGCGGCCTGCTGCGTAAGACGGCGCTCATGCGGGTCGAGCACGACGGGGTGTACGCCGTCGTCGCGTCGCTCGGCGGGGCGCCGAAGCATCCGCAGTGGTACTTCAACATCCTCGCGCAGCCGCTCGTCGAACTGCAGGACGGCGCCGAGAAGCAGGACTACCGGGCGCGCGAGGTGTTCGGCGACGAGAAGGCCCTCTGGTGGGAGCGCTCGGTCGCCGCGTACCCGCCCTACGCCGACTACCAGGGCAAGACCGACCGGCAGATCCCCGTGTTCGTCCTCGAGAAGGTCTAGACCTTCCGCAGGAGCACCGTCGAGACGGTGTGATCCGGGCCCTTGCGCAGCACGAGCGACGCCCGCGCGCGGGTGGGCAGGATGTTCGCCTCGAGGTTGGGGCCGTTGATCGCGTCCCAGATGCCGCGGGCGCGGGCGACGGCCTCCTCCTCGCTGAGCGACGCGTAGCGATGGAAGTACGACGACGGGTCGGCGAACGCGCCGCGCTGCAGGCGCAGGAACCGTTGCACGTACCAGTTCTCGATGTCGGCGGTGCGGGCATCCACGTAGATGGTGAAGTCGAACAGGTCGCTGACCGCGAGCCGGCCCGAGGTCGGCGGCTGCAGCACGTTGAGCCCCTCGACGATGAGCACGTCGGGCCGGCGGACGACCACGTGCTCCTCCGGCACGACGTCGTAGACGAGGTGCGAGTACACCGGCGCATGCACCTCGTCGACCCCGCTCTTCACCTCGGAGACGAACCGCAGCAGGGCACGGCGGTCGTAGCTCTCCGGGAAGCCCTTGCGTTCCATCAGGCCGCGCCGCGCGAGCTCGGCGTTCGGCAGAAGGAACCCGTCGGTCGTGACCAGCTCCACCGACGGGGTGTCGGGCCAGCGCGAGAGCAGTTCCTTGAGCAGACGCGCGACGGTCGACTTGCCCACCGCGACCGATCCGGCGACCCCGATGACGAACGGGGTGGGCCGAACGGGCTGGCCGAGGAACTCCCGCACCGATGATCCGGTCGACAGCGCGCCCGCGACGTAGAGGTTGAGCAGCCGGCTGAGCGGCACGTAGACCTCCGCGACCTCGTTCAGGTCGAGGCTGTCGCCGACGCCGCGCAGCCGCTCGATCTCGCCAGCGCCGAGGGGCAGCGGGGTCGACGGGGCGAGCGCGGCCCACTCCGCCCGATCGATCTCGAGAAACGGTGTGGACCCGCTGTGCGAAGAGCCGGGGTCGGACATCGCAACCAGGAAAACATAGAATCGGTTCTCATGTGTGGCATCGTCGGGTACGTCGGCCCTGGAAGCAGTCTCCAGGTCCTCATGGGCGGGCTGAAGCGGCTGGAATACCGCGGCTACGATTCGGCGGGCGTCGCGGTTCTCGACGACTCCGGTCACCTCGGCACGCGCAAGAAGGCGGGCAAGCTCGGCGCCCTCACCGACGAGCTGGACGAGGCGCCCATCCCCGACGGCCACACCGGCATCGGGCACACGCGCTGGGCGACCCACGGCGGTCCGACCGACGGCAATGCGCACCCGCACCTCGGCGACGATGGGCGCCTCGCCCTCATCCACAACGGCATCATCGAGAACTTCAGCGAGCTCAAGCGCGAGCTGCTCGACTCGGGCGCCGAGTTCACGAGCGAGACCGACACCGAGGTCGCCGCGCTGATGATCGGACGTCTGTACGCCGAGACCGGCGACCTGACCACCGCGTTCCGCCGCGCCGTCGCCCGGCTCGAGGGCGCGTTCACGCTCCTCGCCGTGCACCAGGACCAGCCCGGCGTCGTCGTCGGCGCCCGCCGCAACTCTCCGCTCGTCGTCGGCCTCGGCGAGGGCGAGAACTTCCTCGGCTCCGACGTCGCCGCGTTCGTCGAGCACACCCGTCGCGCCCTCGAGGTCGGCCAGGACCAGATCGTCACGATCCGTCCCGACGCCGTGGAGGTCACCGACTTCGCCGGCAACCCCGTGCAGGCGAAGGAGTTCGAGGTGTCGTGGGACGCCTCCGCCGCCGAGAAGGGCGGCTGGCCCACCTTCATGAAGAAGGAGATCAGCGAAGAGCCGGATGCCGTCGCCAAGACGCTCATCGGCCGCGTCGAGAACGGCGCCGTCAAGCTGCCCGAACTCGACGGGATCGCCGACATCCTCAGCGACATCGACCGCATCATCGTGCTCGCCTGCGGCACCGCCGCGTACGCGAGCCTGGTCGGCAAGTACGGCATCGAGACCTGGGCGCGCATCCCGGTGGATGTCGAGCTGGCCCACGAGTTCCGCTACCGCGACCCGGTGGTCGACGAGCGCACCCTCGTGGTGTCGGTCAGCCAGTCGGGCGAGACGATGGACACCCTCGTCGCCGTGCAGCACGCGAAGAAGCTCGGCGCGCGCACGATCTCGATCTGCAACACCCAGGGCGCCACCATCCCGCGCGAGTCGGACGCCGTCATCTACATCCACGCCGGCCCCGAGGTCGCGGTCGCCTCGACGAAGGCGTTCGTCGCCCAGATCACCGCGCTCTACCTGCTGGGCCTCTACCTCGCGAAGCTGCGCGGCAAGCAGGACGACGCCGCGCTCGCCGGTCTCGTCGAGGAGCTGCAGAACATCCCGGCGAAGCTCGAGAAGGTCGTCGAGTCGTCGGGCGAGCGCATCGCGGAGTTCGCGCAGTGGATGGGCGACGTGCAGTCGGTGCTCTTCCTCGGCCGCCACGCGGGGTACCCGATCGCCCTCGAGGGCGCGCTGAAGCTCAAGGAGCTCGCGTACATCCACGCGGAGGGCTTCGCAGCCGGCGAGCTCAAGCACGGCCCGATCGCGCTCATCGAGCCCGGACAGCTGGTGATCGTCGTCGTGCCGTCGCCGCGCGACCCGAACTCGCTGCACGCCAAGGTCGTCTCGAACATCCAGGAGATCCGCGCGCGCGGTGCCCGGGTCATCGCGGTGGCCGAGATCGGCGACGTCGAGGTGCTGCCGTTCGTCGACGAGGTCATCCGCATCCCGTTCGCGCCGCCGCTGTTCGAGCCGCTGCTCGCGGTCGTGCCGCTGCACATCTTCGCGATGGAACTCGCGACGGCGAAGGGTCTCGACGTCGACCAGCCGCGCAACCTCGCCAAGTCGGTCACGGTCGAATAGGGCACCCATGGCCATCGCGGGGATCGGGATCGACATCGTCGACCTCGCACGTTTCGAGCGGGCCGTCTCGCGGACACCCCGCCTGCGCGAACGGCTGTTCGCCGTGAGCGAACGCGACCTGCCGTCGCGGTCGCTCGCCGGAAGATTCGCGGCGAAAGAGGCGCTGATGAAAGCGCTCGGTGACGCCACGGGCGTCACCTGGCACGACATGGAGGTCGTGTCGGATGCCGAGGGCAATCCGTCGCTCGTGCTGTCGGGGGCCGCGGCGGCGATCGCCGAGAAGCGCGGGATCACCGACATCCACCTGTCGATGTCGCACGACGCGGGGGTCGCCATCGCCCAGGTCGTCGCGGAGCGGGCATGAGCCCCCTGCGCGAGGCCCGCATCGACCTCGCGGCCCTCGTCTCGAACCTGGGCATCCTGCGCGGCAAGGTCGCCCCTGCCCGGGTGATGGGCGTCGTCAAGGCGCAGGGCTATGGCCACGGTGCCGTCGGGGTCGCCCGTGCCCTCGCCGATGCCGGAGTCGACTGGCTCGGCGTCGCCGACCTCGGCGAGGCGCTCGAACTGCGGGAGGCCGGCATCCGCACGCCGATGCTCGCCTGGCTGCACGGTCCCGACCTCGACGCGCGAGCGGCGGCTGAGCACGACATCGACCTCGGGGTCAGCACGATCGACCAGCTGGAACGCGCCGCAGCCGCGGGCGCCACCGTGCAGCTGAAGCTCGACACCGGGCTCAGCCGCAATGGCTTCTCGCCGACCGAGGCGGTGCCGGCGTTCGCCCTCGCCGCCGACCACGAGCGCGGCGGGCGCCTGCGGGTGCGCGGCCTCTTCTCGCACCTGTCGAACACCTCGCCCGCCGACGACGACGCGCAGACCGCGCTGTTCGGCGAACTCGTCGATGCCGCGCGAGACGCCGGGCTCGACCCCGAGCTGCGGCACCTCGGCGCGACGCAGGCGGCGCTCACCCGTCCCGACTCCCGGCTCGAGCTCGCGCGGCTCGGGATCGGGCTCTACGGGATCGAGTACGCCGACGGCGCCGACCCCGCCGCGATGGGACTGAAGCCCGTGATGGAACTCGCGGGGACGGTGGCCGCGGTGCGCCGGGTGCCGGCCGGAACCGGGATGTCGTACGGCTTCATCGACCGCACCGAGCGCGCCACGACCCTGGCCCTCGTGCCGCTCGGCTACGCGGACGGCATCCCCCGCGCGGCGTCCGGTCGCGCCACGGTGTCGATCCACGGCCAGACGTTCCGGCAGGTCGGCCGCATCGCGATGGACCAGTTCCTCGTCGACGTCGGCGATGCGCCCGTGCGCGTCGGCGACCGGGCGGTGCTCTGGGGCGACCCGGCGTCGGGCGTGCCGAGCGCGTCGGACTGGGCGCGAGCCGCCGGCACGATCGGCTACGAGATCGTCACCCGGGTCGGACCTCGAGTCGTCAGGACGTTCGCGGGATGACGACGCGCCTCGTCATCCCCGACGCGGAGGCGATGGAGGCGCTCGGGGCTCGACTCGCCGGCCTCCTCGCCGCCGGTGACCTCGTCGTGCTCGACGGCCCGCTCGGCGCCGGCAAGACGACGCTCACCCGCGGCCTCGGCGCCGCGCTCGGCGCCCGGGGTGCGGTGACCAGCCCCACCTTCGTGCTCGCGCGCCAGCATCCCACCGTGTCCGGGGTGCCGCTCGTGCACGTCGACGCCTACCGCCTGGCGACCGCGCGCGACCTCGACGACCTCGACCTCGACTACGACGGCGCCATCGTCGTCGTCGAGTGGGGCGCCGGAAAGCTGGACGGCGTGGCCGAGTCGTGGATCGACGTGACGATCGCCCGGGATGCCGCCGACGACTCCCGCGACGTCGTGATCACCGGCCACGGGCCGCGCTGGGCCCAGCTCGACGCGTTCTTCGCCGCCTAGGCTCGTACGGTGCTGCTCGCGATCGACACCTCGGCGGGAACCAGTGTCGCCGTCGTCGATGCGGGGCGGGTGCTGGCGCTCGCCGAGGAGGGGGGCACCCGGCGGCACGCGGAGGCGATCGGCGTCCTGCTGCGTCAGGCGCTGCGGGATGCCGGCGCCGCGCCGTCCGAGATCACCGGGGTCGTCGCGGGCATGGGCCCGGGGCCGTTCACCGGGCTACGGGTCGGGATCGCGGCCGCGCGGGCGTTCGCGTTCGGCATCGGCGTCCCCGTGCTTCCCGTCGTCTCGCACGACGCCGTCGCCTACGGGCGCGGCGAGCGGGTGCTCGTCGTGACGGATGCCCGCCGGCGCGAGGTCGCCTGGTCGCTCTACGACCCCGACGTCACCCGTCTGGCGGGACCGGAGTTGTGCGAGCGCGACGCCTTCGGCGCAATCACGGACCGCCATCCCGGCGTGCCGGTGCTCGATCCGTCCACCGTCAGTGCGGCATCCCTCGGTCTCGTCGCCGAGCAGCTGCGCGCCGCCGGGCGGCCGCTCGGACCCGAGGAGCCGCTCTACCTGCGCGCCCCCGACGCGACGGTGCCGAAGGGGCTGGTGGCGCCGTGAGCTGGATGCTGCGCCGGGCGACCGAGCACGACCTCGATGCGATCATGGCGATCGAGACGCAGATGTTTCCGACGGATGCCTGGTCGCCCGAGATGATGGCCGCCGAGGTCGCCGGCCCCCACGGGCACTACCTCGTCGCCCAGGCGGAGGACGGCGCCGTCGACGGCTACGCCGGGCTGCTCGCGCCGCGCGGGAGCGGGCAGGCCGACATCCAGACCATCGCCGTCGTCGATCGTGCCCGCCGCCGGGGCCTCGGCCGCACGCTCCTGCTGGCGCTGCTGAACGAGGCCCGCACACGTGGGGCGACCGAGGTGTTCCTCGAGGTGCGCGCCGACAACCCGGGGGCATGCGCGCTCTACGAGGGGCTCGGCTTCGCCGAGATCGCGGTGCGGCCGAACTACTACCAGCCCGACGGGGTGGATGCCGTGATCATGCGGCTCGCCGTGCCGGGCCCCGAGGGGGCGCTGACGTGACCGGCCCCCTCGTGCTCGGCATCGAGACGTCGTGCGACGAGACCGGGGTCGGCATCGTGCGCGGGACCGAGCTGTTGGCCAACGTCATCGCCTCGAGCATGGAGGAGCAGGCCCGCTACGGCGGCGTCGTGCCCGAGATCGCGGCGCGGGCCCACCTCGAGGCGCTGCGTCCGACGCTCGACGCGGCCCTCGCCGAAGCCGGTGTCGGGGTGAACGACCTCGACGCCATCGCCGTCACCGCAGGCCCGGGTCTCGCCGGCGCCCTCATGGTCGGAGTCGGTGCGGCGAAGGCGCTCGCGATCGCCCTCGACAAGCCCCTCTACGGCGTCAACCACCTCGTCGGGCACGTCGGCGCCGACCTGCTGCGCGTCGACGGCGGTGAGCTGGAACTCCCGACGGTCGCACTCCTCGTCTCGGGCGGGCACACGTCGCTGCTGCTCGTGCGCGACCTCACCGGTGACGTCGAGCTGCTCGGCGAGACGATCGACGACGCCGCCGGCGAGGCGTTCGACAAGGTGGCGCGGCTGCTCGGCCTGCCCTACCCGGGCGGCCCGCGCATCGACGTCGCGGCCGCCGAGGGGGATCCGGATGCCATCCGCTTCCCGCGCGGACTCACCCACGTCAAGGATCTCGAGAAGCACCGCTACGACTTCTCGTTCTCCGGGCTCAAGACCGCGGTCGCTCGCTACGTCGAGCAGGCGGGCGGCACGCACTCCACCGCGGATGTCGCGGCCGGCTTCCGCGAGTCGGTGGTCGACGTGCTCACCGCGAAGGCGATCGCGGCCTGCCGGGACCTCGGCGTGCCGAGGCTGCTGCTCGGCGGTGGCGTGGTCGCGAACGCGCGCCTGCGCCAGGTGGCCCAGGAGCGCGCCGCCGCGGCGGGCATCGCGCTGCGCATCCCCCCGCTGGCGCTGTGCACCGACAACGGCGCGATGATCGCCGCCCTCGGAGCGCGGCTCGTAGCAGAAGGGCACCCCCCGTCGGAAGACTTCGGCGCGGACTCCACTCTTCCGGTCACGATCGTGCAGACTTGAGTGCATGACCGATTCTCAGCCTCCGGTTCCGCCCGTTCCCACGCCCGACAACGTGTCGGCGCCGCCGGCTGCACCCGCCGCCGCGCCCGTCTACCCGGCGTACGGCCAGCCCGCCACGCCGGGCCTCTACGCCCCGCCCACCAACACGCTCGCGATCATCGCCCTCATCCTGGGATTCCTCGTGCCGATCGGCGGCATCATCTGCGGCCACATCGCGCTCGGCCAGATCAAGCGCACCGGCGAAGGCGGGCGCGGGCTCGCCCTGGCCGGCCTCATCATCGGCTACGCGCTCACCGCGCTCACGGTGCTGTTCGTCGTCGGCTACATCATCGTCATCGCCCTTGCCATCGGCACGGCGTCGACCTACGACTACTACTGAGCCCGGCACTTCCTGGCTCGCGAACGAGCGCCCACCCTCCGGGGCGGGCGCTCGTTCCATGCCAGGGGGCGCTCAGATCCGTTCGACCAGGATCGCCGCCCGGGCGCCCGCGACCCGGGTGAGCACGAGCGTTGCGCTGCCGTCCCCGCCGAGTCCGAGTCTCGTGCGGAACTGCGCGGGGTCGACATCCACTCCTCGCTTCTTGATCTCGAGCGTGCCGATGTCGCGTGCCGAGAGCTCGCGCCGGAGGGTCTTCGCATCGAGCGGGAACCGCTCGAGCACGCGGAACGCCTGCCCGAACGACGTCGTCGGCGCGGTGTCGGAGGTGATCCAGGCGATCGTCGGGTCGAGCATCCGGCCACCGAGGGTGCGGGCGAGGTCGCCGATCAGGCGGGCGCGGATGACGGCGCCATCGGGTTCGAGGAGGTACTCCCCGAGGTCGCCCACCTCGGCATCCGGGGAGTCCGCGTCCGCGGACAGCTCGGCGACCCCGCCGGCGCTCAGCACGAGTGCACTGCGCCGGATGCCGACGCGAGCGAGCGGCCCGGACCAGAGCACGAGCTCCACCACCTCGCGGTCGACCGAGATCCACTGCGCCTCGAAGCCGTCGGGGATGAGGTCGCGGTCGATCCCGGGGCCGAGCTTGATGCCGGCGGGCAGCCGTCTCGCGAGGTCGAACGCCCAGTCCAGCGACGGCGACCAGTCGCCCGGATCCTTCAGGCGGATCGCCCCGTCGCGCCGGGCCGGATCGAGCCAGACCGCGCCGACGCCGGCGAGGTCGGCGTCCTCGGCGTTCCCGAGATCGACGCGCGCCGACGGGAAGGGGGCGAGGTTGAACGCCGCCACCGCCGCCGTCAGCTCGTCGCGGTCGACGGCGACGACGCCGAGGTCGAGCGCGGCGATCGCGAGCGAGTCGGCGCCGATCCCGCAGCCGAGGTCGGCGACGACGTCGACGCCCGCCTCCGCGAACCGACCGGCATGCCGCGCGGCGACCCGCAGCCGGGTCGCCTGCTCGAGCCCGGCGGGGGTGAACAGCATCCGGTCGGCGAAGTCGCCGAACTTCGGCCGCGCCCGAGAGCGCAGCCGCGCCTGCTCGAGGACGGCGGCGACCAGACCGCCGTCGTGCCCAGCTGCGCGAAGGCGCGAGACGGTGCGCACGAGGTCGGCGCCGGTGTCGAGGTCGCCGACCTCGTCGAGGAGCCGCAGTCCCTCGGGGGAGAGCAGCCGGCGCAGGTCGTCGACATCCATCCGGCCATTCTCGCCGGTCGCCGCGCGCAGCCAATCCGAAGACCGCCACGGTTGGCACTCGCATTGAACGACTGCTAACGAAACGCTATGGTTGTCTCTTGGCACTCTCAGTCGGACTGTGCCAACCCTGAACTTTCAGAAACAGCCTTAGAAAGAGGTCATTGTGTCGGTCTCCATCAAGCCGCTCGAGGATCGCATCGTCATCAAGCAGGTCGACGCCGAGCAGGTCACCGCGTCGGGTCTGGTGATCCCGGACACCGCGAAGGAGAAGCCCCAGGAGGGCGAGGTCGTCGCGGTCGGACCGGGTCGCATCGACGACAACGGCAACCGCGTCCCGCTCGACGTCAAGGTCGGCGACAAGGTCATCTACTCGAAGTACGGCGGCACCGAGGTGAAGTACGGCGGTGAGGACCTGCTGGTGCTCTCGGCGCGTGACGTGCTCGCCGTCATCGGCTGACGCCGCTCGATTCACGCGAAGACCTCGCCGGTGACGGCGAGGTCTTCCGCATTTCGGGGGTAGCGTGAGCGGGTGCCACCTGCTCCGCCTCCGCAGGGCAGGGCGGGGTTTTTCTCCGCGATCGCCGCGTACGCGCTCTGGGGCATCCTGCCGCTCTACTTCCTGATCCTGCGGCCGTCGGGCCCGTTCGAGGTCGTCGCGTTCCGCATCCTGATGTCGCTCGTGTTCTGCGCGCTGCTGCTCACCGTCACCCGCGGCTGGCGCGGCTTCGGCACCCTCCTGCGGGATCGCCGCACGGTGCTGTTCATGGCGGTGGCGTCGGCCGCGATCTACGTCAACTGGCAGGTGTACGTCTTCGCCGCGCTCAGCGGCCACGTGATCGAGGCCTCGCTCGGCTATTTCATCAACCCGATCGTGACGGTGCTGCTCGGAGTGCTCGTGCTGCGAGAGAGGGTGCGCCCCGCGCAATGGGTCGCGCTCGGGATCGCTTTCGTCGCCATCGCGGTCATCATCGTCGGCTACCGCTCGTTCCCCTGGATCGCCCTCGTGCTCGCCTTCAGCTTCGGCGGCTACGGGCTCATCAAGCGGATCGTCGGCCCGAAGGTGGACGCGATCGGCGGCCTCACCGTCGAGACCGCCTGGCTCGCCCCGCTCGCCGTCGTGCAGCTCGTGCTCGTCGCCACGATCGGCGGCGGCCTCGAGGTGGGGCAGAACGGACCCGCACACACGGGGGCGATGCTGCTCGCGGGCGTGGCGACCACCGTGCCGCTGCTGCTCTTCGCGGCGGGCGCGCGCCGCATCCCCCTCGTCGCCCTGGGGATGACCCAGTTCCTCGCGCCGGTGGTGCAGTTCCTGTTCGGGTGGCTCGTGCTGAAGGAGGCGATGCCGCCCGAGCGCTGGATCGGCTTCGGACTCGTCTGGGTGTCGCTCGTGGTGCTGATGACCGACATGATCATCGCCTCCCGGCCGCCGCGTCGAGCGACGCTCGAACGGGTCTGAGCACCCCCGCCCTCCTCGCGTCCGGCGGGCAGCACTCGGGTCGGCCCGCCTCCCCGAGTGCGGAACCGCCGCGGGGTAGGGTGACGTCCGTCCACCCGGAAGGAGCCCTGGATGTCGCGCCCGTTCGTCCGCGCCGCCGTCACGGCGCTCACCCTCGCCTCCCTGGTGGCCCTCACGGGCTGCGGCGGCACCCCGGCCCCGGCCCCGACGCCCACCCCGACGCCCACCCCCACGGGCGACGGCGTCCTCAAGATCGGCACCCTCTTCCCGTCGACCGGGGGCGTCTCGTTCATCGGTCCCGCCCAGGTCGCCGGCGTGAACGCCGCCCTGCGGGAGATCAACGCCGCCGGGGGCGTCAACGGCCAACCCGTGGTCGTCGTCAACCGCGACTCCGGAGACGCGTCGACGTCGACGGTGGAGACGTCCTTCGCCGACCTGGTCGCCCAGGGGGTCGATGTCGTCATCGGCCCGTCGTCGTCGGTGCTCTCCCAGCGACTCCTCGCGCTCGCCGCGGATGCCGGCATCCCGCTGATCTCGCCCGCCGCGACCTATCCGCAGCTCACCGCCCTCGACCAGGGCGACATCTTCTTCCGCACGATCGCCACCTCACCGCACCAGGCGCTCGCCCTCGCCGACCTCCTGCCCGACCGCGACGTCACCTCGGTGGCGGTCGTGTACGGCAAGGACGACCCCGCGGTCACGCTCGCCGCCGCCCTGACGACGGCGCTCGACGGCGCGGAGATCGAGGTCGTCGACGCACAGGTCGCCTCCGAGGCCGATGCCGACGTCGCCGCCGCGCTCGCCGCGGTCACCGAGGCCGCACCGGATGCCGTGGTGCTCGCGACCCCCGACAACGGCGGTCTCACCCGGGCGCTCATCTCCGCCCTCGTCGCCGCGGGGTACGGCGGCGGCAAGCTCTGGCTCACCTCCGGCAACGTCGCCGACTACTCCCAAGCACTGCCGGGCGGACTGCTGAACGGCGTCAACGGCCTGCTCGACGGCGCGGAGACCGACGCGGCGTTCCAGGCGAAGGTCAAGCAGGAGGACCCGGGCGTCGTCGACGTCCGGTACGCCGCCGAGGCGTATGACGCGACGGTGCTCGCCGCCCTCGCCGCGGTGCTCGCCGGCGACGACGGCTCGGCATCCCTCGTACGGACGCTGCGCGCGGTCTCGGTCGACGGCATCAAGTGCACGAGTTTCGGCGAATGCGCCGACGTGCTGACGACGCAGCCCGACATCGACTACGACGGGATCAGCGGTTCGGTCAACCTCGATGAGAACGGCGACCCGGAGCGCGGCGGCTACAGCGTCGTCGTCTACAACTCCGAGAACAAATACGCGCGGCAGTCTTTCGTCATCGGCTGACGGTTTCGCGGTTGTGGCCGCATCGGTACAACCTCGAAATCCAAGCGAAACAAAAGTCCCGTACGTTCAGGGAATCGCACCCGCTTTGGTAGTGTCCCCTCAACCTGCGCGACGTCGGGAAGGTTCCTTCCTTTCGTGCACGGAGGCTGCTGAGGGCTCGCCCGAAGCGAAGTGCAGCCAAGACCCAACAGTCACATCACAAGAGAAAAGGTGAACCCCATGCAGGGATTCAAGAAGGTCACGGTCGCTGCGGCGGTCGGCCTCACCGCCGTTCTCGCGCTCAGCGCGTGCGGCACGACCGGCGGCACCACCGGCGGCGGCGGCAGCGCCGAGACGGTCAAGATCGCGTACCAGGGCCCGCTCACCGGTGACAACGCCGCGTACGGCTCGTACGCAACCGCGGGCATCGAGGTCGCCCTCGCCGACTACAAGGAGAAGTTCCCGGACGGCCCGACCGTCGAGGTCGTCTACGCGGACACCCAGGGTGACCCGGCGCAGGCGCCGACCGTCGCCACCGACCTCATCAACGACGACGCGCTCATCGGCGTCACCGGCCCGGCGTTCTCGGGTGAGACCAACGCGACCGGCCCGGCGTACGCCGAAGCCGGCCTCGTGACCGTCTCGATGTCGGCCACCAACCCCGCACTTTCGACCAACGGCTGGGAGACCTTCCACCGCGTCGTTGCTCCGGACTCGGCTCAGGGCCCCGCGGCCGCCGCGCTGATGGAGAACACCCTCGGCTACACCTCGATCTACATCGTCGACGACTCGAGCGACTACGGTGTGGGCCTCGGTGGCGAGATCACCGGTGCGCTCGACCCGGCCAACGTGGTCGGCAGCGACAAGGTGCAGGTCGGCGACACCGACTTCTCGGCGACCGTCACCAAGGTGAAGTCCTCGGGCGCCGAGGCGCTCTACTTCGCCGGGTACGCTCCGGAGGCGGCGCTGTTCCTGAAGCAGCTCCGTGACGGCGGCTACGAGGGCGACTTCCTCTCGGGCGACGGCACCGTCGACGCGGCGTTCCTCACCGCGGGCGAGTTCACCGAGGGCACCATCCTCACCTTCCCCGGCATCCTCGACGCCGGTGAAGACTTCACCGCCAAGTGGGACGCGCTCCCGGGCGACAAGGGCGAGATCGGTGCCTACACCCTCGAGGCGTACGACGCCGCCTGGGTTCTGCTCTCGGGCATCGGTGAGGGCAACACGACCCGCGCCGACCTCCTCGAGTGGGTCAAGGGCTACGACGCGGAGGGCCTGACGAAGAAGATCAAGTTCACCCCTGAGGGCGAGATCGACGGCGCGTCGGGCGTGTACTACTACACGGTCGAGAGCGGCAAGGCGGTCTACCAGGGCCCTGCCGAGTAACTCATCCGGTCGGAGAGCCGGGGTCGTCACGATCCCGGCTCTCCCTGGACAGTCTTCGTCCCTGCGGCCGGGTCCCGGGTCCTCCTGGATCCGGCCGCAGTGCGGAGCAGCCGCCCGATCTCCCACGGAGCCACCCCCTTGGACTTCTCCTTCCTCTTCGACAACATCGTCGAACTGACCGTCACCGGCCTCGTGCTCGGGTCGGTCTACGCGCTGATCGCGCTCGGCTACACGCTCGTCTACGGCGTGCTCCAGCTCATCAACTTCGCCCACGCCGACGTGTTCATGTGGGGCACCTTCATCATCGCGTGGGTCTTCATCGCCGTCGGAGCGGGCGGCAGCGGCACGCTCATCCAGGCCGTCCCGTTCCTGCTGCTCGCCCTCGTGGTGGCCTCGAGCGCCACCGGCGGCCTCGCGATGCTCGTCGAGCGCGTGGCCTACCGCCGGCTGGTGCGCAAGCGGGCCCTGAGCTACATCATCCTGATCTCGGCGATCGGCGCGTCGTTCGTGCTCTCCGAGACGATGGGCGTGCGCGACCGCATCGTGCGCCTGCTCGACGGCGCGATCAGCGGCATCACCGGTGGCGCCTTCTCGCTCGAGGATGCGCTCGCCCGCTACGTCGCGAACCCGCGCGGCCCGATGCGACTCCCGTTCGAGATCAAGCCGACGACGGTCTTCAGCATCGGCGACTTCAACGTGCGCGACACCGACCTCACGATCATCGTCGCCGCGCTGGTCATGATGGTGGCCCTCGACTTCTTCATCCGCCGCACGCGCCTGGGTCGTGAGATCCGCGCGGTCGCGCAGGATCCCGAAGCCGCCGCGCTGATGGGTGCGAACGCTCAGAGCGTCGTCAGCAAGACCTTCCTGATCGGCGGCCTCATGGCCGGCGTCGCGGCGGTGCTGTTCATGATCAAGTCCGGCCAGACCTCCTTCGACATCGGTGTCATCCTGGGCATCAAGGCGTTCACCGCCGCGGTGCTCGGCGGGATCGGCAACCTGCGCGGCGCGCTCCTGGGCGGCCTGCTTCTCGGCATCACCGAGAACTGGGGGTCGGCGCTGTTCGGCACGCAGTGGAAGGATGTCGTCGCCTTCGCGCTGCTCGTGATCATCCTGCTCGTCCGGCCGACCGGACTTCTCGGCCAGACGCTCGGAAGGGCCCGCGCATGACCTCGCTGCGAACTCGCCTCGCCGACGCCGGCGACTGGATGTCCGACCGCTGGGCCCCGGTGCGCGGGCGTCTCGGCAAGAAGCCGGTGAAGATCCCGCTGATCATCCTCGGCGTGCTGCTGATCTACGCGCTGCCGATCCTCAATCCGCCGCTGATCTCGACCCCGAACAGCGACTTCCCGAACGTGCTGTTCACCGTCACGCTGTACGCGATCGTGGCCGTCGGGCTCAACATCGTGACCGGCTACGCGGGCCTGCTCGACCTCGGCTACGTCGGCTTCTACGCCACCGGCGCCTACGTCGTCGGGTTGCTGACCGTGTACCACGCGGCGTGGCCCTTCCTGCTGGTGCTGCCGGTCGCGATGCTCGTGACGCTCGTCACCGGCATCCTGCTCGGCGCTCCGACGTTGCGCGTGCGCGGCGACTATCTGGCCATCGTGACGATGGGCTTCGGCGAGCTGATCCGCATCACGATCCGCAACACCGAGTGGCTCGGCGGAACGGGCGGCATCAAGGCGATCCCGGCCCCGAACAGCATCACGACCGGCGATGGCGAGCCGCTGTTCCTCATCCCGCACCTCGCCTGGGACGGGCTCAACCCTCTCATCGACCTCGGCAACCAGACGAAGTTCCTCGTCTTCGGGGTGCTCGACGCGACGCCGTACTTCTGGCTCGCGCTGACGGCGCTCATCATCGTGATCCTCATCGAGCGACTGGTGAAGAACAGCCGCGTGGGCCGCATGTGGGAGGCGACCCGTGAAGACGAGGACGCCGCCGAGATCATGGGCGTGCCGACGTTCAAGTTCAAGCTTGCCGCCTTCGCCTCGGGTGCCTTCATCGGCGGACTCGCGGGCGCTCTGTTCGCCGCGAAGGCCGGATACATCAACCCGATCTCGTTCCCGGCGAACCTCTCGATCCTGTTCGTCGCCGCCGTCGTCATCGGCGGGTCGGGCAACCGCTGGGGTGCCATCATCGGCGCCGTCATCGTCGCCTACCTGCCCGAGCGGTTCCGCGAACTCGAGGACTGGCGCCTGCTGTTCTTCGGTGCCGCGCTGGTGATCATCGTGAGCTTCCGTCCGCAGGGGCTCTTCCCCGCCTACAGTGCGCGCCGGGCCCGACGCGCGCAACGAGAAGCCGAGCTACTGACGGTCGGCGAACTCGACCCCGAGGAAGAGGAGGCGAAGCGTGCCTGAATCGACCCTCGACACCGCGCCGGACACCACCACCGCGCCGCTTCTGGATGTCGACCACCTGACGATCAAGTTCGGCGGCGTCGTCGCGCTCGACGACGTCTCGTTCGACATCAGGCCTGGGGAGATCCTCGGCCTGATCGGACCGAACGGCGCCGGCAAGACCACGGCGTTCAACGTGATCACCGGCGTGTACCAGGCGACGAGCGGCACGATCACGTTCGACGGCACCGTCCTGCGCGGCAAGAAGCGCTACAAGATCACCAAGCTGGGCATCGCGCGGACGTTCCAGAACATCCGTCTGTTCCCGTCGATGACGGCGCTCGACAACGTGCTGGTCGGCGCGGATGCGCACAGCAAGGTCGGCATCCTGCGCGCGATCTTCCGCACGCCGTACTTCCGGCGCACGGAGCGCGAGTCGAAGGAGCGCGCCCAGGAGCTGCTCGACTTCGTCGGCGTGGCGGGCCGCGGAGACGAGTTCTCGACGAACCTGTCCTACGGCGATCAGCGCCGCCTCGAGATCGCCCGCGCCCTCGCGACGCGACCGAAGCTGATCTGTCTCGATGAGCCGGCCGCCGGCTTCAACCCGGCGGAGAAGCAGAAGCTGATGCAGCTGATCCGCGACATCCGGGATGCCGGCAACACGGTGCTGCTCGTCGAGCACGACATGAAGCTCGTCATGAGCGTCTGCGATCGCATCGTCGTGCTCGAGTTCGGCAAGAAGATCGCCGAGGGATCCCCGGCAGACATCCAGGCCGATCCGGCCGTCATCGCCGCGTACCTCGGCGTCGAGGAGGAGGACGTCGATGACGCTTCTTGAAGTCGACAACCTCTCGGTCAACTACGGCCACATCGAGGCGATCCGCGACATCTCGTTCTCCGTCGAGGAGGGCACCATCACGACCCTGATCGGCGCGAACGGCGCGGGCAAGACGACGACTCTGAAGACGATCTCAGGACTGCGCCCGGTGCGTGCCGGCAAGATCATCTTCGACGGCCAGGACATCACCAACGCGAAGCCGTTCGAGCGCGTGAAGATGGGCCTGACCCAGTCGCCCGAGGGTCGCCGCGTCTTCCCCGGGATGACGGTGCGGGAGAACCTCGACATGGGCGCGCTACTGCGCAAGGATCGCCGTTCCGGCGGCGTGCAGGAAGACATGGAGCGCGTCTTCGGCCTGTTCCCGCGGCTCGAGGAGCGCATCAGCCAGCTCGGCGGCACGATGTCCGGCGGCGAGCAGCAGATGCTCGCCATCGGGCGTGCGCTGATGGCCCGCCCGAAGCTGGTGCTGCTCGACGAGCCGTCGATGGGCCTCGCGCCGAAGCTCATCCAGCAGATCTTCACGATCATCGACGAGATCAAGTCGCAGGGCACGACCGTGCTGCTGGTCGAGCAGAACGCAAACCAGGCGCTCAAGCGCTCCGACGTCGCGCACGTGCTCGAGACGGGTGAGATCGTGAAGAGCGGAACCGGCCCGGAACTCGCGGTCGACCCCGCCGTGAAGGCCGCGTACCTCGGCGGCGACGTCTAAGGAATCTTCTTCGCCGGAAGCCGTTAACATCGAGTACCGGTCTCCGCTGTCGTAGCCGGGCACCCACTCGACTCTCGGCACCTGCGAGGACACCATGGACCAGCCCGATCCCTTCGGATTCATCGGTCTCACCTACGACGACGTGATGCTCCTGCCCGGGCACACCGACGTCATCCCGAGCGAGGCCGAGACCGCATCGCGGCTGACGAAGCGGATCAGCGTGTACTCGCCGCTGCTCTCCTCCGCGATGGACACCGTGACCGAGTCGCGCATGGCGATCGCGATGGCGCGCCAGGGCGGCCTCGGGGTGCTGCACCGCAACCTCTCGATCGACGACCAGGCGTCGCACGTCGACAAGGTGAAGCGCTCCGAGTCGGGGATGATCACCAACCCGGTCACGACGACGCCCGACGCCACGGTGGCCGAGGTCGACGACCTGTGCGGCCGGTTCCGCGTCTCGGGCCTGCCGGTCATCGAAGGCGACGGCAAGCTCGTCGGCATCATCACCAACCGTGACATGCGATTCGTGTCGCCGTTCGAGAAGTCGTCGACGCTCGTGCGCGACGTCATGACGAAGATGCCGCTCATCACCGCTCCGGTCGGCATCGATCCGGATGACGCGGTCGCCATCTTCGCGCAGCACAAGATCGAGAAGCTGCCACTCGTCGACGCGAACGGCGTGCTCCGCGGACTCATCACGGTCAAGGACTTCGACAAGAGCGAGAAGTACCCGAACGCGACGAAGGACGACGCGGGCCGCCTCCGCGTCGGCGCCGCGATCGGCTTCTTCGGCGACGCCTGGGACCGTGCGGGGGCGCTGCGCGACGCCGGTGTCGACGTCATCGTCGTCGACACCGCGAACGGCGACTCGGCCGGGGTGCTCGACATCATCGGCCGCCTCAAGGGCGACAACGCTTTCCATGCCATCGACATCATCGGCGGCAACGTCGCCACCCGCTCCGGCGCCCAGTCGCTCATCGATGCGGGAGCCGACGCGATCAAGGTCGGCGTCGGACCGGGCTCGATCTGCACCACCCGCGTCGTCGCCGGCGTCGGCGTGCCGCAGGTCACCGCGGTCTACGAGGCATCGCTCGCCGCGCGCGAGACCGGTGTTCCGGTGATCGCCGACGGCGGCCTGCAGTACTCGGGCGACATCGCGAAGGCGCTCGTCGCCGGCGCCGACACCGTCATGCTCGGCTCGCTGCTCGCCGGCACCGACGAGAGCCCGGGCGACCTCATCTACGTCAACGGCAAGCAGTTCAAGAACTACCGCGGCATGGGCTCGATCGGCGCGATGAGCGACCGCGGCAAGAAGACCGCGTACTCCCGCGACCGCTACTTCCAGGCCGACGTGCCGTCGGACGCGCAGCTGATCGCCGAGGGCATCGAGGGCCGGGTCTCCTACCGGGGCTCACTCGCCGCGACGGTCTATCAGCTGATGGGCGGCCTGCGGCAATCGATGTTCTACGTCGGCGCCCGCACCATCCCCGAGCTCAAGGCCCGCGGCAAGTTCGTGCGCATCACCCCGGCCGGTCTGAAGGAGTCGCACCCGCACGACATCCAGATGACCGTCGAGGCGCCCAACTACTCCTCGTAGCCTTCCTTCCCCTCCTCCCCTCCGCCCCTCCCCCCCGCCTGCGTCATAGAGGGCTCTATTGCCACGCGGAGCCCCGTGCGCGAGGGTCTGGGATGTCGAAAGGGGTTCCCCGGGACGCGTCCTTCCCCGAGTCAGCACCCTCCGTCTCCCCGCGGTTGGCGGTTGGCGAGCTCATCCCCGAGGCGCCCGGTGCTCATGCTGAAGGCATGGACTCCGCGACCCTCGTCCCCGACGTACTGCTCTTCACCGACGAGGTCGAGAGATCGGGCGGGTCCGGCCGCGAGATGCGGGTCGAATGTCGGCGCGGAAACCTCGTGCGCGTGCGGCGCGGCGCATACTGCCTCCGCGAGATCTGGGAGTCGCTCAGCCCGGAGGGGCGTCACGTTCTGGCCGTCCGCGCGACCATCCGCCGCGTTCGCGGCCCGTTCCTCGTAGCCGGCGGTTCGGCCGCGGCCCTGCACGGCCTGCCCTACGCGTCGCGCGACCTCCAGGACGTCCTGCTTCTCGTGCCCTATCCCGGGGGCGGCTCGAGTGAACCGGGCGTCCGGCGGACGACCGCCGCGTTCGACACCGCGGAGCACATCGTCCGCGACGGCATCCCTGTGACCACCGTCGCCCGCACCGTTCTCGACCTCGCGCGTTCCCTCGAATTCGGGCGAGCCGTCGCCGTCGCCGACCGCGCGCAGTGGCGCAAGGCACGAGCTCCGGTCACGCGCGAGGAGCTGTTCGCCGCGCTCGGGCGGGCACGGTTTCCACGCGGCGGCCGAGTCGCGGAGCGCGTCGTCGGATTCTCGACGCACCTGTCGGATTCCGTCGGCGAGAGCGAAGCGCGGGCGGCGATCCACCGGCTCGGTTTCGAGGTCCCGAGGCTGCAGCACTACTGGCGGGACGCGGAAGGGCAGATGGAGTCCGACTTCTACTGGGAGAGCGTCGACATCGCGGGAGAGTTCGACGGCAAGGTCAAATACACCCGCGACGAGTACACGCGCGGGGATCCGTCCGCCGCGGTGTGGAGGGAGAAGAGGCGAGAGGATCGGCTCCGTCGCCTCACGTCGGGCGTCGTCCGCCTCGTCACCGAGGAGGTCAGGAACCCTGTTCTTCTCGCGCGGATCCTGACGGATGCCGGTGTCCCTCGCGCTCACGGGCGCTCGTACGGACTCCGATTCGTCACGTCGGACCCCGGTACGCCGGGGTCCTGAGCGCGACAGAACCCTCTATGGCGAATCCGCGGCGAGGTGAAGCCGGATGCCGGAGTCGTGCAGCGACTCCTGCTCGTTCGAGCGGTTCGGCTCCGACGGCCGGGTGTCCGAGTCCGACGAATCGGTCTGGGACGAAGCCCGAGTGGCGCGGGCGCGCTGACTAAGCTCCCTCTACGTGAGTGACATCGAGATCGGCCGGTCGAAGCGGGCCCGTCGTGCCTACGCGTTCGACGACATCGCGATCGTGCCGAGCCGCCGCACCCGCGACCCGCAGGATGTCAGCGTGAGCTGGACGATCGACGCGTTCACGTTCGACATCCCGGTGCTCGCGGCTCCGATGGACTCGGTCGTCAGCCCGGCATCCGCGATCGCGATCGGCCAGCTCGGCGGCCTCGGCGTGCTCGACCTCGAGGGCGTCTGGACCCGGTACGAGGACGCCGACGCCGTGCTTGCGGAGATCCGCGGGCTCACGGGAGAGGGCGCGACGAAGCGCCTCCAGGAGATCTACGCCGAACCGATCAAGCCCGAGCTGCTGAAGGCGCGCATCGCCGAGATCCGCGCCGCCGGGGTTCCGGTCGCCGGGGCGCTCAGCCCGCAGCTGACGCAGGAGCACTACAAGACCGTCGTCGAGGCCGGCGTCGACCTGTTCGTCATCCGCGGCACGACGGTGTCGGCGGAGCACGTGTCGAAGACGGTCGAACCGCTCAATCTCAAGAAGTTCATCTACGAGCTCGACGTGCCGGTCATCGTCGGCGGCGCCAGCACCTACACGGCGGCGTTGCACCTCATGCGCACGGGCGCCGCGGGGGTGCTCGTCGGCTTCGGTGGCGGTGCCGCATCGACGACGCGCACGAGCCTCGGCATTCACGCCCCGATGGCGACGGCGGTGGCGGATGTCGCCGGCGCGCGCCGCGACTACCTCGACGAGTCCGGCGGACGCTACGTGCACGTCATCGCCGACGGCGGCCTCGGCACCTCCGGCGACATCGTGAAGGCGATCTCGGTGGGCGCCGACGCCGTCATGCTCGGCTCCACCCTCGCGCGGGCGACCGAGGCCCCGGGCGGCGGGTTCCACTGGGGGTCGGAGGCCCGGCATCCCGAGCTGCCGCGCGGGCACCGCGTCGAGGTCGGCTCGGTCGCCCCGCTGCAGCAGCTGCTGTTCGGCCCGGCCGACACAGCCGACGGCCGGATGAACCTGGTCGGCGCACTGCGCCGCTCGATGGCGACGACGGGGTACTCCGACCTCAAGGAGTTCCAGCGCGTCGAGGTCGTCATCGCGCCGTACCACCAGGGCTGAGCGACCGTAGGCTGAAGGCATGCCACCGCGCAAAACGGTCACCCGGTCCACCCGCCTCGGTCCCGAGGAGCGTGCCTCGGCCATCGCCAACATGCGCGCCAAGGAGCTCGACATCCTCGTCATCGGCGGGGGCATCGTCGGAACGGGCGCGGCACTCGACTCCGTGACCCGCGGCCTGCGCACCGGGATGCTCGAAGCCCGCGACTGGGCCTCCGGCACGTCGTCCCGGTCGTCGAAGCTCGTGCACGGCGGCATCCGCTATCTCGAGCAGCTCGACTTCCGGCTCGTGCGTGAGGCGCTCATCGAGCGCGGCCTCCTGCTGCAGCGCCTCGCGCCGCACCTGGTGAAGCCGGTGCGGTTCCTGTACCCGCTGACGAAGGGCCCGCTCGAGCGCGCCTACATCGGGGCCGGGATGCTGCTCTACGACGCATTCTCGTACACCGGCGGCCGGCCGCCGGGCGTTCCGCACCACCGGCATCTCAGCCGCCGGCAGCTGCTGCGCGCGGCGCCGAGCCTGCACCCGGACGCCTTCACCGGGGGGCTCACCTACTATGACGCGCAGGTCGACGACGCGCGCTACGTCGCGACGCTCGCACGCACCGCATCCTTCTACGGAGCGCACGTCGCGAGCCGGGTCGAGGTGATCGGGTTCCTCAAGGTCGGGCAGCGCGTCACGGGCGTGACGGCCCGCGACACGGAGACCGGCGAGGAGTTCGAGATCCTCGCGAAGCAGGTCGTCAACGCGACCGGCGTCTGGACCGACGACACCCAGCGACTCGTGGGCGAGCGCGGGCAGTTCAAGGTGCGCGCGTCGAAGGGCGTGCACCTCGTGGTGCCGCGCGACCGGTTCCAGTCGAAGCTCGGGCTGCTGCTGCGCACCGAGAAGAGCGTGCTGTTCGTCATCCCGTGGGGGCGGCACTGGCTCATCGGCACGACCGACACCACCTGGGACCTCGACAAGGCGCACCCTGCGGCCACGGCGGCCGACATCGACTATCTGCTCGAGCACGTCAACTCGGTGCTCGCGACGAAGCTCACGCGCGACGACGTCGAGGGCGTCTTCGCGGGCCTGCGTCCGCTGCTCGCCGGCGAGAGCGATGAGACGAGCAAGCTCAGCCGCGAGCACATCGTGGCGCACAGCGTGCCCGGACTCGTGGTGGTCGCCGGCGGCAAGTGGACCACCTACCGCGTGATGGCGAAGGATGCTGTCGACGAGGCCGTGCGCGCGCTCGACGGTCACGTCTCCGCCAGCGTCACCGAGAACATCGGACTGCTCGGCGCGGAGGGCTACGAGGCGGCGTGGAACAAGCGCTCCAAGATCGCGAAGGCGTACAACGTGCATCGGGTGCGGGTCGAGCACCTGCTCAATCGGTACGGGGTGATGGCCGACGAGCTGCTCGAACTCATCCAGGAGCGCCCGGAGCTCGCCGAGCCGCTGCCCGGCGCCGACGACTACATCGGCGCCGAGGTCGTCTACGCGGCGACCCACGAGGGGGCGCTGCACCTCGACGACGTTCTCGCCCGCCGTACCCGCATCTCGATCGAGTCGTGGGACCGCGGCGTCGCGGCGGCTCCCGTCGCGGCCCGGCTCATGGGGGAGGCGCTGGGCTGGGATGCCGGTCGGATCGAGCGCGAGGTGGGCTACTACCTGAAGCGGGTCGAGGCCGAACGCGCGAGCCAGGAACAGCCGAATGACGCCTCGGCCGATCGGGTGCGGCTCGAGGCCCCGGAAGTCCCGAGCGCGACGACCTAAACTGGAGACATGGTCGATGTCAGGCGGGTCAAACTCCCCGGCGTAGGGGTGCTCCACACCTTCGTCACGGACGACGGCGGGAAGCTCGGGGTGCTCACGCACCGCTCGGGCCACAGCGACCTCATCACTTTCGCCGACGCCGAGGACGGCGACGCCCGGAAGGTCTCCCTCCGGCTGGACGAAGACGAGGCACACACCCTCGCCGAGCTGCTCGGCGGGACGCGCATCACCGAGTCGCTCTCCGGCATGGACCAGATCCCGGGCTTGAGCATCGACTGGTTCCCGGTCGACTACGACCACCACATCGCCGGGCAGCAGCTCGGCTCGCTCACCAGCAAGGGTCTTCCCGGCGTGACCGTCGTCGCCGTCGTGCGCGGCGAGTCCGCCAACCCGGCCCCGGACGGCGACTTCAAGGTCTTCCCCGGCGACACCCTGGTCGTCGCCGGCGCGCCCGAGAAGGTCGCGAAGGCGTTCCAGTTCTTCCGCACGGGGGAGTTCCACAAGGCCCCCGCGGACGCTGCCGCGCCGCCCGGGAACTAGCCGTGCGCGCTGCCGCGGTGGCCGCCGGGAGCTTGGGGACCGAGCTCGTCACGCTCGGCATCCTGTTCCTGCTCGCCTACGGGCTCGGCCGCCTCGGCAAGCTGATCGGCCTGCCGGCGATCCCCATCTACATGCTGATCGGGCTCGTCGCGAGCCCGAACTTCGAACTCGTCTCGTTCCTCGAATTCGAGTCGGCGGATGTCGAGCTGATCGCCGTGTTCGGACTCATCTTCCTGCTCTTCTACCTCGGCCTGGAGTTCGACACCGACGAGTTCTTCGGCAACGCTCGCCGGCTGCTGATCTCCGGCGGCATCCGGATCGCGATCAACATCGGATCGGGCTTCGTCTTCGGCCTGTTCGTCGGCTGGGGCACCCGCGAGGCGCTGATCATCGCCGGCATGACGGCGATGTCGTCGAGCGCGATCATCACGAAGCTGCTCATCGAGCTGCGGCGCTTGGCCAACCAGGAGACGCCGACCATCCTCGGCATCGCCGTCGTCGAGGACGTCTTCATCGCGATCTATCTGGCGATCGTCTCCGTCGTGCTGAGCGGCGAGACCGAGATCTGGCCGATCATCGTGCAGCTGGCGACGGCGTTCGCGTTCCTCATCGCGATGTTCGTCATCGCCCGGTTCGGCGGACGGTTCGTCTCGCGGTTGATCGGGGCGCGCGACGACGAGTTGTTCACGATCGTGTTCTTCGGACTGGCCCTCGCCTTCGGGGGACTGGGCGAGCTCCTCGGGGTGTCGGATGCGATCGGCGCGTTCCTCATCGGACTCGTGCTGGGCGCTACCCGGTTCCGGGCCCGCATCGAGGCGCTGACCCTTCCGCTGCGTGACGTCTTCGCCGCGTTCTTCTTCCTCAACTTCGGGCTCGCGCTCGACCCCTCCACCTTCGGGGATGTCGTCGTCCCGGTCGCCGTCGCGGTCGTGATGACCCTCGTGGTGAACGCTGCGGGCGGCCAGCTGATCGCCCGCATGAACGGGCTCACCCCGGCGCAGGGCATCAACGTCTCGACGATGCTGCACAACCGCGGAGAGTTCACCCTCATCCTCGCGACCCTCGCCGCGGCCGCCGGCCTCGATTCGCGGCTCACGCCGTTCGCCGGACTCTACGTGCTGAGCATGGCGATCATCGGGCCGGTGCTCGCCGTCAACTCGGAGCGTCTGGGCGCGCTCAGCCCGGCCTCTCGGCGCGTTCGACGGATCAACGGCGAACGCGATCGCGAGTTCGCGCTCGCCGAGATGGCGATGTCGGGCGGGATCGACGACGACGAGCCCGCGCTCGAGGTCGCGGCCGACGAGTTCCCCGAGCCCATTGCGCCCGACGCACCGATCGAGACCCGCCCCGCGCGGGAGAGGGACCCGGAATATTGAGCACGACAACATCACCATCGCTCGCGACGCGGTTCTGGGCGACCGCGATCACCCCGCGGTGGATCGCCGCGCTGGTCCTCTCGCTCGCGATCGCGGCCGGGTTCGCGGCGCTCGGGCAGTGGCAGCTGAGCCGCAGCGTCGACAACGCGCAGACCGTCGAGATCGACACCGAGACCGCGGTGCCGCTGACCTCGATCGCCGAGCCCGGCGGCGGGATGACCGAGACCCAGCTCGGGCGGGTCGTGTCGGTGACGGGGGAGTTCGTGCCCGACGACACCGTCGTGCTGACCGGCCGCGGCGACGGGCGGGGGAACACCGGATCCTGGGCCGTCGGACATCTGGTGACCGCCGACGGCGTCTCGCTCGCGGTGGCGCTGGGCTGGTCGGCCGACGCCGCGCCGAGCGTCGGCGCCCTCGACCGCGCGGAGTGGGTGGGCCGCTACCAGCTCTCCGAGGAGCCGCAGTCGTCGGATTTCGAGGCGGGCGAGCGGACAGCCCTCTCGGTCGCCGAGCTCGTCAACCTCTGGCCCGAGGCCGGACCGGTCTACGGCGGGTACCTCGTGCTCGCCGAGCCGGTCGCCCCGCTCGAGCCGATCGTCGCCGCCCCCCCTGAGCGCGAGGTCACCCTCAACGTGCTCAACGTGTTCTACGCGATCGAGTGGGTGCTCTTCGCGGGCTTCGCGATCTACCTCTGGTACCGCCTGGTGCGGGATGCGGTGGAGCGTCAGGAAGAGGAGCGGGCGGCTCCGTAGACTGGGGGCATGCCTCTCGGACCTCGCCCCGCCGACGTCCCCCGCTTGCGGCTCGTGCTGAAGCTGTTCCGCATCTCGGCGATCATCACCGGCGTCTTCTTGCTGTTCCTCGTCGTGATGATGGTCGCGCGTTACGGGTTCTTCGTCGACATCTCTTGGTCGCAGGCCTACGGCTTCGGCTTCACGCCGCGCGAACTGATCGAGGAGCCGGGCTCGGGTCTGACGAACGTGTCGCTCATCATCCTGACCACGCACGGCTGGCTCTATGTCGTCTACATGGCGTTCAACTTCCTGCTCTGGAGGTTCGGGCGCTGGTCGTTCGGCCGGTTCCTGTTCATCGCGCTGGGCGGCATCATCCCGCTGCTGTCGTTCTTCTTCGAGTTCCGGGTGCCGCGCTGGGTGCGCGAGGCGATCGCCGTGGCGCAGCCGCAGGAGGTTGCCGCGTGAGCGAGTCGACGAACGCACGCCCGGTGCTCGTCGTCGACTTCGGCGCGCAGTACGCGCAGCTGATCGCCCGCCGCGTCCGCGAGGCCAACGTCTACAGTGAGATCGTTCCGCACACGATCACCGCCGACGAGATCCGCGCGATGGATCCCGCGGGCATCGTGCTCTCCGGTGGCCCGTCGAGCGTGTACGAGGAGGGCGCACCGTCGCTCGACCCCGGCATCCTCGAGCTCGGCGTTCCGGTGATGGGCATCTGCTACGGCTTCCAGATCATGGCCCAACAGCTCGGCGGCGAGGTCGCGCCGACCGGCAGCCGCGAGTACGGCTCGACGCAGGTGAGGCTCGCCGGCCCGTCGAGCGTGTTCCTCGGCGGCCAGCCCGACGAGCAGACCGCATGGATGTCGCACGGTGACTCTGTCGTGCGGGCTCCGGAGGGCTTCGAGGTGCTCGCCTCGTCCGACACCACGCCCGTCGCCGCGTTCGCGAGCGACGAGAGGCGGATGTACGGCGTGCAGTGGCACCCCGAGGTCAAGCACTCCGCGCACGGCCAGGCGGTCATCGAGAACTTCCTGCACGAGGCGGCCGGCATCCCGGGTGACTGGAACAGCGGCAACGTCATCGCGGAGCAGGTCGCCCGCATCCGCTCGCAGGTCGGGTCGGGCCGGGTGCTCGCCGCCCTCTCCGGCGGGGTCGACTCGGCCGTCGCCGCCGCGATCGTGCACGAGGCCGTCGGCGACCAGCTGGTCTGCGTCTTCGTCGACCACGGACTGCTGCGGGCGGGGGAGCGCGAGCAGGTCGAGACCGACTACGTCGCCGCCACCGGCATCCGCCTGGTCACGGTGGATGCCCGCGAGCAGTTCCTCACGGCGCTCGCCGGGGTGAGCGACCCGGAGACCAAGCGCAAGATCATCGGGCGCGAGTTCATCCGCACCTTCGAGGCCGCGGAACGCGAGCTCGTCGCCGAGGCGGCCGCCGACGGGGAGCCGATCAAGTTCCTCGTGCAGGGCACCCTGTACCCCGACGTCGTCGAGTCCGGCGGCGGGTCGGGTACCGCGAACATCAAGTCGCACCACAACGTCGGAGGGCTGCCGGAGGACCTGCAGTTCGAACTCGTCGAGCCGCTGCGCACCCTCTTCAAGGACGAGGTGCGCGCCATCGGCCGCGAACTCGGCCTGCCGGAGGTGATCGTGGCGCGCCAGCCCTTTCCGGGGCCAGGACTCGGGATCCGCATCGTCGGGGAGGTTACCGGTGAGCGACTCGATCTGCTCCGCGAGGCGGACGCGATCGTCCGCGCCGAACTGACCGCCGCGGGCATGGACGGCGAGATCTGGCAGTGCCCGGTCGTGCTCCTCGCCGACGTGCGCAGCGTCGGCGTGCAGGGGGACGGTCGCACTTACGGGCATCCGATCGTGCTGCGGCCGGTCTCGTCGGAGGATGCGATGACCGCCGACTGGACGCGGCTGCCGTACGACTTGCTCGCGAAGATCTCCAACCGCATCACCAACGAGGTCGCCGGTGTGAACCGCGTGGTGCTCGACGTGACGTCGAAGCCGCCGGGCACGATCGAGTGGGAGTGAGCCGGACCGCTTCGTGTTCCTCCTTCAAGCTCGGAACCGTCCTCCGATCCTCATGAGGTGCGGGTGGCGAACTCGAGGCGTAGGTGGGGGAGCGCGTCGCGGGCGACGACGGCGCTGAGGATGCGGTCGCCGAGGTCGGCGGCGAGTCCGAGCACGTGCGCATCGGTGTCGACGCGCAGACCCGGGACCGCGACTCCGTCGAGCAGGATCGGGATGTCGCGCTCGATCGACCGCTCGGTGGCCCGCCCCTGAAGCTCCCCCGGGAAGCCGCCGCGCACGCGTTCTTCACGGAAGGTGTTCATCACGATGTAGTTCACGTGCTGGACGAGGATCTGGTCGGGGGCGCGCCAGGCTTCGGCGGCTCGATCGGCGATCCAGGTCGTGCGCACCGCATCCCACACAGTCGGATAGCGCATGCGCTCCCGGGATTCGAGGATCCAGGCGGGCAACGGCCACGGCGGGAGCTCGTCGAGTGACCGGCGCACGTCCGGCGCCAGGTCCGCCAGATTGACCGGATCGGCACGATCGGCGGGGTTGCGCCAGAGCGTGTACGAGATCGTCGCCTCCGCGCGGGTGGTGACCCGGTTCGACGTCGTGCCGCCGGAACCGATCGAGATCTCCTCGAGGGAGTCCTGCGCGACGAAGGTCACGACCGGCACGGGGAACTCCGCGGCGACCTCGTCGGGTCGCGGCGGTCCCGGGTCGAGCGGGTCGATGATGCCGACGAATTCCACCATCCCAGTGTGCGGGCGACTCCGCCGCAGGGGAAGGGGTCAGGCGTCGTGCGGGTCGAGGTCCAGCGGCCCGACGTGGGCGTCCGGGTAGGCGCGCAGCTTCGTGAGCATGTCGCGCAGGATGCGGTTGAGGTCTTCGACGATCTCGGGCTCGAGACCTTCGAGGATGATCTCCTGACCACGCAGCGAGATCGGCAGCATGGCGTCGTGCATCTCGGCACCCTCGGCGGTGAGATAGAGCGGGCGTGAGCCGCGCGGGCCGTCGGAGATGACGATCAGGTCGCGGTCGAGCAGCACGTTGACGCTCTTCGAGACGACCGCCTTGTTGAGCCCGAGGAAGTCGGAGATCTCGGTCGCCGACACCCCGGGCCGGATGGCGACGGCGGACACCACGCGGAACTCGTTCGTGCCGAGGCTGAACTTCGCGCGCAGCTCCGCGGATTCACGCCAGACGAGGGCGTTGGAGAGCAGCGTCAGTAGCCGCGGCGTGAAGTTCTCCGGATCGATCGCGTGCGCCAGATGCTCCGTCACGACCCGCTCGGAGGCCCGCGTGTCGTGGGCCCGACGCTGAGCGGGGTTCATGAGCGTCCTTCCTGGAGTGAGTCGAGTGTGTCAGAGACGAGGGCCCGGCTCCGAACATCTCGAAGCCGGGCCCTCGTCCTCAACTGATCAGTGGTGCATCGAGGCGAGCACCGCGGGGTCGAGGTGCGAGATCGAGTGCGAGTCCTGGAACGCGCGCACGCCCTCGATGCCCTGCTCGCGGCCGAACCCGGACTGCTTCATACCGCCGAACGGCGCCCGCAGGTCGAGGCGCGGTGCGCCGTGGTCGTTGACCCAGACGTAGCCGCAGACAAGCTGGCTGCCGACCCGGTTCGCCGTCTCGGAGTTCGACGTCCAGACCGACCCGCAGAGGCCGCCCCAGGTGTCGTTGGCGAGGCGCACGGCCTCGTCCTCGGTGTCGAACGGGATGATCGGGATGACCGGACCGAACTGCTCCTGCGTGACGACGCGGAGGTTCAGGTCGGGGTCGACGACGATCGCGGGGCGCACGAAGTTGCCGCCCGCGAGGTCACCCGTGGGGAGCTCGCCGAACTCGCGCACGTCGGCGCCGGCATCCTTCGCCTCCTGGATGATCTCGTCGACGAACGCCTTCTGCGCGGATTGGTGGAGCGGCCCCATCGTGGTGCCCTCGTCGAGTCCGTAGCCGAGCTTCGCCTTCTCGAGGCGGGCGGTGAGCCCCGCGACGAGCTCGTCGAGCCGCGACCGATGCACGAAGACGCGCTTGGCGTTCATGCAGATCTGACCGGTCGTGTCGTAGATGCCCGCGAAGATGCGGTCGAGGTGCGTGTCGTCGAGCACCGCGTCTTCGAGGAACAGCGCCGCGTCGTTGCCGCCGAGCTCGAGCGTCACGCGCGTGAGCGACTTGGACGCCATCTCCATGATGCGCTTGCCGCCGTTGACCGAGCCCGTGAAGCAGACCTTCGCCACGTCGGGGTTCTGGATGAGCGCGCCCATGTTCTCGTCGCGCCCGGTGATGACGTTGAGCACGCCGGCGGGCAGCTTCTCGGCGATGCGCTGGATGACGCGCGTCGTCGCGAGCGGCGCCGAGGGCGGCGGCTTCACGATGACGGCGTTCCCGGCGAGCAGGGCGTGCGGCAGGGCCGCGCCGAGGATCGCGATCGGCCAGTTGAACGGCACGATGATCGTCACCACGCCGAGAGCCTGGTGGGCGACGGTGGTGCGGGTGGGGATCGCTCCCATGACGGGTTCGAGCACCGTGCTGGTGTCGACCTGGTCGGCGAGCGACAGCGCGAGACCCCAGCGGATCTGCAGCACGAGACTGTCGACCCAGGCCTCGAAGCGCACCTTGCCGTTCTCCTGCGAGAGGATCGCGGCGTCGTCGTCGCGCGCCTCGGCGATGCCCTCGATGGCGGCGGCCATCTGGGCCGCGCGCTCGGTCGCGCCGAGCTTCGACCACACGGGGAACGCGGCCTTCGCGGCGGCGACCGCGTCGGCGACGTCGGCCACCGACGCTGCGGCGGCCTCGCCCACGACGACGCCGGGCTTGCCGGGGTCGGCCACGGTCAGCACCTCGTCGGTGAACCGCTCCTCGCCGCCGATGTACAGCCCGGTGCGTACCCCGGACTTCGTCAACTGATCAGACATTCCAACTCCACTTCTCTGTGTGTCGCTCGTCGTTCGCCCGCGCGCGCTCAGGAACAGAGTCGCCTATCGGGCCGGTAGATGCAGTTTAGGTGCAGAGTTGTTTACTTGTAAATGAGTTCGTGATACCTTCGCCCGAAGTAATCGCCGCGAGCGGTCACGGTGTTCTCAACGAGGAGGCATGGATGGTCCGCGAGACCTTCAAAACCGGGCGGGAGCGACCCGACGTCGCGCAGCTCGAAGATCTGGCGTACGAGCTGCGCAGCAAGCTGCTCCACCTCTGCGGCACCTATGAGGGGGCCGTGCACATCGGCGGAGACCTCTCGGCGGCCGACATCCTCACCGCCCTCTTCCACTACGGACTCGAGGTCGACCCGACCGACATCGCCAACCCGTCGCGCGACCGGTTCGTGCTCAGCAAGGGCCACGCGGCGGTCTGCATGTACATCGCGATGGCGATGCGCGGCTTCTTCTCCTACGACGGAATCGTCGACACCTACGGGCTGCTCGACAGCGCCTACGGGATGCACCCGTGCAAGGTGCAGCTGCCCGGCGTCGAGTGCTCGACCGGGTCGCTCGGCCACGGCCTTCCGCTGGCGGTCGGGATGGCGCTCGGCGCTCGCCATCGCGGCGAGACGCACCGGGTCATCACCCTGATGGGCGACGGCGAGACCGGCGAAGGGTCGGTCTGGGAGGGCGCGATGGCGGCCCGCAGCAACAAGCTCGGCAACCTCGTCGCCTTCATCGACCGCAACCGCCAGCTGATGACGAGCATGGCCGAGGAGCGCGTCGCCTTCGAGCCCTACGCCGACAAGTGGCGCGCCTTCGGCTGGAACGTCGTCGAGATCGACGGCCACGACATGGGGGCCCTGGTCGCCGCGATCGACGGCCTGCCCGACCCCGCGAGCGGGATCCCCACCGTCGTCATCGCCGAGACCGTCAAGGGCAAGGGCGTCGACTTCATGGAGCGCAACCTCGCCTGGCACGCCGGATCGCTCGGCGCCGCCGATCTCGAACGCGCGATGGCCGCCCTCGAGGCCGGCCGCAAGAAGGAGCTGGTCTGATGCCCGTCACGTTCACCTTCGGCGAGTTCCTCGGAGCCCGCTCGGTCATCGGCACGACCCTCGCCGAACTCGGCGACGAGTACCCGAACCTCTGGGTGCTGACGCCCGACATCGGGGCGACGCTCGTGGAGTTCCGCGACAAGTTCCCCGACCGGTTCGTGGATGTCGGCCTCGCCGAGCAGGTCTGCGTCGGCGTCGCCGCCGGGCTCGCCTACGACGGCAACATCCCGGTCGTCTCCGGGATGCTCCCGTTCCTCAGCATGCGCGCGCTCGAGCAGGTGCGCACTGACGTCTGCTACCCGAACCTGCCGGTCAAGATCATCGGCACGCACGGCGGGCTGGTCGGCAACGGCGGCTCGACGCACTACGCCGTCGAAGACCTGGCGCTGATGTGCGCCCTCACCAACATGACGGTCACCTCGATCGGCGACCCGCTCATGGTCGGCGAGATCATCCGGCAGTCGATGACGATGACGGGGCCGATCTACATCCGGCTGGCCGTCGGCAAGAAGGACATGGTGCTCTACGAGCCCGGTCAGCACGACATCCGGATCGGCAAGGGCATCGTCGCCCGCGACGGCTCGGCGGCCACGATCTTCACGCACGGCACCGTCGTCGCCCAGGCGCTGCAGGCCGCGGCCGAGCTGGAGAAGGAGGGCCACTCGGTTCGGGTGGTCGACATGTTCACGCTCAAGCCGATCGATGAGGAGCTGATCATCCGGTCGGCCGCCGAGACCGACGGCCGGTTCGTGGTGCTCGAGGACCACCTCGCCTACGGCGGTCTCGCCACCCGGATCGCCGACGTGCTCGCCGACCGCGGTGTCGCGCTGAAGGCGTTCGAGCGGCTCGGCATCCCCCAGGTCTACGCCGGCTTCGGCGAAGACGAGCAGCTGCGCGACAAGCACGGCTACGGCTTGGAAGCCACGATCGCGGCGACGCGACGCGTCATCACCAAGTCCTGACAGACATCCACCCTCGAACTCGACGGAGAGCTTCATGAGGACAGTAGCGGTCACCAAGATCGGCAGCCTGCGCGAACGCGATGAGGATGCCCGCGGCCGGATCGGCATCGTCGACCTGCCGTCGCACGACCTCGGTCCCGAAGACGTGCGGATCCGCGTCGCCTACTCGGCGATCTGCGGCTCCGACCCGCACCTCGCCGAGGGCTTCTTCGGCACCGACGTGCCGATCGGCCTCGGCCACGAGCTCTCGGGCGTCGTCGAGGCGGTCGGCGAGTCCGTGCGCACCGGGGTCAAGGTCGGCGACCGCGTCGCGGGCAACTTCCTGCGCTTCTGCGGCTCGTGCCGTGCCTGCCGCGACGGCCGTCAGCAGTTCTGCGACAACATCCAGGACTACAACCGTCCCGGAATGGCCGAGACGATCACCTGGCACGAGTCCCAGGTCTACGTGCTGCCGGATACGGTCAGCCTGCTCGAGGGCTGCCTGCTCGAACCCGTCTCGGTCGCCGTGCGCATCGCCGACAAGACGCGCGTGCGCCCCGGCGACCGGGTGCTCGTCTGCGGCGGCGGCCCGATCGGCCAGCTCGCGCTGCAGGTCATGAAGATGTACGGCGCCACCTCGCTGACCCTCGCCGAGCCGATCGCCGAGCGCCGGGCCATGGCGCTGCGCTCTGGAGCCGAGCACGTCATCGATCCGATCGGGGAAAACCAGGCCACGCGGGTCGCGCAGATCACCGGCGGTCTCGGCTACGACGTCGTCATCGACGCCTCCGGCTCGACCCACGCCGTGCGCGGGCTGCTCGACGCGGCCGCCCGCGGGGGCACCGTCGTCTACGGCGCGATGTACCCGCACGACTTCGAGCTGCCACTCAACCTCTCCGACTACCTGTACCTCAAGGAACTCACGCTCACCGGCGTCTTCGTCTCGCCGTACGCCTTCCCGCGGGCGCTGCAGATCCTGCCGCAGCTGCGACTGGCGGAGTTCACCGACGCCGTCTTCGACTTCGACGACGCGGTCGCCGCGTTCGAGGCGCACGTCTCGGGGAAGCATCCGAAGGTCGTCATCCGCTGCAACGACCTCGTCGACGAGGTGCGTCCGTGAGCGACGTGATCCCCGCCCTCGAGGCGATCGACATCGTCAAGCGCTTCGACGGCGTGCACGCGCTCAAGGGCGCCCGCCTCGACGTGCGCGCCGGCGAGATCCACGCGCTCCTCGGTGAGAACGGCGCCGGCAAGTCGACCCTCGTGAAGATCCTCACCGGCATCCACTCGCCCGACGCCGGCACGATCCTGCGCGACGGCGAGCCCGTCGAGTTCGCCAACGTGCGCATGGCCAACCGCGCCGGCCTCGTCGCGCTCTACCAGGAGTTGGCGATCATCCCGACGGTGAGCGTGGCCGAGAACATCCTGCTGGGCGAGCAGACGCCGAGCACAGGCGGGTTCGTCAACTGGCCGACGCTGCGCCGCCGTGCGCAGGAGCAGCTCGACAAGCTCCACCAGCGCATCCCGCTCGGCGCGCTCGCCGGCGACCTCTCGCCGGTGCAGCAGACCATGGTCGCCTTCGCCCGCGCGCTCGCGACGGATGCCCGCGTGCTGATCCTCGACGAACCCACCGCGTCGCTCACCGACACCGAGATCACCGAGCTGTTCAGCGTGCTGCGCTCGCTGCGGGACCAGGGCGTCGCGATCGTCTACGTCTCGCACCGGCTCGAGGAGGTCTTCGAACTCTGCGACCGCCTCACGATCATGCGCAACGGCGAGACGATCATCACCAAGGACGTCGCCGACTCGCACATCGACGAGGTCATCTCCACGATGGTCGGCCGCGCGGCCGGCACGCTCTACCCCGACCGGGGCACCGGAACGGGTCCGGTCGCGCTGACCGTCTCGAACCTCGGCGGCCGCCGGGTGCAGGACGTCTCGTTCGAGGTGCGCGAGGGCGAGGTGCTCGGGATCGGCGGACTCGCCGGCTCCGGCCGCAGCGAACTCCTGCGCATCCTGTCGGGCGCGCAGAAGCACGTCGCCGGCGAGATCGCGGTCGGCGGCCGGGTGCTGCGCCGCTCCTCGGGGGTCGGTCGGGCACTCGCCGCCGGACTGGCGCTCGTTCCCGAGGAGCGCCGCAGCCAGGGCGTCGACCTCGGGGCCTCCATCCAGGACAACATCGCGATCGCCAACATCCCGTCGGTGAGCACGCTCGGGTTCGTCTCCGGCGGGCGCATCGCCGACATCACCCGGCAGGGGATGCTCGACCTCCAGATCAAGGCCCGCGGGCCGGGTCAGCAGGTCGGCGAGCTGTCGGGCGGCAACCAGCAGAAGGTCGTGCTCGCCAAGATGCTCGCGCGCAAGCCGAGGGTGCTGCTGATGGACGAACCCACCCGCGGCATCGACGTCGGCACCAAGGCCGAGATCTACCGCCTGATCCGGAAACTCGCCGAGGGCGGCACGGCGGTCATCGCGGTCAGCTCCGAACTGCCCGAACTCATCGGGCTGAGCGACCGGATCCTCATCATGCACGAAGGCCGAATCGCCGGCGAGGTGCCGGCCGAGGGTGCCGACGACGAACTCCTCCTCTCGTACTGCTACGGAAAGTCGGACTGACATGACGCTCACCACCGAAGACCCGACGTCGTCGGGCTCGTCGACCTCCCCGAACCGGCTCGGCACGGTCGGCCGCACGCTGCTGCAGGGCGGCACCGTCGTCGCCCTCATCGTGCTGATCGTGTTCTTCTTCGCGATGCGGCCCGACGTGTTCCTGACCTTCGTCAACGTGAAGAACATCCTGTACCAGGTGTCCATCCTCGCGATCATCGCCGGGGCCCAGACGCTCGTCATGGTCGTCGGCGACTTCGACCTCTCGGTCGGCGCCACCTCGAGCCTCGCCGGAGCGGTCGCCGCCTCGATGATGATCTCGGGCACGCCGATCTGGACGTCGATCCTCGTCGCGATGATCGCCGGGCTGCTCGTCGGGCTCGTCAACGGGGTGCTCATCGCCTACGTGAACCTGTCGGCGTTCGTCGCGACACTCGCTTCGATGACGTCGGTCGTCGGGTTGGCGTATCTCGTGACGAAAGGCACGACGCTGTTCAGCCTCCCGCCGGAGTTCAACGAGCTCGGGCAGGGTCGGCTGCTCGAGATCCCGATGCCGGTCTACATCGCCGTCGGCATCTCGGTGGTGCTCTGGGTGATCCTGCGGTTCACGACGATCGGCCGCGGCTGGCATGCCGTGGGCGGAAACGTCGAGGTTTCCCGGCTCTCCGGCGTCAACGTGCGGCGGGCGCGGATGCTCGCGTTCACGGCGGCCGGACTGATCTCCGCGATCGGCGGCATCCTGCTCGCCGCCCGGCTGGGCAGCGCGAGCGCCGTCCAGGGCGGCGACAACATGATGTTCTCCGTCGCGGCGGTCTTCCTCGGCATGACCGTCATCCGCTCCGGCCGCGCCAACCTCGTCGGCACGATGGTCGGCGTCGCGATCATCGGCGTGATGAGCAACGGGCTCAACATCCTCGGCGTCAACGCCTACATCCAGCAGGTCGTCACGGGCCTCATCATCATCGCGGCCGTGACGCTCTCCTCCCTCAGGACCCGGGGTCGGTAGCGCACCGCGCCGTCCCCGACAGCGGCGGTCACCCCGCCCCGCATCACCCAAGTAGAAGCGCAATTACAACAAAGGAGTAGTCAAGTGCGTAAGAAGAACACGGCCCTCGCGGCCACCCTGGCTCTCGCCGCATCCGCGGCGCTGGTCCTCACCGGATGCTCGACGGGCGGCGCCTCCGGAAGTGACGACGGCACCTTCAAGGTGATCGCCTTCACCTCCGGCAACCAGACCCCGGTCGGCGCCTGGTGGGTGCAGGCCGTCACCGCCAAGGCCGAGGAGCTCGGCTGGGATCTCACCATGATCCAGGGCGACTTCGACTTCCAGAAGATGAATCCCGCGGTCGAGAGCGCGATCGGCCAGGGCGCCGACGTCATCCTCGACGGGTACACCGACGAGGGCTCGATCGGCTCGATCATCACCGCCGCGAACGACGCCGAGATCCCGATCTTCGCGATGGACAGCGCCACGGCCGCGACCGACGCCTTCGCGCTGAACATCACGACCGACCAGCAGGGCATCGTCGACCAGACGGTCGGCGCCCTCGACGAGGCGGTCGGCGGACTCGACGGCGCCAACATCATGGTCATCGGCCACGACCCGCACCCCGGCATCCGCCTGCGTGCGAGTCTCGCCGAGAAGGCCCTCATCGCCGCCGGTGCGACCATCGCGGGAGGGGAGATCCAGAAGGTGACATCGCCGGCGACGGGTCGCACCGAGGCGCTCGCCCTGGTCGCGGACTACATCGCGGCTAACCCCGGCAAGCTCGACGGCGTCTGGGTCGGCTGGGACGACGCGGCGCTCGGCGCCGCCAAGGCAATCGAAGAAGCCGGTGAGGACGCCAAGGTCACCGGTGTCGACGCGGTCAGCGAGTCGATCGCCGCGATCCAGGCCGATGGCGCGTTCCTCGCCACGATCGAGCAGCCCTGGCCGTCGATCCTCGACGACGTGGTCGCCGCGGTCGAGGCCTACCGTGCCGACGGCTCGCTGCCGTCGTCGAACTATTCGGCGGTTGCCACGGTCCTCGTGACCAAGGAGAACGCCAAGGACATCACCCCGTCCGACAAGTTGTGATAACCGATCCCGCATCCGACCGGGGGCGGCTTCCCGCCGCTCCCGGTCGTCCTCCGCCGCGCTGCGCGGCATCGTTCGAGAGAGAGCACGACATCATGCGTTTGACAGGCAGAGTCGCCATCATCACCGGGGGCGCCAGCGGCATCGGGCGGGCGACGGTGCAGAAGTTCGCCCGCGAAGGCGCGAGCGTGCTCGTCGCCGACATCAACCTCGAGGCGGCGACCGCGTTCGTCGCCGAGCTATCGGCCGGCGGCTTCGAGGGACGATTCGCCGCGACCCGCGTCGACGTCTCCGACTACGCGCAGACGGCCGCCATGGTGCAGACCGCGGTCGACACCCTCGGCCCGATCGACATGATCTTCAACAATGCGGGGATCGCCGGCGGCAAGCCGCTGCTGCAGCACGACCCCGCCGTCGACTACGACCCGATGATCCGGGTCGACCAGGACGGCGTCTACTTCGGCATCCTCGCCGCCGCCCGCCAGTTCGTGAAGCAGGGCACCCGCGGCGTCATCGTCAACACCTCGTCGATCTACGGCGAGCAGGCGGCGGAGCTCTCGTTCACCTACAGCGCCGCGAAGGCCGCCGTCATCTCGTTTACCCGCTCGGCGGCGTACGAGCTCGCCGAGTACGGCATCCGGGTCGTCGCGATCACCCCTGGCCGCGTCGGCACGGCCATCATCAACCAGTTCAGCGACGACCTCAAGGCGACCTTCGCCTCCGAGCAGCTGCGCAACACGATGACCGCCCCTGAGGAGATCGCGGATGTCGTGGCGTTCCTGGCGTCCGATGAGTCCAACGCGATCAACGGCACCGTCGTGCACGTGGACGACGGCTACTCGGTCTTCAAGCAACGGCTGGACCTGCCGGTCTTCTGATGGCGGACCGCCTGGATATCGCGTGCCACCTGAACGCGCTCGTCGCGGGAATCGACGACCCCGGGTTCGAGGCGGCCCTCGACGAGCTCGCCGCGCTCGGCTACACCCGGGTGGTGCTTCCTCCGGTGGACCCGGACGCGACGGATGCCGTGGAGCTCGGGCGTCGGTTCGCCGACCGGGGGCTCGTGCCCGTGCCGATCGCGGGCCAGTCGCCCGACGCCGACGTCAGCTCGGAGGACGCGGGCATCCGTGCCCACGGTGCCGACGCCCTGCGCCGCATGGTGCAGTTCACGGCCGATGTCGGCGGCGACCAGCTGAACGGCGTGCCGTACGGATTGTTCGGCCGCGCGCCGGACGCCCCGGAGCGTTCGGTCGTCGAGCGGTCGGCGTCGCTCGTGGGTTCGGTAGCGGATGCCGCGGCGCGCGAGGGCGTGAGGGTCACCTTCGAGGTGCTCAACCGCTACGAGACGCCGATGGTGAACACCGCGGCGCAGGCGCTCGCCTACCGGCAGCTGTCGGGCTCAGCCAACCTCTTCCTGCACCTCGACACGTTCCACATGGCGGTCGAGGAGGCTGACATGGCCGCCGCGGTGCGGGAGGCCGTGCCCGCGCTCGGCTATCTCGAGCTCGGGCAGTCCGGTCGTGGGCCGCTCGGCACCGGGGTCGTCGACGTCGCCGAGGTCGTGCGGGTCGCCTGGACGGCGGGCTATCGCGGCCCGATCGGGGTCGAGGCGTTCAGCGCGAGCATCCTGAGCCCGATCGCGAACGGTGTGCTCGCCATCTGGCGCACGCCCTTCACCGACGGCGTGGAACTCGCGCGCGACGCGTACGCGATCATCCGGGATGCCGTCGCCGCGGCCTGATCCCACGCAGAGAAGGGTGGGCGCGCGGCGGCGGAAGACCCCCGAACGACCTGAGGGACCCCCGCGTGCGGAGATCCCTCAGGTCACAGATCCCTCTAGGACGCGCCGTGCGCTAGTTGCGCGGCAGGAAGTACGACAGCAGTCGCAGGATCTCGAGGTAGAGCCAGACGACGGTGACGATGATGCCGAAGGCGGCGGTCCAGCCGTAGATGCGGGGCTGTCCGGTCTCGACGCCGCGCTTGATCTGGTCGAAGTCCATCACCAGCGAGTACGCGGCGAGCAGGACGACGAGGATGCCGAGCGGGATGCCCAGCGGGACGCCGGGCAGGATCTCGATGCTGCGAAGGCCGCCGGTGCCGCTGAAGCCGCTCAGCACTCCGGTCGCCATCAGCACGAGGTTCACGAGCGAGAAGGCCGCGTAGCCGACGATGGCGACGAGGAACACCTGGGTCGCACGCTTCGAGACCCGCACCTTGCCGTTGGCGAAGAGGGCGAGGGTGACGCCGACCACGCCGAGCGTGCCGAGCAGCGCCATCGGCACGATGCCGCTGTACAGCTGGGCGAAAATCGCCGAGACGCCACCGACGAGCAGACCCTCGGCGACCGCGTACGCGAGGATGAGCGGCGGCGACGGCTTCTTCTTGAAGATGTTCACCAGCGCGAGCCCCAGGCCGGCGATGGCGCCGACGATCGCGAGGACCGGGAAGATCCAGCCGATCGCCGCGCCGACGAGCAACACGGCGAAGCCCGCGAGGATCTTGAAGATGGTGTCCTGGTAGGTCATCCGCTCCATCTGATCCGGAGTCGCGTCCGGGAGGGCGAACTGGTCCTGGAGCTGTCCCGGCGTCGGGACGGCGGGGACGGCGTTCTCGCGCGCGGCGAGCTTCTGAGCCGCCTTCGCCGAGAAGGCGGGCGAGTTGCTGAAAGCAGGATTGGCCATGCGGCCAGTTTAGAGAGGTCGAACCTGAGAAAGGCTGCGTTTTCGCCCACGGCGCACGCGGTCCTGCGCGACGTGGACGGCGCGGGCGGCCAGGGCGGAGAGGACGAGGAAGGCGGCCATGATGCCGACGCCGAGCAGCATCGACGAATACGAGGGCGGCAGCACGCGCGCAGTGAAGACGGCGGCGGCGAGCACGAACAGCACCGTCGGGTAGCTCGCGAGCGGGCGATGCCGCACCAGCAGCCAGCCGGTGTAGGGCAGCACGAGCACCCAGAGCCAGGCCGGCCCGACGAGCAGCAGCCACATCGACAGCGTGGAGGGGATCAGTGCCCAGACCCGACGCCAGCCGGCGGACGGCAGCACCGACCAGCCGATGACGTGGGCGACCGATCCGAGGTAGAGCAGCGCGGCCGCGAACGGGCTGGTCGCACCGCCTCCGGCGATCGCCGCGCCGCCGCCGACGACGAGCAGCAGCCCGCCCAGCATCCGCGTGCGGTAGCCGCCCCAGCGCAGCGGGATCCGCGAGGTCGGCTCGCGCCAGCGGAACGCGGCGGGAACCTCAGGCATTCGTGGTGATGAATGCGATCACGAGCACGGCGAGGGCGACGAGCCAGAGGTAGCCGAGCGCCACGGCGATCCAGGCGGGCACGAGCCCTCGCTCGCCGCTCACCTTGATCTGCGCGACCGCGACATGGCCGAACAGCGCCGCGAGCGGGCTCAGCAGACAACCCAGGATGAGGGCGAGCACGGCGAGCACGTTGACCCGTCGCGGCGGCACCTCGGGGTCGGTGCTGAGCGCCGACGGAACCACGCCCGCGAGGGGCACGCCGGTGCGCGTGCCGCAGGTGATGCAGTACTTCCAGGCGGGCTGCAGCTCCCGGCCGCAGTTCGCGCACGTGGACATGTGGCCTCAGATTATCGTGAACCCGTGCCCGCTCCGCTCCCCCTCGTCATCGGGCATCGCGGTGCGAGCGGATATCGGCCCGAGCACACGCGCTCGGCGTACGAGCTGGCGATCACCCTCGGGGTCGATGCGATCGAACCCGACATCGTCGCGACCCGCGACGGGGTGCTCGTACTGCGGCACGAGAACGAGATCTCGGGCACGACCGACATCGCCTCGCGGCCGGAGTTCGCCGACCGCCGCGCGACGAAGACCGTCGACGGGGCGAGCCTCACCGGGTGGTTCACCGAGGACTTCACCTGGGACGAGCTGCGCACCCTCCGGGCCGTCGAGCGGCTGCCGGAGGTGCGGCAGGCGTCGGCGACGTTCGACAACACCGAGGGCATCCTGCGGTTGCAGGATCTGCTCGACATCCTCGATGCCGGAGCCGAGCGCACCGGACGCGCGATCTCGATCGTGGCGGAGGTGAAGCATCCGACGTATTTCGCCTCGATCGGGCTGCCGCTCGACGGGCTCGTCGCCGACGCGCTCAGGCCGTGGGATGACGGCGCGCGGACGATCGTGGAGTGCTTCGAGCAGACGGTGCTCGGGCAGATCCGCGACCGCGGGGTGAACGGCAGGTTCGTCTACCTCCTCGAGGCGCGCGGTTCGGCCCCCGACCAGGTCGCGCGGTTCGGCGCGAAGGCGCTGCCCTACTCGGCGCAGCTGACCGATGCCGGGCTCGCCCGTCTCGCGAAGGACGTCGACGGCGTGAGCGTCGAGAAGTCGCTCCTGCTCCGATCGAGCGGCCGGGATCTGGTCTCCCGCGCGCACGCCGTGGGACTCGAGGTGTTCACCTGGACCCTGCGCCCCGAGAACCGGTTCCTCGCGAAAGCCCACCGTGCCGGCGCCGACCCGCAGCACTGGGGTGACTGGCGCGGCGAGTTCCGGGCGGTGCTCGACACAGGAGTCGACGGGATCTTCGTCGACCACCCCGACCTCGGGGTCGCGGCCCGCGCCGAGGCCACCGGTCGCTCGTAGAATCGAGGCACCATGAGCGCGTCCGATTTCCCGAGCATCGCCCTGGACGGCGCTCCGACGGTCGACGACCGGCTGCTCGAGGGGCTCAACCCGAGGCAGCGCGAGGCGGTGCTCTACCGAGGCCCGTCGCTGCTGATCGTCGCGGGAGCCGGGTCGGGCAAGACGAGCGTGCTGACCCGCCGCATCGCCGGGCTCCTCGCGAGCGGCGAGGCGAGCCCGCTGCACATCCTCGCGATCACCTTCACCAACAAGGCCGCCAACGAGATGCGCGAACGCGTGCAGCACCTCGTGGGACGTGCCACCGATGGCATGTGGATCTCCACCTTCCACAGCGCGTGCGTGCGCATCCTGCGGCGCCAGGCCGAGGTCATGGGACTCAAGGCGGGCTTCACGATCTACGACTCGGCCGACAGCCGCGCGCTGATCAAGCGCATCGTCAAAGAGCTGGATGCCGACACCCTCAACCTGACGCCGGGGATCGTCGCGGGCAAGATCTCGAAGCAGAAGAACGAGCTGATCGACGTCGAGACCTACGCGCGGAACGTCAACACCGACGACCCGGCCGAGGTCGCGTTCCTCGAGATCTACCGCCGCTACACGGCGGGCCTGCGCCGCGCGAACGCGCTCGACTTCGACGACCTGATCGCCGAGACCGTGCACCTGTTCCGGGCGTTCCCCGAGGTGGCGGCCCTCTACCAACGGCGGTTCCGGCACGTGCTCGTCGACGAGTACCAGGACACCAACCACGCGCAGTACGCCCTCATCCGCGAGCTGACCCGGCCGATCAAGCCCCGGCACGTGCCGGAGGACACCCGGATGCAGGTCGACGCGTCGGGCGGGCTGCCCGCGGCGTCGCTCACCGTCGTCGGCGACTCCGACCAGTCGATCTACGCGTTCCGCGGCGCCGACATCCGCAACATCGTCGAGTTCGAGCGCGACTACCCGAACACCACGACGGTGCTGCTCGAGCAGAACTACCGCTCGACGCAGAACATCCTGGACGCCGCCAACGCGGTCATCTCGAACAACTTCGACCGGCTCGAGAAGAACCTGTTCACGACCATCGGCTCGGGGCATCCGATCATCGGCTACACCGGGTATTCGGGGCACGACGAGGCGCAGTTCGTGGCCGACGAGATCTCGGCGCTGCACACCGCCGGCACGGCGTACCGCGAGATCGCGGTGTTCTACCGCACGAACTCGCAGACCCGGCCGCTGGAAGACGTGTTCATCCGCTCGGGGCTGCCGTACACGATCATCGGCGGCACGAAGTTCTACGAGCGCGCCGAGATCAAGGATGCGATGGCGTACCTCATCCAGGTTGCGAATCCGGCCGACGACTTGGCTCTCCGCCGCATTCTCAACACCCCCAAGCGCGGCATCGGACCGGCGACCGAGGCGTCGCTGCAAGCGCACGCCGACAAGGTCGGGGTGCCGCTGCGCGACGCCCTCGCCGACGCCGGGCAGCTCGGGTTCGGCCCGAAGGTGACGAAGGCGATCCTCGACCTCGCGGAACTGTTCGACGAGGTCGAGGCGATGCACGCCGCGGGCGGCAAGCCCGCCGACCTCCTGCTCGCGCTGCTGAACGGCACTGGCTTCCTCGACGCGCTGCGCGCCACCCGGGACCCGCAGGACGAGGCGCGGGTCGAGAACGTCGAAGAGCTCGTGAGCGTGACGAAGGAGTACACCAAGAACAATCCGGATGCCGGCCTCCTGGAGTTCCTCACCGAGGTCGCCCTCGTGGCGGCCGCCGACGAGATCGAGGACGAGTCGGGCACGGTGTCGCTGATGACGCTGCACACCGCGAAGGGGCTGGAATACGACGCCGTGTTCCTCACCGGCGTCGAGGAAGACCTGCTGCCGCACCGGATGTCGTCAGGAGAGCCCGGCGGCCTCGCCGAGGAGCGCCGGCTGTTCTACGTCGGCATCACCCGCGCGAAGAAGCGGCTGTTCCTGTCGCTGTCGATGCAGCGCTCGTCGTTCGGCGACACGAGCGTCGCGATGCCGAGCCGCTACCTGCAGGAGATCCCGCCGGGTCTCATCGACTGGCGGCAGTCGCCCGGCGACGCGACGTCGCGCGGCGGGTCGCGTCCGCGGGCGCTCAACGCGCGCGGTTACGCCGGCGGCGGGGGCCGAGGCTTCTCGTACTCCACCGAGGCGCTGCCGCCGGCCCCGCCCCGCGTGAAGCGGGAGTGGGCGTCGGAGATCACCGGCAAGGTGCGCGACAACGGCGACCTGACCCTCGAGGCGGGCGACCGCATCCGGCACACCGACTTCGGCGACGGCCGGGTCGTGGCGGTCACCGGGGTCGGCACGAAGAGCATCGCCGAGGTGCAGTTCGAGACCGCGGGCAAGAAGCGGCTGCTCATCAAGATCGCGCCGATCGAGAAGCTCTAGCGGCGTGGCCCCGGGCGGTCGCCCGAGCCCCTCGGCGGGTCGACCGAGACGTCGAGCGCGGGTGACCCGTGCCGCGACGACCACATCGAGGCGTCTCCGCCGGCGGCGTGCTGCGAGGCCCGCACCGCGCGTTCATCCGCCCAGCTGTTGAGCCGATGCCCGCTGTGGCCCTTCACGTGTTCGAGCACGACATCCGGCAGCCCGGCGGCGCGACGGGCATCGCGCGCGGCGATCAGCTGCTCGAGGATCTCCTGGTTCGCGACGGGCTTCTTCGCGCTCGTCAGCCAGCCGCGGCGCTTGTGGGCGTCCATCCACGAGGCGTAGGTGTTGATCGCGTACATCGAGTCGGGCTGCACGACGAGCTCGCGCACGTCGGCGTTGTCGCGGATGGCGTGCAACAGCCCGAGCAGCTCGCCGATGTTGTTGGTGCCCTGCGGGATCGCCCCGGCGGCCCAGTGCCCGTCTTCGCCGACCCACGACCAGCCGGCCGGACCGGGGTTGCCCTTGCAGGCGCCGTCGGTCGCGACGACGTAGCGGTCGGGAGAGGTCACCCGTCCGAGTCTGCCAGGCCGGAACGACGCCCGGGAAAGTCAAGACCGACACCGGGGTGTCACCGGTCCCTAGTCTGGGGCCACCTCAACGAAGGAGTCCCCGTATGGCTGCCATCTCCCGCTCCCGCCGGTCCACCGCCGGCTTCGCCTTCATCGCCGGCGGAGCGCTCATCCTGATCGCCCTCCTCCTCGGATTCGCCGGAGTCGGCGTCTTCGGCTCGTGGCTCACCGTCATCGCCTACCTCGCCATCGGCGTCGGTTTCCTGATCGTGGCGATCGCTTCGGTCGCGAACGTGATCGCCCGGATCGCGCTCGTCGTCGCGGCCGTCGGCTGGCTGCTCATCGCCCTCGGCCTCGCGGGGCTGCCGCTGCCGGCACCGCTGCCGCTCATCGCGGCGATCGCGGCCGCGCTCGGCGGGGTGATCGGCTCGATCGTGCTCTACACCGGCAAGGAGATCACCGACCGGTCCGCGATCGCGTTCATCGTGACGACGATCGCCGCGGCGATCTACCTGCTGCTGCCGGCCGAGTCCATCGCGGCGATCGCGGTGCTGCTCGTGTTGGTCGTCGGTGCGGGCTTCCTGATCACCGGCATCCTCTTCCACTGGGTGCAGCGCTCGCGGCGCTGACCCGCGCCTACCAGCGGTCGTGGATCGCGGCGCGGAATCGGCGGTCGTACAGCTCGCGCACGGCGGCGGTGAACTCCGCCCCGAGTGCGGGCACCGACCCCGCGGCCGCGTTGCCCTCCGCCTGCGCGACGTTGCGCGCCCCGGGGATGGCGGTGCTGACGCCGGGCAGCTGGGCGAGCCAGGCGAGGGCCGCCGTCGCCGGCTCCAGGTCGTGCGCGCGGGCGAGGGCCGAGAACTCCCGGGCCGCGTCGACGCCCTCGTCGTAGTCGACTCCCGAGAAGGTCTCGCCGACGTCGAAGGCGTCGCCGTTGCGGTTGAAGGTGCGGTGGTCGTCGGCGGCGAACGCCGTGTCGTGGTCGTAGCGACCCGAGAGCAGGCCCGAGGCGAGCGGCACCCGCGCGATGATGCCCACCCCGGCCTCCTCCGCCGCGGGCAGCACGGCGTCGAGCGGCTTCAGCCGGAAGGCGTTGAGGATGATCTGCACCGTCGCCACCCCCGGGCGCCGGAGCGCGGCGAGCGCCTGCTCGACCGTCTCGACGCTCACGCCGTAGGCCGCGATCGTGCCGTCGGCGACGAGGGCGTCGAGGGAGTCGAAGACCGCGTCGGAGGCGAAGACCGCGTCGGGCGGGCAGTGCAGCTGGACGAGGTCGAGCGTGTCGACGCCGAGGTTGGCGCGCGACCGGTCGGTCCACTCGCGGAAATGAGCGGCCGAGTAGTTCTCGATCGTCTGCTCGAGCCGGCGGCCCATCTTGGTCGCGACGACCACCTTCCCGCGCAGACCGGAGTCGTCGAGCCAGGCGGCGATGCGCTGCTCGCTGCGCCCGTCGCCGTAGACGTCAGCCGTGTCGTACATCGTCACTCCCGCCGCGTACGAGGCGTCGAGCACCTCGCGCGCCTGCCGGTCGTCGACGGAACCCCAGTCGGCGCCGAGCTGCCAGGTGCCGAGGCCGATGGCCGAGACGGGGCGGCCGGTGCGGCCGAGAATGCGAGTGTCCATGGGAGGAGCCTACGGACGGCTACCGTGGGGGGATGGCCAGCACATTCGACTACACCCTCACGGGGGATCCCGCCGCCGCTCACCAGATCGTCTTCGGCGCCCTCGCCAGCATCGGGCACCAGGTGGCACCCCTGGCCGATGGCACGTTCGCGGTCTCCCGCGGCAGCGGCACGGCGACGTTCTGGCTCGGCGCGATGGCGGGCAAGAACTTCCACACCAAGTTCACGCTCCAGTTCTTCGACGGCGAGGGGAGCACGGTCGCCCGCTTCACCCGGGTGGGTGCCCTCGGCGGGCTCAAGGGCGGTGTGATCGGCGCGTCGAAGACGAACGACGTCTTCATCGAGGCGGCGCGCACCATCGACGCCGTCACCCGTCAGTCGGGGATCTTCGTGTCGGTCGCGGAACACGCCTGACGCCGGACGTCGCCGCCGGAATGCCCGGCACCGAGCAGCCGACGCGCCCGGAGTCCGCGCAAGCGCCGCACCACCACGACGGCCCGGCCACGACCCGGGTGATCCGGTAGGCCGTAGACGGCCCGCAGCCGGGGTCGCGCGCTCCGGTCACCCGGGCGGCCCGGAGCCGGGGTCGTGCGCTCCGCGCGTGCTGGTCCGGGTAGCCGAGCCGATCGCGTCGACGTGGGCGAGGCGTCGCTGCGCTCGCTCCCGGACATCGCTCCATGCTCGCAGGGGTAGGCTGTGCGGGGCTGAAAAGTATCTCGACATCGAGTTATCTCGACATCGAGAGAAGCGGCCCCGCCACCGAGCATCCCGACCCCTGAGAAGACGGAAGAAGAAACTCCAGCGTGGATCTGTACGAGTACCAGGCCCGTGAGATGTTCGAGAAGCACGGTGTGCCCGTGCTCGACGGCATCGTCGCCGAGACGCCCGCAGAGGTGCGCGCCGCCGCCGAGAAGCTGGGCGGCGTGACCGTCGTCAAGGCGCAGGTCAAGACCGGAGGTCGCGGCAAGGCCGGCGGCGTCAGGGTCGCCAAGACCCCCGAGGATGCCGAAGAGGCCGCGAAGGCGATCCTCGGCCTCGACATCAAGGGCCACGTCGTCAAAAAGGTCATGGTCGCCGCCGGTGCCGACATCAAGGAGGAGTACTACTTCTCCGTGCTGCTGGATCGGGCGAACCGCTCCTACCTCTCGCTCGCCTCCTACGAGGGCGGCATGGAGATCGAGGTGCTCGCCGAGGAGCGCCCCGAGGCGCTCGCCCGCATCGAGATCGACCCGATCGCCGGCATCGACCTCGCGAAGGCCACCGAGATCGCCACCGCGGCGAAGTTCCCCGCCGAGATCATCGACAAGGTCGCCCCGGTCATCGTGAAGCTCTACGGCGTCTACGCGGCCGAGGACGCGACCTTGGTCGAGGTGAACCCGCTCGTGCTCACCGGCGCCGGCGACATCGTGGCCCTCGACGGCAAGGTCACGCTCGACGAGAACGCCGGCTTCCGCCACCCCGATCACGAGGCGCTGGAAGACAAGGACGCCGCCGACCCGCTCGAGGCGAAGGCCAAGGAGAACGACCTCAACTACGTGAAGCTCGACGGCGAGGTCGGCATCATCGGCAACGGCGCGGGTCTCGTGATGAGCACCCTGGACGTCGTCGCCTACGCCGGCGAGAAGCACGGCGGCGTGAAGCCCGCCAACTTCCTCGACATCGGCGGTGGCGCCTCGGCGACGACGATGGCCGCGGGTCTCGACGTCATCCTCGGCGACCCGCAGGTGAAGAGCGTCTTCGTCAACGTGTTCGGCGGCATCACGTCGTGCGTCGCCGTTGCGGAGGGCATCGTCAAGGCGCTCGAGATCCTCGGCGACACGGCCACCAAGCCGCTCGTCGTGCGCCTCGACGGCAACCAGGTCGAGGAGGGACGGGCGATCCTCGCCGCGGCGAACAACCCCCTCGTGACCCTCGCGACCACCATGGACGACGGCGCCGACAAGGCCGCCGCGCTGGCTTCGAAGTAAAGGACGAAGAGATGTCGATCTTCCTCACCAAGGACTCCAAAGTCATCGTCCAGGGCATCACGGGCGGCGAGGGCACCAAGCACACCGCCCTCATGCTCAAGGCCGGGACCCAGGTCGTCGGCGGCGTCAACGCCCGCAAGGCCGGCACGACCGTCGAGCACACCGACCAGGACGGCAACCCCGTCTCGCTGCCGGTCTTCGCGACCGTCGCCGAGGCGATCGCCGCGACCGGCGCCGACGTGTCGATCGCGTTCGTGCCGCCGGCCTTCTCGAAGGACGCGATGATCGAAGCGATCGACGCCGAGATCCCGCTGCTCGTCGTCATCACCGAGGGCATCCCCGTGCAGGACACCGCCGAGGCCTGGGCCTACGCCGCGAGCAAGGGCACGACGCGCGTCATCGGCCCGAACTGCCCCGGCATCATCACCCCCGGCGAGTCGCTCGTCGGCATCACGCCGAACAACATCACCGGCACGGGCCCGATCGGTCTCGTCTCGAAGTCGGGCACCCTGACCTACCAGATGATGTACGAGCTACGCGATCTGGGTTTCTCGACCGCGATCGGCATCGGCGGCGACCCCATCGTCGGCACGACCCACATCGACGCGCTGCGGGCTTTCCAAGACGACCCCGAGACGAAGGCGATCGTCATGATCGGCGAGATCGGCGGGGACGCCGAGGAGCGCGCGGCCGACTTCATCCGCGAGTACGTGACGAAGCCGGTCGTCGGCTACGTCGCCGGCTTCACGGCCCCCGAGGGCAAGACGATGGGGCATGCCGGCGCGATCGTGTCCGCCGGCGCGGGCAACGCCGAGGGCAAGAAGACCGCGCTCGAAGCCGCGGGCGTCAAGGTCGGCAAGACGCCGAGCGAGACCGCCGCGCTGATGCGCGAGATCGTGGCCGCTCTGTAACACCTCGGTTGCGATCTTCGCGCCGCTCGTGGGGCAAGCGAGCAGCCGCGGGGCGCAGCTCTTCGGCACCGCCCGGACCCTTCAGCGCGCCGACTCTGGCGCGGATGCCTATTGGGAGGCTCTGCGGTGGCAGTCCGACCACGTGGAGCGGGGGAGGCGGCTCGACGAGGCCCCATCTGACCCAGTCACCGTCGTTACCCCAGGCCGCATTCTCTACACGGAGCACGGGCTGCGGCGCGACGGCTATGCCCCCCGCCAGACCTGGAGACCTGAGTAGGCCCATTGCATCGGGCGCGCCCGGCAGTGAACAAGGCTTGAACAGAGGTGCATCCGTGTGCGAGCTCTCGCGCATAGAGCGACTTCTCCGCAGCATACCGTCCGATCTCGACACAATCGTATTGATAATGGTACGGTAGTATCGATAACGATGCGGAGGCGAGAATGGATCTGTCCCTTCCGCTCACGGCGATTTCCCGACGAACTGATGCCGCGGCTCTCCAAGTGCTTGCCGCCGCCGGTGAACCACTGACCGGTCGGCAGGTCGCGCGGCTCGCGAATGAGAGCACCCCATCGAACATCCGTCTGTCTTTGCTCCGACTCGCCGACGTGGGGCTCGTGATCGCAGCCCCGCGCCAGGATGCTGTGCTCTACAGCGCCAACCGCGATCACCTCGTGTGGCCCGCGGTCGCATCGATCCTGAACGTCCGTGAAGAGCTCGTCTCCCGGATCCGCGCGTTGACAGATAAGCACGCCTCATTCGGGACGACGGTGATTCTTTACGGATCGGTGGCGAGGCGCGAGTCCGACGCGGACAGTGATGTCGACCTACTCGTGATCCAAATGGAGTCGGCGATCAACCGCGACGCCTACCTCGATCGGCTCAGAGACCACGTTCGGAAGTGGACCGGCAATCGCGTTCAGATCTTCGACGTCACGCCTCAGGAGTTGCGTCGGATGTGGCGGAGCAAAGACCCGATCGTCGACGCGTGGCGGAGCGACGGGCGACACGTCACCGGCTTCTCGATAGACGATCACCTGAGCGCAGAACCATGAGCGCTCGCACGACGGCGATGGACGCCGCGGCGATTCGCGCGCGAGCGGCGCAAGCCCGTGCGTTCCTCGACGCTGCCCGCCTCCAGTTCGGCGACTCGCCCGCCGGAAACTCAGTAGCCGGAACTGACGCGGTGCACGCGGGGATCGCGGCTGCAGACGCACTGTGCGGCACAGCGCTCGGATACTGTTCCCGCGGAGAGAACCACGAGCAGGCTGTCGATCTCCTTCGACGCGCGGTCTCGGGAGCGGCACCGAGCACAAACCTCCACAGGCTCCTCAGCCTGAAGTCTCTCGCCGGCTACAGCCCGACGATGCTCTCTGACACCAAGACCGCCGAGATGATCAAGTACGCCGAAAGACTGGTTGCCGCGATGGACGCAGCACTCGCGTGAGAGCGAGACCGTCGCCGCCCCGTAACACTTCCGGTCGAACCCCCTCGGTAGGCTGGCGACAGTCTCACCGAGGGGGTTTCTTCATGTCCGTCCGCCGCATCCTTCCGCTGGCCGCGCTGCTCACCGCATCCGCCGTCGTGCTTACCGGCTGTTTCCCGTTCAACTTCCTGCAGGGCGGAGGCGGCGGCGAGACCACCAACACCTCGACCGGGGAAGAGGTGGATGCCGACCTCCAGCGCTTCTACAACCAGGAGCTCACCTGGACCAGCCTCGGCGGGGCCATCGACGAGACCCGCATCACCGTGCCGCTCGACTGGGACGACCCGACCGGCGACACCATCGAGCTGGCGATCGCGCGCAGCAACGCCAGCCGCGACTCGATGGGCTCGATGCTCATGAACCCCGGCGGCCCGGGCGGTTCCGGCTACGACTACGTCGCCGAGTCGGCGCAGTACATCGTGACCCCGGACGTGCTCGCCAACTACGACATCATCGGCTTCGACCCGCGCGGTGTCGGCCAGTCGTCGCCGATCGTCTGCAACGACGGTGCGGAGAAAGACCAGCTGCTCTACGGCACCTTCGACAACCCGTACGGCACGCAGGCCTGGATCGACGAGCTCACGGTCGAGGAGAAGACCTGGATCGAGGCCTGCCAGGAGAACACCGGCGACCTGCTCGGCAACCTCGACGCGGCGTCCGTCGCCCGCGACATGGATGTCATCCGCGCCGTGCTCGGCGACGAGAAGCTGACCTACCTGGGCTACTCCTACGGTACCTACCTCGGCGCGGTCTACGCCGAGCTGTTCCCGGAGAAGGTCGGCCGGATGGTGCTCGACGGCGCCGTCGACCCGCTCGTCGGCGACCTCGACGCCCTCGCGACGCAGATGGCCGGATTCGAGAGCGCCTACCGCGCGTTCCTCGAGTACTGCTTCAGCAGCGGCGATTGCCCGTTCAGCGGCAGCGTCGAGGCCGCCATGCAGCAGACCGAAGACCTCATCCTCTCGGCCGGGACGGCCGGCCTCGCCGCGAGCGACGGTCGCGAGCTCGACACCGCGACGATCGGCACGGGGCTCATCAACAGCCTCTACGCCGAGTTCCTCTGGGACGGCCTCATCCAGATGCTCGCCGATCTGAAGGCGGGCGACCCGGAGTCGACCTTCGCGAGCGCCGACGATTACAACAGCCGGGCCGCGCCGGGCGTGTACGACGGCAACGGCTACGAGATCTACACCGCCGTCACCTGCAACGAGGGCACCCTCGGCACCGACGGCGTGAGCCCGCTCGCGGGCCTCGCGGTCATCGACCAGAAGGCGCCGTACCTCGGCTTCGCCACCGCGCTCGACGACTACGCCGCGCTCGACGTGACGTGCTCGAACTGGCCGTACCCGGTCGCGGAGCTGCCGACGTCGTTCGAGGCCGACGGGGCGCCGCCGATCCTCGTCGTCGGCACCACGAACGACCCGGCGACGCCGTACGCGCAAGCCGTGTCCCTGTCGAAGCAGCTTTCCAGCGGTGTGCTCGTCACCTACCAGGGTGAGGGCCACACCATCTATGCACAGGGCGTGGCGTGCGTCGACAACACCGTGGATGCCTACTTCCTGAAGGGCACGGTGCCGAGCGCCGACCCGATGTGCTGACGACCGGGAGGTAGTGTCGGGCCGTGACCCGACGGCTGACCGCTCTGTTCGCGGGTCTCGAGGCGCTCTTCGTGCTCGCGATCGGCGTGGCGATCCCGCTCGTGCCGCTCACGATCGTGTGGGCCGCGCACTTCGGCTTCCAGCCCGAGTGGCCGGTGTATTGGCGGGCCGCTGTGGATGTCTGGCTCCTCGGTCACGGCGTCGATGTGGTCTTCACGCTCGATCCGGTGCTCGCCGCGGGGCTCGGGCTGCCGACTGCCGGCGACCCGGTGAAGGTCACGATCGCGCTGCTCGGCTTCGCGCTGCTCACCCTGCTGCTAGGCGCGCGAGCCGGCGCACGGATCGCCGACGCCGGGCATCGGCTGCTCGGGTCGGTGACCGCCGTGACGGTCTTCGCTGTGGCATCCCTCGGCGTGACCTGGACCGCGTTGCACGAGGCCGGCCGGCCGTCGCTCGTGCAGGGGGCGATCCTTCCCGCGGCCGTGTTCGGCGCGGGCGTCGTCGTGGGGTTGCTGCGCGTCCGGCGCAGGGGCTCGGACGGACTCGAGCGCCGACTCGACGACCTGTCGCCGACGCTGCGGGCCGGGGCCGGGGCCGCTCTGCGCGCGGGCATCGGCGCCGTCGCGCTCACCGTCGCGACCGCCTCGGTGCTCGTCGCCGCGCTGTTCGTCGTGCGCTTCCCCGACATGATCGGGATGTACGAGTCGCTGCACACCGAGGTCGTCGGCGGCATCGCGCTCACCGCCGGGCAGCTCAGCGTGCTGCCCAACCTGGTGCTCTGGGCGGTCGCCTGGCTCGTCGGACCGGGGTTCGCGATCGGCGCCGGGTCGCTGGTGTCGCCGGTCGGCACCGCTCTGGGCCCGATCCCGGCTCTTCCGGTGTTCGGCGCCCTGCCGACGGGCGACTCGGCGTTCGGCTTCGCCGGAGTGCTCGTGCCGGTCGTCGCGGCGTTCTTCGCCGGGGTGGCGGTGCGGCCGGCGCTGAGCCGCGCGCTCGACCGGGTCGGACCGGCCGCGATCTTCGGGGTGGCGCTCGCGGGCGGAGCTGTCGGCGGGCTGCTGCTGGGCTTCCTCGCTGCGGCGTCGGGCGGAGCCGCCGGACCCGGGCGGCTGACCGTGGTCGGCCCCGACCCGGTAGCCGTCGGGCTGGTGGCCGCGCTCGAGCTCGCGATCGGCATCGGCGTCGGGGTCGCCTCCGCGTCCCGGCTGCCGCGTCGGAGGCGCGACTAGCCTCCGGGGACGACAACTAGCCCAGGAAGTCGCGGATCAGCCCCGCGATCTCGGCGGGCTTCTCGACGATGAGCATGTGCGAGGTGCCGGGCACGACCTCGAGCCGCGCCCCGGGGGCAGCGGCCGCGATCGCCTCGGAGTGGTCGAGCCGGATCATGTCGTGCTCCCCGGCGAGCACGAGCGTCGGGGCGGTGATCGCCGCGACGTCGGTGAACGGGATGTCCGGCTCGCGCGACCACAGGTCGAGCAGCTTGCCGATCACCACCTCGGCGTGGTCGGCGCCGTCGGGGGAGAGCTCGGCGTATTCGCGCTCGACGCGTTCGTTGTGCTGGGCCGGCACCCCGGCGGCGTGCTGCTCGTCGGGCACGAAAGCATCCGTCGTGACGTTGCCGCTGATCGCGGTCAGCGAGCGCACGCGCTCCGGGTGCCGCTGGGCGAGCAGGTAACCCGCGTTCGCGCCGTCGCTGAAGCCCACGACGTGCGCGGAGTCGAGCCCGGCGGCGTCGAGGTAGGCGAGCGTCTCGTCGACCATCGCGTCGTAGCTGTACGGACCGTCGCGGTCGGGGGTACGGCCGTGGCCGGTGCGCTCGGGGGCGTGGATCTCGAAGCCGTCGGCGAGGAGGTCACCGATATCGCGCATCGTCTCGATCGAGCAGAACCCGCCGTGCAGCAGCACGAGCGGCTCGCCCGATCCCCAGGTCTCGAAGTACGCGTCGTCCGGATACGGCATGGCTCCAGGGTAGGGAGTCCCGCGCGCCGGAAGCCGGGGCGAGTCGCCCGGACGCCGCCGATAGGCTGGGCTACGTGCTCCGGCTCGTCGTCCTCATCTCCGGGGGCGGGAGCAACCTCCGCGCCCTCCTCGAGGCGAGCGAGGACGCGGAGTTCCCGGCCCGGGTCGTCGCGATCGGGGCCGACCGCGACGCCGACGGTCTCGCGCACGGCGAGGCGTACGGCATCCCGACCTTCGTCGTGCCGTTCTCGGCGTTCCCCACCCGCGAGGCGTGGGGCGACGAGCTGCTCGCTCAGATCCAAAGCTGGGATGCCGACCTGGTGATCCTCTCCGGCTTCATGCGCCTGCTGCCCGCGGGGGTGGTGGATGCCCTCAACCCGGACCTGCTCAACACCCACCCGGCGTACCTGCCCGAGTTCCCCGGCGCGCACGGCGTGCGGGACGCGCTCGCCGCCGGCGTCGCCGAGACGGGGGCGTCGGTGATCGTCGTCGACGCCGGCGTCGACACCGGTCCGATCGTCGCGCAGACCCGCATCCCCGTGCTGCCGGGCGACACCGAGTCACGCCTGCACGACCGCATCAAACTCGTCGAACGCGAACTGCTCGTGCAGGTCGTGCTCGACATCGCCAACGGCCACGTCACCCTGAAGGACCTGCAATGAGCGGCGCCACCATCGACTCCTCCCTGTACCGCGAACGCGACCTCGTGCCGATCAAGCGCGCGATCGTCGCGGTGAGCGACAAGACCGGGCTGGTCGACCTGGCTCGGGCGCTCGCCGACGCGGGCGTCGAGATCGTCTCGACCGGCGGCACCTCGAAGGCGATCGCGGAGGCCGGCATCCCGGTGACCCAGATCCAGGACCTCACCGGATTCCCGGAGCACCTCGACGGTCGCGTGCGCACCCTGCACCCCAAGGTGCACTCGGGGCTGCTCGCCGATCTGCGACTCGAGTCGCACGAGGCCGAGCTCGCGCATTTCGAGATCGAGCCGTTCGAGCTCGCGGTGATCAACCTCTACCCGTTCGCCGCGACGGTGGCGTCGGGGGCCGAGCCCGACGAGGTCGTCGAGCAGATCGACATCGGCGGGCCGGCGATGGTGCGCGCGTCGGCGAAGAACCACGCGAACGTCGCGGTCGTCGTGAACCCCGCGCGCTACGGCGACCTCGTGGATGCGCTCGCCGCCGGCGGCACCTCGCTGCTGCAGCGCCGCGAGCTCGCCCGCGAGGCCTTCCGGCACACCGCGACGTATGACATCGGCGTCGCCTCCTACCTCGGCTCGGTGCTCGCGCCCGACGACGAGGGCTCGGGGTTCCCGGGGTGGATGGGCGCCTCGTGGGCGCGCGCCGACGTGCTGCGCTACGGCGAGAACTCGCACCAGCGCGCCGCGCTCTACACGTCGTCAAACGGTTCCGGCATCGCCCAGGCCCGGCAGCTGCAGGGCAAGGAGATGTCCTACAACAACTACGTCGACTCCGATGCCGCGGTGCGCGCCGCGTACGACCACGCCGGCCCGACGGTGGCGATCATCAAGCACGCCAACCCGTGCGGCATCGCGACGGCCGCCACGATCGGCGAGGCCCATGCCCTCGCGCATGCCTGCGACCCGGTGTCGGCGTTCGGCGGCGTGATCGCCTCGAACCGTCCGATCACGAGAGAGGCGGCCGAGTCGATCGCGCCGATCTTCACCGAGGTGATCATCGCGCCCGGGTTCGAACCCGGCGCCCTCGAGGTGCTCGCCGGCAAGACCAACCTGCGGCTGCTCGAGCTGCCGTCAGCGTTCGGCGACGGCGGCACGGAGTTCCGCCGCATCTCGGGGGGCCTCCTCGTGCAGACCGTCGACACGCAGTTCGCCCCGGCGTTGCAGTGGAAGCTCGCGGCCGGTCCGGCCGTCGACGCGGCGACGCTCGCCGACCTCGAGTTCGCCTGGCGCGCCTGCCGAGCCGTGAAGTCCAACGCGATCCTGCTGGCTTCGGGCGGTGCGTCCGTCGGCGTCGGGATGGGTCAGGTCAACCGCGTCGACTCGTGCAAGCTCGCGGTCGAGCGCGCGGGCGACCGGGCACGCGGCAGCGTCGCGGCATCCGATGCCTTCTTCCCGTTCGAGGACGGCCCGCAGATCCTCATCGCCGCGGGCGTCGTCGCGATCGTGCAGCCGGGCGGCTCGGTGCGCGATGCCGAGACGATCGCGGCGGTCGAGGCGGCCGGTATCACGATGTACTTCACCGGCGAGCGGCACTTCTTCCACTGAGACGTTCCGACCGCGGCCGGCCCGGGTCTAGGCTGGAAGGCTGCCCCGGCACGTGTCGGGGCAGCACTCCTCCAGATGCCAGACACCGCCACCTCGTCACGCGCCGGCACCGTCCGCACCCTGCTGCGGCTGATGCCGTTCGTCCGCCCTGCCCTGTCGCGCATCGTGCTCGGGATGGTGGCCGCGCTGCTCGCCGGACTCGTCGCTCTCGGCATCCCGCTCGTGCTCCAGTCGCTCGTCGACGGTCCGCTCGCGAGCGGGGATTCGTCGCAGGTGCTGCCCGCGGCGATCGTCGTCTTCGCGCTCGGGGTGCTCGAGGCGGCGTTCATCATGGCGCGCCGTTTCTTCGTGCTGACGCCCGGCACGCACGTCGAGGCCGCGATGCGCACGACGCTGTACGCGAAACTGCAGGACCTGCCGGTGGCGTTCCACGACAAGTGGGCGAGCGGGCAGCTGCTGTCGCGCGCGATGAGCGATCTCGGGCTGATCCGGCGCTGGCTGTCGTTCGGCGTGGTGCTGCTGATCGTCAACCTGGTGACGATCATCGTCGGCGCCGTCGTTCTGTTCTTCTGGAACTGGATCCTCGCGCTCGTCTTCCTGGTCTGCTCGATCCCGCTGTGGATCTACGGCTACGTGTTCGAGCAGAAGTACTCGGTCGTCGCCCGCCGCTCGCAAGACCAGCAGGGCGACCTCGCGACCGCGGTCGAGGAGAGCGTGCACGGCATCCGCGTGCTCAAGGCGTTCGGGCGGGGCACGTACTCGCTCGAGAAGTTCACCCGTCAGGCCGATGAGCTGCGCGGCACCGAGCTCGACAAGGCCCGGGCGATCGCGAGCATCTGGCTGTGGCTGCTGCTCGTGCCCGATGTCGCGTTCGCGCTCTGCCTGGGCGTCGGCGTGTGGCTCGTCTCACAGGATCAGATGACCGGCGGCGCGCTGCTCGCGTTCTTCGCGACGGCGACGGTGCTGCGCTTCCCGATCGAGTCGATCGGCTTCCTGCTGTCGATGACCTTCGACACCCGCGCGGCGGTCGACCGGCTGTTCGAGGTACTCGACGAGCCGAACCCGATCACCGACCCCGCCACCCCCGCCACCGTCGCGGAAGCCCGCGGACGGCTCACCTTCGAGAACGTGCACTTCCACTATCAGGATGCCGTCGACGCACCCGACCTCATCGACGGCGTCGATCTCGAGCTCGAGCCCGGCGAGACGATGGCGCTGGTCGGCCTGACCGGCTCGGGCAAGACCACGCTCACGGCTCTCGTCACTCGGCTCTACGACGTCTCAGGCGGCGCGATCCGCCTCGACGGCGTCGACATCCGCGACCTCACGCGTGAGGAGCTGCGCCGCCGCGTCGCGATGGCGTTCGAGGACGCGACGCTGTTCTCAGCGTCGGTGCGCGACAACGTGCTGCTCGGGCGTCCCGAGCTCGCCGACGATCCCGAAGCGGCCGACGCCGTCGTCGCCGAGGCGCTCGAGATCGCCCAGGCCGAGTTCGTCGCCGAGCTGCCCGAAGGTCTCGAGACGACGGTCGGCGAGGAGGGCCTCTCGCTCTCCGGCGGCCAACGTCAGCGACTCGCACTCGCCCGCGCCGTCGCCGCGAACCCGTCGGTGCTCGTGCTCGACGACCCGCTCTCCGCGCTCGACGTCGACACCGAGGCGCGGGTCGAGGCGGGGCTCCGCCGGGTGCTCGCCACGACGACGGCGCTCATCGTCGCCCACCGACCGTCGACCGTGCAGCTCGCGGACCGGGTCGCGCTCCTCGAGGACGGACGCGTCACCGCCGTCGGCACGCACTCCGAACTGCTCGCGACCAACGCCCACTACCGCTACGTGATCTCGTCGCTCGAACCCGACAACACCCGGGAGGTGGAGAAGTGACCGTCACCGGTGTCGAGGGCGAGGAGCGCGGCGACTACACCCGCGCCGAGAGCAAGCTCATCCGCGCGCGGTCGCTGCGCCTGCTCGGATCGCTGCTGCGGCCGGTGCGGGCGCGCGTCATCCTCACCCTGCTCGTCGTCGTGGTCAGCACCGCCGCGCAGGTCGCCGGGCCGGCGCTCATCGCCCTCGGCATCAACCAGGGCCTGCCCGCAGCGCTCGACGGCGACTTCCTGCCGCTCGGGATCGCGGTCGTCGTCTACCTCGTGACCGGCATCGTCGGCGCCGTGCTGATCGCCTGGTACACGATGCTCTCGGCGCGGGTGAGTCAGGCGATCCTGTTCGACCTGCGGCGCCGGGTCTTCCTGCACGCGCAGCGGCTGAGCCTCGAGTTCCATGAGAGCTACACCTCGGGCCGCATCATCGCGCGCCAGACCAGCGACCTGGAGTCGATCCGCGAGCTGCTCGACTCCGGACTCAACGGTCTCGTGCGCGGGCTGCTCTACATGAGTTTCGTCGGGGTCGCCCTCGTGGCTTTCGACTGGGTGAGCGCGCTCGTCATCGCCGGGTCGCTCGTGCCCCTCGCCATCCTGACCCGCTGGTTCCAGACGCGCTCGCAGCGCGGCTTCCGGCTGACCCGCGTCGTGTCGGCCCGCCTCATCGTGAAGTTCGTCGAGACGATGACCGGCATCCGTGCGGTGAAGGCGTTCCGCACCGAGAAGCGCAACGACGCCGAGTTCGGCGGTCTCGTCGAGGACTATCGGGATGCGAACGCCAAGGTCATCCGGCTGTTCGGCATCTTCGACCCGGGTCTCATCTTGATCGGCAACACGGCGGTCGCGATCGTGCTGCTCGTCGGGGGCTTCCGCGTGCTCGACGGCGGACTCGAGATCGGGTCGCTGCTCGCGATCCTGCTCTACACGCGTCGCTTCTTCGACCCGATGGAGGAGATGGCGATGTTCTACAACTCCTACCAGTCGGCCGCGGCGGCCCTCGAGAAGATCTCGGGCGTGCTCGAAGAGGAGCCCAGCGTCTCCGATCCCGTGCAGCCCGTCGACCTCTGGGCGGCGAAGGGCGCCGTGGACTTCCGCGACGTGCGCTTCGCCTACCGCGAAGACCGGGTCGTGCTGCCCGACTTCTCGCTGAGCATCCCGGCCGGGCAGACCGTCGCGCTCGTCGGATCGACCGGCGCGGGCAAGTCGACGCTCGCGAAGCTGCTCGCCCGGTTCTACGACCCCACCGCCGGAGCCGTCGAGCTCGACGGCATCGACCTGCGGCGCCTGCACCCGAAGGACCTGCGCCGCGCGATCGTCATGGTCACCCAGGAGGCCTACCTGTTCAGCGGCTCGGTGGCCGAGAACATCGCGCTCGGCAAACCCGACGCGACTCCCGACGAGATCGTGTCCGCGGCGAAGGCGGTGGGGGCGGATGCCTTCATCCAGAAGCTCCCCAACGGCTATGAGACCGACGTGAACAAGCGCGGCGGTCGCGTCTCGGCCGGCCAGCGGCAGTTGCTGTCGTTCGCCCGCGCGTTCCTCGCCGACCCGGCCGTGCTGATCCTCGACGAGGCGACCGCGTCGCTCGACATCCCGTCGGAGCGATTGGTGCAAGAGGGTCTCACGACGTTGCTCGCCGACCGCACGGCGATCATCATCGCGCACCGCCTGTCGACCGTCTCGATCGCCGACCGGGTGCTCGTCATGGAGCACGGGAAGATCGTGGAGGACGGCACCCCCGCCGACCTGATCGCCGGCACCGGGCGGTTCGCGAAGCTGCACGCCGCGTGGCGCGACAGCCTGGTCTGAGGTCGCTCGAGAGGACCGACCTGGACGCGGTCTATGCGGAGATGTGGCGCGCTATCCTGAGGTTGACTTTGTAACCGTCCTGGGTGGTGACAAGCGGCGTACCCTCGGCTTCGTAGTGGGTCAGGGCGCGGTCCTCATTCGCGGTCGGCGGCAGGCCCGACGACCGGATGACGCGCCACCACGGCACGTCCGATCCGTACCAGGACATCACGTGGCCGACCGCCCGCGCGGCACGGGAGCCGAGTACCGCGGCGACGTCGCCGTAGGTCATGACCCTCCCCGGAGGGATCGCGGCGACGACCGCGCGCACGGCCTCGACGAAGTCCGCCGAGGGCGCGGCTCTCACAGCTCGAGCGCTCCGAGGTTCTCGCCGTACGGCGTCTGGCCGACGACGCGGAACCCGACGGATTCGAAGAACGCCCCCGGGCCGGCATCCCCCGACGCCCAGACGACCGTCGCGCGCGAGAAGCCGCGCGTGCGCGCCTCGTCGGCGAACGCCTCGATCGCGAACCGGCCGACGCCGCGACCCTGAGCGTCGGCCGCGACGTTGATGCGCCAGATCGCCGCGCGCAGGTACTCCTCGGGGGCGTCGGCGTCGAAGGCGCCCATGACGTAGCCCACGACCTCGTCGCCGTCGCGGATGACCCGGGGCCACGAGCCGGACGGATCGAGCTGCTGCTCGGCGTTCGTGTACGTCGTCGGCTCGAGGAAGGCCTCCTGGCCGGGCTTGAGGGTCAGGCTGTTCGCGGCCGAGATCGTCCCGGCGGTCAGCTCTTCGATGCGCAGCTCGGCCATGGTCCCAGGCTAACCCCCGATGCCGACAAGGTATCTCGATGTCGAGATAATCCGGCGAGGCGATAGGCTGGTCGACGGCCTCCACGAGCGGCCGCGCACCGGCGAGAGGAACTGAAGTGGTCGACAAGATCAAGGTCGAGGGAACCGTCGTCGAACTCGACGGCGACGAGATGACGCGCATCATCTGGCAGTTCATCAAGGACCGTCTCATCCACCCCTACCTCGACGTGACGCTCGAGTACTACGACCTCGGCGTCGAGCACCGCGACGCGACCGACGACCAGGTCACGATCGACGCGGCCCACGCCATCCAGAAGCACGGCGTCGGCGTCAAGTGCGCCACCATCACCCCCGACGAGGCCCGCGTCGAGGAGTTCGGCCTGAAGAAGATGTGGAAGTCGCCGAACGGCACGATCCGCAACATCCTCGGCGGCGTGATCTTCCGCGAGCCGATCATCATCTCCAACATCCCGCGCCTCGTGCCCGGCTGGAACAAGCCGATCATCGTCGGCCGCCACGCGTTCGGCGACCAGTACCGCGCCACCGACTTCCGGTTCGAGGGCAAGGGCACGCTCACCATCTCGTTCCAGCCCGAGGACGGCAGCGAGGCTCAGTCGTTCGAGGTCTTCCAGGCGCCCGGCTCCGGCGTCGCGATGGCGATGTACAACCTCGATGACTCGATCCGCGACTTCGCGCGCGCCTCGCTCAACTACGGCCTGCAGCGCAACTACCCGGTCTACCTGTCGACGAAGAACACGATCCTCAAGGCCTACGACGGCCGGTTCAAGGACATCTTCCAGGAGATCTTCGACGCCGAGTTCAAGGCCGACTACGACGCCAAGGGCCTCACCTACGAGCACCGCCTCATCGACGACATGGTCGCGTCGGCGCTCAAGTGGGAGGGCGGCTACATCTGGGCCACCAAGAACTACGACGGCGATGTGCAGTCCGACACGGTCGCGCAGGGCTACGGCTCGCTCGGCCTGATGACCTCGGTGCTCACCACGCCCGACGGCAAGATCGTCGAGGCGGAGGCGGCTCACGGCACGGTCACGCGGCACTACCGCCTGCACCAGCAGGGCAAGCCCACCTCGACCAACCCGATCGCGTCGATCTACGCCTGGACCCGCGGCCTCATGCACCGCGGCAAGTTGGACGGCAACGACGCGCTCATCGCGTTCGCGCAGACCCTCGAGGATGTCGTCATCGCGACCGTCGAGAGCGGCAAGATGACGAAGGATCTGGCGACGCTCGTGTCCGACGAGCAGCCGTACCTCACGACCGAGGACTTCCTCGCCGCGATCGACGACAACCTCCAGGCCAAGCTGTCCTGAAACGGAGCCTCTCCTGACCATGGGCGTCTCGGAGGTCATGCGCGCGGTGCGCGTCGCGGCCTTCGGGGAGCCGCCGGTGGTCGCCGAGGTCGCGGTCCCGGTTCCCGGGCCGCGTGACGCGCTGGTGCGGGTCGCCGCGACGGGACTCTGCCGTAGCGACGTGCACGCCTGGCGCGGCGAGGATGGCGACATCCTGCCCTACACCCCGGGGCACGAGTTCGCCGGGGTCGTGGTGGTCGTCGGCGCCGAGGTGGGGGTCGTCGCGATCGGCGACCGAGTCACGACGCCGTTCGTGAGCGGCTGCGGGGTCTGCGACGCCTGCCGTGCGGGGCGCGCGCAGGTGTGCGCGACCCAGGAGCAGCCGGGCTTCACCTACGACGGATCCTTCGCCGAGTACGTGGTCGTGCGCAACGCCGACTTCAACGCCGTGGTGCTCGGCGACGACATCCCATTCGAGGCCGCCGCGCTGCTCGGCTGCCGGTTCGCGACCTCGTACCGCGGGCTCGTCGACCGCGCCCGCGTGCAGCCCGGCGAGGCGGTCGCCGTACTCGGCTGCGGGGGCGTCGGACTCTCCGCGATCCTCATCGCGGCGGCGCTGGGCGCCCGGGTGCTGGCGGTCGACGTGTCCGCTGCGGCGCTCGAGCTGGCGCGCGCGAGCGGTGCCGACGCCGTGCGCGACATCGCGGGCCTCGGCGACGACGAGGTCGTCGCGGCGATCCGCGAGGCCACCGGCGCAGGGGCCGCCGTCGCGGTCGAGGCGCTCGGTCGGGCGACGACGCTCGCGATCGGCGTGCGGTCCCTCGCGAGCGGCGGGAGGCTGCTGCAGATCGGCCTGCTCGCGGGCGATCCGATCGTTCCGATGGGCGAGATCATCGCGCGCGAGCTCAGCGTGCTCGGCAGCCACGGGATGGCGGCGGCCGACTACCCCCGGCTGCTCAACCTCGTGCGCTCCGGCGGTGTGCGCCCCGAGTCGCTCGTCGCGCGGCGGATCGCCCTCGACGAAGCCCCGGATGCCCTTGTCGCCCTCGCGGCCGGCGCGGCGCCGGGCGGCGTGCCGATGATCGTCCCCTGACTCAGCGGTAGTGACGCTCGCCGCGCGCGGCCTTCTCGACCACGTCGGCGACGCGGGCGGCTCGGATCGCCGGGGTCTTGATCCCACTGATCCGGGAGTAGACCAGGAACCGTTCGAGCGCCGTCATCGTCGCGAAGTACGCGGCCGCCTCCGGGTCCGCGTCGAGGGCGGCCTGCAGATCGTCGGGAGCCACCGCGCCCTTCTGGCGGTAGGCCGCATCCCACCGTCCGTCGGCCTTCGCGCGCTCCACCTCGGCGAGACCGCCGGGGCGCATCCGGCCCTCGTCGATCAGCCGCGCGACGTGCTCGCGGTTGATCTGCGACCACGGGCTGTTCTTGCGGCGCGGGGTGAACGCCTGCAGCGTGTAGTCGTCGTCGAGCCGCCCGGCCTGACCGTCGATCCAGCCGTAGCAGAGGGCGACATCGAGCGCCTCCTGCCAGGTGATTCCCGGCGCGGACGACGACTTCTTGCGCAGCTTCAACCGGATGCCGGCGTCGGGCGGGTCGTCGGCGAGGAACTGCTCCCACTGCTCGAGCGTGAACTCGTGGAGGGGCTTGTCCGCGAAACTCGCCATGTCGCGAGCCTAGGAGGAGCTACCGACTCGGTCGGGCGAGAACGGTCCGCGCAGCGCCGCCCACTGCAGCAGCAGGATCGTCTTCGCATCGACGATGCCGGTGCCGACGGCGGCGAGGGCGTCGTCGAACGGCAGCTCGACGACGTCGATGTGCTCGCCCTCCTCGTGCAGCCCGCCCCCGGCGTGCCGGGCCGTCTCGGCCGAGTACCGCGCGGCGTAGAAGTGGATGCGCTCGGTCACCGAGCCGGGGCTCATGTAGAGGTCGAACACGTGCTCGAGGTCGATCACCTCGTGCCCGGTCTCCTCGATCGCCTCGCGCCGGATCGCCGTCTCGGGGTCGTCGGCGTCGAGCAGCCCCGCCGCCGTCTCGAGTAGCAGCCCGTCGGGATGGTCGTTGACGTACACCGGGTAGCGGAACTGCCGGGTCAGCAGCACCGTCCGCCGCTCGGGGTCGTAGAGCAGGATCGTGGCGCCGTTGCCGCGGTCGTAGGTCTCGGCGACCTTCGGGATCCACTCTCCGGCCGCATCCCGTTCGCGGAACGACGTGCGACGCAGCACGTACCAGCCGGCGGCGAGCAACTCGACGCCATCGACGATCACCCCCGGATTGCGGTCGAGGCCGAGTCCGGTGAGGTGGAGGCCGGCGCGGCCGCGGTGGTCCGGTTCATCGGCGCCGAGCATCCTGTCAGCCTAGGCAAGAGCGTCGGCGAGCGAGCGCTCGAACGCGACCCAGGAGAGCATGGCGCACTTCACCCGGGCGACGTACTTCGAGGTCCCGCTGAGCGCGGCCGCGTCGCCGAAGCGTTCCTCGTCGAGTTCGAGCGATCCGCGCGACCGCATCGCGGCGCGGAACTCCTCGACGAGCATCCGGGCGTCGGCGGGCTCGCGGTCCTCGGCGAGCACGGCGAGCATCGAGGCCGAGGCCTGCGAGATGGCGCAGCCGTGGCCCTCCCAGTGCACGGCGGCGATGCGCCCGCCGTCGATCCGCACCGCCAGCTCGATCTCGTCACCGCAGACCGGATTGTGCTCCCGTACACGCGCGGTGTCGTCGTCGCTGAACCCCACACCGTAGGGGTCGCGGGAGTGGTCGAGCACGAGCTGCTGGTACATCGACTCGAGGTCGCTCACCGGGAACCTCCGAAGAACGTGCGGGCATCCGCGACTCCCCCGAGGAGGCGCTCGATCTCGTCGGTCGTCGTCGTCACAGCGGTGCTCGCTCGCGTACTCGCGGCGAGACCGAGCCGACGGTGGAGGGGCTGGGCGCAGTGGTGTCCGACCCGCACCGCGATCCCGCGGGAGTCGAGGAACTGCCCGAGGTCGTGCGCGTGCACGCCCTCCAGCGCGAAACTCGCGAGCCCGACGCGCTCCTCCGCGGGGCCCGGCCCGAGCACGCGGACGCCGTCGATCGCGCGCAAGCCGTCGGCGAGCAGCTGGCCGAGGCGACGTCCGTGACCGGCGACCCGCGGCATCCCGATCGCATCGAGGTAGCGCAGCGCGGCGGCGAGGCCGATCGCCTGCGACACCGGCTGCGTGCCGGCCTCGAAGCGCTGGGGCGGAGGCAGGAACTCGGCGTGCTCGAGCGTCACGGTGGTGATCGTCGAGCCGCCGGTCGTCACGGGAGCGAGCCGCTCGAGCAGGTCGCGCCGGCCGTAGAGGGCGCCGATCCCGGTCGGGCCGAGCAGCTTGTGGCCGGACACCACGGCGAAGTCGACGTCGAGGGCGCGGAGGTCCAGCGGCAGGTGCGGGGCGCTCTGGCACGCGTCGAGCACGACGATCGCCCCGACCCGGCGGGCGGCGGCGACGAGGGCTGCGACGGGCAACACCGAGCCGAGCACGTTGGACACGTGCGCGAACGCGACGACGCGGGTGCGCTCGGTGACGACCTCGTCGAGGAGGTCGAGGCGCGGGACGCCGTCGTCGTCGACCGCAAGCGGCCGCAGCACCGCCCCGGTGCGGCGCGCGAGCTGCTGCCACGGGATGAGGTTGGCGTGGTGCTCGAGTTCGGTGACGACGATCTCGTCGCCCGGACCGACGCGCAGCGCCGCATCGTCGGCGAACGCGCCGTTGGAGAGCGCATACGCGACAAGGTTGAGCCCCGCCGTCGCGTTGGAGGTCCAGACGATCTCGCCGGCGTCGACGCGGAGGAACCGCGCGACCGTGTCCCTCGCGTCTTCGAACTCCTCGGTCGCCTCCGCGGCCAGGGTGTGCGCGCCGCGGTGCACCGCCGAGTTGCGGCGTTCCAGGTACTCGCGCTCGGCGCCGAGCACGCTGCTCGGACGCTGGGCCGTCGCGGCGGAGTCGAGGTAGGCGAGCGGATGCCCGTTCAGCTCCTGCGCCAGCAGCGGGAAGTCCTCGCGCAGCGCGCGCACCTCGGCGTCGTCGAGGTCGCCCAGCTGCGAAACGGTGGATGTCGGCATCCCTCCATCTTCCTCGCCCTGACGCGCTCCTGCCGGGGTGTGGCGTCGCTCGGCGGTCGGAACGCACGAACAGCCGGTGTCCGCGTTCCCGCGACCGACAGGGGGCGCCGCCGGGAGACCGGGCGGACCGGCGGCCCGTCAGTACCCGACGAAGACGTCGGTGCGGATGCGGCGGGCCCCCGCCGCGCGCAGGGCCCTCCTCAGCGACGCGACCATCGACGGCGGGCCGGAGAGGTAGACGTCGCGGCGGGCGGCATCCGGGATCGCGGCGAGCAGCGTGTCGCCGGTGATGCGGCCGGGGCCGATCCAGGTCCAGCCCGCCGGCACGCCCTCGGGCTTCTCGGGCGAGGCGATCGCGACCCGGCACCCGGCCCGCTCCAGCTGTGCGGCGTAGGCGAGGTCCTCGGTCGACGAGACCGCGTAGACGACGGCGACATCGCGGGTCTCCGCTGCGGCGGCGAGCTGCTCGAGGTGCCCGACGAACGGCGTGATGCCGATGCCGCCGGCGACCATCAGCAGCGGGCGGCCGGCATCCCGCGGCAGCAGGAAGTCTCCGCTGACGCTGGTCGCCGACACGAGGGTGCCGGGTTCGAGGTCGAGCAGCGCGCGTTTGAACGACGACGCCCGCTCGGGCAGCCGGATGCCGAACCGCAGCACGTCGCCCGGAGCCGAGGCGATGCTGAACACCCGGCGCCACCCGCGGGAGTCGCTGGTGGCGTGCGGGAGGGTGAGCTCCAGGTACTGCCCCGGACGGTACGCGACCGGCCGCAGCGGCCGGAAGTCGAACTCCCACGACGAAGGCGAGAGTCGGCGCCGTCCGGCGAACTCGAGGCGGATGCCGCGGCGCTGACCGGCGAGGAAGGCGAGCAGGTTGACCACCAGCAGCGCGAACTCGGGGGAGTTGTAGAACGGTCCGAGGCGGAAGGTGAGGAAGTAGAGTGCGGCGGCGAGGGCGGCGTACAGCAGCTGCTGCCACCGTCGCGGCGGCATCGTGAGCGGTTCGGTGAGCATGAAGGCGACGAAGAACCACAGCGCCGACTGGGTGGCCGCATACTGCAGACCCGCGACGGGCCCGAGGCCGAACAGCGTGTACTGCAGGGCCGCCGCTGCGAGGCCGACGGCGACGTAGACGCCGCCCATCGGCAGGCGCCGGGTGCGGAACAGGATCAGGAACGCGAGCACGGCGACGAACGGCAGCATCCACGGGTTGCCGGGCCACCAGGCGGCGTAGGTCAGCCCGGTGAGGGTGATCGCGAAGGCGCCCGCGGCGGCGGGATTGACGACGTGGCGTCCTCGGATCGCCAGGAGGTACTTGCTCGCGCCGGCGATCACCCCCGCGATCGCGATTCCCCCGAGGCCCGCCGGGGTGAGGCTCGGCGGCAGGATGAAGTACAGCAGGCCCGCCGTGATCAGATTCGACTCGGCGTGCGGCGTGACGCGGAATACCGCCGAGAACAGCCGGCTCGCCAGTACGGTCGCGACCACCGCCACGGCGAGGCTGGCGAGCATCCCGAGAGCTCCGGTGGGGCCCGACAGCCCGCCCGGGCTCACGACGCCGAGCAGCGTGAAGACGATGCCGACGACGAACAGGATGCCGAGGCTGTAAAGCACCAGCCGGTACATCGTGAAGCGGCCCAGCAGCGCGTCGAGCCAGGCGGCGGCGTTCCCCATGTTCATGTGAACCTCTCCCCGGGGAAGTCGGGTGACATCTCGACGGTACCGTCGTTGAACATTCTGGCGAACCCGGAGCTCGCCCGGGCGACGAATCCCGGGTCCGGGTCGAAGAAGAGCGCGGTGGCGATCCCGTCGGCCGCGAGGGCGGTCGGCGCGAGCACCCAGGTGGCGAGCACCCCGCGCGCGGGCAAGCCGGTGAGGGGATCGATCACGTGGTGCAGCCCGTCGCCCCAGGCACGGCGGGTGGTCGCACTCGCGCAGAAGGCGCCGTCGGTCAGCTCGGCTACCCCGACGGCCCTCCGCGGATCGAGAGGATGCTCGAGCGCGATTCGCATCTCGACGCCCCGGGAGCGCAGATCCCCGCTCGCGTCGACGATGTGCTCGGCGACGCCCGAGTCGACGAGGAGGTCGCTCACCAGGTCGACGAGGTAGCCCTTGCCGGCGGCGCCGACATCGAGGGTGAGGGGCGCGGCGACATCCAGGAACTCGCCGTCCCAGGCGATCGCGGCGTCCCAGGCGGGAACCGACGGGATGTCGACGGCCGCGCGCAGACGGTAGGCGGCGTCGTAGCCGAGGGCTTCGAGGGTGCGCCCGACGAGAGGGGTGACCCGCCCTGCCGTCGCCTCGAACAGGAGCCGGTAGAACGCGAGGAGCGGAGCGGCGTCGTCGGCGAGGCGGTGCCGGCCGGGGGTGGCGAGGGCGCTGATCCGGGCGTCGGCGCGGAAGCGCGACCAATCACGGTCGAACCGCTCCACCCGCGCCGTGACGGCGTCGGCGATCGACGGCGGGAGGGTCTCGCGGGTGTCGATCCGCCAGTGCGTGCCGATCGCCTCGAAGGTCCAGGCGACCGGGAGCGGGTCGACGATCATGTCCGGTGGGAGGGTCGACTAGGAGACGAGCGCTTCGGCCTTGATCTGCTCGATCGCGTCGTTGAAGCCGCCGCTGGTGAGCGACGAGCCGCCCACGCGGGAGACGGCGAGGGTGTCGATGTCGCGGCCCACGATGACGTCGGCGATCCCGTCGGCGAACTGCGTCTGGAACCCCCTCGACGTCGGGTCGGTGGCGAGCGGGGTGACGGTGACCTCGGCGATCGAGTCGTTCTGCAGGGTCACCTCCACGGTCACCTTCGAGGGCCCGGCGGGGGAGGTGTAGTCGCCCTCGGCCGAGTAGGTGCCCTCGGCGTACTCCGCGGAGGTGTCGGCGGAGTCGTCGACGCCGGACTCCGAGGACCCGGAGCCCTCGGTCGCCGGCGTCGAGCACCCCGCGAGGACGGCGGTCAGGCCGATTCCAGCGAGGCCGAGGGCGAGCAGACGGGAGGTGGACGTAGGGGACATGCCTTCATCCTCCCGGATTTCGGCCCACCGAAGTCGCGGTGCCTGCTCCGAGTTTCCTGGGACCCGCTCGGCGGCACCGGACGTAACGAGTTTGTTAACCGTCCACTCAAATGTTGCGGACAGTTTGTTCGTGCGCTTTACTAACCCGCATGCCCCTCCGCTCCTCGCTACGGACGACCGCCAAGTCGCTGCCCGAGCACGCGCGCGGCAACAACCGGTCGCTCGTCCTGCAGACCCTGTACTCCGACGGCGCGATGAGCCGGGCCGACCTCGCCCGGGCCACCGGGCTCACACGCGTGACCATCTCCGACCTCGTCGCCGAACTGCTCGGCGACGCGCTCGTCGTCGAACAGGGCACCCGCGACGAGTCACGCCCCGGCAAACCCGCGACCCTCGTCGACATCGACCGCACCGGGTTCCGCATCCTCGGCATCGACCTCTCGGCGCACGACGCCTTCCGCGGCGCGCTGCTCGACCTCGATGGACGTCTGCACGACCGGGTGACCGCGCCCCTCGACGGCGCGAGCGGCGAGCTCGCGGTCGCGAAGGTGCTCGACCTCGCCCGCGAACTCATCGCTCGCGCCGCGGTGCCGATCCTCGGCGTGGGCATCGGCTCGCCCGGCGTCGTCGACCTCGCCGGCATCGTGCTCACCGCGCCCAACCTCGGCTGGCACGACCTGCCGTTGCAGGATCGGCTCGCCGCCGACCTCGGCCTCCCGGTGCTCGTCGCCAACGACGCCAACGTCGCGGCGCTCGCCGAGCACTCGTTCGGCGACGCCCTCAGCGACACGATGCTCGTCAAGATCGGCAACGGTGTCGGCGCCGGTCTGCTCGTCGGCGGCACGCTGCTCTCGGGCGCGCGGTTCTCGGCTGGCGAGATCGGCCACGTCGTCGTCGGGACCGACGGCGGCGAACCCTGCGCCTGCGGCAAGCGCGGCTGCCTGGAGACCTGGCTCGCCACCCCGCGGCTCGAGGCGCGCATCGCCGCCGACCCCGGAGATCGCGATGGCATCCTCGCCCGTGCCGGCGAGCGCCTCGGCATCGCCCTCGCCCCGGTCGTCGGGGCCCTGGATCTCGCGGAGGTCGTGCTCAGCGGTCCCGCGCACCTGCTCGACGGCCCGCTCGCCCGCGCGGCCCTCGACACCCTCCGCTCGCGCACGATGGCCGAATTCCACGGCGATCTGAGCGTGCGGGGGAGCGCCCTCGGAGAGGACATCGTCATGCGCGGCGCCGCCGCCATGGTGCTCTCCGGACGGCTCGGGGTCAGCTGACCTCTTGCACCGCTGCACCACCGCAACACCGGGTGCCCGCGTCCTGCGGCACCGTCGCCCTAGGAAAGGAACAACGAAATGAGGAAACTCGCTCTCACTGCGGCGCTCGCCGCCGGTGCGATCGTCCTCGCCGGCTGCTCGGGCACTCCCGCCGAGTCCGCCACCGGCGAGATCCGCGTCTGGCTCGTCGGTGCGGACACCCCGCAGGACGCGCGCGACTATCTCGTCGAGACGTTCGAGAAGGAGAACCCGGGATCCACCCTCGTCATCGAGGAACAGCAGTGGACCGGTCTCGTCGACACGCTCACCACCGCGCTCTCGTCGAGCGACAGCCCCGACATCGTCGAGGTCGGCAACACGCAGGCTCCGGCCTTCACCTCGGTCGGCGCGTTCCGCGACCTGAGCGGCCTGTACGAGGACCTCGGCGGTGACGACCTGCTCCCCGGCTTCGTGGAGGCGGGCACCTACGACGGCACCTTCTACGCCGCGCCGTACTACTCGGGTGCGCGCGTCGTGTTCTACAACACGGCGCAGTACACCCAGGCCGGAGTCGAGGTCCCCGCGACGCTCGACGACTACGTCGCGAACGCCGGCACGATCGCCGCGGCGATCCCCGGCGTCTCGGGCGTCTACTGGCCCGGCCAGGACTGGTACAACGCGCTCCCCTTCATCTGGGAGAACGGCGGCGAGATTGCGGTGCAGGAATCCGACGGCACCTGGGACGCGCAGTTCTCGAGCCCCGAGTCGCTCGCCGGCCTGGAGCAGGTCGCCGAGGTGATGGCCTCCTCCACCGCCCCGAAGGACGGCGACGAGACGGATGTCTGGGTGCCGTTCCGCGAGGCGCAGGGGGCGACCCTGTCGGCTCCGAGCTGGGCGTACTGGTCGATCATCGCGGACGCCGACCAGAAGCCGACGGCGCTGACCGACACGCTCGGCTACTACGCGCTCCCGGGCAAGGACGGCGGCGCGGCCCAGGTCTTCGCCGGCGGCTCGAACATCGCCATCTCAGCGAAGTCGGCGAACCCGACGCTCGCCGAGAGCGCGCTGAAGATCATCTTCAGCGACGAGTACCAGGGCATCCTCGCGGGTGCGGGGCTGGTGCCGGCGAAGCAGTCGCTCGGCGGCGACGTCGCGGCCGCCAGCCCGGAGCTCGCGGCGGTCATCGCGGAGGCGGCGGCGAACGCGAAGCTCACCCCGGCCAGCCCGAAGTGGGCGGACGTGGAGGCCGCGCGTCTGCTGCAGGACTTCTTCGTGAAGATCGCCACCGGCGGTGACGTCGAGGCGCTCGCCACGCAGCTGGACCTCGACATCGAGGACATCCTGAACGGCTAGTCCGTTCGCAGAAGGGTACGGCTGCGCGGCGCGATTCGTCCGCGCCGCGCAGCCGGCGCCCGTCGCCCTAGGAGACTCCGGGGCACGCTCAGAACCTATCCGAAAGGCTCCGCCATGTTGCAGACCGCACGCCTGCGGAGACGGCGAGACCTCACCCCCCTGTTCCTGCTGATCCCGGCCGGGGTGGTGCTGCTCGCCCTCACCGCCTGGCCCCTCATCCAGCTCGTGGTCACCTCGTTCCTCGAGTTCGGCCGCGCGCAGATCTTCGGCGCCCCGCCCACCTTCGTCGGCCTCGACAACTACGTCGACGTGCTGACCGACGCGGAGTTCTGGCAGGTGCTCGGCCGCAGCGTCGCCTTCTGCCTGGTCAACGTGCTGCTGACGATGACGCTCGGCATCTCGATCGGCGCGCTGATGACGAAGCTCGGCAAGGGCTTCAAGCTGCTCGTCTCGGTCGGCCTCCTGCTCGCCTGGGCGATGCCGCCCGTGACCGCGAGCGTCGTCTGGGGCTGGATCTTCGACACCGACCGCGGTGTCGTCAACTACCTCCTCACCCAGATCACCGGCGTCGACTTCCAGGGTCACTCCTGGCTGATCGACCCGCTCTCCTTCTTCTTCGTCGCGACGATCATCGTCACCTGGCAGGCGATCCCGTTCGTCGCGTTCACGGTGTTCGCGGGACTCACCCAGGTGCCGCCGGAGGTGCTCGAGGCCGCCGAGATCGACGGGGCCACCGGCTGGCAGCGCTTCCGGATGATCGTGCTGCCGTACCTCCGCGGGGTGCTGGTCATCCTGCTGATCCTGCAGATCATCTGGGACATGCGGGTGTTCTCCCAGATCTACGCCCTGCAGACGGTCGGCGGCATCGCGGCCGAGACCAACACGATCGGCGTCTACATCTTCAAGGTCTCGATCGGGGCCGGCGACCTCGGCGCCGGCGGCGCGATCTCGGTGATCCTCGTCGTGCTCATGCTCGGACTGTCGGGCTACTACATCCGTTCGCTCCTGAAGCAGGAGGACTCATGACCCGCCCCGCCTCCACTCGCCGAGAACGCGAGCCCGGCCGGCCGCGCTCGCGCGCCGTGCGGGTGGTGCTCAACGTCGTCGCGGTGGTCGTCTTCGTCGCGTCCGCCTTCCCGGTCTACTGGATGGTCAACTCGGCGTTCCTGCCCAACGACGCCATCCGCGAGCAGGTGCCGCACTTCTTCCCCGACCGGTTCACGGTCGACAACTTCGTGAAGGTGGCCACCGAGCCGTCGGGCACGATCGAGTTCCTGCCGGCCCTGGCGACATCGCTCGCGGTGACGCTCGGCACCGTGGTGCTCGCCGCGGTGTTCGCGTTCTTCGCGGCGCTCGCGCTGTCGCGGTTCCGATTCCGTTCGAAGCGGGGGCTCATCGTCGGGCTGCTGGTGGCTCAGATGATCCCGGCCGAGGCGATGATCGTGTCGATCTTCCGGGTGCTCGACGGCTGGCAGCTGCTCAACTCGATCGTCGGACTCACCCTGGTCTACCTCGCCGTCGTGTTGCCCTTCACGATCTGGACGCTGCGCGGCTTCGTCGCCGGCATCCCGGTCGAACTCGAGGAGGCGGCGATGGTTGACGGCTGCTCCCGCTTCGGGGCGTTCTTCCGGGTGACCCTGCCGCTGCTCTGGCCCGGACTCATCGCCACCGGCGTGTTCGCGTTCATCCAGGCCTGGAACGAGTTCCTGTTCGCGCTCGTCATCATGCAGAAGCCGGAGGTGCGCACGCTGCCGGTGTGGCTGCGGGCGTTCGTGCAGGCGACGCAGGCCACCGACTGGGCGGCGATCATGGCCGGCTCAACCTTGATCTCCATCCCGGTGATCGTGTTCTTCCTGCTCGTGCAGGGGCGCATGGTCGGCGGCATGGCGGCGGGCGCGGTGAAGGGGTGAACGCGCCGAACGTGGATGCCGTGCTCCTGCCCGGTTTCGTCGGCACGACCCTGCCCGACTGGGTGGCCGACCGCCTGCGGGGTGGACTCGCGGGAGTGTGCCTCTACGGCGAGAACGTCGAGTCCGACGGGCAGCTGCGGTCGCTGGTCTGGCAGATCCGCAACGCGAAGCCGGATGCGATCGTCGCCATCGACGAGGAGGGCGGCGACGTCACTCGCGTGCACTACGTCGACGGCTCGCCCTATCCGGGTGCGGCGCTGCTCGGACGCGTCGACGACGTCGACGCCACCGCGGTCGTCGGCCGCGCCGTCGCCGACGCACTGGGCTGGATCGGCGCCGACCTCAACCTCGCGCCCGTCGCCGACGTCAACGCCGACCCGCGCAACCCGGTCATCGGCGTCCGGTCGTTCGGCGCCGATCCCGACCTCGTCGCGCGGCACGTCGCCGCCTTCGTGCGGGCGCACGAGGCCGTCGGCGTCGCGACCAGCGTCAAGCACTTCCCGGGTCACGGCGACACGTCGGCGGACTCCCACCTCGCGCTGCCCGTCGTCGACGTGCCGCTCGAGACGTTGCGCGCCCGCGACCTGCCGCCGTTCCGCGCGGCGATCGAGGCGGGCGCCCGCAGCGTGATGACCTCGCACATCCTGCTGCCGCAGGTCGACCCCGACAACCCCGCGACCTTCTCCACGACGATCCTGCGGGGCATCCTGCGGGACGAGCTCGGCTTCGAAGGCGTCGTCGTCTCGGATGCGCTCGACATGGCCGGCGCCTCGGGCGAGATCGGCATCCCCGCGGCGGCGGCGAAGGCTCTCGCCGCAGGATGCGATCTGCTGTGCCTCGGCACGGGCGGGTCGCCGGAGCAGCTGGATGCGATCGCGGCCGCGGTCGGTGCGGGCGTCGACGCGGCACGACTCGCCGACGCCACCGCCCGCGTCTCGGCGCTCGTCGGCTCCCTCCGCGGCGACCGCGCAGTGCCGGTGAGCGGGCCGACGAGTCCCGAGGATCTCGCAGCGGCGTTCGACGTGGCGCCGGGAGCACGTCCGGCGTCCGACGCCGTGATCGTGATGATCGACACCGTCGTGAACATCGCGGTCGGCGACGTTCCGTGGGGCCCCGCCGGTCTCCCCGGGGTACGCCGCATCTCGGCGGGAGCGCCGCTGCCGCCCGATCTCGTCCCGGAGGCGCCGGTCGTCCTCGTCGCCAAGGACATCCATCGGCATCCCGAGCTGGCCGCGCTGGCCGACGTCGTGCGCGCGAGCCGCCCCGGCAGCCTGGTCGTCGACATGGGCTGGCCGTCGGGTCCCGTCGATGTGGCGACCTACGGCGGCTCGACGGGCGTCGGCCACGTGCTCTGGCACTGGCTGCAGGAGCGAGGGTGGCGGCCGTGAGCCTGCGGATCGGGATCGACATCGGCGGCACGAAGACGGATGCCGTCGCCCTCGCCGCCGACGGCACGGTGGCAGCCGAGTACCGCCTGGCGACCGGGTTCGGCGCGGCCGCCGTGCTGGCGTCCGCCGAGTCGGCCGTGCGCGCGCTCGCGACGACGCTCGGCGCCTCGCCGGAGGACTTCACGACGATCGGCGTCGGCATCCCCGGAGCGGTCGACCGGGTGAGCGGACGCGTCGCGCACGCCGTCAACCTCGGTCTGGAAGACCTCGACCTCGGTGCGGAGCTCGAGACCCGCCTCGGGCGCCCGGTGCGGGTCGAGAACGACGTCAACGCCGCAGCCCTCGGCGCCTGGCAGGCGCTCGGCGGCGGCTCGTCGCACTCGATGGCCTACCTCAACCTCGGCACCGGACTGGCGGCCGGTCTCGTGCTCGGTGGACGGCTCTGGCGCGGGTCCCGCGGGGTCGCGGGGGAGATCGGGCACATCCCGGTCGATCCGGCCGGACCGGTGTGCCCGTGCGGCCAGCGCGGCTGCCTCGAACTCGCGGCGTCCGGCTCGGGTCTGGCGCGGGCGTGGGCGGGCGGCGACTCGGTGCGCGACCTGCACGCCGCGGCGACCGGCGGCGACGCCGCGGCGCTCGGGGTGTGGACCGGCTTCGTCGAGCACGTCGCGGCGGCGGTGCGACTGCTGGTGCTCACCGTCGACCCTGACCGCGTCGTCATCGGCGGTGGCCTGAGTTCGCTCGGTGACGAGCTGCACGTGGCGGTGTGCGACGTGCTGAAGGACTGGGCGGCATCCAGTGCCTTCCTCGCGATGCTCGAGCTGCCCGACCGCGTCGAGATGCTGCCGCGCGACTTCCCGGCCGCGGCCGTGGGCGCGGCTCTGGTCGGCGCGGCCTCCGAAGCGGACGGCTGAGCGTGGCCGAGGTCATCATCGTCGGCTCGCCCGGTGAGGCGGGGGCGCACGCCGCCGACCGGATCGCGGCCCTCGTGGTGCGCACGCCGGACGCGGTGCTGGGACTCGCCACCGGATCCACCCCGCTCCCGGTGTGGGCGGCCCTCCGGGAGCGGGGTACCGACCTGTCGCGGGTGCGCGGCTTCGCGCTCGACGAGTACCTCGGGCTGCCTCCCGGGCATCCGGAGAGCTACCGTGCCGTGATCGCCCGGGAGGTGGTCGAGTCGCTCGGACTCGACCCCGAACTCGTGCGCGTCCCCGGTGACGACGGTGGACCGGTGGCGACCGCCGGGGATCGTTACGAGGCCGCGATCCGGGAGGCGGGAGGCGTCGACCTGCAGATCCTCGGCATCGGTCGCACCGGGCACATCGGCTTCAACGAACCGGGCTCCTCGCTCGCTTCGCGCACTCGCGTCAAAACGCTCACCGATGCGACCCGGGCCGACAACGCGCGGTTCTTCGACACCCCCGGCGACGTGCCGAGGCACTGCCTCACGCAGGGCCTCGGCACCATCCTCGAGGCGCGCGAACTCGTGCTGCTCGCGTTCGGCGCGGGCAAGGCGGATGCCGTGGCCGGTGCCGTCGAAGGCCCGGTCTCGTCGTCGCTGCCCGGCTCCGTCATCCAGCTCCATCCCGACGTGACGGTGATCGTCGACGAAGCCGCGGCCGCGAAGCTGCGCTACGCCGACTACTACCGCTCCGCCTGGAGCAACCGCCTGGACCTCGGAGTAGGTTGAGCAGCGCCCCGAGGGCGGTCGATACTCACCCCGCGGGGTGGGGAAGGCGGGTGCCGGCGGCCCAGACGGCGCGGACCGTCAGCTCGTCGTCGAGCGCGACGACGTCGGCCGCGAAGCCGCGGTCGAGCCGCCCGAACCGGTCGCCGAGGCCGAGGATGCGGGCCGGCGTCGCGGTGAGCGCCTCCACCGCCTCCGGACGCGGGATGCCGAGGCCGTCGAGCGCGACGGCGAGCGCGAGGTCCTGGGTGAGGGTCGACCCGGCGATCGTCTGCGTGCCGGCGACCATCGCCATCCCGCCCCGCACCTCGATGTCGAGCGAGCCGAGCCGGTAGTCGCCGTCGAGGTGCCCGGCGGCGGCCATCGCGTCGGTGATCAGGGCGATGCGTCCGGGGGCGCTCGCGAAGGCGATCGCCGCCACCGCCGGTTCGAGGTGCAGCCCGTCGAGCACGAGTTCGAGGCTCACCCGGTCGTCCTCGAATGCGGCGACGATCGGTCCCGGCGACCGGTGGTGGATGCCCGGCATCGCATTGAACGCGTGGGTGAGCAGGGTGGCGCCCGCGTCGAAGGCGGCGCGCGCCGTGTCGGCATCCGCTTCGGTGTGACCGATCGCGACGACGACGCCGGCGGCGACGAATCGGCGCACCGCGTCGAGTCCCCCCGGCAGTTCGGGAGCGATCGTCACCTGGCGCAGCGTGCCGTCCGCGGCGGCGAGCAGTCGGTCGATCGTGGCGGCGTCGGGGGTGCGCAGCATCTCGGCGGCGTGCGCACCGCGGCGGCTCGGCGCGAGGAACGGTCCCTCGAGGTGGCTGCCGAGTACCGTCGGGTCGGTGGCGGCGAGCGCGCTCACGCGGGCGAGCTGCTGCTCGAGCACGTCGACGGTCTCGGCGACGAGGCTGACGACCGACCGGGTCGTACCGTGGGCGCGGTGGGCGGCGAGGGCCGCGGCCAGGTCGCCCGATGCGTAGTCTTCGCCGCCCCCGCCGTGACCGTGCAGGTCGACGAATCCGGGGGCGAGCCAACATCCCGAGAGGTCGACGCTCTCGTCGGCGGCGGGCCGGTCGGCGCCCGCCCCGATCGCGGCGATCGTGTCGTCGTCGAGGAGGATCCAGGCGTCCGGCGTCTCGCCGCGGGCATCCACGGCGGTGGCCGAGTGGATCAGCGTCGTCACCTGCCCAGGGTACCGGGCACCCTCGCGACGCGGCCGGTATCGTGGAGCGCGAGTGCGACAGCCCCCGTGCTCCCGCGGCCGGCGTCACGTGCCCACCCGTTCGAAAGCCTCACATGCCCGCCCCATCCGGCGACCGCTTCCCTCTTCTGCGCCTCCTCGTCCTCGCGGGGGCGATCTTCGTCTCCGTCTCGAGTGAGTTCCTGCCGACCGGACTGCTGCCCGAGATCGCCGCCGACCTCGACGTCTCCGAATCCCGGGTCGGGCTTCTGGTCACCATCTTCGCCCTCACGGTGGTCGTCAGCACCGCGCCGCTCACCCTGCTCACCCGGCGGTTCTCGCGCAAATGGCTGCTCATCGCGATGCTCGGCGTGTTCGCGCTGTCGAACGTCCTCGCCGCCTCCGCCGAGACCTACGAGGCGCTCGCCGGCGCCCGCGTCCTCGGCGGCCTCGCGCACGGCCTGTTCTGGGCGGTCGCGACGCCGTACACCGCGCTGCTGGTGCCGGCGAACCAGCTCGCCCGGGCGGTGTCGGTGACGACCGCGGGCGGCTCCTTCGCCTTCATCCTCGGGGTGCCCTTCACCGCGGCGGTGGGGAACGCGCTCGGCTGGCGGGCGGCATTCGCGGTGATGGCCGCCCTCGTCGTCGGGTTCGCGCTGCTCGCGGTGTTCCTGTTGCCCGTCCGCGAGCACCGACGACCCGCCCCGGCGACGCACCCCGGAGTCGCACCGGCGCGCGACACGTCCTGGACGGCGCTCGGAATCGTCGCGGTTACCGTGCTACTGGTGGCCATCGGCCACAACTCCTTCTACACCTACATCGCGCCGTGGGCGATCGAGGTCGCCGGGGTGCCCGGCGACCAGGTCAGCCTCATGCTGCTCTTCTACGGCATCGCAGGTGCTGTCGGGCTGCTGGTCGCCGCCGTCTTCGGCGACCGGTATCCGCGGCTCACCATGAACCTGATGATCGCGGCGCTCATCGTCACGATCCTGCTGGTGGCCGTCGGCGGACGCGGCCTCATCCTCGCCGTCGTCGTGCTGTCACTCTGGAGCGTCGCGTTCGGCGGCCTGCCGTCGCTGTTCCACACCCGGGCGCTGCACGCGTCGTCGGGCCGCATCCGCGACCTGGCCGGAGCCGCGATCACGACGGCGTTCAACGCCGCGATCGGCGGCGGCGCGCTCATCGGCGGCATCGTCTTCGACAACCTGGGGGTCGCCGCCGTGCCCTACGTCGCGGCGCTCATCGTCGCGGTCGGACTCGTCTGGGTGCTGCTGACCGATCCGCTGCGCATCCGGTCGCATCCGTCAGAAGCGCACCGGGGGTAGCGTCGGTGGCCATGCAACCCTGGCTCGTCGCGATCGATCTCCAGCCCGTCTTCGGCGACCCCTCCAGCCCGTGGGCGGCGCCCGAGTACGAGCGGGCGGCGGCGAACGTCGCCCGCCTGCTGCCGGCCTTCGGTGACCGGGTGGTCTTCACCCGGTACGTCGCGCCCGCCCGCCCGGCCGGCGCCTGGATCCCCTACTTCGAGCAGTGGCCGTTCGCCCTGCTGCCGGCGGACCATGCCCTGTACGCGCTCGACTCCCGCTTCGGCGCGCCCGCGCGGGTCGAGACCCGCGAGACCTTCGGCAAGTGGGACGCCGCCCTCGCGGCCGCCGTCGAGGGCAGCGCCGAGATCGTGCTCGCCGGGGTGTCGACCGACTGCTGCGTGCTCTCGACCGCCCTCGCGGCGGCGGATGCCGGCATCGAGGTGCAGGTGGTCGCCGATGCCTGTGCGGCGCCGTCGGATGCCGACCAGGAGCGCGCTCTCGTGACGATGGGGATGTTCGCGCCGCTCATCGAGATCACCTCGATGGCCGAGGTGCTGGCCACGCTAGACTGACCCTCGTCGCGACTGGCGTTCGGATGGGTCACCATCGGGGAGCGACATCGTAGAGGAGCGTGGCCGTACGCCTGGGCCGCCGCGAGACCCTGCGTCGTCTGGAGCCAGCCATGCCGTCATCCACGTTCACCGCGCCCCTGTCGGAGGTCGACCCCGAGGTCGCCGCCGCGCTCGAGGCGGAACTGAACCGCCAGCGCTCGACCCTCGAGATGATCGCGAGCGAGAACTTCGTGCCGCGGGCCGTGCTCGAGGCGCAGGGCTCGGTGCTCACCAACAAGTACGCCGAGGGCTACCCCGGCAAGCGCTACTACGGCGGCTGCGAGTTCGTCGACGTCGTCGAGACCCTGGCGATCGAGCGGGCGAAGAAACTGTTCGGCGCGGAGTTCGCCAACGTGCAGCCGCATTCGGGTGCCTCCGCGAACGTCGCGGTGCTCTCGGCGATCGCCGAGCCGGGCGACCGCATCCTGGGCCTCGAACTGGCGCAGGGCGGTCACCTGACGCACGGCATGAAGCTGAACTTCTCGGGGAAGCTCTACGACGCCCACGCCTACGGCCTCGACGCAGGCACCATGACCATCGACATGGCGACGGTGCGCGAGCGCGCTCTCGAGGTGCGGCCTCAGGTTCTCATCGCCGGCTGGTCGGCCTATCCCCGGCAGCTCGACTTCGCGGCGTTCCGCGCCATCGCCGACGAGGTGGGCGCGAAGCTCTGGGTCGACATGGCGCATTTCGCAGGACTCGTCGCCGCGGGCCTGCACCCGAGCCCCGTGCCGCACGCGCACATCGTGTCGTCGACCGTGCACAAGACGATCGGCGGCCCGCGCTCGGGCTTCATCCTCACCAACGACCCCGACATCGCGAAGCGGATGAACTCCAACGTGTTCCCGGGTCAGCAGGGCGGACCGCTGATGCACGTCATCGCGGCGAAGGCGACGGCGTTCAAGCTCGCGATGGAGCCGGAGTTCGTCGAGCGGCAGAAGGCGACGTTGAGCGGCGCCCGGGTGATCGCCGAGCGCCTCGTGCAACCGGATGTCGCGGCCGAGGGCATCGCGGTGCTGTCGGGCGGCACCGACGTGCACCTGGTGCTCATCGACCTGCGCGACTCGAGGATCACCGGGCAGGACGCCGAGAACCTCCTGCACGAGGTCGGCATCACGGTCAACAAGAACTCGGTGCCGAACGATCCGCGCCCGCCGATGGTGACGTCCGGCATCCGGATCGGCACTCCGGCCCTCGCCACCCGCGGATTCCACGATGCGGAATTCGGCGAGGTCGCCGAGATCATCGCGGCTACTCTGAAGGCCGATCCCGACCTGCCGGGTCTGCGCGCGCGTGTCGAGGCCCTGGCCTCGCGGTTCCCGCTCTACCCCGGCCTGACGAGCCCTGGAAGCTGGCAATGACCGCCATCACACTCGACGGCGTCGCGACTGCGACCGCCATCAAGAACGAACTGCGCGTGCGGATCGAGGCACTCGCGGCGAAGGGGATCGTGCCGGGCCTCGGCACCCTTCTCGTCGGCGCCGACCCGGGCTCGGTGTCCTACGTCTCGAGCAAGCACCGCGACTGCGCGGAGGTCGGCATCACCTCGATCCCGGTCGAACTGCCCGCGACCGCGTCGGAGGCTGAGGTGCGCTCCGCCGTCGCGGGGCTGAACGCCGACCCCAACGTCACCGGCTACATCGTGCAGCTGCCGCTGCCGAAGGGCATCGACGAGAACGCGATCCTCGAACTCATCGACCCCGATAAGGACGCCGACGGCCTCCACCCGACCAACCTCGGCCGCCTCGTGCTCGGCGTCGAGGGCGACCTGAAATCGCCGCTGCCGTGCACCCCGGCGGGCGTCGTCGAGCTGCTGCGCCGGCACGACGTGCCGATCGCCGGCGAGCACGTCGTCATCGTCGGCCGCGGTCTCACCGTCGGACGCCCGCTCGGTCTCGTCTTCACCCGCAAGGGCGTCGACGCGACCGTGACGCTCACCCATTCGCGCACCGTCGACCTGCCCGCCGAGGTGCGTCGCGCCGACATCGTCGTGGCCGCGCTCGGCGTGCCGCACTTCGTGAAGCCCGAGTGGATCAAGCCCGGTGCCGCCGTACTGGATGTCGGCGTCACCCGCGTCGGCATGACCGACTCCGGCAAGGCGCGCCTCCACGGTGACGTCGACCCCGCGGTCGCCGAGGTGGCCGGCTGGCTGTCGCCGAACCCCGGCGGCGTCGGCCCGATGACCCGCGCACTGTTGCTCTCCAACGTCGTGGATGCCGCGGAACGCGCTTCGCTCTGAGCGGAGGCGCTTTCGCGCCTCCGCCGCGGCGCCAGTTCCGGCGCCCGTCTCGGGCGTCGGTCACTACCGTGTGAGAATGACGAATCCTCTGCCCGAGCCCGTTCCTTCGTTCCGCGAGTCGATCGCGTCGATCGACGAACAGCATCCGCTGAAGATGCCGTTCACCTGGGACAAGAGGCTGCTGTATCCGCGGTTTGATCGCATCGAGACGAAGGTCGGCTTCTTCGTCGAGTACATCGACTACCTGACGAAGCGGGTCGACGCGCTCGAGGCGCGGCTCGCCGCAACGGGCGACGCGCCGTCCTAGCGGTCGCGGGCGGCACCGCCGGAGGGCCGCACCGCGAACACTTCCGGGGTCGCGAAGCCGTGCTCGGCGAAGGCGCCGTCGATCGCGACCTGGATGCGCGACACCGCGTCGAGCGGCGTGAGGGCGATCGCGGCTCCCCCGCCGGTGGCTCGAGCGCCGAGCGCGCCGTTCTCGAGTGCGGTCTCGACGGCGAGGTCGAGCTCGGGCGTCGACATCCCGGCGTCACGCATCGACGCGTGCGAGGCGTCGAGGAGCAGGCCCAGGGCGGCCGGGCCGACCTCGCGCAGGGCGCGCACCGCATCCATCACCCGCTGGTTCTCGTCGACCGGGTGCCGCTCGTCAGCGGAGGATGCGGAGCCGGCCGACGAGCCGGTGTCCAGGACGAGGACCGTGAGCCCGGCATCGGTGAGTCCGAGCGGGATGATCTCCGGCTCGCCGCGGCCGAAGAACACCGCGTTGTCGGCTCGACCGAACAGGGCGACGGACTGGTCCGCGGCGCCGCCGGGGACGCCGACGAAGTCGTTCTCGGCGAGCTGACTTGCGCGGGCCAGTTCTTCGCGAGACAGCCCGAGCCGCCAGAGGTCGTTCAGCGCCAGGGCTACGGCGCTCTCGATCGCGGCCGAGGAGGCGAGCCCCGCGCCGACCGGCACGTTCGACTCGATCACCAGGTCGACGCCCGGCACCGCGGCCAGATCGGCGCCGGTCCGGCCGAGCGCCCAGGCCACCCCGAGCGGGTAGTCGGCCCACCCCGCGCGGCCGCGGACGGAGTCGAGCTCGGCGAGCGGGATCTCGATCGCCTGCTCGGAGAACGTGCTCGCGACGCGGAGGACGGCATCCTCTCGTCCGCCCGCCGCGACGATCGTGCGCCGGTCGATCGCGAAGGTCAGGACGACGCCCTCCTCGCCGGTCTGATCACCGAGCAGGGCGACCCGGCCGGGAGCCGACCACAGGCCGTCGGGGTCGTGACCGGTGAGGACTCCGAACAGTTCGTGGACGTCGTCTCGCAGGTCGGGCACCCGTTCACCCTAGGCTTTTCGATGTGACCGCACCCGATGCCGCCGGCAACCTGATCGTCCTCGAAGCCGACGGCGCCCGCGCCGAGATCGGCACCGTCGCCGCCGTGCTCCGGTCGCTCCGCGTCCGCGGGGTGCGACTCACCGAGGCGACCGACGGCTCGGGCGCTCCGCCGTTCGCCTGCGGCATCATCCTGGCGCCGTGGCCGAACCGCGTGCGCGACGGCAAGTGGACCCACGACGGGGCCGAGCTGCAGCTCGACATCACCGAGACGGCCCGCGGCAACGCACTGCACGGGCTGTTGCGCTTCGCCGACTATCAGGTGCGCGCGCAGACCCCGGGGTCGGTCACCCTGGGTGCCGTGATCGCCCCGCAGCACGGCTGGCCGTTCCTGCTCGACACCTGGGTGCGCTACGAGGTGCGGGCCGACGGACTCACGGTGACGCACGGGGTGACCAACCTCGGCACCGAGCGGGCCCCGTACGCCACCGGCGCCCACCCGTTCCTGCGCATCGGCGACCACCCGACCGAGGACCTCGTGCTGACGGTCGCGGCGGGAACCTACTTCGACGTCGACGACCGCCTCAACCCGATCGGCGAGCCTGCGGTCGACGGCACGCGGTACGACCTCCGCGCGGGCCGACGGCTCGGCGACGAGTTCTTCGACACCGCCTTCGGAGGTGTGACGCACCGCGACGGCGCGAGCGCCTGGCTCACCGCCCCCGACGGCGCAACGCTCGAACTCGTGCAGGACGTCGACTGGGGCTACGTGCAGGTCTTCACGACGCCGATCTTCCCGCGGGCCGACGGCACCGGAACGGCCGTCGCCGTCGAGCCGATGACGGCGCCGCCGGACGCGCTCAACTCCGGGCAGGGCCTGCAGTGGATCGAACCGGGCGCTTCGTCCGAAGGTTCGTGGGGCCTGCGCTACACCGCCGGCACGTCCTGATGGCGTCCGGCTCGGAGAAGGCCCGGATCCGGCGCTGGCGACGGTACCTCGCCGATGAACGAGCCGAGGGGGCGCTCTACCGCGAACTCGCCGGGCGCAACTCGGGCGAGGAGCGCGAGATCCTGCTCGGACTCGCCGACGCCGAGGAACGCCACGAGCAGCACTGGATCGCCCTCCTCGGCGGCGACGCCCGCGCGCGGGAGCGGGCGAGTCTCGGCAGCCGCATGCTCATCGTGCTCGGCCGCCGCTTCGGGTCGCTCTTCGTGCTCGCCCTCGCCCAGCGCGCCGAGGGCCGCTCCCCCTACGATTCCGATGCGGACGCGACGGATGCCATGGCCGCCGACGAGCGGATTCACGGCGAGGTGCTGCGCGGGCTCGCCTCCCGGGGGCGCCGACGTCTCGCCGGCAGCCTGCGCGCCGCCGTCTTCGGCATCAACGACGGACTCGTCTCCAACCTCGCCCTCGTGCTCGGCGTGGGCGCCACCGGACTCCCGCCCGAGACGGTCCTCGTGACGGGCGTCGCGGGCCTGTTGTCGGGGTCGCTGTCGATGGCGGCGGGCGAGTACGTCTCGGTGCGGTCCCAGCGCGAGCTGCTCGCCGCATCCCGGCCCGACCCGGAGTCGCAGCAGGCGCTGCCCGATCTGGACGTCGACGCCAACGAACTGGCGCTCGTCTACCGGGCGCGCGGGATGTCGCCGGACGAGGCGCGGACCCGCGCATCCGAGGTGCTCGCCACCCGCCGCTTCGACGAGACCGGATCCCTCGCCGTCGTCTCCGCAGATGACGACGGTGTCGGGTCGGCCTGGGCCGCCGCCTCGTCCAGCTTCCTGTTCTTCGCCTCCGGGGCCTTCATCCCGGTGCTGCCGTATCTCGTCGGCGCGGCGGGATTCGTCGCGGTCGGAATCGCCTCCGCCTCGGTCGGCATCGTGCTGCTCGCCACGGGCGCGATCGTCGGCCTGCTCTCCGGGGGGTCGCTGCTGCGGCGCGCGTTGAGACAGCTCCTGATCGGCCTCGGCGCGGCGGCGGTCACCTATGTGCTGGGACTGCTCTTCGGCACGATCGCCGGCTGACGCGGATCAGTACGGCCGGCCGGGAGCCCCCGGGGTGCCGGCGAGGGCATCCCGGATGCGCGCCGACGCGTCCAGCAGTTCGGCGTCGTCGAGCGCCCGCGTCGCGAAGACGCTCGCACGCGCGGGCACCAGGGGCAGCGGCGCGACGACGTCGCCGATCGCCACACCGAGGACGAGGGCATCCAGGCGGCGCCAGCCCGCCCGCACCGTCGACAACGGCAGCACGGTGAGGTTCGCGGCGGGGATCGGCGCAGAGACCGAGGCGCCGTCGAGCACGCGGAGTCCGCTCCCGTCGACCGCGAGGATCGGGTTCCGCTCCGGCCGGAGGGCGAGCCGCGGATCGCCGAGCCGCTGGGCCAGCCAGCGCGTCGCGGCGGAGGTCTCGACGTTGCCGACGATCGGCACGAGGAGGCTCTGCGGATGCGCGACGACGGCGGCGCGCATCCGGGAGCGACGTGCGACCGCCCGGCCGGTCAGCGCGACGGCCATGACGACGACGGCCACCGCGAACACGACGAGGTAGGGCGTAGCGCCGTCGAGCGGGAGGGTCGCCAGGCGGATGGCGACGAGGCTGAAGCCGACGAACGCACCGGCGAGCGGGAGCCAGGCCGGCAGCCGGCGCCGGCGCGGCGCGGGGTCGCTCATCCCGCGGCGGCCGCGAGGCTCAGCAGCACGGGCAGGAAGAGGCTCAGCGGGTCCTCGTCCTCGCCGGAGCCGCGGAGCGTCAGCGTGCGGCCCTCGGCGAGGGTGACGTTGACGGCGAGCGGCAGTTCGGAGTCGACGCGCTCGTCGGGGTAGAAGTCCTGAGTGGAGGTCACCCGCAGCGAGCGGATGTCGAGGGGGAGGACATCCACGACGAGTGCTCCCTCCTTGAACGACGCGTCGATGACCGCGCCGTCGACGAATACGGTCACGCGCACGGCCGTGTCGGTCACCTCCGTCGCGATGTGGCTGACGTCGCGGCCGTTCCCGGCGAGCGCGATGCGCGAGACCATCTGGCCGAGCAGCTCGGCGTTCTCGGCGAAGACGGGGCTGTTCCGCCAGGCGGCGTTCGCAGCGGCGAGACGCGTGTCGAGCTCTCGTGCGGCGGCGTGGCGCTCCTCGTAGGTCGTCATGTGCTGAGCCTACGTCCGCCGGTGCGCACGTCCGCGGCATCCCTACCTCGACTCGCGTCGCCCGTCAATAGATTCCCCTCCCGAACGTCGGGGCGTCGGATGGGGTCATGGACGACGAGCTGGACACCATCCACGGCATCATGCGCGGCGCACGCTTCGCGACGGTCACCACGCGGGGAGAGGGCGGGCACCTCTACAGCCGCCCGCTCGCCGTGCTCGACCACGACTTCGACGGGAAGGTCTGGTTCTTCACCGCCGACCCCAGCCCGAAGACCGCGGAGTTGCAGGCCGACGCGCACGTCAACGTCGCCTACGCCGACGGCGCCAGCCACGTCTCACTGAGCGGCACGGCGACCGTGACCCGGGATGCCGCCCTCATCGACCGCTTCTGGAATCCGTGGGCCGAGAGCTGGTTCGAGGGCGGCCGGGACGACCCGAAGGTGGCCCTCCTCGAAGTGGGTGCCGACAGCGTCGAGTACTGGCACGTCGACAAGCCGGCGGTGCTGCGCGCGTTCGAGGTCGCGAAGGGGCTGGTCACCGGGTCGAGGCCCGACGTCGGGGAGTCGAACACCGTCGAGTTCTGACCTGAACGACTGAGTGGGCCCGGTGGGGCTCGAACCCACGACCCAACGCTTAAAAGGCGCTTGCTCTGCCGACTGAGCTACAGGCCCGACCCGTCCAGCGTACCGGCGGCGCGGAGCGCGGCGCTCAACGTCGCCGTGAGCCGCCCCGCGGACTCGAGCGTCAGCGAGAACCCCGTCCACCCGTCGCCCAGGTACACCCACACGACGGCCTCCTCGGAACGGCGGGACACCTCGACGAGCAACTCCGCGGCATGCACCCCGCCGTGCCCCCGCCCTTCGAGTACGACGGACACCGGGAAGGTCTCGCCCCGGTGGCGTACGGCCCCGGGCTCGTCTTCGGCGGCGTGGTCGGCGATGCACCACGGTGGGCAGTGGGTCATGTTCCTCACGCTCTCGTTCCGGCCCTCGCACGCTAGAGGAGATGTCGGACACCGTCGGGGCGCCTCGGGAAACCGGTCGTCGCCCGGAGGCGGGGAGGACGACCCGGCGACGTCGCCGACGGGAGCACGCAAATGCTACTGATCGGTCTGTAGACTCACGAGTAGCGGACGAGGATGTTACGAGATGTGGAAGGTACCTTGCAGATCGTCGTCGGCCGCAACATCCGTCGGTTGCGCCAGGAGCGCGGTCTCAGCCAGGAGCATCTCGCCGACGAGATCGGCGTGCACCGTACCTACATGGGCGGGGTGGAGCGCGGTGAGCGCAACCTCACCCTCCGGTCGCTCGAGCGCCTCGCCGAGCGGCTCGGGGTGAGCCCCCTCGGTCTTCTGCGGGAGACCGACGCGTAACGTGGACTCGGTGTCCGACCAGTTCCACAAGCCCAGGCTGTTCAGCGGGTCGAAGTTCGATGCGCTCGAGGGCGGCGACGATCCCGCGCGCGTGCTGCGGGTCGCCCACGAAACGGCGCGCGCCCTGCTGTCTCGGGCGCGCCACGCCGGCGACCCCGAGGTCGTCGACCGCCTCGTGCACTACACCGACGAACACGGCCTGGATGCCCTCGCCGAGCTGTGGGCGCGCTCCGGGCCGCACACCCTGCCCGGCGCACTCTGGCGGCTCTACCTGGTGCGGCTGCTCATCCACCAGGATCCGGCCGGCGTCAGCCTGCTCTTCCAGCGCGGCACCGAGGTGCTGCCGACGATCGACGCCCTCGTGGCGGGCGCCCCGATCCCGGCCGGACCCGACGAGGTCACCGACCTGGCCGATCGCATCCTGCGCGGCGTCTTCGAGGGCGACTTCGCCCTCGCCCTCGACCGCGCCGCCGCCTTCTGCCGGGTCGCCGCGGCGGGCGCGTCGAGCGTTGCCGACGATCAGGATGCCGTCAGCCCGGAGCGCGCGACCGAGCTCACCACGCGCGCGTTGCGGCTCACGACCACGGCCGACGAACTCGCGGTCTGCGCTCGCCTGGCCCGCGACGGCGCCCTCGAGTAGCCGCGGGTAGACTGTTCCGGCCGGGCCGCAGTAACCCCGGGCTCCAATATTCGCCGCTTCGAGCGGCCTTGCGCCGAGAGGCGTTTCTGCGGCTCGGTTCCGCGCTCCGGTCGACACCGTCGAGCATCCGCCGGTCTCCCGCGTCCGGGTCGGCACGCCCCGGGACGGCTGGTGGCGATTCCCGCCAATCCACCCGGGCCGCCTGCCCCGAATAGACAGCTACCGGGGTGTGGTGGGCTTCTGAGCCATCCCAGACACTGCGCCCCGGCCCATCGACCACCCGCTGCCCCGCCCCGGAAGGAGCCCGGTCATGAGTGTCGTGTCCCTCAGTGACACCTCGGGAGCCCGGCGTCAAGCCCGGGCCTCGGCTCGGGCGAATCACCCCGCAGGTGGGAGACTGGCGCTCGTGGAAGCCGTTCAGCCCGATCGCGCTCAGGATCTCTCGATCGAGAGCCTCCTGCGCGACGTGGCCGGCGGCGATCGCTCCGCATTCGCCGAGGTGTACGACCGCATCTCCTCGCGCGTGATGGGCCTCGTCACCCGCCTCCTGCGCGATCGCGCGCAGTCCGAGGAGGTCACGCAGGAGGTCTTCCTCGAGATCTGGCAGCAGGCCGGCAAGTTCGACGCCAACAAGGGCAGCGGGATGGCGTGGGTGCTGACCATGGCGCACCGCCGGGCCGTCGATCGCATCCGCGCCTCGCAGAAGAGCCACGAGCGCGACCTGAAGATCGGGATCCGCGACATGGAGCGCGACTTCGATGCCGTCTCCGAGTCCGTCGAGATCCGGATCGAGAACGAGCGGGTGAAGCGCTCGATGAGCCGCCTGACCGCCCTGCAGCGCGAAGCCGTCATCCTCGCCTACTACGGTGGCTACAGTCACAGCGAGATGGCCGAGATCCTCGGCATCCCGCTGGGCACCGTGAAGACCCGACTGCGCGACGGCATGATCCGCCTGCGTGACGAACTGGGGGTGACCTCATGACCGATCCGGCCGACGACGTCACCACGCGTGCCGCCTCGTACGCCGTGGGCGCGATGACCGCCGCCGAGCGCCGCGAACTGGAGCAAGAGCTCCGTCGTTCGCCGCGTCTGGCGACCGAAGTCAGCGAATTCACCGAGACCGCGGCGATGCTCGGCCTCGCCGCCGCGCCCGTCGCCCCGCCGTCGTCGCTGCGTGACAGCATCCTGAACACCGTCGAGGCAACCCCGCAGCCGACCAACGTCGTGCGCGGGCCGTGGTTGCGTCGCCCCGTCGCCGCCGTGCTCGGTGCCGCGGCCGCGATCGTCCTCGTCGCCGGCGGCACGACCCTCGCGCTCCAGCTGAACCGCGAACCGTCGGTCGTCGAGCAGATCACCGCGGCCGCCGATTACGGGCGGGTCGTGAGCGATGTTCCCGGGGGCGGCAGCGTCACCGCCGTCTGGTCGGCCTCCCTCGGTCGCGCCGCCATCCTGGTCGACGACCTCGACCAGCTGCCCGCCGACCGCATCTACCAGGCCTGGTTCATCGATTCGGCGGGCAACGCGGAGCCCGACGCCACCTTCGCGTCGAGCGGCGCGCAGCCGTCGACCGTGTCCCTGACCGGTGAGATGGATGCCGGGGACTCGATCGGCATCACGGTCGAGCCCGCGGGCGGATCGACGACACCGACGACGATTCCGATCGTCGTCATCCCGACCGCCTGACATTCTTCCCCGGCGTCCTGATCCCGCCGGGGAACTGCGGGGGCGAGCGCGGGTGGTTCCGCGCTGGCCCCCGCCCCTTCCCGGACCCGCATCACGGATGGATGCGGAGGCACCCCCGATCGGGAGCGGCGCCACGCGCCGGAGCGACCAGCGCGGCGAGTCAGTCCGCGGTCAGCGGGATCACGCCCAGACCAGGCAGGCGGTCACCCGGAACGCGGGCACGAGGAAATCGATCATCACCCGGATGTCGGGCGTCGTGCGCAGCGGGTCAGCTCATCCGAACTTGCCCGAGACGTAGTCCTCGGTCGCCTGCACGCTGGGCTTGCTGAAGATCGTCGTCGTGTCGTCGTACTCGATGAGCTTGCCGGGCTTGCCCGTGCCCGCGATGTTGAAGAAGGCGGTGCGATCGCTCACCCGCGACGCCTGCTGCATGTTGTGGGTGACGATCACGATCGTGTACTCCTGCTTGAGCTCCTCGATGAGGTCCTCGATCGCCAGGGTCGAGATCGGGTCGAGGGCCGAGCACGGCTCGTCCATGAGGATGACGTCGGGACGCACGGCGATCGCCCGGGCGATGCAGAGGCGCTGCTGCTGACCGCCGGAGAGACCCGATCCGGGCTTGTCGAGGCGGTCCTTGACCTCGTTCCAGAGGTTGGCGCCCTTGAGCGACTCCTCGACGAGCGAATCCTGGTCTCCGCGCGACATCCGGGTGTTGTTGAGCTTCACGCCGGCGAGCACGTTGTCGCGGATCGACATCGTCGGGAACGGGTTGGGCCGTTGGAAGACCATGCCGACCTGACGGCGAACGAGCACCGGGTCGACGCCGGCGCCGTAGAGGTTGTTGCCGTCGATGTAGACCTCGCCATCGACCCAAGCACCCGGGATGACCTCGTGCATGCGGTTGAGCGTGCGCAGGAACGTCGACTTGCCGCAGCCCGACGGGCCGATGAAAGCCGTGACGGTGCGGGGCTCGATCGTGAGAGCAACCCCTTCGACCGCCTTGAACTTGCTGTAGTAGACGTCGAGATTGTTGACTTCGATGCGCTTGGACACGGGTATCCCTTTCAGCGCCCGGTCTTGGGCGCGAAGAATTTGGCGATGAGACGGGCGATCAGGTTCAGCACCAGCACGATCACGATGAGGGTGAGGGCACCGGCCCAGGCGCGGTCGAGATCCGCGACGACGGTGCCGGCGGACTGCCGATAGCTGGTGTACACGAACAGCGGCAGCGTCTGCATCGGGTTGTCGAAGAGGTTGTAGTTCATGTTGTTGGTGAAGCCCGAGGCGAGCAGCAGGGGAGCCGTCTCACCGATGACGCGGGCGATCGCGATCATGACGCCGGTGGTGATTCCCGCGATCGCAGTCGGCAGCACGACCTTGACCACCGTCAGCCACTTCGGCACGCCGAGGGCGAAGGATGCTTCGCGCAGCTCGTTCGGCACGATGCGCAACATCTCCTCCGACGACCGCACGACGACCGGGATCATGAGCACCGCGAGCGCGATCGCCCCGGCGATCCCGGACTGCGACCGGGGACCGAGCAGGGCGGTGAACAGCGCGAACGCGAACAGGCCCGCCACGATCGAGGGGATGCCAGTCATCACATCGACGAAGAAGGTGATCGCGCGGGCGAGACGGCCGCGACCGTACTCGACGAGATAGATCGCGGTGAGCAGCCCGATCGGCACCGAGATCGCGGTCGCCGTCAGCGTGATCAAGAGCGTGCCGACGACGGCGTGCAGGGCGCCGCCGCCCTCGCCGTTGACGCTGCGCATCGACTCGGAGAAGAACGTGGCGTCAAAGCGCTCGAGTCCGAGGCTGACGACCGTCCAGGTGACCGAGATCAGAGGGACCATCGCGATCAGGAAGGCGCCGATCACCAGAGTGGTCATGAGGCGGTCGATCGCCTTGCGACGACCCTCCGTCAGACCGGAGAGCACCACGGTCGCGACGACGTAGATCAGGGCACCGACGACGGCGACTCCGGGAACCGGGATCTCGCCACCGGACCCCATCGCGATGAGCGCGAAGATGACGAACGAGACGACGAGCGAGCCGCCGAGGATCGCCCACGGCGTCCAGCGCGGCAGCTTGCCCGCGGTGAGCGAGTTCGCGGCCGGGCGTGCGGTCGTGGCGACGGTGTCGGTCATCAGTTCGCTCCTGAGAATTCCTTGCGCCGCGAGACGACCCAGCGGGCCACCGCGTTGACGGCGAAGGAGATGACGAACAGCACCAGGCCGGTGCCGATGAGGACATTGATCCCGATCCCGAAGCTGCCCTCGGCGAACTTCAGGGCGATGTTCGCCGGAATCGTCGAGGGGTTGGTCGAGGTCAGCAGCTCGAAGGTGATGACACCGGTCGCCGACAGGACGATCGCGACCGCCATCGTCTCGCCGAGGGCGCGCCCGAGGCCGAGCATCGCCGCCGAGATGATGCCGGGGCGGCCGAACGGCAGCACGGCCATCCGGATCATCTCCCATCGGGTCGCGCCGAGGGCGAGCGCCGCCTCCTCGTGGAGTGTGGGGGTCTGCAGGAAGATCTCGCGGCTGATCGCGGTGATGATCGGCAAGACCATGACCGCGAGCACGATGGCTGCGGTCAGGATGGTGCGACCCGTGGCCGAGACCGGCCCCGCGAAGATCGGAATCCAGCCGAGGTTGTCCACGAGCCAGCCGTAGATCGGCTTGATCGCGGGGGCGAAGACGAGCAGACCCCATAGGCCGTACACGATCGAGGGCACGGCCGCGAGGAGGTCGATCACGTAGCCGAGCAGGGAGGCGAGGGCTCGAGGGGCGTAGTGGGTGATGAAGAGTGCGATGCCGACGGCGACGGGGACCGCGAAGACGAGGGCCAGCAGCGACGACCAGATCGTGCCGAAGACGAGCGGGCCGACGTAGGCCCAGAAACCCAGCCCGTTCAGAATCTCGGCGTCCTCGGGATCCGCGACGATCCCCGGCACCCCCCGGACGACCAGGAACAGCGCGACGGCCGCGAGGGTGACCAGGATCAGGATGCCGGCGGCGAGCGCGGAACCGGAGAAGACCCGGTCGCCGGGCCGCTGCTTCGCCCTGATCTTTCCGGGAACTGCAGTCATGTTGGTGAGTGCCTCTGGGGTCGATTCGGGCTGGGGGAGGAGAGGCAAGGGCTGCCCGGCCCACGCTACCGCAGGGGTGGCGCGGGCCGGCAGCCCTCGAGGCGTTACTTGATGAGCTCGATCGCGGTCGAGATCTGGGTGCGGAGCGCCTCCGAGATCGGGGCGCTGCCGGCGGCATCAGCCGCGGCCAGCTGGCCGTCCTCGCTCGCGATGTAGGAGAAGTACCCCTTCACCAGGGCGCCCTGAGCGGGGTCGGTGTACTCCGAGCAGCCGATGAGGTAGCTCACGAGCACGAGCGGGTACGTGCCGGACTCGGTCGTGGTGCGGTCCAGCGCGATGGCGAGGTCGCCCTCGAACTCCCGGTCTTCCGCCGGCGAGGCGTCGACGACGGCGGCCGCGCCCTCCGGCGAGTAGCTCACGAACTCATCGCCGACGAGGATCGCCGCGGTGGTTCCCGGCGCGCGCGACGCGTCGAGGTAGCCGATGGTGCCCTCGTTGGCGAGCGCGGAAGCGACATCGCCGGTCTCGGCAGCGGCTTCGCCGGTCAGCCCGGCCGGCCAGTCACCGCTGACGTCGAAGGTCCACTGGTCGGGGGCGACCTTCGAGAGGTAGTCGGTGAAGTTCTCGGTGGTGCCCGAGTTGGTCGAACGGTAAACGGGCGTGATGGCCAGAGCGGGCAGGTCGACGCCCTCGTTCAGGTCGGCGATCGCCGGGTCGTTCCACGTGGTGATCTGGTTCGAGAAGATCAGCGCGATCGTCGACGCGTCGAGGTTGAGCTGTTCGACGCCGGGAAGGTTGTAGCCGAGGGCGATCGGCGAGATGTAGAGCGGCAGCTCGACGATCGGGGTGTCGGCGACGCAGGACCCGAACGTGTTCGACGTCAGTTCGTCGGCCTTGAACGCGCGGTCCGAGCCGACGAAGTCGACGGCGCCTTCGATGAAGGCGGTGCGGCCCACGCCGGAGCCGCCGGCGCTGTAGTTGACGGTCAGGCCGCTGTTGGCATCCTGGATCGCGGCGGTCCAAGCCGTCTGAGCCTTCTCCTGGCTCGACGCGCCGGAGCCGGTGAGCACGCCTTCGAGTGACTCGGCGGGGCTGTCGGTGCTGCTGGGACCGCCTTCGTTCGTGGCGCACGAGGCCAGGACGAGAGCCCCGACCAGGGCGATGGCGGCGATGCCGCCAGAGCGCTTGATGTTCACTGTGATTTCCTCCGGAACGGATGTGTTCGGTACTGGCGAACCCAGGCGGGCCCGACTGTCGACGCTAAGAACGTCGCGAGAACACCCTTCGCGGCGATGGTGAACACGCGGTGAACGCGGGTCGAACGGCCGTCATCCGGCCGGTCTCGATCCGGCCCCGACGGGGCGGGTCACGCGGTGGGGCCGTGGATCTCGACGGCGACCAAGCCGGTCTCGGGCCGTTCGAGGGGGACGTGCAGTACGGCGTATTCGCCGGGGGAGAGCGCCGCCGCGCGCTGCAGCCGGGCGGAGTCGGCGGAGCCTGTGGCGCGGGCAACGGCGTCGATGATCTGTGGCAGCACCGGTCCGTGGCTGCACAGCACCGTGGTGACGCGCTTCTCGAGGCGGCTCGCGACGATGTGCTGCACGGCCTCGCCGCGGGTGGCGTAGGCGTCTTGGCTGATCTCGTCGCGCTGGGCGATGTCGAGCCCGGTGATCCGCGCCGTCGGGGCGATCGTCGTCACGCAGCGCGCCGCGGTTGACGAGATCAACTCTCCCGGCCGGAAGGCCGCGATCCCGGGCGCGACGCTGAGTGCCTGTGTCCGACCGCGCGGCATCAGCGGGCGCGTGGCGTCGGGACCGTCCCAGTCGTGCGGCGGGGTGGCCTTCCCGTGCCGCAACGCGATGATCGCGAACGTGCGCGCACGGCCCTGGTCGTAGAGTTCGGCGAACCTGTCGACGATGTCGAGGTCGGCGGCGAAGCTCATCCGCTCGCGGGCCTTCTTCAGGCTGAGCCAGGTGAGCTGCTCGATCTCGTCGTTCGAGACGAAGGTGGAATTGGCGATCGCGAGCGGGTCGACCTCGGCCGACCAGTAGTAGACCTTCTTCTGACGTCCGTTGGGCATGACGTACTCGACGATGCCCAGCGGGGGGCCAAGTCCGACGACGAGTCCGGTCTCCTCGGCGATCTCGCGCACCGCCGTCTCGGGCAGCGTCTCGCCCGGGTCGAGCTTGCCTTTGGGCAGCGAGGTGTCCTTGTGCTGCGTGCGGTGCACGACGAGGATGCGGAGCTTCCCCGCGGCCGTGACCTTCCAGCAGACCGCACCCGCGGCGAGCACCGGCTCCGCCGTCGTCGAACTCACCGCGCGCCCGAGCGCTTGCGTGCCCCGATCTGCCTCATGAGGTCATTCTGGAGGTCGACGAGCGGCTCGCCCGAATCATCCCGGTCGTGGCGTGCCCACTGGCCGTCGGCGCCGAGCCACCACGACGACGTGTCTTCCGACATCGCGAGCTGCCACATCCGGTCGATCTCGCTGAGGTGCGCCGGGGCGACGAGACGCACGATCGCCTCGACCCGGCGGTCGAGGTTGCGGTGCATCAGGTCGGCTGAACCGATGCCGACGCTCGGCTGCCCGCCGTTGGCGAACCAGAAGAGCCGGCTGTGCTCGAGGAACCGGCCGAGGATGCTGCGTACCCGGATGTTGTCACTCAGCCCGGGGACACCCGGACGGATGGTGCAGATGCCGCGCACCCACAGATCCACCGACACCCCGACCTGGGACGCCCGG
>CAMTUU010000007.1:0-136317 GCA_947085045.1 uncultured Microbacteriaceae bacterium | reverse complement strand
TTCCGCGACGAGTTCAACCGAACCCGACCGCACGAACACCTCTCCTGGAACCGCCCGATCGACGTCCACCTCGGCCTCGCCGACCCGACCACCCCGACATTTCACGAGCCGAAAATCCTGCCACCTACTTGACGCGGGACATGTGCCCTCGGCGAGGTACTGGTCGACGTGGGCTTGTTGGATGCCGTCGGCGATGGTGGCATGTTCCTCGAGCAGCCACCGGAGGAACTTGCCGGCCTCGGTGATTTCTTGCCTTGCCGAGAGGGTCGCGGTGTCCATGTTCGTCGCGCCCGCGTCGATCTTTTGGCGGAGGTTCTTCAGATGGTGCCAGCGGGCGAATCGCTCGATCGGGCCGTGGATGTCTGGCCACGCTTCGAGTTCCGTGAGGCGCTTTGCTAGCCACTTCTCGAAGTGCGCGAAGGGCAGACTTGCCCGGTTCGGAAGCATTCCGTGGTGTACGAGGATCTCGCGGAGATGTGCACCCGCCGTCGGGGAGGGCGAGTACGCATCGAAGGCGTCATGTGTGAGCTCGATCTCGCGTCGACCGATCAGGGTCAGCAGCTGCTTTGCAGCTTTGGAGTTCATCCAGGTGTAGACGCTCTCGGGCCGACCCGAGTCGGCCAGGATCGCAACGAGTCGCTTGAGTCGAAGATCGGCAGGTGAGTTCGGATTGAGGACCGATTCGAGGTCTTCGCGCACAACACATCGAGCACAGGCGCCCTTGCGGAATCGCTCGGCCTCAACGCCGCACCGAATGCATGTGAGCAGGGTCGTGATGCCTGCGCAGTCACGACAGATGTGCTCGCCCTCGGGTGAACGGCCCGGAAGCATTCGTTCCTCGTCGCACCCGACGCATCGGTCGTACTCGTGCACCGCCGACGTGAAGCATGCTCCACAGATTGCCCCATCGGGCCAGCGCACCCTGATTTTCGCGACGTCCAGGTCGCACCGATCGCAATGGTGGTTGCCAGCCGATCTGGGGCGGCCGCGTCGCCGGGGCTCGCTGAGGTTCTCAATGGTGGGGGAGCGGGATACCCCTATTCCGTTGGTCGCAGGCCGTCCGCCCGCTTCACTCGTTGACGTCATCAGTTACGACCCGCGCTCTGACTGGGCGATAGTCACGGAGGTCCGGCAGTTCGGGGCTGCCCGCCGCTTTGCGGCGCACGGTCCGCGTGTCGGTCGCTGTGAAGACGACCAGTTCGTTGACCTGCACCCCGAGGATGTCGCACAGTGCACCGAGCACGGTGAACGAGATCCGTTCGGGCTCTTTGGTGACGAGTCGCCACACTTGGGTTGGCGAGAGCGTGATTCCGCGCTGACGGAGCAGCTCGGTCAGTTCCTTGCTGTTGTAGATGTGGCTGCGAGCCATCAGCTCCCGCACCTTCCACTCGTACGTGATCTCGCGTGTCATGGGTTCCTCTTTCGTGGTGGCAGTGCTCGCGCGGCTTCAAGCGTTCGGTTGTGGACCCTTTCGAGAGCCAGACGCTGATAGTCGGGGGAGGGGATCGAGTAGATCGAGGTCGTCGACGCATGCTCGTGGCCGAGTTGCATCTGAACGAACGCGACGTCGAAGCCCTCCGCGGTGATGAGGTGCGTCGCGTACGAGCGACGGAAGGAGTGGAGGTCGAGCCCGGGAGGGAAGCCCAGTTCGTCGAGCAGCCGATGCAGAACGTCGAGTAGATGCGTACCGCCGAGAATGGATCCTGTCGAGGTTGGGAACAGGTCGGTGAGCGGTGTGCCGTAGCGGGGGAGTCCGCGTTCGACCCAATCGCGCAGGACGTCGACCGACCACTCCCACACGGTGAGGACCGATCGCGGCTTCTTTGCCGACCCGCGATGGGGTTTGCCCCAGCGGACCCTCATCACTCCGTAGTCGCCGAAGTAGGGCGCCTTGTAGTTCTTCGAGAGATCGACCGCCTGGAGGTGGCGGAGCTCATTTGAGCGAAGCCCCCAGGCGTAGGCGGTCTTCAGGGCGACTGAGTCACGCCACGCGCTCAACGCGCCGTGCCGACCGGAGTTGAGGATCCTCTCCACCTCGAGGTCGGCCAGGTCGAACAGTTGTTGCAGCTCCGATTGGGTGAACGGGCGCTTCGCTGGTCGGGTCTCGCTGGCTTGCGAGTGGGTTACTCGGTTGAGCTCGGTGATGATCTGGGTGAACACCGAGCCGAATAGCTTGGCGCAGGCGATCGACCAGTCGTAGCGCGGGTTGCAGGCGTAGTCGCAGAAAAGCTTGATCGCGCCTTGGTAGGAGCGAACGGTTGAGTGCGACAGGTTCTTCACGCCGCGAGCGTGAGCGAAGAACTCGTCGGCATCGCCGATCGACCACTCCCACGGGTAGTGCCCGGAGAAGTCGACAAGTTTGATCACCACCGCTCGGCGAGTGCGAATCGTGTTCGGCGAGAAGTCGCTAGCCCGCTGCGCACGTTCCCAACCGTCGAGCACGCGGTCGAGGAACGTGTCGGGATTCTCAGCGTCGCTGGCGACCGGGAAGTACGCGACTTTCCCCGATCCGTCCGGCACGGTCACCCTCTCCGTTTGCAAGTTTTGCACACCGATTGCATATTCTGCAATCGGTGAGATAGAAATACCTGATCAGAGGCGATCCGGTCAGCGGAAGAGTTGACAACGACCGTCCGGGACGCGGCCCCTGATCGACCGCTCGGCGCCGGAGAAAGTCCTGGTCAGGCCGGCAGTCGGGGAGTGGCTGAGTTCTTACCCGTTTCTACTCTGATTGCACTTCTTGAAACCAGAGTAACTACGAGTTGACATAATGCTGCTTATCGGATGACGCTTTTGGGTCGACGGGGGTGCCAGGATGCCCTGATGCGCATGTTGCTCACCTCCAACGGCATCCCGAACGACGTCACGCGGGAGGCGCTGCAGGGATTGCTGGGCACACCGCTAGCCGAATCCCGCATCGTCGTCGTGCTCGACGCGATCGTGCCTCACGGCGGCGACAAGTCGATGCTGCTCACCAACCTCGAATCGATCCGGGCGCTCGGCTGGGCCGACGACGAGCCGGAGGTCTTCGAGGTCGCCGACGTGGGTCCGGCCGTCGGGCTGTTCGAATGGTTCGTGATCTGCCACCTCGGCGCGTCGCCGGAGGTCGTCTCGAGCGGTCACTGGCTGCGGTTCGACGCCGCCGGCACTCTCGTCGGCTCGGCCTGAGGCGCCGTCAGCCGATGGCCTTCTTCAGGGTCGCGAGGAACGCCTTCTCGTCGGGGGCGGTCCATGCGGTGATCCCCCACGCCGTCGGCCACATGGGCTTGTCGTCGAGCCTGGCCGGCTGCTCGAATCCGATCGTCGAATACCGCACCTTGAACTTCGAGGCCGGCTGCAGGAAGACCAGGATCTTGTCGTCGGCGTTCGCGAAGCCCGGCATCCCGTAGTACGTCTTCGGCACCAGGTCGGGCGCGTTCTCGCTGACCAGTTCGTAGAACCGCTCGGCGATTTCGCGGTCGGGGCCGTCGAGCTTCTCGATGGCGTCGCGCACCGCCTTGGTGCCGGCCTCGCGCTTGTCGGTGGCCTTCGCCTGCGCCTTGCGCTCGGCGGCGGCCTCCTTCATCGCGGCCTTCTCCTCGGCGCTGAACATCTCGGACGTCTTCTTCTCGGCCATCGGAATCTCCCTCGTTCTCGGCTGTGACTCTCACGTTAGGGAACGCGCGCGGCCGAAGCTTCTCCGATCCTGCTCGGGTCAGACGCCGCGGCGAAGCGGGCGGAACGGCGGCTCCTCCCCCGCGGTGAGCAGGGCCGCGCTGATCAGGCGCGACGCGCGCAGCACCGACGGAGCCAGCACGTTCGGGTCGACGGTGCCGATCGTCGCCACAAGCGACACCGCGCCGTAGAACTCGCCGCGGTGCGCGAACACGGGCGCGGAGATCGACACCGTGCTCGTCACGATCGCGCCCTCGCTGAGCGAGATCGAAGTGCGTCGCACGTCGCGCACGACTCGCCGCAGCTCGTCGCGATCGGTGATCGTGCGCGGCGTGTAGGCGTGCAACGGCTCGGCCTCGATGACCTCCCACAGCTCGGGCGGCCCGAATGCGAGGAACACGTGCCCGGGCGAGGAGGCGTGCAACGGCAGCCGCTCCCCCAGCCCGGCGGCGAGCCGCGCGCCGCGCCGACCGAGCAGCTGTTCGACCATGATCCCCTCGCCGTCGTGCAGGGCGGTGAGCACGACGTGCTCGCGGGTCGCGACGAACAGCTCCTCGAGGAATGGCAGGATGCGCGAGCGGTAGCGGTAGGCGCGCGGCGAGAGCACTCCGATCTCCCAGAGCCGGAGCCCGATGACGTACCGACGGCGTTCGTCGCGCTCGAGGGCTCCCCAGCTAACGAGGTTCGCGACCAGCCGATGGGTCGTCGACACGGGCAGCCCGGTGATCGCGGCGATGTCGCTGAGCGACAGGCTCGGGCGATCGGCGTTGAACGCGCCGAGAACGCTGAGTACCCGTTCCTGCAGTGCCACGCGTGCCAGACTTCCACTAGTTGGGAATCGAATTGTCGACAATCTACCCCTCCCCTAGGTTTCCCTCACGCAGCAGGAGGCGACGTGGCCGAACACGCTGGCATCGGGCCAATGGATGACGATGTGCACCGTCGCGCCTCTCGGCATCCCGTTTGGTCGACGATATTGTCGACAAAACAGTTGCCCGGTCTTCCCCGACGGGTTAGCGTGGCCACACCCCACCACCACCACCACCATCATTTTCTGCAACGAAGCGGAGGACGGCTATGGCCGCTCGTCTGAAGCTCACCGACGTGTCCCTGCGTTTCGGCGGCATCTCGGTGCTCCAGGACGTGAGTCTCGACGTCGAACCCGGTTCGGTCTTCGGCCTCGTGGGACCCAACGGAGCCGGCAAGACCTCACTGTTCAACTGCATCAGCGGGCACTACCGCCCGTCGTCCGGATCGATCCTGATCGACGACGTGGAGGCGCTCCAGGTCGCGCCGTCGCGCCTGGCGAAGGTCGCCGGTCTCGCCCGCACCTTCCAGCACCCCGCCCTGCGGCTCGAGGCCTCGGTGCTCGAGAACGTGCTGCTTGGCGCGCACAGTCATCTGCCCGGCGGGCCGGTCAGCTGGGCGTTGCGGCTTCCCCCGACCGGCAAGCGCGAACGCGAGGCCCGCGCCGAGGCCCGCGCCCTACTCGAGCGTTTCGGGCTCGGTTGGGCGGCGGACATCCCGGCGGAGGAGCTCTCGCACGGGCTGCACAAAGGTGTCGAGCTGGTGCGCGCGATGATGTCGCACCCGCGTCTGCTGCTGCTCGACGAGCCCGCCGCCGGCCTGTCGCATGCCGAGGTGGAGAACTTCATCGCCCAGATCAGGTCGATGCGGGATGACTTCGATCTCACCGTCGTGATCGTCGAGCACCACATGGGGCTCATCTCCGCTCTCACCGACCGCGTCGTCGTGCTCGACCACGGCGCGAAGCTGATGGAGGGCACCGCCGCCGAGGCGCAGTCCGACCCGCGGGTCGTCGAGGCCTATCTCGGCAAGGAGGTGACGGATGACGCTGCTTGAGCTCGAGGACGTCACCGCCTCCTACGGCCACGCTGAGGTCGTGCACGGCATCTCGTTCCGCGTCGGTGAGAACGACGCGGCCGGCATCCTCGGCGCCAACGGCGCCGGCAAGACGACGACCCTGCGCGCGATCAGCGGAATGGTGACGACCGGCGGCAAGATCACCTTCGACGGAACCGACATCACCGGCTTCCGCCCCGACAAGGTCGCCGCCCTCGGCATCGCCCACGTTCCGGAAGGCCGCGGCACGCTCGGCGACCTGTCGGTGCGCGACAACCTGCGCGTCGGCGCGTACCTCCGCGGCGACCGTGCGGGCGTGGCTGAGGACATCGAACTGTGCCTCGATCTCTTCCCCAACCTGCGGCAGCGCATCAGCTCCAACGCGTCCGCTCTCTCCGGGGGCGAGCAGCAGATGCTCGCCATCGCCCGGGCGATCATGGCCCGGCCCCGGCTCATCCTGCTCGATGAGGCCTCACTCGGGCTCGCGCCGAGTACGGCGCAGAACGTCTACCGGGCGATCCGCCGCCTGCGCAGCGAGCAGGGTGTGGCGATGGTCGTGGTCGAGCAGAACGCGATGCTCGCCTTCTCCGTCGTGGACCACGCGATCGTGCTCGACACCGGCAGCACCTCGCTCACCGGCAGCCGAGACGACCTCCTGGGCATGGACGAGGTACGTCGCGCGTACCTGGGGGGCTGAGATGGACCGCGAGATCACCTACTTCATCCAGCTCGTCATCGAAGGCCTCTCGACCGGCTCGATCTACGCCGCCCTCGCCCTCGCGATCGTGCTCGTCAATCGCGCAACCGGCATCATCAACTTCGCCCAGGGCGGGATGGCGGTGTTGTCGACCTTCGTCGCCTATGCCCTCGTCGTCCGCCTGAACCTGCCGCTCGGGGTCGCGATCCTCGGCGCCGTCGTATTCGCCTTCGTGCTCGGCGCTGCGATCGAACGCGTGATCGTGCGCCCGTTCGAACGGGGGGATCCCGACACCGCGGTCGTCGTGACGATCGGGCTCTTCGTGCTCATCGGCGGCATCGCGGCGTTCTTCTTCGGCTACGAGCCACGCCAGTTCCCATCGTTCTTCGGCACCATCACGATCAACCTCGGCGGGGTGTTCGTGAGCCTCCGCTCGCTCGGCACGATCGTCGTGCTGGTCGTCGTCGTCGGGCTGCTGCAACTGCTCTTCCGCGGCACGAAGCTCGGCCTCGCGATGCGCGCCGTCGCCGACAACCCGCAGTCGGCATCCCTCTCCGGGCTCCCGGTCAGCCGGTTGCTGATGATCGGGTGGGGACTGGCCTCGGTGCTCGGCGTCGTCGCCGGCGTGCTCGTCGCCCCGCAGCTGTTCGTCAGCCCCGGGATGCTCGACTTCGTGCTGGTCTACGCCCTCGCAGCCGCCATCCTCGGCGGACTCGACTCGCCCCTCGGCGCCGTCGTCGCAGCCTGGTTCATCGGCGTGGTCGAGAACCTCGCCGGCGCCTACATCGACTTCATCGGCAACGACCTCAAGATCGCGGTGCCGTTCCTGGTGATGATCATCATCCTGATCGTGAGACCGCAGGGGCTCTTCGGACGGAAGGTCGTGGTGCGCGTCTGATGAACGTGAACACGCTCGCCAAACTCTCCGCGAACCTCTGGGTGCGCGTCGCCTTCGGCGTCGTCGTCGCCGTCGTGCTGATCGTGCTGCCCCTCATCTCGAGCAAGTTCGTCAACTACCAGCTCGGGCTGATGGCGGTCTTCGCCGTCGCGATCCTCGGGCTCAACATCGTGATGGGCTACGCCGGCCAGGTGTCGCTCGGCCAGAGCGCGTTCCTCGGCCTGGGCGCGTACATCGCGTCGTACGTCGTGACCGCCGACCTCGGCATCCCCGAACCGCTCGCCGTGCCGGTGGCCCTCGTGCTCTGCGCGGTCATCCCGGCGGCGGTCGGCCTCGTCGTCGCCCTGGCCGCGGCCCGCCTGCGCGGCCTCGCGCTGGCGATGGTGACGATCGCACTGCCGATCATCGGCATCCCTCTCGCCAAGCGCTTCCGCGAATACACTGGCGGCGCGCAGGGCACCACGGTGAGCTGGCTGCGTGCGCCCGACTGGGCCGACGGCATCCTCGAGAACGATCAGTGGCGCTATTACGTGGTCGTGCTGATCGCGGTGCTGATGTTCCTGCTCGCCCGCAACCTCGTGCGCGGACGCATGGGGCGGGCCTTCCGCATCGTCAAGGAGAACGAGTCGGTGGCCCTCGCGATGGGCATCTCGCCGTACCGCTACAAGGTGATGGCGTTCACAATCGCCTCGCTCTTCGGCGGGGTCGCCGGCTTCATGTACCTCGGAATCGTGCAGTACACCTCCCCCGAAACCCTGTCGTTCCACACCTCGATCAACATGGTCGCCGCGATGGTGATCGGCGGGTCCGCCAGCATCCTCGGCACGATCTTCGGGGCGATCTACTTCGTGCTCGTGCCGAGCGTCGCCAACGAGGTCGACTCGTCGCTGACGGCGCTGATCTCCGGCGCGATCCTGCTCGCCGTGCTGTTCCTGGTGCCCGGCGGTGTGGTCTCGCTCCCCCGCCGGATCTCCCAGGTCGCGCGTCGCCTCTCCCGACGCCGCGGCGCCGACGCCCCCCAGAACCCTTCGGACCCGGCGCACGCGTCGGTCACCACCGGTCCGGAGTCCACCGAGAAGAATCAAGGAAAGAGGCAAGGTCAATGATGAACTTCCGTAACGCGGGCCGCATCAGCGGCGTCGTGGCCACGGGTGCCATCGCCGCGCTGCTCGTCACGGGATGCACCCGTGGCGGCGACGCAGGAGGTGGCGAGACCAACGCGCCCAGCCCCGGCATCACCGACACCACGCTGAGCCTGGGCATCAGCAGCCCGCTGAGCGGCCCCACCGCCGGCCCGGGCTCGTGCACGGTCGCCGGTCTGTACACCTACCTCGAGGCGAAGAACGCCGACGGCGGCTTCGAGTTCGGCGACGGCAAGACCCGAGAGGTGACACTGACCTACCTCGACGACGTCTACGACCCGGCGAAGGCCGTGTCGAACTTCCGCCAGCTCGTCGACGACGGCATCTTCGCGTACGTCGGCGCTCTCGGCACCCCGACCAACGCGGCCATCCTGCCGATCGCGCAGGAGGAGGAGGTGCCGCAGGTTCTGCTGATCACCGGGGCGACGATGTTCTCGTCGAACCAAGCGGAGAACCCGTACACCCTCGGTCTGCTGCCGACGTACTACAGCGAGGGCTTCGCGTTCGGCGAGCTGCTCGCCGAACGCGGCGCGGTGACCGTCGCGACGCTCGCGCAAAACGACGACTACGGAGACGACTACCTCGCGGGCTTCGAAGCCGCGATCGACGGCTCGGATGTCGAGGTCGTCGCCTCGGCGACCTACGAGCCGAGCGACCCGACTCTCGACAGCCAGGTCACGGAACTCGCCGCCTCCGGCGCCGACGCTCTGCTGAGCGCCGTCTCGGTCACCCCGTTGCAGGTCGGCGTGCTGACCAAGGCCCAGTCGCTGGGGTGGACCCCGGAGATCTTCCTCCCGTCCAACACCTCGACGCCGGCCACGGTCGTCATCCCCGGTAACGGCGCCGCCTACCCGGCCGTGTACTCCACGTCGCTGACGAAGGTCCCGGTCTCGCCGGCCTTCGCCGCAGACGAGGACGTCATCGCCTACAACGCGGCGTTCGAGCTGTACGGCAAGACGATCACCGAGACGTACACCCCGCACTGCGCGTGGTCGTACGCCGAGGGCGCGATCCTCGAGCAGGCGTTCCTGAAGATGACCGAGCCGACTCGGGCCAACTTCCTCGAGGCGCTTCGTTCGATCGAGGACTTCCAGGCTCCGCTCCTGCTCGACGGGATCACGGTCAACACGACCGATCCGACGCTGCCGGCGATCCAGGGGATCAACCTCGTGCAGTTCAACGGCACCGGATACGGCCCGGTCCAGTAACACCCCGAAGTAGATGGAACGCCCCGGGCCGTCCGGCTCGGGGCGTTCCATCTGTCCGGTCTCGACACCCTGCTGCGGGGCTATTCGACCACCGAAGGGCGGATCGGGATCGTCAGCGTCGCGTCGTACCGGCCGCCGGTGTGCAGGATCTGCGGACCCCGGTTGAGATCGGTCTCGTGTCGCGCGTAGACGAGCGGCTTCGGGTAGTGCTTGAGATCGAAACCCTGCACGACGAGCACGAGGCTCTCCCCCGCCGCGAAGCGCGTGCCCGACGGCAGGATCTCGAGGTCGAGGCGGGTCGGACCCGCGGTCTCGAGCGGCAGCTCGCGGGTGTGGGCGAGCACCGGCAGGTAGTCGGTCGACCGGGCCGGGTCGAGTTCGCGGTGCGACGCCCGGATCCAGCCGAGCGCGACCGGTCCGTCCTCGAACTGCGCGTAGTACGCGAACGGCACGATCTCCCCCGCCGCATCCCGCTTGAACAGCCCGACGAAGACGTCCATGTCGGTCGCCGCCGGAGCCTCGACGTAGAGCGTCGCGCGAGCGTGGCCGACGACATCCGCGGCGTCCTGGAAGCGGTGTTCAAAGACGACCCGGGACGCCGTGAACGGGTCGCCGAGGCCGTGGTAGGTCGCGCTCGACTCCCCCGGCACCGGCTCGTGCGCGAGAGTGCCGGAGGCGGCATCCAGGTGCAGGGTGCGGTACTCCACCTCGGGCAGCGGCCACGCGGTGCTCTCGACGAACGTGCCGGTGCCGTAGCGCTCGCGTAGTTCTACCCGAACCGGTGGCCAGGAGCCGAGCCCGGTCTCGCGGCCGAGCAGGAAGTGGTCGAAGAACTGCCGCTGCAGCTCGACCATCTCGGGCCGGTAGTACTCGGCCCACTTCTTGGCGCCGTGCACGTGCAGCCATTTCTGAGGGCTGGCGATGCGCCGGAAACCCTCCAGCGTTCCACGGGTGTGCAACCCCTGGTCGCTCCACGACGCGACGACGAACGCCGGCACCGTGATCTCCTCGAGGCGCGCCGCCTTCGACGCCCAGAAATCGTCGAACAGCGGGTGCTCGCGGGTCTCACGCTCGAGATCCTCGATGTCGCCGGTCGACGCGCCCCAGCGCTCCCAGATGTAGGGCCAGAACGACGTCTCCGGGATGCCCCCGTGCCGGGCGACCTCGCGGTAGGTGTCACTCCACCCCTCCCAGGGGTTGATCGCGGCGAGGTGCGGTGGATTCAGGCCGGCGACGCGCCACTGCGCGACCGTGAGGTAGCTGACACCCGTGAGGCCGACGCGCCCGTTCGACCACGGCTGCACTCCCGCCCACTCGACGAGGTCGAAGAAGTCCTCGGCCTCCTCGGGCGAGATGTACGACGCCGGACCCTTCGCGTACCAGGTTCCCGGGATGTCGGCGATCACGAGCGCATAGCCGTGCGGCACCCAATATTCGGGGTCAGGCCCCTCGAACGTCGTGAGAACGCTCATCCACTCCGGCTTCGCCCCGCTGGTCGGGTAGATCTGCCCGATGGGCGCCGGGTCGTGCTTGCCGTACGGCGACCAGGCGATGAGCACCCCGGCGGGTTCGACCGACTCGGGCCGGTAGACATCCGCCTGCACGGTGCGGCCCGCGCGGGTGACCACTTCGACGTCGCGGTCGATCAGCATCCCGGGATGCGTCTCCTGCCGCGGGTTCGGCGGGCTGCCGTGGCGGGACTCGGGGGTGTTGCGCGGCGGGCGGGGGGGATACGGAAAATCGGACATCGTCGTCCTCTCGGTCGTGCTGCTCCGACGCTACCGACGGCCCGGCCCGTGGCCGACGGCGCTTCCATCGGGCGGGAAGATCAGGCGGAGCTGCGCGAGGTCATCGACGGTCGGGCAGGTTTGCGCGGATCAGCGCGGGCAGCTCGGCCGGCTCGAACTCGAACTCGTCGGCCTCCAGCTCGTCGGCCGTGAACCAGCGTTCGTCGACCACTTCGACCTGCTCGTCCTCGGTCCAGCCGTCGCGCACCACGTCGAACGGCTCGACACGCAGCGCGAACCACGCCCAGCGTCCCGTCTCGTAGGCGTGCCAGCGCTGGTCGGGTTCGAAGTCGGTCTCGAGGAACGGGGGCGGGACGGCATCCAGTTCCAGGCCGGTCTCCTCGCGCAGCTCGCGGATCGCCGCGGCCGGGAAGTCCTCCCCCGGGTCGACGCCGCCGCCGGGAGTGATCCAGCGGGGCCGCGCGGAGTGGTCCTTACCGAGGTTGAGGAACAGCAGCACGCGGTCGTCGGGGCCGTACAGCAGCACCCGGGACGTCGCGCGGAAGGTCATCCGTTCGGGCCGCCCTGGTCGAGGAAGCCCGACACGTCGCCGACATAGCGGATGCGCCCCTCGGGCAGCGGATCCACGGCGGCACGCGCGACCTCGGCGGCGAACTCGCTCACCGTGTAGAGCCGTCCGGCGTCCTCGCGGCGCGCGTCGATCGCTCCCGGACGGGCCCGGTCGAGCAGGGTCGCTGTGATGGTGCCCTCGATCATGTCGCCAGAGACGACGACGAAGCCGACCCCCTTCGCGTCGAGGACGGGAACGCGCTCGCGCAGGGCGTCCTCGCCGGCGCGCTTGCTCTCGGCCACCTTGACATACTCGGGCATCGTCTCGACGGTCTTGATGAAGTGCGCCTGGTGGCTCGTGACGAAGACGACGCGGGCCCCGTCGCCGAGCAGCGGCAGAGCGGTCTCGAGCGCACCGACCTGCGCGTCGCGGTTGAGCTTGAGGGCATAATCCTCGGCCATGCCGCCCTCCATTCCGCCCGAGGCGTTGAGCACGAGGATGTCGAGGCCGCCCCAGAGGTCGGCGACGGTGGAGAACATCCCGGCCACCGACTCGGGGTCGGTGAGGTCGCCGCCCACGGCGATCGCCTCTCCCCCGGCGGTCTCGATGTCGGCGATCAGTTTGAGCGCCCGCGCCTCCTTGTTGCGGAAGTTGATCGCCACCTTCGCGCCCGCGGCGGCAAGGTACCTGGCCGTGTCGGCGCCGATCCCGCGGGACGACCCGGTGACCAGGGCGCGCTTCCCGGCGAGGGATCCGGCGGGCAGGACGGCGGTGTCTTCGGTGCTCACGATTCTCGAGACTACCGGTCGCTCCGGGATGCCCTCTGCTAGTTTCGAGTCATGGACTTCCTGGTCGAGTGGGGCTGGGTCCTCTGGCTGGCCCTCATCCTCGTGTTCGTGATCATCGAAGTCTTCACCCTCGATTTCACGTTCCTCATGCTCGCGGGCGGCAGCCTCGGCGGTCTCGTCGCCGGCTTCTTCCAGGCGCCGCTCTGGGCGCAGATCGTCGTCGCCGGGGTGCTCGCGCTGCTGCTCCTCTTCGTCGTGCGGCCGTCGCTCCTGCGCGCGTTCCGCAAGGGGGGCGACCCGACGCGCAGCAATGTCGACGCGCTACTCGGGCTGACCGGCACCGTCGTGACCGAGAACGCGTCGCGCAGTCAGGTGAAGCTCGCGAACGGCGAGACCTGGACCTCGCGCCTGGCCGATGGCCTCCCCGGCGCTCTGGTCGAGGGCGAGAAGGTCGTCGTCACGGCGATCGACGGCGCGATCGCCGTGGTCGTCCCCGTTCCGCAGGACCGCGGCACCGACCACCGAGCCGTAACCACCACCGAGCAGTGAGGACGTCATGAACGACGCCGCCATCTTCAACACCGTGATCCTGTGGATCGTGGTGATCATCGTGATCATCTTCGTGTTCACGATCATCGCCCGGTCGATCCGCATCATCCCGCAGGCCTACGCCGGCATCGTCGAGCGCCTCGGCCGCTACCACAAGACGCTCACGCCGGGGCTCAACATCCTCGTGCCGTTCATCGACCGGCTCCGCCCCCTCGTCGACATGCGCGAGCAGGTCGTCTCGTTCCCCCCGCAGCCGGTGATCACCGAAGACAACCTCGTCGTCTCGATCGACACGGTCGTCTTCTTCCAGGTGAACGACGCTCGCGCCGCCACCTACGAGATCGCGAACTACCTCGGAGCCGTCGAGCAGCTGACGACCACGACTCTCCGCAACGTCGTCGGTGGGCTGAACCTCGAGGAGGCGCTGACCTCCCGCGACAACATCAACGGCCAGCTGCGGGTCGTGCTCGACGAGTCGACCGGCAAGTGGGGCATCCGCGTCGGTCGCGTCGAGCTCAAGGCGATCGACCCGCCGGTCTCGATCCAGGACTCCATGGAGAAGCAGATGCGCGCCGAGCGGGACCGCCGCGCGCAGATCCTCACCGCCGAGGGCACCAAGCAGGCGGCGATCCTCCAGGCCGAGGGCTCGCGACAGGCGAGCATTCTCGAGGCCGAAGGTGACGCGAAGGCGCAGGTGCTCCGCGCGCAGGGTGAGGCCGAGGCCATTCAGACGGTCTTCGCCGCCATCCATCAGGGCGACCCCGACAGCAAGCTGCTCGCGTACCAGTACCTGCAGACGCTGCCGAAGCTCGCCGAGGGTGACGCGAACAAGCTCTGGATCATCCCGAGCGAGCTCACCGAGGCGCTCAAGGGAATCGGTGAAGGCTTCTTCGCGCCCCGGGGTCCGGCGGCCAAGTAACGTCGAGAGGTGTTCTTCGACCCCGCTCCCCCGCGGGTGCTCGCCCATCGCGGGCTCGCACTCGAAGCGCCGGAGAACACCCTCCTCGCGTTCCAGAAAGCGGTCGAGATCGGGGTCACGCACCTCGAGACCGACGTGCACGGCTCCGCCGACGGTGTGTCGGTGATCAGCCACGACCCCGACCTGACGCGCCTCGCTGGCCGACCGCTGCGGGTCGGGCAACTGACGGTGGCCGAGTTGCGCGGCATCGACCTGGGACACGGGCAGGCATTCTGCTCCCTCGCCGACGCCCTCGACGCCTTTCCCGACGCGTGCTTCAACATCGACATCAAGTCGGCCGATGCTGTCGCCCCGACGGTGGCGGCGATCCGGGAGGCCGGCGCGGTCGACCGGGTACTCGTCGGCTCGTTCAGTCCGGAGAGGCGGCTCGCCGTCGTGCGGCAACTGCCGGGGGTGGCGACCTCGGTCTCCTCACGGGGCGCGATCGCGGCGGTGACCGCTGCGCGCACGGCGGGCGGCCTGCCGACGCTGCGCCGCATCCTCCGCGACGTGCAGGCGGTGCAGTTCCCGCTCTCGATCCTGCGGATGCCGACGATGACTCCGCGCACGATCGGGGCGTTCCACGCCGCCGGCGTGGAGGTGCACGCCTGGACGATCAACGACGCATCGACGATGGAACGCCTCCTCGACCTCGGCGTCGACGGCCTCGTGAGCGACCGTTCGGACCTCGCGATCGGGGTGCTCGCGCGACGTTCCTGAGACGTCCTCGCGACCCGCTACCCATCGGCCCGGTAACGGCTGTGAATGCTCTGGGAACGAGCGTGCGGCGGCATGGGCGAGGCCAGCCTGTCGTTATACCAGTCACGAGCGTTGTTCCGCCGAACCAGCGCCGAAACCCCGGGAACAGGAAGAGGGCCACACGATGGCAGAACGTAACCTGCGGGGCATGCGTCTTGGATCGCAGAGCCTCCAGAGCGAAGAAGGTGTGGAGTTCGTCTCGCGTCGCCGCAGCGTCTACCGCACCACGGACGGCGCCACCTTCGAAGTGACCTTCGCGGCGGATGCCGAGGTGCCGGAGGTCTGGGAGTCGCCGCGCACCGGCCAGGAGGGCCGTCTGGTCGCCGAAGACGGTTCGCTCGTCGAGACCGAGGTCGTCGAAACCAAGGCGGCCCGCACCCACTGGGACATGCTGCTGGAGCGCCGCACTCGCCCGGAGCTGGAAGAGCTGTTGCAGGAGCGCCTCGAGCTGCTCCGCGCACGTCGTGGCGACGAGGCGGCGAAGAACTCGAAGAAGTCGGCCTAACCGCCCGATCGCGTCACGAAAGAGGGCGTCCGCTCGGCGGACGCCCTCTTTCGTGTGCCCGAGCCGACGCGACCGCTTTGTTGCTCGGTGAGCTCGGTGACCCGCACGGCGAGGCTGGCGTCGAGCCGCAGCACTCCGACGCCGATCGCGATCAGCGGCCCGGCAGAGGGAGGCGAGCCGGTCGTCGTGGTCGGGCGCGGCGTGCCGGGCGGGCGGCCGATCCGGCGATCAGCAGCCCGCCGAGTCCCAGGATGGACGCGAGCCACTCGAGCTGGCGACCCAGGATGACCGCGGGCGTCACGGTCGTGAGCAGCGGCACGTCGGCGACCATTACGCCCGGCTCGTACCAGGGCAGCCGCTGTTCGATCGTGCCGTCGGGCAGCACGATCGCGCTCGTGCCCACGGTTGAGATGTTGACGACCGTCCGGGCTGTCTCGATCGCCCGGATGCGTGCGAACGCGAGCTGCTGCACGCTCTCGTCCGTGAACCCGAAGTCGGCGTTGTTGGATTCGACGAAGACGATCTGCGCGCCCTGCTCCACCATCTCGGTGAGCAGCTGGTCATCGGTCACGTCGAAGCAGATCGCGTTGCCGACGATCGCTCCGCTGCCCGGGAGTTCGAAGACGGCATCCGTCGTGCCGGGCGTGTACTCGCGCTGGATGAGGTCGATGAGGTCGGGGGCGAACTGCCGCCAGAACGCGCGGTCGGGCACGTACTCGCCGAAGGGCACCGGATGCTTCTTGTCGTAGTAGTCCGTGGGGCCGACACCGGCCTTCCACAGCATCACGGTGTTGAAGAACTCCGGCACCGGCGCACCGTTCTGATCGACTTTGTCGAGTTGCCGCGTGGTGATCGTCCCGCCGATGAGGGGCGCGCCCGAACGCTCGGCGACCTCATCCCACAGCTCGCGAGCCCAGCGGTAGCGCAGCGGATCGGCGTCCGAGGCACCCTCGGGCCACACCACCACGTCGACGTCCTCGCCGTACAGAGGCTCGGTCGCGGCGACCTGTCCGAGCAGGTTGTCACCGAAATTCTCCGGCGGATCGAAGTATCCCGCCTTGGTCGCACCCTGCACCGCGCCGACCCTCAGCGTCGCGACCTCGGCGGTTCCCGGGAGCGAGGTCCAGGATGGGACCGAGACCAACGCGAGAGCGGCGACGGTGACCAGCGCCCCGAGCGAGGCCCAGCGCGGCGTGCCCGACGGGGTTCGGGGTCGCCGGATCGCCTCTTGCGCGGCGGCGAGGCCGAGGGCTACCAGGAACACCATGGCGAACGTCACGCCGGAGACGCCGAGCCAGGCGAACAGCGGCGAGAACGGGCTCTCGGACTGGGAGAACGCGACGCGACCCCAGGAGAAGCCGCCGTAGGGCCAGACGCTCGCGGCCGCCTCCCGGGCCGTCCAGATCCCCGCGACGATCGCCGGCAGCAGCAGCAGACGCCCGCCCGTACCACCCCACACTCGCGGGACCCAGCGATAGGCGAGAGCGATCAGTGCCGCGGCCGCGCCGTTCCACAGCGTCATCACCGCGGCGAGAGCAGACCACGGCACGACCCCGAGGAATTCGGATGCCCACTCGATGTGGGGCCAGTAGAACGAGGCACCGAAGACGAGTCCGACCAGGATCGCTGCGCCGACCCGACGACCCTGCATCGTCAGGAGAGCGAGTGCGACGGCGGGGAAGGCGGTGAACCACCAGCCCTTGTCGGGAAAGGCCGTGTCGAGCAGCAGCCCTGCCCCCGCGGCGACGACCAGGGCAGGCAGGAGGGGAAGGATGGGCGGTCGAGTCGCGTCCGCGGAATGCGGACCCAGACCGGAGTGCGGGGTCACGAGACCCCAGAGTAGGCGACGATACCTCTACGAATGCCGTCAATCGCCTGACGAGCCTTCCGGCCGAGGGCCCCTTCGGCGACGATCGAGATCTGGTCGAGCAGGTCGATCGCCTGCTTCATCCAGCGCACGAAGTCGCCCGCGGCGAGGTCGGCATCCCGGAGCACGACATCGAGGGCGGCGCCCTGCGCCCACTTCTGCGTCGCGAGCGCCAGCCCCGGCGACGGCGCGGTGCCTTCGGGCAGCCGGTGGTGCACCTCGAGGGTCGAGAGCTCCTCCCAGACCGCCTCGGTCGCCTCGAGGGCCGCGCGGAAGGCGCCGCGGGGCAGCCCGCGATCCCCCGCCTCGGACTCGCGACGGGGCTCGTAGACCAAGCTGCTGGCGAGGGCCGCGAGCCCCGGCGCGTCGAGATCGTCCCAGATGCCGCGGCGCAGGCACTCGGAGACGAGCAGGTCGCGCTCCCCGTAGATGCGCATGAGCACGCGGCCCGAGGGCGTCACCTCGAGTTCGCCGTCACCACCACCGGTCGACGCGACGACGTAGCTCAGCTTGTGCAGCACCTCGGTGACCCGGTCGAAGACCTGGGCGACGGCACCGGTGCGGCCGGAGATCTGCGCCCGCAGCTGGTCGGTCTCCCGCTTGAGCCGCCACCAGCGCTCGGCCCAGCGGGCGTGGCCCTCCCGTTCGGCGCAGGCGTGGCAGGGGTGCTGCTTCATCCGCTTGCGCAGGTCGGCGATCTGCCGCTGCCGGCGGTCGCGCTCGCCCCGGCTCTCGTGCTCCCCGGGGCCCCGCCCTTCTGCGCGGGCGTTCTTGCGTTCGAGGTCACCGAGTTCCCGGCGCAGCGACGAGTACTCGCGGAAGTCACCGAGGTGACAGGTCATCGCCTCCTCGTAGCCGACGAGCGACTCCTCCTGCTTGCGCACCCGGCGGGCGAGGTCGACGACGGCCCGGTCGGCCTGGAATTGCGCGAACGACTGCTCGAGGATCTCGCGCGTGCGCGTGCGGCCGAACTGCTGGATGAGGTTGACCGCCATGTTGTACGTCGGGCGGAACGACGAGTGCAGCGGGTAGGTGCGCCGGGAGGCGAGCGAGGCGACGGCGCGCGGATCCACTCCCCCGGTCCACTGGATGACCGCGTGCCCTTCGACGTCGATCCCGCGTCGACCGGCGCGCCCGGTGAGCTGGGTGTACTCCCCCGGCGTCAGCTGCACGCGGGATTCCCCGTTGAACTTCTCGAGCTTCTCGATGACGACCGTGCGGGCGGGCATGTTGACTCCGAGTGCGAGCGTCTCGGTCGCGAAGACGACTTTGAGGAGTTTCCGCTGGAACAGCTCCTCGACGATCTCCTTGAAGATCGGCAACATCCCGGCGTGGTGGGCGGCGAGCCCGCGCTCGAGGCCGTCGAGCCAGCCCCAGTAGCCGAGCACCGCGAGGTCGGAATCGGGGATCTGGCGGCAGCGTTCCTCGACGATCGAGCGGATCTCGTCGCGCTCCCAGGCTTCGGTGAGCCGCACGCCGCTGCGCGCGACCTGCTCGACGGCGGCGTCGCAGCCGACCCGGCTGAAGATGAAGAAGATCGCCGGCAGCAGGTTGCGCGAGCGCAGCAGCTTCACGAGGTCGGCCCGCCCCATCCGGTCGCCGAACATGCGGTCACCGGACGGCGCGGGCCCGCCTCGGGACTGCGTGCGGTCGACGTCGCGGCGCTTGCCCTTGCCGGGGCGCCCGACGGTCTGCTGCCGGTAGGTGCCCGCCGCGCGATCCTGCGATCCTGTCAACCGCGTGAGCTCGGGGTTGACGCGGGCATCCGATCCTTCGCCCGTCACCAGGGTCGAGGTCTCGAACAGGTCGAGCAGCTTGGAGCGCACCAGCACGTGCTGCTCGAGCGGCACCGGCCGATCTTCGGAGACGACGACGTCGGTGTCGCCGCGCACCGCCTGCAGCCAGTCGCCGAACTCCTCGGCGTTCGACACCGTCGCGGAGAGCGAGACCATGCGCACCTCGGGCGGGAGATGGATGATGACCTCCTCCCACACGGCGCCGCGGAACCGGTCGGCGAGGTAGTGCACTTCGTCCATGACGACGTAGCCGAGGTCGCGCAGCAGCGGGCTGTCGGCGTAGAGCATGTTGCGCAGCACCTCGGTCGTCATCACGACGACGCGGGCGCCGCTGTTGATGTTGCTGTCGCCGGTGAGCAGGCCGACCCCGTCGGCGCCGTGCTCGGCGGCGAGCTCGGAGAATTTCTGGTTGCTGAGCGCCTTCATCGGCGTCGTGTAGAACACCTTCGCGCGGGGCTCGGCGAGGGCGAGGTGCACGGCGAACTCGGCGACGATCGTCTTGCCGGCACCGGTCGGCGCCGCGACGAGGACGCTGTGCCCGGCCTCGAGCGACCGGCAGGCCTCGAGCTGGAACGGGTCGAGATCGAAGGCGAGGCGCTGCCGGAAGTCCTCGAGCCGCGGGGTACCGCGCTTCGCCTTCGCGGCGGCGAACCGCTCGGCCGGTGAGAGTTCGGTGCTCACGCGAGCGCTCCTCCGTCGAGATCGTTGCCGAGCTGTGCGGCCGCACGCCGGTCGGCGATCCGGTCGTGCCAGAGCGAGACGCCGACGGCCGCGAAGTAGAGCACCGTCATCGGGATCGCGAGCAGCACCATCGAGAGCACATCGGCGGCCGGCGTCGCCAGCGCCGTGAACACGACGATCGCGAGCACCGCCCAGCGCCAGCCCGTGAGGATCGCCATCCCGCGCAACACGCCGACGAAGTTGAGCAGCACGAGGAAGACCGGCAGCACGAACGCGATGCCGACGGCGAGCATGAGCTTCAGCACGAAGTCGACGTAGTACTTGACGTCGTAGAGCGTCGTCGCGCCCTCCGGCACGAACTGGAACATCACCTCGACGATGCGCGGGAGCACGAACCAGCCGGCGACGCAGCCGGCGAGGAACAGCGGCACCGCCGAGAAGAAGAACCCGAACGTGTAGCGCTTCTCCTTACCGGTGAGACCGGGCACGAAGAATGCGAACAACTGGTACAGCCAGATCGGACTGGACAGCACGATGCCGGTGACGAGTGCGACCTGGAACTGGATGTCGATCGCGCCCGTGATGTTCGTGAAGTTGAGGGCGACGGTGTCGGCGCCCATCGTCTCCGCGATGCTCACGACCGGCCCGCTGAGCGCCTGCCAGGTGCCGGCGCCTTTCAGCGCCCCCGCGGCACCGGGGAGGGTGGGGTCGAGCAGGTTGCCGAGCCAGGAGAGGTTGTAGAGCGCGAAGCCGACCACGAGGCCCGCGGCGACTCCGAGAGCGGCTCGGGTCAGACGCTTGCGCAGCTCGACGAGATGCGCGCCGAGCGACATCCGCCTTTCGGGGTCCCGTCGGCCGGTGGCGGCCACCCGGGGTTACTTCTTGTCGGCGGGCTGCTCGGGCTCGGCCGCGGCCTTCTCGGCAGTCCCCGCAGCGGGGGGCGTGTCGGGGTCGTCGGCCTTGAGCTCCTTGCGCAGCACGCGCGCCGACTGGCCGAGGCTCTTGGCGAGGGCCGGGAGGCGGGTGGCGCCGAACAGCAGCAGCACGACGGCGAGGATGATGATCCACGTCCAGACCTGGTTCGCCAGAAGGATCGACACGCGGGGCTCCTCAGGGTTGAGCCGACGACAGCCGGCGGATGAACTGGCCCCAGTGTAACCCGCGTCTACGCGGGATACCTGGCGGCGGCGGCCGCGGCCCACTCGGCGACGACGGCGCGCGCGTCGGCCGGTTCGACGACCGTGACGACGCCCGGCATGCTCGCGATCAGGCGCTTGAGCCCGTGGTAGTGCGACACGCGCACGGCGGTGCGGATGCGGCTCCCCTCCTGCTGGCTCCGAGCGCCGTCGGGGATGTAGTCGGCGAGCAGCGGCATCGCGGAGGGCTCGACGTCGATGACCACCTCGAGGTCTTCCGGCGAGGGCTCGAACAGCTCGGGCAGCCGGAGGTCGCTCGCCCGGTGCTCGATCGGGGCGTCGGTGACGCTCGGCTTCGAGATGCGGTCGAGCCGGAAGGTGCGCACGCCCTCGCGGAGGTGGCACCAACCGCGCAGATACCAGTCGGTGTCGACCGACTCCACCTGGAGGGCGTCGACGCGGCGGCGCTCGCGATCGCCCCGGGCGTTGAGGTAGTCGAACTCGAGTTGCAGGCCCCGGTCGATCGACTCCCGGATGAGCTGGATCGACGGATGCGACTCAGCGCCGCCGACGCCGACGGGCGCGACGGCGCCGGAGGTGCCGCGGGAGAGTTTGGCGATGAGGCTCGCAATCGAGGCGCGATCGGCGTACTCGGGCAGAGCCGAGAGGTACTGCAACCCCATGATCAGCGCCGAGGCCTCGCGCGACGAGAACCGCGGCGAGTCGTCGATCGCGACGCGGTTGGTGAGCACGATCTCGTCGTCGTTCTCGAACGCGTCCCAGTCGATGTCGAACAGGTCGTCGTGCTGGTAGGCCGCCGTCTCCCCCGGCAGGCCGCTGACCGCGATGAGGTTGACGGCATCCCGGATCTGCCCGCCGGGGATACCGAAGTGCTCGGCCGCCTCGGCGACGGTGACCCGGTCGTGGTCCATGAGATACGGCACGAGGGAGAGCAGGAACGCGAGCTTGTCGCGCGCCTGGAACGGCTGGGGGTTAGGCGTCGTCATGGGCGCTCACCACCCCGCGCAGCCGGGTGACGACGGCGTCGCGCAGTTCGCCGGGCGCGAGTACGAGCACCTCGGGGCCGAACCCGCTCAGCTCGTCGGCGAGGATGTTGAGGTCGACGAAGTGCAGCACCGCGCGGTCGCCGGTGACCTCGGCGCCGTCGCGGTTGGCCAGGCGGGTGGCGGCATCCGATCCGGGTTCGACCTGGAGTTCGGCGACGTTGCGCCCCCAGACCCGTTCGAGGTCGGCCAGGGCCTCCGCCGGCAGGTCGCCGGCCGGGATATCGGCGGCCCGGCCCGCGGTGACCGGGCCGATGATGCGGCGCAGGAGGTAGATGCGGCGTTGACCGTCGCGCTCCGCCGAGAGGTGCCAGCGACCCTGGTACTGCACGAGGGCGAGCGGGACGACATCCCGTTCGGTCGCCTTCTCCTCGCCCGGCTTGAGGTAGGAGAAGCGCACGCGCACCGCCTTGCGGATCGCGGAGTCGAGCGGATCGAACGCGGCGTCGCGCAGGCGGATGCGGGGGGCGTAGCCGATCAGCGGCTCGTCGGCCGTGACGCCGAGCGAGCGCAGCTTCAGCAGCGCACGGCGCGAGTCGCCGGAGAGCGATCCTTCCCGCCAGACCGTCGCGGCGAGGTTGAGCAGCGCGGTCTCCTCCGACGTGAACGTCACGTCGGAGGGCAGCTGGTAGGCGCCTTTCGGGATGCGGTAGCGCAGCGTCTGGTTGTTGCCCGCGTCGCCCGGCGAGTCGAGGGTCTCGAGCGGCACGCCGAGATCGCGGATGTCGTCCTTGTCGCGCTCGAACTGGCGTTCCAGGTTGGCGTTGTCGCCGCCGTTCTTGAAGCGCTGGTGATAGCCCTGGACGGTCGACAGGATCTCGTTCTTGGTGAGCCCGGTCTCGGTCGCGAGCAGAGCGAGCACGAGGCTGAACAGCCGCTCCTCGACCGGTACGGCAGCCTGCGTCATACCGGATCCGATCGTCAGTCCTGCGGGAGGATGCCGAGCACGTCGATCACGAACACCGAGGCGTCGCCGCCGTCGGACTCGGCCGGCAAGACGACGAGCACCTGCGATCCGACCTTCGTGCCCTCGATGGCCTGGTAGAGCGCCTCGTTCGTGACGACGTCCTTGGAGAGGTCGACGACGCTCGGAGTGCCGGCCGCCCAGGTGTCGCCGGACTGCAGCACAGGAGCGCTGCCGACGCCATCCGGCCAGCTCCACAGCCGCACGTGCAGCACGACCTGGTCGCCGTCCTCCGCGACGGCTCCGCCGCCGGCCTTGATGAGCGCGGTGCGCTCCTCGGTCGGGGCGGCCTGATAGGTGAGGGTGATGCCGGGCTGGCCGTCGACGGCGGTGACGACGGTGGGCATGCCGTCTTCCGGAAGCTGGTTGACCCCGTTCGCCTTGGCCAGGAACACGCTCGTGACGTCGATGACGGCGACAAGGGTCTCGGTGTTGCCCGCGTACTGGGCGTCGATCTGCTCGGCCGGACCGGTGAGCACGATGCGGGATCCGGCCTTCGCGCACTCGAGGGCCTCGCCGAGCGCGAGCTTGCGGTCGTCGGCGGTCGAGATCGCGGTCGTGCTGTCGCTCAGCGCCTCGCCGGTCTCACCGATGAAGTAGACGTAGTCGTAGACGACGGCCGCGCCAGGCTCGGCGGGGTCGCCGCTGCCGGCGGTGAGCACCGAGCGCTCGACCTCGTCCGCGATGAGGGGCGTCGGGAACTCGACGGCCGGCGAGGAGCCGACGTCGCCGGAGGCGGTCACGATCGACGACGATCCGCCCGACTCGAACGCGGGCTCGCACCCGCCGTCGATCGAGTAGCCCGAGCACGCGGTGAGGGCGCCGGCGACGAACACGGCGGCGAGGGCGGCGGCCGCGGTTCGAGCAACCAGGGGCCGGGCAAGCGGGGAACGACGCACGACCCAGAGTCTATTCGAGAAGCTCGGCTCTACTTGCCGTCGCGCTCAGGAGTCGCCGTCAAGCGGAGCCCCGACCCCCTCCGCGAGGGCGCGCGCATCGCGGGCGACCTTGCGCATCCGCTTGTCGCTCTTCACGTGCTCGCCGAGCGCTCCGGGGGTCCACGCCTCGAGGTCTTCCTCGCTGTACTCGCTCTTCGACGCACGGCGCGCCGGCGGCGCCAGCACGGCTCCGGGCGCGAGGCGCCGGGCGGTGAGCAGGAAGCCGGTGTGGGCGACCATGCGGTGGTCGGGACGGACGGCGAGACCTTCGACGTGCCAGCCGCGCACGATCGTCTCGCTCGACTGGGGCTGCGTGTAGAGCCCGCTGGCCCGGATCGCCTCGGCGACCCGCGAGAGCTGGGTGACGGTCGCGATATAGCACAGCAGCACGCCGCCCGCCACGAGCGCGTCGCTCACCGCGGGGAGGCACTCCCAGGGCGCGAGCATGTCGAGGATGACGCGGTCGGCGCGGATGCCGCGGGCCGGCAGCTCCTCGGCGAGGTCGCCGAGTGCGACCTCCCAGTTCGCGGGCACCTCGCCGAGGAATCCGGCGACGTTGCCGCGCGCGATGTCGGCGAACTCCTCGCGGCGCTCGAACGACAGCAGCTTCCCCGATGATCCGATCGCTCGCAGCAGCCAGAGCGACAGCGCCCCGGATCCGACGCCCGCCTCGACGACGGTCGCGCCCGGGTGGATGTCGGCGATGCCGACGATCTGCGCGGCATCCTTCGGGTAGATGATCGCCGCGCCGCGCGGCATCGACATGACGTAGTCCGCGAGCAGCGGACGCAGCGCGAGGTAGGCGTCGCCGTTCGAGGCGGTGACCACCGAGCCCTCCGGCTGCCCGACGATCCCCTCGTGCCAGAGCACGCCGCGGTGGGTGTGCAGCCCCCCGCCCTCGGTGAGGGTGACGGTGTGCAGCTGTCCCTTCGGCCCGGTGAGCTGCACCCGGTCGCCGAACTGGAAGTCCCGGGACGTCACGCCATCACCGCCGTCAGCTCGGCGAGGGTCGGCACCGTGTCGCGCAGCGTGTAGGCGGGCGACGGCGGCAGCGGGATGTGCAGCGGCAGGGCGAACACGGTCGCGCCCGCGGCGACGGCGGAGGCGACTCCGGGCTCGGAGTCCTCGAGGGCGACGCACTCGGTGATCGCGACGCCGAGACCCTCCGCGGCGCGCAGGTAGGGCTCGGGGTGCGGCTTGGCGTTCTCCACGTCATCCCCGGCCACGACGAGGTCGAAGCCCTCGAATCCGAGCGAGGCGACGACATCCAGAGCCATGTGACGACGCGACATCGTCACCAGGGCGGTCGGGATGCCGGCCTCCTTCAGCTCGCGCAGCAGTTCGAGTGAACCGGCCCGCCACGGCACGGCGTCCGCGATCTGCACCCGCACCTGTTCGGTGAGCGTCTCGATGATCTCCTCGACCGTGAGCGCGACGCCCCGGGACTGCAGGATGAGGGCGGAACGCTCAAGGCCCGAGCCGACGAGCTGCAGGCCGTCCTCCTCGGTCCAGACGCCGCCTGCGCCGTGCACCATGGCCATCTCGGCACTCAGCCAGTAGGGCTCGGTGTCGACGAGGGTGCCGTCCATGTCCCACAGGACGGCGGCAGGGCGGGGCGAGGTGGCGGAGGTCACGACGCACCAGCTTAGGTGCGCGGGTCGGCCTATCCTGGGGGCATGGCCGAGTCGGGAGATCAGAACCCGTTCCGCGGGGGGTCCGTGCTCCTCGTCGCCTTCGAAGGCTGGAACGACGCCGGTGAGGCGGCGAGCGGAGCCGTGCGAGCCGTGTGCGATCAGCTCGGTCTCGTCACCCGGCTCGAGGTCGAGCCCGAGGACTACTTCGACTATCAGTTCAACCGTCCCGAGGTCTCCACCAACGACGACGGCGAGCGCGTGCTGGAGTGGCCGAGCGTGACGCTCTCCGCCCCGGTCGACGGAGCGGGCGTGCACGTGCTGCTCGGCACCGAGCCCTCGCGCGGGTGGAAGACCTTCAGCGGCGAGATCATCGACGCGGTCGAGTCCGCCGGCATCACCGGCATCGTCTTCCTCGGCGCGATGCTCGCCGACGTGCCGCACACCCGCCCGATCTCCGTCTTCGCCGGCAGCGACAACCGCGCCGTGCAGCAGTTCTGGGAGCTCGAGGCGTCCACGTACGAGGGGCCCGTGGGCATCCTCTCGGTGCTCGGCCTCGCCGCCGAGAAGGCCGGCATCCCGACGCTGTCGATCTGGGCGAGCGTGCCGCACTATGTGCACAACTCGCCGTCGCCGAAGGCCACCCTCGCGCTGCTCGACCGTCTCGAGGAGTTCGTGGATGTCGTCGTCGACCGCGGTTCGCTCGTCGAGGACGCCTCCGCCTGGGAGGACGGCATCGACGCCCTCGCCGAGGACGACGAGGACATGGCCGCCTACATCAAGCAGCTCGAGTCGGCGCGCGACACCGTCGACTCCCCCGAGGCTTCGGGCGATGCGATCGCCGAAGAGTTCGAGCGCTACCTGCGTCGCCGCAACGGTCGCGACGACGGCCCCACCGCCCGCGGCTGACCCTCCCCTCCGAACGTCAGAGAGGGTTCTCTGACGCGACGGACCCTTGCGCGCCGGGTTCCCTTCCGCCGAACCACCCTCCGGCGACCGAGAATCAGCCGTCGGAGCAGTTGACAGCCGCCGGGGCGCTCGCGTCGAGCACGCCGGTGAGGATGAGCGCGATGAGCACGACGCCGAGCACGACGCGGTAGATCACGAACGGGAGGAACGACCGCGTCGAGATGTAGCGCATGAGGAAGGCGATGACGGCGAGTCCGACCGCGAAGGCGACGACGGTGGCCACAATCGTCTGCGGCATCCCGTAGTCGGCTCGGCTCGGGTCAGGACGGCACGACTCGGCGGTCAGGGCCGTATAGGTCTCGTAGAGACCCGAGCCGAACACCGCGGGAACGGCGAGCAGGAACGAGAACCGGGCCGCCGACGGCCGGTCGTAGCCGAGCGCCAGGCCAGCACTCGTTGAGGCACCCGAGCGCGAGACGCCGGGCACGAGGGCGAGCATCTGCGCGACGCCGATGAGCAGGCCGTCGCGGTAGGTCACGTCCTGCACAGTCTTCACCCGGCGGCCCAGACGGTCGGCGAGTCCGAGCAGGATGCCGAACACGATGAGCACGATCGCGGTGATCCACAGCGACCGCAGCGAAGTGCGGATGATGTCCTGCAGGAAGAACCCGGCGAGCACGATCGGGACGGTGCCGATGATGATGATCCAGCCCATGCGCACATCCGGATCGCCCTTCTGGATGCCGGCGGAGTGCGCCCCGCCCTTGGCCCCGAACGACCGGAACCACTTGCCGATGATCCGGAAGATGTCGGCGCGGAAGTAGATGAGCACCGCGACCTCGGTGCCGAGCTGCGTGATCGCGGTGAAGGTGGCGCCCGGGTCGCCCCAGCCGGCGAGGTCGCCGAAGATGCGCAGGTGGGCGCTCGACGAGATCGGCAGGAACTCCGTCAGGCCCTGGATGAGGCCGAGGATGATCGCCTCGAGAAAGTCCACCGGGCGATTGTGTCAGCAGTTGCGGAGGAAGTCGGCCAACACCCCGCGGCCGAAGACGAGAGCCTCGAGCGGCACCCGCTCATCGACCCCGTGGAACATCGCCGGGAAGTCGAGCTCCGGGCCGAGCTTGAGCGGCGCGAACCCGTATCCGGTGATGCCGAGCTTCGCGAGCGCCTTGTTGTCGGTGCCCCCGCTCATCAGATAGGGCAGCACCGGGGCGCCGGGGTCGAAGCGGTGCAGCGAGCTGATCATCGCGTCGACGAGGTCGCCCGAGAACTCCTCCTCGAGCCCGATGTCGTGGTGCACGATCTCGATCTCGATCTCGGGCCCGACGAGCTCCCGCACGCGAGCGAGCACCTCGTCCTCCTGCCCGGGGAACGGCCGGATGTCGATGAGCGCCTCCGCGCGATCCGGGATGACGTTGTGCTTGTAGCCGGCCTCGAGCACCGTCGGGTTGGTCGTCACGTGGATGCCGGCCTGCAGGAACCCCGCCGCCGAGCCGGCCGAGAGGATGAGGGCATCCGGATCGTCGGCGCTGCCGCCGAGGATGTCGGCGAGCTGGGCGAGCTGCGCCCGCGTCGTCGCGGTGAAGTGCACGGGCCACTCCTCGCGGCCGAGCTTCGCGACGGCTTCGGCGAGTTTCGTCACGGCGTTGTCGCGGAACACCCGGGAGCCATGCGCCGCTCCCCCGCGGGCCACGAGCCGAATCCAGACCAGCGCCTTCTCGCCGGTCTGCAGCAGGTACGCACGGGTGCCGTCGAGGTCGATCGAGTACCCGCCGACCTCGCTCACCGCCTCCGTCGCGCCGGCGAACAGCTCGGGATGCTCGTCGACGAGGAAGTGCGAGCCGTAGACGCCGCCGTTCTCCTCGTCGGCGAAGAACGCGACCACGAGTTCGCGGGCCGGCAGCTCGCCCGCCGAGAGGATGTCGGTCAGCGAGGTCAGGATCATGGCATCCATGTCCTTCATGTCGACCGCCCCGCGGCCCCACAGCATGCCGTCCTGGATGACGCCCTCGAACGGGTCGACGCTCCAGTTCGCCGGATCGGCGGGCACGACGTCCAGGTGACCGTGCAGCACCATCGCGGGACGCTCGGGATCACGGCCCGGAACACGGGCGACGACGCTCGTGCGTCCCGGCTCGGAGTCGAACAGCTGCGGCGTCAGCCCGAGCGACTCGAGCTTCGCGGCGACGTACTCGGCGGCCTCGGTCTCGCCCTTGCTGCGACCTCCGCCCCAGTTGACGGTCTCGAAGCGGATGAGGTCGCGCGCGATGGCGGCCGTGTGTTCGAGAGCACCGGCTTCGAGCTCGTCCGTCATGTTCCGACAGTAGCTGGCGGCGGTCGCCGGCCGCGGCGGAGCAGCCCGGAGCTGCGTGCTAGTCTCTATCCTCGGTCGTCCGGGTGATTCTTCACAGCAGGGCGGCGCACTCGCGCGGGTGGCGGAATGGCAGACGCGCTAGCTTGAGGTGCTAGTGCCCGAAAGGGCGTGGGGGTTCAAGTCCCCCTCCGCGCACGAGTGAGAGGCCCGGTTTTCCGGGCCTCTCTGCGTTTCTGGCGCGAGTTCGGCGTCCATCCCCCACAGATCCCCCACAGACGCCGCGAGATTGACCCCCAGCTTCAACTCGATGTAGTCGGAGATCCGCTCGGCTGCGGCGTCGAGATCGTCGTCAAAGAGGTCGGCGTACGTATCGAGCGTCATGACCGCCGATGCGTGGCCGAGCATCCGCTGGACGGTCTTGACGTTCGCTCCCGAGGAGACAGCGATCGAGGCGGCGGTATGCCGGAGATCGTGGATCGTCAGCGTCGGGAACGTCGGGTCGATCGCCTGGCAGCGTGCGATGGCGTTGGAGAACCATCCGCTTTCGCTGTGAGGGCGGAACAGGTGGACCGTGCCGTTACCGAAGATCAGATCCTCCGGTTTACGCCCTCGCAGCGCTGCCTCAAGCGTCTCCATCAGGTAGGAGGGAACGGGCACAGAGCGAGGCTCGTGCGACTTGGGCGTGCCGACCTCGATCACTCCCCCGACCTGGACGGCGTTCTCCTCGACGCGGATGCGGCGGCGCTTGAGGTCGACGCTGCGCGCCCGAAGTCCGATCGCTTCGCCCCAGCGCAGGCCGGTTACGGCGAGGACTCGAACGAGGCGTTCGTAGTCAGCGCGGTACTCCTTCGCGCGACCCACGTCAGTGCCAGCCTCTCGTGCCAGCCGCTCGACCTGCTCGGGTGTGAGATAGGCGCGAGCCCTCCTGACCTTGCGCGGCAGGGTGACACCACGCGCGGGATTGATCGCGATGCGCCGATCCTTCACTGCGTTGTCGAGCACCCCGGCCAGGACGCCGTACGCCCGCTTCACGACAGTCGCGCTCTTGCGCTTGTCGATCACGTTGCCCGCAGAGAGCCGAGAGACCCAAGCCTGAACCTCAGAGTGACGAATGGTCCCGATGCGGCGCGACCCCCACTCCGGCTCAACGTGAACGCGCCACGCGACTTCGAGAGAGTAAAGAGACGACGGCTTGAGGTGGGGTCGATTCGCAAGCCATTCGCGTCCCAGGTCGCCGAGCGTGGCTTTCGAGGACGCCGGGTCGACGTACTGTCCTGACGCCATGTCGACCTCTGTCTTGGCAAGAAACAGCTCGGCCTCGCGCTTCGTGCGGAAGCCGCCCCGCTCCTTCGAGCGCCGATCGAGGTCGCGCCATCGCGCTCGATACCTCCTGCCCCGTTCGGTCTCGTAGGATTCAACGCTCGCCATCTGCGGCCTTCTTCCTTGTCGCGCGCTTCTCAGCGCGTGCCTTGTGCGACTCGTAGCCCGGCTCGCCCGGCTTGTCGCCCAATGCACCCGAGAGGACAATCGCGTCGGTCGCTTCGTTCTCGGCGTCAACGGCGGCGATGGTCGCCGCGACCCGCTCTTCAGAGTCCCGGCGATCTCGCTCCCCCAGGAGCAGCTCGATTCGGATCGACAATGACTCCAATCGGCTGAGAATCGCTTCGGGTTCGTCTACGCCGTACGCCTCGTGACCTGAAAGCGCTTGATAGAGCTGGGTCTCTGATCCATCGCGTTCGAGCGTCGCCTGAGCGATTCGAGCGTCGAGGTCCGAAGAGGAGGCGGCGCGAACCTCAGAACCGAGCGCGGTGTCCGCACCCGGCGAGCGATCAAGCACGAGACTCGATGCCGGGACGCCGAGCGCGGTCGCGAGCGCCGTTAGGTCGTCAGTTGCCAGCCGTCGAACGCCGTTCATCACCTGCCCGATGCGCTGCGGACTGAGCGGGTGCCCGAGGTCACTCATCGTCTTTGAGAGTTCCGCAAGCGACTTCCTGCGACTCCTCTGTTGATAGCGAAGCCGGTACATCAGGACGTGTCCCGCTGCTCCGAGTTCGAGTTCTTGGTAGGCCATTTCTTCCTTGTCGTTGGGTCGTTTTGCGATCGACCGATGTGCTGAGATGATCGTATCGAGTGGTACGGAAATCTGCAATGGCTGAAGAACGTACTGCGATCACAGAGAGGCCGGTGAGGTCACAAATGGAACCGAACGATTACCTGAGTCCCGAGGAGGCAAGCGCCTACCTCCGACTCTCGGTGGGGCACCTTGCCCAACTCCGCTACCGGGGCGAAGGTCCGAAGTATCTGAAGCCGACGGCGAAGACTGTCCTCTATCGGCGCTCGGACCTCGATTCGTGGCTCAACGCTTCCGCGGTCGAGCCGGGCGTCGTCGCGTGAAGGCATCGGCGGCGCAGCGCCAACTCCTCGAAGTCGTGGCGCTCCGCAAGCAGCGCCTTGAAGACGAGCAACGCGCCGCCGAGTACGTGGTCCGCGCCGAGGTTGCGCAGAGGACAGCCGCGAGTCGAGCCGAGTATGAACGTGCCGTTGTTGACGCTGATCTCGCGGGCATCCCCAAGGCCCAGATCGCGCTCGCGGTCGGCACGACCAATCCGAAGCCGATCCGAGAGATCCTGCGTCGTGCCTCAAACGCACGCCGCGCCACCCTCAGTGGACGGTTCACGCTTGGCGCGACGAGCGACATCCTTCTGGTTCATCTTGACGGTGACGATCTCGTGAGCGCATGTGATTCAACCGGTTGGTCTCCCGCCGAGGCCGCGCGGAGCGGCGTCGACCGGGCTGTGTTCAAAGTCGTCGGAGGATCGGTACTCGTTTCTGAGACTCCGAGCTTCGTGACGGAGGTTGGGCGCTTGCACCCGACTGTTGCTTGGCTTCGACGCACTGGCTCGGCGGAGGCTCTGGCGTGGTGGAAGGAAGCTTCATGACCGCTCGCGACGAGGACGAGATCGTCATGGCAACGCCCGAACAGATCGCCGCATGGAACGCCGAGCGCTTCGCCAAGCACGGCGAGCCGTGGGGCGTCGGTAAGACCGACGCCGAGATCGAGGCCGAGGCCGAGCGGCGCGTCGTCGAGTGGGAGACCAAGCGCGACGCCGAGAAGGTTCGGACACACGGCTCGGTCGAGGCCGCGAATGTCGCCGCCGACGCAGAGTTCCAGGAGCGGCTGGAAGCGGGGATGCTCGCCGACCTCCGCGCCGATCTCGCGCGCCTCGACGGCCCCGACTTCGCGCGCGCGATGCATGCCGACCCCGAGAACGAACACGTCCTCGCCGAGCGTGATGCACGCCTCGCGGGGGGCGGGCAAGCAGCCGCTGACGATCTGGAGTTCTGGTCGATCTGGCTCGCCGAGAAGCAGCGAGTGGAGACCGAGTCGCGCGCCGAGGCCAAGCGCGAGGAGTTCGAGACGTTCAAGCGGGAGCATCCGAGCAGCTACGCCGAGACCTGGGCGAGCAACCTAGACGACTACAAGAAAATGCTGGGCTGGGAGCAAGTCGAGCACGAGGCGGCGGTCGCGAAGGAGGCAGCGCGGCTGCGCATTCAGAAGGAGGCGCGCGACCGCATCCGCGCCGAGGAGGCCGAGGCTGCGCCGCCGCTCGTCGTCCGCACTCGTGCCGAGATCGCCGCGCTAAAGCCGCCCTCGTTCGTCTGGGAAGGGTGGCTCTACTCCTCAACGCCCGCCGAGATCGCCGCCCCGGGCGGGGTCGGAAAGACGGCCCTGATTCTCGGCGTCGCCGTCGCGACATTCCACGCCCTCCCGCTCCTCGGCTCGTTCACCCGGCAGGGCAGGACGCTCTACATCGCGGGCGAGGGTGAGCGCGCTCTCGACCTCCGCATTCGGGCGTGGGAGAAGCACCTGAAAGTGGCCGAAGGTTCGACCGAGATTGACATCATCTACGGCACGAAGCTCAACCCCGCGACGCTCCCTCAGCTCGCCGCCATCGTGAGCGCGGGGCAATACCAGCTCGTGATCGCCGACACGTTCAGCGCGCTCATGGGAGCCGAGGACGAGAACAGCAACGCCGAGGCCGCGCGACTCATCGACGGGTTCAAGTCCACCGTTCTTGCCGCGAACCCCGAAGCGACGCCGGTCATCTTGCATCACGTCACCGAGACGACCAACGCGCGCGGGATCAAGACGCAGAAAGCGCGCGGGGCATCAACACACCGCGACAATCACGACACGGTCATTCTGCTGTCGGGCTCTGCCGACTCGTTCGTCATGTCGACCGAGGCGACAAAAGCCGGGAAGCAGAAAGACGCCGCGCCTCGCACCCTCGACGGCCTGGCGCTCCGCAAGGTCGGGCCTCACGTCGTTGTCGTCCTGCAGGAGGAAGCCGAGCGCGCAGCGCACGCCGACCAACTACGCCGCCTGATCGAGCTCATGGTCCCGGGCAGCGGCTACACCTCGACCGAGCTGCAAGGCAAATGGAGCCTCACCTCGAACAAGGGGCTTTACCAGGCACTCCGAACCGAGGCGGTCACGGCTGGTCTGATCGTCAAGGGCGAGGGCAACAAGGGCCGATATGTCAGGCCGAAGGAGCCGACCGGATTCGGTCGTGGGATTCGGTCGTCGCCTAAGGGCGACCGCACGACCGACCAAACCGAATCGGAACCAGCTGAAGTTTCTGAAACCTGGATCGGGACCAGCGATGATCAACACCCCTGAAGTGATCGGGATCAATCGACTCATCGACGCCGTCCCTGTTGTTCGATCGGAACCGCTTGTCGGCATTGCCCATCGGAATCTCGAGGCGGCATCCGATGACACATTCGAGGCGCACGTCCGCGAACTATTCGAGGCGTGCTGGGACGAAGGGCTCAACCCCTCGGAGGCGTTGTCTCTCCTCTGCGCATCGACGGTTGGCAGCGAGTGCCGTTTCCGGAAACTCACCCCCTCGGACCTTTGGGAGCGCCATGGCGGTCCGTCGTTCGAGGCCCGCCAGATAGCTCGATCGAAGACGGAGGATCGATCGGTTGCAGATCCGCGACCGGATTGGTGGGGCAGCCGATTCGAAGTCTGGGCCGGTCAAGCCGCGCCTGAAGTACCCGCCGCGTTTCGCCGCGCCGTCGGATGGGCAGCGCTTTCGTCTGCTATCGGAGAGTACGTATCGACACCCTTCGGGAGTGCGAGACTCACAGTCGGGCTCGCTGGTGTCAACGTCCGCACCCGAGGCGACGCGGGTCGTCTCGGCGGCGACTTGGTGCTCTCGATTGAGTCTTCAGGACTGGCGAACTTGACTCCTTCGGCGTCGCGGCTTTGGGCAATCGAGTCAGATGAAGTGGTTTCGGTGGAGGCCCTTCGAGAGCTACAGGGTCCGCCCGCCTACGCCTCTGACGTTGGCCTCGCAATGCTTCTAGCAGAGGCTCTGGACGGCCTTGAACGGGCCCAAGCTGCCGCGGGCGGAGCGGTTGTCGCCCTCGCCTCAGATGGGGCGCTAGAAGCCGTGACGGCTCTCCGACAATCTCTCGTGATCAGACTCCAGACACTCAGTCCTGACACCGTGGACGAGCTGTTGACAGGTAGCGCACTGTTGGTTCGGCGGATGGGCGCCCTAGTGGCTGTCTCCCACGGTGAGCCGGTCGTGAGCGATGTTCACCAGACAATTGCGATCGATGCGGCGAGAGAGTCGATCGACAGCCACGTACGCTACCTGACGACCGGGAGGTGGCTTGCCCGACAAGCGTGAGTCAGCCGCCCGAGCTGTCTAGCCTGGCGAGCCGTTCTGGTGCTCGTGCGTCCCCGGCCCGTGCCCCTGGGTCTGGCCACTACTCTCGGCTCAGAGTGGTCAGGAAAGAGGAACCAATGGCGACGTTGAAGGAAGAAGTCGATAGCGCGATCACCGCACTGTGGCTTCACGAATGGAATGTGTCGAAGGTCCAAGACGGCAATACGGACGTACCCGATCCGGACGCGATGGGCTATTCCGACGCGAAGAAGATCAACGCAACGTATCTCTATACCGACATGGTCGACTCTTCTACGCTCACTCGGGTCGCAACGCCCGAAGAGGCGGCACTTGTGACGTCGACTTTCCTCACGATCGCTGTCCGAGTAATCCGCAAGGGAGAAGGCCACATACGCAGCTTTGACGGCGATCGCGTGATGGGGATCTTCGCAGGTCCCGACCGTCAGGACCGCGCCGTTCGAGCAGCGTTGAAGATCAACTTAGCGATCGACCACATGCTTGACGAAGACGTGCGACTGAAGGTGCCTGCCCTGGCCGAAGCAGGCTGGCACGTTCGTTCAATGACCGGGATCGCATCGGGCGAAGCTCTGCTCGTTCGTGCTGGGGTCCGCAATAACAGCGACATGATCTCGATCGGTATAGCACCAAATCTCGCAGCCAAATTGAGTGACCTGCGCGACATGAAGGGCTCTCGAATCGCTATCGGAAAAGGCACCTTCGGGTCGCTGAGTGACGCCAACCTCTACAGCAAGGGCGAGATCATGTGGGCTGGCAAGTACACCTTGGACATGGGCGGCCGCCCGTATGCCTACTACCGTTCCAGCTACCACCAGACGGAACTCTGATGTCACGCGCGAACCGCGACGCCGTCGATGACGCTTGGCGTATTCACGACGCGCAGATGGAGTGGACTAACCGTGTCGACGCCAAAGCATCGTTCGCGTTCGGGATAGAGACGGTGTCGGTCGCTGCGGTCACTACGCTCGCGACAGCTACGACGATCATCACGAGGGTCGGATGGTGGTCCCTTGTCTTCTGGGTTGGCCTCGGACTTCTCGCCATCGCGGCAGTCTTCGCCTCATTCGTCATCGCCCCGGTGCTTCGATCGCGCCACCTTGAGGAGGAAGCGCGACGCGATCACATCTACTTCGGTCACGTACGGCACCTGACTCCGCGAGAACTCGAACGGCGGCTCAGGCGAGCCGACCTCCTACCGGTTCTCTCGCGACAGATCGTGAGGATGGCCGGCATCAACTGGTCAAAGCATCGCCGGGTTCAGAGGTCGATCCTTTTCGGAGTGATCGGTGCCGTGCTCGTTGCGGTCAGCGTCGTCGTCCCGCATTTCATCGCTTAGGGGTGCGCTACTACCCCTGCCGATTGCCAGCCCGCAGGTCTGGCCACGGTGAAGGCAGCAGATCATCAAGAGTCACCCCGAGCACCTGAGCTAGCGCCATGACGTTTCGAAGCGAGGGGTTTGCAGGAGAGCCGGGCATCGACTCGCCTTTCTCGAACTTCTGGTAGCTGTAGCGACTCAACCCGGCCTCGTAAGCGAGCTGCTCTTGGCTCAGCCCGCGCGCGCTCCGGTGCCGCTTGAGCGAGTGACCCAACTCAACCGCGTAGCGATCCCACTCTGCGGAGGAACGGACGACGGGCACCGTTCCAGAGTCGCCGCAGAGGTGTAACACAGGTGGCCTTCTCTATGTGGCAAACTCGGGGTCACTCACAGCCCAGGGAGGTTGTTCTATGCCCGATAGCGAATCCGTTGCATCAACAACATCAGCCAGCGCAGCCCCGGCAGCGCCTCGGATCGGAAGCCGTAGCGCGCTCGCTCTCGCGGTGGGTGCAGTGGTCGCACTGGCGTTGGTTGCCGCTGTGGTCTTCGGGGTGCTGTGGGGCACCGCGAGCGCCGATCTTCGAAACGCCCAAGCCGAGCTGCTCGACGCGCAGACCGAGCTCTCCGACGTACAGAGCAAGCTCGCGGACGCAGAAGGCGAGGCGACCGATGCCGTGAACGACCTCTACCGGGACGCGCGCTACACAGCCTGCGCGAAGTTCTACGCGGGGTTTGCGATCGGGTCAGGACTCGATGCGACCTCAGCGGCTCGCTATGCGCTCGACACGTGCGCTGACGAGTCGGCTTGGGAGTTCGTCATGGACACTGCGCCGGAAGGATAGAGACAGTGGACAGCGAGGATCGAGCAGACCAGGTCGCTCTCCCAGACGCCGAAGTACCCGCAGCCGCTACTTCACGACCACTTCTGTTTGGCGTGATCGGACTGGTTGCGGTGTTGACGATCACGGCCATTGTGGGAGTGGCGGTGTCACGCGCGGGCGATTCTTCGCCTAGCACCGTCAACACCGGGACCACCGACGGAACGTCACCAGAAGTGAGCGAGAACGACACGTCATCGAATGGCAACGTCGGCTCGGGCGACTCCACTGATCCCATCGAGCAGGCGCGGGACGTCCTGGCGAGCAAGTGGGGTTCGTCGGCCACCTATGACCAGGTGAAGGCGATCACGGACTCAGCCCTCCGCGCGACGGGGAACACGCCAACCGACGATCTGCGTTCGCGGGCGTGGAGCGCCGTTCTCGTCGTGAGCGACGACAACGCGATCGATCCCATGACCGTAATGAGCTGCGTCTCAGCAAACGGAGCCCAAGCGTCCATGACCTTCCCCGACCTCGCTGCCCTCTGCGCGGTCAGCGGAGGCTAGTTCGCATCACCCCAAAAGTTTGAGCGCTGCGCGCTCCCGCAGCCCCAGGAGGTCGACCTTGTCTGACAACGATCCAACACGCCCCGCGCCCGGAGGCCGCCGGTTCCTCGGCCGACTGAAGCAGCTTCCACTGTGGGCGAAAATAGTCATTCCAGTCGGCGTGGTTGGGGTCGTCGTCGCAGTCGTGATTGGAACACGGATTCTTCACGTGCCGTCTGAGGCCGATTACCGCAACGCGTACAGCGACATTGCGACCGCGCTCATCGCGAACGGCAGCGCCGATTGGACGCAGCCAGCGTCCTACCCCTCGCCGTTGTCGTCGAGCGATCAGGAACGCTACGAACAAGTGAGGGTCATCTTTCTGGATGACACGTGCGCCGACCTCGCCAAGGGCGAGGAAGCAATGGAGCTGAGCATTGACCTCGCCGTTGCTTACGCGAAGGACAACGGGATCTCGGTGAGCTACACGCTCGCTGGGCAGAAAGCCATGATCGAAGCGTCCGCGAAGTACATCTGCCCGCGCTACTCGGGCGAGGCAGACAAGGCGATCGGACACGTCCTTCTCCTTGAGGTTTTGGAATCGTGAAGTTCGACGCACCTGCCGAAGGCCAACCTTGGACAGTTGGACTGGCTGTGCCCACGGCGCGCTCTATCGCGCAGCCGCGCCAACCCGCTAGCGTCCGGTCATGGGAATCAGGGTCAATCGGCGCATCAAGATCGCCAAGGGGCTAAGCCTCAACGTCTCCAAGAGCGGCGTCTCGGCGTCCGCGAAGGTCGGCAAGGTCACCGTCAACTCACGCCGAGGCGTGACAGCCAACGTCGCGAAGGGTGTCTCGGTCAACGTGCCGGTTGGCAAGGCCGCGCCGCGTGGAAGGCTCACAGCCAAGGGCACCCCGCGAGCCGCTGTCGCGGTGCCTGCCGGGCCTCGCACCTTTCGTCGCCCGTTCGGTCGGATGCCTGGCTGGCTCTATTGGACGGTCGGGATCGTGGTCGCAGTCCTGTTCGGAGCGATCCCCGCTGCTGGGCCGTTCCTCGCACTCTTCGTCATCGCTGGCTTGATCGCGGTCTGGCAGCTCACCCCGAAGCAGACCCAAGGCGAGGCGGTCGTTGCACCGTCGGTCGCGACGGCGGAGGCTGCCCAGCCGAGCGAGGGAAACTGACGCGCCGGACAAGCGCGCTCGCGTCGGTCGGGCTCGCTCTCGCGCTGTTGGCCCTGGTTGGCTGCGCCCCAGGCGAGCCCTACGCCGACGAGCCGACTGCGACACACACTCCCTCTCCGACGCCGACGGTTCCCCGCCTCGATCCCATGACGTTCGGCGTCTCGTGCAGCCTCGGGATCGGGGACAGCAACTACGAGCATCGGGAGTTCGGCTCCGTTGAGGCCGCATGGGCGACCGGGCAAGCGTGGGAGGTATGCGAAGGGCAGTACCTCAGCGGGAGCGATTACACCTCGGAGCAAGTCGCCGCCGCGAACACTGCCGGGTACGAGAGCGTCGAGTCGGTGGACAGCCTCTACGGGCTTTGCGCCGCGACTGGCGGCTTCTACGTCACCAACGGCCCCATCAACGAAGGGCAGCAGAAGGAGGCTGCCGGGATGCTCATACTTTGCCCCGAGTTCCCCGCCGCCGAGCAGCTGCTAGCTGCGTCTGCGGCGGCGCAGCAGGCCGAGGCCGAGCGCGCTGCGGGCCTCCGATTCTGGGGCAGTCGCGTCTACGTCGTAGGGGTCGATGTTCAACCGGGCACGTTCCAATCGACTGGGAGCGTGACGAACTGCTACTGGGGACGGCTAGACGCTTCAGGCGAGATCATCGACAACAACTTCATCTCGGCGGCGACGCAGGTTCGAATCACGATCCAACCCACGGACTTCTCACTCGACATTCAGGGCGGTTGTGGCGAGTTCGTTAAGGTCGGCTAGCGACGCGAGTACCGTCGTCCCAGGGCCCGCGCAGCATTCCTGATCCGTACAGCAAGTCAGGGCTGGGCGAAGCCCGCGTCGACAAAGTGTGACCAAGGCACGTGGATCGAACTCGCTCGCTCACCGCTTTCCAGCCGCACCTCGACATGGACCGTTTCGATCGTTTGCCCGGTACTAGCGACGGCAGCAAGCACGATGGCGACGGTCGTGCGATTCCATGACCACCTAGTTGCGGCTCCGTCCAGAACGCGAACCGGCAATCGTGGATTGATTACGGGGAGGTCATTTCTCCGCGCCATCGTCATGTAAGCGAGGTCAAGCGCACCTGCGATACGAATCCCGAAGTGGAGATCGACGCTCGCAATGCTCACGGGCTGCCCGCCCACGTTCCGCACGTCGGCGCTGACCAGGACTTCGCCTCGTTGAAGGTGAGGGTTAGCAGCGAGCGCGGTAGGCACGAGCTCAAGCGGGCTCGTGATTGCTTCGGACTCGCCAACCCGGATCGCGGCTTCAAGATCGACCTCGACCCGACGAATGCTCCCCATGTCGCGGATAACCGAGAGGATCAGATCGGCAAGGCCGACCTCATCAACACCGGTAGCCGCGAGCGCGGCTGCGATTCCGGTCTGACTCTCTCGCGTCGCTTTCCACTCGTGGAGCAGAGGCACCGGATAGTCGTCTTCGTGGTCGTCGATGATCGTGTGGTGGCCTCGGCACATAAGCATGAGGTTGCCGACTGCGCGGCGCTCGTCGTCAGTCATCGAAGCGTCGTAGCGGGCCGATCCGGCCTTCGCCCCGCGAATGTGGACGATGTCGACCTCGATAACGGGGATGCCTTCGAGAACATCCACTACGGGTTTCTTGCAGCCGGGAAAGTAGCACGTGCCGTGGGCCCAAGCGAAGAGTCCAGCGCGCGTCCCAGCGGTGTAGTCGCGAGGGCCTGGCACGCGTCGAGCCTCCCATACGGCGGTCGCTTGGCGAAGCCGCGCGGGTCTGCGATGGGGCGGAGGAAAATTTTCCGGTGCTCGCGCGATGGGCGCTCGTAGCGCCCTCAGCGGCAAGAGGCACCAAAATATCCGATGTTTCCTCTCTCGGGTCGGTCCCCCACGCCAGCCCCCACAACGACCCGGCATCGAACGGGTGTCGTGGTGAGCGTGGCGCACGCTAGAGCATCGTCGTTTAGGGCTACTCGATAGGCTCCCCCGTCTCCTCTGGGGTCCGCTCAGAGTTCAAGTCCCCCTCCGCGCACGAGTGTGAAGGCCCCTGATCTGCGGATCGGGGGCCTTCCGCATGTCGCCCTCGCGCGACCGGAGACGTCGACGTAACGTGGTCGGGTGACATCAGGGATCACACCGGACGAGTCCTTCGAACGCCGTCCGCTCGCCGTGGGCGCGGTACTCGGCGGGGCCGCCCTCGGGCTGACGCTCGGCACCGGACTGATCGGCCTCCTCCGTGAGCGGCTCCACTACCTGTGCTCGGGAGGTCCGCCGGGGACCAACGCCGAGGGCTGGGTCTGCCCCGACGGGATCAGCTACCTCGGGGCGGGATTCCTCCCACTCGGCATCGCGGCGTTCGCCGTGATCGGGGCTGTGGCGTTCATCCTCGCCGCGCGCGAACCGCGCCACGTGCGCCCGGCGCTCGTCGTGCTCGCCACGATCGTGCTCGGAGTCGGCTTCGCCGGCACCTGGGCGGCGGTGACCGATCCGCGCGAGGTGCCGCCCGGAGTCACCCGGCTCGACTTCTGGATCGAGGCCGTGCTCCCGGCTGCGCTCGTCGCAGGGTGCGCCGTCGTGGTCGCCGTCGCGGCACTCGTGACCCGGGATCGGGTCGCCGCTGTGTTGACCGGCATCGCCGCGGCGGGCATCCTGATCTCGACGATCCTCCAGCCCGGGCTCGCGCTCTCGACGATGCCGGCACTCGGGCTGCTGGTGGCGGCCGTGCTGGGAGTCGCCCCGCGGCGTCAACGCGCCCCTCAGGAGTGAGGGCCGTCGGCATCTCCGTGCAGCTCGGCATCCTCCGTGCGCCGGCGACCGATGTCGTCCATCATGAGCGCGAAGGCGATCGCGAAGGCGATGCCCAGCCCGATGCCGAAGGCGATGTTGCCCACCGCCATCCCGAACGCGACCCCCACGGCCACGCCGAGCGCGAGACCCGATCCCCAGTTGCGCATGCGTCCACGGTAGGTCGCACGTCATCGAGCGGACGGGCTTCGGAGAATCCTCCCAGAGGGCGTTCAGAGGGTTCGGATGCGACGTCCGGCCGCGCGGACCGCGTCGCGGTCGTCGCCGACCACGCGGACCCGTCCCGTGCGGCCGTCGATCGAGATGCGCACGTCGTGGATCTGCTCGAGATGGCGCACGTTCTGGCCGCCCCGGCCGATGGCGGCGCCGATCCGGCCCCGCGGGAGCGTGAACTCCGCGAGGTGCTGCCAGGCCACCGACTTCACCGCGACGGGGCGTTGCGTGCGCCAGTCCGGGGGTACCCAGACCTTGAGCGTCCGGTCACGGAAGTCCTTCTCAAGCCGCACGCTGTCCCGCTCGTCGCCGCGATCTGTGACATCGGTGTAGGTGGTCGCGATCACCCGGTCGGGGCGGTCGACGGCATCCTGAACCGCCCGTTCGTCGACCCGGCGCTCCGCCATCCGCTCGATCGCGTGCGGCGTGAATCGCAGGTCGACCCTCGGGGCGCGCCGACGGGACAGCGCCGCGAACAGGATGCCGACGCCGAGCAGTACGACGGCGGCGAGCAGCCCGACGGGGAGGAGGTCCACGACGCCATGCTCCCAGAGGGTCGGGTTCTCAGGCGGGCTGGATCTCCGCGAACTGCTGCTGCGCAGGAACGCGTCACATGAATCCGACGTTACGCTTGTCGGGCGGGCGTGGCAGAATCGAATACATGTTCGAATCGGGTTCGGCTGCGGTGGTCGCCGAGCCCCTCGACGACCAGGCCCCCGACGACCGGGCGCAGACCGTCCGCGATCTGCAGGCCCGCATCCGGGGCATGCAGCGCAACCGCCTCGACACCCGCGCCATCCCGACCCATCCCGCGCTCGGCGACCTGCTGCCCGGCGGGGCGCTCGCCGCGGGTGGTCGGTACCAGGTGGCCGCGTCGACGACGCTCGCCCTCGCCCTGCTGCAGGGGCCGTCGGCGGCCGGAGCCTGGTGCGCGATCGTCGGCGTGCCCGACATCGGCGTCGAGGCGGCGGCCGGCCTCGGGCTCGACCTCGAACGGCTCGTGCTCGTGCCGCATCCCGGGCAGCAGTGGATGTCGGTCGTCTCGGCGCTCGTCGACGTCGTCTCGGTGGTGCTCGTGAAGCCGCCGGTGCGCGATGGGCGCTCCCGGGTGCCCGAGGCCGCGGCGGGCAAGCTCGCGGCGCGGCTGCGGCAGCGCGAGGCGGTGCTGGTCGCGCTCGGCGAGTGGCCGCAGACGGATGCCGCCCTGTCGGTCTCGGAGAGCGCCTGGGCGGGGCTCGGCTCCGGGTTCGGGCACCTCGCGGCGCGTCAGGTCACCGTCGGCTCGGTGTCGGCGTCGTGGCAGGGGCGGGTGAAGTCGCGGCGGCTGTGGTTGCCCGATGCCGACCAGCAGGTCTCCGCCGTCGAACCCCGCGTGCGCGAGGTCGTCCCCCTGCGCAGCGTCGCTCCTTAGAGTCGGAGGGTGATCTACCTGTTCGACGCGCCCGTGTGGGTGTGGGATGCGCGCACGACCGCGTCTGGACTTTCGTGTCGCTGCCGACCGAGGACTCGGCGGAGATCCGCGAACTGGCGGCCGGCATCCCGCGCGGTTTCGGCTCGGTGAAGGTGACGGCGACGATCGGCGCGACGACCTGGCGCACCTCGATCTTCCCGTCGAAGGACGGCGTCTACGTGCTGCCGCTCAAGAAGGCGGTCCGCACGGCCGAGGGTGTCGCGATCGACGCGGTCGCGACCGTGAAGGTGGAACTGGATGTCTGAACGCGTTCCCAACTCTCGGAATCGCGACCCTTCGAGCACCTGTCGTCGATAAAGCCCCGGTAGCCCGAGAGTTAGGGACGGGATGCCGCCAGCTTCCGCTCGCGCAGGGCGAGGAAGAGCGGCACGGCGAACGCGGCGGCCGTCACCGCGGCGAGCGGCAGGAAGAGCCACGCGCGGCGCATCCCGATCCGGCGGCCCTCGACGACGAGGAACGCGCCCACCGCGACCGCCAGCACGAGCAGATCCACCTGCAGCGATTGCGTGGCGAAGCCGTTCGAGAACCACTCGCCGACGAAGTCCGACCCCGACAGGATGGCGAGGATGTTGAGGGTCCAGGTGGCGACCAGGCCCACGATCGCGAGCACGAGGTAGACGATCGCGAGCGGCGTCCAGCGTGGAGTTTCCATGAGGCGAGTATGCGGCCGAACCCGGCGCCCGGTGTCCCCCGAAGTGCCGACTGGCCGGGAAGGCGAATGCTCCTCACACTGTGCGGGTGCTCCCCCGCCGCCTGGCCCTCCCCGCGCTCGTGGTCGCGACCGCGCTGCTGCTCGCCGGCTGCGCCGACCCGGAGCCGCAGATGCAGCCGTTCAACGACTGCAGCCTGCCCGAGGACCAGGCCGACGAGCAGTGCATGGACGAGCTCGCCCCGCTCCAGGACTTCCAGGCCACCTACGCACTCTCCGGCGTCATCGACGGCAAGGACTTCTCGGGCTTCATCTGCGCCCTCAACCTGATGCCGACCTACCGGGCCTCGGATGCCGACGGCTGGGGGTTCCTCGACTTCTTCGGTGACGACAAGACCGCGACCTCCGGCGTGGTGCGCGGCAGTTGGCGCTGGGGCAACGACAACGAGATCTTCCAGATCGACGAGAGCGGCGGGCGCTTCGTTCGCCAGGGGGCGACCGGGACCGACCCGGGGACGCTGGTGCTGACGCTCGACGGTCAGCAGATGTCGGACGGGCAGGGCTCGTCTCCGCGCACCGTGGAAGGCGTACTCGAGCTGACGCCGGTCGAGACGCCGGACGAGAACGACGAGCCGTGCGGGTTCCCGTGGATCGACCTCGAGTCGCTGCAGGACTCCTACGACACCTACGCGGAGCCTCCGGGGGCGGGGATCTAGCAGCGCACTACGCCGATGCCGCGCGTCGGACGACCATGGCACAATCGAATACATGTTCGAATCCGCGGTGCCCCGACTCCTGGTGCTCTGGTGCCCCGACTGGCCGGTGCACGCGCACGCACAGACCGAACGGCTCCCGGGCGACGCCCCCGTCGCGCTGATCGAGAAGAACGTCGTGCTCGCCTGCTCCCCCGCGGCCCGGGCGGAGGGCGTGCGGCGCGGCATGCGGCAGCGCGAGGCACAGGCGCGCTGTCCCGCCATCCATCTGCTGCGCTACGACCCGACCCTCGACGCCCGGATGTTCGAGCCGGTGCTCACCGCGCTCGAGGCGGCGCTGCCCGGCGTGCATCCGCTGCGACCCGGGATGCTCGCGGTGCGGTCGCGCGGGCCGGCGCGGTACTACGGCGGGGAGCGGGCGGCCGCGCTCGCGCTGCTCGGCACCCTCGACCAGCTGGGCGTTCCGCAGCCGCGGGCGGGGATCGCCGACGGGCTGTTCGCGGCGGAGCGGGCCGCGCGCTGGATGCCGGCCCAGCCCGACCCGGTCACGATCGTGCCGGCGGGTGAGACGGCGCAGTTCCTCGCGCCGCTCCCCGTCGGGCTGCTCGACGACCCCGAACTCGTCGGACTGCTCCCCCGGCTGGGCATCCGCACCCTCGGCGCGTTCGCGGCGCTCGCCGCCGACGACGTCACCGCCCGCTTCGGGCCGCTCGGCGCCCGGCTGCACGCCCTCGCCGCCGGGCGCGACCCCCGGCCGGCGACCCCGCGCATCCCGCCCCGCGACGTCGACGCGGTCGTCGACTTCGAGCCCCCGCTCGACCGCACCGACCAGATCGCCTTCGGCATGCGTACGGCGTCGGAGCGCTTCCTCGACGAGCTGCTCGAGCAGCGCCTGGTCTGCACGGCGCTGCGCGTCGAACTGCTCGGCGCCGACGGCGAGAGCACCGACCGCGTGTGGCTGCATCCCCGGTCGTTCACCGCGTCGGAGGTCGTCGACCGGGTGCGCTGGCAATTGGATGCGATCGCGGGAGAACTCCGGTCTCCCGTCGCGCGGGTGCGGCTCACCCCCGAGACCGTCGACCCGGTGGGCGCCCACGAGCGCGGCATCTGGGGCACCGGTCCCGACGAGGGGGTGCACTCCGGGCTGAGCCGGGTGCAGGGCATGCTCGGGCACGAAGGCGTCGGCACCGCCGTCCCGGCGGGCGGGCGGATGCCGGCCGACCGCCAGCAGCGGGTCGCCTGGGGGGATCGCCCGGTGCTCGCCCGGGAACCTGCGCGCCCGTGGCCGGGAGCGGTGCCCCCGCCGCATCCGGCGACGGTGTACGAGATCCCCCGGCAGATCCGGGTGGAAGACGTGCGGGGGGCGCAGGTGTCGGTCACCGAGCGCGGGATGCTCAGTGCCTCGCCGGCGGTTCTCGTCTCGCCGACCGGCTCCCGTCGCGACCTGACGGCGTGGGCCGGGCCGTGGCCCCTCGAGGAGCGCTGGTGGGATCCGGCGACCGCCCGTGCGGCGCAGCGGTTCCAGGTGGTGGATGCCTCCGGCGAGGCATGGCTGCTCGTGCTCGACTCCCGGGGGTGGTGGGCGCATGGGAGGTACGACTGATGGTGGGCAAGCACTGATGGGCGGGTGGCACAACCCGCCGTACGACTGGAGCGAACTCGAACGGCGGATGTCGGGCCAGGCGCCGAAGCCCGACGGCGCGACGGCGCACAACCACCGCCCGGAGTACGTCGCGCCCGAGCTCGAGGGCACCGGCGAACCCGTCGTGCCCTACGCCGAACTGCACGTGCACTCGGCGTATTCGTTCCTCGACGGCGCCTCGATGCCCGAGCACCTGGTCGAGGAGGCGAAGCGGCTGCGCCTGGAGGCGATCGCCCTCACCGATCACGACGGCTTCTACGGCGCGGTGCGGTTCGCCGAGGCCGCGCTCGCCCACACCATGCCGAGCATCTACGGCGCCGAGTTGTCGCTCGGCCTGCGGTCCCCGCAAAACGGCATCCCTGACCCGGAGGGCGCACACCTGCTCGTGCTCGCCCGCGGCGTGGAGGGCTACCACCGGCTGTCGCTGGCGCTCACCAAGGCGCACCTCGGCGGTGGTGAGAAGGGGCGCCCGGTGTACGACCTCGACCGGCTCGCCGATATCGCCGGTGGCCCCGACGACGGGCACTGGGCGGTGCTGAGCGGATGCCGCAAGGGCACGGTGCGGCAGGCGCTCGCCACCCACGGGCGCCAGGCCGCCCGCCGGGAGCTGGTGGCGCTGACCGAGCGATTCGGTCGCGACAACGTGATCGTCGAACTGACCGACCGCGGCGACCCACTCGACTCCGACCGCAACGACGCCCTCGCCGAGCTGGCGCACGACCTCGGCCTGCCGATTGTGGCGACCGGCAATGTGCACTACGCCCGCCCCGAGCGCGCCCCGCTCGCGACCGCCCTCGCCGCCGTGCGGGCGCGCGCCAGCCTCGACCAGCACGAGCCCTGGCTGCCCGCGGCCGGCGGCGGCTACCTGCGTTCGGGGTTCGAGATGGCCGCGCGGTTCAGCCGGTACCCCGGCGCGATCGAGTACTCCACCCGGCTGGCCCGCGAGACGGCGTTCGAGCTGCGCAGCGCCACCCCGCGGCTGCCGCAGCTCGACGTGCCCGAGGGGATGACCCTGATGGGCTGGCTCGCCGCCGAGACCTGGAAGGGCGCCGAGCGCATCTACGGCTCCGGCATGCCCGACAGTCACCGCCGCCGGCTGCAGAGCGAGCTGGATGTCATCGCCGCCAAGGACTTCCCGGGCTACTTCCTGCTCGTGAAGGACATCGTCGATTTCGCGAAGGGGGAAGGCATCCTCTGTCAGGGCCGCGGGTCGGCCGCGAGTTCGGCGGTCTGCTTCGTGCTCGGCATCACCGCGATCGACGCGATCTACTACGACCTGCCGTTCGAGCGGTTCCTGTCGAGCATCCGCGACGAGGAACCCGACATCGACGTCGACTTCGACTCCGACCGACGGGAGGAGGTCATCCAGTACGTCTACGAGCGGTACGGGCGCGAGAACGCGGCGCAGGTTGCCAACGTCGTCACCTACACGCCGCGCAACGCGGTGCGCGACATGGCGAAGGCGCTCGGCCACGGCCCCGGGCAGCAGGACGCCTGGTCGAAGCGGCTCGAGCGCTGGGGTGACCCGGTGACGGAAGATCTCAGCGACATCCCCCGGCCCGTGCTCGACCTCTCGGGCGAGCTGCTCGGCTTCCCGCGGCACCTCGGCATCCACTCCGGCGGGATGGTGATGACGGAGCGGCCGATCGGCGAGGTGGTGCCGATCGAACACGCCCGCATGGCGAACCGCACGGTGCTGCAGTGGGAGAAGGACGACTGCGCCTGGATGGGCCTGGTCAAATTCGACCTGCTGGGGCTCGGGATGCTGTCCGCCCTCCAGCACTCGTTCACCCAGGTGCGCTCGGTCTTCGGCCGCGAACTGACCCTGTCGACGATCCCGAAGGAGGAGGCGGCGACCTACGACGCGCTCTGCCGGGCCGACGCGATCGGCGTGTTCCAGGTGGAGTCGCGGGCGCAGATGGGGCTGCTCCCCCGGTTGCAGCCACGGCGGTTCTACGACCTCGTCATCCAGATCGCGCTCATCCGGCCGGGTCCGATCCAGGGCGGCGCGGTGCACCCGTTCGTGCGGCGGAAGCTCGGCGAGCCCTTCGAGTACCTGCATCCCGACCTGGAGCCGATCCTCGACAAGACGTTCGGGGTGCCGGTGTTCCAGGAGCAGGTGCTCAAGATCGCGCGCGACCTCGGTGGGCTCGACGCCGAGGAGGCCGACCTGCTGCGCCGCTCGCTCGGCTCGAAGCGGGGCAAGGTGCGCATCGAGACCCTGCGCGAGAAGCTCGAGGTGGGGTTGCGGGCGAAGGGGCTCGACGACACGGGCATCGACGTGATCTACGGGCAGATCCAGGCGTTCGCCAACTTCGGGTTCGCCGAGAGCCACGCGCTGTCGTTCGCGCTGCTCGTCTACGCGTCGTCGTGGCTCAAGCTGCACTACCCCGCAGCCTTCCTGGCCGGGCTGCTCCGGGCGCAGCCGATGGGCTTCTACTCCCCCGCGACTCTCGTCGCCGACACCCGCCGGCACGGCGTGGAGGTGCGGCGCCCCGACATCCATCGCTCCGGGGTGTTCGCGCTGGTCGAGCCGCTCGTCGGGGACGGGACCGTGGACGAGACCGGGCCGGATGCCTGCTTCCACGAGCAGCCCCCGGTGCCCGACTTCGACCGCGCCGCCCCCGACGAGACGGCCGCGCATCGGCGGGACGGCAACGCCGCCGTGCGGCTCGGGCTCGCAGGCGTGCGCGGCATCGGGGAGTCTGTCGCGAAACGGATCGTGGCGGCCCGGGATCGAGGGCCGTTCACGTCGATGGAGGATCTGGTGCGCCGGGTGGGACTTACGACCGCGCAACTGGAGGCGCTGGCCTCCGCCGACGCCTTCGAAGGGTTCGACCTCGGTCGCCGCGAGGCGCTCTGGCGGGCGGGGGCGGCGGCGGGCGACCGGGCGGAGTTCCTGCCGTCGAGCATCGTCACGGTGCAGCCGCCGCTGTTCGCCGACCCGACGTCGTTCGAGATCCTGCGCGACGACCTCTGGGCGACCGGCATCTCGGTCGACGACCACCCGGTCGCGCACCTCCGCACCGCGCTCGACGAACGGGGCGTGCTGCCGTCGGCGGCGCTGCGCACCCACGAATCCGGTCGCCGGGTCGAGGTCGCCGGACTCGTCACCCACCGCCAGCGTCCGGGCACGGCGAGCGGCATGACGTTCATGAACCTCGAGGATGAGCACGGCTGGGTGAACGTGATCTGCTCGGTCGGGGTCTGGAAGCGCTACCGCCGCGTCGCCCGGGAGTCGCCGGCGCTGCTCGTGCGCGGCATCCTCGAACGCTCCGACGAGGGCGTCACCAATCTGCTCGCCGACGCCTTCGAGCCGCTGAGCGCCGGCGTGCTGCACCGTTCGCGCGACTTCCACTGAGGTGTCGCCCATCGGACCGATCGGTCCTCCCCCGGGCTGGGGCCTATGGCGAGACTGATCCTCCGAACATCGTCGAAACCGTCCCCACCCCCCCGGGACGTTCCTGTGGGCCCGCACCCATGACCCGACCCGCAAGGTACATCCCGTCATGCCCTCCCCTGCTCTCGTCCGTTTCGCGCTGACCGCGTGGTACGCGTTCCAGCTGCTCGAACGCGCGAACGAACCCAAGCCGCGCGACAGCCCTGAGATCCGTTCCGGCGACCCGTCGGCCGACCGCATCCTGCTGCTCGGCAACGGCCCGTGCCACGGCTGGGGCGTGCTCACCCACCAGCTCGGGCTTCCCGGTCAGCTCGCCCGGGCCCTCCGCACCCGCACCGGCCGTGCCTGCGACGTCGACTATGTCGGGGCCGAGTCGATGAACGTCCGCTCCGCCCGGGCCTGGCTCGGCGACCGCGACCTCGAGTCGTACGACGCCGTCGTGATCGTCGTCGGCGTGAACGACGCCATCCGGCACACCCCGGTCGCGACCTGGCGCTCCGCGCTCACCGACCTGATCGCCTCGATCACGCCGCGATTGCGCCCCGATGCGAAACTGCACCTCGTGGGGATGCCGCCGATCCGCTCGATCGCCGGGTACGACAACCTGGTGGGCCGTCTCGCGGAACCCCAGCGGCGGCGCCTGCAGGACGAGACCACCGCGATCATCCGCGAACTGGGTTTGCCCGAACTCATCGAGCTCGGACCGTCCGGCGTCACCCCCGAGGGCGGCGCCCCGGTCTACGCGGTCCACGCCGCGACGCTCGCCGACGCGCTCGCTCCCGAACTCGTCCTCCGCGCCGCCTCGACCCGGCGCCCCGCGCTGCCCGAGGCGCCGGCTTGGGAGTGGTCGGGCGCCGGCGCGGTGCTCGCCCAGCAGGAGAACGGGGGCACCCCGGCGCTGCGGCGGCTCGCCGAGCGGGCCCAGAGGCGCTTCAAGGTGGAGTTCGCGGTCGTGAGCCTCGTCAACGACGACCGCATCTGGCACGCGATGAACACCGAGGTGTTCCCCCCGTCGGTGCCGCTCCACCTCTCGTTCTGCAAGGTCACGCTCGAGGAGAAGGCGCCGGTCGTCGTCGGCAACACCGCCCTCGACCCGCGCTTCGCCGACAACCCGCTCAAGCAGCTGTCGTTCATCAACTTCTACGCGGGCGTGCCGCTCGAGGATTCGGCCGGCAAGATCATCGGGACGTTCTGCCTGCAGGGTTCGCGCCCCAAGTCGGCCGCGCGCTTCCCGATCGATGAACTCCGCGAGATGGCTCTCGAAGCCCAGAGCGAACTGCGCCGGCACGAGGTCCCTGTCGCGCACTGACCCCTCACCGCTCGTACGGAGCAACGCCCCGATCGGATTGTGACGCGAAGGGGGACAGGCGCAGGACAGACGGAGCGGTCTAATCTGGGCGACAGGATCAGCCGACCTGTTCAGGCCGGCAACCCACCCGAAGGGACATGATCGTGTCATCGATGCTGCGTGCAGCGTTGCGCGCCTGGTACGCGTTCCGCCTGCTCGAGCTGCGCAAGCACAAGCGCCCCCGCGACTCCGCGGTGACGCGCACGGGCGACCCGCGGGCCGATCGCGTGCTGCTGCTCGGCAACGGCTTCACCGCCGGCTGGGGTGTCGAGTCGCACCGCGACGCGCTCACCGGCCGGCTGGCCGAGGCCGTCGGCGACCGCACCGGCCGCGGCTGCGATCTGGATGTCGTGGGCGCCGAGTCGATGAACATGCGCTCGGCGCTGGCCTGGGTCGGCGACCGCGACCTGGATGCCGTCGACGCCTTCGTCGTCTCGGTCGGGCTCAACGACGCCCTCCGTCGCACGCCGCTCGAGGACTGGGAGCGCGGGCTGCGCGACCTGCTCTCCGCCGTCGTCGCCCGGCTGCGTCCCGAGATCCCCTCGCTCGTCGTCGGCATCCCGCCGGTCGGCGCTCTGCCGGCTTTCGACGGTCTCGCCGCGCGCGTCGCGCACAAGCACCGCGACCGGCTCAACGAGGCGACCCGCCGGATCACTGCCGAGTACGGCGTCGACTTCCTCGAGGTGCCCGAGTTCACCGCCGACCGCCGCGGCCGCCTCACGACCCCGGCGGTCTACACCCAGCTCGCTGCCCGCATCTCGACCGATCTCGCACCTCGACTCCTCGTCAGTCGCCCGAAGGCGCAGGAGCGGGCACCTCAGGCGGATCCGATCTGGGAGTGGAGCGGCACCGAGGAGGTCGTCGCCCTCGCCGCGAAGGGCGGGTCGCCCGTACTGCGCCGGCTCGCCGAGACCGCGCAGAAGGTCTTCAAAGTCGAGCTCGCGGTGGTCAGTCTCGTGAACGGCGACCGCCTCTACTACGGCAACAACACCGACGTCATGCCCGACTCGGTGCCGCTCGACCTCTCGTTCTGCCAGTACACCGTGGCCGACGGCGCGCCGGTGATCATCCCCGACGTGAAGGCCGACCCGCGGTTCGCCGACAACCCGCTCACCGACCTGTCGTTCATCAACTTCTACGCCGGCTACCCGCTGCACGCCTCCGACGGAACCGTCATCGGGTCGTTCTGCCTCCAGGGCTCGCGGTCACGGCCGGGCGACGCCGTCTCGATCGAGGCGCTGCGCGGAATGGCGCTGCAGGCCGAGGCCGAACTGCGCCGCTACGAGAAGTCGCCGCAGCCGCCCGCCCCGGCGGGACCCGCCTACTCGCTCTGAGCGCGCTGTGCGTCGGACTCGAGCCGCCGCAACCGCGTCTTCGCGTAGTCCTGCGCCCGCGGACCGCTGCCGAGCGCCCGCGCAGCCGCGCGCAGGGCGACCCCGGTGAGCGCCCGCACCGGCAGGATCGAGCGCCGCAGTCCGAGCATCCGCCGATACGGCTTCGGGATGGTGGCGACCGCCGCCGCGAAGAGCACGCGGTAGGCGATCCCGAGGGTTCCGGTGAACGGCGGCCGCCGCAGGAACCGCACGACGTCGGCGACCCGGTCGTCGCCGCGCAGCTCGCCGCGCTCGAGGAATCCGTCGCGACGCGCGCGCAGCGCGGCGGCGGTGGTCGGCGGTTCGACGACGCCCATCAGCCGCCCCGCGGTCGCCCAATCGCGCACGTAGGCGTCGGCCCCGCCCGGGATGTCGCCGCCCCAGGTTTGCTGGCAGGTGAGGAACGCGTCGGCGAAGGTCACGTGCACCCAGTCGACCAGGTCGCCGTCGCCGGCCGTGTACGCTCGCGTGGCGCCGTCGCCAGCCGTGTACTCCCCTGCGACCCGCGCGTGGAACCGGCCGACGCGGGCGGTCTCGCGGTCCGCCTGTGCGGTCGAGCCGAAGGTGAGCACGACGATCCAGCGAACCGTGCCGGAGAGCCGCCCGAGCGGATCCTCGCGGTAGCGCGACCAATCGTGCACGCCGGCCATCGCGCCGGGGTGCAGGGCCTGCATCAGGAGGGCGCGGATGCCGGCGACGAAGGTGCCCATGCCGGCGTGCACCACCCAGGTGGCCGAGTCCTCGGCGAAATAGCCGGCGTCGTCGCCCTCGGCGAGCTCCAGCACGTACGGTGCGGTGCCGTCGGGATCCCCGGCGACGGCGGTCAGCAGTCGGGCGCGCAGCGATTGGCGGGGCATCGGGTCAGCGTCCGTTGACGCGCGTGCGCAGGATCTCGATCCGCGACTGGAGTTGTGCGACGGTGGCGCGCGACACCTCGGGCCCGCCGCCCAATCGCCGCACCTCGGCGTGCACCTGTGCGTGGGTGTCGCCGGTGGTGCGCGCCCAGATCGACACCAGGCTGTTGAGCAGCTTCCGCTGCTCGGCGAGGGTGCGGTGCAGCGCCACCGGGGTTTCGCGCGCGGGTTCCTCGCGGGAGCGCTCGACGCCACGGCGCTGCTGACGCGCCTGCCGCAGTTTGAGCAGGCGGCTGACGTCCTGCGGTTCGAGGATGCCGGGAATGCCGATGAACTCCCATTCCTCCGGGCTGCCCGGCTCGGCGAGCGTGCCGAAGTCCTGCCCGTCGTAGAGCACTTTCTCGAAGGTGGCGACCGAACCCAGGGCCTGCCACTCGAACTCGTCGAGCAGGTCCGCGGAGGCGGCCTCGCGCTCCTGCGCCTCGGCTAGCTCATCGTCATCGAGCAGTTCGTCGTCGGCGCGCTCCCGGTCGAGCGCGTGGTCGCGCTCGCGTTCGAGCTCGGCGGCGAGGGTGAGCAGCACGGGCACGCTCGGCACGAAGATCGACGCGAGTTCGCCGCGGCGCCGGGTGCGCACGAAACGCCCAACGGCCTGGGCGAAGAACAGCGGGGTCGACGAGCTCGTCGCGTAGACGCCCACCATGAGCCGCGGCACGTCGACGCCTTCCGAGACCATGCGCACCGCGACCATCCAGCGCTGCGTGCCGTCGGCAAACGCCTGGATTTTGTCCGAGCCGCCCGCCTCATCGCTCAGCACCACGGTCGGTGCGTGACCGGTCAGCGCGGTCAGGATCGTGGCGTAGGCGCGCGCGGTGACATGGTCGGTCGCGATGACGAGACCGCCGGCATCCGGCACGTCGCGACGCACCTCGGTGAGCCGCCGGTCGGCCGCCGCGAGCACGGCGGGGATCCAGTCGCCGTCGGGGTCCAGTGCCGCCCGCCAGGCCTGCGCCGTGACGTCGGCGGTGTCGCCCTGGCCGAGCGCGGCCTCCATCTCGTCGCCCGCCCGCGTGCGCCAGCGCATCGAGCCGGCGTAGGACAGGAAGACCACCGGGCGCACGATGCCGTCGGCGAGGGCTCGGCCGTACCCGTAGCCGTAGTCGGTCTGCGACAGGCGCACCCCGCGGTCGTCGCGGAGGTAGGAGACGAACGGGATCGGTGCCGTGTCGGAGCGGAACGGCGTGCCCGTGAGCGACAGCCGCCGCGTCGCGCCTTCGAAGGCCTCGCGGATGGCGTCGCCCCAGGAGAGCGCGTCGCCGCCGTGGTGCACCTCGTCGAGGATGACGAGCGACCGCTTCGACTCGGTGAGCGCCTTGTGCAGCCACGGCCGGACGGCGACCTGCGCGTAGGTGACGGCGACCCCGTGATACGGCCGGGACTCGCGGGAATGCCGGTTGCTGAACCGGGGATCGAGGCGGATGCCGGCGCGATGCGCCGCATCCGCCCACTGCACCTTGAGGTGCTCGGTCGGCGCGACGACCGTGACCCGGTCGATGACCCGGGCCTGCAGCAACTCGGAGGCGAGGCGCAGCGCGAACGCGGTCTTGCCGGCACCCGGCGTCGCGGAGACCAGGAAGTCGCGGGTCTCGCGCCGGTGGTAGGCCGCGAGGGCCTCCTCCTGCCAGGCGCGGAGTTTGGCGACGGTGCCGCGCGCGGCGCGTTCGGGGAAGCTCGGCGAGAGGTGCTCGGCGGCGGACGTCGCCCGGAAGACCGGGGATTCGTTCGGCTCGCTCACTTGATCAGACGATACGCGACCGCACCGACGCGGAGCTGCGTGCCGCCGCTAGTCGGTGCCCCGCATCGGCATCCGCCGTACCGGAGCGTCACCGAGCAGCGTCGCGGGGCGCACCAGGGTCTTGCCGAACTTGGCGGTGATGGCATCCAGGGTCTGCTCGGCCTCGCGCCAGTCGCCGTCGTCGTCCCACAGTCCGGGGTCGCTGACGCGGCCGGTCAACTGCTCGCCGCGCACGCCGAGCAGCCGGATCGGCTCGCCCGTGCGGCCGGACTGGGCGTAGAGCGACCGCGCTTCCTCGTAGATGCGTCGGCCGAGGTCCGTGGGGTCGGCGAGCGTGCGGGAACGGGTGATCGTCGAGAAGTCGCCGAACCGCAGCTTGAGGGCGATCGTGCGGGCCTGCACCCCCCCGCGGCGCAGGCGCGCTCCGACGGCGTTGGCGAGCCGCAGCATCTCCTTCTCGAGCTCGGTGACGCTCGACAGGTTCTTCTCGAAGGTGCGCTCGTGACCGATGCTCTTCTCGGTGTGCGCGGTCACCACGACCCGGGGGTCGCGGGCCCAGGCGAGCGCGTGCAGGTGGGCCGCGGATGCCGGGCCGACCGCGCGGGTGAGGGCGTCGAGCGGGATCGCGGCCACGTCGCCGACGGTGCGCAGGCCGAGCCGCTCGAGCTTCTCGCCCGTCTTCGCCCCGACGCCCCAGAGCGCCGAGATCGGTTGCGGGTGCAGGAACGCGAGAGTGTCGGCGTGCGGTACGACGAGCAGGCCGTCGGGCTTCGAACGGCTGGACGCGAGCTTGGCGACGTACTTCGTCGACGCCGCCCCCACCGAACAGCGCAACCCGGTCTCGGCGAACACTCGCTCGCGGATGAGGGTGCCGATCTGCCAGGGCGTGCCCATCAGCCGCCGCGCGCTCGCCACGTCGAGGAATGCCTCGTCGATGCCGAGCACCTCGACGTGCGGCGTGACGTCGCGGAAGAGATCCATCACGATCGCCGAGTACTTCTGGTAACGCTCGTAGTGCGGCTCGAGCACGATCGCCTGCGGGCAGCGCCGCATCGCGACCGCCATCGGCATCGCCGAGTTGACGCCGAACTTGCGCGCCTCGTACGTCGCGGCGGTGACGACCGAACGGAGTGACGGATGCCCGACGATGACGGGCTTGCCGACGAGTTCGGGATGATCGAGCAGCTCGACCGACGCGAAGAACGCGTCCATGTCGACGTGCAGGATGTGCGCGGTGAGGTCGTCGATGGCGGACGCGGCGGTGACCTGCCTGCCGCTGCCATCCTGCTTGCTCACGTCGCCATCCTGTCACCGGCCGCCGTCACTGGCGGCCGGTGACAGACGGGTCACGCCTTGCGGCGGCCGCGTGTGATGAGACCGAAGATCAGCAGCACGATGATCGCACCGCCGATGGCCAGCAACCAGCTGTAGATGGAGAAGAACTCGGTGATCGGCTGGTTGAACACGACCGTGCCGATCCAACCGCCGAGTGCCGCGCCGGCCAAGCCGAGCAGGATCGTGACGATCCAGCCGTACTTGACCTTGAGGATCGCCTTTGCGATGACCGCGGCGATGAGGCCGAGAATGAGGAACGGGATGAAGCTCATGGAGACCTCCGTGGGGTGAGGGCTTGGTCAGCCCGCGCCCAGTCAACCACTAGGTACTCGGTGACGGGAACGACGAAGGCCCGGAGAATGCGGCGAGCGAGTCGGCGCATCCTCCGGGCCTCCGGAGATCAGGTGAGCGTCAGGCGCGCGAGCGGCTGCCGCGCGTGACCAGGCCGTAGATCAGCAGCACGACGATCGAGCCGACGATCGCGACGATCCACGTCTGAATCGAGAAGAAGCCCTCGAGTCCGATATTGAAGACGGCGCTTCCGATGAAGCCGCCGAGCAGGGCGCCGACGACGCCGAGGATCAGCGTTGCGATCCAGCCACCGCCCTGACGACCCGGCAGGATCGCCTTGGCGATCGCTCCGGCAATGAGGCCGAGGACGATCCATCCCAGAATTCCCACGGTGAACCTACTTTCTTGAGCGAGGCGGGTCTCGCCTACGCCGCAAGCCAACCATTCCGGGGTACATCGCTCAGGGGTCTTGACGCGGGGCGAGAAACATGAAACTGACGCATGGTCGTGGCAATCTGGCGTCATGACCAGTCGGCATCCATGGTCGCGCTTCGTCGCGATCGGCGACTCCTTCACCGAGGGGATCGGCGACCCCGAGCCCGAGACGCCGGGAGGGCACCGCGGCTGGGCCGACCGGGTCGCCGAGGTGCTGTCCGGTGGCACCGACGTCTTTGCCTACGCCAATCTCGCCGTCCGCGGGCGCTTGCTGCAGCAGATCCTCGACGAGCAGGTGGATGCCGCCCTCGCGTTGCGCCCCGACCTGATCTCGATCTCGGCGGGCGGCAACGACATCATCCGCCCCGGCACGGATCCCGACGAGGTCGCCGCCCGGCTCGATGCCGGGATCGCGCGGCTGCGCACGGACGGCGCGACCGTCGTGATGTTCAACGGACCGGACATCGGCGGCACCCCGGTGCTCGGTCGCATCCGGGGCAAGGTCGCGATCTACAACGAGAACCTGCACGCGGTTGCGAAGCGACACGACGCGATCGTCGCCGACATGTGGGCGCTCCGCGAACTCACCGACCCGAGGATGTGGGCACCCGACCGCCTGCACTTCTCGCCGGTCGGACATCAGACGATCGCGCGCATGGTGCTCGACGCACTCAACGTCGAGCACGACCTCGAGCCGTTCGAGGCGGACCCGCTGCCGAAGCAGCCGTGGCGCCAGGCCCGGATCGAGGACATCGGCTGGGCGCGCGAGTACTTCGGCCCGTGGATCCTGCGGCGCATCCGCCATCAGTCCTCGGGCGACGACGTGCCGCCGAAGCGGCCCGGCTTCTCGCCGGCAGAGTTCTGACCCTGGGACTCAGAACAGCAGGGCGGGGTTCGTCAGCCGCCACCACGGCCCGGGGTCGTCGAGGTCGGCGGCGAGTTCCAGATCGATCGTCGCGGTCATCGGTCCCGACGTGAAGCGGATGTCGCCGACATCCTCGCCGGCGGTCCCGGTGCGCACGTCGACGGTGACGACTTCCACCTCGACCGGCGCTGCCGCCCAGGTCAGCAAGGTCATCCGGTCGGCGGCGACCGCTCCCACCGAGTCCCCCCAGAGCGCCTCGTAGGTCGCGAAAGTCTCCGCATCGGCGGCGACCTCCACCTCGGCGAAGTTGGCGACTGCGGTGCCGAGCAGAGTCAGGATGTCGGCGTCGATCTGATCGTGGTTCGGGCCGCCGAGCACCACCCCGACGATCGTCACCGTCGACTCGCCCACCAGGTAGTCGGCGGAGAACAGCAGGTTGGCGCCGAAGTCGTCCAGCGTGCCGGTCTTGATCCCGTCGATCCCGTTGATGCCGAGCAGCGCGTTCGTGTTGGGCAGCACGCCGACCTGCGGCACCTCGACCTGAGCGGTCGCGACGATCTCGGCGATCACCGGGTTGCCGAGGGCGAGTTTGCCCAGGTCGATCAGCTGACTCACCGCGGCGACGTTGGCCGGGTCGATCCCGGTCGGCTCGTTGACGACGATCCGGTCGAGGCCGTTCGCGGTCAGCCAGGCGCTGGTCGCCCCGAGGTAGCCGTCGAGCGAGCCGAAGGCCCAAAGCGCCATGCTCATCGTGTAGTTGTTCGCCGACTTGACCAGGCTCAGCTCGAGCAGCTCGCGCTCGGTGAACACCATCCCGGCGCGCACGGTTGACACGGTGCCGTTCCGCGCGAGGTACGTGCCGTAAAGGGCGGCGTCGGCCGAACTCATCGTCACGCTGGGACCCTCCTCGCCGGCGCCCAGCGGGAACGATTGCAGAACGACGAGCGCCGTGACGACCTTCGTGATGCTCGCCATCGGCAGGGCCTCCACCGAGCCACCCTGCGCGAGCACCCCGGGAAAGCCGACGGCGCCGATCGCGCTCGCGCCGTAGTCGGGGAAGTCCAGCGCGGGAACCGCCGCGACGGGCTCCTCCGGCGCGGTGACCGTGACCGCCGCCGCCTGCAGCGGCGCGAGGAGCGTCATCGGCAGGTAGATGAGCGTCGTCAGCAGCACCAGGATGCCGCCGCCGACCGCGATGCGCCGACGACGGTAGATCTGCCGACGGGACAGCGGGCGACTCTCAGGCACCCGTCGACCCTAAACGGTGGGCGGCTGGGAGCCTGCTAGCCCCGCCCGCCGTCGACGCTGCGGATGACCAGCTGGTCGTCCTCGGGCACGAGCACCTCGGTGTCGCGGTTGAGGCTCTCGCCGCGGAAGAACGGCCGGGACTCCCGGAAGAGCGCCCAGACCACCATCAGCACGACACCGACCAGCAGCGACCCGATGCCGATGACGAACACCCCGCCGACGCCCAGCAGCACCGTGTAGCCGTAGTCGGGGTCGAGCATGTCGATCGCGCTCTTCACGAACGCGGCCGCCAGCAGCAGCGCCCCGAGCAGCGGGAACAGGAACTTGAAGAAGAAGCTGTGGGCGTTCACGAACAGTTCCGTGCGGAAGTACCAGACGCAGGCGAACCCGGTGAGTCCGTAATAGAACGCGATCGCGAGCCCGAGCGAGTAGATCGAGTCGGCGAGGAAGTTCTCGCTGATGAAGGTCATCCCGACGTAGAACACGATCGCGACGATTCCCATGATCAGCGTCGAGAAGCCCGGGGTGCGGTACTTCGGATGCACGTTCCCGAAGCGGGCCGGCAGCGCCTGGTAGATCGCCATCGAGAGCGTTCCGCGCGCGGTCGGCAGGATCGTCGTCTGGGTCGACGAGATCGCCGAGATCATCACCGCGAGCACGAGCAACCACGCCCACGGCCCGAAGAGCGCGTCCTTGACGGTGTAGAAGACATCCGCCGAGTCGGCGAGGGCGTCGGTGCCGGCGTAGGCGATCGCGGCGACCGTGACGGCGACGTAGGTGACCATGAGCACGATCGTCGAGATGAGTGCCGCGCGGCCCGGGATGCGCTTGGGGTCCTTGGTCTCCTCGTTGAGCGCGAGGCAGGTGTCCCAGCCCCAGTAGATGAAGAGCGCCAGCAGGATGGCGGCGGTGAACCCGTCGAACGACTCGAAGCCGAACGGGTTGAACCAGGCGCCGTCGACCGGCACCGCGTCGGGCGCGCTGCCGTTGGCGATCGCGACGACGACGAAGATCACGAACAGTGCGAGCGCGAGGTACTGCACGCCGAGCAGGACGTTCTGCAACTTCTCGCCGATCTCGACCCCGCGGTAGGAGACGTAGACCATCGCCGCGATGAAGATCACCCCGGTCAGGGTGACGATCCAGAGCTGGTCGGAGAAGTAGCCTGCATTGCCGACGATGCCCTCGACGAGGTACCAGAAGTAGAGTCCGGCGATCTGGGCGAGGTTGGCGAGCACGATGATGCCCGCGACGGCGACGCCCCATCCGCCGAGCCACCCCACCCACGGGCCGAACGCCTTGGTCGCCCAGGTGAAGGTCGTGCCGCAGTCGGGCACCGCCCGGTTGAGTTCTCGGTAGGCGAACGCGATGAAGAACATCGGGATGAAGGCGAGGATGAAGGCGATCGGCGCCTGTGCGCCCACCTCGGCGATCACGAAGCCGAGGGTCGCGACGAGCGAGTAGACGGGAGCGGTCGAGGCGAGCCCCATGATCGTCGACCCGAACAGACCCAGCTGGCCTTTCGCGAGTCCCTTGCCGTCGGTCTGCGTCGTCGTCGCCGTCATGGCCCGACCCTAGTGCGCGCCCACGCGCCCCTGGAAGGGCTCGACGTGCGCAGTGCCCAGAGGGCGACGGCGGACGCGGCGGCGACGTTGAGCGAGTCGACGCCGCGATCCATCGGGATGGTGACGATCGTGTCGGCCGCCGCCAGCGCGCCGCGCGAGAGGCCGTCTCCCTCGGTGCCGAGCACGAGCGCGACCCGCTCCGGCCGTGTCCGGGCGAAGTCGGCGAGGTCCACGGCCCGCTCGTCGAGCGCGAGTGCGGCGATCTCGAAGCCGGCCGCGTGCAGCTGCGGCACCGCCTCAGCCCACTCCCCCAGCCGGGTCCACGGCACCTGCAGGGCGGCGCCCATGCTCACGCGCACGCTCCGGCGGTAGAGCGGGTCGGCGCAGCGCGGGGTGATCAGAACGGCATCCGCCCCCATCCCCGCGACCGCCCGGAAGATCGCGCCCACGTTCGTGTGGTCGACGATGTCCTCCAGCACGACGATCGTGCCGGCATCCCGTAGCAGGTCGGCGACCGCGGGCAGCTCGGGGCGGTGCATCGAGGCGAGCGCCCCGCGGTGCACGACGAAGCCGGTGAGCGCCTCGAGCACGTCGGGAGTGCCGACGAAGACCGGCACGTCCCAGGGCTCGAAGAGAGGTTCGATCTCGGGCAGCCACTTCTCCAGGACGAGCACCGATCGGGGCCGGTGGCCGGCGGCGAACGCCCGCTCGATGACCTTCACCGACTCGGCGACGTAGATGCCTTCAGCGGGCTCACGCAGGCGACGGCGGGCGACATCCGTCAGTTCCGTGTAGTCGCTCAGCGCAGGGTCGGTGGGGTCGGTGACCGGGATGAGGTTCATGGCGGAAACATTCTCGCAACCTTCGCGTTCTAACCTCAGGGAACAGCCGACGGAAGGAGGATTCGATGTCGATCACGACCGCGCTCGATCCCGCCGTCGCACCCCTGGTCGACGAGGCCGAGCGTGTCCTCGGCGGACGCCGGGTCGCCGTGCTGACCGGTGCCGGCGTGAGCACCGACTCCGGCATCCCCGACTACCGCGGCGAGGGCGCCCCGGTGCGGCGGCCGATGACGTTCCAGACCTTCCTCGCCGACGCCCGCTCCCGGCAGCGCTACTGGGCGGGTAGCCACCTCGGCTGGCGGCACTTCGCCGCCGCGGAACCCAACGCCGGTCACCGCGCCCTCGCCGAACTCGAACGCGGCGGCGTCGTCAACGGCGTCATCACGCAGAACGTCGACGGGCTGCACCTGCGGGCGGGGTCGAGGCACGTCGTGGACGTGCACGGCTCGATCGACCGCGTGCGCTGTCTGTCCTGCGGGCAGTTCTTCGCCCGCGAAGACATCGCGGCCCGGATGACCCGCGACAACCCCTGGCTCGCCGAGCCGGAGAACGTGAAGCTCAACCCCGACGGCGACGTCGACATCGACGCGGTCGACGAGATGATCGTGCCCGTGTGCACCGTGTGCGAGGGAATGCTCAAGCCCGACGTCGTGTTCTTCGGCGAGTTCGTGCCGACGACGAAGTTCACCGAAGCCGCGGCCCTCATCCGCTCCGCCGACGCGCTGCTCATCGCCGGGTCGTCGCTCGTCGTGAACTCCGGCATCCGGCTGCTCGACCAGGCCGTCAAGCGGCGGGTCCCGATCGTCATCCTCAACCGCGGCATGACGAAAGGCGATCCGCGGGCGACGCTCAAGATCGACGCCGGCAGCTCGGAAGTGCTCGTGGCGCTGAAGGATCGCCTGCTCCGCTGACCCGTCGCGGCCTCCTAAGCTCGGAGGCGCCATGGCCGATCTGTACCTCGTACGTCACGGCGAGACCGAGTGGAACCGCGCACGCCGCATCCAGGGGCTCACCGACATCCCGCTCAACGACACCGGGCGCGAGCAGGCGCGCCTGACCGGCACCCTGCTCACCCGCCGGCCGATCGCCCGCGTCGTCGCCAGCCCGCTCAGCCGAGCCCGCGAGACGGCCGAGATCATCGCGCGCGAGCTCGGACTGCCGGAGCCGGAGCTGCGGGACGCGTTCGTCGAGCGCAACTACGGCGACGCCGAGGGTCTGAGCTTCCACGAGGTCGACGTGCGCTTCGCGCGGGATGTCGAGGTGCCGGGGCGGGAGACCCGCGAGGAGGTCGTCGCGCGCGTCATCCCCGCGCTGCAGGCGCTCGCGGCCGCGCACCCGGGAGAGTCGCTCGTCGTGGTGAGTCACGGCGGCGCGATCCGGGCCGCCCTGCTCGAGGCGGAACCGGACGGCGGGTTCGGCCCGATCACCAACGGCTCGGTGCACACCTTCCACGTCGATGGCGACGACCTGCGGCTCGTCGCGTTCGACGACCCGATCGAGCTCGCGGCGATCGACCCGCGCGCGGGCGACCTCGACCTGCAGAACGCCGTCGAGGCGCTCGAGGACTAGCTCTCGGCGTCCTCGGGCCGGGGCTTCGTGGCGACGCGGCGCAGCACCTCGTAGAGCACGTCGGCGGAGGCGTTCCAGTCGAACAGGGCCGCCTGATCGCGGGCCGCCGCCGAGTGCCGCGTCCAGGTGTCGGGGGCGTCGAGTTCCCGCACCGCACGGGCGAATTGCACCGGGTCGTGCGGGTCGGCGTAGATGCCCGCGCGCCCGCCGATCTCCCGGAAGATCGGGATGTCGCTGACGACGATCGGGGTTCCGACGCTCATCGCCTCGACCAGCGGAATGCCGAAGCCCTCGTCGAGCGACGCGTGCACCAGGGCGTGGGCACGTTCCAGCAGCTCCGCGTACTCGGGGTCGGTCACGCCGTCGTGGAATACGACCGCATCGGCCGGCGCGAGCAGCTCGAGTCGCGCGCGGTCGCGAGGCGAGATGCGGCTGAGCAGGTGCAGCACGTAGCCCGGAAGCTCGTGCATCGCCCGCACGAGCGTCTCGACGTTCTTGTAGGGCATGAACGACCCCATGTAGACGAGTTCGCGGTTCCTTCCTGGGCGGCGGGCTGCGGGCGCACCCTCGATCGGGTCGGCCGCATTGCGTACGACGGTGACCGGGCGTCGCGTGAGGTGGTGTTCGGCGATGAGCGCCGCGGTCGTTTCGGAGATCGTGACGACCTCGTCGGGCCGGTTGAGCGCCGCTCGCTGCGGTCCGTAACTGAGGTGGTAGAACCACCAGCCGACTCGGATGTACCAGGGCACGTTGCGCGGCGGCGTGCGGTGACGGTGGTAGATGAGGTCGTGCAGCGTGAGCACGAGACCGTAGCGCCGGCCCGCGGAGCCCATCGTCTGCAGCGGGCTGAACACGGCATCGGGGTTCAGCGGGTTGATCTGCCGGGCGATCCACGGCTCGCGCAGGCTCGTCTCGGAGGAGACCAGGTGCCACGGGAGGTCGGGCAGGAGGGCGAGCTGGGCTTCGTCGCTGATCAGCATCTCGACGGGCATCCGCCGCGAAAGCGCCTCGACCAGACGCGCCGAGTACCGGCTGATGCCGTCGTGGTGGCCCTGCCGCACGACGTAACGGCAGTCGAAGAGGATCCTCACTGATCGCCCACGAACGAACGGATGGCCGCAGCCGCAGCCTGCGGGGTCTCGTAGTGGACGAGGTGCCCGACCCCCGGGATGACGTCGAGCCGAGCATCCGGGAAGGCCTCGCGCAGGGCGAACTGCCCGGCCAGCGGGGCGACCTCGTCGAGCTCGCCCGCGATCAGCAGGACGGGCTGCGCGATTCGGTCGGCGACGGCGGCGACCGTCGTCGAGAGCGACGCGTCGAAGCCCTCCACGATGCTCGCGCGCGAGCCGAACGCCGAGAAGTAGGCGTGGTGCTGCCCGTGGATGAAGCGGCGCAGCTCGCGGTCCTTGGTCTTCGCGAGCTTGACGCTCATCCCACGCACCACCAGCCAGTTGCTCAGCCAGGCGCGGGCGGCGCGCTCCGGGATGCGGCGGGCGATCGCGTAGTAGAACCGGGTCGCGCCGACACCGGCGACCTTCGACGGGTCGTCGGCGATCGGATTCACCAGGATGACGGCCCGCGCCGGGAGCCCGCCGGCGACGGCGTGGGCGACGACGATCGAGCCGAACGAGTGGCCGAGGAGGATCTCCCCCGTCAGCCCCAACTCCTCCAGGAACGCCCGCAGCCACACCCCGTAGCCGTCGATCGAATGCGGTTGCTCGGTCATCGGCGTCGAGTCACCGAATCCGGGCAGGTCGGGCGAGATGACGTGGAAGTCGCCGAGCTGCTTCACGACCGGCTCGAGCCCGTGATGATCGCCCCGGTAGCCGTGGACGACGACGATCGTCGGCCCGGAATCCGGTGTGCCGTACTCCCAGTACCGGGTGCGGCTGCCCAGCAGCTGCAGATCGGAGGCGACGGTTTCCATGACGCGTCGATTCTACGGAGGCGCGCCCGATGTTCTCCGAGCACCCCGAGTGGTCGTACTCTGAGCCGATGGGGATGTGGCACGGGCGCCTGGGAGTAGCGGAGTTCGCGACGGCGGGCACCGACCTGGACACCGCGCGGATCGTCGCGGCCCGGGTCGCGATCCTGGATGACGACGGCGCCGAGCTCGCCCGCTGGGACTGGGGTTCCGACCGTGCGGACGCCGTCGTGGGCGAGGTCGCCCAGACGCTGCGCACCCTCGTCGCCCTTGGCGTCCCGATCGCGACGTTCGACGCGGCCACCGGGCTGACCGTGCTCGACCGCGAGTGCCGTCGCCGGCAGATCTCGCCGTGGGACATCCACGCCCCGGTGCTCGACCCGCTGCTGCTCGACGAGATCCTCGAGCCCGCCTTCCCGGGCCGCCGGGCGCTCAACGCCATGGCGGAGCGCTACGGCGTGGCGACCGGGTCTCTCGCGGCGGGCCGCATCGTGCGGGCCATGCTCGACCCGGACCGGGAGGGCTCGGCGGTGCTGGACGGCTCCCCCGCCCACCTGCACGAGCGCCAGCGCCGCCTCGACGACGAGTGGCCCGTCGCCCCGCTCGACGACATCCGGATCATCGAGGACACCCAGCCGATCCCCGCCCCCGCACCGCGGCCGAGCGACACCGTGCCGATGCTCGAGTTCACCGACAGCATTCCGGTGCAGCTGGAGATCGAGGCGCCCGAGGCCGACCTGATGGGAGACGAACCCGAGCCGGAGCCCGTCGTCGCCGAACCTGTGCACGTGGAACCGGGGTCCGCTGCGCAGGACGTGCCGCGGCGCATCCATGTCGCGGCGGCGATCGTCACCGACCCCGCGGGCCGCGCCGTCGTCGTGCGCAAGCGCGGCACGACGGGGTTCATGCAGCCCGGCGGCAAGATCGAGCGCGGCGAGAGCGCCCTGGCGGCCCTCATCCGGGAACTGCGCGAGGAGTTGGGACTCGAGGTGGATGTCGACGCCACCGAGTTCCTCGGATCGTACGAGGCACCGGCCCTCAACGAGCCCGGCCGCACCGTGCGGGCCGAGGTGTTCGCGCTCGTCACCGACGCCGAGCTGCATCCCGCCGCCGAGATCGACGCGATCCACTGGCTCGAGTCGCCCTCCGACACCGAGTCGGTCGAGCTGGCGCCGCTCACGCTCGATGTGCTGCTGCCCCTCTGGTCGCAGCGGCGCCCCGCACTCTTCTGACATGCGGAACGCCCCGCGCCTCCGAGGAGGGCGGGGCGTTCCGAAGGCGGGAGCTAGTTCTTCTTCTCGCCGAAGCCCTTGAAGCGCTGGTTGAACTTCTCGACGCGGCCGGCGCTGTCCATGATGCGCTGCTTGCCCGTGTAGAACGGGTGCGACTCGGAGGAGATCTCGACCTCGATGACCGGGTAGGTCTCGCCGTCGAGGTCGATCGTCTTGTCGCTCGTCACCGTCGAACGGGTGAGGAAGGTCGCACCGCTCGCGAGGTCGCGGAACACGACGGGCGCGTACTCGGGGTGGATCTCGGACTTCATAGCCATGCTTTCTTCAAACAGCGTCGTCCTCGAATGAGACGAAGGGAAAAAGGGACGGCCGAACGGCCAAGGAGCGACTTTACCAGAAAGCTACGCGGCGCGAGCCGCGAATCGGCCGTTCGCCGAGGTGAGGTCGATCGGCAGCCCGAACGTCTCGGTGAGGCTCGCGGCCGTCAGCACCTCGCCGATCGGACCGGCGGCCTTCACGGTCCCGTCGGCGAGCAGCAGCACGTGCGTGAAGCCCGGCGGGATCTCCTCGACGTGGTGGGTCACCATGACCATCGCGGGTGACCCGGGGTTGCTCGCGTACCCGCCGAGCAGCTGCAACAGCTCTTCCCGCGCGCCGAGATCCAGGCTCGCGGCGGGCTCGTCGAGCAGCAGCAGCTCGGGGTCGGTCATGACGGCCCGCGCGATCTGCACGCGCTTCTGCTCGCCGTCGCTGAGGGTGCCGAAGCGGCGCGTCTCGAAGGCGGAGAGCTTCCACTCGCCGAGCACGCGGCGGGCGCGATTGACGTCGACGTCGTCGTAGACCTCGTTCCAGCGCCCGGTGACGGCGTAGGCGGCGGTGAGTACGACATCCAGAACCGCCTCGTCGCCCGGGATGCGCTTCGCCATCGCTGACGAGGCGAGGCCGATTCGCGGCTTGAGTTCGGAGGTGTCGGTCGTGCCGACGCGCTCGTCGAGGAGGGTGGCGACGCCCGACGTCGGGTGCATCGCGGCAGCCGCGACCTGCAGCAACGTGGTCTTGCCCGCCCCGTTGGGCCCGAGGATCACCCAGCGCTGATCGGACTCGACGCTCCAGCTCACCTGGTCGAGGATGCGGGTGCCCCCTCGGACGACGGACACCTGCGAGAGATCGAGCACCGGGGAGGACATGGTGCTGCCAGCCTACTTCGCCGCGCCGACCAGTTCCGCGTAGATGGCGCGGGTGCGCTCGGCGATGGAGCCCCAGCTGAACTCGGCCTCCGCCCGCGCGCGACCCGCGATGCCCATGATCCGAGCCGCGGCGGGATCGGCGACCACAGCGGTGAGCGCGGCGGCGAGGTCGGCGATGAACTGCTCGGGGTCGACCGGGGTGCCCGTGCCGTCGTCGACCTGGCGGATCGGCACCAGGCGGCCGGTGACGCCGTCGGCGACGACCTCCGGGATGCCCCCGGTCGCGGTGCCGACGACCGGAAGACCGCAGGCCATCGCCTCGAGGTTGACGATGCCGAGCGGCTCGTAGACGGAGGGGCAGACGAACGTCGTCGACGCCGACAGCAGCGCCGCGAGCTCGGGCTGCGAGAGCAACCGGTCGATCCAGATGACGCCGGAGCGCTCCGCCTGCAAGGCGGCGACTCCGGCCTGCACCTCGGCGAGGATCTCCGGGGTGTCGGGGGCGCCGGCGCAGAGGATCAGCTGCACCTCGGGCGGCAGGCGGCGGGCGGCGGCGAGCAGGTAGGGCAGGCCCTTCTGCCGCGTGATGCGTCCGACGAAGATGACGCTCGGCCGGGTCGGGTCGACGCCGAAGCCCTTCACGACCTCGGGCTCGTCGACCGGGTACCAGCGCTGGAGGTCGATGCCGTTGTGCACGACGCGTACGCGCGCCGGGTCGATCGCGGGGTAGCTGCGCAGGATGTCGGCGCGCATCCCGTGGCTCACCGCGATGACGGCGTCCGCGGCCTCGAACGCCGTGCGCTCGATCTCGCTCGAGATGCGGTAGCCGCCGCCGAGCTGCTCGGCTTTCCACGGCCGCAGTGGTTCGAGGCTGTGCGCCGTGACTACATGCGGGACGCCGTGGAGGAGCTTGGCGAGATGGCCGGCTCCGTTCGCATACCAGGTGTGCGAGTGCACCAGATCGGCGCCCGCGACGTCCTGGGCGATCTGCAGGTCGACGCCGAGGGTGGCGAGGGCGGGATTCGCCCCGGTCAGCTGTGGCGGGACGAGGTAGGCGTGCACCCCGTCCTCGTCGCGCGGCATCCCGAAGCATCGCACCACGACGTCCGTGCTCGGCCGCAGAGCCTGCACGAGCTCGGCGACGTGCACCCCGGCGCCCCCGTAGACCTCCGGCGGGTACTCGCGGCTTACCACGTCGACTCGCATTCTGTGAACGCTACAACACGGTCGCGGGTGCGGCCCTACTGTTGACCCATGGCAGCGAAGAAGGTGTTCGGGATCGTCCTCGCCGGTGGCGAGGGCAAGCGGCTGATGCCCCTCACCGCGGATCGCGCGAAGCCCGCCGTGCCGTTCGGCGGCGGCTACCGCCTCATCGACTTCGCCCTGTCGAACCTGATCAACTCCGGCCTGCGCCAGGTGGTCGTGCTGACCCAGTACAAGTCGCATTCGCTCGACCGGCACATCTCGCAGACCTGGCGCCTCTCCGGTCTGCTCGGCTCCTACGTCGCCTCGGTGCCCGCCCAGCAGCGACTCGGCAAGCGCTGGTTCTCCGGCTCCGCCGACGCCATCCTGCAGAGTCTCAACCTGCTGCGCGACGAGAAGCCCGACATCGTCGTCGTGGTCGGCGCCGACCACGTGTATCGCATGGACTTCGACCAGATGGTGGATGCCCACATCGCCGCAGGCGCGGGCGTCACGGTCGCCGCGATCCGGCAGCCGATCTCGCTCGCCGACCAGTTCGGCGTGATCGACCTCGACCCGGACGACCCGCACCGCATCGCCGCGTTCAAGGAGAAGCCGAAGGATGCCGTCGGCCTGGCCGACTCCCCCGACGAGGTGCTCGCGTCGATGGGCAACTACGTCTTCGACGCCGACGTGCTGATCGACGCGGTGCAGCGCGACGGCGAACGGCCGGACTCCAACCACGACATGGGTGGCGACATCGTGCCCGACTTCGTCGCCCGCGGGCAGGCGGCGGTCTACGACCTCCAGCGCAACCAGGTGCCCGGCTCCACCGACCGCGACCGCTACTACTGGCGCGACGTCGGAACGATCGAGTCGTTCTTCGACGCGCACCAGGACCTCATCTCGGCCCTGCCGGTCTTCAACCTCTACAACCGCGACTGGCCGATCTTCAGCCAGCAGCTCAATTCGCCGCCGGCCAAGTTCGTGCGCGACGGGCAGAACGCCGTCGGCACCGCGATCGACTCGATCGTGTCACTCGGTTGCGTCGTCTCCGGAGGTCACCTCGAGCGCAGCGTGCTCGGCCCGTGGGTGACCGTCGCGTCGGGGGCGAAGGTCATCGACTCGGTCGTCTTCGAGCGGGTCCGCATCGATGATCGGGCCACCGTGCAGCGCGCTATCCTCGACAAGGACGTCGTCATCGAGTCCGGAGCCACCGTCGGCGTCGATCATGACGCGGATCGGCGCCGCGGCTTCACCGTCACCGACTCGGGCATCACGGTCGTGGGCAAGGGCGTCGTCGTCTCCCCCTGACCCGTTCCGCAGGAAGGCCGCACCCGCCGCATGGCCCGCTTCCTGGTCGTCCTCGACGTCGACTCGACGCTCATCGAGAACGAGGTCATCGAGTTGCTCGCCGACGAGGCGGGTTCGGGTGCGGAGGTCGCCGAGATCACGCTCCGGACGATGAACGGCGAGCTCGACTTCGAGCAGAGCCTCCGGGAGCGTGTCGCAACTCTTGCCGGCCTCCCCGCGACCGTCATCGAGTCCGCGCGCTCGCGGGTCACCGTCACCCGCGGCGTCCCCGAGCTGATCGCGGGCGTCCAGGCGGCCGGCGGCAAAGTCGCGGTCGTCTCCGGCGGGTTTCACGAGATCATCGACCCTTTAGCCCGCGAGCTCGGGCTCGACCACTGGCGGGCCAACCGTCTCGCCGCCGCCGACGGGCGGCTGACCGGGGACCTCATCCCGCCCGTGGTCGATGCGGAGGCGAAGGCGCAGGCGTTGCGGGAGTGGGCGGCGGAGGCCGGCATCCCGCTGGATCAGACGGTCGCGGTCGGCGACGGCGCCAACGACCTGCCGATGATGGCGATCTGCGGACTCGCTGTCGGCTTCGACGCCAAGGCCCCGGTGCGCGACCTCGCGCACGTGCTGCTCGACGAACGCGACCTGGCGATGCTGCTGCCCGTGCTCGGCCTCCCCCGCCGGTGAGTCCGTCCCCGGTCGTCTACCGGCGGGCGACGCCCGACGACGCGCCGCAGCTCGCGGAGCTGCGCGGTGTGATGATCGACTCGTTCACCGGCGCGACGTCTCTTCCGGATGATCCCTGGTGGAGCGCGTCCGTCGACTGGTTCCGCGCCCAGCTCGCGAGCGACGACGTGGTGGCGTTCGTCGCCGACGCCGACGGGCGCCTCCTGGCCGGGGCGGTCGGCATCCGCGAGCGCCGTCCGCCGCGACCGTCGAACCTCTCGGGCTGGGCCGCGCACGTCTCGAGCGTCGCGACACGGCCCGAAGCCCGCCGGGCGGGTCACGCGCGTGCCGTCGTCGGGATGCTCGTCGACTGGTTCGACGCCGCCGGCATCCCGTCGCTCGACCTCACGACGTCGGTCGCCGCCGAGGCGCTCTACCGATCGCTCGGGTTCACCGATCACCCCGAGCACTACCTGCGCCGGAACGCTCCTGAGGGTCAGTGACCCATCCCGAGGCCGCCGTCGACCGGGATGACCGCGCCAGAGATGTAGGCGGCGTCGTCGCCGGCGATCCAGGCGACCACCTTCGCGACCTCCTCGGGGGTTGCGAAGCGCCCGGCCGGGATCGACTTCCGGTATGCCGCCTGGGTGTCGTCGGAGAGTTCAGCGGTCATGTCGGTCTCGATGAACCCCGGGGCGACGACGTTCGCGGTGATGCCGCGACTGCCCAGTTCCCGCGTGACCGAGCGGGCCATCCCGACGAGACCCGCCTTCAACGACGAGTAGTTGACCTGCCCCGGCCCGCCGAACAGGCCGACGACGCTCGAGATGAGCACGATGCGGCCGTACCGGGCCTTCATCATCCCCTTGGTGGCGCGCTTGACGACCCGGAACGACCCGCCGAGGTTGGTGTCGACGACGGAGTCGAAGTCGTCTTCGGTCATCATCATGAGCAACTTGTCGCGGGTGATGCCGGCGTTCGCCACGACGACCTCGACCGGGCCCAGCGTCTGCTCGATCTCGGTGAATGCGGCGTCGACGGCGGCGGTGTCGGTGACGTCGGCGCGGACCGTCAGCGTGCCGGACGGCCCCTCCCCGCTGCGGGCGGTCACCGCCACCCGGTGGCCCTGGGCGACGAATTCGGCGGCGATGGCGTGGCCGATGCCACGGTTGCCGCCGGTGACGAGGACGGTGCGAGAAGCCATGGCGCCAGCCTAGCGAGGGAGCCCGCGCGCGCAGCCGGGCGGGCGTACCCTGATGACATAGCCCATGCGCAAAGAACCCGCCGCCGCCCTCACCGAGCTCCCGCCGTCGCCGGAGCACGAACAGGGTGCCCGGATGCGCAGGTACGCGATCACGATGGGCGTCCGCATGGTCTGCGTGATCGCCTGCCTGTTCGTCACGGGCTGGTGGCTGCTCATCCCGGCTCTCGGGGCGATCTTCCTGCCGTACGTCGCCGTGGTGCTGGCGAACGCCGCCTCGACCAAGGGCCGGCGCACCGTCGAACGCCCGGGCGTCGTCGAACCGCGAGCTCTGTCGTGATCGGACTCGACCCCGCGCTGCCCGAGGGCACCGCGCAGTGCTCGTCCGCGGGTTGCACGACGAAGGCCGCCTGGCGGGTGAACTGGCGCAACCCCCGCATCCATTCCCTGGACCGGGTGAAGGTGTGGCTCGCCTGCGACGCCCACCGCGCGACGCTCGCCGACTACCTGGGCACGCGCGGCTTCCCGGTCGTCGTCTCGGCCGTCGCCGTGCCGGTGGAGAGAGTGCCGGAGCGGGAGGAAGTGCGATGAATTGGCTGCGGCGTTGGGGGGGTTACCTCGCCCTTGTGATCGTCTTCGCGATCGCCTGCGGTCTTCTGTCGTGGTGGCAGCTGAGCCGCCGCGCGGAGGCGGTCGCCGAGATCGCCAAGATCGAGGCCAACTACGATTCCGCCGCCGTGCCGCTCACCGAGCTGCTGCCCGCTCTCGACACCCTCGACGACGGCGCGGAGTGGCATCCGGTCGTCCTCTCCGGCGAGTACCTCGCCGACGAGCAGCTGCTCGTGCGCAACCGACCGCGCAACTCCGAGCCGGGCTTCGAGGTGCTCGTGCCGTTCCGGCTCACGGACGGCACGGTGTTCGTGGTCGACCGGGGCTGGGTGCCCGCCGGGTCAACCCCGGAGGCGCCCGACTCGGTGCCCGCCGTCCCCGACGGTGCGGTGACGGTCGTGGTGCGGCTCAAGCCCGGTGAGCCCGAGATCCCCGGACGTGGCGCACCGGAGGGCCAGTTGGCGACGGTGCGGCTGCCCGACGTCGCGGAACTTCTCGACGAGCCGACCTACACCGGGATGTACGGTCTGCTGGTCTCCGAGGATCCGATCGCCGCCGAGACCCCCCTTCCGGCCGTCCGGCCGGTAGAAGACGAGGGGCCGCATCTGTCGTACGCGTTCCAGTGGATCGCGTTCGGAATCCTCGCCTTCGTCGGGCTGGTCTGGGCCGTGCGCCGAGAGCGCAAGATCGCGGCCGGCGAGATCATCGTCGTGCGCAAGGAGCGGGACGCCGAGATCGAGGACGAGCTGCTGGATCGGCAGACCCTCGACGCCCGTTAGTCGCGCTCAGCCGAGCGCGCTCTGCATGCCGGTCGCGCTCAGCCGAGCGCGCTCTGCATGCCGGTCGCGCTCAGGCGAGCGCGATCAGATCCGCGTACCCCGGATTCCAGTGATCCTCAACCCCGTCGGGCAGGATGAGCACCCGTTCGGGGTTGAGCGCCTCGACGGCGCCCTCGTCGTGCGAGACGAGCACGACGGCCCCCGAGTAGCTGGCCAGGGCCCCGAGGATCTCTTCCCGGCTGGCCGGATCGAGGTTGTTCGTCGGCTCGTCGAGCAGCAGCACGTTGGCGCCCGACACCACGATCATCGCGAGCGCGAGCCGGGTCTTCTCGCCACCGGAGAGCACTCCGGCGGGTTTGTCGGCGTCGTCCCCGGTGAACAGGAATGAGCCGAGCACGCGGCGCGCCTCGGTCGGCGTGAGGTTCGGGGCCCCGGACAGCATGTTCTCGAGCACCGAGCGCTTGACGTCGATCGTCTCGTGCTCCTGGGCGTAGTAGCCGATGCGCAGGCCGTGACCGGGTTCGATCTGCCCGGTATCGGGCTTGTCGACGCCCGCGAGCATCCGCAACAGGGTCGTCTTGCCGGCGCCGTTGAGACCCAGGATGACGACCTTCGAGCCGCGATCGATCGCGAGGTCGACGGCGGTGAAGATCTCGAGCGACCCGTAGCTCTTCGAGAGATCGTGCGCCTGCAACGGGGTCTTGCCGCACGCCACCGGCTCGGGGAACCGGAGCTTCGCGACCCGGTCGGCGACGCGCACGTCGTCGAGGCCCGACAGCATCTTCTCGGCGCGCGCGACCATCTGATGGGCGGCAGCGGCCTTCGACGCTTTCGCGCCGAACCGCGCCGCCTGCAGCTGCAGCTGGGTCGCCTTCTTCTCGACGTTGACCCGCTCCTTCTTGCGGCGCTCCTCGTCGGCCTCGCGCTGGCGCAGATAGTTCTTCCAGCCCATGTTGTAGACGTCGATGACCTGACGGTTGGCGTCGAGGTAGAAGACCCGGTTGACGGTCTCCTCGACGAGGTCGACGTCGTGGCTGATCACGATGACGCCGCCGGAGTACTGCTTGAGGAACTCGCGCAGCCAGACGACCGAGTCGGCGTCGAGGTGGTTGGTCGGCTCGTCGAGGATCATCGTCTCGGCGCCCGAGAACAGGATGCGCGCCAGCTCGATGCGCCGGCGCTGCCCTCCGGAGAGCGTCTTCAGCTGCTGATCCAGGATGCGGTCGGGGAGGGCGAGGTTCGACGCGATCGACGCCGCCTCGGCCTCTGCCGCGTAACCGCCGAGCGCGAGAAAGCGATCATCGAGTCGGCCGTAGCGCTCCATCGCCGCGGCGCTGACCTTCTCGTCGGGGCTCGCCATCTCGTCGGTGGCGGTGCGCAGGTCGAGCACGATCCGGCCGAGGCCGCGGGCATCCAGGATGCGGGTGCGCGCGGTGTCCTCGGGATCGCCGGTGCGCGGGTCCTGCGGCAGGTAGCCGATCTCTCCGGTGCGGTCGATCGTCCCGGCGCTCGGCTGGCTTTCGGCCGCAAGCGTCTTGGTGAGCGTCGTCTTGCCGGCGCCGTTGCGCCCGACGAGGCCGATCTTGTCGCCCTTCTCGACCCGGAAGGAGACCCCCTCCATGAGCAGGCGCGCGCCGACGCGGATCTCGAGATCGTGCACGGCGAGCACAGTGATGTCCTTCGGATCGAGGAGGATGGCGTCAACGGCGCGAGTGCGCCAGCCCGCTAGTCTAACCGGAGCGCCGCCCGCAGCATTCCGTCCGCGGCGCCCGGCCGAAGCAGAGGACCCACCGCATGACCACCGTCGCCCCCGCCGCTCCCCGTCTCGTGCTCGCCGATCGCGTGCTCGGCCGCAGCGTTCCGCTCGACATCGTCCTGGTGGCGACCGGTGCGGTGCTCACCGCGCTCCTCGCCCAGGTTGCCGTGCCGCTCTACCCGGTCCCGATCACCGGGCAGACCCTTGCCGTGCTCCTCGTCGGTGCCACCCTCGGAGCCGCGCGCGGCGCACTCTCGCTCGCCCTCTACGCGGTGCTCGGCATCGTCGGCCTGCCCGTGTTCAGCGACTACGGCAGCGGCGTCGACGTGATCCTCGGACCGACCGGAGGGTACATCGTCGGCTTCATCGTCGCGGCCGCCCTCGTCGGCTGGCTCTCCGAACGCGCCTGGGAACGTCAGGTCCTCAAGGCTCTGGCGACCTTCGCCTCCGGCACGCTCGTGGTCTTCGCCGTCGGCCTGCCCTGGCTCGCGGTCGCGCTCGGGCTCGACCTGACGCAGACGCTCACCGGCGGCCTCTTCCCGTTCCTGATCGGCGGCGCGATCAAGGCGCTCATCGCGGCGGGTCTCCTGCCGCTCGCCTGGTGGGGTGCCGGTCGCCTCGAGCGCCGGCCCGGCGGCACCGACGCGACCTGACCGCGCGGCGTTTCCCCCGGGTCGCCCCGACCGGCCTACCATTGAGCATCATGGAGCCTGCTCGCCGCGCCGTCGTCATCGAGGATGATGACGACATCCGTCACCTGCTCGAGACCGTCCTGAATCAGGCGGGCTTCGAGGTGACGGCGCGTTCCAACGGCTACGACGGCATCGAAGCCGTTCGCGCCGTCGCGCCGACCGTTGTCACCCTCGACGTCAACATGCCCGGCATCGACGGGTTCGAGACGGCGAAGCGCATCCGGGTGTTCTCCGACGCGTACATCGTGATGCTGACCGCCCTCGGCGAGGAGATCGACACCCTCCAGGGTCTCGAGTCGGGCGCCGACGATTACCTCACCAAGCCGTTCCGCCCCCGTGAGCTGCGCGCCCGCATCGAGGCGATGCTGCGGCGGCCCCGTGCCGCGGCTCCCGCCGCGCCGGTCGCTCCCGCTCCCGGCGCTCCCCGGCCGCCGGAGGCTCCCGCCTACACGGCCGCCGTATCCGCCGGGGCGCACGCGGCTCCGCCCGCCGCATCCGCTCCCGCGCCGACCGGAGCCTCCGGGGAACGCCTCGAGCACCTCGGGCTGGTCGCCGACCTCGGCACCCGCGTCGCGACCGTCGAGGGCCAGGAGATCCCGCTCACCCGCAGCGAGTTCGACCTGCTCGCGGCGCTGCTGCAGTCGGGGCGCCGGGTGCGCACGAAGGCCGATCTCGCCATCCTGCTGCGCAACGAGAGCTACGTCACGAGCAACTTCGTCTCCGACGCCGACAAGCGCGGCATCGAGGTGCATATGGGCAACCTGCGCAAGAAGATCGGCGAGAACTCGATGACGCCGCGCTGGATCGAGACGGTCCGCGGCGTCGGCTATCGGATGACCGGGCCCGACGGTACGGCCTGAGCCCACGCGGGCGGCCGTGCGGCTCAGCCCGCGCGCCCTCGCATCGCTTCCCGGTCAGGGTCGGGTCAGGCTGCCGCCGGTACGCGCGTGCTCGGCGCTCGCGCGGAGTGCGTCACGATCGCTGCGGACGGCTTCGGTGGCAGCACGCAGGAGGTCGTCGTAGCGTGCCCCGCTCGTGCGGGTCGTCGCGATGCCGCAGAACGTCGAGGCTCGGAACCGGTCCTGCTCGTCGATCGGCGTGCTCAGCACGGCGTCGGCGATGCGGTCGGCGATCGCCTCGACCGAGTCGTTGCCGGGCAGTTCCATGAGCACCGCGTAGCGGCGCGGTGAGACGTGGCCGATGAGGGCCGCCGTCGGCGCGTGCACGAGGGTGAGCCGCCCGGTGGTCCGCAGCGCGGCATCCCCCGCAGCGCGACCGAAGGCGACGTTGACCTCCGCGAGATCGGCGACCTCGACCAGCAGCAGCACGAGCGTCATCCGCTCCCGGATGGAGCGCATCAGCCAGGATTCCGCGAGTTCGCGGAAGGTCTCGCGCACGAGCACTCCGTCGATCGCCACGCGCGCGCCGAACTCGGCCTGCGCGATCGACGCACGGCGGAACCTGTCGCCCTGGATCGCCGAGAGGGTGAGGGTGCCGATGACGGCCGCGGCGATCTCGAACAGCGACGAACTGCTCGCCCCGAAGATCGTCTGGAATCTCGGGTCGTCGGCGCCGAGTACGAGCAGGGTCACGGCGCGCGAGCCGTCGTAGAGGCCCGCGACGATCAGCAGGATCGAGATCAGGCGTCCGCCGGCCAGCCGGCCGAGTTCGCCGCGCGCGCTCTCGACGGCGGCGAGACCGAGGAAGATCGCGGCGCCGACGTACATCTCGGCGGACCCGCTCGTCGCCGCCGCGTCCGGGCCGGCGGCCAACCGGGAGACGATGACGGCGAGGCCGAGCAGCACCGGGATCGGGATCAGCGATGAGCGCCGCCGGTTCGCGACCCGCGCGCCGACCCAGACGAAACCGAGCGCGCCGACGTAGAAGCCGTGACCGATCGCGTACGCCCACCAGGACTCCGGCCCGGAGTCGCCGACGAGCATCGCGAACACCGCGAAGATCGCGCCGATGTAGAAGACGCTCCACAGCCGCCCGACCTGGTCGTTGCGCTTGAGCAGGGTCTCGAGGATGAAGAAGACTCCCGTGATGCAGATGACGAGTCCGCTCGCGATGAAGAGCGTGGTGGGGTCGAGGAGACTCACGCGGCCACGCTCCCGGCGAGGTGGGAGATCGGCGCCTCGCGCTCCGTCGGCACCGTGATGCGGAAGGTCGTGCCGATGCCCAGTTCGCTCACCACCGTCAGCTCTCCGCCGTGGCGGTGGATGATCTCCCGCGTGATGTTGAGCCCCAGGCCGGTGCCGACGGTCGCCGACGTGCGGGCCGCGTTCGTGCGGTAGAACCGGTCGAAGATGCGAGGCAGGTCGGCCTCGGGGATGCCCTGACCGGTGTCGCGCACGGCGACGCTCAGGCTGCTCTCCTCGATGCCCACGTCGACCGTGACCGAGCCCCATTCGAGGTTGTACTTGATCGCGTTGGTGATGAGGTTGTCGAGCACCTGGCGCATCCGCATCGGGTCGACCGTGGCGATCGCGCTGTCGGCGCCCGCGATGAGCAGTTCGACCTCGCGCTCGTCGGCCATGACCTGGTGCGCCTCGACGGAGTCGCGGGCGATCTGGGCGACGTCGCTCGGCGCGAACGACATCTCCAGCCGCTTGTCGGCGTCGCTCGCGGCGCGCAGCAGATCGGTGACGATCACGAGCAGCCGCTCGGAGTTGGCATACGCGACCTCGAGCATCCGCCGGGTCTCGTCGGAGATCTTCTCGTCGTCGCGGGCGAGGTCGAGGTAGCCGAGGATCGACGTCAGCGGCGAGCGGAGCTCGTGCGAGACCGATCCGACGAGGTCGTCGCGGGCGCGCACGGCCTCGAGTTCCTTGGTGATGTCGGTGAGTACGATGACGCCGCCGTCGTACTCCCCGTCGCGGTCGTGCAGGATGCGACAGCTCACCGAGTGCGCGGCACGCCGCTCCCCCGGTTCACCGACCCAGACGGTGAGGTTGTCGAACGCCTGTCCGCTGAGCGCGCGGGTGAGCGGGCGGTCCTCCTCGGTGTATCGTGTCACGCCGTCCGCCTGGTACACGACCGGGTGGACGACCGCATCCGCGGCCGTGCCGAAGTCGGTGAGGTACTGGCGCTGCTTGCGGTTGACGAACGTGACGGTGCCGGTGCGGTCGAACGCGAGCACCCCGAACTCGACCGCGTTCAGCACCTCGACGAGGAGGCCTTCCTGCCGGCTCGCCTTCTCCAGCGCCACCTGGACCATCGCCGAATGCTGGCGCAGCAGGGTCGCCTGGGCACGCCCGCGACGGGAACCCATGTAGACGGCGCCGGCCACGAAGGCGACGAGCACGGGCACGACGACGAAGGTGATGAAGTCGGCCGTCGTCAGAGGGGTACCGCGAAGGGCCCGCATGATCCACATCCCGACGATCGTGCCCACGGTGCCGGCGATGGTGAGCACGCGGCCGAACGTACGGGCGATCCAGATGATCGGCAGGACGACGAGGAGCCCGATGCCCGTCACGGGCGCGAACTCGCGCAGCAGCAGGATGCCGACCAGGTTGACGAACGGCAGGACTCTGCCCCAGTTGCGGTCGATCGAATCCCAGGGCACGAGCGCCGCGACGGCGGTCAGCACGAAGAAGAAGGCGACGACGCCGAACATGAGCGGCGACGCGTAGATCGAGGGTTCGACGACGACCGCGGCCATGATCACGACCAGGATCGGCCCGGAGATCAGCAGCTGCGCAGAGAGGATCCCCGACGCGACCCTTCCGCGTTTGCGAGGCCCTGCAGCGGGCCGGTCTCCCCCCGACACGTTCTCAGGCTACTCACGCCCGGAATTCCGCGCGTCACCCCGTCAGGGGGCCCTCCGTAGGAGGGGCAGACGCCGTCGCGTCAGATGCTGAAGCCGATCGCGCGCATCATGTCGCGCCCGTCGTCGGTGATCTTCTCCGGACCCCACGGCGGCATCCAGACCCAGTTGATGCGGAAGCGCTCGACGATCCCGTCGAGCGATTGCGCGGTCTGCTCCTCGATCACGTCGGTGAGCGGGCAGCCGGCCGAGGTGAGCGTCATCGAGATGATCAGCGCGTCGTTGTCGTCGTCCCAGGCCAGGTCGTAGATGAGGCCGAGGTCGACGATGTTGACCCCGAGCTCCGGGTCGATGACGTCCTTGAGTCCCTCTTCGACGTTGTTGAAGAGTTCCGGGGCCAACGCGGAGGGCATCAGACGGCCTCGTCCACGGCCGCGCCGCTCAGATACCTGTCGTAGCCCTCGTTCTCGAGCCGGTCGGCGAGCTCGGGGCCGCCCTCCTCGGCTACCTTGCCGTCGACGAAGACGTGCACGAAATCCGGCTTGATGTAGCGCAGGATGCGGGTGTAGTGCGTGATCAGCAGGATGCCGAGGCCGGTGTTGGTGTGCGCACGGTTGACGCCCTCGGAGACGATCTTGAGCGCATCGACGTCGAGGCCGGAGTCGGTCTCGTCGAGCACCGCGAACTTCGGTTTGAGCAACTCGAGCTGCACGATCTCGTGCCGTTTCTTCTCGCCGCCCGAGAAGCCCTCGTTGACGTTCCGCGCGGCGAACGCCGGATCCATCTTGAGGTCGGTCATCGCCTGCTTGAGCGTGGGACCCCACGAGCGGATCGAGGGGGCCTCGCCGTCGATCGCGGTCTTCGCGGTGCGCAGGAAGTTCGCGACGGTGACGCCGGGGATCTCGACCGGGTACTGCATCGCGAGGAAGAGGCCCGCCCGGGCGCGCTCGTCGACGCTCATCGACAGCACGTCCTCGCCGTCGAGGGTGATCGAGCCGCCGTCGACGGTGTACCGGGGGTGGCCGGCGATCGTGTACGCGAGCGTCGACTTGCCCGAGCCGTTAGGGCCCATGATCGCGTGGATGGCGCCCTGCTCGATGGTCAGGTCGACGCCCTTGAGGATGGGCTTCTTGACGCCGTCGGCGTCGATCGAGACCTGCAGGTTCGTGATGACGAGGGTGCTCATGACGAGATCTTCTCTCCGATGTAGATGTCGCCGTCGATGATCTCGACCGCGAAGACGGGTACCGGCTCGTAGGCCGGGAGGGTGAGGGGCTTGCCGGTCGTCAGCTCGAACTTCGAGCCGTGGGCCCAGCATTCGAGGGTGTCGTCTTCGACGAACCCCTCGGACAGCGAGATGTCGCCGTGCGTGCAGGTGTCGCCGAGGGCGTGCACCTCACCGGCGGAATCCATGACGACCGCGATCGGGGTTCCGTCGACGACGACCTTCTTCGCGGTGGACACGGAGAGGTCGCCGAGGGCGCAGACCTTCGTGCTCACGCGGCCCCCTCCAGCTCCGCGACGAGGGCGTCGATGAGGCGGGTCTGCAGGCCGGCCTCGGGGATGCGCAGCACGACCTCGACGAGGAAGCCGAGCACGACGAGACGTCGGGCCTCCGCCTCGGTGATGCCGCGGGCCTGCAGGTAGAAGAGGTGCTCGTCGTCGAAGCGGCCGGTGGCGCTGGCGTGCCCCGCGCCGACGATGTCGCCGGTCTGGATCTCGAGGTTCGGGATGCTGTCCGCCCGGGTGCCCTCGGAGAGCACGAGGTTGCGGTTCTGCTCGTAGGTGTCGGTGCCGATCGCGTTCGGACCGATCAGCACGTCGCCGACCCAGACCGTGCGGGCGTCCGCGCCGTTGAGCGCACCCTTGTAGGTGACCCGGCTGCGCGTGTGCGCGGCGTCGTGGTGCACGTAGACGCGCTGCTCGAGGTGCTGGCCGGCATCCGCGAAGTAGACGCCGAGCAGTTCGGCATCCGAGCCCTCGCCGGCGAGGTGCGCCGACGGGTTGACCCGCACGATCGCGCCGCCGAGCGAGACGACGATGTGGGTCAGCTTGGCATCCTTGCCGATCGACGCGAAGTGGCTCGCGAGGTGGCGGGCGTCGGCATCCCATTCCTGGAGGCTGACGACCGTGAGGTCGGCGCCCTGGCCCACGAGGATCTCGACGTTCTCGGAGAGCGTGGCCGAGCCGCGGCTGTCGAGCACGACGAGCCCCTTCGACTGCGGGGCGGCCTCGATGAGGACGTGCGCGGCCTTCGGCGTCGTGCCGAGCGCAGCCCGGGTCACCGTGAGAGCGTCCGGTTCGCCGTCGACCCGGATCGACATCGCCTTCTCGAACGAGCTCCAGGCGTTCGCGGCGGCGCGCTCCTCGGGGATGCCCGCCGTGCCGATGCGCGCATCCGTGCGGTCGATCCACTCGACGGTCGTGCCGGCGACGTCGGGATACTGCACCGGGTACGGCGAACCGTCGAGGTCGCCGTCGATGAGCTCCCGGATCTTGGCGACGGGCGTGAGCTTCCACTCCGCCTCCCAGCCTTCGACGGCGGGGAAGAAATCGTGCTCGGTCGAGGCGGGTCGCTCCGAGCGCGTCTGCACGGGAACCACGGGGCCGTCGGTGTGCGCGACGATACCCAGCCGCTCCGCGGCGTCGGCTGCGGCGGCCACTAGCCGACCGAGCCTTCCATGCTCATCTCGATGAGCTTGTTGAGTTCGAGCGCGTACTCCATCGGCAGCTCGCGGGCGATCGGCTCGATGAAGCCGCGCACGATCATCGCCATGGCCTCGTCTTCGGCCATGCCGCGGGACATCAGGTAGAACAGCTGCTCCTCCGAGACGCGCGAGACCGTGGCCTCGTGGCCGAGCTGCACGTCGTCGACGCGGATGTCGATCGCGGGGTAGGTGTCCGACCGCGAGATCGAGTCGACCAGGAGCGCGTCGCAGCGGACGGTGTTGGCGGAGTGGTGGGCGTTCTCGCCGACCCGTACCTCGCCGCGGTAGCCCGCACGACCGCCGCCGCGAGCGATCGACTTCGAGACGATCGACGAGGTCGTGTACGGCGCGAGGTGGATCATCTTGGCGCCGGCATCCTGGTGCTGCCCGGGACCGGCGAACGCGACCGACAGGGTCTCGCCCTTCGCGTGCTCGCCCACGAGGTAGATCGACGGGTACTTCATCGTGACCTTGGAGCCGATGTTGCCGTCGATCCACTCCATCGTCGCGCCCTCGTGCGCGATCGCGCGCTTGGTAACGAGGTTGTAGACGTTGTTCGACCAGTTCTGGATCGTCGTGTACCGCACGCGGGCGTTCTTCTTCACGATGATCTCGACGACCGCCGAATGCAGCGAGTCCGACTTGTAGATCGGGGCCGTGCAGCCCTCGATGTAGTGGATGTACGAGCCCTCGTCGGCGATGATCAGCGTCCGCTCGAACTGGCCCATGTTCTCGGTGTTGATGCGGAAGTACGCCTGCAGCGGGATCTCGACGTGCACGCCCTTCGGCACGTAGACGAACGAGCCGCCCGACCACACCGCGGTGTTCAGCGCGGCGAACTTGTTGTCGCCCGAGGGGATCACGGTGCCGAAGTACTCCTGGAAGAGCTCCGGGTGCTCCTTCAGCGCCGTGTCGGTGTCGAGGAAGATGACGCCCTGCGCCTCCAGGTCTTCGCGGATCTGGTGGTAGACGACTTCGGACTCGTACTGGGCGGCGACGCCGGAGACCAGGCGCGAGCGCTCCGCCTCGGGGATGCCGAGCCGCTCGTACGTGTTGCGGATGTCTTCCGGCAGATCTTCCCAGGACTGCGCCTGCTTCTCGGTCGAACGCACGAAGTACTTGATGTTGTCGAAGTCGATGCCCGACAGATCGGCGCCCCACGTCGGCATCGGCTTCATGCCGAAGATCTTGAGCGCCTTGAGACGCATCTTGCGCATCCACTCGGGCTCGTTCTTGAGCGCCGAGATGTTCTCGACGACCTCGTCGGAGATGCCGCGACGGGCATTCGATCCGGCGGAGTCGGAGTCGGACCAGCCGAACTCGTAGTTTCCGAGGTCGTTGAGTTCCGGACGATCGATCAGGACGTCTGACATGGGTGAGCCTCTTTTCCTGCTGAAGCGAACCATTCCGCTCGTGTCAGCATTCCGCGCTGCTGTCGCAGCTAGCGGTGCATTGCAACTACGCATCGGGCAGCAGCGCTGGTGCTCTCTAGCCTCCCGAGTCTACAGGCTGCGTCCGCTCAGCGGCTGGGCACCGGCTCCGCGTTCGGCGGCACGACGAGCTGGTGGTCGCGCACCGCCCAGAGCCGCGGATCGGTGTCGAGAAGCACGCGCAGCGCGCCGATCCAGACCAGCGCCGCGATCGTCACGTGGATCGCGACGAGCACCTCGGGGATGCCGATGAGCGACTGGGTGACGCCGAGGGTCAGCTGCACGAACAGCACGAGCAGGAAGACACCGACCCGGGTGAGCGCGAGCCGCCCCCCCGACTCGGCGCGCAACCGGAAGGCGAGGGCGACCGCGATCGCCAGCACGCCGACGGCGGAGGCGCCGTGCACCACGACGACGACGCTCCAGTCGAACCCCATCCGCGGGATGTCGGCCGAGTCGCCCGCGTGCGGCCCGGAGCCGGTGACCAGGGTGCCGGAGACGACGACGACGCCGGTCGCGATGACGAGCGCCCAGGCGAGCGTGCGCGACCCGGCGGACGGCCGCGGTCCGTCGCCGCCGGTCCAGCGCGCCCGGTGCCAGGTGAACGTGGCGCAGGCCAGCAGACCCATGGCGAGGACGAAGTGCAGGGCCACGACCCAGGGGCTCAGGTGCGCGAGCACGGTGACGCCGCCGGCGAGGGCGTTCGCCACGACGAGCCAGAACATCGACCAGGCCAGGCGCGTCAGCATCCGATCGCGGGGTCGCTGCAGGCGGGCGGCCACGATCGCCCAACCGACCGCGAGCACGAGCAGTCCGGTCACCATCCGATTGGTCTGCTCGATGAGGAGCTGGATCGAGTCGGGCACGACCTGGATCACGTTCGTACCGTCGCAGGTGGGCCAGGTGGGGCAGCCGAGGCCCGAGCCGGTGACCCGCACGACGACCCCGCCGAGCACGATCAGGATGCTCGCCACGAGCGCCGCCGTCGTACCCCAGCGCAGCGCCCGGGAGCCGAGTTCCCAGCGGGAGGCGGCCCACCCGAGCGGAGTCTGCAGTCTCACGTTCAGAAGGGGAGGGACAGGCGCAGCAGCGGATCGATGCCGACCGCGACGAAGACCAGGGTCAGGTAGGTGATCGAGGCGTGGAAGACGCGCATCGGCGTGAGTTCGTCGCCGCGGATCGCCCCCGCGTACAGACGGTGCGACTCGACGACGAACCAGGCGCCGGAGAGCGCCGCGACGACCGTGTACAGCACCCCCATCGAGGCGACCGGGATCAGCAGCAGCGAGCAGACGACGGTCGCCCAGGCGTAGAGCACCACCTGGAGGCCGACGGCCGAACGCCCCCGCACGACCGCGAGCATCGGAACCTCGGCGGCCGCGTAGTCGTCGCGATAGCGCATCGAGAGCGGCCAGTAGTGGGCGGGAGTCCAGAGGAACACCACGCCGAACAGGATGATCGGAGCCCAGTCGAGCGACCCGGTGACCGCCGCCCAGCCGATGAGCACGGGCATGCACCCGGCGGCCCCGCCCCAGACGATGTTCTGCGGGGTGCGGCGCTTGAGCACGAGCGTGTAGAGCACGACGTAGATCAGGATGGCGATGACGGAGAGCACCGCCGCCAGCCAGTTGATCAGCAGTCCGAAGAAGAGGGTCGAGCCGATCCCCGTGGCCCAGGCGAAGATCAGCGCCTCGCGCGGGGTCAACACCCCGGTGACCAGCGGGCGCTTGCTCGTGCGCGCCATCTTCTTGTCGATGTCGCGCTCGAGGTAGCTGTTGAACGCGTGCGCCGACCCGGCCGAGAAGTAGCCGCCGACGAGAGTGCCCAGCACGAGCCAGAGATCCGGGATGCCGCGGGCGGCGAGGATCATCACGGGCGCCGTGGTGACCAGCAGCAGCTCGACCACCCGGGGCTTCGTCAGGGCGACGTAGCCGCCGAGTCTGACGAGGATGCCGGCACGGACCGCGAGGGGGGCCTCGACGGGGCTGTCGACGGCTCCCTGCATACCTCGAGTGTAAACGACCTCCCGCGAGCGGCCCGATCCCCGGACGGCCCGATCCCCGGGCCGGAGCCGGACGAGCCGCCTCGGTATGCTGGAGCTGGCCCGTGCCACCCGGGTCTCATCCCCTTCTGCGAAAGGCTCATTCCCCGTGCCAGAACTCTCCTGGGAGGCCGTCGACGACACGGCTGTCGCCACTGCCAAGATCCTCGCGGCGGACGCCGTCGAGAAGGTCGGGAACGGACACCCCGGCACGGCGATGAGTCTCGCTCCGGCTGCTTACCTCCTCTTCCAGAAGGTCATGCGCCGCGACCCCAAGGACAACGAGTGGATCGGCCGCGACCGGTTCATCCTGTCCGCGGGCCACTCGTCGCTCACGCAATACGTGCAGCTCTACTTCGGCGGCTACGGACTCGAGCTCGACGACCTGAAGGCGCTGCGCACCTGGGGCTCGAAGACGCCCGGCCACCCCGAATACCACCACACCGACGGCGTCGAGATCACGACCGGCCCGCTCGGTCAGGGCATCGCATCAGCGGTCGGCTTCGCCTACGCGCAGCGCTTCGAGCGCGGGCTGTTCGATCCCGACGCCGCCGACCGCTCGAGCCCGTTCGACCACTTCGTCTACGTGATCGCCGGGGACGGCGACCTGCAGGAAGGGGTCAGCGCCGAGGCGTCGTCGCTCGCCGGGCACCAGGAACTCGGCAACCTCATCGCGATCTACGACTCCAACCAGATCTCGATCGAAGACGACACCGACATCGCGTTCACCGAGGATGTGGCCGCCCGCTACGAGTCGTACGGCTGGCAGGTGCAGACCGTCGACTGGAAGAAGACCGGCGAGTACGTCGAAGACGTCGCCGCGCTGCACGACGCGATCCTCGCGGCGCAGGGCGAGCGGGTGAAGCCGAGCCTGATCATCCTCAAGACGATCATCGGCTGGCCGAGCCCGACCAAGCAGAACACCGGCAAGATCCACGGGTCCGCGCTCGGCGCCGACGAGCTGGCGGGTCTGAAGCAGGTGCTCGGGTTCGATCCCGCCCAGAGCTTCGTCGTCGCCGACGAGGTGCTCGCGCACACCCGTCAGGCGATCGACCGGGGCGCCGCGGCGCACGCCGCCTGGCAGACCGAGTTCGACGCCTGGGCGACAGCGAACCCCGAGCGCAAGCGGCTGCTCGACCGCGTGCTGTCGGGCGAACTCCCCGACGGCGTCGACGCCGCGCTGCCGGTCTTCGAGCCCGGCAAGGAGGTCTCGACCCGCGCGGCCTCCGGCAAGGTGCTCGGGTCGCTCGGCGCCGTGATCCCGGAGCTGTGGGGCGGCTCGGCCGACCTCGCGGAGTCGAACCTCACCACCATCGAAGGCGCCGCGTCGTTCATCCCGACCAAGTGGTCGACCCACGAGTGGACCGGCAATCCGTACGGCCGCGTGCTGCACTTCGGCATCCGCGAACACGCGATGGGCGCGATCCTCAACGGCATCGTGCTGCACGGCAACACGCGCCCGTTCGGCGGCACGTTCCTGATCTTCAGCGACTACATGCGTCCGGCGGTGCGGCTCGCGGCGCTGATGAGGGCGCCCTCGATCTTCGTCTGGACGCACGACTCGGTCGCGCTCGGCGAGGACGGCCCCACCCACCAGCCGATCGAGCAGCTCACCACCCTGCGCGCGATCCCGGGGCTGGATGTCGTACGTCCCGCCGACGCCAATGAGGTCGCCGTCGCCTGGCGCACCATCCTGGAGCGTCGCAACGGACCGGCCGGGATCGCGCTCAGCCGCCAGAACCTCCCGGTGTTCGACCGCACGGTCGTCCACTCGGCGGAGGGCACCGCGAAGGGCGCGTACGTGCTGGTCGACGGCTCCAAGCCGACGCCCGACGTCATCTTGATCGGATCGGGTTCCGAGGTGCAGTTCGCGGTCGAGGCGGCTGCCGAACTCGAGACCTCCGGCATCGCGGCGCGCGTCGTCTCCTTCCCGTGCCAGGAGTGGTTCGAGGAACAAGACGCCGACTACCGCGAGTCGGTCCTCCCGGCGGGCGTGAAGGCGCGCGTCTCGATCGAGGCCGGTCTCGGCCTCACCTGGCGTCCCTACGTGGGCGACGCCGGCCGGAGCATTTCGATCGAGCACTTCGGCGCGTCCGCCGACTACAAGACCCTGTACCGCGAGTTCGGCATCACCACCGCGGCCCTCGTCGCGGCCGCGAAGGAATCGCTCGCCGCGGCGAGCTGAAGGAGTACGACCCACATGAGCACCATCACGCAGCAGCTCTCCGACATCGGCGTCAGCATCTGGCTCGACGACCTGTCCCGCGAACGCATCGCATCCGGCGGCCTGCAGAAGCTGATCGCCGAGCGGAACGTCGTCGGCATCACGACCAACCCGACGATCTTCGCCGGAGCCCTGGCCAAGGGGCAGGCCTACGACGAGCAGGTGTCGGCCCTCGCCGTGGCCGGAACGCCGGTGGCGGACGCCGTGTTCGAGATCACCACCGACGACGTGGCTGCGGCCTCGGAGATCTTCGCCGACGTCTACGCCGCGTCGGGCGGTCGCGACGGCCGGGTCTCGATCGAGGTCGAGCCGGGTCTGGCTCATGACGCCGCCGGCACCATCGCGCAAGCGCAGCAGCTCTGGGCGAAGGTCGCCAAACCGAACGCGATGATCAAGATCCCGGCGACCGTCGAGGGCCTCGAGGCGATCACCGCGACCATCGCGGCGGGCATCAGCGTCAACGTGACCCTGATCTTCAGTCTCGAGCGGCACCGCGCGGTCATCCGGGCTTACCTCGATGGGCTCGAGAAGGCGCAGGCGGCGGGGCATGACCTCTCCACGATCCACTCGGTCGCGTCGTTCTTCGTCTCGCGCGTCGACACCGAGATCGACAAGCGACTCGACGCGGTCGGTACGGCCGAGGCGCTCGCGTTGAAGAGCAAGGCCGGCGTCGCCAACGCCCAGCTCGCCTACCGCCTCTTCGAGCAGGAGTTCGCAACCGAGCGGGCAACGGCGCTGCTCGCGGCGGGAGCCAACCCGCAGCGTCCGCTCTGGGCCTCGACCGGCGTCAAGGACCCGGCCCTGCCCGACACGCTCTACGTCACGGAGCTCGCGGTCGACGGGGTCGTCAACACGATGCCCGAGAAGACGCTCGAGGCGACGTTCGACCACGCCCCGCTCCGCGGCGACGCGGTGACCGGCGCTTACGACGAGGCCCAGTCGGTGCTCGACCGCCTCGCCGACGTGGGCGTCGACTACGACGACGTCACCGCACTCCTGGAGAAGGAGGGGGTCGAGAAGTTCATCGTCTCCTGGAACGAACTGCTCGACACCGTCACCGCCGCGCTCGAGGCGGCACGCGCAGGGGCCGCGCAGTGACCGTCACGATCTCGGCGACCGGCGCGGCCGCGGACGCCGTCGAGCGAGTCGTCCCGCAGCTGATCTCCGACGGTGTCGCCGGCGCGATCACCGCGCAGGACCCGACGCTCTGGGGTCCGGCGGCCGAGGCCGAGTCGGCGATCCGACTGGGCTGGACCGAAGCCGTCGCCGTCTCCCGCGGCCTGCTCGACGACATCGACGCGCTCCGCGAGGACTTCGCTGCGAAGGGCGTCGACCGCGTCGTGCTGTGCGGAATGGGCGGCTCGTCGCTCGCGCCCGAGCTGATCACCAAGACCTACGGGGTCGACCTCGTCGTGCTCGACTCGACCCACCCCGATCAGGTCGCGAGCGCCCTCGCCGGCCCGCTCGCGTCGACGGTCGTGGTCGTCTCATCCAAGTCGGGGTCGACCCTCGAGACCGACAGCCACAAGCGCGTCTTCGCGGCCGCCTTCCGGGCCGCCGGCATCGACCCGGCGGAGCGCATCGTCATCGTCACCGACCCGGGTTCGCCGCTCGATCTGTCGGCCCGCGCCGACGGCTACCGCGTCTTCAACGCCGACCCGAACGTCGGCGGCCGTTACTCCGCGCTGACCGCCTTCGGCCTGGTGCCGAGCGGGCTCGCCGGCGTCGACCTCGGGGAACTCCTCGACGAGGCCGAGGCCGTCAGCCTCGAGCTCGCCCTCGACACCGAAAGCAACCCCGGTCTCGTACTCGGCGCGATCCTCGCCGGCACCCGGCCGCTCAAGGACAAGATCGGGATCGTCGCCGACGGCACGCACCTCGTGGGCTTCGCCGACTGGGCCGAGCAGCTGATCGCCGAGTCGACTGGCAAGGAGGGCAAGGGTCTCCTCCCCGTCGTGCTCGAACTCGACGCGCCGGAGATCGCCTCGGGCCTCACCGACGTACAGGTCATCCGCCTGGTCAAGGACGCGCGCGCGACGCACGAGGTCATGCCCGGAGAGGTGGAGATCGCCGGCAGCCTCGGCGCCCAGCTGCTCACCTGGGAGTACGCGACGGCGGTCGCCGGCCGCCTCCTCGGCGTGAACCCGTTCGACCAGCCCGACGTGGAGGCCGCCAAGGTCGCCGCCCGCGCGCTGATCGACGACCTCACCCCGCCCGCTCCCCCGACGTTCACCGACGGCACGATCGGCGTCCGCGCTCTCGGGCTCGACCTCCCGGCCGACGACACGGTGGATGCGGCCCTCGCCGCCCTGCTCGCCACCATCCCGACCGACGGGTATCTCTCGGTGCAGGTCTACCTCGACCGCATCGCGCATCCCGAGCTCGAGCAGCTGCGGGCGTTCCTCGCCGTGAAGACCGGCCGACCGGTGACCTTCGGCTGGGGTCCGCGGTTCCTGCACTCGACCGGTCAATACCACAAGGGCGGGCCCGCGTTCGGCGTCTTCCTCCAGGTCACCGGTGCCGGCACGGCCGACCTCGAGATCCCCGACCGCCCGTTCACCTTCGGCCAGCTCATCACGGCTCAGGCTGCGGGCGACGCGAGCGTGCTCGCCGACCACGGCCGTCCGGTGCTGACCCTCATCCTCGGCGACGTGCGGGGCGACGGAGGAAGGCTGCGGGAGCTCGCGGGACGACGATGACCGTCCCGATCTCCGCGGGCTCCAACCCGTTGCGCGTTCCGACCGACCGCCGGCTCAACCGGATCGCCGGGCCGAGCGCGCTCGTCATCTTCGGTGTCACCGGTGACCTGTCGCGCAAGAAGCTCATGCCCGCGGTCTACGACCTCGCCAATCGAGGGCTGCTCCCGCCGGGGTTCGGCCTCGTCGGCTTCGCGCGACGCGAGTGGACCGACCAGGACTTCGAGCAGGTCGTGCTCGAAGCGGTCAAGCAGTACGCCCGCACCCCGTTCGACGAGGCGGTCTGGGCGCAGCTGCGTCAGGGCATCCGCTTCGTCGTCGGCGAGTTCGATCAGGACGAAGCCTTCGATCGCCTGACCGAGACGCTCGCCGAGCTCGACCGGCAACGCGGCACGATGGGCAACCACGCCTTCTACCTCTCGATCCCGCCGAAGTCCTTCCCGGTCGTCACCGAGCAGCTGCGCCGCTCCGGCCTGGCCGAGCAGGAGGAGGGCTCCTGGCGCCGCGTCGTCATCGAGAAGCCCTTCGGCTCCGACCTCACGACCGCGCGCGAGCTCAACGACGTCGTCGAGAGCGTGTTCCCGCCCGACAGCGTGTTCCGCATCGACCACTACCTGGGCAAGGAGACGGTCCAGAACATCCTGGCGCTGCGCTTCGCGAACCAGTTGTACGAACCGATCTGGAACGAGCGCTACGTCGACCACGTGCAGATCACGATGGCGGAAGACATCGGGGTCGGCGGCCGGGCCGGGTATTACGACGGCATCGGCGCGGCGCGCGACGTCATCCAGAACCACCTCCTGCAGCTCTTCGCCCTGACCGCAATGGAGGAGCCGGTGTCGTTCGACGCCGGTGACCTGCGCGCCGAGAAGGAGAAGGTGCTCTCCGCCGTGCACCTGCCGAAGGACCTCTCGTTGGCGTCGGCCCGCGGGCAGTACGCGGGCGGCTGGCAGGGCGGCGAGCGGGTGCTCGGGTTCCTCGAGGAGGACGGCATGAGTCCCACCTCGACCACGGAGACCTACGCGGCGCTGCGGCTCGACGTGAACACCCGCCGTTGGTCGGGGGTGCCGTTCTACCTCCGTGCGGGGAAGCGCCTCGGCCGGCGGGTCACCGAGATCGCCGTCGTCTTCAAGCGCGCGCCGCAGTATCTGTTCGCCGCGAGCCAGACCTCCGAGCTCGGCCAGAACGCACTCGTCATCCGCGTGCAGCCCGACGAGGGCGTCACGATCCGCTTCGGCTCGAAGGTGCCGGGTGCCGGGATGCAGGTGCGCGACGTGACGATGGACTTCGGCTACGGTCACGCGTTCACCGAGTCCAGCCCCGAGGCGTACGAGCGCCTCATCCTGGACGTGCTGCTCGGCGACCCGCCGCTCTTCCCGAGGCACGAGGAGGTCGAGTTGTCCTGGAAGATCCTCGATCCGATCGAGGAGTACTGGGAGAGCCTCGGCGGCCCGCTCGAGCAGTACCGGCCGGGCACCTGGGGTCCGTCGTCGGCCGATGAGCTGCTCGCCCGCGGCGGCCACACCTGGCGGCGCCCGTGAGCGCCGCGACGCCGAACGGAGCACGGCCATGATCGTTGACCTGCCTGACACCACGATCAGCGCGGTGTCGAAGGCGCTCGTGAAGGTGCGCGAGGAGGGCGGTGCCGTCGCCCTCGGCCGCGTGCTCACCCTGGTCATCTCCAGCGCCGGTCGCACCGATGAGGAGGCCATCGAGGCCGCCAACGAGGCATCCCGCGAGCATCCGATGCGCGTCATCGTGCTGAGCACCGATCCCGAGGCGGAGACCCGGCTCGACGCCGAGATCCGCGTCGGCGGGGATGCCGGGGCGAGCGACGTCATCGTGCTCCACGCCGGCGGCGACACGGCCTCCGATCCGGAGAGCCTCGTCACGGGTCTACTCCTCCCCGACGCCCCCGTGGTGATCTGGTGGCCGGGCCAGGCGCCGGTCGACCCGCACGCCTCGCCGCTCGGTCGCATCGGACCGCGGCGGATCACGGATGCGGCAGCCGCGGCGGATCCGGTCGCCGCGCTCGCCCGGCTCGGCGAGAACTACACCCCGGGCGACACCGACTTCGCCTGGACCCGCCTCACCCTGTGGCGGGCCCAGCTCGCGGCGGTGCTCGATCAGCCGCCCTACGAACCGGTGACCGGGGTGACCGTCGTCGGCTCCTCCGACTCGCCGTCGACGGAACTGCTGGCGCTCTGGCTCGGCCTGCAGCTCGACCTCGGGGTGGAGCTCAACGTCAAGGATCCGGGAGACGGACCCAACGGCATCCACAGCGTCCGGCTCGACCGGGCCTCGGGCCCGATCGAGCTGTCGCGGGACGGCGGCGGTGTCGCCACCCTCACCCAGCCCGACCAGCCCACGCACGACATCGCGCTCCCCCGCCGGAGCCTTCGTGACTGCCTCGCCGAGGAGTTGCGTAGGCTCGATCCCGACGAACTCTTCGGAGACGTCGTGCGACAGGAGGGCTCCACTCGATGACGAGCGAACGACGGGTGCTCGTGCATCCGGATGCGGCGAGCCTGGTGGCGAGCGTCGCGGCGCGGTTCCTGACCAAGGTGATCGACCTGCTCGACGAGAAGGAGACGATCGACGTCTGCCTCACCGGCGGCACCTCCGGCATCGCGGTGCTCGCCGCCGTGGCGCAGAACCCGGCCCGCGAGGGGATCGACTGGGCCCGCGTGGGCTTCTGGTGGGGCGATGAGCGCTATCTCCCGCGCGGCGCCGCCGACCGCAACGACACCCAGGCGTACGCCGCGCTGCTCGACGCCCTCGCCCTCCCGGCCGGCAACGTCCACACCTTCCCGGCGCCGGGCGAGCAGGCGAGCATCCAGGAAGCCGCGGCCGCATATGCCGCCGAACTCGGCGACATCGTGTTCGACATCACCTTCCTCGGCGTCGGACCCGACGGGCACGTCGCGTCGCTGTTCCCCGATCACGCGTCGGTGCGTGAGACGGAGGCGAGGGTGATCGCCGAGACCGACTCCCCCAAGCCGCCGCCGGAGCGGCTCTCGCTGACGCTCCCGGTGATCAACGCGTCGGAGCGCATCTGGCTCGTGCTGGCCGGTGCCGACAAGGCGGGTGCCCTGGGCCTGGCTCTGGCCGACGCCAACGTCGCCTCGGTGCCGGTCGCCGGCGTGCGCGGACGCAAGCGCACGGTCTTCTTCGTCGATCAGGATGCCGCTGCCGAGGTCCCCGAGGGACTCATCGACCGCGAGCGATACTGGACCGCGAAGGATGAGGGCTAGAGCGGGTTACGCCGACGCGCCGCGCCGGGCGCGGAGCTGGTCGAGCGCCTCGTCGAGTAGCTGCGCGGCCTCGGTGTCGGAACGGCGTTCCTTCACATAGGCGAGGTGCGTCTTGTACGGCTCGGTCTTCGCGAGCTGCGGCGGGTTGTCCTTGTCGCGGCCGGCGGGCAGCCCGGTCTGCGGGCTGTCGATGACCTCGGGGATCTCTTCATCGGGCAGGTTCGCCGCGAAGTGACGCACGGTCTCGTTGCCGGCGGCATCCCAGTAGGAGACCGAGATGCGGTCCGCGTGATACCCGCGGTCCTGCTCGCCCATCGGGCCGGATCCGACCCGCGATCCGCGGATCGCGCTGCCACCTGATGCCATGAGGACTCCCTGAGTGTTCCGCGTGCGCCGCAGTCAGGCGGCGAATTTGACGATGAGGCCGAGGACGATGATGCTCGCGACCCAGAGCAGGGCGAGGATCACGGTGATGCGATTGAGGTTGCGCTCGGCGACGCCGGACGCGCCGAGGTTCGAGGAGGTGCCGCCACCGAACATGTCGGAGAGACCGCCGCCGCGCCCGCGGTGCAGCAGGATGAGAAGCGTCAGCAGGAGGCTCGTGATGCCGAGCAGCACCTGCACGATCGTCTGGAGAATGAACATAACCGGCCTATCCTACGACGCTTCTAGGTTCCGACGTGCTTCTGGAACCGCACGATGCTCGCGAACTCCTCGAGCTGGAGGCTCGCGCCGCCGACGAGAGCGCCGTCGACATCCGATTCGCGCATGAAGCCGGCGATGTTGGCCGCCTTGACGCTGCCGCCGTAGAGGATGCGCGTCGCCTGAGCCACGTCGTCGCCGAGCTCCTGCGCGATCAGCGCGCGCAGCGCGGCGCAGACCTGCTGGGCCTGCTCGCTTGTCGCTGCCTGACCGGAGCCGATCGCCCAGACGGGTTCGTACGCGACGACGATCTCGGACCCTTTCGCGGCGCCCCCGAGTGCGACGCGTAGCTGCGCGACCGGAACGGCGCTCGGGCCGTGCTCTTCCAGATCTGCCGCGGTCTCGCCGACGCAGATGATCGGCACGATGCCGTGACGATGCGCGGCGGCGACCTTGGCGGCGATCGCCTCGTCCGTCTCGCCGTGGTACTCCCGGCGCTCCGAATGGCCGACGATCACGTACTTCGTGTCGAGGGCTGCGAGAAACGCCCCGGAGATCTCACCGGTGTAGGCGCCCGAGTCGTGCGCCGAGATGTCCTGGCCGCCGTAGGCGATCGCGAGGTCGTCGGCGTTCACCAGGGTCTGCACGCTGCGCAGATCGGTGAACGGCGGGAACACCGCCACCTCGGCCGACGCGGTGTCGTGTTGGGCGTCCTTCAGCGTCCACGCCAGCTTCTGCACGAAGGCGATCGCCTGCAGGTGGTCGAGGTTCATCTTCCAGTTGCCCGCCAGGAGCGGGACCCTGGTCGTCACTGCTGCCATCCGAGGACCTCCAGTCCGGGAAGAGTCTTGCCCTCGAGGAACTCGAGGCTCGCGCCGCCGCCCGTCGAGATGTGTCCGAACTGCTCGTCGGCGAAACCGAGTTCGCGAACGGCCGCGGCGGAGTCGCCGCCGCCGACGACCCCGAGGCCGTCCGCCTCGGTGAGCGCCTGGGCCACCGCGCGAGTGCCCTCCGCGAAGGCCGGGAACTCGAACACCCCCATCGGCCCGTTCCAGAACACGGTGCGCGACGAGCGGATGTGCTCGGCGAACACGGCCGCGGTGTCGGGTCCGATGTCGAGGCCGATCCCGTCGGCACCGAAGTCCGTGTCTTCGAGGGCGTCAGCCGCCGCGACGACGTGCTGCGCGTCGGCCGAGAAGCCGGAGGCCATCACGATGTCGGTCGGGAGCACCAGCTCGACGCCGCGCTCGGCCGCCTCGGCCACGTAGCGCTTCACGGTGTCGAACTGCGAGTCCTCGAGGAGGCTCTTGCCGATCTTGTGCCCCGCGGCGGCGAGGAAGGTGAAGAGCATCCCGCCGCCGATGAGGAGCCGGTCGACCTTCGGCAGTAGGGCGTCGATGACCCCGAGCTTGTCCGACACCTTCGAGCCGCCGAGCACGACCGTGTACGGCTTATGCGGGCTCGCGGTCAGCCGGTCGAGCACATCCAGTTCGGCCGCGATGAGCAGCCCCGCCGCGGACGGCAGAGCCTGCGCGAGTTCGTACACGCTCGCCTGCTTGCGGTGCACGACGCCGAACCCGTCGGAGACGAAGACGTCGCCGAGAGCGGCGAGCTCCGCCGCGTAGGCCGCACGCTCTCCCGCATCCTTCGACGTCTCGCGGGGATCGAACCGGAGGTTCTCGCGCAGCGTCACGCCGGGCACCGGCACGTCGGGCGCGAACGCCACCGGCTCCCCCAGCAGCTCGGCGAGACGCACCGCGACCGGTGCGAGGGAGTACGCCGGGTCGGGAGCGCCCTCGGGCCGACCGAGGTGCGACAGGGCGACGACCGACGCTCCGGCCTCGCGCAGCTTCCGGATCGTGGGAACCGACGCGCGCACGCGCCCGTCGTCCGCGATCCGGTCGCCGTCGAGCGGCACGTTGAGGTCGCAGCGGAGCAGGACTGTCTTCCCGGCGAGGTCGCCGAGGGACTCGATGGTACGCAGTGCCATCTTCTGAGCGTCCAGCCGGGGTTAGAGCTTCGAGCCGACGTACTCGGTGATGTCGACGAGGCGGTTGGAGTAGCCCCACTCGTTGTCGTACCACGACGCGACCTTGACCTGGTCGCCGATCACCTTGGTGAGCTTCGCGTCGAAGATCGACGAGTGCGGGTCGCCCGCGATATCGCTCGAAACGATCTCGTCTTCGGTGTACTTGAGGATGCCCTTGAGCGGACCCTCGGCGGCCTTCTTGTAGGCGGCGTTGACCGATTCGACCGTGACCGGCTTGGTCGCGGTGACCGTGAGGTCGGTGATCGAGCCGGTGATGACCGGCACGCGCAGCGCGTAGCCGTCGAGCTTGCCGATGAGCTCCGGGATGACCAGACCGAGCGCCTTGGCGGCACCGGTCGACGTCGGGATGATGTTGGCGGCCGCGGCGCGCGCGCGACGCAGGTCGCTGTGCGGCCCGTCCTGCAGGTTCTGGTCGGCGGTGTAGGCGTGCACCGTCGTCATCAGGCCGCGCTCGATGCCGAACTCGTCCATGAAGACCTTGGCGAGCGGAGCGAGGCAGTTCGTGGTGCACGAGGCGTTCGAGATGATCGAGTGCACGGCCGGGTCGTAGGTGCCCTCGTTGACGCCGAGCACGAGGGTCGCGACGTCGTCACCGGTGGCGGGGGCCGAGATGACGACCTTCTTCGCGCCGGCGGTGATGTGCTTGTGCGCATCCTCGGACTTGGTGAAGCGTCCGGTCGACTCGATCACGATGTCGACGCCGAGCTCGCCCCACGGGAGGTTCGCCGGGTCGCGCTCTTCGAAGACCTTAATCGCCTTCCCGTTGACGATGATCTGCGTCTCGTCATACGTGACCTCGGCGTCGAGGCGCCCGGTGATCGAGTCGTACTTCAGCAGGTGGGCGAGCGTCTTGTTGTCGGTGAGGTCGTTGACCGCCACGATCTCGAGGTCGCTGCCCTTCTCGAGGGCGGCGCGGAAGAAGTTGCGCCCGATACGTCCGAAACCGTTGATACCGATCTTGACCGACACTAGAGAAGCTCCTTGGAAAGTGGTCTGGGGGTGTGGTGGCGGTGGCGCACGGCGACCGGGACCCGGCCTCGGAAAAGGCCCTCGGATCCCGGTCGCGCCGACGCTTTTCAGAGCGCAGTCGCCGCTACGACAGTAGCAGCAGGCCCGCCGCTCCCTGGCGCGCGGCCGCGAAGCGGGCGCCCGCGTCGGCCCAGTTCGCGATGTTCCAGAACGCCTTCACGTAGTCGGCCTTGACGTTCACGTAGTCGAGGTAGAAGGCGTGCTCCCACATGTCGAGCTGCAGGATCGGGGTCACGCCGAGCGGCACGTTGTTCTGCTGGTCGTACATCTGGTTGATGAGCAGTCGCGACGACACCGGGTCCCAGGCCAGCACGGCCCAGCCGGAGCCCTGGAGGCTGTTCGCGGCGGCCGAGAAGTGTCCGACGAACTTGTCGAACGACCCGAAGAACTCGTCGACCGCGGCCGCCAGTTCGCCCTCAGGCTTGCCCGCGCCGTCCGGCGTCAGGTTCTTCCAGAAGATCGAATGGTTGATGTGCCCGCCGAGGTGGAACGCGAGGTCCTTCTCGAGCTTCGGCACGTTGCCGTAGTCGCCGGAGTCGCGCGCCTCGGCGAGCTTCTCCAGGGCGGTGTTCGCGCCCGCGACGTAGGCGGCGTGGTGCTTGTCGTGATGCAGCTCCATGATCCTGGCGCTGATGTGCGGCTCGAGAGCCGAGTAGTCGTACGGGAGATCCGGGAGCGTGTAGTCAGCCATGCCTTCAGCCTACGCTCGGGCGACCCTCAGCCGCCGGGGTCTTGACGCCCCGCAACGCGGTCAGTCGTCGAGGTCGGTCAGGCCGGCGTCGGTGCTCGGCAGCCCGAGGTCGGACGCCTTCTTGTCGGCCATCGCGAGGAGGCGGCGGATCCGTCCGGCGACCGCGTCCTTCGTCATCGGCGGGTCGGCGTGATGGCCGAGCTCGTCGAGACTCGCATCGCGGTGGCTGAGCCGGAGCGCGCCGGCGTACCGCAGGTGCTCGGGCACCTCGTCGCCCAGGATCTCGAGGGCGCGCTCGACCCGCGCGCAAGCGGCGACGGCGGCCTGCGCGGAACGGCGGAGGTTGGCGTCGTCGAAGTTGACCAAGCGGTTGGCGGTGGCGCGCACTTCGCGGCGCTGGCGCAGTTCCTCCCACGCGGTGACACTCGCGCCCGCCCCCATCAGCTGCAGCATCGCGCCGATCGCCTCGCCGTCGCGGACGACGACGCGGAACGAGCCGCGCACCTCGCGCGCCTTCGCGGCGACTTTGAGCCGGCCGGCCGCGCCGACCAGCGCCATCGCGGCCTCGTTGCCGGGGCAGACGATCTCGAGCGCCGCGGACCGGCCCGGGTCGGTAAGCGATCCGGTGGCGAGGAAGGCCCCGCGCCAGATCGCCGCGAGCTCCTCACGGGAGCCGGTGGTGAGCCGGTTCGGCAGCCCGCGCACCGGACGGTTGCGGGCGTCGAGCAGACCGGTCTGCCGGGCGAGGGTCTCGGCCCCGTCGATGACGCGCACGAGGTAGGTGCTCGTGCGGCGGAGGTTGCTGCCGGAGATGACCGACACCTCGCTGCGCACGCCGTACAACTCGGCGAGATCCTTGCGCACCCGGCGGGCGATCTTCGGCGATTCGAGTTCCGCCTCGACGGCGATGCGATTGGAGATCGTATGGAGGCCGCTGGAGAAGCGCAGCAACGCCGCGAGCTCCGCCGCCCGGACGGCCGTCTTGCCGACCTCGACGCCGGCCAGTTCTTCTTTGACATCGGCGGTCAGTGCCACGCGGTCGTCCTCACTACGTCAAAAATCAAGTCGGTCATTCTCGACCGAGATCGCGGTGCTTCACGCTGACCGCGAGGCCCGGGAGCACGCTCAGCCGGGCCTTCAGCTCCTCGGCCATCGCCACGGAGCGGTGCTTACCGCCGGTGCATCCCAGAGCAATCGTAGCGTGCCGCTTGTTCTCGCGACCGTACCCGTCGAGCACCGGGCGCAACGCCTCGACGTAGCCGTCGACGAAGTCCGTCGCCCCGGGCAGCCCGAGCACGTACTCGCTGACCCGCGGGTCCTGTCCGGTGAGCGGCTTGAGCTCGGGGATCCAGAACGGGTTCGGCAGGAAGCGGCAGTCCGCGACGTGGTCGGCGTCGGACGGCAGCCCGTACTTGTAGCCGAAGCTCATCACCGTGACCCGGATGGCGGGTTCTCCGGCGGCCGCGAACTGCTCCTGCACGAGCAGGCTCAACTGATGGATGTTGAGCTCGCTCGTGTCGATCACGATGTCGCTCTGCTCGCGCAGCTCGGCCAGTCGTGACCGCTCGGCCGTGATGCCGTCGAGCAGGGTGCCGTCGCCCTGCAGCGGATGCGGCCGGCGCACCGACTCGAACCGGCGCACGAGGGCGGCATCCGTCGCGTCGAGGAAGAGCAGACGCGTGTCGTCGGTGCCGCGCAGGGACTCGAGGGCCTCCTGCACGTCGGCGAAGAGCTTCCCGCCGCGGATGTCGACGACGGCGGCGACCCGCGGGATCGTGTCGCCGGTGTGCCGCGAGAGATCGACGAGCGGCCGCAGCATCTGCGGCGGCAGGTTGTCGACGACGTACCAGCCGAGGTCTTCGAGCGCGTTTCCGACCGTGGAGCGGCCCGCTCCGGACATCCCGGTGACCAGTAGGAGCTCACGGCGCGCGGCGCCGGCCTCGACCTGTGGTTGCGCCACCGTCACTGCCCTTCGGATTCGCCGTTCAGCCTACCGACGATCGCGGCGGCGAGGGACGGTCCGACGCCGCGTACCTCGGCGATGTCGTCGGCCGAGGCCGCACGCAGGCGGGCGACCGACCCGAAGTGGGCGAGCAGCACCTTCACGCGGGCCGGTCCGAGGCCGGGGATCTCGGAGAGCACCGACGAGATGTCGTTCTTGCGCTTCTGCCGCTGGAAGGTGATCGCGAACCGATGCGCCTCGTCGCGGAGCCGCTGGATGAGGAACAGCGCCTCGCTGTTGCGGGGCAGGATGACCGGGAACGACTCCCCCGGCAACCAGATCTCTTCGAGACGCTTCGCGATGCCGGCGACCGGGATGTCGCGGATGCCCAGTTCCTCGAGCACGGCCGCAGCGGCGTTGACCTGCGGCTCCCCGCCGTCGACGAGGATCAGCCCGGGCCGGTAGGCGAACCGCTTGCGGGTCGTGAGGCCCTCATCCGGCTCCGCCTCGTCTTCCTCGAGCCGGGCGAGACGCCGGCGGAGCACCTGCGAGATTGCTTCGAGGTCGTCGGCGTACTCTTTGATCGCGAACTTGCGGTAGGAGTTCTTGAGCGGCAGACCGTCTTCGAAGACGACCATCGACGCGACGATGTTGGTGCCGCCGAGGTGCGAGACGTCGTAGCACTCGATGCGCAGCGGGGCCTCATCGAGCCCGAGCGCCTCCTGGATGTCGGTGAGCGCCTGGGTGCGCGCCACGTAATCGCCGCTGCGTCGCATCTTGTAGAGGCCGAGGGCCTGCTTCGCGTTGATCGTCGCGGTCTGCAGGATCGCCGCCTTGTCGCCGCGCTGCGCCGCTCGGAGTGCGACCGACCCCTTCGTGCGCCGGTCGCTCAGCCAGGCCTCGAGCGCCGCGGCGTCGTCGGGGAGCTTCGGCACGACGATCTCGCGCGGCGGCTGCTCCGTCTCGTAGGCGCTCAGCAGAACCGCCTCGACCAGCTCGCCGATCGGGAGGTCGAGCTCGGTGTCGACGACCCAGCTGCGGGTGCCGGTGATACGCCCGCCGCGCACGGCGAACTGCTGCACGGCGGCGGCGAGTTCGTCGTACTCGATGCCGAAGACATCCGTGTCGATCGTGTCTTCGGACAGCACCACCGCGCTGCGCTCCAGGACGTTCTCGAGCGCCTGCAGCCGGTCGCGGATCTTCGCCGCCCGCTCGTAGGCGAACTCCGCCGCGGCGCTCTTCATCTCGCGCTCGAGCAGCCGCACGACGGCGCGGTCGGGATGCGTCATGAACGCCACGAAATCGTTGACGATCTCGCGGTGCTCCTCGATCGACACCCGTCCCGAACACGGTCCGCCGCAGCGCCCGATCTGCCCGGGAAAACACGGCCTTCCGGTCTGCATCGCGCGCTTGTACGACGAGTCGGAACAGGTGCGGATCGGGAACGCCCGCACCATCAGCTCGATCGTGTCGCGCACCGCCCAGATCTTCGGGTACGGCCCGAAGTACTTCGCGCCCGGGATGCGGCGGTTGCGCGTCACCATCACGCGCGGCGCCTCGTCGGCGAGCGTGACGACCATGTACGGGTAGGTCTTGTCGTCGCGGAACTTCACGTTGAACGGCGGCGTGAACTCCTTGATCCAGGCGTATTCGAGGTCGAGCGCCTCGCGGTCGCTGCCGACCACGGTCCACTCGACGCCGGTCGCGGTGAGCACCATCGCGCGCGTGCGCTGGTGCAGGTTGCGCATCGGCTGGAAGTAGTTGCTCAGCCGCTGCCGGAGATTGATCGCCTTGCCGACGTAGAGCACTCGGCCGCGGGCATCCCGGAATCGGTAGACCCCGGGCGACGTCGGGATCTCGCCCTGCTGGGGACGCCACTCGATCGCGTCGGCCCGGGCCGGGCGCGTCACCTAGCCGGCCTTGCGGGCCGGGACATTCAGGATCTCGGCGAGGAAGACGCCGGTGGCGCTCTCCGGAACCGTCGCGATGTGCTCGGGAGTGCCGGTCGCGAGCACGCGTCCGCCGCCGGAGCCGCCCTCCGGTCCGAGGTCGATCACCCAGTCGGCGCTCTTGATGACGTCGAGGTTGTGCTCGATCACGATGACCGTGTTGCCCTTGTCGACGAGTCCGTTGAGCACGAGCAGCAGCTTCCGCACGTCTTCGAAGTGCAGACCCGTGGTCGGCTCGTCGAGCACGTAGACGCTGCGGCCGTTGGAGCGCTTCTGCAGCTCGGTCGCGAGCTTCACGCGCTGCGCCTCGCCGCCGGACAGGGTCGTCGCGGACTGGCCGAGCCGCACGTAGCCCAGGCCCACCTCGACGAGGGTCTTGAGGTAGCGGTGGATCGCGCTGATCGGCTCGAAGAAGTCGGCCGCCTCGGCGATCGGCATGTCGAGTACCTCGGCGATGTTCTTGCCCTTGTAGTGCACCTGGAGGGTGTCGCGGTTGTACCGCGCTCCCCCGCAGGTCTCGCACGCGACGTAGACGTCGGGCAGGAAGTTCATCTCGATCTTGATCGTGCCGTCGCCCGCGCAGGTCTCGCAGCGGCCGCCCTTGACGTTGAACGAGAAGCGGCCGGGTAGGTAGCCGCGCGCCTTGGCCTCCATCGTCTCGGCGAACAGATTGCGGATGCGGTCGAAGACCCCGGTGTACGTCGCCGGGTTGGAGCGCGGGGTGCGGCCGATCGGCGCCTGGTCGACGTGCACGACCTTGTCGAGCTGCTCGAGCCCGGTGACGCGCTTGTGGCGGCCGGGCACCTGGCGGGCGCCGTTGAGCTCGTTGGCGAGCACCTTGTAGAGGATGTCGTTGACGAGGCTCGACTTGCCCGAGCCGCTCACCCCGGTGACCGACACAAAGGCGCCGAGCGGGAAGCTCACGGTGACATCCTGCAGGTTGTTCGCCTTCGCGCCCTCGACCGTGATCTGCCGCGTCTTGTCGATCTTCCGGCGCTTCGCGGGCATCTCGATCGAGCGCCGTCCGGCGAGGTAGTCGCCCGTGACGGACTTCGTGTTCTTCAGAAGAGAGGCGTAGTCGCCCGAGTGCACGACCTCGCCCCCGTGCTCCCCCGCGCCCGGCCCGATGTCGACGAGCCAATCGGCGGTGCGGATGGTGTCCTCGTCGTGCTCGACGACGATGAGCGTGTTGCCGAGGTTCTTCAGCTTCACCAGGGTGTCGATGAGCCGCCGGTTGTCGCGCTGGTGCAACCCGATGCTCGGCTCGTCGAGCACGTAGAGCACGCCGGTCAGACCCGACCCGATCTGGGTCGCCAGCCGGATGCGCTGCGCCTCGCCGCCGGAGAGGGTCGCGGCGGCGCGCGCCATCGTGAGGTAGCCGAGCCCGACCTCGAGCAGGAACTCGAGCCGCAGCCGGATCTCGCGCAGCACCTGGGCCGCGATCTTCGCGTCGCGCGCCGACAGCTCGAGGCGCTCCATGAACTGATGGGCGCCGCTCAGGCTGAGGTTCGCGACCGCGGAGATGCTCTCGCCATCGACCTTCACCGCGAGAACCTCGGGCTTGAGTCGCTCGCCGTCGCACACCGGGCACGGCACCTCACGGAGGTACTCGCCGTAGCGCGCCTTCGACCAGTCGCCCTCGGCCTCCTGGTACTTGCGCTCGATGTAGGGCATGACGCCCTCGAACCCGGTCGAGTACTTGACGGTGCGGCCGTAGCGGTTGCGCCAGGAGACGGCGACCTCGAAGTCGTTGCCGCGCAGGATCGCCTGCTTGGCCGCCTCGGACAGGTCCTGCCAGGGGGTGTCGAGGTCGAAGTCGAGGTCTTTGCCGAGCCCCTGCAGGAGCCGGGTGAAGTAGGAGTACATCCCCTTGCCGGCCTGGTTCCAGGGCAGCACGACGCCCTCGTTGAGGGTCAGCGCGGGGTCGCCGATCACGAGGTCGGTGTCGACCGCCATCTTGGTGCCGAGGCCCGAGCACTCCGGGCAGGCGCCGAACGGGGCGTTGAACGAGAAGGTGCGCGGCTCGATCTCGGTGAGCTGGATGGGGTGGTTGTTCGGGCAGGACAGCTTCTCGCTGAACGTGCGCACGCCCCCGGCACCGTCGACATCCACGAAGTCGATCGTGACGACACCGCCGGCCAGGCGGAGCGCGGTCTCGACCGAGTCGGTCAGCCGGGTGAGCAGGTCGTCGGCGGCGACGAGCCGGTCGACGACGACCGAGATGTCGTGCTTGTACTGCTTCTTGAGCGTGGGCGGCTCGGTGAGCTGGACGGTCTCACCGTCGACCACGGCCCGGGAGTAGCCGCCGGTCTGCAGTTCCTTGAAGAGGTCGACGAACTCCCCCTTCTTCTGCGAGACGATCGGGGCGAGCACCTGGTAACGGGTGCCGGTCTCGAGCTCCATCAGCTGGTCGGCGATCTGCTGCACCGTCTGGCGCTGGATGGGCTCTCCGCAGACGGGGCAGTGCGGGATGCCGATGCGCGCCCAGAGCAGGCGCATGTAGTCGTAGATCTCGGTGATCGTGCCGACGGTCGAGCGCGGGTTGCGGTTCGTCGACTTCTGGTCGATCGAGACCGCGGGGCTGAGCCCCTCGATGAAGTCGACGTCGGGCCGGTCGACCTGGCCTAGGAACTGGCGGGCGTATGCCGAAAGCGACTCGACGTAGCGGCGCTGACCCTCGGCGAAGATCGTGTCGAACGCGAGGCTCGACTTGCCCGAGCCGGAGAGCCCGGTGAAGACGACGAGCGAGTCGCGCGGGATCTCGAGATCGACGTCCTTGAGGTTGTGGACGCGAGCCCCTCGGACGCTCAGCTTGTGGGCTCCGGGGACAGGCGTAATCGACACCCGGCAAGTGTACGGAGGGCCACCGACATCCGCCTGACGGTCCCCGCTGGGCGAACGTCTCCGCCGGTGCTACCGCACGTGGCCCGCGGTCTCCATCTGCCGAAGCTCCTTCTTGAGGTCGCCGAGTTCGTCGCGCAACCGCGCCGCGAGCTCGAACTTCAGCTCGCCGGCGGCCTGCAGCATCTGCGCGTTGAGGTCGGCGATGATCGTCTCCAGCTCGGTCGCGCCCGCTGCCCCGATGCCCTCACGGCGGAGGTTCGGCGTGGGGCTGCGCCGGCGCGCGCCGTCGGGCGTGCTGCGCCCGGCGAGGAGCTTCTCGGTGTCGGCGCCCTCGCGCGCGAGCACCTCGGTGATGTCGGCGATGCGCTTGCGGAGCGCGGTCGGCTCGATGCCGTGTTCGATGTTGTACGCGACCTGCTTCTCGCGGCGGCGATCGGTCTCTTCGATCGCCCGCTTCATCGAGTCGGTCATGTTGTCGGCGTACATGTGCACCTCGCCGGCGACGTTGCGCGCGGCACGACCGATCGTCTGGATCAGCGACGTGCCCGAGCGGAGGAACCCCTCCTTGTCGGCGTCGAGGATCGCGACGAGCGACACCTCGGGCAGGTCGAGGCCTTCGCGGAGGAGGTTGATGCCGACGAGCACGTCGTAGACGCCGGCCCGCAGCTCGGTGAGCAGCTCGACTCGGCGCAGCGTGTCGACGTCGGAGTGCAGGTAGCGCACGTTGACGCCGTGCTCGGCGAGGAAGGCGGTCAGTTCTTCCGCCATCTTCTTCGTGAGCGTCGTGACCAGGACGCGTTCGTCGCGCTCGACGCGCAGCCGGATCTGCTCGAGCAGGTCGTCGATCTGCCCCTTGCTCGGCTTCACGACGATCTGCGGGTCGACGAGACCGGTGGGGCGGATGATCTGCTCGACCACCCCGTCGGCCATGCCCATCTCGTACTTGCCGGGGGTGGCCGAGAGGTAGACCTTCTGACCGACGCGGTCGAGGAACTCCTCCCAGCGCAGCGGACGGTTGTCGAGCGCGCTCGGCAAGCGGAACCCGTGCTCGACGAGGGTGCGCTTGCGCGAGGCATCCCCCTCGTACATCGCGCCGATCTGCGGCACCGTCGCATGCGACTCGTCGATGACGACCAGGAAGTCGTCGGGGAAGTAGTCGAGCAGCGTGTTCGGCGGCTCCCCCGGCTGGCGGCCGTCGATGTGCCGCGAGTAGTTCTCGATGCCGTTGCAGAAGCCGATCTGCTCCATCATCTCGATGTCGAACGCGGTGCGCATGCGCAGGCGCTGGGCCTCGAGCAGCTTGCCCTGCTTCTCGAACAGCGCGAGCTGTTCGGCGAGCTCGACCTTGATCGACGCGATCGCGCGGTGCATCGCCTCGGGGCTCGCGGCGTAGTGCGTCGCCGGGAACACCGACACGGCATCCATCTTGCGCAGCACGTCGCCGGTGAGCGGATGGAGGGCGTAGAGCGCCTCGATCTCGTCGCCGAACATCTCGATGCGGATGGCGTGCTCTTCGTAGACCGGGATGATCTCGATCGTGTCGCCGCGCACGCGGAACTTGCCCCGCGAGAAGTCGACGTCGTTGCGGTCGTACTGCATGTTCAGGAACTGGCGCACGAGCCGGTCGCGCGGGATCGAGTCGCCGATCTGGAGCGAGACCATCGCGCCCAGGTACTCCTCCGCGGCGCCGAGACCGTAGATGCAGGAGACGGTCGAGACCACGACGGTGTCGCGCCGCGAGAGCAGCGAGTTGGTCGTCGAGTGGCGCAGGCGCTCGACCTCGGCGTTGATCGACGAGTCCTTCTCGATGAAGGTGTCGGTCTGCGGCACGTACGCCTCGGGCTGGTAGTAGTCGTAGTACGAGACGAAGTACTCGACCGCATTGTTCGGCATCAGCTCGCGGAACTCGTTGGCGAGCTGCGCGGCGAGGGTCTTGTTGTGCGCGAGCACGATCGTGGGGCGCTGCACCTGCTCGATGAGCCAGGCGGTCGTCGCCGACTTGCCCGTTCCGGTGGCGCCCAGGAGCACGACATCCGTCTCGCCCGCGTTGATGCGCTGGGCCAGCTCCTTGATCGCCTGCGGCTGATCACCGGACGGCGAGTACTCGCTGATGACCTCGAAAGGCCGGACGGCACGAGTGGGCTGCATGCTGTCCAGGCTAGGCGGCGCCTCCGACACGCGCTCGGAGGTTCTCCCAGAGCGCATCGGACTGGATGAGGGTCTCCTCGAGCGTGCCGTCGGCGTCGATCACGACGTCGGCGATCGCGAACCTGTCGGTGTCGGTCGATTGGGAGTTGATGCGGTGCAGCGCCTCGTCGCGCGTCATGCCGCGCTGCTCGATCATCCGTGCGATCCGGGTCTCGGTCGCCGCGTGCACGACCACGATGAGATCGAACTCGTCGCTGCGGCCCGCTTCGACGAGCAAGGGGACGTCGTACACGACCACCGCGTGAGGGTCCGTCGCGCCCGCCTCCGCGAAGAGCGCGCGTGACCGGTCGAGCACCGCGGGGTGCGTGATCGCGTTGAGCTTGAGCCGGCCCTCGGGATCGCTGAAGATGACGGCGCCCAGAGCGGGCCGGTCGAGCGACCCGTCGGCCGCGATGACGCCGGGACCGAACTCCTCGGCGATGCGGGCGAGAGCCGGCTCCCCCGGTTCGACCACCTGACGGGCGACCTGGTCGGCATCCACGATCACCGCGCCGTGTTCGGCGAGCCGGCGGGCGACGGTCGACTTGCCCGACGCGATCCCGCCCGTCAGGGCCACGAGCAGCATGTGGCTATCGTATGGGCATGCTCGAGCTCCTCACGGGGACCGGCCTCGCGGCCGCCGCCGGACTCAACGCCTACATCCCGCTGCTGCTCGTCGGCCTCGGCAGCCGGTTCTTCGACTGGATCGACCTGCCGCAGGCGTGGTCCTGGCTCGGGAATGAGTGGGTGCTCGTCATCCTCGGCGTGCTCTTCGTGATCGAGGTCGTCGCCGACAAGATCCCGGTCGTGGACAGCGTCAACGACTGGATCCAGACGATCGTGCGGCCCGCCGCCGGCGGCATCCTGTTCGGCACCGGCACGACGTCCGAGACCGCGTCGGTGACCGACCCGGCCGCCTTCTTCGCGAGCAACCAGTGGGTGCCGATCGTCATCGGCATCCTGCTGTCACTCGCCGTGCACGCCGGCAAGACGCTCACCCGGATCCCCGCCAACACGGCGACCGCGGGAATGGCCGCGCCGGTTCTGAGCACGCTCGAAGACGTTTCGTCGGTGATCCTCAGCATCCTCGCGCTGCTGTTCCCCGCCCTCGTGATCCTCGCCCTCATCGGACTGGTCGCCGGGCTCGTCGCCCTGTTCCGGCGGATGCGGCGGACGCGCCGGGAGAAGAAGCTCGGCGTTCCCGACATCCCGGAACCGCCGGGCACCGATCGCGTCCTGAACGGCAGCTGAGCACACCTCGCAACGAGAAGGGGCCGGACGATCACACGTCCGGCCCCTTCTCCGTGAACTACCTAGCTGTTGCCCGCGAGCTTCTCGCGGAGCGCGGCCAGCGACTCGTCATCGGCCAGCGTGCCGGTCGAGGAGCCCTCGCTCGAGAACGAGTTGCCCGACGGCGCCGCGGCCGACGAACCGGCGGCGGGGGCATCGGCGATGCCCTTCTCCTCGGCGGCGAGCACCTGGGTCTTGTGGAGCTCCCAGCGGGCCTGGGCCGCCGCATACTCGGCCTCCCAGGTCTCGCGCTGGGCGTCGAAGCCCTCGAGCCACTCGCCCGACTCCGCGTCGAAGCCCTCCGGGAACTTGTAGTTGCCCTGCTCGTCGTACTCGGTGACCATGCCGTACAGCGCGGCCAGGCCGGAGTCGAACTCGCTGCCGGTCGGGTCGACCGACTCGTTCGCCTGCTTCAGCGAGAGCGAGATGCGGCGACGCTCGAGGTCGATGTCGATGACCTTGACGAAGACCTCCTCGCCGACCGACACGACCTGCTCGGCCAGCTCGACGTGCTTACCGCTGAGCTCCGAGATGTGGACGAGGCCCTCGATGCCCTCCGCGACGCGCACGAACGCACCGAACGGGACGAGCTTGGTGACCTTACCGGGAGCGATCTGGCCGATCGCGTGGGTGCGGGCGAAGACCTGCCACGGGTCCTCCTGGGTCGCCTTGAGCGAGAGCGACACGCGCTCACGCTCCATGTCGACCTCGAGGATCTCGACGGTGACCTCCTGGCCGACCTCGACGACCTCCGACGCGTGCTCGATGTGCTTCCACGACAGCTCGGAGACGTGCACGAGGCCGTCCACACCGCCGAGGTCGACGAACGCGCCGAAGTTGACGATCGAGGACACGACGCCCTTGCGGACCTGGCCCTTGGCGAGGTTGTTGAGGAACGTCGAGCGCGACTCCGACTGCGTCTGCTCGAGCAGCGCGCGGCGGCTCAGGACGACGTTGTTGCGGTTCTTGTCGAGCTCGAGGATCTTCGCCTCGATCTCCTGGTCGAGGTACGGCGTGAGGTCCCGCACGCGGCGCAGCTCGATGAGCGAGGCCGGGAGGAAGCCACGGAGGCCGATGTCGACGATCAGGCCGCCCTTGACGACCTCGATGACCTTGCCGGTCACGACGCCGTCGGTGTCCTTGATCTTCTCGACGTCGCCCCACGCACGCTCGTACTGCGCGCGCTTCTTCGACAGGATGAGGCGACCTTCCTTGTCCTCCTTCTGGAGAACGAGGGCTTCCACCATGTCACCGACGTTGACGACCTCGGAGGGGTCGACGTCGTGCTTGATGGAGAGTTCGCGGGAGGGGATGACACCCTCGGTCTTGTAGCCGACGTCGAGGAGGACCTCGTCGCGGTCGATCTTGACGACGGTGCCCTCGATGAGGTCTCCGTCGTTGAAGAACTTGAGCGTCTTCTCGACCGCGGCCAGGAAGTCTTCAGCAGATCCGATGTCGTTGATCGCGACCTGCTTGATGGCCGAGGCGGTCGTTGCGGTTGTCATGTAGTAGTTGCTCCGGAGATTGCCCGCTTCGGTGAAGAAGGCGTACTTGGGCCAGCGACGAGAATACGTGGTGTGGTCGCCGATGGCAGGCGGATAGGAATCGCGTCAAATCGCGACTCTCTAGCCTAGCGTTGACGGATGACCCGCGCCAGCACGTTCACCGCCTCGCTCCCCCCTTGGCTGCACGGTCGTCCGCTGCCGGACGCGCTCGCGACCGACGAGGAGCGGATGGGGCTCGTGCACGAGCTGGCGGATCAGAACTGGCGCGCCGGCAACGGCGGGCCGTTCGCGGCGCTCGTCGTCGACTCGACCTCGGGCGAGCTGATCGCCGCGGGGGTCAACGTGGTGCTCGCGAGCGGTCTCTCGTCGACGCACGCCGAGGTCGTCGCGCTGAGTCTGGCGCAGACGAACCTCGGCGGGTGGGACCTCGCGGCCGACCAATCGCTCGAGTTGGTCGTCAACTGGCGACCGTGCGCGATGTGCTACGGCGCGACGATCTGGTCGGGCGTGCGCCGCCTGGTGATCGCGGGTTCCGGCCCGGAGTGCGAGGAACTGACCGGTTTCGATGAGGGACCGGTGCGCGACGACTGGCGCCAACAACTCGAGGCGCGCGGGATCGAGGTCACGAGCGACGTGCTGCGGGACCGAGCGCTGCGCACCTTCGCCGAGTACGGCGGGTCGGCATCCACGGTCTACAACGCGCGGCGCAGGTGACGGGCCCGGCGTGGGCGACGAACGAGCAGCAGCGCTCCCGCGCCGACCAGGATGACGGCGGCCACCAGGGCGACGACTGACGGCTCGCTTCCGGTCGGCGGCAACAGGGCCGCAGGCGACACCCCGGGCGCCGCGGCGGCACGTGTGACGAGCGTGGCGACCACCGAGGCCGTGCGAGCCGATCCGTTCGAGGCGGTGACGGTGAAGGTGTCGACGTCGGCATCGAGAGGCGTGCCAGCGAGGAGACCCGTCGCGGCGTCGAGCGCGAGACCGTCGGGAACGGTGCCGGCGGTCACGCTGTACGTGATCGAGCCGGTGCCGGACGCGATGAACGGGAACGAGTAGGGCTCGCCCTCGGTGGCGTCTGTGGGGGTTCCCGAGGTCATCTCGGGCTCTCCCGTGGTGGTGGTGGTCCCCGCAGGCGCGCAGCCCGTCGGCACCGTCACCTCGGTGTCGATGAGAGTCACGGCGGCGTCGTTCGCGAGAAGGCGACCGATCACGACGCTCGACCCTTCATCGCTGATCGTCTGCTGCGCCATGACGGTGCCCACGAAGTCGCTCGACGTTCCGAAGGTGGCCGACGACCCCACCAGCCAGAAGACGTTGCACGCACTCGCGCCGTTTTCGAGGATGATCTCGCTCGCGCCCCCGGTGATGAGGGTGCTGGACGCGGTGAACACCCAGATGGCGGTGGTGTCGCCGTTGGCGTCGAGTCTGAGCGCCCCGCCGCCGTCGAGACGGAGTGCGCCACCCGCGTACACACCCGGAACCAGCGTCATCCCGGTCAGGTTGGCGAGTCCCGTCACCGTCGGGGTGAGGCTCGCCGCGGTGTTCATGGCCACGTCGAGGTCGAGCTGAGCGTCGGCCGCGAGGCTCCCCGGCCCCACGTACGTGCTGCCCCCGATGTTCGCCGGAGGTCCGAAGCCCGTCGGCGGTGTCCCGCCTGAGACGCCGAGGTCACCGCTGAGCACCGACGGTCCGGTGTTCGTCGCCTCGCTCGCGGCGAGAGCCGAGAAGGTTCCTGCGACACCGAGGTCGATCGGCCCCGTGAGAACCGTCGCCGCTCGAGCGGTGCCTCCCTGGACGAGCGTCAGCGCGACGACGATCGCGAGCGCGCCGGTCAACATCGCCCCCCGGCGAATCAACTGCGACTTCTTGGAATCCGACAACGACACTGCTTCGGCCACGAGGGCCCCCCACCACTTTCCGGCTGACCGTGTCCAGACGACATCCCTAGACGAATCGGTCTACTCCGGTTGCCTAAGGAGTATCACGCGGCCCCCGCACCACCTAGCTTTCCCGCCACCCCAGGGTTGCCCCCTCAATGAAACACTCGCCTGCGCCCCGTTGTGGGGGTACCGGGATGTGCGTTGCCTGGGAGTTCCTACCCGGCTCACCCCGACTCACCACGGCGTCGGCGGGCCTCCACGACGTCGTCGATCGCGGCGTCGATCGCGGGATGCGCGAACACGTAGCCGGCCTCCAGGAGCCGCTCGGGCACGACCCATCTGCTCTTCAGCATCAGCTCGGTCTCGGTGCGGATCGCCCAGGCTCCCGGTTCGAGGAGCCAGCGGTGCAGCGGGATGCCGAACGGCATCCGAACCGCCCGACGGATGCTGCGCATCACCGTGACGCTGTCGACCGGCTCCGGAGCGGCGACGTTGACGACGCCGTCGATCTCGTCGTGATCGATGAGGAATCGGAGGATGCCGTACACGTCGTCGAGATGCACCCAGGAGAATCGTTGGCGCCCACCCCGGGCGCCGAACTCGTGCAAGGTGCCGGCCGCCATCCTGCGCCGCGAGCGAAACCAGGGACCGTCGACCTGCGCTCCCCCGAATCCGATCCGCGCCAGATTCAGCAACGGGATGAGCGCGCCGCCGTCGCCGAGGACGATCGCCGTGCGCAGCGCGACCCGGCGGGTGGCGGGCAGATCGCGTTCGGCGAAGGCGTCCTCCCAGGCCCGGGCGATCCCCACCGAGAAGCCCGTGCCGAGTTCGCCGGACGATTCGGTCTGCGCGCGATCCTCGGCGTGCCGGTAGATCGTCGGGGTCGACGAGTTGAGCCAGAGCGCCGGCGGTCGTCGAGCGGCGGCGACCGCATCCCCAACGCCCGGGTGGTCTCCACTCGCGACCGCAGGATCTCCGCCCGGTTCGCGGAGCCGTAGCGGCAGTTGACGCTCTTGCCGGCGAGGTTGAGCAGCACGTCGGCCCCGTCGACCGCCGAGAGGATGCCGGCGGCGTCCCCCCACCGGGCGTCGGCGGCGGCTCGGCCGATGGTGACCACCTCGTCACCCTCAGCGCGGAGGCGGGCGACGAGATCGCGGCCCATGAAGCCGGAGGCGCCGGCGACGACGACTTTCACGCGGCCTCGATCCGGGAGGCGGACGATCCGGCGTACTCGTAGATGCGGCCGACCAAAGGAGCCGTCATCGTGAACTCGACACGCTGGCGGTCGCCGTCGCGTCGCTCGACCAGCGTGATGCGCGGCGCGAACGGGATCGGAATGCGGGCCGCTCCGAGTCGCAGCCGCACATCGGTCGACCGCAGTTCGAGCCGGCCGTCCACGGCGTCGGCGACGAGCGACGCCTCGAGTCGACCCCGGGTGCCGAGCACGTCCCGGAGTCCCCGGGACGTCATCCGGATCTCGTGCCGCATCACCTCCTCGCCCCGCAGGAAGCCGAACGCGGTCGTCGCGCGCACCGCCCCGTCACCCGGGACGTTGACCACCTCGAACGGCACGTCGCGCTCCCACACCGGGAAGGCGATCGCGGCCCGGCCGAGGATCGCGAACACCGGCCACAGCCAGCGCCGCGGGGTGCCGACCGCGTCGAACGTGCCGCTTCCCCGTCCGACGCGGTCGGCGGGGATCGTCGAGAAGTAGTCGGCGAGGGCGGGGTCGAGCTGCCGCAGGCGACCACGGAGCGCGAGTTCCCAGGGCGACGACATGTCACTTCAACAGGGTGGCCCGCAAGGTGTCGAGACCGACGCCGCCGATGTCGAGCGCCTTGTTGTGGAAGTCCTTGAACGAGAACCCGGCGGCGTCGCGGGTCTGCGCGGCATCGCGGATCTGCTCCCAGATGCGCTGGCCCACCTTGTACGACGGCGCTTGCCCCGGCCAGCCGAGGTAGCGGTTCACCTCGAAGCGCACGAATGAGTCGTTCATGTTGACGTTCTCGCGCAGGAAGCCGAGCGCGTAGTCGGCATCCCAGATCCCGTCGCCGGTGAGCTTGGGCTTGCCGAGGTGCACGCCGATGTCGAGCACGACGCGGGCCGCGCGCATCCGCTGGCCGTCGAGCATGCCGAGCCGGTCGGCCGGGTCGTCGAGGTAGCCGAGCTCCTGCATGAGTCGTTCGGCGTAGAGCGCCCAGCCCTCGGCGTGACCGCTCGTGCCGCCGAGCTGCCGGCGCCAGAGGTTGAGCGTCGCGCGGTTGTAGACGGCCTGGCCGATCTGCAGGTGGTGACCGGGCACGCCCTCGTGGTAGACGGTCGTCAGCTCGCGCCAGGTGTCGAACTCGGTGACCCCCTCGGGCACGCTCCACCACATCCGGCCCGGGCGCGAGAAGTCGTCGGCGGGGCCCGTGTAGTAGATGCCGCCCTCCTGCGTCGGGGCGATCATGCACTCGAGGTTGCGGATGGCCTCCGGGATGTCGAAGTGATCGCGGGAGAGCTCGGCGACGGCCCGGTCGCTCGTCTCCTGCATCCAGCGCTGCAGCGCGTCGGTGCCCTGCAACTTCCGCGCCGGGTCCTTATCGAGCGCCTCGATCGCGTCGTGCACCGAGCCGCCCGGAACGATCTCGCCCGCGATCCGGGTCTGCTCCTCGACCATGCGCGCGAGCTCCTCGATGCCCCACTCGTAGGTCTCGTCGAGGTCGATCGTCGCGCCGAGGAAGTGCCGGGAACGCAGCGCGTACAGCTCGCGGCCGACGGCATCCACCTCTCCGGCCGCGGGGGCGAGTTCGGTCTCGAGGAACGTCGCGAGCCGGTCGTAGGCCTCGGCCGACGCTTCCGCGCCCGTCCTCAGGTCGGCGGCGAGCGACTCCGGGAGGTCGGCACCGTCGCCGAGCTTCGCCTCGCCGGTGAAGTCGAAGAAGAAGCCGAGCGGGTCACCGTGCTTGCGCGTCTGCTGGGCGACCTCGGACACCTGGCGACGAGCCGGAACGTGCCCCGCCGCGATGCCGGCCCGCAAAGTCTCGATGTAGCCGTCGACGGCGCCGGCGACATTGCCGAGACGGGTCGAGATCACCGCCCAGTCGGCCTCGGACTCGGTCGGCATCAGGTCGAAGATCTCGCGGATGCCCTGGGCCGGGCTCGCGATGACGTTGAGGTCGCGCAGGTGGTATCCCGCGTCGGAGGAGGCGATCTCGAGCTCCAGTTCGGACACGATGTCGGTCTGGGTGACCTCGTCCACCTCGTCGACCGGGGTCTCGGCGCCCAGTGCGGCCACGACCTTCTTCGCCGCAGCGATGTAGGCGGCGTGGCCGGCCGGCGAGTGGTCGCCGATCTCGCCGAGCCGACCCTCGACCCCCATCCAGATCGCGGTGTCGGGATCGAGGTCGACCATCGTGGCGACCCAGTCCTCGGCGATCTGATCGATCTTCGTAGTGGGGCGGCTCATCGCGTCGGTCATGCGTCCAGCCTAGGACGGGCCCGCGATCAGTCTTCGGTCAGATCCCGCTCGAGCAGCTCGATCAGCTTGTCGACCGCGGCCTGGTCATCGGCCGACACGATCACCTCGTCGCCGTGGCTCACGTCGAGCGAGAGGATGCCGAGGATGCTCGCCGCGTTGACGCTGCGGCCGTGCGCGGCGATCTGCACCGGCACCCCGGTTCCGGCGGCGGCGAGGCTCACAAGCGATGCGGGACGCGCGTGCAGTCCGATGCGGGAGGCGACGACGGCGGTGCGTTCGGGCATGAGAACCTCCTCGTTCGGATCCGCCTCCACCGCGCGGCTCAGTGCGCGGCTGCGTCCCAGTTTGCCCCGGACCCGACCTGCACGTCGAGGGGGACGCTGAGATCGGCGGCGTGCGCCATCCGGTCGGTGACGATCGCGGTGACCTCCTCGACCTCGGCGGCGACCACCTCGAGCACGAGTTCGTCGTGCACCTGCAGGAGCATCCGCGAGGCGAGCCCGCGTTCGCGGATGTCGGCGTCGATGCCGAGCATCGCGATCTTGATGACGTCGGCGGCCGACCCCTGGATCGGCGAGTTGAGCGCCTGGCGCTCGGCGTTCTCGCGCAGCGTGCGGTTGGTCGACGTCAGGTCGCCGAACGGGCGACGCCGGCCGAAGAGGGTCGTCGTGAAGCCGTCGACGCGGGCCTGCTCGACGACGCCGCGCAGGTAGTCGCGCACGCCGCCGAAACGGGCGAGGTAGTCGGCGATCAGCTCCTTCGCCTCGCCGACCTCGATGCGCAGCTGCTTGCTCAGGCCGAACGGCGAGAGTCCGTAGGCGAGGCCGTAGGACATCGCCTTGACCTTGGTGCGCATGGTCGAGGTGACGTCGGCCGGGTCGACGCCGAAGACGCGGGCACCGACGAAGCGGTGCAGGTCTTCGCCGGAGTGGAACGCCTCGATGAGCCCCTGGTCTTCGGAGAGGTGCGCCATGATGCGCATCTCGATCTGCGAGTAGTCGGCGGTGAGCAGGGTGTCGAAGCCCTCGCCGGGCACGAACGCGGTGCGCACCTCCCGGCCGACCTCGGTCTTGATCGGGATGTTCTGCAGGTTCGGGTCGTTCGAGGCGAGGCGGCCGGTCGCGGAGCCGGTCTGCTCGTAGTTGGTGCGCACCCGCCCGTCGGCGCCGAGGCCCTTCTGCAGCGTCTCGACGATCTGCTTGATCTTGGTGGCATCCCGGTGCTGGAGCAGCAGCCCGAGGAACGGATGCGGGTTGAGGTCCTGCAGATCTTGCAGCGACTGCGCGTCGGTCGAGAAGCCGGTCTTGTTCGACCGGGTCTTCGGCATGCCGAGTTGGTCGAAGAGCACCTCTTGGAGCTGCTTGGGCGAGCCGAGGTTGATCTCCGTGCCGATCTCGGCGTACGCGGCGGCGGCGATCTCGGCCGCCTGCGCCCCGAGCCGGTCGTTGAGCCCGGCGAGCACCGGCGCCGACACGGTGATGCCCTGCACCTCCATACGGGCGAGCACCGGCCCGAGCGGCACCTCGATCTCATGCAGCACGCTCGTCGAGCCGGCATCCAGTCGTCCCGCGAGTTCCCCGGCGAGCCGCCGCACGAACCACGCCTCGCTCGCCGGGCTCAGCGCCTCGGTCTCGGGCACGAGCTGGTTCGGGTCGGGCTGCGGGAGGTTCTCGCCGAGGTAGTAGTAGACCAGCGAGCCGAGCGTCTCCGACTTCTGGGACGGCCGCAGCAGCCAGGCCTGCAGCGCGGGATCGAGGTCGACGCCGCGGAGCTCGACGCCGGCCGCGGCGAGGGCCTTGCCCTGGCGCTTCGCGTCGTAGACGTGCTTCGGGCTCGAGCCGGCGAGCCAGGTCGCGAGCGACTCGTCGCCCCACGGCACCCATGCCGAGTCGGACTCCCCCGCGATCCCCACGCCGTCGATCGCGCCGTTCAGCAGGGCGACCCGCACGCCGAGCGGCGACGTGCCGCCGGCCGAGTGCTTGTCGAGCCACGCCTCGAGGTCGACGCCGGTGGGCGTGTCGACCGTCGGGAGGTCGCTCGCCACCGCCCCGCCGCTCGTCAGCTGGGCCTCGTCGGTGACGCCTTCGATCTTCAGCAGACGCTCGAGCAGCGCCTTGAACTGCAGCCGCCCGAACAGCTCAGTGACCGCCTCGACGTTCATCGGCTTGCGCGCGAGGTCGCCGGGCGCGTACTCGAGCTCCATGTCGGTCACGAGCCGGTTGAGCTTGCGGTTGCGGATGGCACGGTCCTGCTGATCGCGCAGGTACCCGCCGACGACGCCCGTGATCTCGTCGGCGTGGGCGAGGAGGTTCTCGACGGTGCCGTACTGCTGGATCCATTTGACGGCGGTCTTCTCGCCGACCTTGTCGATGCCGATCAGGTTGTCGCTCGTCTCGCCGACGAGGGCCGCGATCTCGGGGTACTGGTGCGGCTCGATGCCGTACTTCTCGACCACGGCATCCCGGTCGTAGCGCTTCAGCTCGGAGACGCCGCGGGCGTTCGGGTAGAGCAGCGTGATCTGGTCGTTGACCAGCTGGATGGTGTCGCGGTCGCCCGAGGTCACCAGCACGTCGAAGCCGTCGGCGGCGCCCTTCGTGGCGAGGGTCGCCAGGATGTCGTCGGCCTCGAAGTCGTCGACCACGAGGATCGGGATGTTCATCGCCGTCAGGGCTTCCTGCAGCAGCGGGATCTGACCCGTGAACTCCGACGGCGTCTCGCCGCGGGTGCCCTTGTACTCCGGGTACTCCTTCGTGCGGAACGAGACGCGCGACTTGTCGAAGGCCACCGCGAGGTGGGTCGGCCGCTCGTTCTGCAGCAGCAGGTTGAGCATCGACAGGAACCCGTGGATGGCGTTCGTGTGCTGTCCGTCGCGGGTGACGAAAGAGTCGACCGGGAGGGCATAGAACGCGCGGAACGCGAGTGAATGGCCGTCGATGAGCAGGAGCGTAGGCTTTTTCGAGTCCGGCACGGCGCAAGCCTAGCCGCCGCATCCGACAGCCCTGGAGGGCCTCCCGTGACCCAGTACCCCGACGATCTGCACCCCGATCTGCTCGCCCGCTTCGCGAACGGCGGAGGTCCGCTGTCCAACAAGATGGGCATCGAGTTCGACGTCCTCGGCGCCGACTACTCGGTCGCACGGATGCCGGTGGAGGGGAACACGCAGGTCGTCGGCATCCTGCACGGCGGAGCCCACGTGGTGCTCGGCGAGTCGCTCGGTTCGCTGTCCTCGGCGGTCCACGGCGGTCCGGATCACATCGCGGTCGGCATCGAGATCAACGCCTCGCATTCGAAGTCGGTCGACAGCGGCTGGGTCACCGGCACCTGTCGCGCGATCTCGCTCGGCCGCACCCTGTGCACCCACGAGATCGAGATCACCGACGAGGCCGGCAACCGGCTCTCGACCGTGCGGATGACGAACTTCCTGAAGAAGGTCAGGTAGCGCGGGCCCTACTTCTTGGGCGCGAGCTGCTCGATGATCGCGAGCGCGACATCGTGCATCGTGAGACGGCGGTCCATCGACGCTTTCTGGATCCAGCGGAACGCCTCCGGCTCCGACAGGCCCATCTTCTCGTTGAGCAGGCCCTTGGCCCGGTCGACGAGCTTGCGGGTCTCGAAGCGCTCGACCATGTCGGCGACCTCGGCCTCGAGGGTCACGATCTGCTGGTAGCGGCTCAGGGCGATCTCGATCGCCGGCAGGAGGTCGTTGGGCGTGAACGGCTTGACGACGTAGGCCATCGCGCCGGCCTCGCTCGCGCGCTCGACGAGCTCCTTCTGACTGAACGCCGTGAGGAGCACGACCGGGGCGATGTGGTTCTTCGCGAGCCGCTCGGCGGCCGAGATGCCATCCAGCTTCGGCATCTTCACGTCCATCACGACGAGGTCGGGCTTGAGCTCGGTCGCCAGCGCCACGGCGGTCTCGCCGTCGCCGGCTTCGCCGACGACGTCGAAGCCGTTGTCGCGCAGGATCTCGACGATGTCGAGACGGATCAGCGATTCGTCTTCGGCGACGACGACGCGTCGCGGCGCGCTCGGAGACTCGGTCTGATCACTCACGGAATGAGCCTACGGTACGTTGAGGAGCAGCCGCGCGGCATGTCCGCTCGTGCGCCGGATTGGCGGAATGGCAGACGCGACCGACTCAAAATCGGTTGTCCGAAAGGGCATGAGGGTTCGAGTCCCTCATCCGGTACCGCAGGAGTACGGTGAGCGCCATGACCGGATCCGGCTCGAAGCACGACCCCTGGCAGCTAACGACGGCTCCCGGGTCGAGCGCCTACACGATGTATCGCGATGAGGCCGGGGACCCGCCCGCGCTCGTCTGCCAGGTCGGTTCCACGACCCTGAAGTATCGCCTGAGCGCGATCGACGACCTGCAGGCCTGGCTGCGGGCGCAGGGCGACTGGGTGCCGCTCGGTGCCGCCGATGAGGGGAAGGATGCTGCGGCCGGCTCCGTCGAGGCGTTCGGTCGCGACGCCGGCAACCCGGTCGGCGGCTGGTACGGGCTTCGCACGGGCTATCGCGGCCGATTCGGGATGTACCTCCCGCCGCTGCTCGAAGCGCTGGGTCTCGTCGAACTCACCCACGACGCCCGCAACAACTCGGTGCGCGCGATCTGAGCCGGCCGGGAAGCTCCGGGCGCATCCTGGCGTTGCATCTCTCATGAGCGACTTCAGCCGACTCGCCGAGCATCTCGGGGCGAGCGACACCGTCACGATCATCACCACCCGACCTGACGGCGAGGAGGTGGCGACGCCGATCTGGTCGACCGCCGTGGATGGTGTTCCCTACGTGCGGGCCGCCTACGGCCCTCGTACCTCCTGGTACCTCCGCGCGCGCACCGGACGACCGGTCGCCTTCACCCTTGTCGACGGCCGGAACGCCGAGAAGGATGCCGTCGCCGCGTTGTCCGACCCCCGCCTCGCGGTCGCGGTCACCGACGTCGAGCCCGACGCTGCGGAGCAGGACGCGGTGGATGCCGCGTTCCGCGCGAAGTACGCGCACAGGCCGTACGGCGGCTCGATCGTGGCCCCGGCCGTGCGGGCTCTCACGCTGCGGGTCGAACCCGCGAGCTAGCCGAGCGGGGCGAAGCGCGGGCCGGAGTACCCGTCGCGCTCGACCTGCTCCGTCCACATCCCGGCCGGTCGCACCCAGAGCCGTTCGTCGCCCTCTTTCGAGTAGACGACGAACGGCTCCTCGGACTCGGAGTTCGTGGCGGTTCCCACCACGACGTAGACCGCGCCCGTGAAGTGGCGGTACCGCCCGGGTCGGATGTCGGTCGACGCGTCAGTCAGCGTGCTTGCCCGACTCCCAGACCGGACGCTTCGGCTTGAGCGCCGAACCGACGACGTGCACGCGCATGTCGTTGGTCGACCCGGGGATGCCGGGAGGGGACCCGGAGATCACGACGACCTTGTCGCCGTCTTCGGCGAGTCCCTCGCGGAGCAGCACCGTGTCGACCTGCGCGTACATCGCATCGGTGTGCTCGACCCGATCGACGAGGAACGACTCGATGCCCCAGGTGAGATTCATCCGGCGCCGGATCGCTTCGTCGGGCGTGAACGCCTTCATCGGGATGCGGAAGCGCAGCCGCGACATGCGCCGTGCCGAGTCGCCCGACTCGGTGAAGACGCAGACGTACTTGGCATCGACGAAGTCGGCGACCTCGGCGGCGGCGAGGGTGATCGCGCCGCCCTGGGTGCGCGGCTTGGTGCCGAGCGGCGGGATGCGCTCCAGTCCGTGGTCCTCGGTCGAGGCGACGATGCGGGCCATGGTCTGCACCGTGACGACCGGGTACTTGCCGACACTGGTCTCGCCCGAGAGCATGACCGCGTCGGCGCCGTCGAGCACCGCGTTGGCGACGTCCGACGCCTCGGCGCGGGTCGGCACCGGGTTGTCGGTCATCGACTCGAGCATCTGCGTCGCCACGATGACCGGCTTCGCCATGCGGCGCGACAGTTCGATCGTCCGCTTCTGCACGATCGGCACCGCCTCGAGCGGGAGTTCCACGGCGAGGTCGCCGCGCGCGACCATGATGCCGTCGAAGGCGTCGATGATCTCCTCGAGGTTGTCGACGGCCTGCGGCTTCTCGATCTTGGCGATGACCGGGACGCGACGCCCTTCTTCGGCCATGATCTCGTGCACGCGGGTGACGTCGGCCGCGTTGCGGACGAACGAGAGCGCGATGTAGTCGGCGCCGAGCTTGAGGCCCCAGCGGAGGTCATCCTCGTCCTTCTCCGACAGCGCGGGCACGTTGACCGCGACGCCGGGGAGGTTGATGCCCTTGTTGTTCGAGACGTTGCCGGCGACGACGCACTTCGTGACCACGCGCACGCCGTCGGTCGAGACGACCTCGACCTTGACCTTGCCGTCGTCGATGAGCAGGAAGTCTCCGGCCGAAACGTCGCCCGGCAAGCCCTTGAAGGTCGTGCCGACGAGGTCCTTCGTGCCGAGCACGTCCTCGGTCGTGATGGTCAGGATGTCGCCGACCTCGAGGAAGTGCGGACCGTCGGCGAACTTGCCGAGGCGGATCTTCGGGCCCTGCAGGTCGACGAGCACGGCGACGGGTGCGCCGAGGTCCTCGGCGGCCTTCCGCACGTTGGCGTAGACCTCGTCGTGCACTTCGTAGGTGCCGTGGCTGAGGTTCATCCGGGCGACGTTGACGCCCGCTTCGATGATCGCTCGGAGGGACTCGTAGCTGGATGTCGCAGGCCCGAGGGTGGCGACGATCTTGGCTCTTCTCATGGGGTGGCGGTGTTCTCTCTTGCTGGTGGCGGTGGACAAGCGAACGGGGAGGGACAGCGCTAGCTAAACAGTCAGCGCCCGGTCCGTCGGACGAACGGGGAAGGGCAGCTGGGTCTCGCCCTCGAGGTAGCGGTCGACCGCGGATGCGGCAGCGCGGCCCTCGGCGATCGCCCAGACGATCAGCGACTGCCCACGACCCGCGTCGCCGGCGACGAAGACTCCGGCTTCGCTCGTCGCGTAGCCGGCGTCGCGCTCGACGGTGCCGCCCTCGAAGGACACCCGCAGCTGGTCTTCGAGCTTCGCCGACTCGGGGCCGGTGAAGCCCATGGCGATGAGCACCAGGTCGGCCGGGATCTCGTGCTCGGTGCCCGACTTCGGCACGCGGCGCCCGTCGACGTACTCGGTCTCGGCGACGCGGATCGCGCGCACCTCACCGGCGTCGTTCGACAGGAATTCAACCGTGGAGGCGAGGAACTTGCGCTCGCCGCCCTCCTCGTGGGCGCTCGACACCTCGAACAGCGTCGGCATCGTCGGCCACGGCTGGTGCTCCGGCCGCTCCGTGGGCGGCTGGACGCCGATGGCGAGGTTGGTGACGCTCAGCGCGCCCTGGCGATGAGCGGTGCCGATGCAGTCCGCCCCGGTGTCGCCGCCGCCGATCACGACGACGTGGCGTCCCTCGCCGGTGATCTGAACGCCGACCTGGTCGCCTGCGACGACCCTGTTCTGCTGAACGAGGTAGTCCATCGCGAAGTGGACGCCGAGGAGGTCGCGGCCCGGGATGGGGAGATCCCGGGGCTCGGTCGCCCCGGTCGCGATGACCACCGCGTCGTAGCGGGCGCGGAGGTCATCCCAGGTGATGTCGACGCCGATGTTCACCCCGGCGCGGAATCGGGTGCCCTCAGCCTGCATCTGGGCGAGGCGGGCATCCAGCCGCTTCTTCTCCATCTTGAAATCCGGGATGCCGTAGCGCAGCAGGCCGCCGATGCGGTCGTCGCGCTCGAACACGGCGACGGTGTGGCCCGCACGGGTGAGTTGCTGTGCCGCGGCGAGACCCGCCGGACCGGAGCCGACGACGGCGACCGTCTTGCCGGTGAGTCGCTCCGGCGGATGCGGGGTGACCCAGCCGTTGGCGAACGCCTGGTCGATGATCGAGACCTCGACCTGCTTGATCGTCACCGCCGGCTGGTTGATGCCGAGCACGCAGGACGACTCGCAGGGCGCCGGGCACAGGGTGCCGGTGAACTCGGGGAAGTTGTTGGTCGCGTGCAACCGGTCGATCGCCTGACGGCCCTCGCCGCGCCAGGTGAGATCGTTCCACTCCGGGATGAGGTTGCCGAGCGGACAGCCCTGGTGGCAGAACGGCACGCCGCAGTCCATGCAGCGTCCGGCCTGACGGCGCAACTGCGTCGGGTCCTGGTTCTCATAGACCTCTTTCCAGTCCATGATGCGCACCGGAACGGGTCGGCGCTTCGGGAGCTCGCGCTCCTGCGTCTTGAGGAATCCCTTCGGGTCAGCCACCCGTCACCTCCATGATCCGAGCCCACACGATGTCACCGTCGGGGTCGAGTCCTTCTTCGATCGCCTCGGCCCGCGTGCGGATGACGGCGGCGTAGTCCCGCGGCAGCACCTTGACGAACGCGGCGACCGTCGCCGGCATGTCGGCCAGCATGTTCGCGGCCAGCGCGGAGTCGGTCTCGGCGACGTGCGTGGTGAGCAGGTCGGTGAGGATCTCCACGTCGGCGCTGTCGAGCGACAGCAGCGAGAGCTCGCCGCTCGCGAGCGCGTCCCGGTTGACCCGCTCCGGGCGCAGATCGTGCACGTAGGCTGTGCCGCCGGACATGCCCGCACCGAGGTTGCGACCGGTGGTGCCGAGGATGACGGCGAGCCCGCCGGTCATGTACTCCAGTGCGTGATCGCCGACGCCCTCGACGACGGCGGTCGCGCCCGAGTTGCGCACGAGGAAGCGCTCCCCCACGACGCCGCGCAGGAACATGCTGCCCTGCGTCGCCCCGTAGCCGAGCACGTTGCCGGCGATGACGTTGCGCTCGGCGGCGAAGACCGCCGAGCGCGGCGGGCGCAGGATGATCTGCCCACCCGAGAGCCCCTTGCCGACATAGTCGTTGGAGTCGCCCTCGAGCCGCAGCGTGATGCCGTTGGGCATGAACGCACCGAGGGACTGCCCGGCCGATCCGGTCATCGAGACCTCGATCGTGCCCTCCGGCAGCCCGTGCTCGCCGTGCCGCTTGGTGACCTCGTGGCCGAGCATCGTGCCGACCGCCCGCTCGGTGTTCTTCACCGGCAGCTCGATCAGCACCTTCTCGCCGTGCTCGAGGGCGGCCGCGGCGCGGCGGATCAGTTCGACGTCGAAATGCTCGTCGAGGTCGTGCTGCTGCTGGCGGAAGTTGCGACGCGGCTCGTCGTCGGCGAACTCGGGGCCGACGAGGACGGGCGTGAGGTCGAGGCCGTCGGTCTTCCAATGGTCGACCGCACGATCGACGTCGAGCAGGTCGGCGCGTCCGATCGCCTCGTCGAGCGACCGGAACCCGAGTTCGGCGAGGTACTCCCGCACCTCCTGCGCGAGGAACTCGAAGAACGTCTCGACGAACTCGGGCTTGCCGGTGAACCGCGCCCGCAGCTCCGGGTTCTGCGTCGCGACGCCGACGGGGCAGGTGTCGAGATGGCAGACGCGCATGAGGATGCAGCCGGAGACGACGAGGGGCGCGGTCGCGAAGCCGTACTCCTCGGCTCCGAGCAGGGCGGCGATGATGACATCCCGGCCGGTCTTCAGCTGACCGTCGACCTGCACGACCACGCGGTCGCGCATGCCGTTGAGCATGAGCGTCTGTTGCGTCTCGGCGAGTCCGATCTCCCACGGCGTGCCGGCGTGCTTGAGCGAGTTGAGCGGCGAGGCGCCGGTGCCGCCGTCGTGGCCGGAGACGAGCACGACATCCGCCAGCGCCTTCGTCACGCCGGCCGCGACCGCGCCGATGCCCGACTGCGAGACCAGCTTCACGTGCACCCGCGCCGACGGATTCGCCCGCTTGACGTCGAAGATCAGCTGCTTGAGGTCCTCGATCGAGTAGATGTCGTGGTGCGGCGGCGGCGAGATGAGTCCGACGCCCGCCGTCGAGTGCCGGGTGCGCGCGACCCACGGGTAGACCTTGGCCGCCGCCAGCTGGCCGCCCTCACCGGGCTTCGCGCCCTGCGCCATCTTGATCTGGATGTCGGTCGCGTGCGTTAGGTACATGCTCGTGACGCCGAAGCGCCCGGAGGCGACCTGCTTTACCCGGCTGCGGCGCTCGGGGTCGAGCAGGCGATCGACGTCCTCGCCGCCCTCACCCGTGTTGGAGCGCCCGCCGATGCGGTTCATCGCGATCGCGAGGGTCTCGTGCGCCTCCTGCGAGATCGAGCCGTAGCTCATCGCCCCGGTGTTGAAGCGGGTCATGATCGACGCGATGGACTCGACCTCGTCGATCGGAACCGGCTTGCGCTCGTCGGTGTCGAGCTTGAACAGCCCGCGCAGGGTCATGAGGTTTTCGGCCTGCTCGTCGACGAGCCGCGTGTAATCGCGAAAGATGTCGTAGCGGCGGGCGCGCGTCGCGTGCTGCAGTCGGAACACCGTGTCGGGATTGAACAGGTGGGGCGGGCCCTCGCGGCGCCACTGGTACTCGCCGCCGACCTGCAACCGCTCGTGCGCGAGGATGGCCCCGTCCTGCGGGTAGGCGGCGGAGTGCCGAGCCGCGTTCTCGGCCGCGATGACGTCGATGCCGACCCCGCCGAGCAGCGAGGTGGTGCCGGTGAAGTACTGGTCGACGAACTCCTGGCTGAGGCCCACGGCCTCGAACGCCTGGGCGCCGGCGTAGGAACCGACGACCGAGATGCCCATCTTCGACATGATCTTCAGCACGCCTTTGCCGAGACCCTTGATGAGGTTCTTGACGGCCTTCTCGGGTGTGAGGCCGGCGATCATCCCGGAGGTGACGAGCTGCTCGGCGGTCTCCATCGCGAGGTAGGGGTTGATCGCCGAGGCGCCGTAGCCGATCAGCAGTGCGACGTGGTGCACCTCGCGCACGTCGCCGGCCTCGACGATGAGCCCGACCTGCATCCGAGTCTGCCGCCGGATGAGGTGGTGGTGCACGGCCGAGAGCATCAGGAGCGACGGGATCGGCGCGAGGTCGGCGTTCGAGTCGCGGTCGGAGAGCACGAGGAACTGCGCGCCCTCGGCGATCGCCGCGTCGGCCTCCTCGCAGATACTCGCCAGACGCTCTGCCATCGCCTCGGGACCCTCGTCGATGCGGTAGAGGCCCTTGAGCACACGGGTGCGCTTGGCGCCGATCTCGCCCTCGCGGCGCGACACGAGGTGCTGGATCTTCGCCAGCTCGTCGTTGTCGATCACCGGGAAGTCATTGACGACCTGCCGGGCGTGATCGGGCGTGGCAGCGAGCAGGTTGCGCTCGGGCCCGAGCCCCAGCTTCATGCTCGTGACCACTTCTTCGCGGATGCTGTCGAGCGGCGGGTTCGTCACCTGCGCGAACGCCTGCGTGAAGTAGTCGAAGAGCAGCCGAGGGCGCTCGCTGAGGATGGCGATCGGAGTGTCGGAGCCCATCGCGCCGAGCGGCTCGGTTCCGGTGGTCGCCATCGGGGTGAGCAGGATGCGCACCTCCTCCTCGGTGTAGCCGAAGGTGCGCTGGCGGCGCACGACCGACGCCGGGGTGTGCGAGATGTGCTCGCGCTCGGGCAGGTCGGCGAGCCGGATGCGACCGGCGTCCAGCCACTCCTGCCACGGCTCGGAGGCGGCCAGTTCGGCCTTGATCTCCTCGTCCTCGACGATGCGTCCCGCGACGGTGTCGACGAGGAACATCTTGCCCGGGCGAAGCCGGCCCTTGCGCACGATGCGGTCGGGCGCGAAGTCGAGCACGCCGATCTCGCTCGCCAGCACGACGAGTCCGTCGTCGGTGACGAGGAAGCGGCCCGGACGCAGGCCGTTGCGGTCGAGCGTCGCCCCGACGAACTCGCCGTCGGTGAACACCAGGGCCGCGGGGCCGTCCCACGGTTCCATGAGTGCGGAGTGGAACTCGTAGAAAGCGCGACGGGCCGGATCGATGTCGGTCTGGTTCTCGTACGCCTCGGGGACCATCATCATCATCGCGTGCGGCAGCGACCGGCCGCCGAGGTTGAGCAGCTCGACGACCTCGTCGAACGAGGCCGAATCGGATGCTCCGGGGCTGACGATCGGGAACAGCGGCGTGAGGTCGCCGAGCAAATCGCTCTTCAGCTGCGACTGCCGGGCGCGCATCCAGTTGCGGTTGCCCTGGACGGTGTTGATCTCGCCGTTGTGGGCGATCATCCGGAACGGCTGCGCGAGCGGCCACGACGGGAAGGTGTTGGTCGAGTAGCGCGAGTGCACGAGCGCGAGCTTCGAGACGAACCGCTCGTCGGAGAGGTCGGGGTAGAACGGCTCCAGCTGGAGGGTCGTCACCATGCCCTTGTAGACGAGGGTGCGCGCCGACAGCGACGGGAAGTAGGCGCCCAGCTCGCGCTCCGCGCGCTTGCGCAGCCGGAAGGTGAGACGGTCGAGCTCGATGCCGGCGGCGCCCCCGGCAGCGGCCTCGACGAAGAGCTGCTCGAAGACCGGGGCGGCCTCGCGGGCCAGATTGCCCAGGTGCGCCGGGTCGGTCGGCACGTCGCGCCAACCGAGGATGCGCAGCGACTCCTGCTCGGCGATCGCCTCGATCGCCGTCTTCTGCGCGTCACGGTCGGCCCGGTCGGTCGGCAGGAACGCCATGCCGACCGCGTAGCGGCCCACCGGGGGCAGCTCGAATCCGGCGACCGCGCGGAGGAAGGCATCCGGGATCTGGGTGATGATGCCGGCCCCGTCGCCGGTGCCCGCGTCGGAGCCGATCGCGCCGCGGTGCTCGAGGTGGCGGAGCGCGTCGAGCGCCTGCGTGACGATGTCGTGGCCGGCCGTGCCGCGAAGCGTCGCGACCATGGCGAGGCCGCACGCATCCTTCTCGAATTCGGGGTTGTAGAGACCCTGAGCGGCCGGAACGGTGCTGAACCGTTCGAATGCGCTCTGAACCATGGGTACCGTCCTCACGATGGTGCTGGAGTGGGACGTCACTGGCCCAACGGATGCTGTGGTGGCGTCCCGAGGCCGGAGGTGCGCGGCGCGGGACTATTTTCGGGAAGCTCCGCTTGTGGCAGGCGCCGGAGTCGAGGATTCGGCGCCATCGCCGGTCTCATCGTCCGAGTAGATCTCGTCGGAGTCTACCGCAGAGTCCGGCTTCCACTCCTTGCCGGGCCGGTACACGCCCGGCTCGATCCCCGGGTGCCGCTTCGTCTGGACGGCGATGATCAGGATGCCCGCGAGGATGAAGGCGAGCGCGCCCCACACGTTGGAGCGGATGCCGAACACGGTCTCACTCGGGTCGAGTCGGATGGACTCGAACCAGACCCGACCGAGGCCGTACCAGATCGCGTAGAGACCCACCATCTTGCCCCAGTGCCAGGTGTCCCGGCGTGCGAACGCGGGCCAGACCGGCAGGAATCGACCGATTCCCGTCTGAACCTTGCCGAGCCCCTCTCGGTTCCGCTCGAGAGTGACGCGGTTCTCGATGAGCATGAGGATCGCGAAGCCGGCGAGCAGCCAGACGATCTCGTAGAGGAAGGTGGGGTGGAAGACGGCGTCGTCGGGGATGCCGACCGGGATCGCTGCGTTCGGGCGGTCGATCTCGAGACCCCAGGGCAGGTCGGTCGGCAGACCGAACAGTTCCTGGTTGAAGTAGTTGCCCAGTCGGCCGAAGGCCTGGGCCAGCAACAGGGTCGGTGCCATCGCGTCGACGGCGGCGGAGAACCGCACCCCCGCGAGGCGACAGCCGATGAAGACGCCGAGCGCGCCGAACAGCACGGCGCCGAAGATCGCGACGCCGCCCTCCCAGACGGCCCAGACGCTGCCGGGCCTGGTGACGTCCCAGGGGTTCTTGCCCTCGCCGAAGTAGTCGTCGGGGTGGGTCGCGACGTGCCACACGCGCGCGCCGATAATGCCGAAGACGACGGCCCAGATCGAGAGGTCGATGACGATCCACGGTTCGGCTCCACGCGCGGTCAGCCGGTAGTTCGACACCACGATCGCCACGGCGATACCGAGGAGGATCGCGAGCGCGTAGACACGGATGTCCAGCGTCTCGGGCAGGAACGGGATCAGATCGCGCAGGAATCCCAGCGGGATCTCGAACGACGACCAGTCGGGTGACGGGCTGGGGATGCTCGACGGGATCACGGGGCCGAGTCTACTTCCCGGCCGCGTCGATGCCGGACGCGAGCTCCGCCGCCTTCGCGGCGACCCCGGCGACCCCGCCGTCGGCGAGCGCGGTGACCAGCGCCGCACCGACGATCGCGCCGTCGGCGTAGCCGAGCACCTCGGCGACCTGCGCCCCCGACGAGATGCCGATGCCGACGCACACGTTCTCGGCGCGCGCGTCGCGCAGGCGGCCGACGAGCGTGCGGGCGGCGGCATCCACCGTCCCGCGGGCGCCGGTGATGCCCATCGTCGAGACGGCGTAGACGAAGCCGCGGCTCGCCTCGACTGTCGTCGTCAGGCGGGCCTCGGTCGAGGACGGCGCGGCGAGGAACACGCGATCGAGGCCCGTGCGGTCGCTCGTGGCGATCCAGCCCGCCGCCGAATCCGGGGTGATGTCGGGGGTGATCAGCCCGGCTCCCCCGGCGTTCAGCAGGGCGTCGGCGAAAGCGTCGACCCCGTACTGCACGACGGGGTTCCAGTAGGTCATGACGAGCACCGGGATGTCGACGCGCGCCCGGATCGCCTCGACGGCGGTGAACACGTCGCGGGTGCGGAAGCCGTTCTGCAGCGCGGTCTCGGTCGCTTTCTGGATGGCAACGCCGTCCATCACCGGGTCGCTGTAGGGCAGCCCCAGTTCCAGCGCCCCGACGCCGTTCTCGGCCAGCGCGATCGCTGCGTCGATGCTCGTGCCCAGATCGGGGAAGCCGACGGGCAGGTAGCCGACGAGCGTGCCCCGGCCGGCGTCGCGGTTCTCGGCGATCCGGGTGCCGACGGAGAGGGTGGGCACGGTCACGACTGCTCCGCTCCCTCGTCGAACAGACCGAACCAGGCGCCCGCGGTCGCCACGTCCTTGTCGCCACGGCCCGACAGGTTGATCAGGATCGTCGCTTCCGGGCCGAGTTCGCGTCCGAGGCGCAGGGCTCCGGCGAGGGCGTGGGCTGACTCGATGGCCGGGATGATGCCCTCGGTCATCGCGAGCAGGCGGAGGGCATCCATCGCCTCGGTGTCGGTGGCGGGCAGATAGGTCGCGCGGCCGAGGTCGTTCAGCGCCGCGTGCTCGGGGCCGACGCCGGGGTAGTCGAGGCCGGCGGAGATCGAATGCGACTCGATCGTCTGGCCGTCCTCGTTCTGCAGCACGTAGGAGCGCGAGCCGTGCAGCACGCCCGGGCGTCCGCGTTCGATCGTCGCCGCGTGCTTCTCGGTATCGACGCCGTCACCCGCCGCCTCGATGCCGATCAGTTTCACATCGGCGTCGTCGAGGAAGGCGTGGAAGATGCCGATCGCGTTCGAGCCGCCGCCGACGCAAGCCATGACGACATCCGGGAGCCGACCGGTCAGGTCGAGCACCTGCTGGCGCGCCTCCTCGCCGATGATCTTCTGGAAGTCGCGCACCATCGCCGGGAACGGATGCGGTCCCGCCGCCGTGCCGAAGATGTAGTTGGTGGTCTCGACACTCGTGACCCACTCGCGGTAGGCCTCGTTGATCGCGTCCTTGAGCGTGCGCGACCCGGTCGCTACCGGGATGACCTCGGCCCCGAGGAGCCGCATCCGGGCGACGTTGAGCGCCTGACGCTGGGTGTCGACCTCGCCCATGAAGACGGTGCATTCGAGACCGAAGAGCGCCGCGGCGGTGGCGGTCGCGACGCCGTGCTGCCCCGCGCCGGTCTCGGCGATGACGCGGGACTTGCCGAGGCGGCGGGTGAGCAGCGCCTGGCCGAGCACGTTGTTGATCTTGTGCGAGCCGGTGTGGTTGAGGTCCTCGCGCTTGAGGATGATCCGGGCGCCGCCCGCGTGCTCGGCGAAGCGCGGCACCTCGGTGACGATCGACGGGCGTCCCGTGTAGGTGCGGTGCAGCTCGGCGAGCTCCTCGGCGAACGTCGGGTCGGCCTTCGCGGCTTCGTACGCCGCCGCGAGTTCGTCGATCGCCTTGATGAGCGACTCCGGCATGAACCGGCCGCCGTAGGCGTCGAAGTAGGGACCGGGGCGGTTTTTCAGGGACGTCATGATCCTGCCTCCAGGAAGCTCTCGAGGGTCGCGACGGGGTCGTCGCCGGTGACCAGCGCTTCGCCGATCAGCACGACGTCAGCGCCGGCGGCGCGGTAATGGGTCACGTCGGCGGGTTCCGTGACCGCCGACTCGGCGATGCGGACGACGCCCGACGGGATGCGATCCGCGAGCGAACCGAAAAGGTCGCGGTCGAGCTCGAACGTCGACAGGTCGCGGGCGTTGACGCCGACCACCTGCGCGCCGACGTCGAGGGCGCGCTCGACCTCTTCGGCGGAGTGCGTCTCGACGAGCGGCGTCATCCCGAGTTCGAGCACGAGGGCGTGCAGTTGCTGCAGCGTCGCCTGATCGAGCGCCGCGACGATCAACAGCACGAGGTCGGCGTCCGCGGCACGGGCCTCGAACACCTGGTACGGCTCGGCGATGAAGTCCTTGCGCAGCACCGGTACCTGCACGGCGGTGCGCACGTCGGTGAGGTCCTGCAGCGACCCGCCGAAGCGACGGCCCTCGGTGAGCACGCTGATCGCGCTCGCTCCCCCGGTCTGGTACGAGACTGCCAGAGCGGCGGGATCGGCGATTTCGGCCATGGCACCACGCGACGGGCTCGCCCGCTTCACCTCGGCGATGATCTTCACCCGGTCGGCCGGAGCGAGCGCGGCGAGCGCGTCGCGGGCGGGCGGCCGGGCCAGCGCGGCGGCTTCGACCGCCGTCAGCGGGAGCTCGGCGCGCCGAGCGGCGGCGTCCTCGAGGGCGCCGCCGACGAGCTGCGCGAGCAGATCAGGAATGGCTCTTCGGGGCGTACCGCGGCCCCTTGACGCCGTAGCCCAGCTTGGCGAGCACGCCGCCCGTGATCAGCCCGAGCAGGACGACACCCGCCGCGACGAACACCAACGTCGGCTGGTCGAACCAGAAGGCGACCGTGCCGCCCGCGAAACCGATCAGCATGATCACCACGGCGACCCAGGCCGCGGGCGAATTGCCGTGGCCGGACTCGTTCTCGTCGCTCACTTCGGGGTACTCCTTCGTCGGTGGGGTGCGTCGGCCAGTCTACCGGCCGCCTTCTCGGTCGTCGGTCGGGTCGTCGCCCGCGCTCAGCGCATCCCAGTCGCTGGCCGGGCTGCCGTCGAGGCGCGTGCGCGAGTAGCGTGAACCGCTCGTCGGCCAACCGCGCACCGTCGTCGCCACCCAGCCCGCGACGACGACCTGCAGGATGCCGGCGACGAGCGCCAGCGTCGACAGGCCGCCGCCCTCGGGGGTCACGACGGCGACGACGATCGTGCACGCGCCGAGCAACGCGATCAGCACGGCGAGGATGCCGCGGAACACCGGCCCCGCGAGCAGCATCGCGAAGCCGGCCGCGGCCGACGCGAGGGCGAGGGCCCCGAACCCGGCGCTGGCGGCGCTGGAGGCGCCGGTCACGACGATCGGCACCGCGAGGGCGAGCAGCGCGACCAGCCGCCGGCGGGAGGCGTTCACAGCAGGACGATCATGGCAGCAGACCCGTTCATCTCAGATGCCGGAGGGCGTTGGCGATCGCGACCGCGCGCAAGGGCGCGGCGGCCTTGTTCTGGGCCTCCTGGTGCTCGCTCGCGGCATCCGAGTCCGCGACCAGACCGGCGCCAGCCTGCACCCGAGCCATGCCGCCGACGATCGTCGCCGTGCGGATCGCGATCGCCAGGTCGGCGTCGCCGGCGAGGCCGAAGTAGCCGACGACGCCGCCGTAGATCCCGCGCTGCGCGGGCTCTAGCTCGTCGATGATCTCCAGCGCCCGGGGCTTGGGGGCTCCCGAGAGTGTGCCCGCCGGGAACGTCGCCCGGAAGACGTCGATGCTCGTCGCGTCGGGACGCAGGTCGCCCTCCACCGTCGACACCAGATGCATGATGTGGCTAAAGCGCTCCACCTGCATGAACTCGGTGACTTCGACGGTGCCGGCGACGCACACCTTGGACAGGTCGTTGCGGGCGAGGTCGACGAGCATGAGGTGCTCGGCCTGCTCCTTGGGGTCGGTGAGCAGCTCGTCGCCGAGGTCGACATCTTGCTCGGGGTTCTCCCCCCGCGGCTTCGACCCGGCGATCGGATGCGTGATCACCCGGCCGTCGGCGACCTTGACGAGCGCCTCGGGACTCGAGCCGACGATGGAGTAGTCGTCGCCGGATGGCGACTCGAGGGTGAGCAGGTACATGTACGGGCTCGGGTTGAGGGTGCGCAGCACCCGGTAGACGTCGATCGGCTCGGCCGTGATCTCGTGGTCGAAGCGCTGCGAGATGACGACCTGGAAGACGTCGCCGTCGCGGATGTACTCGCGCGAGCGTTCGACGGCGGCGAGGAAGTCGGCACGATCGGTGCGCGGCACCGGCTCGGCGGCGACGTCGAGGTCGACCTCGGCGAGCCAGGCTTCGCTCGGCTGCGCGAGTCCGGTCTGCAGGGCGTCGAGACGGCGCTGCGCGTCGGCCCAGAGAGTGTCTTCGTCGTCGACGCCGTCGTTGAGCGCGGCCGCGATGAGGATCGCCGAACCCGTGCGGTGGTCGAGGGCGACCAGCTCGGAGACGAACGAGAACGCCTGCCCCGGAACCTCGAAGTCGGCGGGCGGCTGGTGCGCCAGGTGCTCGAGCTGGCGCACCGCCTCCCAGCCGATGAATCCGACGAGTCCGCCGGTCAGCGGCGGATGCCCGTCGACCTGCGGCGTACTCCAGCGACGGTAGAGGTGGGCGAGGGCATCCAGCCCTGTCTCGGGCACCGCGGTGCCGAGGGCCCGTTCCGCGGAGAGCCCGTAGTCGATCCAGGTGACCCCGTCGGGCCCGTCGGTCAGCACGCCGCGCGAGCCGACTCCGACGAACGACCACCGCGACCAGATGCCGCCCTGCTCCGCCGACTCCAGCAGGAACGTGCCGGGCTTGCCGACCGCGAGCTTCCGGTAGACGCCGACCGGGGTCTCGCCGTCGGCGAACAGGCGGCGCAGCACCGGCACCACGCGATGTCCCGCGGCGAGGGAGGCCGCGAAGTCGGCACGGGAGGTCGTCCCGGCCGAGGAGGTCGTCGTGCTCACGGGGTCATTCTTCCAGGGTTTCGACACGCCGCCGCGACGGCTACTCAACCACCGAGGACCGGCTCGAGCGGGTCGACATCGAAGCAGGCGTGCGCGCCGGTGTGGCAGGCCGGGCCGATCTGGTGCACGGTCACGAGCAGGGTGTCGCCGTCGCAATCCAGAGCTGCGCCGCGCACGAACTGGGCGTTGCCGCTCGTGTCGCCCTTGCGCCAGTACTCCTGCCGGCTGCGCGACCAGAACGTGACGCGCCCCTCGGTGAGGGTGCGGCGCAACGCTTCGGCATCCATGTAGCCGAGCATGAGCACCTGCTTCGTCGACTCCTCTTGGATGATGGCCGGCAGCAGTCCCGCGTCGTCGAACCTGACACGGTTCAGCACGTCGTCGCTCATCGGACAGGCACTCCTTCCGCCCGGAGGGCGTCCTTGACGTCGCCGACGGTCAGTTCGCCACCGTGGAAGACGGATGCCGCCAGTACCGCGTCCGCACCGGCCGCGACGGCGGGGGCGAAGTCGCCGACGGCGCCCGCTCCCCCGCTGGCGATGACCGGCACCGACGAGACCTCGCGCACGAGCGCGACGAGTTCGAGGTCGAAGCCGCGCTTCGTGCCGTCGGCGTCGATCGAGTTCACGAGCAGCTCGCCGACTCCGCGCTCGACGACTTCGCGTGCCCAGGCGAGGGCGTCGACATCCGTCTCGGTGCGCCCGCCGTGGGTGGTGACGACGAAACCACTCGGCGTGCGCGGGCTGCGCTTGACGTCGAGCGAGAGCACCAGCACCTGCGCGCCGAACCGATCGGCGATCTCGCCCACGAGTTCCGGCCGCGCGATCGCCGCGCTGTTCACCCCGACCTTGTCCGCACCGCTCGCCAGCAGTCGACTGACGTCGTCGGGGCTGCGCACGCCGCCGCCGACGGTGAGCGGGATGAACACCTGCTCCGCGGTCGCCGTCACGGTCGCATACATCGTGGCGCGGGCATCCACGGTGGCGGTCACGTCGAGGAAGGTGATCTCGTCGGCGCCCTGCTCGTAGTAGGCGCGGGCGAGGTCGACCGGGTCGCCCATGTCGCGGAGGTTCTCGAAGTTGACGCCTTTGACGACGCGCCCGTCGGTGACGTCGAGGCAGGGGATGACCCTGATCGCGACGGTCATGTGACGACCTCGGAGAGGCGCTGGGCTGCCGACATGTCAGATCCGGGCGGCGTGGATCGAGGAGACCAGGATCGCCCGCGCGCCGAGGGCGTACAGGGTGTCCATGATGTCGTTCGTCTCGTCGCGCGGCACCATCACCCGCACGGCCACCCAGCCGCTGTCGCGCAGCGGCGACACGGTCGGCGACTCGAAGCCCGGGGTGATCGTGGACGCCTGCTCGATGAGATCCGCCGGGAGGTCGTAATCCATCAGCACGTACCGGCGCGCGACCATCACCCCCTGAAGTCGGCGACGGAACGTGTCGAGTCCCTCGACCTCCTCGCGCGTAGCGATCAGCACCGCGGCCGACTCGAGGATGATCGGCCCGAAGATCTCCAGGCCCTGCTTCTTCAGCGTCGAGCCGGTCTCGACGACGTCGGCCACGGCGTCCGCGACGCCGAGCCGTACGGCCGACTCGACGGCGCCGTCGAGGTGCACGACGGTCGCCGCGACGCCCTGCGCCTCGAGGAAGTCGCCGACGAGCGCCGAGTAGCTGGTCGCGACCCGGGTTCCGGCGAGGTCGGCGAGCTTGCCGAACTCCCCGGTCGGGCCGGCGAAGCGGAACGTCGAGGCGCCGAAGTCGAACGCCTCGATCTCGACGGCGGCGGAGTGCGAGTCGAGCAGCAGGTCGCGCCCGGTGATGCCGACGTCGAGCGCCCCCGAGCCGACGTAGGTGGCGATGTCACGCGGGCGCAGATAAAAGAACTCCACGTCGTTGCGCGGGTCGGAGACGATGAGCTCCTTGGGGTCGCGGCGCACCGCGTAGCCGGCCTCGCGGAGCATGTCCACGGCAGTCTCGGACAGGGTGCCCTTGTTGGGCACGGCGATTCGAAGCACGGGAGAAGTCTTTCAGTCGAAGGGATGATCTGCGGGCGGGGTCTCGACACGCCGCGACGCGGCTACTCGGCTACCGAGTTCCTACAGATGTCGCCCGACATCCTCGAGGCTGATGTTCTTCGCGAGCATGAGCACCTGCACGTGGTACAGCAGCTGAGAGATCTCCTCGGCGGCGGCCTCATCCGACTCGTACTCGGCGGCCATCCAGACCTCGGCCGCCTCCTCGACGACCTTCTTGCCGATCGCATGGACGCCGGCGTCGATCTGGGACACGGTGCCGGAGCCCTCGGGGCGCTCCTGCACCTTGCGCGTCAGTTCCGCGTACAGCTCGTCGAAGGTCTTCACGGGACCACCCTAGCGACCCGGCCCCTCCAGCCCGGACCGCAGTCGGTCATTGTGACGGACGGGACGGCGGGGTCTTCGCCACGCGCTGCACCTGTGAGCCCACGTGGTACGTCCAGGCCGCCCAGCATCCTCCCCCTCAGATCGGAAGA
>CAMTUU010000006.1:0-224134 GCA_947085045.1 uncultured Microbacteriaceae bacterium | reverse complement strand
CGGCTCCGCCCGCCGCTCCGGCGCCCGCCGCCGAGGCCCCGGCGGCCGCCGAGACCGCCGCCGCCGACGGCGGAGCCCCCGGCATCCCGCGTCCCGGCACCCCCCGTCCCGGCAACAACCCGTACGCGTCGAGTCAGGGCATGGCCCGACCGGGCACCCCGCGACCTGGCAACAACCCGTTCGCGGGCAGCCAGGGTATGCCGCGTCCCGGAGGAGCCGCCGGACCCCGTCCGATGGCTCCGCGTCCCGGTGCGCAGCGTCCGCTCGCGCCCGGCCAGCGCCCGGCGCCCGGTGCGGGTGGCCGTCCCGGCTTCCAGCAGCGTCCCGGCGGCCCCGGCCGTCCCGGCGGAGCACCCGGTGGCTTCCAGCGTCCCGGCGGCGGTGCCCCCGGCACCACGGGCGGCTACGCCGGTCGTCCCGGCGGTGGCGGCGGTCGCGGTCGCGGACCCGGCGGCGGCACCGCGGGTGCCTTCGGCCGCGGTGGCGGCAAGAGCAAGGCCCGCAAGTCGCGTCGGACGAAGCGCGCCGAGTTCGAGATGCGGGAGGCCCCGACGATCGGTGGCGTGAGCGTTCCCCGTGGTGATGGCACGACCATCATCCGGATGCGCCGCGGTGCGTCGATCGCCGACTTCGCCGAGAAGATCGAGGTCATGACGGGCTTCACCGTCCTGCCCGGCACGCTCGTCACGGTGCTCTTCGCGCTCGGCGAGATGGCCACGGCCACCGAGTCGCTCGACGAGTCCACTTTCGAGGTGCTCGGCGCCGAACTCGGCTACCGCGTGCAGGTCGTCTCGCCCGAAGACGAAGACAAGGAGCTCCTCGAGGGCTTCGACATCGACCTCGACGACGAAGACGACCCCGACGACCTCGAGATCCGTCCGCCGGTCGTCACCGTCATGGGCCACGTCGACCACGGAAAGACCCGGCTGCTCGACGCGATCCGCGAGGCGAACGTCGTCGCGGGCGAAGCCGGCGGCATCACGCAGCACATCGGTGCGTACCAGGTCTGGACCGAGCACGAGGGCATCGAGCGCGCCATCACGTTCATCGACACCCCGGGCCACGAGGCGTTCACCGCCATGCGCGCCCGTGGTGCGAACGTGACCGACATCGCGATCCTCGTGGTCGCCGCCGACGACGGCATCATGCCCCAGACGGTCGAGGCGCTCAACCACGCCCAGGCCGCCGGAGCGCCCATCGTGGTCGCCGTCAACAAGGTCGACAAGGAGGGGGCCAACCCCGCCAAGGTGCGCCAGCAGCTCACCGAGTACGGGCTGGTCGCCGAGGAGTTCGGTGGCGACACGATGTTCGTCGACGTCTCCGCGCTGCAGAAGAAGGGCATCGCAGAACTCCTGGATGCCGTCCTCCTCACCGCCGACGCCGGCCTCGACCTCGTCGCGAACCCCACCCGCGAAGCCCGTGGCGTCGCGATCGAAGCGAAGCTCGACAAGGGCCGCGGCGCCGTCGCGACCGTGCTCATCCAGAACGGAACGCTGCGCGTCGGCGACCCGATCGTCGCCGGAACGGCCTACGGCCGCGTCCGCGCGATGCACGACGAGAACGGCGAATCGGTCGACGAGGCCTACCCGTCGCGTCCGGTGCTGGTGCAGGGACTCTCGCGTGTCCCGCGCGCCGGTGACACGTTCATCGTGACCGAAGACGACCGCACGGCTCGGCAGATCGCCGAGAAGCGTGAAGCCGTCGAGCGCAACGCCCAGCTGGCCAAGGCCCGCAAGCGCATCTCGCTCGAAGACTTCACCCGCGCGCTCGAAGAGGGCAAGGTCGAGTCGCTCAACCTCATCATCAAGGGTGACGTGTCCGGTGCCGTCGAGGCGCTGGAAGAGTCGCTCATGAAGATCGAGATCGACGACAGCGTCCAGCTGCGCATCCTGCACCGCGGTGTGGGTGCGGTCACCGAGTCCGACATCGACCTGGCCACGATCGACAACGCGATCGTGATCGGGTTCAACGTCCGCCCCGACGTGAAGGCGCGCGAGCGCGCCCAGCGCGAAGGCATCGACGTGCGGTTCTACTCCGTCATCTACGCGGCCCTCGAAGACATCGAGAACTCGCTCAAGGGCATGCTCAAGCCCGAGTTCGAAGAAGTCCAGTCGGGTGTCGCCGAGATCCGAGAGATCTTCCGCTCCTCGAAGGCCGGCAACATCGCCGGTGTCATCGTCCGCTCCGGAACGATCACCCGCAACGCCAAGGCGCGGGTCATCCGCGACGGCGTCGTCGTCGGCGACAACCTCGCCATCGACTCGCTGCGCCGGTTCAAGGATGACGTCACCGAGGTCCGCACGGACTTCGAAGCCGGCATCGGGCTCGGCAAGTTCAACGACATCCAGATCGGCGATGAGATCGAGACCATCGAGCTCAAGGAAAAGGTGCGCGCCTAACTCGCGCGTGGGTTCCGGGGGTCCCCGCTCTCTGCGAGTCAAGAGCGGGGACCCCGACCCCGATTGACTCGCAGAGAGCGGGTCACCCCTCCACGGTCTCGTCAGCACTTCGAGGCCATTCATCCCCAGCTGCTTGGAGGCACTCATGGCTCAGGGAGATCGCGCGGCGAAGGTCGCCGACCGCATCAAGGAAGTCATCGCGAAGCGCCTCGAGAAGGGCTTGCGGGATCCGCGGCTCGGGTTCGTGACCATCACCGACGTGCGCGTCACGGGTGACCTGCAGCACGCGTCGGTGTTCTACACCGTTTACGGATCGGCGGAGGAGCGGTCGGATTCGGCCGCAGCGCTCAAGGCGGCGACCGGGCTTCTGCGCACCGAGGTGGGCAAGAACCTCAACACCCGCCTGACGCCGTCGCTGGAGTTCATCGCGGATGCCATCCCCGAGAACGCTGCGTCTATCGACGCCCGCCTGCCGGCGCCCCAGCAGGGGGTGGAGGCCGCGCGCGCCGCGGCCGCGACCGCGACCTACGCCGGCGACGAGGACCCGTACGTGAAGCCGCGCGACTACGACGCGGAGGACGACGACCTCGACGACGACGAGGACGACGAGAGCAACGACGACGACACCGACGAGGACGACGCTCCGAGTCGATGAGCGTCCCCGTCCGACCCGCCACGGCGGCCGACGCCGAAGCGATCGCGGCCGTGCACGTCGCGGCGTGGCGGGACACCTACACGCGTCTCCTGCCGCCGGGAGCGCTCGACGACCTCGATCCGGTGGCCCGCGCCGAGCGCTGGACGCAGATCATCGCCGATGACATCACGACTGTGCTCGTCGCCGAACTCGGCGGTCGCATCGTCGGCTGGGCGTCGATCAGTGAGGGCCGGGATGCCGACGCCCCGCGTCCCCTCGAGGTCGAGGGGATCTACGTCCTCACCGCCGCACACGGAACCGGCGCCGGGCAGGCGCTGCTCGACGCGGCGATCGGCGACACCCCTGCCTACCTCTGGTCGGCCGCCGACAACCCGCGCGCGCAGGCGTTCTACCGCCGCAACGGCTTCCTGCCCGACGGCACGACGAGCGAGCATCCTCTCGCCGGTCATCCGGTGCGCATCGCCCGCTTCGTGCGCTGACGGAATCCGCCGGGCCGCTCACCGGTTGCATGGGGTGATGTCTCTCGCGCTCTCCGTCCTCGACCTGGTGCCGGTCTCGACCGTCCAGTCGTCCGCCGATGCCGTCGCGGCATCCCTCGCTCTCGCGCAGAAGGCCGACGAACTCGGCTACACCCGCTACTGGTTCGCCGAGCATCACAACATGCCCGCGGTGGCGTCGACGGCGCCGCCGGTGCTGATCGCCGCCGTCGCCGCGCGTACCTGGCGGATCCGCGTCGGTTCCGGCGGCGTCATGCTGCCCAACCACGCGCCGCTGACGGTCGCCGAGCAGTTCGCGGCGCTCGAGGCGATCGCGCCAGGGCGCATCGACCTCGGGATCGGTCGCGCCCCCGGCTCGGATCCCGTGATCACCGCACTCCTGCGCAGCAGCGGACCGACGAGCGACGTCGACAGGTTCGAGGCGCACCTCGGCGACATCCGCGCCCTCGCCGGCGACGGGGCCACGATCACGATCAACACGGCGGACGGTCTGCGCGACTACGACGTGCGCGCCACTCCGGCCGCGGCCGGCATTCCCGAGATGTGGCTGCTCGGCTCGAGCGACTACTCGGCCCACCTCGCCGCGAAGCTCGGGCTGCCCTACGTGTTCGCCCATCATTTCTCGGGGGAGGGGACCGCCCGTGCGCTCGAGATCTACCGCGACGAGTTCCAGCCCTCCGACCGCCTGGCGGCCCCGCGCACGTTCCTCACCGTGAACGTCGTCGTCGCCGACACGTCGGAGGAGGCGCATGCCCGCGCGCTGCCGTCGCTGCAGAACTTCTCCCGCCTCCGCACGGGCAAGCCGCTCCACCCGATCGACACGGTCGAGGTTGCGAGCGTGGCGGAGGTCGACGGGGCTTCGCGCCAGGTCATCGATCGGATGCTCGAGAAATGGATCGTGGATGCCCCCGAGCCGGCTGCCCGGCGGCTGACCGCCCTCGCCGAGACGTTCGGCGTCGACGAGATCATGGTCTCGCCGAGCGCCGGAAACCGGGAGGGCGAGCCGCGAAACGGCTCGCCCGGACGCGAGCGGACGCTCGAACTCCTCGCGCAGGCTCTGCTGGGCTAGGCTGCGCGCGGCGTCCCTTACGTCGTAAACGCGCGGGCTACGCTCGCCGCATGACACTCGGTCCGGCGGGAACTCGCGAACCGCTCAGTCGTGTGCGCGTGGTCGCCGCGGGCGTCGCCCTCGCCGACACTCTCGGCGTCGACGCCGTGAGCATGCGCCAGGTGGGTCGTCAGCTCGGGGTCGAGGCGATGTCGCTGTACCGCTACGTGAGCAGCAAGGACGTGCTGCTCGACGCGATGGTCGACGCGATCGTCGCGGAGTTCCCCGTCGCCGACGCGTCACTCGGCTGGCAGGACCGGCTGCGCACCCTCGTACTCGGCGCCTACCTGGTGCTGCTCGATCATCCGTGGGCGGCCGCCGCGGCCACCAGCCGCCCCGCCGTGGGCCCGCATCGCCTGCGCTTCTCCGACGACATCCTCGGCACGCTGCTCGACGGTGGGTGCAGCCCGCAGCTCGCCCACGACGTCTCGCACGCGATCGACAACCACGTGTTCGGATTCACCCTCCACGAGCTGCGGCTCGAGGCCGGGTCGAGCGGCAGCGCCTACGCCCCCGCGTCGGTTCCGGACGGCGGGGGGGCCGTGCCGACGCCGCACCTGTCGTTCGTGCTGCAGCACGCCCACCACGACCGAGACGCCGAGTACGCCTTCGTGCTCGACGTGCTGATCGCGGGGGTCGAGAACGCCCTGGCTACTTCAGCAGCCGGCTGAGCACCCGGTCGGCGAGTGGTTTGCCGCCGGTCTGGCAGGTCGGGCAGTACTGGAACGTCGAGTCGGCGTAGATCACCTGCCGGATGGTGTCGCCGCACACCGGGCAGGCCTCGCCGTTGCGGGCGTGCACCCGCAGGTTCGACTTCTTCTCGCCCTTCAGTTCCGACGCGGCGAGTCCTTCGGAACGGGCCACGGCATCCCGCAGCGTCGACTGGATGGCGCCGTACAGCACGTGGACGTCGCTCGCGTCCATCGAGGCGGGCTTGAACGGCGACATCTTCGCGACGTGCAGGATCTCGTCGGAGTAGGCGTTACCGATGCCGGCGATCTGCCGCTGGTCGCGGAGCACGCCCTTGATCTGCGACCTCCCCGCGGCGGACAGGATGCCGGCCAGCCGTTGCTCGGTGAAGTCGGCGGCGAGCGGATCGGGTCCGAGCGTCGCGACGCGTTCGACATCCTGCGGGTCGTGCACGACGTGGATCGCGAGGCTCTTCTTGGTGCCCGCCTCGGTGAGGTCGAACCCGGAGCCGTCCTCGAGCACGAGCCGCGCGGCCAGCGGTCCGCCGCGCTTCAGACTCGGCTTCGGCGCGTCGGCGCGCCAGCGCAGCCAGCCGGCGCGCGCGAGGTGGATGACCAGGTGCAGGTCCCCGGCGCCCGACGAGCCGAGCGCGAGATCGAGGTACTTGCCGAGCCGCTCGACGCCGGTGATCTCGAGACCCTCGAGCGCCGAGACCGGCGGGTCGTAGGTCTTCAGCGCTGCGAAGGCGAGCACGTCGAGCCGGGCGACGCGCTCACCGATCAGCCGGGAGCGCAGGTCGGCGACCAGCGCGTGCACCTCGGGCAGCTCGGGCATGGTGGAAAGTATGCCTCGCCGCGCGACCGCGCGGGGGTGGACCCTACGCTGACGGGATGCCGCGTCTTCTCGTCCGCCGCCCGTCCCCGCTGCTCGCCGACGGCGAGATCACCCACATCGAGCGGGTGGCCCCGGACGCCGAGCTCGCCCTCGCGCAGTGGCACGAGTACGTCGAGTTGTTCCGCGCCCGGGGGTGGGCGATCGTCGAGGTCGATGCGGCGGATGAGCATCCCGACGGGGTGTTCATCGAGGACGCCGTCGTCGTGTTCGGCGACCTCGCGGTGCTGACCTCGCCCGGGGCGCCGTCGCGGCGGGGCGAAGTCGAGACGGCCGGCCGCGCGGTGGCCGCGATCGGGCTCGGGGTCGTGCGGCTCGAGCCGCCCGCGCACCTCGACGGCGGCGACATCCTCAAGGTCGGCCGCACGGTCTACGTCGGCCGCGGCTCCCGCACGGACGACGGGGGCGTCGCCGCTCTGCGGGACCTGCTCGCACCCCGCGGCTGGGAGGTCGGCGCGGTCCCCGTGTCGAAGGTGCTGCACCTCAAGTCGGGCGTCACGGCGCTTCCCGACGGGACGGTGCTCGGCTACCTCCCGCTCGTCGACGACCCGGGCGTGTTCCCGGCCTTCCAGCCCGTGCCCGAGCCGGAGGGGGTCGCGGTCGTGGTCCTCGACGAGAGCACCGTGCTGCTGTCGGCCTCGGCGCCGGCCACCGCCGAGCTGTTGCGGGCGCGCGGACTCGAGGTGATCACGACCCCGGTCACCGAGTTCGAGAAGCTCGAGGGCTGCGTCACCTGCCTCTCGGTGCGCATCCGGGACTAGGCCACTTCGAACCGGACGGTCCCGCTCGGGATGTCCGCCGCGACGAGTCGCACGCGCAGTTCGGCACCCGGGCGCAGCACCCCGCCGCACGCCGCCTGCACGGCGGGGTCGGCGAGTTGCACGGTGGAGTCGGTGATGGCGATCGCGTCGAACTCGTCGCCGACGCGCGGCGCGAGGATCGCGGCCTCGACGATGTCGAGCGTGCGCCGGTCGAGCCGTCCCGAGGTGCTGGCCGCACGCCCCATGAGCGACGGCAGCTCGGGCAGCGCCTCGCGCACCCACGCCGGCACCTCCTCGCCGGCCGAGAGAGCGACGCAGACCTCGAGCGAGAACCGGTCGACGAGGCGCCGCAGGGGCGCGGTGACGTGCGTGTACGGAGCGCCGATCGCCGACTGCACCGTCTCCTCCGGCGACGCACCGTCGAACGCGCGGTACGCGGCTCCCCGGAACAGCGATGCCGCGGCGTGCCGGATCGTCAGGTGCCGTGGGTCGTCGTCGGCGAGGCGGCGCAGGTAGTCGCCGTAGCGCTCGCCGGCGGGCCACGGCGTGCCGAGCGCGATCGTCTGCCGACGGAATCGCTCGATCGCCTCCGGCTCCGCGGGCGGCATGGTGCGCAGGATGCCGAGCCCGGCATCGAGCATCATCCGCGCCGCCGCCATCCCGGTCATCAGCGACAACTGGGCGTTCCAGGACTCGACCGGCGAGAGCACGCGGCGTTCGAGCCGATACCCCTCGGCTTCGCGTTCGACCAGGATCTCGGGGATGGCCAGGCTCGCGCCGCCGCGCGCGCTCTCGAGCGCAAGCCGGGCCTCGCCCACCGCTCGGAGCAGACCGAACACCGGCTCGTCGTCGACAGCGGCCTGGGCTTGCTCGTACGACCACTGCCGGCGGCTGCGCACCCGGGCGCGGCGCACGCGGGTGGAGGTCGTCGAGCCCGAGGCGCCGAGCACGAACTCCCACACGAAGGCGGCGCGCTCGACCCCCGGCAGCAGCGACCCGACGTCTTCGCTGATCAGGGGCGGATGCAACGGGATGCGCCCGTCGGCGGCGTAGAGCGTCTGCCCGCGCCGTCGCGCCTCGGCGTCGATCGCGCCGCCGGGAGCGACGAACGCGGGGAGGTCGGCGATCGCGTAGAAGACCCGCCAGCCGTCGCCGTCGGGCTCGATCGCGAGCGCTTGGTCGAGGTCGGTCGCGCCCGCCGGGTCGATCGTGAGGAACGGGATGGCGGTCAGGTCGAGGTCGGGCAGCACGTGCGCCGCGACGGCCCGCTCGGCTTCGGCGAGCACCGCCGCCGGGAACTCCTCGGGCAGCTCGAGTTCGGACCGGAGCGCGGCGAGGGCCGCGGTGAGTTCGGCGGTCGCCGCCTCCCGCGTGAGTGTCAGCGGGAGCGAGGGCACCCGCCCAGCCTAGGCTCGCGGCGTGGAGGGATACCGGCGGCCGACGATCGAACGCGGCGAGTTCCGTGACGCGGACGGCGACGTCATCCCGTACGGCGATCGCTGGCGGCACACCCCGTCGGAGGATCTGCCGTACAGCGTCACGAGGCATCCCGAACGTTTCGCGCCTCTGCAGGATGTCGCGCGAGCCCTGGATGCGGCGCTGCCGGACATCCACCGACCCGGAGGCGACGGCCTCCCGATCGAGTTCGAGTCCACCGATCTGCCCGGTGTCTTCGTGTGGGTGGCCGGGCAGCGCTTCCCGTTCCCCGTGTGCGGGTGCGACGCGTGCGACGAGGACGTCGAGGGGCTCGCCGAGCAGATGGAGCAGCTCGTCCACGCCGTCGTCGCCGGGCGCTGCCAGGGGGACGGCGACTCGTTCGCCTACGGGGGCGAGTGGGGTCGCAACGGGGGCTGGACGAACCCTCAGGGCAGGGCGTAGTCCCGGCCGTCGCGGACGACGAGTCCGTCGCGCAGCAACCCGTCGATCGCGCGCGTCAGTTGCCCGGCATCCGGCCACACGGCCGTGATGACCGTCGCCGGCACCGGGGTGTCGCTGCCGCGCAGCTCGCGCAGCACGAGACCGCGCACCTGGCGATCAGACCCCTCGTACTTCTTCTGCACCGCCGCTCGCGGACCCTCGTAGGGCGGATACCCGGCCGCCCGCCAGGCGCACACCTCGGCGAGCGGACACTCCTCGCAGCGCGGGGATCGGGCCGTGCACACCGTCTGCCCGAGTTCCATCGTGCCGGCGTTGACGAGTCGCGCCTGCGCCTCATCCGGCGGGAGGAGGGCCTCCATCTCGGCAAGCTCGGCGACCGTGCGGGGCGGCCCGGCCTCGCCCTCACCCCGCACGGCGCGGGCGATCACCCGACGCACGTTGGTGTCGACGACGGGGGTGCGGATGCCGTAGGCGAATGCCGCGACCGCGCGCGCCGTGTACGGCCCGACCCCCGGGAGTGCGAGCAGATCGTCGACGGAGGCCGGCACGACGTTGCCGTGGCGCTCGGCGATCGCGGTCGCCGCCCCGTGCAGGTTGAGCGCGCGGCGCGGGTAGCCGAGCCGCTCCCAGGCCCGCACGGCGTCTCCGGGTGGCACGCGGGCGAGGTCGGCGGGCGTCGGCCAGCGCGTGAGCCAGCGGTCGAGGGCCGGGATGACCCGGGCGACCGGGGTCTGCTGCAGCATGAACTCGCTCACCAGGGTGCCCCAGGCGGGGAAGCCGGGTCGGCGCCAGGGCAGGTCGCGGTGGCCCGCCGCGTACCAGTCCGCGATCCTGCGCCCGATGTCCATCCCAGCGAGACTAACTAGGCTGCGCCTGTGACCACGCCCTGGCTGAAGATCGCCCCCGCGCGCCGCGAACTGCTCGAATCGCTCGTGCGGGAGTACACCCACAACTACGCGAAGGGTCGGACGATGCTCGGCATCGACGGACCCGATGCGGCGGGCAAGTCCACGTTCGGCGACGAACTCGCGCTCGCCTTCGAACGGGCCGGGTTCACGGCGGTGCGCGCGACCATGGATGACTTCCACCGCCCCCGTGAGGACCGCTACCGCGCCGGGCGCTACTCGGGCCTGGGGTACTACCGCGACGCCTACGACTTCTCGCTGTTCCGGCGGGTGCTCGCCGACCCGTTCAAGGCGGGCGGCAGCACGGGCTTCCAGCTGCGCGGCTTCGACCTGGCGCGCGACGTGCCGTTCGAGTCCGACTGGACGACGGCGCCCGCCGACGCGGTGCTCATCGTCGACGGGCATTTCCTGCAGGGCGCCGAGCTGCGGGGCATCTGGAACTTCGTGGTCTGGCTCGACGCCGAGCGTGAGGTCAGGTTCGCCCGCACGATCGTGCGCGACAACGCCGATCCCGACCCCGAGGCCCCGTCCAACCTGCGCTACCTCGACGCGCACCGTCTCTACGTGCGCGACGTGCGTCCGAACATCTCGGCGTCGGCGATCGTCGACACTACCGATCCGGATGCCCCCGCCCGCCGATTCGCCGACTTCTGCTCGATCGAACCCGCGCCGCTCTAAACGGAAACCCGGGCGGCGACGTCGGCCGGAGCGAGGAACACGCCGGTGCGCTCGACCTCGTGCACCAGGTCGACGAGTCCGGCGTTGATCGGCGCGTCGATCCCGTGCTCGCGGGCGACACGCACGACGGCGCCGTTGAGGAAGTCGATCTCGGTGAGCTGCCCGCGGCGGAGGCTCTGCAGGGTCGACCCCGGGTTCGGCACGTCGCCCATCCGCCGGGCGAGCAGCCGGGGGAGGCGAGCCGCCAGCGCGAGCGGCCCGCGCCCGAGCCACGGCAGGATCCAGCCCGGGATGCCCTGCAGACCGGTGAAGCGGATGCCGATGCGGTTCGCGATCCCCACGGTTTCGCGCAACGACCCGGCGAGCACCCGACGGAGCGCCGGATCGGCGACGGTCTGCTGCACGCTCAGCCCGGTGATCGCGGGGAGGGCGTTGACGTGGTTGACGAGCAGCTTCGTCCACTGGGCGCCCTCGAGACTCTCGACGGTCTCGACCGGCAGCGCCTCGCGCAGCAGTCCGACCACGCCATCACGGATCTCCGGCGGGCAGTCGGGCGTGGCGCCGATGACCAGCGGCAGCGCGGCCGTGACGGTGATGCGCCCGGGGGAGAGGTAGGAGGTCGCGAACAGGGCGAGACCGCCGAGGAGCGGCGACGCGGGTTGCGCCTCGCGGGCGACCCGGATGCCGCCGAGGCCGTTCTGCACGACCAGCAGCGGGAGTCCGTCGATCCGGCTCGCGTTCGCGGCGAGGGCGGCCGCGGCATCCTGAGCTTTCGTCGCAAGGATCACGATCTCGGGGCTGCCCCGCAGGGTCTCGTTCGCCTCCACCCGGGCGACGTGTGAGCCGTAGCCGCCGTCGAGGACGATCCCCTGGGCGCGGAGCGCGGCGAGATGGGCGCCGCGTGCGGTGACCTCGACCTCGTGCCCCGCACGGTCGAGGAGGGCGGCGAGCAGACCGCCCACCGCCCCCGCACCGATCACGGCGACCCTCATGGAGTCAGCCTAGGAGGCGGCGAGTTCGGCTCCGGCCAGCAGGTAATCAGTTGATACCATGTCGAGCGTGATCCTCCCGATGTCGGCACCCGTGCCGCGGATGCGCATCGAAGACCGCAAGGAACTCGTGCTGACCGCCGCCACGGAGGCGTTCGGCGAACGCGGCTACGCGGGAACGTCGACGGATGCCGTGGCCAAGGCGGCGGGCGTCAGCCAGCCCTACGTCGTGCGCATGTTCGGCACCAAGGAGGCGCTGTTCCTCGCGGTTCTCGAGCGGGCCCTCGGGCGGCTGCTGGACTCCTTCCAGGAGGCGATCGATCAGGGCCGAGACGACCTCCACCACCGCCTCGGCGCGGCGTACGGCGAACTCCTCACCGACCGCGGACTGCTGCTCAGCCTCATGCATGCCTTCGTGCTGGGCTCCGACCCGGCGATCGGCGCCGCGGCCCGGCGGGGGTTCCTCCAGGTCTACGGCGTGCTCCGGCACGGCGCCGGATTCAGCGCCGACGAGGCTCGCGACTTCCTCGCGCACGGCATGCTCCTCAACACGATGGTCGGCATCCGGATGGCGGCGGAGGACGACGACGACGCCCGCGAGCTCGTCGAATGCGTCGCGCCGACCAAGTCGAAGCTGCTCGGCCGGTTGGCTCGCGCCTGATGGCGGCCCCCGCGTCCGCCGGAGGAGGCGGCATCCTGCTGCTCGACAAGCCGCAGGGTCCGACGAGCCACGATCTCGTCTCGCGCACCCGCAAGGCTCTCGGCACCCGCAAGGTCGGCCACGCCGGAACGCTCGACCCGATGGCGACCGGGCTGATGATCCTCGGCGTCGAGAGCTCGACCCGCCTGCTCACCTACCTCGTCGGACTCGACAAGGAGTACACGGCGACGATCCGGCTCGGCGTCTCGTTCGACACCGACGATGCCGAGGGCACCGCGATCGCCCGGACGGACGCGTCGGGCGTCCTGGACGACGCGATCCTCGGCGAGGTGGCCGGGCTGATCGGAGAGATCTCCCAGGTGCCGAGCACGTTCAGCGCGATCAAGGTCGACGGTCGCCGGTCCTACGACCGGGCCCGCGCCGGCGAGGAGGTCGAGCTGAAACCCCGCACCGTCACGGTGTCGGCATTCGACGTTCTCGCCATCCGCCGGAAGGGCGCCGAGATCGATCTCGACGTGCGCGTCACCGTGTCGTCGGGCACTTACGTGCGCGCCCTCGCCCGCGACCTCGGCGCGGCGCTCGGCGTCGGCGGGCACCTCGGCGCGCTGCGCCGCACGCGCATCGGTCCGTTCGAGGTGTCGGCCGCCGTGAAGGAGCCGTCGGCGGAGGCGCTCCTCACCCCCGCAGATGTGGCGGGCCGCCTGTTCCCGACCGCGCAGCTGGATGCCGACGCCGCCCTCGCGCTCGGCCAGGGCAAGCGCATCCCCGTCGCCATCGCGGACGCCCCGGTCGTCGCGGCGGTCGGGCCGGGGGAGAATCTGGTGGGACTCGTCTCCGTGCGCGACGGGATCACCCGCGTGCTCGTCAACTTCCCGACCTCGGAGGACTCATGATCGACGTCTTCACCGTGATCCTGATCGGTGCCTCGACGCTCGCCGGCGTCATCGCGGTGGTGCTCGGACTCCTCGGCCGCAAGCCCTCCGACGTGACGGTCATCTCGCTGGTGATCGTCGAGCTGCTGCTGATCGCCCAGGTGGTGATCGCGATCGCGGCCCCGTTCACCGGGAACCCGCCGACCGGCAACCTCGGCGAGTTCTGGATCTACCTCGCGACGGCGTGCCTCATGCCTCCCGCCGCGATCGCCTGGGCGCTCACCGACAGGTCGCGCTGGAGCACCGTCGTGCTCGGGGTCGGCGCGCTCGCGATCGCCGTGATGGCGTACCGGATGAACCAGATCTGGAACATCCAGCTCGCCTGAGTCCGGGTCGGCCGAGTCCAGCCGACCCGGCGCGTGGCCTCTAGGCTGATCGAGATGTCCACCCGTCCGAAGCTGGCTGGCCCCGCCCGCATCCTCGTCGCCGTCTACGCGGTGCTCGCGATCGCCGCCACGGGACGCAGCGCCTTCCAGATCATCGACCGCTTCGACGAGGCGCCGATCGCGTTCTCGCTCTCGGCGGTCGCGGCGGTCGTCTACCTCCTGGCGACGCTCGCGCTGGCGTTCCGCTGGGATCGGGTCGCTTGGATCACGATCGGCTTCGAGTTGCTCGGCGTGCTCGTCGTCGGCACCCTGACTCTCGTCGCTCCCGACTTGATCGGCCTTCGCGACGTACCGCTGCTCGACCGCGCCACGGGTCGCGAGGGCACCGTCTGGGCGCTCTTCGGTCTCGGCTACCTCTGCGTCCCCCTGGTGCTCCCGGTGATCGGCCTCCTCTACCTCGGCCGCGGTCGCCGCGCGGCCGCGGTCGCCGACTGATGCTGCTCTTCGACGGCGTCGGCGCCGTGCCGGCCGGATTCGGGCCGAGCGCGGTGACCATCGGCAAGTTCGACGGCGTGCACCTCGGTCACCGTGGCGTGCTCGCCCAGCTCTCGTCGCTCGCCGCCGACCGCGGGCTGGAGCCGGTGCTCGTGACGTTCGACCGGCATCCGTTCTCGCTGCTGCGTCCCGAGGCGTGCCCGGAGGGGCTGACCTCGAACGACCAGCGCGCCGCCCTGCTCGACGGCACCGACGTCGCCGCGACCCTCGTGCTGGAATTCACCCGCGAACTCAGTGTGCTCGAGCCGGCCGAGTTCGTCGAGCAGGTGCTCGTGCGCGCGCTCGACGCGAACCTCGTGCTGACCGGCGCCGACTTCCGGTTCGGCCACCGCGGCGTGGGCCGTCTCGAGACCCTCCGTCAGCTCGGGGAGCAGCACGGCTTCGAGGTCGTGCTGCTCGACGACGTCCAGGTCGGCGGCGACCGCGTCTCGTCGACGAAGATCCGCGAGCTGCTGGCGGCCGGCGACGTGCGGGCCGCGGCGAAACTGCTCGGCCGGCGTCCGCTGGTGCGGTCGACGGTCGTGCACGGCGACGCGATCGGCCGCGAGATCGGCTTCCCGACGGCGAACCTGGATCCGGCGATGGAGGGGTTCCTGCCCGCCGACGGCGTCTACGCGGCCTGGGCCTGGATCGACGGCGTCCGCTACGGCGCCGCGGTGTCGATCGGAAACAACCCGACGTTCGACGGCGTCCCCGCGCGGCGCACCGAGGCGCATCTGCTCGACGCGTCGCTCGACGCCTATGGCAAGCCGATGGAGCTCGAGTTCGTCGACTACATCCGGCCGATGGTGAAGTTCGACGGGCTGGACCGGCTCATCGAGGCGCTCACCGCCGACACGGTGCGCATCCGCGAGGTCCTGGCGGCGGACGACGCCCCGGCAGGCGACGTACCCCGTCCCTAGAATCAGTCCCATGGCCGGTCTCATTCGTCGAAGCGACATCGACGAAGTCCGGTCCCGCACCAACATCGCCGACATCGTGGGCGACTTCGTGACACTGAAGTCGGCCGGGGTCGGCTCGATGAAGGGCCTCTGCCCGTTCCACGAGGAACGCAGCCCTTCCTTCCACGTGCGACCCCAGGTCGGGCTCTACCACTGCTTCGGCTGCAACGAGGGCGGCGACGTCTTCTCCTTCCTGCAGAAGATGGATCACGTCACCTTCGCCGAGGCCGTCGAGCGGCTCGCCGGGCGGCTCGGCTACGAACTGCACTACGAAGACGGCGGCCAGGCGAGCGACCACGGCAACCGCGCCCGCCTGCTCGCTGCGAACGCCGCCGCCGAGAAGTGGTTCCGAGCCCAGCTCGGCACTCCGGCGGCGCAGATCGGCCGCGACTTCCTCGGCGCCCGGGGGTTCGACGCCGCCGCCGCACAGCACTTCGGAATCGGGTTCGCCCCGAAGTCCTTCAACGCGCTCGGCGACGCGCTGAAGGCCCAGGGCTTCACGCTCGACGAACTCACCGGCTCCGGGCTGCTCTCAACCGGCGACCGCGGCAACGCGTACGACCGGTTCCGCGGCCGGCTGATCTGGCCGATCCGCGACGTGACCGGGCAGACCGTCGGCTTCGGCGCACGCAAGCTGCTCGGCGACGACGACGACAAGGGGCCGAAGTACCTCAACACCCCCGAGACGCTCGTCTACCACAAGAGCCAGGTGCTCTACGGGCTCGACCTCGCCCGCCGCGACATCGCGAAGGGCAAGCAGGTCGTCGTCGTCGAGGGCTACACGGATGTCATGGCCTGCCACCTCGCGGGCGTCACGACCGCGGTCGCGACCTGCGGCACCTCGTTCGGCGTCGACCACATCAAGGTCATCCGGCGGGTGCTCGGTGACATCGCCAACTCCGACACGACGCAGACCGGCGAGGTGGTCTTCACCTTTGACCCCGACGAGGCCGGGCAGAAGGCCGCGAGCCGTGCCTTCGCCGAGGAGCAGCGCTTCGCCGCGCAGACCTTCGTCGCGGTCGGCACCGACGGCCTCGACCCGAGCGACCTTCGCACGCAGCGCGGCGACGAGGCGGTGCGCAAACTGGTCGCCGACCGCAAGCCGATGTTCGAGTTCATGATCCGCCGGCAGCTGCGTGGGCTCGACCTGGAGACCGTCGAGGGCCGGGTCGCCGGGATGCGCGCCGCCGCCCCCGTGCTGGCCGGCATCCGCGACCCCGCGCTGCGCTCCGGTTACGTGCGCAGCGTCGCCGGCTGGCTCGGGATGGATCCCACCGAGGTGTCGCGGGCGGTGCAGAGCGCCCCGAAGCCGAAGGTGCCCACCGAGGCTCCGGTCGAGCCGGGGGAGGAGCAGACCGCCGACGTGCGGCTGCTCGACCTCCCGACCGACGTCGAGACCCGCATGGAACGCGACGCGCTGCTGGTCATGCTGCAGCGCCCGGATGCCATCGGCCGCGAGTTGCTCGAGCGGGCGACGGCGGTGCGCATCCGCAACTCCCTTCTCGACGTGGTGCGCGACGGCATCGCCACCGCCATCGACGCCTGGGACTCCCCGGACTGGATCGCCCGCGTCGGCGAGGCCGTCCCGAGTCGGTTCGCCGCCCTCGTCGCGCAGCTCGGTGTGGCTCCGATGCCCGAGAACCGGGCGGGCAACGTCGACAGGTACTGCCGCTCCCAGGTGTCCGACCTCATCGCCGTCGACCTGTCACGGCGCAAGGCCGACCTGCAGGGGGCGTCGCAGCGTGCCGCGGCGGAGGGCGACGACGCCCGGGCACGCAGCATCCGCGAAGAGCTCGTGGCCCTCGAACGGGAGCGACGCATCCTGCGCGAAGGGTGAGGTCCGAGGAGACGCCCACGTCGACTGTGTTATGACTGATAGGCCCGCGTGACCCCGAGGCGCGGGGGATTGCCACCCGAGGAGTGCCTGATGAGCAGGAGCCTGCCCGTGCGAGATCGACGGGTCAGCCGTGCGCTCGCCGCCGTCATGGCGGTGGTCGTCGCCGCGACCCTCGCCGCCTGCGCCACCGCCTCCGGCTCCTCGAGCCCCGTGCGCCTCGGCTGGAGCGGGGAGATCCCCCCGCTCGATCCGGCCGCGAGCGACTCGGTGGGCTCGTTCGCCTTCCTCACCCAGATCTATCCGTCGCTGCTCAGCGTCGAGGCGGAGCAGCCCGATCCCGTACCTGAGATCGCGAAGTCGGCCGAGTGGATCGCGGACGGCGTCTACCGGGTCGTCCTCAAGCCGGGTCTCACCTTCGCCAACGGAGACGACCTCACCAGCTCCGACGTGAAGTTCAGCATCGAGCGGCAGCTGGCGCTGCAGTCCGCCGATGGCGCGTGGCGCCGCCTGTCGAACCTCGACGGCGTCGACATCATCGATGACGTGACGATCGACTTCCGGATCGGCACGGCTCGCGACGCAGGCTTCCCGTTCGTGCTCGCTGGTCCCGCGGGGCTCGTGCTCGACGAGGAGGCCTTCTTCGCCGATGAGCTGACCCCCGATGCCGACATCCTCGACGTCCAGCCGTTCGCCGGCCCCTACCTGCTCGCCTCGGCCCGTGACGGCGTGCTGAAGCTCGAGCCCTACGACGACTTCGGCGGGCCCGTCCCGGCGGCGTCGGCGATCGAGTTGCGCGCAGGGGCGGATGCCGATCTCGCCCGGCAGTTGCGCGACGGTTCGGTCGACGCGATCACCGGGCGGCTCTCGGTCGAGACCATGCAGGCCCTCGGGGACGAGGCGGTCGCCGACCTGGCGCGGGCCTCCTCCGGTCGCACGCGGATGCTCGCCTTCGACCTCGGGTTCATGCCCTTCGGGTCGCGCACCGAGACTCCCGACGCCGCGAAGTCCCTCGCCGTGCGCACCGCGATCAGCGAGATCGTCGACCGCGAGGCGCTCGTCGGCTCGATCGGCGGCAACTGGATCGAACCCCTCTACGGCTACCTCCCCAACGGCGTCTCGGGCGCGAGCGACGTGTTCAGCGAGCTCCACGGTGACGGCGAGGGCGGCCCGGCTGTCGACGTCGCCACGGCGGCGCTCGCGGCGGCGGCCGTCGTGGCGCCGGTGGAGCTCAGCATCCAGGTCGACCTCGACCAGGTCGGCGAGCCGGGCAGCGCCGAGGTCGCCGCCCTGGCGGCTCAGCTCGACGACAGCGGGTTGTTCACGGTCACCGTGGTCGAGACCGATGCGGCCGCCCTCGCCGCCGCCCGCGTCGCCGGCGACGTGCAGGCCGTCTTCACGAGCCTGCTTCCGGCGACCTCCGACCCGCAGGACTACCTCGAGCCGTTCCGCTCGGCCGGGCTGCTGGCCCCGGGCTACACCGACGGCAACGTCGACGCGCTCCTCGCCCAGAACGTGGGCGAGGCCGACCCGACGGTGCGGGCGTCGACGGTGACTGCGACGCAGCTCGCGATCGCGGCGAACCTGCCGGCGATCCCGATCACGCAGGGGGTGCGCGTCGTCTTCGTGCGCGGCACGATCTCGGGCTTCGCGCTCGAGGACTCGTTCCCGCTGGACTTCAGCCGGCTGCGCCGGTGACCGGTGACCGGTGGCCGGGTATTCCGCGGTGCCCGGTAGCGTGGGCGTGTGAGTGAGGTTGCGGTCCGGGCGGACGATCTGACCCTCGGCTACGGCGGCGACGACATCGCGGTGAGCGGCGTCTCGTTCGAGATCCCGCTCGACGGCATCCTCGGCGTCGTCGGCGAAGCCGGGTCGGGCAAGAGCACCCTCGCCCGCGCGGTCGCCGCGCAGGCGGTGCCCGGCGAGGGCGAACCGCCGCATATCGTCGGCGGGCAGTTGCGCGTGCTCGGCCGGGAGATCCGCGACCTCACCCCGCGCCGGCGCGACAAGCTCATGCTCAAGGTCGGTTACCTTCCGCAGGACGGTGGCAACACGCTCGAGCCGCACCTGACGATCGGCGAGAACGTCGCCGCCCCGATCTACCAGCGCGACGAGAAGTACGACCGCAAGAAGGCGGGTGCGCTCGTCGCGCAGTTGGTGGATGCCGTGCGCCTCCCGCTCGGTGTGATGGCAAAGATGCCCCACGAGTTGTCGCGCGGGCAGAAGCAGCGCATCGCCCTCGCCCGGGCGCTCATCCTCGAGCCGAACCTCCTCGTCGCCGACGACCCGACGATGGGCGTCGACGTGCTCGTGCGCGGCCGCATCCTGACCGTCATCGCCGACCTGCAGCGGGAGCGGGCCTTCTCGGCCCTCGTGATCGGTCACGACCTGCGCGAGCTGCGCACGATGACCGAGCAGATCGCCGTCATGCACGAGGGGATGTTCGTGGGGTACGGGCACGTCGACGAGGTGCTCGGCAATCCGCTGCACCCGTATGTCGAAGCCCTCGCCGCGACCGCACGCTAGCCGGAACGAACAAGCCCCGCACCGACCGGAGTCGATGCGGGGCTTGTCTCCTGATGAACAGGGCGCTCCGCGGGCTGGGCTCGAACCAGCGACCGTCCGATTAACAGTCGGATGCTCTGCCAACTGAGCTACCGCGGATCATGTGGCCCACCGAGCTTACTACGAAAGGATCCCGTCCTCGTGCGAGTGCGACACGGCGCTCTGAGGCTCACCGGATGCTGCTGAGCAGCAGCACCTCGTCCGGATCGAGGTAGTCGGCCCAGCCGGCGAATCCGAGGGCGGGGGTCGCCGCCGCACCGCGCGGATAGATCGACAGATTCTGCTGCGGATCGGCCGGGTCCTGCCAGACCCCGGGTTCCGTGTCCGGGAAGGGCTGCTCCCATCCGGCCGTGCGGGCGACCTCGATCACGCCGTCTTCGTCGAGGCCGTCGACGATACCGAAGATCTGGAGCATCGACTCCCCGCCCGGCAGCACCAGCTCGGTCGTGAAGACGCATCCGACGATCGAGGTGACGAGCGCAGACGCAAAGGCCGGCTCCGGGAACTCGCGCACGCGGGCCTCGAGGGGTAGGACGCCCGCGACCGGCTGTGCGGCGAGGTGCGTTTCGAGCGCCTCGGCCAGACCCGCCGGGCAGGTCGCGGCGACGTTGGGGGTCGGCGACGGGTCAGCGACCTCGATGGGCGACGGCGCGCACCCGGCCAGCGACACCACGAGAACGAGGAGAACGAGCCCTGATCGCACCATGCGTGGAGCTTACGGCAGGCTCATCGCCGGCTCCACAGTTACTCCCCGGGATGTAACGCCTCGCGCGTAGCCTGAAGCCATGCGCCGCGCCGAACTCCGCTCCGCGCTCGGCGTGGATCCGGCGTCCTGGCCGCACGGATGGCGGCACGGCGCGGGCTGGAAGGGCGCCGGCTGGAACGGTGGCCGGTGGCACGGACCGCCCCCCTCGAACTGGACTCCGCCGACCTCGGTGACCCTGTGGGTTCCGGTCGTGCTGTCGTTCCTCATCCAGACCCTCTCCGCCGGCTGGCAGATCCGCTTCGGCGACTACGCGCCGCGGGAGGCGCTCGGCATCCTCGGCCTCGCCTTCGTCGGGCCGCTCGCGCTGATCGGCGCCCGACGGTTCCCTGGCCCTGTCGTCGCGTTCGTGTCGGTCGTCGCCGCGCTCGACCTGTTCGTCAACCCGCACGGCGGCCCGCCGTACATCGCGCTCGCGTTCGCGATCATCGGGGCGATCGTGCGGGGCGCCCGGGTGTGGGCGTGGGTCGCGGTCGCGGTGTGCTGGCTGGCGTCCGTGGCGGCCGCGATCACCCTGGGGCGCGAGGACTGGACGCCCGGGCGCATCGCCGGCACGACGCTCGGCATCCTCATCGTCTTCGGCGTCGGCGAGGGCATCCGCAACCGGCGCGATCGACTGGCCGAGTACCGCCGCCTGCTCAGCCAGCGCGAACAGAGCGAGGTGCAGGCCGAGCGGGTGCGCATCGCCCGTGAACTGCACGACGTGCTCGCCCACTCGCTGAGCCAGATCAACGTGCAGGCCGGCGTCGGACTGCACCTGATGGAGCGTCAGCCCGACAAGGCGGCGGAGGCCCTCGCGAGCATCAAGGAGACGAGCAAGACCGCTCTGGATGAGGTGCGGGCCGTGCTGGGCGCCCTCCGGAGCGAGGGCGGCGAGGCTCCGCTCGTGCCGGAGCCGGGACTCGACCGGTTGCCGTCCCTTGTCAACGCGATCCGCGGAGTCGAGGTCACTCTCGACGACCGGATCGGCACGGCGTCGAAGCCCGTGCAGCTCGCGTTGTTCCGCATCGCCCAGGAGTCGCTCACCAACGTCACGCGGCACGCCGACGCCAAGCACGCGACGGTCCGGCTGTGGATCGACGACCACGCGTACCGGCTCGAGATCACCGACGACGGGTCGGGACCGACGACGCTCGCGAGCGAGACCGGGGGCCGCGGGCTGCTCGGGATGCGCGAACGCGCCGAGCTGCTGGGCGGACACCTGTCGGCCGGCCCCGCCGACGGCGGCGGGTTCCGCGTCAGCGCCACGATTCCGATGGAAAGCGGTCCCTCATGATTCGCGTCGCCCTCGCCGACGATCAGCACCTCATCCGGGCGGGCTTCAGCAGCCTCCTCGAGGCCGAACCCGACCTCGAAGTCGTCGGGGAGGCCGCGACGGGCCGCGAGGCGGTGGCGCTGGTGAAGCGCACGAAGCCCGACGTCGTGCTGATGGACATCCGGATGCCGGACGGCGACGGACTCTGGGCGACCGAGCAGATCGTCGCCGACCCTGGCCTGGCGGGCACGCACGTCGTCGTCGTCACGACGTTCGAACTCGACGAGTACGTCGCGCAGGCGATCCGGGCGGGCGCGAGCGGGTTCCTCGTGAAAGACACCGAACCGGTCGAGCTGATCCGCGCCGTGCGGGTCGTCGCGGGCGGGGACGCCCTCCTCAGCCCGAGCGTCACGAAGCGGCTGCTCGAGCGCGTCGCCGGGTCGCTGAAGAGCACGCCCGACACCCGGCCGCTCGACCCGCTCACCGACCGGGAACGCGAGGTGCTCTCGCTTGTCGGCCAGGGCCTCACGAACGAGGAGATCGGCGGCCGACTGTTCCTGAGCCCGCTGACGGCGAAGACGCACGTCTCGCGCATCATGTCGAAACTGCTCGCCCGCGACCGCGTGCAACTCGTCGTGCTCGCCTACGAGACCGGTCTCGTCACGGCGGGCTCGGCGGAGTAGCCGGGTCCGTGCGGATGCTCCCGGGGGAGTAGTCGGATCGCTCCCGGCGGCGGATTCCCGGCGCGGCCGTTCCGAGGAGAGTCGGGTCATCGGATCCCACCCGGGGATCCGCGAAACGGAGCACTCCATGTTCACCGCAGTCGCACTGACCGCAGCCGCCCTCCAGCCGTGGCACGGCGGCGGCTTCTGGTTCTTCCTCATCCCGCTGTTCTGGATCCTGGTGATCGTCGCGCTGGTCGCGATCTTCGGCCGCCGTCGGCGCGCCTGGATGCGGAGCGGCTTCGGTCCGCACTCGCCGTACGGCTGGCAGGGCTGGCAGCACGCTCAGGCCGCCGGCTCCGCCGGCTCCGCCGAGTCGGTGCTCGCCCAGCGGTACGCGAACGGCGACATCGACGAGAAGGAGTACCGCGCCCGGCTCGAGGTGCTGCGCTCCTCGGGACCGGTGCCGCCCGCGAAGTAGCCGTCGCGCCCGGGAGCCCGGGTCGTGTCGTCGCATGACGGCCGGCCCGGGCTCCGTCGCGTGCGGCGTCGTACCCTGGAACGGTGTCCGCTCCCGAGTTCCACGTCGCGCAATCCGAGCCGTTCCGGTGGGACGGCGTGGACCTCCTCGACTACAAGGAGGAGGACGGCACCTTCCGCGCGGTCTCGCGGCAGACCCTCGCGGATGCCGACCATGGTCAGGGACTGTCGCTGCGCTACTTCGAGGTCGCCGCGGGCGGCTGGACGACCCTCGAGCACCACGCGCACACCCACGTCGTCGTCCCGATCCGCGGCTCGGGCTCGGCTCTCGTCGTCGACCGCGTCGTGCCGCTCGCCCAGCACGACGTCGTGTTCGTGCCGTCCTGGGGGTGGCACCAGTTCCGCGCCGCCGACGACGAGCCGCTCGGCTTCCTCTGCAGCGTCACCGTCGACCGCGACCGCCCGGTGAGGCCGGATGCCGCCCAGCTCGCCGCCCTGCGCGACGACCCCGCGATCGCGGCTTTCATCCGGTTCTGACCTCAGGCGGTCTGCGCTGCCGCGAGGAAGCGTTCGGCGTTCGCCCGGGGCGTGCCGCCGCGGAACAAGTCGGTGCCGATGAGCAGCACCACGTCACGGCCGTACGCGTCGACGAGTTCGGGTACGCGGTCGATCGACATGCCGCCGCCCGGCGCCGGAAGCGCGGGGGCCGCGCCGCCGAGAGGCGCCCGCCCGCGCTCGGCGATCCCGACGCACTGCTCCCGCGACAGCGAGAAGCGTCCGCCCCAGCTGGGGAAGATGACGGCGTCCGCGCCCGCGAGACGCGACAGCGTGCCGAACAGCACCTCGGGCGAGATGCCGTGGTCGGGCGAGGCGGTGAAGCCGCCGAGGAACGACGGATGCTGCAGGATCATCCGCTCGGGTCCGAGCAGGTCGCGCGCCTCGGCGATGCGGTCGAAACCCGAGATGCCCGGCAGCACCATGACGCCGTCCGCCCCGGCCGCGACCGCGCGTTCGATCCGCGCACGGTAGGCGGCGCCGGGCCCGCTGACGCACGGCAGGTAGAGGGTGCGGCGGCCGGTCTCCGCATTCGCCCGGGCGACGGCGTCGGCGATCACCGGCACGCGCTCGTCGTACGGCGCCCAGCGCTGGTTCGCGAGCCCCTGGTCCTCTTTCACGATGTCGAGCCCCCCGACGGCGAGCTCGTAGGCGAGCTGCGCGAGTTCGGCGGTCGAGCATCCGACGGGTTTGAGCGCGGTCGCCAGCAGTGCGCGGTCGCGCACCCCGGTGAGGCGCCGCACCCCGGGCTCGCCCAGGGCGGGACCGCTGCCGAGGGAGCCGACGAGATCATCCGGCAGCGCGACATCCACGAGGCGCACGCCGTCCTGCAGCGAGACGTTGCCGAGCAGGAGCACGAGCAGCTGGGGGAGCTCGCCGCCCGCGAGATCGACCGGGTAGTCGACCGTCGCACGGGCGGGCAGCCCCGCGCGGCGCTCGAGCGACCGCACGACGCCGAGCGAGTCGTGCGTGTGCCGCGGCGCGAGCTCGGTCGGGAGTTCGTGGCTCTGCTCGACGGCGACCGCGGTGGCGCGCGACGCGGGGTCGTCGCCCGCGATCTCGTAGACGACACTGATCGAGCTCACGCGAGCACGCTCCGGATGGCGGCGGCGAAGGGCGGGCGCAGGATGCCCGCCTCGGTGATGATGCCGGCGATGAGCGCGGCGGGGGTGACGTCGAACGCGGGATTCCAGACGCCCACACCCGCGGGGACGTCGTCGAGTTCGGACGCCGCGCGTTCCTCGATCGGGATGGCGGCTCCCTCGGGGGTGCCGGCGTCGATCGCGTTGAGCGTGGCCGCGACGTAGAACGGGATGCCCTCGTGGTGGGCGGCGATCGCGAGCGCCCGGGTGCCGATCTTGTTCGCGGTGTCGCCGTTGGCGGCGATGCGGTCGGCCCCGACGAGCACCGCGTCGACGCCGCGCAGGGAGAGCGCGGCGGCCGCGGCGGAGTCGGGGATCAGTTCGACGTCGATGCCCGCCCGCTCGAGCTCCCAGGCGGTGAGACGGGCGCCCTGGCGCAGCGGACGCGTCTCGGTGGCGAGCACCGTGAGTGGATGCCCCGCCTCGTGCTTCGCGTAGACGACGCCGAGCGCGGTGCCCCAGCCGGTGGTCGCGAGGCGCCCGGTGTTGCAGTGCGTGAGCAGCACGCGCGCATCCGCCAGTTCGTCGCGTCCGTGCTCGCCGATCAGCCGGCACTGCTCGGCGTCGGCGGCGATGAGGGCGAGCGCGGTCGCGAGGGGGTCGGCGGAGGCGCGGACCGTCTCGACCGCGACGCGGAGGTTGACCGCGGTCGGGCGGGCGGCGATGATCCGCTCGGCGGCGACCGCCGGATCCTCACCCGCGCGCACCGCGAGCACGAAGCCGAGCGCCCCGGTGCTGCCGATCACGTTCGCGCCGCGCACGGCGAGCGTGGCGATCGCGTCGATGACCTCGTCGGCGGTGGTCAGGTCGCGCGTCTCGAGGCGGCCCGGGATGACGCGCTGGTCGATGATCCGCACGTGGCCCCCCGCGCCGGTCGGCCCGGCGATCCACGCGACCGACGGCGGAAGAGCCGTCACGCGAGCCTCCGGGCCGTGAGCGCGGCGAGGTCGTCGGGGGTCTCGAGCGACGACCGCTGCTCGATCCACGCGCGTGCCGTCGTCAGCACGAGGCGCGCGGCGCGCACGTGCTCCGCCGGGTCGAGCGTCTGGATGTCGGACGCCTTCGCCAGCCCGACGATGCGGCGGATGGCCTTCGTGCCGCCGAAGCCGACGGCGTCCCGCCAGGTCTGCGTGAGCCAGCGGTCGAGGAAGACGTCCGTGTACGACGGATCGGCCCGCGTCGGCCACAGCGCCCGGAATTCGGACTCGAACGCCGTCCACGCCTCCGCGACGAGCGCGGCGAGCCAGTCCTGGAACTCCGCCGGCCGACCGAGTACCGCGGCGCGGGTCTGGGCCAGCAGCACGTTGCCGAACAGCGCACCGAGGTCGAACGCGATCGGACCGTAGAACCCGAACTCGAGGTCGAACACTTTCGCGTCACCGGTCGGCGACACGAAGATCGACCCGGTGTGCAGGTCGCCGTGCAGCAGGGCCTCGGCATGCGTGACGAACCGGTGCTTCAGCTCGGCGACCTCGTCGATCAGCCCGCCGTCGCGCAGCGCCAGCACGTCGGGGGTGAGTTCCTCGACCCAGGCGTTGTCGGGGTGGTCGGTGTACGGCTGGGTGAAGACGAGGTCCTCGGTGATCTTGCAGAGGTCGACGTTGATCGCGCCCGCGGTCGCCAGCTTGACCTCCTCCGACGACAGAGCGAACGCCGAGGTGCCGAAGCCGACGCGGGCGATGTGCCGGCCCACCGTCGCCGCGGCACCGGGGGAGACCCGCCCGTCGTTGAGCGCCCGGCGCCACACCGTCCACGCCGAGAGGTCCTCAAGCGCGATGACGCGGTGGTCGTGGTCGAGGCCGTGGTACGCCGGGATGCTGTCGGGGCTCAGTCGTGCGGCGGCGTCGTAGCCGCGCGCCTCAGCGAGGATGCGGTCCTGGCTGAGCGGCCACGACTCGCCGACCATCCGCACGTAGGGGAGCGACTGCTTGAGCACCAGCCCGCGGCCGGCGGCGTCGGTCACCACGAAGACGAGGTTGAGGTTGCCGTCGCCGAGTTCGACGACCTCGAGCGTGCCGAGGTCGACGAGGGCGGCCAGGTCGGGTCGGGTGGCGAGGTAGCCCGGCACGGTCTCCACGGTGAGCACCGGGATCGGGATGACGGCCGTCGCCATCACTGGTCCTTTCGGCGGAAGATGGCCGAGAAGCTGAGCACGAGGGCGCCGACGAGGATCGCGCCCTTGATGAAGTCCTGCAGGTAGTACGGCACGTTCTTCATCGTCAGCCCGTTGAGCAGCACGCCGACGAAGATCGCGCCGATGATCGTGCCGAAGCCGTTCGCGCGGTTCGCCCCGAGCACCGCGAACCCGATGAGGGCCGCGGCGACCGTCTCGAGCAGCAGGTCGCCTCCGGCGCCGACATCCCCTCGGCCGAGCCGCGCGGCGAGCAGCACGCCACCGATCGCGGCGAGGGTGCCCGACACGACGTAGGCGAGGATCTTGTACCGTCCGACGTGCACGCCCGCGAGACGGGCGGCCTCCGGGTTGCCGCCGATCGCGGCGAGCAGCCGACCCGGGCGCGAGCGGCTGAGCAGCACCGTCATCACGATCCCGAGGAGGATCATCACGATCACCGGGACCGGTACGCCGAGCACGTTTCCCCGGCCGAGCCAGAGGAACCCCTCGGAGATGCGGCCCGGGGCGGGAGCGCCGTTGTAGGTCGCCCCGGCCGACACCGACTGCCCGGCCGTGAGCACGAGGGCGAGGCCGGCGAAGGTGAACATCGTGCCGAGCGTGGCGAGCAGGTCGGGGATCCGGGCGACGACGATGAGCACGCCGTTGAGCAGCCCGATCAGGGCCCCCGCGACCAGCCCGGCGACCACCGCCACCACGGGACCGAGATCCCAGTACACCTGCACGGCGGCCGTCAGCATGACGACGAACGAGACGATCGATCCGACCGAGAGGTCGAAGCCGGCGACCGTGAGCGACACGGTCACGCCGAGCGCGATGATCGCGGTGATCGCGACCGACTGCAGGATCACCAGGATGTTGCGAACCGTCGGGAAGGCCGGCTCGGTGAACGCGAAGAACAGGATGAGGCCGAGCAGCAGCGCGAGCAGCCCGTACCGGTAGATCAGCGCCCGAGCGCGATCGACGCGGGTCGGGGCCAGCGAGGGCAAGGTCATCAGGACGTCTCCGGAACGGCGAGCATGAGGGCGGAGAGCGCGGCGGCATCGACGTCCGCGGGGCGCACCTCCGCCACGATACGGCCCTCGACGAGCACCAGGATGCGATCGGCGACCTCGAGGATCTCCTCGGGATCGCTCGCTGCGACGATCGCGGCACCGGCGGCCCCGGATCGCAGCAGGGCCGCGAGATCGGCACGGGCACCGAGGTCGACGCCCCGGAAGGGTTCGTCGAGCACGAGCAGTCGTGACCCGGCCACCAGCCAGCGTGCGACGATGACCTTCTGCCGGTTGCCACCGGAAAGCGAGGTGAGCCGCGCCCGCGGGCCCGAGGCGACGATGCGCAGACGGTCGATCGCCTCGGCCGCACGCGACCGCTCCCGGCGCGCACTGAGCAACGGGCCGCGGCGCACCCCGCGCAGGTCGCCGATGGCGATGTTGCCGGCGATGTCCCAGTCGGGGAACTCCGACGTCTGCCGGCGGTCCTCGGCGACGAAGCCGATGCCGACACGGGCGGCGTCGGCGGGATGCCGGGGCAGGAAGGCGGCGCCGTCGAACTCGAGCGCGCCGGAGAGCAGCGGATCCGCTCCCGCGAATTGCCGCAGCAGCTCGCTCTTGCCCGCACCGAGGGGCCCGGTGATGCCGAGCACCTCGCCGGGGCGCACCTCGAGGTCCAGCGCCGGGCGGTCGGCGCGCGTGCGCACGCCGGTCGCGCGCAACCGCGGGTCGCCCGCGGCCGCGCCCGACCTGGTGGCGACCTGGCGGGCGGCGAGGGCGCCGAGCATCGAGGTCACGATCGCCTCCCGATCCAGCGGCCGGACGAACTCGCCCGCGACCACGCCGTCGCGGAGGGTCACGACGCGCGAGCAGATCGCGACGAGTTCGCCGAGGTGGTGGGTGATGTAGACGATCGCGGTGCCTGCGGCGGCGAGCGCGCGGACGCGATCGTGCAGGTGCTGCTGCTCGCCGATCGAGAGCGCCGCGGTGGGTTCGTCGAGGAACAGCACCCGTGCGCCGCGGTGGAGGGCCCGCGCGATGAGCAACTGCTGCTTGTCGGAGGTGCGCAGCCGCGACACTTCGGCGTCGAGGTCCAGGTCGAGGTCGCCGAGCACGTCGGCGGCGGCGCGGCGGATCGCGCGGCGTGACGGGAAGGCGCCCAGGGAGCCCGCCGCCGACGAGCGCCGGGCGATTCGGTCGAGCACGAGGTTCTCGGCGACGGTGAGGGTCGGCACGAGGGCGGCGTCGACATCCTGCTGCACCGTCGCGATGCCGGCGCGGGCGGCATCCTCGGGGTCGTCGAACGACACCGGGACACCGTCGACGCGCAGTTCGCCTGCGGTGGGTGTCAGAGCTCCGGAGAGGATGCCGATGAGCGTCGACTTGCCCGCCCCGTTGGCGCCGGCGAGCCCGACGATCTCCCCGGCGGACACGCCGAAGTCGACGCCCGCGAGTGCGCGCGTCGACCCGAAGTCCTGGATGACCCGATGGGCCGAGAGCACCGGAACCGGCGCCCCCGACCCATCGGGGGTGTGCTGCTCCGACACGTCAGTCGACCGGCGCGACGTCCGGGGTGCTCAGCTCGGGGAAGGCCTCGGTGAGTTCCAGGATGGTCGTGACGCCCGCCTCGAGGAGGGCGTCACGGGTGATGAGCGTCGGCGGGATCGCGATGACCTGGTCGACGTCGCCGCCCGTGGCCGCGAGGTACGCGGCGCGGATGGTGACGGCGCCGACATTGGCCGGGTCGGTCGCGGCGGTGGCGACCCACGGGCTGTTGTCGGCCGTGATGACCTCGATGTCGGCCGTGGAGATGTCGGCGCCGTAGACCTTGACGGTGTCCTCGAGGCCGAGCTCCTGGATCGCGAGGGTCGCGCCCTTGGCGAACTCGTCGTACGGGGCGAACACCGCGGTCACGCCGGGGTTCGCCTGCAGCGCGGCCTTCGCCTGGTCGGCGACCTCCGACGCGGTGTTGTTATTGACGACACCGATCTGCGCCACCTGGTTGAGCCCCGGGTTCTGGGCCTTCACGTCCTCCCAGACGGCGTTGCGAGCGTCGAGCGGCGCGAATCCGGCGACGTAGACGTAGAGCACGTCGGCTTCGCCCGCCGTGTCGTCGACGAGCTGGCCGAGCACGGCCGTCGCGAGGGCGTCGTCGCTCTGGGTGACGGTGACGGCGCGGTCGTCGCCGGGGTCGACGTCGAATGCGACGACCGGGATGTCGGCGTCGAGCGCCGCCGCGATGCCGGGCTGCACCGTCTCGGCGAAGCCGTGGCTGACGGCGATCGCGTCGACGCCCTCGTTGACGGCGGATTCCAGGTCCAGCGCCTGCTGGGCGTCGTCGCCGTCGGCGTTGTAGATGCTCAGATCGACGCCGAGACGGTCGGCCTCGGCCTGCGCGCCGGACAGCCACTGTTCGAAGTAGTCGCCGGAGGAGAGCTGGCGCACCAGCGCGATCGAGACGGCGTCGTCGCCGGGGGCGCCACCGGCGGACGGGGTGGAGCACGCGGTCAGGGCCACCGCGCTGAGCGCGACGATGCCGGCGACCGGAAGGATGCGGGTACGAAGGGACATGATTCCTCGGGTGGGGTCGGAAGACGCGGGATGGATTGGGCGTGCCTCGCGACCCTAGGACGAGAACCGCGGCGGGTGGAAATCTCTGTGACGTCCTGTGTCTTTCTGTCGCGTGCGCAGACGCCGCTAGGCTGAGCGGTCGGGCCGTGGCAGCAGCGAATTCCGCCGCGGATCAGGAGGCACCACCGTGTTGGTCGAACTATCTCAGGACGTGACCATCGTCGTCCTCGCCGCGATCGCGGGCGCGCTCGTCGTCGTCGCGCTCGTGCTGCTCGTGCTCTGGCGCCGTGCCCGCCGACGGGCCCTGCGCATCGGGTTCGACCGGGCGACGGCCGAGCGCGAACGCCTCGAGCTCGAGCTGACCCTCGCCGAGCAGACCACCCGCCTGCGCGTCGTGCGCGAGCTGCACGAGCTCGTCGTGCACTCCGTCTCGGTCATCATCAGCAACGCCGACGGGGCGCGGTACGCGGCCGCCCAGGATCCGGGCATCGCGGCGCGCAGCGCGGCCGTGATCGCCGACACCGCGCGGCACACGCTCGCCGACCTGCGGCGGGTCATGGCGCTCTCTCGCGAGGGCGAGGCGGCGACGGGCCCGCAGCCGCGGCTCGCGACGGTGCGCGACCTGTTCGAGGTGATGCGGGATGCCGGCCTCGCCGTCGAGTTCCGGGAGACCGGCGATCGCATCGAGCTCAAGCAGGGCGCGGAGCTGGCGATCTACCGCATCCTGCAGGAGGCGCTCGCCAACGCCCTGACCCACGGCGGCGCGGGCACCGAGGCGCTCGTCTCGTTCACCTGGACCGACACGGGGCTCGAGATCGTCGTCGCCGACGACGGAGCCCGGGCCGCAGCGCGCGCCGAGGGGCTGGATCCCGACGAGGTGGCGCGCGAACGCGTGTCGACACCCGACGACGACCTCGCCGCACTCACGCAGGTACCGCACGGCCGCGGCATGACCGAGATGCGCGAGCGCGCGGAACTCTATGGCGGCATGATCAACGCCGTCGTGACGCCCGGGGTGGGCTTCACCGTCACCGCGATCTTCCCGGCGCTGCCGAACCACAACGGCATCGAGGGCGTGAAGCTGGGCACGGAGTGAGCCCGCGGACGGTTGCCGCGCGCCCTTCGGTGCGGCTGCTGCTGGTCGACGACTCCCCGTGGCAGCGCGAGGGCTGGGCGCTGCTGCTCGGCTCGCAGCCCGACCTCGTCGTCGTGGCGCAGGCGGGCGACGGCGCCCAGGCGCTCGCGCTGCTGCGCACGGAGCAGGTCGATGTCGTGCTGATGGACATCCAGATGCCCCGCGTGAACGGCCTGGTCGCGACCGAGCGCATCCTCGGCGACGAGCGGGTGCGCGCTCGCGGGCCGGTGCCGCGCATCATCCTGGTCACGAGCGTCGACCTCGACGACCACGTCGCCGGGGCCGCGCAGGCCGGCGCGTACGCGCTGCTGTTCAAGGACACCGATCCCGAGGCCCTCTTCGACGTCATCCGATCAGCCGCCCATGCGTCGGCGGTCGAGTAGCCCGCGCAGCAGGTGTGTCGAGACGAGCTCACCCTCCGACACCTCGGCCGCCGTCCGCGCGAGCATCTCCGTCGCACTCGCGGTGTCGGCGTACGGCATCTCCTTCGGCGCCCTCGCCGTCGCGTCGGGCCTCGACGTCTGGCAGACCTGCGTCCTCAGCCTGCTGATGTTCTCGGGGGGCTCGCAGTTCGCGCTCATCGGCGTGCTCGCCAGTGGCGGCGCAGCGGCGGGCCCGGCGGCGATCGCCGGCGCCGCGCTGCTCGGCCTCCGCAACACCCTGTACTCGGTGCGCATGGCCCCGATCGTCGGTGGACCCGGGTGGCGACGGATGCTCGCCGCGCCGTTCACGATCGACGAGTCGACGGCGGTCGCGACCGCGCAGCCGACTCTGCGCGGCCAGCGCCTCGGCTTCTGGGCGAGCGGCATCGGCATCTACGTCGGCTGGAATCTCACGACCCTGCTCGGCGCCCTGCTCGGCGACCTGGTGGGCGACGTGCGCCAGTACGGTCTGGATGCCGCTGCCGCGGCCGCGTTCCTCGGGTTGCTCTGGCCGCGGCTCCGCACGCTGCAGCCCGTCGCCGTCGCGATCGCGTCCGCCGCCGTCGCCGCGGTGCTCATCCCGACCTCGCCCCCTGGCATCCCGGTGCTCGCCGCGGCGACGGTCTCGATCGCTGTCGGCATCACGAACGTGCTGGGATCTCGGGCCGACTCCGGGGCGAGGGCGAAGACGTCGTGACCGTCTGGCAGACCGTGCTGCTCGGCTCGGTCGCGGTGCTCGCGCTCAAGGTCGTCGGCTACCTCGTGCCGCCGTCGCTGATGGAGCGCCCGACGCCGGCCCGGGTCGCGAACCTGACCACCGTCGCCCTGCTTGCGGCCCTGGTCGTGACGCAGACGGTCGAGCGCGGTGGTGACCTCGTGCTCGACGCGCGCGTCCCCGCGGTCGTGCTGTCCGGCATCCTGTTCGCGTTCCGGGTGCCGTTCGTCGTGGTGATCGTCGTCGCGGCCCTCGTCGCGGCTGGCCTGCGCCTGCTGGGCTGGATGAACTAGCTAGGCATCCACGTCGTCGACGCCGGGCATCCAGGATGCGCCCGGCGAGCCCCAGCTCTTCTTGCGGATCGCCTTCGCGACGCCCTTGTCGTGCGGATGTGCGAGCCGGTCGGCGTACAGCACGCCGTCGAGATGGTCGTACTCGTGCTGGAAGATGCGGGCGAGCCACCCGGTCGCCCGGAGCTCGAACCTCTTCCCGTCGAGGTCGGTCGCGGTGAGCAGAGCCTCGGCCGAGCGTCGCAGCGGGAAGCGTTCGCCCGGAATCGACAGGCATCCCTCGGATTCCTCGTCCTCGTCGAGTTCGTCGAGGGTGAGCGGGGCGATCAGCAGCTGAGGGTTGATCGCCGTGCCGTGATGGGAGAGGCCTTCTTCGTCGATCCACGACCAGACGAAGATGCGCAGCGGAACGCCCACCTGCGGTGCCGCGAGCCCCACGCCGGGGGCCTCCGTCATCGTCTCCTCGAGGTCGCGCACGAGGTCGCGCACCGAATCGTCGATCTCGGCGACCTCGGCCGCGGGGGAGTGGAGGACGGGATCCCCGGTGATGCGAATCGCGCGGACGGCCATGCGGCCAGGATATCCAGCCTCCGTCCGCTAGATTTCCGGGGTGGATGTCCTGGACGAGTTGAACGTGCAGAGTGCGATCGGCGGCTTGGCGCCCATCGGCATCCTCATCGCCCTCGTCGGGGCGGTGTTCCTCTCGCTCGGCGCGCAGTTCCAGCACCGGGGTGTCGAACTGGTCGAGGCCAAGCACGGCTCGGGGGCCAAGGCCGGACTGAGCGTGCGTCAGCTGATGCACCTGCTGGCCCGGCCGTCGTGGGTGATCGGCTCGGTGATGCTCGGCCTCGCGATCGTCTTCCAGCTCACGAGCCTCGGATTCGCGCCGCTCATCGTCGTGCAGCCGATCGGCGCCGTCGCCCTCGTCATCACGACCATCGTCAACGCCCGGGTCACGAAGGTGAAGATCGAGGGTGCGGTGCTGCGGGCCGTCGCGTTCTGCGTCGGCGGCATCGCGTTGTTCGTCACGGTCGCTGCGTTCGTGGCCGAGGAGCAGGTCATCGGCGAGCAGCAGCTCGTCATCATCCTGAGCATCCTCGCCGGGGTGATCGTGCTGCTCGCCCTCACCTTCGCCTTCGCGCGCAAGCGCGCCGGCGCCCTCTTCTACATCGTCTCGGCGGGGGTCCTCTACGGCTTCGTCGCGACCCTCGCCAAGGTCGTCATCAACCGGCTCGGCAACCTGATGGCGGGCATCGTCGGCGGCGAGTTCGAATGGCTCACGATCGTCTGCGTCGTCGGGCTCCTGGTCGCTGCAGGTCTCGGGGCCTATTTCGTCCAAACCGCGTACTCGCTCGGCTCACCCGATCTCGTGATCGCCGGACTCACCGTCGTCGACCCGCTCATCGCTGTCGCGATCGGCATCGCCGTTCTGGGCGAGGCGGCGGGAGCCCCGCTCTGGGCCATCCCGCTCTGGGCTGTCGCGGCGGCGCTCGCGATCTACGGGGTGTTCCAGCTCTCGAAGCACCACCCGCAGACCCACGCCCGGCTGGTCGAGGAGATCGCCGGCGCCGAGGTAGCCGGACACGACAGAACGCCGTAACGGGGGGGCAGCCTCCCCGTGATACCAGCTCCGCTGAGGTAGCCTTCTCCGAGTGCGGATCATGCTCGGCGGCGACACCTTCGCGCCTGACATCAACGGCTCCGCCTCCTTCGCGAAGCGGCTCGCCGTCGTTCTGACCAACCGCGGCCACGAGGTGCACATGGTCGCCCCCTCGCCCGACGGGCCGGGCCGCTCGGGGCTCGAGGAGCACGACGGCGTCGAGTTCATGGTGCACCGGCTGACCAGCTGGCGCTGGTACCCCCATCCGTGGCTGCGCTTCGCGCTCCCGTGGCGCGCGAAGCCGAACGGCCGGAAGCTCATCGAGAAGTACCGGCCGGATGTCGTGCACTTCCAGTCGCACATCATCATCGGCGGCGGACTCGCCCCCGCGGCGAAGGCCTACGGCATCCGCCTCATCGGCACCAACCACACGATGGCCGAGAACATCGCCCAGCACGTCACCATCTTCCCGCCGCCGCTGCTGCGCTGGCTCATCCGCACCCAGTGGAAAGCCGCTCGGGATGTCTACTCGCTCGCCGACGTGGTGACGACACCGACGAAGCGCTCCAGCGACTACTTCATGGAGATGACCGGGCTCACCGGCGTGCACTCCATCTCGAACGGCATCGACGCGGCCAACTACTGGCCGAGCTTCGAGCCGCGCACCGAGAACCGGATCGTCTTCGTCGGTCGCCTCGACGAGGAGAAGTGCATCCACGAACTCCTGCAGGCGTTCGCGCTGCTCGACGCGGGCCTCGACGCGAAGCTCGACATCGTCGGCAACGGTGAGGATCTGCACCGCCTCGAGCGTCTCGCCCGCGAGCTGAAGATCACCGACCGGGTGATCTTCCACGGCAAAATCTCCGACGAGACGCTGCGTGACATCCTCACCGCCGGCGCCGTGTTCGCGATGCCCTCGCGGGCCGAACTGCAGTGCATCGCCGCGATGGAGGCGATGTCGTCGGCGCTGCCCGTCGTCGCCGCGAACGCCATGGCGCTGCCGCACCTCGTGCACCCGGGCGAGAACGGCTACCTCTACGAGCCGGGCGACATCCCCTCGTTCGCCGCGCACCTCACCTCGGTGCTCACGGCGTCGCCGGACGAGTACACCTCGATGAAGAAGGCGTCGCAGCGCATCGTCGCCAAGCACGACCTGCAGGCCACCGTCGACATCTTCGAGGCGCTGTACCGTGGGGAACCGGTGACCGACCCGGTCACCGAAGAACCGACTTCCTCCGCGGCAGCCAAGCGGGCGAAGCCGGCGCGGGGCGGTAGCTCAGCTGGTTAGAGCAGCGGACTCATAATCCGTCGGTCACGGGTTCAAGTCCCGTCCGCCCTACTTCCATTCCGCCGGAGCTCCGGTTCACGTCGCGTCCGCCCCCCTCTCGGATCCACCGACGACCCCCGCTCGGTTGTGCCACAGGATCGCCCAGGCGTCAGCTGCACGTCCGCCCCGTCCTGCCCCGCGGCTGCTTGGCTGCGGGCATGAAAACGTCTTCGCGTCCCGGCATTTTGGCTGGCTGCCTCGCTCTGATCGTCGCTCTCGCCGGATGCACCACGGCATCCTCGTTGCCGGATGTCGTCGCTGCGAACGCGACCGAGACGGTCACGCTCAAGATTCAGGGCGGACACGAGACCGGCCCGGTCGGCAACGGGCGCCCGGTCGTGCTGATCGCCGCGGCGCTCGGAGTGCCGACCGAGGTGTTCCGCGAGGCGTTCTCCGGCGTCAGCCCAGCCGGCGCGGGGCAGGAGGTCGACGAGGAGCGCGCGAACGCCAACAAGGCGGTGCTCCTCGGAGCGCTTGCACCTTACGGCGTAAGCAACGACCGTCTGGATGAGGTGTCGAACTTCTACCGCTACGTCGAGTCGGCGGGGGAGCTGTGGTCCCATCGAGATGCCACCGTGGTCGCCGTCGTCGAGAACGGCGTCGTGACCTCGATCTCCGTGACCGACGCCGGCTTCGGCTACTCGTCGGTGCCGACGGTCACCCTCCCACCGGTCAGTCTGCGACTGTCGAACTGGCGTACGGTACCGACCTCGCGACGAACGGCAGCATCGTCCGCATCCTCCTCGGATGATCACGAATCGGTAACGATGGTCGGATCCGGCAACGTACAGGGCAGGAAACGGCCGCTGATGTCGGCGGCTTCCAGTCGCATGAGGGCATGACCGAAATCGCCCCTCAGACCCCCGCCCCGCAGGCGATATGGAGCGGACCCGACGCGCACGAGCGCATCGAGTGGCGGCTGGCCGAGGCCGAGGTGGCGGCCTGGCAGGCGGCCCGCGCGATGGCCACCCAGATGGCGGCGATGGCGGATGTCCTCGCGGAGGCACACCGGCATCCCGAGGTCTTCGTGGTCGTCGCCGACGAGCCCACCGACCTCGACCTGCGCATCGCCTACGACGCCGCGATCGCCGATCTGGCGGTGCGGCTCTCGATCGCGGAAGGCACCGCCGCGACCCTCGCGCACCAGGCGGCGACCCTGCGGGCGCGGGCTCCGCGCACCTGGGCGGCGTTCCGCGCGGGCGAGATCTCGGCCGCCAACGCCCGCCGGCTCGCCGACACCTTGGACAGCATTCCCGAGGGCGCCGACGCGGAGGTCGACGCCCGCGCCCTCGAACTCGCGCAGCTCGCGCCCGCGCGCTTCGGGGAGCGGATGCGCTCGCTCCGCGAGCGTCTCCACCCGCGTCCGCTCGTGGAACGGCACGCCGAGGCAGCGGAGGGTCGCACGGCCTCTCTCGATCCCGAACCGGACGGGATGGCCTGGCTCGGTTTCCGCCTACCGGCTCCGGCGGCTCAAGCGGCGTGGGAGCGCATCGACGCGACGGCCCGGCATCTCGCCGGGGCACCCGGAGAAGCCCGTACGCTCGGGCAGCTGCGCGCCGACGTCGGCTCCGACCTCCTCACCGGGGCGCACGATCCGGAGATCGCCCCGCGCGTCACCGTCGGCGTTCTAGTGCCGATGATGACGCTGCTCGGGCTCGCCGATGAACCCGCCACCCTCGACGGGTACGGCCCGATCGACGCCGACACCGCGCGGCGGCTCGCGGCGCACGCCCCGAGCTTCCACCGCATCCTCACCAACCCGGTGACGGGGACGGTGCTCGACGTCGACCGCACGGTCTATCGGCCGCCCGCCGATCTGACTCGGTGGCTGCGGCTCCGTGACGGCACCTGCCGATTCTCCGGATGCGGCAAGGCCGCGAAGAACTGCGATATTGATCACACCTGGGACTGGGGCAAGGGCGGCCGCACCGCCGCCGACAAGCTCGCGCACCTCTCGCGACGACATCACACCCTCAAACACCACTCCCGGTGGAGGGTCGAGCCGGGACCGGGCGGGATCCTCACCTGGACGAGCCCGACCGGGCACGTCAGCACCTCGGATCCGCCGCCGTTCTGAGTCCGATCGAAGAAGGGCGCCCGTTCCCCCGCGAAGAGGGAACGGACGCCGGTCAGCAACCGGTGAGGGTCAGGCCGGCTGGGTCGAGATGAGGAACTGCACGGCGCCGTCGTCGCCGACGCGAGCATCCAGAACCTTGTCGTCGAGGGACTCGGCGACGGGCTGATCCATGAAGACGCGGGCCGAGCCCTGGGCGGCGACGATCTCGCTGTCCGTCGGGGCATCGGCGACCGAGACGGCGAACTTCTCGTCGGGGGCGCCGACGATGCGCAGCCCCCCGGTGTCGGTCGTGACGGCGCGGCCGACGATGTCGCTGACGACGAGGCTGGCGTTGTCGGTGATGGTGAGCACGTGGAATCCTTCCGCTGGGTGTGCACGAGTCAGCCACGCTTCCGAGAATCCGCACACGCTTCCAGTTCTGGGCGTGATTCGGAGGGTTTTCACACCTCCGAGCCGCTCAGAAGGTGCCCATGCCTGGCTCGCTGGTCTGTCAGTTCGCCTCAGGCCGTGCGGAGCTAGCGTGTCGGGGTGACAGATCTCAGCCCCACCGCCGACCCCCGCCCGGCCCTGCCGCTCCCGGCCTGGGCGGGCATCGGTCTCGCCGCGGCGCTTCTCGGACTCCTCCCGTGGATCGTCACCGGGATGCGGCTGCCGCTGCAAAACCTGTGGGCGAGCGACACGCTGCCCGGCGACATGCCGATCGTGCTGCTGCCGTTCAGCCAGTACGCGCTCACCCTGCTCGTCGGGCTCGTGGTCACCGCGTACGCGGCGGCGGGCATCGTCGCGCGGGCGACCGCCTCGCGTCGGGGGCGGTTCGCGCTGCTGGTGCTCAGCGGCACGATCGCCCTGATTCACCTGATCGCGATCGTGCAGACGGCCGTCGTCGTGTCCGGGGGACTCACCGACCGCACCGTGTCGACCCTCTACGTCGCGGCACTCGTCGTCGTCGTCGTGGTCGCCGTCCTCATCGGCATCGTGCTGTTCCGCGCGATCGCCGTCGGGTCGCGCGCGGGGGCGGTCGTCGCCTTCGCCGTCGCGGCCCTCGCGACGGGCTTCTGGCTCTCTGGGCTGCTCGCGCCCCTCGTCCGGCTGCCGAGCGAGTTCCACCTCCTGCTGCTCCCGCTCGCCGACCGGGTCCCCGCGATCCTCGTCGGTGCCGCGATCATCTGGGGTGGCATCCGCTCGGTCGGCCGGATCGTCGCCGCGCTCGGCGCCCTCGCGATTCTCTGGATCGGCCCCGCGCTCGCCACCGCGGTCAGTTCCGCCGTCGGCTCGCGCGTCCTCCTGCCGTACCCGCTCGAGATGCTCGACTACGGCTGGGCCGTCTTCCGCCAGGCGCTCGTCCTGCCCGAACTGGTGCTGCCACGGCTGATCGCCGCGGTCGTGGTGGCCGCCGTCGGGCTCGCCGTGCGGGAGCTGCTGGCGCGGCGGGCTACCGTGCCGCCCGAGACGCCGTCAGCAGACCGGTGAGCACGTCGCGCGCGTGTTCGAGGTCGGCGATCGACATCCCGAGTCGCTCGACGACCTGACCGGGCACCGCCAGCGCCTTCGTGCGGAGCGCCGCGCCCGTCTCGGTGAGAGCCACCGCGAGGGCACGCTCGTCGGCGGGATCCTTGGTGCGGGTGACGAGTCCCGCCGACTCGAGCCGCCGCAGCAGCGGGGAGAGGGTCGCGGGCTCGAGCAGCAGCTCGTCGCTGAGGTCGCCAGCGCGACGCGGGCTGCGCTCCCAGAGCGCGAGCATGACGAGGTACTGCGGATGCGTCAGCCCGAGCGGCTCCAGCACCGGGCGGTACAGCGCGATCACGCTGCGCGACGTCGCGGCGAGGGCGAAGCACACCTGGCGGTCGAGCGCGAGCGGGTCGGCGGAGGTCATCATCCCTCGAAGCTATCCGAAAAAAGTGAGTACACGAAGTAAGCGGTGAGTACACTAACGATATGGATGATCGCCTCCGCTGGTGGGATCGGCTCAACCGCGCGCTCTACCCCTATCTCGGCCCGGCCGAGCTCGGGTCGGCCGACGAACCGCCGCCGCCGTCGAGCGCCGGCCGGGCGTGCCCGATGTGCGGCACCTCGATGCTCGAGCACGTCGTCGAACGCGCGGGCGACTGGTCCACGGCGACCCGGGTGCACTGCCCGGCCGCCGCAGCCTGAGCGGCGCCGTTCAGACGGTGGTCGTCTCGTCCGATCCGTTGGCGGTCGCTGCGGCGGCCGCCGCCTTCGCCGCCCGCCGCCGGGCGACGACATCCTTCGCCGCCCCGTAGCCGCGCTTCACGACCTTCGTCGCCTTCTCGTTGACCGCCTGGGCCTTCTCGAACTCGGTGCCCAGGATGCCGAGCCCGCCAAGGGCGACGAGCGCGCCCGGGCCGGGCAGCGGGATCAGCGCGACGCCGAGCGCGACGGTGGTGCCGCCGACGACCCCGACGCCCGCCCGGTAGACCCTGTTCGCGGTGGGGTTCTTGCGGATGGCCGCGCGCCCGCCGACGAGGGCCGACCCGGCGGCGCGACCGAGCGCCGATCCGAGGCGGGCGGCGGGAGTGGATTCGGGCACGGCGGTCATGGCAGGACCGTACCGAGCGGGGCTGGGAACTACCTCAGGTCGCGCATCCGGGCGCTGCCCTCGCGGTCGCCGCGCGAGCGTCGTTCGAACCAGATCGCGACGGTGATGAGGATGACGCCCGCCGACCCTGCGGCGACGTAGAAGATCACCGGATCGATGTCACGCCCAACGGCGAGCACGACGAGGATCACCAGGATCTCGACGCCGAACGTCACCAGGCTCAGCACGAACGGGGCGGCGTAGCGGAGCATCGCGCCGACGAGCAGCGCCGCCAGGGCGAGCCCGAGCACGAGGATGGCGCGCCAGGTCGCCGGGTTCGTGCCGGTCGCGAGCACCGACGGCAGCACCGTCACGATGATGCCGGGCGCGAGCACCGCCCAGGTGGGCGTGAAGCCGACGGGCCAGGACACGACGGTGCCCGGGGTCGCCGGCGTGCCGGCCCGCAGCACCAGCACGCCCGCACCGGTCAGGGCGAGTCCGAGCGGCAGCGAGAACCATTCGACGTTGAGGTCGCGCACGCTCCAGCCGGCGACGCCGACGAACCAGGCCGCGGCGAAGACGATCCCGGTCGGCGGGAGGATCGTCGTGCCGCGCAGCCCGCGGCGCACCGTCAACAGCATTGCGGCGAGCAGCACGAGCATGAGTCCCCAGAGCGTCCACATGGCTGCGACCGTCGCGCCCTCGGGCGGCACGACCAAGGCGATCGGGCCGAGGATGAGGAAGGCGAGCGCCGGCGTCAGCAGCCAGCGGTGGGCCGGACGCAAGAAGCGCGCCGCCTCACCCGCGAGGATCGCCGCCACCACGCTGAACGCGAGCACCGGCCAGACGACGAGGTCGGGAGGCCCCGCGCCCTCGAGAACCAGTCCCAGGTCGTCGCGTCCCCACGCGTAGCGCACCGCCTGGATCGCGCCGGCCGAGGCGGCTCCGATCGCCGCGGCAAGGGCGGGGACGCGCAGCACCCCGAGCCGCGTCTCGGTGCGACCCAGCACGATCCCGAGCACGAGGAGCACGAGGGAGGCCGCCAGCAGTGCCAGGGCACGCCAGGGGAGGAACACATCCTCACCCGACCCGGAGACGGCCAGGACCACGAGAGAGGTCGCGATCGCGATCGCCAGGCCGGGCGCGACGAGGGCGGCGCCGTTGCGGCGACGAAGGGTGAGCACGACGCCGATGAGCACGGCGGCGAGGGCGGGCGGGTAGACGTAGGGCTCGACGTCGGTGATGCCCACGAGGCCCCAGACGCACCAGAGCGCGGCGGTCCACGCGCCCGCGGCGACCCACCAGCCGTACCGGCGCTTCGCGAAGACGCTCGCACCGGCCGACCCGATGCCGATGATCAGGAAGACGAGCAGCGCGGTGCTCAGGTCGGTCGTCGTCAGGACGAGCGCGAGGAGGGCGGCGATGCCGCCGGTGACGAAGGCGGAGATCTCGATCCACAGCCGCACCGAGCCGGCATCTTCCTCGGACACCTCGCCGCGGCGCAGCGAGTTCGCGATGAGCGGCGTCGTCGGCAGCACGAGCGCGACGAGCGTCGCGATCAGCGGCAGGGTCACGGGCGCGCCGCCCTGGCCGTTCCAGGCGGGGACGACGTCGGTCTCGAGGATGCGCGGCACGACGTTCACGAGGACGACCGCGAGCGCGGGCAGCAGCAGCGCGGCCGCCCCGCTGCGCACGAACCGGGTCAGACCGGGACGCCGGGTCAGGGTGAGCGTCAGGCAGAGCGCGAAGATCGCGGCGTTCGGCAGCGCGGTCTCCCAGGTGCGCTCCGCGATGACCGTCGCGACTCCGATGAGGAACGGGATGGCGGTGACCCCGAGCACCGCGTACCAGAGCGGCGCGCGCACCCGGCGCACGAGCGTGACGACGAGCGCGAACACCGACGCCAGCGTCGCGGTGTACGAGATCACCGGGATGGTGTCGAGACCGAGCAGGTCGAGCCCGCGGGCGAACAGGATCAGCGCGTAGCCGTAGCCGACCGCGACGTGGACCGGGCGGAGCACGGCCGGCATCGCCATCGCCAGCACCCCGAAGACGACGACGATCGCGGCGCCCGCCGCGACGGTGAGACGGTCGTCGCCCCACGAGATGGCGGCGAGGTAGATGAGGATCGCGTGCCCCGCAGCCAGCAGCGGTGCGCGCAGTGAGACGGCGGCGACGCGGACTCGCGGCACGAGGATGACCACCAGCGCGAGACCGAGGGCGATCACGACGCCGGCGACGACCTGACCCGGCCGGGACAGCGCCGACCAGGCGGGGGCGGCGGCGAGGGCCGCGGCTCCGAGCCAGGTCGCGAGGACCAGCCAGGGCCGGAATGCTCCGCCCTCGCGGCGCACCGCGAAGGTGAGCCCGAGCGCACCCAGTGCGGCCGCGGCGATGCCGAGGATCGCGGCGAGGCTCGGATCGGCGGGGAACAGCGTCCAGTTCTGCATCGGGTCGAGCCAGAACGGCGGGTCGTACGGCGGCGGGACGTCGTACGGCGCGTACTCGAAGAAGCGGGACGAGGTGATGAGCAGCGGCGACAACAGCTGGATGAGCCCGACGAACACCGCGGGCACGGCCGCGCCGAGGGCGACCGCGAGCGCGCCCATCCGCAGCGCCGTGCGCGGCACCGGCACGGGCCACGGGACCAGGGCGAGCACCACGAGGGCGACCGCGGCGGCGGCCGGGGCGAGCACCAGGAACCAGGCGGGCTCGTCGAGCTCGAGCGCGAAGGGCAGGATGCTGGCCGCCGTCGTCGCGAGAACGCCCAGGGCCGCGCCCCAGGCCGCCGGAGCCAGCGTGCGGGTCGCGACGCCGCTCAGTGCGGCGAGCCCGGCGAGGGTCAGCGAGGCGCCGACGAAGAACGGGGTGGTGTCGAGGCGGAAGGCGATCGGCGGGAGGCCGACGACGACGATCGCGCCGAACACCAGCGCGACGAGGGTCATCGTGACGCGGTCGGCGAGCAGCGGGCTCTCGAATCGGGCGGCGAACCGCCGGGCGAGCTCGAAGCCCAGGATCGCGACCGCGACCGCCCCGAGGTGGCCGATCGTCGCCGACCAGGTGGCCTCGACCGCGTAGCCGAAGAACGCCGGGACGAAGACGAGGCCGACGAGGCCGAGCCACAGCCAGGTGCGCAGGCGGACGAGCACGGCGATGAGCAGGGTGAGGAGGGAGGCGACGAGGGTCGCGATTGCCGCGAAGGTCCACGGGCTTACGCCGTCGGGGACGACCTCGGAGAGCGCCCAGATGTCGAGCGCGACGAAGACCATCGCCAGCGCCCCGACCGCCTCCGCCGAGAAGGTGAGCCTGACCCGCGCGAGCAGCCAGGCGAAGCCGAGGAACACGACGGTGACCGCGGCGATGACGAACCGCCGCACCGAGATGTCGACGTCGACGTTGAAGAACCGGAACACGACGATCGCGACGGCGACGAGCACCGCGCCCGCGACGGCGAGCACCGACTGCAGGCTCACCTGGGAGCTGGATGCCGGCGCCGGTGCCACCCCGGGGACGGGCCGCCCGACCGGGGGAGGGAGCACCGCGGCACCGGGTGCCGTGGCGGCGGCGGGGACCCCGACCGGCGGCGGGGCGAGTGCCGCCTTCGTCGTCAGGCGCCCGATGATCTCCTGGCGCCGCGTGAGCAGATCGGCCGCCTCGACCGAGACCGCCCGCAGCTCGTCGGCCACGGGACCGGTGAGGATCGCGCCGCAGAACGGGCAGGAGTCCTTGCCGACCGGTCCGCGTTCGCACCGGGGGCAGCTGGTCGAACCGCGCAGGTATTTGGCTGCCGAATCGCTCCATGCCATGGCCGGAGTCTAGGGAACCTCACGGGCGAAACGGAGACCAACGTTCAGCTGGGGGAATTCGTCCGTGTCCCCGGCGTTGTGAGGAGGAGACCTGAGTGAGGATGGATCCCATGACTGTGCCTGCCGCGCCCGTGACCGCCGCCGAACTGTCGCAGAAGACTCCGGAGGAGCAGCTCGCCTACTTCCACGAGCGCCGCCACCTCGCCGTGACGCAGCCGCTCGGCAGCCTCGCCCTCACCAACACGCAGCTGGTCGACGTCGAGCAGCCGATCTGGGGAGTCCCCGGTCGCTGGGCGCCGCTGCCCGAGGGCCAGTCGGGGCTGAAACTGATCGCGACGGCGGACGAGGGCATCCGGGTCGACGGGGTGCTCGTCGACGGCGAGGCGGTCGTGCGCGGCCAGGACGACCCGGCCCCGGGCGAGGTCGTCTTCAGCGACACCGTCCGCGGCAAGGTCATCACCCAAGCGGGCGGCGGGTACGCCCTGCGGGTGTGGGACGCGGAGTCGGAGGGCATCCAGGGGTTCGGCGGGATCGACGCGTTCGACTACGACCCGGCGTGGGTCGTCACGGCCGCCTGGGAGGAGAACCCCGCAGGCACCACGATGGGGTTCCAGCACCTCAAGGACGATGAGGACGCGAAGCACAGCCCGCGCGCAGAGGTCATCCCCGGAAGCATCCGCTTCACCCGCGACGGCGTCGACTACGACCTCGCCGCGTTCAAGGCGGGCTCGGCGCTGCAGCTGGTGTTCGCCGATTCGACGAGCGGTGAATCGACGTACAGCGTCGGTCGCTTCCTGTTCGTCGCCCCGAACGCCGACGGCACCATCACGCTCGACTTCAACCGCGCCGTGCTGCCGCCCTGCGCCTTCAGCTACGCGTTCAACTGCCCGATGCCGCCGAAGCAGAACCGCTTCGCCGTGCCGATCGAGGCGGGAGAGAAGAACGTGCTCGCGAAGGACGGATCGCTGCTGCATGGGTGAAACCCGCAGCCTCGACCCGGGGATCGTGACCCGGCGGGTCCTCGCCGACGAGGGACCGCAGGTGCGCGCGCTGCGGCTGGAGGCGCTCGCCGACCCGGTCGCCGCGATCGCGTTCCTCGAGACGATCGAGCAGGCGCTCGCCCGCCCGGAGGCGGAGTGGCGCGAGCGCGCCGAGAGGAACGCGACGTCTGACGAGCAGGCCGGCTTCGTCGCGCTTCTCGACGACCAGCACGTCGGCTCGGTGGTCGTGTTCCCGCGTCGCGCGGGCGAGCCCGACTACTTCCGGCGGGTGCCCGAGGCCGACACCGCCACCCTGGTCGGCGTCTACGTCTCGCCGCGGGTGCGGGGGCGCGGGGTCATCGACGCCCTCATCCGCGCCGCCCAGGACTGGGCCCGCGACGCCGGGTACCCGGAGCTGACCCTCGACGTGCACGAGCGCAACGTGGTCGCGATCGCCAGCTACCGGCGCACGGGTTTCGAGATCGTCGGCGAGTTCATCGGCGACGACGGCCGCGAGATCGCGATGGCCGCGAAACTCTGAGGCCCTCGATCGGTTGCCGCGTCGCGGGACCGGTTACCGCGTCGCGGGCTTGAACACCACGCTCGCGGCGCCGATCAGCCAGCCGAGCAGCGACAGCGCGAACGCGATGACGACCTCCGGCGCGGTCTGCTCGTTGACCAGCCAGGTGACGAAGACGGCGAGTCCGACGAGTAGGTAGACGAGGATGCCGACGTAGGTCCACAGCGGCAGCTTCTGGGCGACATCCTGCGCGGTCGTGGACCCGTTCGGGGGGTATACCGGACGTTCTGAGTCGGCCGGGTTACGCTGTCCGCACCCTCATCAACGGAGCGGAGGTGAGCTCGATGGCGGTGCCCGACGACCCGCGACTGCTCGAGCGCGCGCACGCCCTCGTGATCGGCGACGGGGTCGACACCGACGAAGACGCCGTGCGCCGGTTGGTGCGCGAATCCTGGCAGCGTTCGCTCGGCTACCGGCTCGACGCCGACCGGATCGTCGCCGAGCCCGAACTCACCGACGAGCAGCTGCGGGCGTACCGCAACGCCCACCCGCTCCAGGCGACTCTCCCCGTGCTGCAGAGGCTGCTCATCCGGCACACGTTCGACGCCGGACTCATCGTGGCGGTCGGCGACTCCTCCGGGCGACTGCTCTGGATCGACGGCGACCGCGACCTGCGAAGCCGCGCTGAGGAGATGGGATTCCTCGAGGGCGCCAACTGGTCGGAGCGCGCCGTCGGCACGAGCGCTCCGGGCACGGCGCTGGCGCTCGGCCACGGCATCCAGATCTCCCGCGCCGAGCACTTCGGGCGCGTCGTGCATCCTTGGAGCTGCACCGCGGTGCCCGTGCACGAACCGGGCACCGGCGCGATCCTCGGGGTCGTCGACATCACCGGCGGCGACGTCGCGGCCGACACGACGATGCTGCCGCTCGTCGAGGCCGCCGTCGCCGCGGTCGAGGCGGAGCTGCGGGTGCAACGTCTCGACGACGTCGCCGCACGGCGGACGCCGGCCCGGGCTCCGGTCATCCGTCCCGAGCTGAAGGTGCTCGGGCGCGATATCGGGGAACTCCTGCACGCGGGCGGCCGGGTCGAACTGAGCGCGCGGCACGCGGAGATCCTCACCCTCCTCGCCTGGCACCGCGCGGGCCTCTCCGCCGAACGCCTGAGCGAGCTGCTCTACGGCCGCGACGACGCCGTCGTCACGCTGCGCGCGGAGATGGTGCGCCTGCGCCGCGAGCTGCCCGACGACCTCGCTCCGCTCTCGCGGCCCTACCGACTGCCGTGCGCGATCGACGTCGACGCCCGTCGCGTTCTCGACTTCCTCGATCGCGGGGCGCACAAGGTCGCGCTCGGGTCGTACACGGGATCGGTGCTGCCGGCGTCGGACGCCCCCGGCATCGCCGCCATCCGCGACGAGGTGCGGGCGACCCTGCGCGAGGCGATGCTCGCGGATGCCGCTGCCGACGTGCTCCTCGCCTACGCGCGCAGCGACGAGGCGGCGTACGACCTCGAGGTGTGGCGGGCGGCGCTGCGGATCCTCCCGGCCAAGTCGCCGAAACGCGCATCTGTCGTCTCCCGCATCGAGCGGCTCGACGCCGAGCTGGGTCGACCCATGCAACCGGATGCAACCTTCCCGCAACCTCCGCGCTCCTAGCGTCGTCGCCACAGCCACCAGACGGTGGCCCGACAGCGACGTCGCAAGGAGAGAGACGCATGACCGTCTACGCCCCGCCGGGAACCCCGGACTCCAAGATCACTTTCAAGCCCCGCTACGAGCACTGGATCGGCGGCACCTGGGTGAAGCCCAAGGGCGGTGAATACTTCGAGGACATCTCGCCCGTGAACGGCAAGCCGTTCGCCGAGGTGGCTCGCGGCACCGCCGACGACATCGAGGCCGCGCTCGACGCCGCCGAGAAGGCGTTCATCACCTGGGGCAAGACGTCGGCCACGGAGCGCGCCGCCGTGCTCAACCGCATCGCCGACGTGATCGAACAGAACCTGGAGACGCTCGCCGTCGCCGAGTCCTGGGACAACGGAAAACCGATCCGCGAGCCGCTCAACGCCGATCTCCCGCTCGCCGCCGACCACTTCCGCTACTTCGCGAGCGTCGTGCGTGCGCAGGAGGGGTCGTTCACCCAGCTGGACGGCGACACCGTCGCCTACCACTTCTCCGAGCCGCTCGGCGTCGTCGGCCAGATCATCCCGTGGAACTTCCCGCTGCTCATGGCGGTCTGGAAGCTCGCCCCGGCGCTCGCCGCCGGCAACACGGTCGTGCTGAAGCCCGCGGAGCAGACCCCGGTCTCGATCCTCGTGCTGATGGAACTGATCGGCGACATCCTGCCGGCCGGCGTCGTCAACGTCGTCAACGGCTTCGGCGTCGAGGCGGGCAAGCCGCTGGCGTCGAGCAGCCGCATCCGCAAGATCGCGTTCACCGGTGAGACCACGACCGGCCGGCTCATCCTGCAGTACGCCTCGGCGAACATCATCCCAGCGACGCTGGAGCTCGGCGGCAAGAGCCCGAACATCTTCTTCAAGGACGTGGCGGATGCCGACGACGCGTACTACTCGAAGGCGCTCGAAGGCTTCACGCTGTTCGCCTTCAACAGCGGCGAGGTCTGCACGTGCCCGAGCCGGTCGCTGATCCAGGAGGACATCTACGACCAGTTCTTCCAGGACGCCCTCGTCCGCACGAAGCAGGCCAAGCAGGGCAACCCGCTCGACACCGACACCCAGGTCGGCGCGCAGGCGTCGAACGACCAGCTGGAGAAGATCCTCAGCTACATCGACATCGGCGTGAAGGAGGGCGCGACGATCGCCGTCGGCGGCGGGCGTGTCGACCTCGGCGGCGACCTGTCGGGCGGCTACTACGTCGAGCCGACGATCTTCGAGGGCCGCAACGACATGCGGCTGTTCCAGGAGGAGATCTTCGGCCCGGTCGTCGCGGTGACCACGTTCAAGGACTACGACGAGGCCATCCGCATCGCCAACGACACGCTGTACGGGCTCGGTGCCGGCGTGTGGAGCCGCAACGGGAACACCGCCTACCGGGCGGGCCGCGACATCCAGGCCGGCCGCGTGTGGATCAACAACTACCACGCGTACCCCGCGGGAGCGGCGTTCGGCGGCTACAAGTCGTCGGGCATCGGCCGCGAGAACAGCGCCCTCGCGCTCGACCACTACCAGCAGACGAAGAACCTCCTCGTCAGCTACTCGGAGAACCCGCTCGGATTCTTCTGAGCCGATTCGTCCGATCCGGACCGGGTGCGGCAGTGGGCGGCCGCGTCGCACCCGAACACCTGACGGCCGGCGGGAGCTTTGCGCCCCGCCGGCCGTCGACCCTTACGTCTTGGAGGTTGTGATGGTTCTCGAGGCAGCGGTGGTGCGGCCGGGGGAGACCCGGTCCCGCGTCGCCATCAGCGAGCCCGCGCTCGATCTGCTGCGCCGGCTCTGGAAGCGGCACGGTCCGCTGATGTTCCACCAGTCGGGGGGATGCTGCGACGGCTCCTCGCCGATGTGCTACCCGGCAGGTGACTTCGTCACCTCCGCGGCCGACGTGAGACTCGGCATGTTCGACATCGCGCTGTCGGGCGAGGCGACCCGTCCGGTGGACTTCTGGATGTCGGTCGAGCAGTTCGAGTACTGGAGCCACACCCGTCTCACGGTGGACGTCGTGAAGGGCCGCGGGTCGGGGTTCTCGGTCGAAGCGCCGGAGGGCGTGCGGTTCCTGATCAGGTCGGACCTGATGGAAGCCGCAGAGCCTTTCGCCTGAGGTCACCGGTCCCCGGCAGACTGGGGACGTGCTGATCGCCCTCCGCTCGACCTCGCGCGGAGTCGTCGCGACGGAGCTCTCCGACGAGGGCGATGTCGGCACGGGAACCGTCGTCGCCGAGGCCGGGCTGGCGGCCTGGGTCGCCGCCCGCGAACCGGAGCGGCCGCGCTGGGTGTGGGGCGACACGTCCCGGTGGTACCCGCCGCTGCTCGCCGCGGGCGTGCGGGTCGAGCGCTGCGTCGACCTGCGGCTCTGCCACACGATCCTGCGCAACGCCGTCGCCGCGGCGTCCTCCGCGCTCGCGACCGCCGGCCGGGACGGCTGGGACGCGCCCGCTCCCTCGCGAGCGGCGGCGGCATCCGATGCGCTCTTCGATCTCGACCCGCCGGACGACGACGACGATCCGGTCGCCGAGTGGCGGCGGCAGCGGGATGCCGTGGCCGGCGCCGGCGACGACGGCCGGCTGGGGCTGCTGGTCGCCGCCGAGAGCGTTGGGGCGCTCGTCGCCGCCGAGATGCGGTTCGCCGGGCTGCCGTTCGACCTCGCCGAGCACGACCGGGTGATGACCGAGCTGCTCGGGGCACGCATCCCGAACGCGCGTCCGGCGAAACTCGAGGCGCTGGTCGGGCGGCTGCGCGAGCTGCTCGACGCCCCCGCGCTCAACCCCGACTCGCAGCAGGATCTGCTGAAGACGCTGCAGAACGCCGGCTTCCGCGTGGAGTCGACGAGCAAATGGGAGATCAAGGAGATCGACCACCCCGCCGTCGAGCCGCTGCTGGAGTACAAGTCGCTTTCGCGGCTGCACTCGGCCAACGGCTGGCACTGGGTGCAGGAGTGGGTGCGCGACGGCAGGTTCCGCCCGGTCTACGTGCCCGGCGGCGTCGTCACCGGCCGCTGGGCCGCCGACGGCGGGGGAGCGCTGCAGCTGCCGAAGCAGGTGCGCTCGGCCGTGGTCCCCGATCCGGGATGGAGGTTCGTCTCCGCCGACGCCTCGCAGCTCGAGCCGCGGGTGCTGGCGGCGATGTCGGGCGACCGGGCGATGGCGCGGGCGGGGCAGGCGAGCGACATGTACCAGGGCATGGTCGACACCGGCGCGGTCGAGACGCGGTCGCAGGCGAAGTACGGGATGCTCGGGGCGATCTACGGCGGCACGACCGGCGAGAGCGGGCGGATGCGGCCGCGCATCGAGAAGGCGTTCCCGGCGGCGATGGCGTTCGTCGAGGCCGCCGCGCGCGCCGGGGAGCACGGCGACATCGTGTCGACCTGGCTCGGGCGTTCCTCGCCGCCGGGGCACGGCCTCGGCTTCGACGAGACCGCGTCACCCGCCCAGCAGCGCAGCACGCAGCAACGGGCGGCCGCGTGGGGGCGGTTCACCCGCAACTTCGTCGTGCAGGGCACCGCGGCGGAATGGGCGCTGTGCTGGATGGGGTCGCTGCGCCGGCGGCTGTGGGCGCTCGAGGGATCGACTCTCACGCAGAAGCCGCACCTCGTGTTCTTCCTCCACGACGAACTGCTCGTGCACACGCCGGCGGCTCTCGCGGACGAGGTCGCCGACGCGATGCGCGAGGCGGCGGCGGAGGCGGGGCGGCTGCTGTTCGGGGGCGTGCCCGTCGAGTTCGCGCTCTCGGTCTCGATCGTCGACCGGTATTCCGACGCGAAATAACGGAGCTGTGAGTCCGCCGAGTCGGAATGACACTCTTGTGATTCGCGGTGACACTCCGGCATAATCGCCGGTGAGTCATATCTCGCGTGTTCGACAGGTCGATGGGGAAGTCGCATCCTGACGAATGGAGAGAGAAGTGGCTGCAGTGCAATCGAAGATCGCACGCGGAGTCGTCTACATCCACTCCGCGCCCAGCGCGTTGCGCCCCCACGTCGAGTGGGCGGCGGGCCGCGCTCTCGGCCGCGCCGTCAACTTCGACTGGCGAGACCAGCCCGTCCTCAAGGGCGCCTTCCGCACGGAGTTCTCGTGGCAGGGCGACCGGGGCACCGGCGCCGCGCTCGCGTCAGGGCTCCGCGGCTGGGAGCACCTCCGCTACGAGGTCACCGAGGATGCCGGTCTCGGCACCGACGGCGGCCGCTGGATGCACACTCCCGACCTCGGCATCTTCTACGCGCAGACCGACACGGCCGGCAACATGGTCGTTCCGGAGGATCGCGTGCGCGCCGCGATGGAGTCCGCGGGTTCGGACGCCTTCGAACTCCACCGCGAACTGCGGCTCGCGCTCGGCCAGTCCTGGGACGATGAACTCGAGACCTTCCGACGTGCCAACGAGGAGTCGCGCGTGATCTGGCTCCACAAGGTCGGCTGAGATGCGCGCCGCGGTTCTCACCCAGATCCTGCATGACGAGGTCGCCGAGATCCTGACGGCCGACGAGATCCTCGACACGTCCGCCCTCGCGCCGCTGGGCGCCGAAGGCGAAGGCGAGTGCGCCGTCCACGACGGCTGCCTCCCCATCCGCTGACCTCTCGAACATCCCTCTTCTCCCGGAAGTCTCAGGCGTAGAGGCCCTTCGCGTAGTTCGACACCTCGTAGTAGGCATCCAGTTCCTCGATCGCGTCGTCGGGTCGCTCGCAGAGCTGCGCGATGACCGCGCGCCGCGGCACGCTGCCCTCGGGATCCCACGTCGACGCGTCCCAAAGTTGTGACCGCAGGAACGCCTTCGAGCAGTGGTGGAAGATCTCGTCGATCTCGACGACGATCGCCAGCAGCGGGCGGTGACGCTTCACGACCATGTCGTCCAAGAACGGGGCGTCGCACACGAGCCGGGCGCGGCCGTTGATGCGGAGGGTGTCGCCGCGGCCGGGGATGAGGAAGAGGAGCCCGACGTGCGGGTTGCCGAGGATGTTGCGGTACCCGTCGGCGCGGCGGTTGCCGGGTCGCTCGGCGATCGCGATCGTGCGGTCGTCGATGACGTGCACGAGCCGGCCCGACGGGTCGCCCTTCGGCGAAGCGTCGCAGCTGCCATCGGCGCCGGTCGTCGCGAGGATGCAGAACGGGGATGCCGCCAGCCAGTCGCGATCGACGGGCAGCAAGGCCGGACGCGCCTTGTCGCGGGTGCGCGGCATCGGCTCGCCGATCACCCCCGTGAGCGCGTCGAGGTCGTCGATCGTGGTCCAGGTGTCGGATGCCGTCACGCCTTCAACCTACGCCTGCTCGACGAAGGCGCCCATGACTGAGATTCCGCGCCGGCGGAAGACTCTTTGCGCGCCCGGAAGTCGCATCCGCGCCCCGCAGGACGGCAGCGCGTGCAACTTTGCGCAGCGTAAAGAGCAGGTCCCCGAAGGTCAGGCGTCGTAGGAGCGGATCGCGACGACGGCGTTGTGGCCGCCGAAGCCGAACGAGTTGCTGATCGCGAGCTGCGGCGCGTCGCCCAGGGCGTGCGGCGCGGTCGGCACGAACAGCGGGATCTCGGGATCCTGGTTGTCGAGGTTGATGGTCGGCGGGGCGGTGCGGCTCTGCACTGCGAGCACCGTGATCATCGCCTCGAGCGCTCCCGTGCCGCCGAGGAGGTGCCCGTGGGCGCCCTTCGTGGCCGACACCGGGATCTCGCGCACGCGGTCGCCGAAGACGGCGAGGAGCGCCTTGTACTCGGCGATGTCGCCGACCGGGGTGCTCGTCGCGTGGGCGTTGATGTGGGTGACGTCGTCGATCGTCGCGCCGGCCTGGGCGAGCGCGGCGTAGACCGCCCGGGCGGCCCCGCGGCCCTCGGGGTCGGGCGCGGTGATGTGGTACGAGTCGCTCGTCACGCCGCCGCCGGCGATCTCGGCGTAGATCTTGGCGCCGCGCGCGAGGGCGTGCTCCTCGGTCTCGAGCACGAGCGTCGCGGCACCTTCACCCATGACGAACCCGTCGCGGTCGACGTCGTAGGGCCGCGAGGCGCGCTTCGGGTCGTCGTTGCGACGGGAGAGCGCCTGCATCGACGAGAACGACGCGAGGGTGATCGGGTGCACGCACGACTCGGAGCCGCCGGCCAGGATGATGTCGGCGTAGCCGGCCTGCAGGTGGTCGTAGGCGTTGGCGATGGCCTCGGTGCTCGACGCGCAGGCCGACACATCGGTGCGGGCGAAGGCGCGGGCATCCAGATCCATCGACACCGCCGCAGAGGCCGCGTTCGGCATGAGCATCGGCACGGTCATCGGCAGCACCCGGCGCGAACCCTTCTCGCGGAGGGTGTCCCACGCGTCGAGGAGGGTCCAGAGGCCGCCGATGCCGGTCGAGTACTCGACGCCGATGCGGGTCTTGTCGATGTCGGGCGCGCCGGCATCCGCCCAGGCCTCGCGCGCTGAGATGAGCGCGAACTGGCTGTTCGGGTCGAGACGCTTGGTCTCGACCCGCTCCAGCACCTCCGACGGGCGCACCTTGGCCTCCATGGCGAAGGTGACGGGGAGGTCGTAGCGGCCGGCCCACTCGTGGGTCAGGGTGTTCGCCCCGGACTCGCCGGCGAGCAGAGCCGTCCAGGTGTCCTGGGCCGTCCCGCCGAGCGGGGTGGATGCACCGATTCCGGTGACGACGATTCGCTTGGTCATTCGAAACTCGTGCTCCTGAAAACGTGGGCGGGGGCGCGAGCCCCCACCCGGAACGGCTGAGTGCCTAGGCCTGGGCCTTGACGATGAAGCTGACGGCGTCGCCGACGGTGACGAGGTTCTTGACCTCTTCGTCGGGGATCTTCACGTCGAACTTCTCTTCGGCGTTGACGACGATCGTCATCATCGAGATGGAGTCGATGTCGAGGTCGTCGGTGAACGACTTGTCGAGCTCCACGCTGTCGGTCGCGATGCCGGTCTCGTCGTTGATGAGCTCGGCGAGGCCCGAGAGGACCTCTTCGGTGGACAGTGCCATGTGTTTCTCCTTTGGGATCTGCGGCGTGCGCAGCGGGGTGGGGCTCGGACGTTCGAATGACCGGATCGAGTCTATTAGAGGGCCTAGGGCAGCCGGACGACCTGCGCGCCGTAGACGAGACCCGCGCCGAAGCCGATCTGCAGGGCGAGACCGCCGCTGAGCGCGGGGTGCTCCTCGAGCAGACGGTGGGTGGCCAGCGGGATCGAGGCGGCCGAGGTGTTGCCGGTCGTCTCGATGTCGCGGCCGATCAGCACCTTCTCGGGGAGCCCGAGCTGCTTCGCGAGTTCGTCGATGATGCGCATGTTCGCCTGATGCGGGATGAAGGCCGCGAGGTCGTCGACGGTGACGCCGGCGGCATCCAGGGCCTGCTTGGCGACCTTCGCCATCTCCCAGACGGCCCAGCGGAAGACGGTCTGGCCGTCCTGGCGCATCGTCGGCCACGGCTTCACCTTGTCGAGGTACTCCTCGAAGGTCGCGTTCATGCCGACGGCATCCCACTTGGAGCCGTCGGAGCCCCAAACGGACGCCGAGATGCCCGGCTCGTCGGCGGGTCCGACGATCGCGGCGCCCGCGCCGTCGCCCAGCAGGAACGAGATCGAGCGGTCTTCGGGGTGCACGTACTGCGAGAGCTTCTCGGCACCCACGACGAGCACGTACTCGGCGGCGCCGCTGCGGATGAGGGCGTCTGCCTGGGCGATCGCGTAGGTGTAGCCGGCGCACGCGGCGCTGACGTCGTACGCCGGAGCCGGGTTGGCGCCGATCTTGTCGGCGAGCAGCGCCGACATCGAGGGAGTGACCGCGACGTTGCTGATCGTCGAGACGATGACCGCGCCGATCTGGTCGGGACGGATGCCCGCCTTCGCGATCGCCTCGTTGGATGCGGTCTCGGCGAGATCGATCGCGCCGACGCCCTTGCTGGCGCGCTTGCGGGTGATGATGCCGGTGCGCTGCCGGATCCACTCGTCGCTCGAGTCGATCGGCCCGACGAGGTCGTCGTTCGGCACCGTCAGGTCGCCGCGCGCCGCCCCCAAAGCCAGGATGCGGGTGTACTTGGGGCCTTCAGACTGCTTCAGCGTGGTCATGCGTGGCTCTCGATCAGGTCAAGCGCGGCGGGGATGTCATCGGGCGTCTTCACCGCGACCGTGGGCAGGCCCTTCAGCCCGCGCTTGGCGAGACCGACGAGGGCGCCGGCCGGGGCGAGTTCGACGAGACCGGTCACGCCGGCCCTCTCGAACGCCGCCATGGTGAGGTCCCAGCGCACCGGGTTGGCGACCTGGCCGACCAGCAGGTCGACGAAGGCGGCCCCGGCGGCGACGGTCGAGCCGTCCTTGTTGGTCCAGATGGTCGTGGCGGGGTCGCTCGCGGTCACCCCGGCCGCGGCGGTGCGCAGCCGTTCGACGGCGGGGAGCATGTACCGGGTATGGAACGCCCCGGCGACCTGGAGCGGGATGACCCGGGATCCGGCCGGCGGGTACTCGGCGAGCTGGGCGAGGGCGACGAGGTCGCCGGCGACGACCAGCTGCCCGCCGCCGTTGTAGTTCGCGGGGGAGAGGCCGAGGGCATCCAGCTGTTCGATCAGGGCGTTCTCGTCGCCGCCGATGACGGCGCTCATGCCGGTCGCGACGAGCGAAGCGGCCTCGGCCATCGCGTCGCCGCGCTCCCGCACCAGGGCGAGCGCGTCGGCCTCGGTCAGGATGCCGGCCGCGGCCGCCGCGGCGAACTCGCCGACCGAGTGCCCGGCGACGCCCGCGAGCTTGTCGCGGGATCCGGCGAGAGCGCCGAAGGCGAGGAGGGAGGCCGCGACGATGAGCGGCTGCGCGACCGCGGTGTCGCGGATGGTGTCGGCGTCGGAGACGGTGCCGTGGGCGACCAGGTCGAGGCCCGCGGCCTCCGTCAGGGTGCCGAGATGGTCGGCGAAGACGGGCTCGGCGAGCCAGGGTTCCAGGAATCCGGGGGTCTGCGATCCCTGTCCGGGGGCTACGACGACGACACTCACGAGAGACCATCCTGCCAGCACCGGGGGAGCGCCGTGGGGGCGACCCGACGAAGAACCGCGGGAATCGTTGGGGGATTCCTACGAAGACTCAGCGGTCCGGGTTGCCCTTGGGCGACCCGGCGATCGCGCCGACGACGAGAGCGGCCTGCAGGATGAGGGCCTCGCGGGCACCCGTGGCGTCGTAGCCGATGACCTCCGAGATGCGCTTGAGGCGGTAGCGCACGGTGTTCGGGTGCACGAAGAGCTCGCGCGCCGTCGCCTCGAGTGAGCGGCCGTTGTCGAGGTAGCACCACAGCGTCGTCAGCAGCTCGGTCGAGTGGTCCTGCAGGGGGCGGTAGATCCGATTGATGAGGGTCGACCGGGCGAGCGGGTCGCCGGCGAACGCGCGCTCGGGCAACAGGTCGTCGGCGAGGGCGGGACGCGGGGCGTTGCGCCAGGCCCGGGCTACGGCGAAGCCGGCGAGGGCGGCCTTGGCGCTGCGGGCGGCTTCGAGCAGCGACGCGACGGAGTGACCGAGCACGAGATGACCGGGGCCGAAACCGGGTTCGAGTTCTGCGGCGATGTCGAGGAACGGGCGCGGCTCGACGGTGGACTCGACGGCCTCGCCGTCGGCCTGGGCGTCGACGCGACCGATCACGATGACCAGTCGGCTGCCCTGCACGCCGATGAGCACGTCGGCGTCGAGGTGCCGGGCGGTGCGGCGCAGCATGTCGACGTCGAGCATCCGCGGGGCGGTGCCGACGAGCACGCTCACCTCGCCGTGTCCGTTCCAGCCGAGTGCGGCGATCCGCGACGGCAGCTCGGAGTCGTACTCGCCGGTGAGGATCGAGTCGACGACGAGGGCCTCGAGGCGGGCATCCCACAGGCCGCGCGCCTCGGCGGCCCGGGCGTAGACGTCGGCCGCCGCGAACGCGATCTCGCGCGAGTAGAGCAGGATCGCCTCGCGCAGGCTCTCGTCGTCGTTCTTCACCCGCTGCTCGACGATCTCCACCGTCACCCGGATCAGCTGCAGCGTCTGCTGCAGGCTCACCGAGCGCAGCAGTTCGCGAGGAGCCGCACCGAAGACATCCGCCGCGATCCACGGGATCGATTTGGGGTCGTCGAACCAGGAGATGAACGACGTGATGCCCGCCTGCGCGACGAGACCGACGGCGCTGCGCCGGCCCGGCGGCATGTCGCGGTACCAGGGCAGCGTGTCCTCGAGGCGCTTGAGGGTCGCCGTCGAGAGCTCGCCCGACAACGTCCGCAGCCAGGCGAGGGTCTGCTGCTTGGTGCGCGCGGGTGCCACCGGGATCTCCTAATGAGAGGTGGGCGGGCTAGCTCTCGCCGCCGGCGGACCCGGAGGTTCCCGCCGTCACGTCGTAGAGCCGGTAGCGCTCGATCGCCTGGGCCGGAGCATCCGCCGCCACCTCGCCGCGCCGCGCGAGCGACTGCAACACGCGCACGACGATCGACGGGCCGTCGATCTTGAAGAACCGGCGGGCTGCGGCACGGGTGTCGCTGAAGCCGAAGCCGTCGGCGCCGAGCGTCAGGTACTCACCCGGCACGAACGGACGGATCTGGTCCTGCACGGCGTGCATGAAGTCCGACACCCCGACGAACGGGCCCTCGGAGCCCTGCAGCTTCGTCCAGAGATACGGGATCTGCGGAGCCTCCTGCGGGTAGAGGAAGTTGTGCTCGTCGGCGGCGAGGCCGTCGCGGCGTAGCTCCGTCCACGAGGTGACGCTCCAGACATCCGCGGCGACGTTCCAGTCGCGGGCGAGCAGCTCCTGCGCCTCGAGCGCCCACGGCACCCCGACGCCCGACGCGAGCAGCTGCGCCTTCGGCCCGAAGCCCTCGGCGGGCTTGATCTTGTGGATGCCCTTGAGGATGCCCTCGACGTCGACGTTCTCCGGCTCCGCCGGCTGCACCATCGGCTCGTTGTAGAGCGTCAGGTAGTACATGACGTTGGGGTCCGCGTGCGTGCCGCCGTACATCCGCTCGAGGCCGTCGCGCACGATGTGCCCCAGCTCGAAGCCGTACGCCGGGTCATAGGACACGACCGCGGGGTTCGTCGACGACAGCAGGTGCGAGTGGCCGTCCGCGTGCTGGAGACCTTCGCCGGTCAGCGTCGTGCGGCCCGCCGTGGCGCCCATGATGAACCCGCGCGCCATCTGGTCGCCCGCCGCCCACATCGCGTCGCCGGTGCGCTGGAAGCCGAACATCGAGTAGAAGACGTAGACCGGGATGAGCGGCTCGCCCTGGGTCGCGTAGGAGGTGCCGACCGCCGTGAAAGCCGCGAACGCCCCCGCCTCGTTGATGCCGGTGTGCAGGATCTGGCCCTGGGGGCTCTCCTTGTACGCCAGCAGCAACTCGCGGTCGACCGACGTGTAGTGCTGTCCGTTCGGGTTGTAGATCTTCGCCGTCGGGAAGTAGGCGTCCATGCCGAACGTGCGCGCCTCGTCCGGGATGATCGGCACCACACGCTGACCCATGCCCTTGTCGCGCAGCAGGTCCTTGAGCAGACGCGCGAAGGCCATGGTCGTGGCGACCGGCTGCTTGCCGGAGCCCTTCTTCATGTCCGCGTAGACGTCGTCGCCCGGCAGCGCGAGCTGCGTGTACTTCGATCGGCGCTCGGGCACGTAGCCGCCGAGCGCACGGCGTCGCTCCTGCAGGTACTGGATCGCCGGGTCGCCAGCACCGGGGTGGTAGTACGGCGGCTGGTACGGGTCGGCCTCGAGCTGCGCGTCGGTGATCGGGATGCGCATCTCGTCGCGGAACTGCTTGAGGTTGTCGAGCGTGAGCTTCTTCATCTGGTGGGTCGCGTTGCGACCCTCGAACGACGGGCCCAGGCCGTAGCCCTTGACCGTCTTCGCCAGGATGACGGTCGGCTGGCCCTTGTGCTCGCTCGCCGCCTTGAACGCCGCATAGACCTTGCGGTAGTCGTGGCCGCCGCGCTTGAGGTTCCACAGCTGGTCGTCGGTCAGGTCCTTGACCAGCTCGGCGGTGATCGGGTCGCGACCGAAGAAGTTCTCACGCACGTAGGCGCCCGACTCGGCCTTGTAGGTCTGGTAGTCGCCGTCGGGCGTGACGTTCATCAGGTTGACGAGCGCGCCCGTGGTGTCCTTCGCGAGCAGGTCGTCCCATTCGCGGCCCCAGACCACCTTGATGACATTCCAGCCGGCGCCGCGGAAGAACGACTCCAGCTCCTGGATGATCTTGCCGTTGCCGCGCACCGGGCCGTCGAGGCGCTGCAGGTTGCAGTTGATGACGAAGTTGAGGTTGTCGAGCTTGTCGTTCGCCGCCCACTGGAGGGCGCCGCGGCTCTCGACCTCATCCATCTCGCCGTCGCCGAGGAACGCCCAGACCTGCTGGTCGGAGGCGTCGGCGATCCCGCGGTTGGTGAGGTAGCGGTTGACCTGCGCCTGGTGGATGGCGTTGATCGGGCCGAGGCCCATCGAGACCGTCGGGAACTCCCAGAACTCCGGCATCAGCCGCGGGTGCGGGTACGACGAGATGCCGTTCGGCGCCTGCGACTTCTCCTGGCGGAAGGCCGAGAGCTGCTGCTCGCTCATCCGACCCTCGAGGTAGGCGCGGGCGTACATGCCGGGGGAGGCGTGGCCCTGGTAGAAGATCTGGTCGCCGCCGCCCGGGTGGTCCTTGCCGCGGAAGAACCAGTTGTGACCGACCTCGTAGAGGGCGGCCGACGAGGCGTAGGTCGAGATGTGACCGCCGACGGCGATGCCCGGGCGCTGTGCACGGTGCACAGTGATCGCGGCGTTCCAGCGGATCCAGGCGCGGTAGCGGCGCTCGAGGTCTTCGTCGCCGGGGAACTCGGGCTCGTTCTCCGGCGCGATCGTGTTGATGTAGTCGGTCGTCGGCACCATCGGCACGCCGAGGTGGAGGTCTTTGGAGCGCTTGAGCAGGCTCAGCATGACGTCGCGACCGCGGCCGCGGCCCTTGGCGGCGACGAGCGAGTCGAGCGACTCGTTCCACTCCGCGGTCTCGTCGGGATCGACATCGATGTTCTCGACCGAATACGGGTCCTGGTCGTTGACGGGCACCGGTGACCTCACAGAAGTGTTCGACGCTGGTAGAGCGTGCTGGATGGCTTGAGGGGTGCGATCTCGTGGATCGCCGCGCAGAGCGCGACTCCACTCTAGTTGTCCCAGCCGTTGCGCTTCCCGAGGCGTAGTATCGACCGCTGGACCCTGGACTCCCCGTTCGGGTCGAAAGGAACACGAGCAGCCATGGCTCTCGAGAACGACACGCAGGCACCCGACTTCGACCTCGCCAACCAGTTCGGCGAGCACGTCCGGCTCAGCGACTTCCGCGGCGTCAAGCCCGTCGCCCTGGTCTTCTTCCCGCTCGCCTTCTCGGGCGTCTGCACCGGCGAGCTGTGCGCGCTGCGCGACAACCTCGACATCTTCACCGACCACGAGGTCGAGCTGCTCGGCGTCTCGGTCGACTCCAAGGCGACCCTGCGCGCCTTCGCCGAGCAGGAGGGCTACGACTTCCAGCTGCTCGCCGACTTCTGGCCGCACGGTGCCGTCGCCAAGGAGTACGGCGTGTTCCTCGGGGAGAAGGGCTTCGCGAATCGCGCGACCTTCGTGATCGACGTCAAGGGCGTCATCCGTGCCTCGTTCATCACCGCCCCGGGTGAGCCCCGCTCGATCGAGGAGTACAAGGCGGCTCTCGACGACGTGCGCCCCGTCTCCGCCTGAGGCCCGATCGGGGCGCGGATCCCTGGACCGCGATCGTTCGTCTCCTGTTCTTCCGCCTTGTCCTCCTTTAGGTGGACAGAACGGGCGGTGAAGCAGATAGACTCCTCGTCGATCAACCCCGAGATCGACATCCCCCACATCCCCCGAAGGATGCTTTCCCCCCATGAACCCGCAGCAATTTGTCGCGCCCGCACGCCGTCGTCAGTGGGGCAGCGAACGAGCCCGACTCCCGCTCCCCTCCGTCCACATCCGGCCCTCCGACCGAGCGATCACGTTCGGCCGTCTTGCGATCGTGGTCACGGTGGTGGCTTGGGCTGCGTACGTGATCTCGACGATCGTCCGGCAGTTCCTCGATTACGGGACGGGCTTCCGATTCACGATGGAGGCCGTCTCCTACCTCGTCGTGGTGACCTTCCTGACTTTCTCGGCGCTGATGTACCTGATCATGCGTCAGGGAGCACTGGAGCGCTTCCGCGATCACGAGCGGGTGCCCCGCGCCGAGCTCGACCGGCACTTCTCTTCGAGGAGCCCCGGAATGACGGTGCTCATCCCGTCCTACGCCGAGGAGACCGCGGTCGTCCGCCAGACGATGTGGTCGGCCGCGCTGCAGGAGTATCCCGGCCTGCGCGTCGTGCTGCTCGTCGACGACCCGCCCTTCCCGACGGAGCCGGACGTTCTGGGCCGGCTCGAAGCGACGCGTGAGCTAGCCGATCAGATCACCTCGGCACTGCGCGAGCCGGCGAGCCGCTTCCGCGAGGCGGAGCGCGCGGTCGCCTCTCGTGCAGCGAGCAGTTGGGTCGACCCCGGCGAGGTGCTGGGGCTCGCGAGCGACTACGAGTGGGCCGCGAGCTGGCTCGCCTCGATGGCGGACGCCGAGTCGGTCACCGACCATGTCGACACCTTCTTCGTGGAGCAGATTCTCCGCGGTCTCGCGGACGATCTGCGACTGGTCGGCGACGCACTCCGTGGCGCGTCGGAGGGCGGCGAGATGCCGGCTCGAGCACGCATGATCGAGCTCCGCAGTCGCCTGGTCCGGACGTTCAGCGCCGAACTGAGCACCTTCGAGCGCAAGCGATTCGCATCCCTCTCCCACGAGGCGAACAAGGCGATGAACCTCAACAGCTACATCGGGCTGATGGGCCGCTCGTTCCGCGAGGAGCTCACCCCGATCGGCGTCGTACTCCGCGAGGTCGCCGACGGCGAGGCCGACCTCCAGATACCCGATACGGAGTTCGTTCTCACGCTCGACGCCGACTCGCTTCTGCTGCGGGAGTACTGCCTGCGTCTCGTCGAGCTCCTGGATCAGCCCGAGAACGGCCGAGTCGCCGTCGCTCAGACCCCCTACTCGGCGTTCCGGGGCGCGGGCACGCGCATCGAGCGACTTGCCGGAGCGACCACCGACATCCAGCACGTTCTTCACCAGGGGATGACGCGGTTCGGAGCGACGTTCTGGGTCGGCGCGAACGCGGTGATCCGCAAGCGCGCACTCGAGGACATCGTCGAGATCGAGCAGCAGGGCGGTTTCGAGATCCGCCGCTTCGTGCAGGACCGCACGGTCATCGAGGACACCGAGTCGAGCATCGACCTCGGTCGGCACGGCTGGACCCTCGTGAACTACCCGGAGCGCTTGAGCTACAGCGCGACTCCGCCGGACTTCGGCTCGCTCGTCGTGCAGAGGAGGCGTTGGGCCAACGGCGGCCTTCTGATCCTGCCGAAGCTCTGGCGCGAAGCGCGTGAGCGCCGCCGGGCTGGTCGGCCCATGGGCTCGATGGAGATCCTGATTCGCGTCAACTACATGGCATCGATCGCCTGGGCGACGTTCGGCTTGCTGTTCCTCTTGGCGTTTCCCTACGACTCCCGGCTACTCAGCCCGTTCGTCCTGGGAGCCGCTCTGCCGTATTTCCTCGCGATGGCTTCGGACCTGCGCACGATGGGATACCGCCGGAGCGACGTCTTCCGGATCTACGGTTTCAACCTCATCCTGATGCCGGTGAACCTCGCCGGGGTGGTGAAGTCGTTGCAGCAGGCGCTGACGGGAAAGAAGATCCCGTTCGCGCGCACCCCCAAGGTGAAGAACCGCACGTCGACGCCGATCGCCTACATCCTCGCCCCGATCTTGATCATCGCGTTCTCCGGCCTCACCTTCGTCCGCGACTTCTCGGAGGGCAACTGGGCGAACGCGGCCTTCGCGGCTTTCAACGCGGCGCTCACCGCCGTCGCGACCGTCTCGTACATCGGCGTCGGCAACATGGTGGTCGACGCGGTGCTGGCTCTCGTGCGGTGGCTCTTCGTCGAGCGGAAACCACGACGCGTCGCGTCTTCCGGAGCTGAACCGACTCCCGACTGGAGGGCAGTGCTGTACATCGGCGGAGCACCGGCCGGGGCCGAGCGCCGTCCCGAGCCCGCGCGCGTCGAGGTCGCGGCGTGAGCGCCCTCGCAGGGCGCCGGTTATCGGTGGTCCGGCTGCTCGTCGTGATCGGCGCCGTCGTCGGGCTCGTGGCGGGCGGGATCTGGGGTACCCAGTGGATGGTCGGCCGCGCCGACGCTGCGGCCGCGGCACCCTGGTTCGCCGGGTATGCGGACGTCACGGCCGTCCCCAACTTCGCCTTCGAGGAGCCGACCTCCGATGCGGCGAAGAACGTCGTGCTCTCGTTCATCGTGGCGGACAAGGAAGACCCGTGCACCCCGACCTGGGGAACCCACTACACGCTCGATGAAGCGGGCGACCAGCTGGATCTCGATCGCCGCATCGCGCGACTGGAACAGAACGGCGGGGATGTGGCGATCTCGTTCGGCGGATTCGCCAACGACGAGCTCGCGGTGGCCTGCACCGATCCGGGCGATCTGCTCGCCGCCTACCGGCAGGTCGTGGAGCGCTACGGCATCTCGACGATCGACCTCGACATCGAGGGTGCGGCGCTCGACCAGGCCGACTCCCTCGCCCGGCGTGCCGACGCCATCGCGAAGTTGCAGACTGAACTCCGGGCGAAGAACCAGCCGCTCGCGGTCTGGCTCACCCTGCCGGTCACCCCGTCGGGTCTGGATGAGCGTGGCCAAGTCGTCGTGCGCGACATGTTGGCGCGCGGCGTCGATCTCGCCGGGGTCAACGCGATGACGATGAACTACGGTGCGGGACTCGAGTCTGGCCAGTCGTTGCTCGACGGCGTCGAGGGCTCGGTGCGCGGACTGCAGCGGCAGATCCGAGCGCTCTACGCCGAGATCGGCGTGACCTTGAGCGAGGCGACATTGTGGAGCAAGGTCGGCATCACTCCGATGATCGGTCAGACCGACGTGTCCGAGGAGGTGTTCACCCTCGCCGACGCGCGCGCCGTCAACGCCTTCGCCCTCCAGAACGGCATCGGGAGGGCTTCGATGTGGTCGCTCAATCGCGACCAGACCTGCGGCTCCAACTACGTGACGGTCAAGGTGGTGTCGGTCGCCTGTAGCGGGGTCGATCAGAAGGGCGAGACCTTCGCGGATCTGCTGGCCGACGGCCTGGACGGCAAACCGGAGTTCTCCGCGACGGTCGTGACGACCGCCGAGCCGCTCGACGCAGCGGATCTCGAGGACGATCCGGCGAAAAGCCCTTACCCGATCTGGGCAGAGGACGCGGCCTACCTCCAGGGCACCAAGATCGTCTGGCATCGCAACGTCTACCAGGCCAAGTGGTGGACGCGAGGCGATCTTCCCGACGATCCGGTGCTGAACGAGTGGGAGACGCCGTGGAGCCTCGTGGGCCCGGTGCTTCCGGGCGAAACCCCGATCCCGAGGCCGACCCTGCCCGCCGGCACGTACCCGGAATGGAGCGGGTTGACGATCTACGAGAAGAATCAACGCGTGTTGTTCGGCGGGACGCCCTTCGAAGCGAAGTGGTGGAACCAGGGCGAGAGCCCGGAAGCCTCATCGTCGAATCCTGACGGGTCGGCGTGGGTGGCCCTCACCGAACGGCAGATCGAGCAGGTCATCTCCGGAGGCGACGGCGAGCCTCTCGGCTGAGCTCGCGGCTCGGATCGAGGGGGGCGCCGCGGGTCAGGGCGGGGAATCGCGGGTCTCGCCGCGCGCCGCGCTCGCCTCCAGCCGTGAGACCTGGGCGCGTAGCGCCCGGACCTCCTCGAGGATGCGTTCGTCGAGTGCGCGATCCTCGTCGATCGCCCTGTCGAGGTCGGCGACCTTCATGCGATCCATCGCCTCGACGACGACAGCGATCAGCAGATTGAGCACGACGAGCGAACTGGCGACGGTGAAGACGACGAAGAATCCCCAGATCCAGGGCGCCTCGAAGGCCATCGGAGCGACGAAGTCCGAGAAGACGTAGATGAGCATCAGCAGCAGGCCGCCGATGGAGGCGATGCCCGGGATGGAGGCGCCCAGCGCCGCGACGACCAGCCGCATCGATCGCACGGCCGAGAGCAGCCGCAGCACCCGGATCACTCGCAGCACCCCGGCTTCGCCACCCGCCGGGATGAGGGCGACGACGACGACGAAGAGGTCGAAGATGTTCCAGCCGTTGCGGAAGAACGAGAGCCCGTGCGCGAACAGGCGTAAAGCGATCTCGGCGACGAAGATCGCGATGATGAGTCCGTTGACGACCGCGAGCATGCCGCCGACAGCATCCATCACGACGGGGTAGGTCTCGAGGCCGAGGATCGCGGCGTTGACGATGATCAGTGCGATGATGACGCGCTGGAAGTTGCGCAACTCGACGAGCCGGCGGACGCGTTCGCGGGCGGACTTCATGCGGTCACCCTAGGCGAGCCGGGTAGCATCGCTTCGTCCGGGCTCTTAGCTCAGTTGGTAGAGCGCCTCGTTTACACCGAGGATGTCGGCGGTTCGAGTCCGTCAGGGCCCACCGTCGGTGCCGATGCGCTCGGGGTGAAGCGGTAGCCCATCCCGGACTCGGTGACGAGATAGCGCGGCGCCGAAGGCTCGGGCTCGAGTTTTTTGCGCAGCTGCGAGAAGTAGAGCCGTAGGTAGCCGGTATCGGTCGTGTACTGCGGACCCCACACCTCGGTCAGCAGCGTCTCGCGCGTGACCAGGCGTCCGGGATGCCGCAGCAGCACCTCGAGCAGGCGCCACTCGGTCGGGGTGAGGCGCACCGCCGCGCCCGCGCGGGTCACGACGCGCGCCGAGAGGTCGACGGACACGTCGCCGAAGGTCACGACGGGCTCGTCGGTCGCGGCCGGCTGCCGCCGGGTGAGGGCGCGGATGCGGGCGAGCAGCTCGTCGGCGGCGAACGGCTTCGTCACGTAGTCGTCGGCGCCGGCGTCGAGCGCCTCGACCTTGTCCCACGACTCGGTGCGACCGGAGACGACGAGGATCGGCACCGTCGTCCAACCGCGGATGGCCTGGATGACCTCGATGCCCGAGAGTCCCGGCATCCCGAGGTCGAGCACGACGAGGTCGGGATGCGTGCGCGTCGCCGCGTCGAGGGCGGCGACGCCATCGGCGGCGGTCGTCACCTCGTAGCCGCGGGCCCCGAGCGTGATGCGCAGCGCGCGCAAGATCTGCGGATCGTCGTCGGCGAGCAGCACCTTCACGACCGCACCACCGCCGGCAGCTCGATCACCATCGTCAGGCCGCCCCCGGGGGTGTCCTCGGCATCGAGGGTGGCGCCCATCGCCTCGGCGAAGCCCTTCGACAGGGCGAGGCCGAGTCCGACACCGACGGTGTTGTCGGTATCGCCGAGGCGCTGGAAGGGCACGAAGACATCCTCCCGCCTCTCAACCGGGATGCCGGGGCCGCTGTCGATCACCCGCAGCTGCACGTGGTCGCCGTGCTCGCTCGTCGCGACCCGCGGCGGGCAACCTTCGGGCGCGAACCGCAGCGCGTTGGCGACCAGGTTGACGACCACCCGCTGCAGCAGCACGGGGTCCGCGCGCACCTCGTTGACCGGCAGGAGGTCGAGGTCGAGTGCGCCCGGCGGGAGCCCGAGCTCGTCGAGCGCGCCGACGACGACCGCGTCGAGACTCGCATCGACCATCGTCACCCCGAGCGCGCCGGCCTGGAGACGACTGACGTCGAGAAGGTCGGTGACCAGCACGCGAAGCGCGGCCAGGCTCTCGTCGGCGGTCGCGAGCAGTTCGGCGCGGTCGTCGGCGGCGAGGGCGAGGTCGGGGGCGCGCAGGGAGGTGACGGCGGCGGTCGCCGCGGCGAGCGGGCGGCGCAGGTCGTGGCCGACTGCCGCGAGGAGCGCGCTGCGCAGCCGATCAGCCTCGGCCAGGGGGCGCACTTCTTCGGCCGCGGCGGCGAGCCGGCCCTGCTCGAGCGCGGCGTCGAGCTGGGCCACGAACGCGCCGAGGATGCGTCGGTCGGAGGTCGTCAGCGCCCGGCCGCGGAGGTAGAGGCTGCCGGTCCGCCCGACCGGGAGCGTCGTCTCCTGGTCGTCGGCGGCGGCGACGCCCGCGTCCCGCGCGTCGGCCACCAGATCGCCGTCCTGACGCAACAGCACGCCGGTCATCCCGAACGACTCGCGCAGCCGGGCCACGAGTGCCTGGACAGCGTCGCCGCCGCGCAACACTCCGCCGGCGATCGACACCAGAACCTCAGCCTCGGCCGCGGAGCGGGACGCGGCCCGGGCCCGTCGCGCGGCCTGGTCGACGACGACCGAGACGAGTACGGCGACCACGACGAAGACGACGAGGGCGAGGAGGTGGAGCGGGTCGGCGATCGTCACGGTGTAGAGCGGGGCCACGAAGAAGAAGTCCAGCAGCAGCCCGGCCGCGACGGCGGCGACGAGCGCCGGCCAGATGCCCCCGACCAGCGCGACCACGACCACCAGCAGTTGGAAGAGCAGCACATCGCTCGTGATCGACTCGTCGCTGCGGAACCGGGTCAGCAGGGCCGTGAGCGCCGGGAGTCCGGCGATCGCGAGCATGAAGCCGGCGAGGCGGCGCTTCGCGGAGAGCGCGGCGCCGAGGGAGGGGAGCCGTCGGCCGCCCTCCTGGGTGTGCGACACGATGTGCACGTCGATGTCGCCGGCGAGGCGGATGACCGCGCTCGAGGTGCCGGTGCCGCCGAGGAGCGACTGCACCCGTGACCGCCGGCTCACCCCGATCACGAGCTGCGTCGCCTCGACGCTCTTCGCGAACTCGACCAGGGCCTCCGGGATGCGCTCGGAGACGACCTGGTGGAACGAGCCGCCCAGCTTCTCGGTGAGCGCCCGCTGATCGACGAGGATGCCGGGATCCCGGTCGGCGAGACCGTCGGGGCTCGTGACGTGCACCGCGTAGACCTGACCGCCGCTGGACCGGGCGGCGATGCGAGCGGCCCGGCGTAGCAGCGTCTCGCCCTCAGGGCCTCCGGTGAGCGCGACCACGATCCGCTCGCGCGCCTTCCACGGGGCGGTGATGCCCTGCTCCTCGCGGTACCGCTTGAGCGCGGAGTCGACCTCGTCCGCCAGCCAGAGCAGAGCGATCTCGCGCAACGCCGTGAGGTTGCCGAGGCGGAAGTAGTTCGAGAGAGCCGCGTCCACTCGTTCGGCGGGGTAGACCAGGCCGGCGGCGAGCCGGTTGCGCAGCGCCTGCGGGGCGAGATCGACGAGCTCCACCTGATCCGCGCCGCGGAGCACGGCATCCGGGATCGTCTCGCGCTGCGCGATGCCGGTGATGCCGTGCACGACATCGCCGAGCGACTCGATGTGCTGGATGTTGACGGTGGAGATCACGTCGATGCCGGCATCCAGGATCGCGTCGACGTCTTCCCAGCGTTTCGCGTGCGCGGAACCGGGGGCCTTGGTGTGGGCGAGCTCGTCGACGAGCGCCACGTCGGGCCGCCGGGCGAGGACCGCGGCGAGATCGAGGTCGTTGAGTTCGACGCCGCGGTGGTCGACCGCTCGGCGGGGCAGCACCTCGAGACCGTCGACGAGCGCGGAGGTGGCCGCGCGGCCGTGGGTCTCCACGAGCGCGACGACGACGTCCCGGCCCTCGTGCTGCAGACGCCGGCCCTCTTCCAGCATGGTGAAGGTCTTGCCGACGCCCGGAGCCGCGCCCAGCAGGACGCGCAGCCTGCCTCGTGCCATGCGCTCAGTCTGCCGCTAGTGCGGCGAGGGCGACGTTGAGTTCGAGGACGTTGACGGTCGGCTCGCCGAGATAGCCGAGGTCGCGACCCTGGATGTGTTCCTCGACCAGAGTCCGCACTGCGGACTCGTCGAGCCCGCGCGCCTCCGCGACCCGCGCGACCTGGAGCAGAGCGTACGCGGGCGAGATATGCGGGTCGAGGCTCGAGCCCGACGTGGTGACCGCGTCGACCGGGACCTCGGCGGGATCGATGCCCCCGCTTGCGCTGCCTTCAAAGCGCGCGATCGCAGCGCGCTGCGCCTCGACGTAGGCGATGAGGTCCTCGTTCTCGGGGCCGTAGTTCGAGGCGACCGACGCCTCGCCGGCGTAACCGGACGACGACGGACGGGACTGGAACCATTCGGGGAGCGGGGTGCCGTCGGCATCCGCGAACGACTGCCCGAGCAGCGACGAGCCGACCACCTCGCCGTGGACCCGCACAAGCGAACCGTTGGCCTGGGTGGGCAGCGCGAGCTGCCCGATGCCGAGCACGACGAGGGGGTAGCCGAGACCGAGCACGACGGTGAAGACGAGGAGGGCGCGGATCGCCGTCCAGGCCTGTGCCGTCCAGGGGCGGCGGGTGGTGGCGTTGGAGCGTGCCATGGGATTGTTTCCTTTCCGGTCCGTGCTCTAGAAGCCCGGTATGAGGCTGACGACGAGGTCGATGATCTTGATCCCGATGAACGGCGCCACGATGCCGCCGAGGCCGTAGACCAGCAGGTTGCGGCTCAGGATCTTCGAGGCCGACACCGCGCGATATGTCACGCCGCGCAAGGCGAGCGGGATCAGCGCGACGATCACGAGGGCGTTGAAGATGATCGCGCTGAGGATCGCGGACGCCGGGCTCGACAGTTGCATGACGTTGAGCGCCGCGAGGCCCGGGCCCTGTCCGTCGACCGCGGGGGCGCCCGCGAACATCGCCGGGATGATCGCGAAGTACTTCGCGAGGTCGTTGGCGATCGAGAACGTCGTGAGCGACCCCCGCGTGATCAGCAGCTGCTTGCCGATGCGCACGATGTCGATGAGCTTCGTCGGGTCGGAGTCGAGGTCGACCATGTTGCCGGCCTCCTTCGCGGCCGCCGTGCCCGTGTTCATCGCGACCCCGACATCCGCCTGCGCGAGTGCCGGTGCGTCGTTCGTGCCGTCCCCGGTCATCGCGACGAGTCGGCCGCCGGCCTGCTCGCGCTTGATGAGATCCATCTTCTGCTCGGGCGTAGCCTCGGCCAGGAAGTCGTCGACCCCGGCCTCGGCGGCGATCGCCTTCGCGGTCAGCGGGTTGTCACCCGTGATCATGACGGTGCGGATGCCCATCGCCCGCAGTTCGGCGAACCGGGCGGGCAAGCCGGTCTTGACGACGTCCTTGAGGTGGATGACACCGAGCACGCGGGCGGTCTCGCCGGTCTTCTCGGCGACGACCAGGGGCGTGCCTCCGGACTGCGAGACCCGGGTGACGATCTCGTCGAGGCCGGCGGGCGCGGGGACTCCCACCCACGCGGCGATCATCGACCCGGCACCCTTGCGCACCTGACGGCCGTCGGCGAGGTCGAGCCCCGACATCCGGGTCTGCGCCGTGAACGCCATGTCGACCGCTCCCGCAGGCAGTTCGACACTGCCGCCGGCAAGTGTGACCACCGACGAGCCCTCGGGCGTCGGGTCGGCGAGCGAGGAGAGCCGCGCGACCTCGGTGAGCTCCTCCACGGAGACACCCGGGAGCGGGAGGAACTCGCTGGCCTGCCGGTTGCCGTAGGTGATCGTGCCGGTCTTGTCGAGTAGCAGGGTGGTGACGTCGCCCGCGGCCTCGACGGCGCGGCCCGACATCGCGAGCACGTTGCGCTGCACGAGGCGGTCCATCCCTGCGATGCCGATCGCGGAGAGCAGGGCGCCGATCGTCGTCGGGATGAGGCAGACCAGCAGGGCGACGAGCACGACGATGTCGTTCGGTTCGCCGGCGTACGACGACAGCGGGTTGAGCGTGAGCACGACGATCAGGAAGATGACCGTGAGGCTCGACAGCAGGATGCTGAGCGCGATCTCGTTCGGCGTCTTCTGGCGGGAGGCCCCCTCGACGAGACGGATCATCCGGTCGACGAACGTGTCTCCGGGCTTCGAGGTGATCTTCACCAGGATGCGGTCCGAGAGCACTCGCGTGCCGCCGGTGACGGCGCTGCGATCGCCGCCGTGCTCGCGCACGACCGGAGCCGACTCGCCCGTGATCGCCGACTCGTCGACCGAGGCGATTCCCCAGACGATGTCGCCGTCGCCGGGAATGATCTCTCCTGCGGTGACGACCACGACATCCCCGAGCTTGAGATCCGCGGAGGAGATCTCGTCGGCCGTCGCGGTGGACCCGTCGGAGCCGTCGACGATGCTGCCGAGACGGTGGGCGGGGGTGCTGGTGCGGGTGGCCCGCAGCGTGGCGGCCTGCGCCTTGCCGCGGCCCTCGGCGACCGACTCCGCGAGGTTCGCGAAGATCACGGTGATCCACAACCACACGGCGATCGCGCCGCTAAAGCCGGGGGTGAGCCCGCCGCCGGTGAACGGCTCGGCGAGCGCGATCACGGTGGTGAGGGCGGCGCCGACCTCGACGAGCAGCATGACGGGGTTGCGCCACATCTGCCGCGGGTCGAGCTTGCGCAGCGCACCGGGGAGCGCCGAGAGCAGCTGGCGCGCCGAGAACGCGGGCGCGACCTTCGAGGGGGTGCCCGTCTGTTCGGGGGCGAGGGTGGTCATGACAGTCCTTCTGCGAGAGGTCCGAGCGCGAGCACGGGGAAGTAGGTGAGCGCCGACACGACGAGGATCGCGCCGAGGTGGAGACCGACGAACTGCGGTCGATGGGTGGGCAGCGTTCCCGCGGTGACCGGCAGCTTGTCCTGCGCCGCGAGCGATCCGGCGAGGGCGAGCACGAACACGATCGGCAGGAATCGTCCGAGCAGCATCGCCACGCCGAGCGCGGTGTTGAACCACGGGGTGTTCGCGGTGATGCCGGCGAAGGCCGAGCCGTTGTTGTTCGCCGCCGACGTGAACGCGTAGAGCACTTCGCCGAACCCGTGGAGTCCGGGGTTCCAGATCGACGTGCCTTCGACGTCCTCGCGCACCGGCGGGATCGCGAACGACAGGGCCGTGCCGAGCAGCACGAGCACCGGCGTGGTGAGGATGTAGAGCGAGACGAGCTTGATCTCGCGCGGTCCGATCTTCTTGCCGAGGTACTCGGGCGTGCGTCCGACCATGAGGCCGGCCACGAACACCGCGATGATCGCGACGACGAGGATGCCGTAGAGACCCGAACCGACGCCGCCGGGGGCGACCTCGCCGAGCATCATGTTCACCATCGCCATGCCACCGCCGAACGGCGTGTAGCTGTCGAGCATCGAGTTGACGGCGCCGGTCGAGGTGACGGTGCTGGTCGTGTCGAAGAGCGTCGAGCCGACGATCCCGAATCGCACGTCCTTGCCTTCCATCGCGCCGCCGGCGAGTTGGGTGGCGGTTCCGCCTCCGGCGAGCTCCGCCCAGGTCATCAGCGTCGCGGAGATGACGAACAGCACGCCCATGACGGCGACCACCGCGTAGCCCTGACGCACGTCGCCGACCATGCGGCCGAACGCGCGAGTCAGTGAGACGGGGATCACGAGCATCAGGAAGATCTGCAGCAGGCTCGTCCACGGCGTCGGGTTCTCGAAGGGGTGCGCCGAGTTGGTGTTGAAGAAGCCGCCGCCGTTCGTTCCGACGATCTTGATCGCCTCCTGCGAGGCGACCGGCCCGCCCGGGATCTGCTGGGTGCCGCCCGCGAGGGTGGTCACCTCCTGGAAGCCGTTGAAGTTCTGGATCACGCCGCCGACCATGAGGATGATCGCGACGACGAACGAGAACGGCAGCAGCACGCGCAGGGTCCCTCGGGTCAGGTCGACCCAGAAGTTGCCCAGGGTGCCCGACTTGCGCGCCGCGATGCCGCGGATGAGCGCGACGGCGACGGCGATGCCGACGGCCGCGGAGAGGAAGTTCTGCACCGCGAGCCCGATCACCTGCACGGTGTAGCCGAGCGTCGTGTCGGGGGAGTAGGACTGCCAGTTCGTGTTCGTGACGAACGAGATCGCGGTGTTGAAGGCGAGGTGCTCGCTGGTCGCGGGCAGGCCGAGCGCGTAGGGCAGGAACTCCTGCAGGCGCTGGAGTGCGTAGACCAGGAGGATGCCGAGCGCCGAGAAGGTCAGCACGGACCTGAGGTACGCGGGCCAGCTCTGCGCCGACGCGGAGTCGACACCGATGATCTTGTAGAAGCCGCGCTCGACGCGCAGATCCTTCGGCGCGGTGAAGACCCGCGCGAGGTAGTCGCCGAGGGGGCGATAGAGGAGGGCGAGCAGCACCAGGACGGTGAGCAGCTGCGCCGCGAAGAGGAGCCAGGAGGTGGCGATGTCGGTCATCGGGGTTTTTCAGAACTTCTCGGGAGCGAGCAAGGCGACGACGACGAACGCGACGGCGGCGAGGCCGAGGGCGGCGGCGAGGATGTCGAAGAACATCACAGGCGCTCCACTCCCTTCCCGATGGCGGCGACGAGCGCGACGAGCGCGAGGATGCCGGCGATGAACACGGCGTCGAGCACGGGCGTTCTCCCTTGCAGTGGGTGGCGAAGCGGATGGGTGATCACCTTCCAGTGAACGCCCGACTGAGGGACCGGATGCGGGTCCTCACGGAATCCTCACGTCGCCTGGCCGGATCCGGGCGGAACCCTCACACGCGGGGCATCGGTAGGGTCGGGACCGTGGCGGGCGCGCGGATCTCGGGGGTGATCGCGCTCGTCGGCGCCTCCCTGTTGTGGGGTACGACGGGCGTGACCGCCAGCCTCCTGCCGGGCGACGTGAGCCCGCTCGCGATCGGGGCCGCGACGATGGGGGTCGGCGGTGTGCTGCTGTTCGTGACGGCCCCGCGGCTCTCGCGCGAAGTGCTGACCGAGCCTGTCGCGCGCCGGTGGTCGGCGATCGGCGCGATCGGCGTCGTCGTCTACCCGCTCGCCTTCTACTCGGGCATGGATCTGGTCGGCGTCGCGGTCGGCAACGTGGTGGCTCTCGGGTCGGGGCCCGTGTTCGCCGCGCTGCTCGAGTGGTTCGTCGACCGCGCGCGGCTCTCGGCGCGCTGGCTGGTGTCGACGATCCTCGCCGTGCTCGGCATCGTGCTGCTCGCCCTCGGCCGGGAGGAGGGCGGCGCGGCCGATGCCTCGCCCGCGCTCGCCGTGCTCGGGGTCGGACTCGGGTTGCTCGCGGGCCTGGCCTACGCGCTCTACACCTACGCCTCGTCGCGCGCCATCCGAGCGGGGCATCCGTCCCGCGGCGTGGTGGGCGGGATGTTCGGGCTGGGCGCGCTCCCGTTGCTCGTCATCCTGGGGGTGCTCGGAGCGCCGCTGCTGCAGTCGTCGACCTCGATCGGGCTGACCGCCTATCTCGCGCTCGGACCGATGCTCGTGGCCTACATCCTGTTCGGGATCGGGCTGCGCTCGGTGCGCAGCTCGACGGCGACGACGATCACCCTGCTCGAGCCCGTCGTGGCGACGGTGCTTGCGGTGCTCGTCGTCGGCGAACGCCTCTCGGTCGTCGGCTGGGTCGGCTTCACCCTGGTGCTGGTCGGATTGGGCGTGCTCGTCTCGGCCCGTCGGCGCGTCGTGCGGCGCCCGCCACCCTAGAATCCGACACATGACCGACGTACCACCGGGCAACGGCCGGCCGGGGGACGACCCCGAGGCCTCCGTGGACCCGGGCGTTCGTCGATCGTCCTTCACGTCACCGGCCGACGACCCGGAGCCGCAGGCCTTCGACGACGACGCGCTCGCCGACGCGCTCGCGGCGCAGGTCTCGTCGTACACCTCGCCGATTCCGACCATCCCGCCCGCCGCGGCGGTGGTTGCCGACGTACCGGTCGAGCCGGATCACGCCGGACCGGAGGCGGAGGTTCGCGAAGGCGAGGTTGCGGAGGCTCCGGTTCTCGCGCCCGCTCCGGTCGAAGCCCCCGCTTTCGCCGCGCCCGAGCCCGTCTCCGAGACCCTGCCGGAACCGTCCCCCGAGCCCGCGACTTCGTCGAGTTCGACCCTCCAGGCGATCGAGCGACTCGAGGACGAGCTGCGCCGTCGCGCAGAGGAGTCGCGCAGCACGCCGATTCCGGTGGAGGCCCCGCCGCCGGAGGCCACGCCGGTCAGCCCGGCGTCGGCTCTTGCTGAGCCGGTCGCAGCCGACCCGGTCACACCCGACCCGGTCACACCCGACCCGGCCGCACCCGACCTGGCCGCACCCGAGCCGCTCGCGCCCGCGCCGTCCGGCGCAGCGCCCACCCCTCCAGCGATCTTCCCCGCCCCCGACGCGCCGCGCTTCCCCTCGCCTCCGACGTTCCTGCGCCCCGCGGAGTCGGCGCCCGAGCAGGAACCGGCATCCGACCCGACGCCGCCGGTCGCAGAGCCCGCCCCGACGCCGGAGCCGGAGCCCGTCGCACCGTCGGCCTGGGGGGGCCCTGTTCCCGCCCCGCCATCCCCGGTTCCGGTCGCCCCACCTACGCTGGTCGAGCCGCCTGTCCTGGTCGAGCCGCGTACGACCGGGTCGATCCCCGTCTCGGCGTTGGCACCCCCGGAACCCGTCGCACCCCCGTTCGGAGTGCCTCCGGCGACGCCGCCGATCGACCTCCCACCACCGGGCGGCTCGCGCGACTTCGCGCACCTGCCCCCGCCGATCGGCATCGCGCCGGCCCAACTACCGCCGTACGAGCCGGCAGCGCAGAGCATCGTGCCGACGCCTCCGGACGGGATGCCGTTCGACCCGCCCGTCACGACCCACCCCGGCACCGCCGCTCCCGTCACCGAGCTGACCGAGGATGACGACGCCGTCGACGAGGTCGACCGGGCGTACGGCCGGGGCGCGATCGCCGTCGACTCGACCGGTGCCGTCACCCTCGTGCACCCGCCCTCGGAGCCCATCTCGACCACCCGTCTCACCGATGACGAAGCCGGTCTGGTCGACGCCGAGCCCGAGTCGCACCCTCCGCTGACGGTCGAGTCCGCGGGACCCGAGCCGACGGCCCTCGATCTGCGCGCCGGCCGCGCCGCCCGGTTGTTCTGGCTCTGGTTCGCCGCGAACTCATCGGTCGTGACCCTGTCGCTCGGCGCGATCCTCTTCGGGCTCGGGATGAGCCTGCGCCAGGTGCTGATCGCGATCGTGCTCGGCATCGCCCTGTCTTTCGTGCCGCTCGGGCTCGGCACCCTCGCCGGCAAGTGGAGCGGGCAGCCGACGATGATCGTGTCGCGGGCGACCTTCGGCCTGGTCGGCAACGCACTGCCCGCCGCGCTGGCGCTCGTCTCGCGCCTCTTCTGGGGGGGAGCGCTGCTCTGGGTGCTCGCCGCCGGAGTCGCCCGGGTGCTGGTCGATGCGGGGCTGGATGCCGGCCTCGGCGAACTCGTCTGGACGTTCGTCGGCCTCGGGGTCGGCTTCGCCCTCGCCTTCGTCGTTGCGATCTTCGGCTACGGACTCATCGCGCGGGTCCAGCTGGTGCTCAGCATCCTCACCGGCGTGCTCGTCGTCGGCGTGATCGTGCTGACCTGGCCGCGCCTCGACCTCACCGCGTTCCCGAGCATCGACGACGGATCGTGGACGCTGCTCATCACCGGGGTCGTGCTGGTGTTCAGCTTCGTCGGCCTCGCCTGGGTGCACTCGAGCGGCGACCTCGCGCGCTACCAGCGCAGCGAGAGCGACGGTGGCTCCACGATGCTCTGGGCCACCTTCGGCGCCACGCTGCCCGCGCTCGCGCTGCTGATCTGGGGTGCGCTGCTGGCGGCCTCGGATCCGCTCATCGCCGACGGCCTCGCCACCAATCCGCTCTACACGATCGCCGCGATCCTTCCGCTCTGGTACCCGGCGCCGCTGATCGCCGCGCTGTCGCTGGGTCTGCTCTCCGGCGCCGTGCTGACGATCTACTCGGGGGGCTTCGCGCTGCAGTCGCTCGGCGTGAACCTGCGTCGGTCCGGCACGACCGTGATCGCCGGGCTGCTGATCCTCATCGCGGCGGCCGCGATCGTGCTGCTCGCCGGCGACGCCCGCACGCTCGTCCGCGAGGTCGCGACGACGATCGCGGTGCCGGTCGCCGCCTGGGCCGGCATCTTCGGCGCGGAGATCATGATCCGCCGCAACGGCTTCGCGTCCGACGACCTGCTGCGCCGGGGCGGGATCTACCCGGCGGTGCGCTGGGTGAACCTGATCGGACTGATCGTGATCGCCGGCATCGGCTTCGGCCTGACCTCCGCCGCGCGGCCCGGGCTCGACTGGCAGGGCTACCTGCTCCCGTTCCTGAGCCTGCCCACGGGTGACCCGCTCCTCACCAGCGACGCGGGCGTGCTCGTCGCACTCGTGCTCGGCATCCTGCTCCCGTTGATCACGGCGATCCCCACGATCCGCCGCCAGGAGCGCGCGCTCATAGACTGAACGGATGACCGCCACGCTCGCCGACGTCGACGCGGTCGTCGAGTCGCTCTGGCCGGTTGCCGGGGCCGAGGCCTGGGATGCCGTGGGGCTGTTGTCGGGAGATCCGGCGGTTCAGGTGCGCCGCATCCACCTCGCCGTCGATGCCGTGCACGACACGGTCGACGAGGCGATCGCGGCGGAGTCCGACCTGCTTCTCGTGCACCACCCGCTGCTGCTGCGTGGCGTCACGACCGTCGCCGAGACGCGTTACAAGGGCGCGGTGCTCGCCCGGCTGATCCGTGCCGGCTGTGCACTGATCGCGGCGCACACCAACGCGGATGTGGTCGCCCGCGGCACCTCGGCCGTGCTGGCCGAGCGCCTCGGCCTGACCGGCGTGCGGCCGCTCGTGCCCTCGGCGCTCGACCCCGCGACGGGGATCGGCCGGATCGGCGACCTGTCGGAGCCGACCCCACTCGGGCGGTTCACGCGCGGGCTCGCCGACATCCTGCCCGCCACCGCCCAGGGCATCCGCGTCGCGGGGGACTACGACCGCCCGGTGACCCGGGTCGCGCTCTGCGCGGGGGCGGGCGACGCGCTCCTCGCGAATCCCCGGGTGCTCGACGCCGACGTCTACGTGACGAGTGACCTCCGCCATCATCCCGCCTCCGAGGCACGCGAGAACGCCCGGGTCGGCCGCGGCCCCGCGCTCGTCGACGTGTCGCACTGGGCGAGCGAATGGTTGTGGCTCGAGGTCGCGGCGCAACAGCTCCGGGATGCCCTCCCCGGCGTCGAGGTCACCGTCAGCGACCTGCGCACCGACCCGTGGGAGTTCTCGATTGTCTGAGTCTGGGAAGAGGAACACATGGGCCTGAAGGCCGCCCCCGAGGATCAGGCGCTGCTGCTGGACCTGCAGGCGCTCGACACCAAACTGCAGCAGCTGGCGCGCCGCGCCGATAAGCTGCCGGAGCGCGACGTCGTCGACGCCCTGACCGGCCAGCGCACCGGACTGGAGCGCGGCCGCGCCGAGCAGTTCGGCGCCGCGGAGGACGCCCGGCTCGAGCTGACCCGCACCGAGGCCGACGTCGCGATCGTCGACGCCCGCATCGCCCGCGATACTGATCGCCTGCAGACCAGCTCGTCGCCGAAGGACGTCGCCGCGCTCGAGCAGGAGTTGCAGGCGCTCGGTCGCCGCAAGAGCGACCTCGAAGACATCGAGCTCGCGGTGATGGAGACCGTCGAGGAGCGCGAGGGGGTGTTGGCCGCGACCGACGCCGAACTCGCCACCCTGGCGACCGCGATCGCCGACGCAACCGCCGCCCGGGATGCCGGTCTCGCCGAGATCGAGGCCGAGCGCACCCGCGCGGTCGCCACCCGGCAGACGGTCGCGGGCAAGGTGCCCGCCGACCTGCTCGCGCTCTACGAGAAGCAGCGCGAGCGGTACGGGGTGGGCGCGTCGCTCCTGCGCGGCGGCATCTCCGGCGCGAGCGGGGTCGCGCTGAACGCGGTCGAGATGAACAAGGTGCGCGCAGCCGAACCCGACGACGTGTTGCTCTGCCCGGACTCCAATGCCGTGCTCATCCGCACGGCGGAATCCGGTCTCTGACCCGGCGTTCGCCGACCGCTTCCGCGAGAATTTACCCCGTGTCCCTTGAACGGGGGGCACGAGACGCGCAAGATGAACAGGTCAGTTCTCCGTCGCGCCGCCTGGCGCAACCCGAACGATCAGTCCTGACGCTCCAGAACTGAACGCTCGGCGTTGCCGACCATCCGCGACAGGAGAGCTCCGTGCTCCGTACCGTCACCTCGTCCTTCGGCGCCGTCACCGCGCTCCTCCTCGTCGCAGTGGGGCTGGGGGCTCCGCCGGCATCCGCCGCCGTGTCTCCGGCTTCACCCGTCGTCATCGACGAGGTCTACGGTGGCGGCGGCAATGCGGGAGCACCGCTCAACCAGGACTTCATCGAGCTGTACAACCCCACCGACTCGGCGGTGTCGCTCGAGGGGTGGTCGGTGCAATACACCTCGGTCGGGGGTGCCTGGTCGACCGGCGCGCAGACGAACCTGACCGGATCCATCCCGGCGCGCGGCTCCTACCTCATCGGCGAGGCCTTCGGAACGAACCTCGCGGCCGCCGCCCTGCCGACCCCGGAGGTCACCGGCACGATCGCGATGAGCGGGACCGGAGCCAAGGTCGCGCTCGTCGAGTCGACGACGCGTCTGAGCTGCGTCGGGGCCGCCTGCGCCACCGACGCGGCCGTCGTGGACCTGGTGGGCTGGGGTCCGTCGGCGAGTGCCTTCGCCGGCACGGCGCCGGCGCCCGCGACCACCAACGCGACGAGCGCCGCGCGCACTGAGCACTCCAACACCGCCGACAACGCGGCCGACTTCGTCGTCGGCGCCCCGACCCCGGCGAACTCCGGCACGACGCCCGAGGAGCCGGGGGAGTCCGGCACGGCGACGATCGCCGAGATCCAGGGCACCGGGGGCGCCTCGCCGCTCGTCGGCCAGACCGTGACGACGACCGGTGTCGTCACCGCCGTGTACCCGACCGGCGGATTCCGCGGGTACGTCATCCAGACTCCCGGTGCCGACACGACGCCGGGTGCGTCGGACGCGATCTTCGTCTTCTCCGATGCGACCGTCGGCTCGGTCGCGATCGGCGACGCCGTGCAGGTCACCGGGGCCGTGAGCGAGTTCAACGGTCTCACCGAGATCACCGTGGCGAACGCCGCGGGCCTGGTCGATCTCCCTGCGGGCGAGTCGGTCGTTCCTCGGGCGACCGCCTGGCCGGCGACGGCAGCCGAGCGCGAAGCCCTCGAGTCGGTGCTCATCGCACCGAGCGGCGACTTCACCGTGGCGAACACCTTCTCCACCAACCAGTACGGCGAGGTCGGGCTCGCCGCGGGAACGCGGCCGCTCGTCCAGCCCACCGAGGCCGGACGCCCCGGCTCCGCGGAGGCGGCGGCCACTGCGGCCGACAACGCCGCGCGCGCGATCGTTCTCGACGACGGTGCCACGACGAACTTCCTGAGCTCCGCGAACACGGCACTCACCCCGCCGTACATCTCGCTCACCGCCCCCGTGCGCGTGGGGGCCGCGGTGACCTTCGCCGAGCCGGTGATCGTCGACTTCCGCAACGGCGTCTGGAAGCTCAACCCGACCCGCCCGCTGATCGCGGGGGAGACGCTGCCCGTCGCCTTCGAGAACGACCGCACCTCGGCTCCGGCCCCGGTCGGCGGAGACATCTCGGTCGCCTCGTTCAACGTGCTCAATTACTTCACCACCCTCGGCGCGGACGTCGCCGGATGCACCTCGTTCAACGACCGCACCGGCGACCCGGTGACGGTCGACTCGTGCCCGGGCTCCGGGCCGCGCGGCGCGTTCGACGATGAGGATCTCGCGCGTCAGCAGGCGAAGATCGTCGCGGCGATCAACGCGCTCGATGCCGACGTCGTCGGACTCCTCGAGATCGAGAACTCCGCGGTCGTCGACGGCAATCCCGACGAGGCGGTCGCGACGCTCGTCGCGGCGCTCAACGCCGACGTCGGCGCGGGCACCTGGGCGTTCGTGCCCAGCTCCGACGACCTCCCGGACAGCGGGATGGATGTCATCACCAACGCGCTGATCTATCGCACGGCGGCGGTCGAGCGGGTCGGCGCCTCCGTCGCGCTCGGCACCGAGAGCGACGCCGGCGGCGCGTTCGACAACGCGCGCGAGCCGATCGGCCAGACCTTCGTCCCGGTCGGCGGCGGCGCCGAGCTCTTCGTCTCGGTCAACCACTTCAAGTCGAAGGGGTCGGCCGGGCCGTGGCCGGGTGACGTCGACACGGGCGACGGTCAGGGGTCCTCGAACGAGTCGCGCGTCCGCCAGGCCCGGGCTCTCGCCGCGTGGATCGGGACCGTCACCGACGAGGGCGACGCGGTCGCGCTGATCGGCGACTTCAACTCGTACGCGCTCGAGGACCCGCTCCAGGTGCTCTACGACGCGGGCTACGTCAACGCCGCGGTGACGCTCGCGCCCGGCGAGTACTCCTACTCGTTCTCGGGCCTCGTCGGATCGCTCGACCATGTGCTGCTCAACCCGGCGGCGCTCGCCCGGGCAACCGGTGCCGACATCTGGGAGATCAACGCCGAGGAATCGATCGCCCTCGAGTACAGCCGGTACAACTACCAGGGCACGCTGTTCTACGACGAATCGCCGTACCGCTCGAGCGACCACAACCCGGTGATCGTCGGACTGGATGACGGTCTCGCCGACATCCGGTTGATCAACTTCAACGACTTCCACGGTCGTATCGACGGCAACACCACGAAGTTCGCCGGCACGATCGAGCAGCTGCGCGCGGCCGCGGAGGCCGCCGGGGCCTCATCGGTGCTGCTGGGGGCCGGCGACAGCATCGGGGCGACACTGTTCGCCTCGGCGACCCAGCAGGATGTGCCGACGCTCGACGTGCTCGACGCCCTCGAGGTCGATGCGAGTTCGGTGGGCAACCACGAGTTCGATCAGGGGTACACCGACCTGACCGACCGGGTGATCCCGCAGATCGGCTTCGACTACCTCGGGGCGAACGTCTATCAGAAGGGCACCGACGAGCCGGCGCTCGACGAGTACGAACTGGTCGAAGCGGATGGCGTGACGATCGGCGTGATCGGCGTCGTCACCGAGGAGACCCCGACCCTGGTCTCACCCGGCGGAGTCTCCACGCTCGACTTCGGCGATCCCGTCGAGGCCGTCAACCGGGTCGCGGCTCAACTCAGCGACGGGGATCCGGCGAACGGCGAAGCGGATGTCATCGTCGCCGAGTTCCACGAGGGCGCGAACAGCGTGAGCGCCACGTCGACCCTCGAGTCGGAGCTCGCCGAGAGCGAGGTGTTCCGGCGCATCGTGGAGGAGACCTCCTCCGAGGTGGACGTGATCTTCAACGGTCACACCCACCAGCCGTACGCCTGGCAGGCGCCGGTACCCGGTCGGGACGGCGTGACCCGTCCGGTCGTGCAGACCGGCAACTACGGTGAGAACCTCGGCAGCGTCGACATCACGTTCGATCCCGCGAGCGGCGAGGTGGTCGCGACCACGGCCGCGATCGTGCCGCGCACCACGACGGCGGAGGCGTCCCTCGTCGCGACCTACCCACGCGTCGCGGCGGTCAAGGCGATCGTCGACTCGGCCCTGGCCTACGCCGCGGTGGTCGGGGCTCAGCCGGTCGGGTCGGTGACCGCCGACATCACGACCGCGTTCAGCGGCGGCGCCTACGTGGGCGGCGTCTACGCGGGAGGGACGCGCGACGACCGTGCGAGCGAGTCCGCTCTCGGCGGCCTCGTCGCCGAGGCGCTGGTCGACACCCTCGCCGACCCGCAACGCGGTGGAGCCGAGATCGGCGTCGTGAACCCGGGCGGGTTGCGTGCCGAGCTGCTCTACGCCCCCGATGGCGTGGTGACTTATGGAGAGGCCAACGGCGTGCTGCCGTTCGTCAACAACCTGTGGACGACGACGCTTACCGGATCGCAGTTCCGGACGCTGCTGGAACAGCAGTGGCAGACCAATGCCGACGGCACGATCCCGTCGCGCAGCTTCCTGCAGCTCGGGCTGTCGGACAACGTGACCTACACGTTCGATCCGACGGCGCCGCTCGGTGCGCGCATCACCTCGGTCACGGTCGACGGCGCGCCGCTCGATCCGGCCGCGGAGTACCGCATCGGCACGTTCTCGTTCCTCGCGCAGGGCGGTGACAACTTCCGGATCCTGACCCAGGGCACGGGAACGGCCGATTCGGGTCTCATCGACCGGGACGCGTGGATCGCCTACCTGCAGGCGAACCCGGGCCTCGCGCCCGACTTCGCGCGCCAAGCGGTGCAGGTCGCCGAGCCGCCGACCGTCGTCGAGGCCGGACAGGCGCTCGACATCCCGGTGGCCGGTCTCGACCTGACCAGCCTGGGCGCGCCGCAGAACACGTCGCTCGAGGTCTTCCTCGACGGCACGAGCCTCGGGACCGTGCCGGTCTCGGCCGGCGCGGCGGTGGTGGATGCCGTGGTCCCCGACGGCACCACGGCAGGCGATCACGTGTTGGAACTCGTGGCGAGCCCGTCGGGGACGACGGTGACGCTGCCGATCGTGGTCGAGCAGGGCATCCCGAGCTCGACCACGACCCTGGTCGCGGATCGCGCCACGCTGAAGGCGGGCACTGGCCAGAGCGCGCGCTTGAGCGCGACGGTGACCGTCGACGGTGTGCCCGCCGCGGGCCGGGTGGAGTTCGTCGTCGACGGCGAGGTGGTCGGGGCGGCCCAGCTGCGACGCGGCACCGCGACGTTCGCGCTGCGTGCCGAGCCGAGCGCCGGGGCCCGGCAGGTGGTGGCGCGCTACGTCGGCACCGACACGGTCGCAGCTTCGGAGTCCGCCGCCGTGACGATCACGACCGAACGGGTCAAGGTCGCGGTCTCGCTGCGGGTGAGCAACCCGTCGCCTCGGGCCGGGTCGATCCTGCCGACCTTCTTCCTGGTGACCGCGATCCCGGACGCCGCCGCGGCGCCGAGCGGGATCGTCGAGATCCGCGAGGGGTCGCGGGTCGTCACCCGGGTGCGGATGCTGTTCGGCGTCGTCGGGATCGCGCAACTGCCGCGTGGCGAGGCGGCCGGACCGCACAGCTACACGGCGATCTTCGTCCCCGACCAGCCCGGTGTGTTCGAGTCGGGCACGAGCGCTCCGGTGGGGGTCACGATCCGGCGCTGACCCGTGTCGCCTCGACGCAGTAGCCTGGAGGGGCAAACGGGCCGGCCAGACGGTCGCGTCGCCCCTCCAGGCCTCTGGGCCCGGCTGGGCGCCGAGGAACGTCCGGGCACCGCAGGGCAGGGCGGTGGGTAACACCCACCCGGAGTGATCCGCGAGAAAGTGCAACAGAGAGCAGACCGCCTGCTGTGCCGCGTCTTCCGAGACACGGGGCAGTCGGTAAGGGTGAAACGGTGGTGTAAGAGACCACCAGGGGCCCGAGCGATCGGGCTCGCTGGGTAAACCTCGTCCGGTGCAAGGTCAGACAGGGAACGTCGACGGGGCCCCCCGAGTTCCCGGGTAGACCGCTAGAGGGCTGCGGCAACGCAGTCCCGAGAGAGATGGCCGTCCAACTCCCACGGGAGCGGACAGAACCCGGCGTATCGGCCGACCCGTTTGCACCCTCGAGCCGGGTGGACCAGCGGGCTCAACGAACAACGCGCCGCGACCCCGAAGGGTGCGACGCGTCGTCGAGGTGTTGAGTCGAGATCAGGCGATCTTGATGCTCGCGGCCTGCGGGCCCTTGGGACCCTGTGCGACCTCGAACGTGACCTTCTGGCCTTCTTCGAGCGACCGGTAACCGGACGCCTCGATCGCGGAGTAGTGGGCGAACAGATCCTGTGATCCGTCGTCCGGGACGATAAAGCCGAAACCCTTTTCGGCGTTGAACCACTTCACGGTTCCACTGGGCATTGCGTACTGCTTTCTGGCGCTCGACTCCGTCGATCGGAGCAACTGAGCATTGACGGTAGCGGACACAGGGAACGTTCGTCACCCCTTTCGCGCCGAACTTCATACAACCGAAATATGGCCGGGAGTCGACAGTTCCTCGCGTTTCAGAGCAGGGGAGATCGCGGCGACGCGATCGCCGGGAGCTGGTTTCCCGATTCGGGTGTCTTCGGGAGACGCGCCGGCGGAACGGCTACGGCTGGTCGGCGGCCGCTCGCGGCTCACCGCGACGGGCGGCGAGCCAGGCGGCGCCGAGGATGCCGGCGTTGTTGCGCAGTTCCGCGGGCACGATCGGCGTCCGCAACTTGAGCAACGGCAGGAACTCGGCGGCCTCCTTCGAGACTCCGCCGCCGACCACGAACAGCGTGGGCGAGAACAGCATCTCGACGGTGTCGTAGTAGCGCTGGAGGCGCTTCGCCCAGTTCCTCCAGGAGAGTCGCGATCGCTCCTTCGCGGCGAACGACGCCCGGGACTCCGCGTCGCGCCCGTCGACCCGCAGGTGGCCCAGCTCGGTGTTCGGGATGAGCACGCCGTCGTAGAGGAGCGCGCTGCCGATCCCCGTGCCGAGCGTCGTCAGGATCACCAGGCCGCGACGGTTGCGGGCCGCGCCGAAGTGCAGCTCGGCGACCCCGGCGGCGTCCGCGTCGTTCACGAAGACGATGTCGCGGTTGAGCGTCTTCTCGAAGAGCGTCTCGGCGGGAAGCCCGATCCACTGCTTCGACACGTTCGCCGCCGACATCGTGCGCCCGCCGATCACGACGGCGGGGAAGCAGACCCCCACCGGTACCGTGCCGGTGGCATCGCCGAACCGTTCCACCATCGCCGCGACCTCCGCCACGATGTCGGCGGGCTCGCCGCCGCGCGGCGTCGCGACCTTGAGGCGCTCGCTCATCAGCTCGCCGGTCCTGACATCGACGAGGGCACCCTTGATGCCGGTGCCGCCGATGTCGATGCCGATCGCCAAGGTGGGGACGGGCGCGCTCGGCGTCCTCGCCGATCCCGTCGCGTCTGTCATGCCAGCATCCTCTGCCATTCCAGCATCTTGGCCTACGGCAGGGTCAGGATCTCGGAGCCGCGCTCGGTGACCACGATCGTGTGCTCGAACTGCGCGGTGAGGCTGAGGTCGCGGGTGACCACGGTCCAGCCGTCGTCCCACTCGTCCCAGTCGATCGTGCCGGGGTGCTCCGGGGTGCCGAGGGTCAGCATGGGTTCGATCGTGAACACCATCCCGGGCTCCATCACCGTCGTGTGGGCCGGGGAGTCGTAGTGCGGGATGACGAGCCCGGAGTGGAAGGCCTCGCCGACCCCGTGCCCCGTATAGTCCCGCACGACGCCGTAGCCGAAACGGCGCGCGTAGCTCTCGATCGTGCGGCCGATCACGTTGATCTCACGGCCGGGGGCGACGGACCGGATGCCGCGGGTGAGCGCCTCACGGGTGCGCTCGATGAGCAGGGCGGCGTCGGGGGCGACCGCGCCCACCGGGAACGCGGCGCACAGGTCGCCGTGCATCCCGTCCCGGAAGGCGGTGATGTCGATCTTCACGACGTCGCCCTCGACCAGCGCGGTGTCGTCGGGGATGCCGTGGCAGATCACCTCGTTGATCGAGGTGCAGATCGATTTCGGGAATCCGCGGTAGCCGAGCGCGGAGGGATAGGCGTCGTGGGCGACGAGGAACTCGTGGCCGAGGGCATCCAGCTCGTCGGTCGTGATGCCGGGACGCAGCGCTGCGGCGACCGTCTCGATCGCACGAGCCGCGATGCGCCCGGCGGTGCGGATGCGGGCGACCTCGTCGGGGGTGTACCGGTCGTCGCCCGCGTACGGCCGGGGACCGGGGCGGCCGACGTACTCGGGGCGCGGGATGCGATCGGGAACCCGGCGGGATGCTCCGACGCGACCCGGGAGGAGGCGTCCGTCGGTGTCGCGTGGCATGGTTCCAGGGTACCGATCCGCGTAGGCTCGGGCTCATGAGCGAGTGGTACTACAACCACAAGACCGGCGACGTCGAGGAGGGGGCGCAGTCCCTCGGCTCGGATCGGGACGGACCGTACGCGACCCGCGAGGAGGCCGCACGCGCCCCCGAGATCGCGAAGGAGCGCGCCCGCGCCTGGGCGGCGGAGGAAGCGTCCGAGACCGAATGATCGCGGCACGCCTCGACGGGGCGACTCGATCACCGAGGGCCGTGAGCAACGCCTCGGTGTCGCGGTTCGTCGGCCCACCGCGAACCCGCGGAGGAGAGGGTGCCACGCCAAGCGGGGAACACCCAGTCGGCCATGCCGACGTACGCGGCCGGCATCCGGCTACTCGTCGTAGGAGTGCTCGGGAGCCGGGTACGCGCCCGAGGCGACGTCGGCCGCCCACGCGGTCGCGGCGTCCGTCAGCACCTGCGCGACGTTCGCGTACTGCTTGACGAACTTCGGGATGCGGCCGGTGGTCAGGCCGGCCCAGTCGGTCCAGACGAGCAGCTGGCCGTCGCAGTAAGGCCCCGCGCCGACGCTGATGGTCGGGATGCTGAGCTCCTCCGTGACGCGGCGTGCGGCCTCGTTCGGCACCATCTCGAGCACGACCGCGAACGCCCCGGCATCCTCGACCGCCCGCGCGTCGGCGAGCAGCGCCTCGGTACCCGATTCGCCGCGGCCCTGGATGACGTGGCCGCCGAGCTGGTGCTCGCTCTGCGGCGTGAAGCCGATGTGCGCCATGACCGGGATGCCGGCGGCGACGATGCGCCGGATCTGCTCGGCGCTGCGCACGCCGCCCTCGAGTTTGACGGCATGACAGCCCGTTTCCTTCATGAAGCGGAAGGCGGTGTGCAGCGCCTCGTCCGACGAGGTCTCGTACGAACCGAACGGCATGTCGGCGACGACGAAGGCCCGCTTGACGGCGCTCGCGACGCCGCGGGTCAGCGGGATGAGGTCGTCCACGGTCACGGGCACCGTCGTGTCGTAGCCGAGCACGTTGTTGCCCGCGGAATCGCCGACCAGCAGGAAGTCGATGCCCGCCTTGTCGAAGATCGCGGCGGTCAGCATGTCGTACGACGTGAGCCCCGTGATCTTGATGCCCTGCTGCTTCGCGTTCGAGAAGTGCCGGGTCCGGACTCGCTTGACGACCTCGTCTGCCATGGGTCCAGGCTAGTCGGGCGAGGTCAGGGACTGCTCGATGACTCGGATCGCCAAGTCGGCGTCGACATAGTGGTGTGCCCGGATGCCGAGGTGCCGGGCCGCGTCGACGTTGTGCGGCGCGTCGTCGAGGAACACCTCGTCGGGCGCCGCGCCCAGCGACGACAGGGCGATCCGGAACGCCTCGTCGTCGGGCTTCATCACCCCGGTCTCGTGGCTGTAGAGGATGGGGTCGAAGAGCGCCGAGAACGCATAGCGACGTTCCTCCTCCTCGCGGGCGCCGTCGCCCGAGTTCGACAGGATCGCGAGTCCGACCCGGCACTGCAGGGTCGCCAGGTAGTCGAGCAGGACATCATTGCGCCGACCGCAGTAGGCGTCCCAGAAGTCGGCGATCATCGCCGTCCGCTCGTCGTCGTCAGCGCCGAGTGCGGCGGCGACCCCGCGCCAGTAGCGGTCGGCCACCCCGGCGGTGCGGGTCGCGTCAGGAAGGTCAACCGCGGCGAGGCGGCGGTCGTAGTCGCCGGGCTCGAGGCCGAGACGGTGCTCCCAGCGCCGAGCGAACTCGGTGGGCCACGCGTCGTCGTCAACCAGCTCGAGCACGCCTCCGATGTCGAGGAGCAGCCAGCGGACCGCGGTCATGGCGCCGTTCGACGCGCTGACCACTCGCGCTTGAGGATGGCGTAGTCGTACTCGCTCGTCAGCTCGCCCTTGAAGAACTCGTTCTCGACGAGGTGCGACTCGCGACGCATCCCGAGACGCTCGCACAGCCGAGCGGAGGAGTCGTTGCGGGCGTCGAGCCGCGCGACGACTCGACGCAGCTCGTTTGGGCCGAACGCCCAGTCGAGCATCGCCGTCGCGGCTTCCGTCGCGTAACCCTGACCGGCGACCGACGGGTGGAAGACCCAGCCGATCTCGCCGTTTCCGTTCGCGCGCGACTTCAGGAACAGGATGACGTCGCCGATCAGGTGCCCGGTCTCGCGCAGTTCGGCCCCGAGCGTGACGTGCTCGTCATCTGCGGCGAGTTCGGTGCGGAACCAGTGGGTCTCGAGCCGACGCGCGATCTCCGCGGCATCCATCGGCGGGAACGGCAGGTAGCGGCAGACGTCGGCGTCGCCGCGGTAGGAGAGCAGGGCGTCGGTGTCGGCGGCGGTGAGGGGCCGCAGCCGAAGCCGCGGGGCGTCGAGGACGGTCACCCCGCCGTCCGGCTGGTGATCGGCAGGCGCCGGTCACGGCCGAACGCCATGCCGGAGACCTTGGGCCCGATCGCGCCCTGCCGGCGCTTCCACTCCGACCGGTCAACGAGCTTCGCGACGAACTCGACGGTCGCGCGGTCGAACCCGAGCGCGATGATGTCCTCGCGGCCGAGTCGCCGGGTCACGTAGGCGTCGAGGATGTCGTCGAGCACCTCGTACGGCGGCAGCGTGTCCTGATCGGTCTGGTCGGGACGTAGCTCGGCGCTGGGCGGCTTGGCGATCGAATTCTGCGGGATCGGCGGTGTCTCGCCGCGTGCGGCGGCGTGTTCGTTGCGCCACTTCGCGAGCTCCCAGACCAGCGTCTTCGGCACATCCTTGATGGGTGCGAAGCCGCCGGCCGTGTCGCCGTAGATCGTCGAATAGCCGACCGAGACCTCGGTCTTGTTGCCGTTGGTGAGGGCGAGGTGACCCGCCCGGTTCGACTCGGCCATCCACAGCATCCCGCGCACACGGGCCTGCACGTTCTCGGCCGGCACGCCGTTGAGCCCGAGTTGCTTCTCGATGATCGCCACGATGTCGCCGATCGGCTCGACCGAGTAGTGGAACCCGATGCGCTCCCCGAGGTCGGCGGCGTCATCGACCGACCCCTCCGACGAGTACCGGGAGGGCATGGAGATCCCGTAGACCCGGTCGGCCCCGATCGCGTCGGCGGCGAGCGCCGCGCACACGCTCGAGTCGATGCCGCCCGAGACGCCGAGCACGACCGACGGGAATCCGTTCTTCTCGACGTAGTCGCGCAGCCCGAGCACGAGGGCGTTCCAGAGCTGCTCGCGGTCGTCGGGGAGTTCGGCGACGTCCCGCTCGATCGGGGCGACCTCGTCGCTGCGGGCCTCGACCGCGACGCGCAGCACGTTCACCGGCACGTCCTGTTGGCCGGCCGGAGCCGGGTCGACGTCGACGACCAGCAGATGCTCGCGGAACTGCGGTGCCCGGGCGAGGATCGTGCCCGAGCCGTCGACGACGACCGAGTCGCCGTCGAACACGAGGTCGTCCTGACCGCCGACGATGTTGACGTAGGCGACGATCGTGTCGGTCTGCACCGCGCGGCGCGTCACCAGGGGCAGCCGCACCTCGTCCTTGTCGCGCTCGTACGGGCTCGCGTTGAGCACGAGCAGCAGGCCCGCATCGGCGTCGAGCACGCGGTCGACGGGGCCGCCGTCGCGCCAGAGGTCTTCGCAGACGGTGACCGCGACATCCACGCCCTTGATCCGCAGCACCAGCAGCTCGTCGCCGGGGATGAAGGTGCGGTACTCGTCGAAGACGGCGTAGTTGGGCAGGTGATGCTTCGCGTAGCGGGCGTGAATCGCGCCGCCCTGGATGACCGAGGCGCAGTTCTGTGCGATCGCGGTGGGGGCGTTGCTCGTGCCGAGCACGCGCGGCTCGAACGGGCCGTCCGGGTGGCCGACGACGACCACGAGGTCACCGAGCCCCTCGGCGACGAGCCGCACGGGGAGAGCGTCCAGAGCGGCGCGGGCGGCGCGCAGGAACGACGGCTGCGCCGCCAGGTCTTCGATCGGGTAGCCGCTGATCGCCATCTCGCCGGTGAGCAGCAGGTCGGCTCCGGCAGCCCAGGCCTCGCGGGCGGCGCTGATGATCTTCTCGGTGTTGCCGGCGAAGTCCCCGACGAGGGGATTGGCCTGGCTGAGCGCCAATCGCAGTCGAGGCATGTTGCTAGCCTAATGACGGTGCCGTGGGGCGCCGATCCGCCCGATAGTGAGGCCCTTCGTGGATAAGCAACGCGACTTCGTTCTGCGCACCATCGAGGAACGTGGCGTCAAGTTCGTCCGGCTGTGGTTCACGGATGTCGTCGGCACCCTCAAGTCGGTCGCGCTCGCGCCCGCCGAGGTCGAGGGCGCCTTCAACGAGGGCGTCGGGTTCGACGGCTCGGCGATCGAGGGGCTGTCGCGCGCCTACGAGGCCGACATGCTCGCGCTGCCGGATCCGTCGACGTTCCAGATCCTCCCGTGGCGCGGCGAGGTCGACCCGACCGCGCGCATGTTCTGCGACATCACCACGCCCGACGGCCAGCCCGCGGTCTCCGACCCGCGCAACGTGCTGAAGCGCGCGTTGGCTTCGGCTGCCGACCGCGGCTTCACGTTCTACACGCACCCCGAGATCGAGTTCTACCTGCTCAAGTCGAGCAAGCTGAAGAACGGTCTGCCCGAACCGGTCGACTCGGCCGGCTTCTTCGACAACGTGCCCGGCGGCACGGCGAACGACTTCCGCCGCCGCTCGGTGCGGATGCTCGAAGACCTCGGCATCTCGGTGGAGTTCAGCCATCACGAGGCTGGCCCCGGTCAGAACGAGATCGACCTGCGCTACGCCGACGCGCTGACGACGGCCGATAACATCATGACCTTCCGCACCGTCGTGAAGGAGGTCGCGATCGAGCAGGGGGTCTACGCGACGTTCATGCCGAAGCCGTTCTCCAACCACCCGGGCTCGGGCATGCACACCCACATGTCGCTGTTCGAGGGCGACGCCAACGCGTTCTACGACGCGGGCGGGCAGTACCAGCTCTCGACGATCGGCCGGCAGTTCGTCGCGGGGCTGCTCACGCACGCCCCCGAGATCACCGCGGTCACCAACCAGTTCGTCAACTCCTACAAACGCCTCTGGGGCGGGGACGAGGCGCCGAGCTACCTCACCTGGGGGCACAACAACCGTTCCGCTCTGGTGCGGGTGCCGCTCTACAAGCCCGGCAAGGGCCAGAGCGCGCGCGTCGAGTACCGCGCGATCGACTCCGCGGCCAACCCGTACCTCTCGTACGCACTGCTGCTCGCGGCCGGTCTCAAGGGCATCGAGAACGGCTACGAGCTGCCCGCCGAGGTCGAGGGCGACGTCTGGACGATGACCAAGGCCGAGCGCCGGGCGATGGGCTACGGCAGCCTGCCGGCATCCCTCGACCACGCGCTGTCGCTGCTGGAAGACAGCGAGCTCGTCGCCGAGACGCTCGGCGAGCAGGTGTTCGAGTACGTGCTGCTCAACAAGCGCCGCGAGTGGGCGGGCTACCGCGCCCAGGTCACGCCGTTCGAGCTCGAGAGCAACCTCGAAATCCTCTGATCCACTGCTCCGGCAGGAACACGGCTTCCGGGGGAAGCGATTTCTCATGACGCGGACGACGACGACGCTGACCGAACTGGCGAGGCTCGGCTTCGCCGACCTCGATGCCGCGAACGACGCCCTCGCGGCGGTCCCGACGGAGGTCATCCCGTCGTTCGCGGTCGCCGCGGATCCCGACCAGGCGGTGCGCTGCCTCGGCGCGTTGCGCGGCATCGCGCCGAAGCCCGTGGATGTCCTGCTGAAGGACTCCGCGGCGACCGAGCGGCTCATCCGCGTGCTCGGGGCGTCGTGGGGCCTGGCGACCTTCCTCGAGCGCCACCCCGAGCGCCTTGCGGTTTTCGCCGATCCGGTCCCCGGTCCCCGTGACGCCGGAACCGTCGGCCCGGTGCTGCTCGCCTCGATCGACGGGCTGGCGGGCGAACGTGCCTGGAACGCGCTGCGCACGGCCTACCGCTCGGAACTGGTGCGCCTCGCCGCCTGGGACCTCGAGCAGCCCGACGGTGCCGCGGTCGTCGACCGCGTGGCCGCGGGCCTCGCCGACCTGGCCGGGGCCGCGCTCGACGCCTCTCTTGCCCTCGCCCGCCGCTCGACGCGCTTCCCCGCCGAGGAGGCCGCGCGCACCCCGCTGTCGATCATCGGCATGGGCAAGTCGGGCGCGCGGGAGCTCAACTACCTCAGCGACGTCGACGTCATCTTCGTGACCGAGGGGGGCGACCGTGAGGTCGACATCGCCACGGCGCTCGCCCGCGAGACGATGCGCGGCATCTCGGAGCTGGCGATCGAGCCGCCGCTGTGGGAGGTGGATGCCAACCTCCGCCCCGAGGGCAAGGACGGAGCCCTGGTGCGCACGCTCGACTCGCATCTGGCGTACTACGAACGCTGGGCGACGTCGTGGGAGTTCCAGGCGCTGCTGAAGGCCCGGCCGTTGGCCGGCGATCTGGACCTGGGGGAACGCTACGTCGAGGCGGTGGCTCCGCTGGTCTGGTCGAGCGCGGCTCGCGAGAACTTCGTCGAGTCGGTGCAGGCCATGCGCGGGCGCGTCACCGCGCACATCCCGCCCGACGAGGTGGACATCCAGCTGAAGCTCGGGCCCGGCGGGCTCCGCGATGTGGAGTTCACGATCCAGCTGTTGCAGCTGGTGCATGGACAGGCCGACCCCGGGGTGCGGCAGCGTTCGACCCTCGACGCGCTGCTGGCGCTGGCCGAGCACGGCTACATCGGCCGGGTCGAGGCGGCCGGGTTCGCGCGCGACTACCGGTTCCTGCGCCTGCTGGAGCACCGCATCCAGCTCTCCCGGATGCGGCGCACGCACCTCATGCCGCGCGAGGAGGGCCGGTTGCGCGTGCTCGCGCGGGCGTCCGGGGTGGCGACGACGGCCGCCGGGGTGCTCGAGGCCTGGCAGAAGGTCAAGCACGAGGTGCGCACCCTGCACGAGCGGCTGTTCTACCGTCCACTGCTCTCCGCGGTCGCCGCCCTGCCCGACGACGGCTACGCGCTGACCAGCGAGCAGGCCGAGGCCCGGCTCGCGGCGATCGGCTTCCACGATCCGCGCGGTGCTCTGCACCACATCGCGGCGCTCACCTCGGGCGTCTCGCGGCGCGCGCAGATCCAGCGCAACCTGCTGCCGGTCATGCTGCAGTGGTTCGCCGAGGGCGCGGACCCGGATGGTGGGCTGCTCGCCTTCCGCCGGCTCTCCGACGACCTCGGTGAGGCGTACTGGTTCCTGCGCCTGCTGCGCGACTCCTCGGGCGCCGGCCATCGGCTCACCCAGGTGCTGTCGGGCTCGAAGTTCGTCGGGGTGCTGCTCGAACGCATCCCGGAGGGCGTCGTCTGGCTCGAGAACGACGGCGAACTGGAGCCGCGCCCGGCGGCGCTGCTGCTCGAGGAGACCGCGGCGACCGTCGCGCGGCACTGGGACGACCCGGATGCCGCAGCCGTCGCCCTGCGCACCGCCCGCCGGCGGGAGGTGCTGCGGCTCGCGCTCGGCGCGATCGTCGGGGTGCTCTCGGTCGAGCAGCTCGGCAGGGGCCTGAGCGAGGTGAACAGGGCGCTGCTCACCGGCGTGCTCGCCCTCGTGCACCGGTACGGCGACGGCATCGAGTTCGGGATCATCGCGATGGGCCGCTACGGCGGCGAGGAGCTCGGGTTCGGCAGCGACGCCGACGTCATGTACGTCTACCGTTCCGCCGGACTCGAGGACGAGGAGGCTCAGCGGCGTGCCGAGCACCTCGTGCGCGAGGTCGCCCGGCTCACCGAAGATCTGCGTCTGCCGCTCGACCTCGACCTGGGGCTGCGACCGGAGGGCAAGAACGGCGCGATCGCCCGGTCGCTCGACTCGTACCGGGCGTACTACGCGCGCTGGTCGCTCACCTGGGAGGCCCAGGCGCTGCTCCGGGCCCGCGGGGCCGTCGGCGATCCGGCCCTGCTGGCCGACTTCGAGTCGCTCGCCGACGAGATCCGTTATCCGCCGGCGATCTCGCCGGCCGACGTGCGGGAGGTGAAGCGCATCAAGGCCCGCGTCGAGGCCGAACGGCTGCCGCAGGGCGCCGATCCGGCCCGGCATTTGAAGCTCGGGCGCGGCTCGCTCTCCGACGTCGAGTGGTTCGTGCAGCTGCTGCAACTGCAGCACGGGGCCTCCGTCGAGGGGTTGCGCACGACATCCACTCTGGATGCCCTCGCCGCCGCGGTCTCGGCCGGACTCGTGCCCGCCGCCGACGCCGCGAAGCTGCGTGCCGCGTGGATCATCGCCTCGCGAGCCCGCTCGGCGATGACGCTGTGGACGGCGAAGACCGCCGACGTGCTCCCCACCGATCGCCAGCAACTCGAAGGGGTTGCCCGGCTGCTCGAGTACCCGCCCGGCAGCGCGTCGCGGCTCGAAGAGGACTACCTGCGCACCACCCGGCTCGCCCGGCAGGTGTTCGAGCGGCGGTTCTACGGCGACGGGTGAGCCTTCGCCCGCCGTTCACGCGTCGTTCGCGTGTCCCGTCGGCGCCTCGTCACGCGAGGGGTCTGCACTGGGCGCATGAGCTCCCCGCGTGTCAGTGTGATCGGAACGGGCTACCTCGGCGCCACCCACGCCGCCGCGATGGCCGAACTCGGCTTCGATGTCACGGGGGTGGACGTCGATCCGATGAAGGTCGAGATGCTCTCGTCGGGGCGTGTCCCGTTCTTCGAGCCCGGCCTGTCCGAGCTGCTCCAGAAGCACCTCGCCACGGGCCGCCTGCGCTTCACCACCTCGCTCGAGGACGCAGTCGGGGATGCCGACATCCACTTCGTCTGCGTCGGCACCCCGCAGTCGTCCTCCTCGTCGGCGGCGAACCTCGACTACGTCGAGGCCGCGGTCGCCGGGGTCGCCCACGCGATGACCCGGGATGGCCTCGTCGTCGGCAAGTCGACGGTGCCGGTCGGCACGGGAGAGCGGCTGCGCGTGCTGCTCGCCGCGCTCACGCCCGAGGGTCTCGACGCCGAGCTGGTGTGGAACCCCGAGTTCCTGCGCGAGGGCCGGGCCGTCGAGGACACGCTGCGCCCCGACCGGATCGTCATCGGCGGGGCGTCACCGTCCGCCGAAGGACGTCTGCGCGAACTGTATGCGACCCCGCTCGCGACCGGCACCCCGTTCGTCGCCTGCGACCTGCCGACCGCCGAGCTGGTGAAGGTGAGCGCCAACGCGTTCCTCGCCACCAAGATCTCGTTCATCAACGCCATCGCCGAGCTGTGCGAGGCCGCCGGCGCCGACGTCACGGTGCTCGCCGACGCCCTCGGGCACGACGCCCGGATCGGGCGGCGGTTCCTCAACGCCGGACTGGGGTTCGGCGGCGGCTGCCTGCCGAAGGACATCCGCGCGCTCACCCATCGCGCCGGCGAGCTGGGCGCTCCGCAGATCGCGTCGCTCATGCGCCGGGTCGACGAGATCAACATGCGGCAGCGCGAGAGGGTCGTCGAACTCGCTCTCGCGGCCTGCGACGGCTCGGTGCTCGACGCCCGAATCGCCGTGCTCGGCGCCGCGTTCAAGCCCGACACCGACGACGTGCGCGACTCCCCGGCCCTCTCGGTCGCGGCCGCCCTCCACCTGCGCGGCGCCCAGGTGTCGGTCTTCGACCCGGCGGCGGGGGAGACCGGGCGCCGCACGTTCCCCACGCTGTCGTTCGCCGCATCCACCGCGGAGGCGGTGCGGGAAGCGGATATCGTGCTGGTGCTCACCGAATGGCCAGAGTTCGTCGACGCCTCACCCGTCGCCCTCGGCGAGATGGTGCGCAGCCGGCGCGTCATCGATGCCCGCAACTGCCTGGATGCCGACGCCTGGCGCGCCGCGGGGTGGACGGTGCAGGCACTGGGTCGCACGGCACCCGCCGACGCGCGCAGCGTCATCTTCGCCTGATCCGGCAACGCGAAGGGCCGCGCTCCCGAAGGAACGCGGCCCCGTGCGTACTGCTGCAGATCAGACCCCGAAGTACAGCTCGTACTCGAACGGGTGCGGACGCTGCGCGAAGGGGAGGAGCTCCTTCTCGCGCTTGTAGTCGATCCACGTGTCGATCAGGTCCTGCGTGAACACGCCGCCCTCGAGGAGGAAGTCGTGGTCGGCCTCGAGCGCCTTGAGGGCCTCGTCGAGCGAACCCGGAAGCTGCGGGATGCCCTTGGCCTCCTCGGGCGGAAGCTCGTAGAGGTCCTTGTCGACCGGGTCGTGCGGCTCGATCTTGTTCTTGATCCCGTCGAGCCCGGCCATCAGCTGGGCGGCGAAGGCGAGGTACGGGTTGCCGGAGGCGTCGGGCGCGCGGTACTCGATGCGCTTGGCCTTCGGGTTGGTACCCGTGATCGGGATACGGATCGAGGCCGAGCGGTTGCCCGCCGAGTACACCAGGTTGACCGGCGCCTCGAAGCCGGGGATGAGCCGGTGGTACGAGTTGACCGTCGGGTTGGTGAAGGCGGCCATGGCCGGCGCGTGCTTCAGGATGCCGCCGATGTACCAGCGAGCGAGGTCCGACAGTCCGCCGTACCCCTTCTCGTCGTAGAACAGCGGCTTGCCCTCGCTCCACAGCGACTGGTGGGTGTGCATGCCCGAGCCGTTGTCGCCCATCAGCGGCTTCGGCATGAAGGTCGCGACCTTGCCCCACTCGAGCGCCGTGTTCTTGACGATGTACTTGAACTTCAGGATGTCGTCGGCGGCGTGCACCATCGTGTCGAACTTGTAGTTGATCTCACCCTGACCGGCGGTGCCGACCTCGTGGTGCGAACGCTCGACTTCGAGGCCCACGTCGATCAGCTTGAGCACGATGTCGTCGCGCAGGTCGGCGTGCTGGTCGACCGGCGTGACGGGGAAGTAGCCGCCCTTGTAGGGGGTCTTGTTGGCGAGGTTTCCGCCTTCTTCGTCGCGGCCCGAGTTCCAGGCGGCTTCGGAGGAGTCGACTTCGTAGTAGCTCTTGTTCTGCTTCACCTCGAACTTGACGTCGTCGAAGATGAAGAACTCCGCCTCGGGGGCGAAGAACGCGGTGTCGGCGATGCCGGTCGAGGCGAGGTACTTCTCGGCCTTCTTGGCGACCTGACGCGGGTCACGCGAGTAGATCTCGCCGTTGCGCGGGTTGTAGATGTCGAAGATGATGACGAGCGTGCGCTCCGTGCGGAACGGGTCGACGAACGCCGTCGAGATGTCCGGGATGAGCTGCAGGTCGGACTCGTGGATCGACTGGAAGCCACGGATCGACGAGCCGTCGAAGAGCTGGCCGACCGAGAAGAACTCCTCGTCGACGGTCGACGCCGGGATGTTGAAGTGCTGCTGGATGCCGGGAAGGTCGGTGAATCGGATGTCGAGGAACTTGACATCCGTGTCCTTGATGAACTTCAGCACCTCGGACGAGTCGCTGAACAGAGGGGTGGACATAGGGATTACTCCGTAAGGGCCTGTGGTACGGGCGGGACTGCGGGGTGCAGCCTCGCTCGTGAGGCTACGGGAGGGCCGTTTCCCGACCGTGACCGGTTTGTTTCGGGAATGTTACGAGGATGCGGAACCGTAGGCTGGGGGAGTGAGCACTCCGGCCGAGAACCGCTGGCCGGGAGAGCGCCTCGGTCTTCCCGAATCGGGTCGCCGATCGATCGCGAGACCCGGCCGCCGCATCCTCGCCCTCGTCATCGACTGGGCGCTCGCGTACGCGCTCTCGCTCGCATTCTTCGCGACCGGGCCGTGGCAGACGAACGGATTCGTCACGCTGGGGCTGTTCGCCGGCATCCAGCTGCTGTTGCTGCTGATCGTGAACGGCGGCCTCGGCCACCTCATCTTGGGCATGCGCGTCGTGCCGCTGGATCCGGGACGCCTTGCGCCGTGGCGTGCGCTCGTGCGCACGGTGCTCGTGTCGCTGTTCATCCCCACCGTGATCATGGATGCCGACCAGCGCGGGCTGCACGATCGTCTGGCGGGGACCCTCCTGGTGCGGGTCTAGCGCGGATGGTGCGGATCTAGCGCGGACGCGGGGCGCGCACGCGCTGCGGGTCGATGCCCTTGGGAATCGGCAGGCCGTTCTTGCCGAGCGACGACAGGCGGTTCGACACCGCCTGGATCTCGGACTTGGTGAGCGCGCGCTTGTAGGTCTGCAGCGTCGGCACGATGCGGTGCAGCTTCGTGGCCTGCGGGTCGCGGGCGTCGACGTAGATCAGGTGCACGGGCACCTCGGGCAGGATGCGGCGTACGTTCGCGCGCTCCTTGTCGAGCATCGGCTGGGTGCGCGACCGCGGACCCTCGCCGATGAGCACCACGCCGCCGCGACCGACGGCGCGGTACACGGCATCCTGCGTCTTGTTGAAGTTGATCGGGATCTCGTTGCCCGTCCACGATCGCCGCAGCGACCCCTTGAGCACCGCGCCGACGGCGCCCGCCTGGCCTTCGATCTGCGAGAAGGCCGCCTTCTCGGCGCGCCGGCTGAGCACGATCAGCAGGAGGAGCACGCCGGCGAGAGCGCCCGCGACGATGTAGAGGATCCAGAGCACCGGGTTGCCGCCGCCGAGGAACGCGGCGAGCACGATGCCCGCGCCGATCGGAGCGAGGAACGCGAGCAGCAGGTACAGAACGATGGTGCCGTCGTAGCGGCGGGTCATCTGGAACACCTGCCACATCTGCTTCAGACGGCCGGGTTCCTTCTCAGGGGCGGTGGGGCGTGCCATGGGATCAACGATAGATGTTCTCAGGACACCGCCTGCGCGAACCCGAGTTCGGCGTCCGCGAGGTGCTGCAGGTGCACCGGGATGTCGCGTCCCTTCGCCATCATCGAGCGCGCCCAGAGCCGGCCGGCCCGGTAGGACGAGCGCACGAGCGGCCCGGCGAGCACGCCGAGGAACCCGATCTCCTCGGCCTCCTCCTTCATCTCGACGAACTCCTCCGGGCGCACCCAGCGCGCCACCGGCAGATGACGGGGGGTGGGCCGCAGGTACTGGGTGATCGTGATGATGTCGGTGCCGGCGTCGTGCAGATCGCGGAGCGCCTGGCCGACCTCCTCGCGCGTCTCGCCCATCCCGAGGATGAGGTTCGACTTCGTGATGAGTCCCGCCGCCCGGCCCTGGCTGAGAACGTCGAGGGAGCGCTCGTACCGGAACGCCGGGCGGATGCGCTTGAAGATGCGCGGGACCGTCTCGACGTTGTGCGCGAAGACTTCGGGACGGCTGGAGAACACCTCCGCCAGCAGGTCGGGGTTGCCCGAGAAGTCGGTCGCCAGGATCTCGACGCCCGTCCCCGGATGGGCGGCGTGGATGGCGCGCACCGTCTCGGCGTGCAACCAGGCGCCCTCGTCGGGGAGGTCGTCGCGCGCGACGCCCGTCACCGTCGCGTAGCGCAGGCCCATCTTCACGACGGACTCGGCGACCCGGCGCGGTTCGTCGCGGTCGTAGTCGGCGGGCTTGCCGGTGTCGATCTGGCAGAAGTCGCAGCGCCGGGTGCACTGGCTGCCGCCGATGAGGAAGGTCGCCTCCTTGTCCTCCCAGCACTCGTAGATGTTGGGGCAGCCGGCCTCCTGGCACACGGTGTGCAGCTCCTCGGTCTTCACGAGGTTGTGCAGCGCGGTGTATTCCGGCCCCATCTTGGCGCGGGTCTTGATCCAGTCGGGCTTGCGCTCGATCGGGGTCTCGGCGTTGCGCACTTCGAGGCGCAGCAGCTTCCGGCCGTCGTGCCCGATCTGGGTGGCGGTCATGCCGGCACCACCGCGGCCAGAGAGGGTGCGAGATGCTCGGCGAAGTGCCGTTCGATGAGCGGCACGACATCCGCGGGGGTGATCTCGCGACCGAGTTCTCGGCTGATGCTCGTGACCCCCGCGTCGAGGATGCCGCACGCGATGATCGCGCGATAGGCGTCGAAGGCGTTGGAGCAGTTCAGCGCGAAGCCGTGCATCGTCACCCCGTCGGCGACGCGGATGCCGATCGCGGCGATCTTGTCGCCCGCTGGACGGTTCGCATCGATCAGCCAGACGCCGCTGCGCCCGTCGACGCGCACCCCGGGGATGCCGAACTCCGCAAGGACCTCGATCAGCATGCCCTCGAGCCGTCGCACATAGGCGACGACGTCGATCGGATCGTGGAGCCGGATGATCGGATAGCCCACGAGCTGCCCCGGACCGTGCCAGGTGATCTTGCCGCCCCGGTCGACGTCGATGACGGGAGTGCCGTCGGTCGGACGCTCGTGAGGCTCGGTGCGTTTTCCCGCGGTGTACACCGGCGGGTGCTCCAGGAGGAGGACGGTATCTGGCGCCCTGCCGCTCGCGACCTCGGCGTGCACGGCACGCTGCATCTCGAGAGCAGTGGAATACGGCACGGAGTTGGCGCTTAGCCCCGTGACGACGTAGTCGACCACGTGCCGAGCCTAACCCGGCCGCTCCTTCCCCGCCGGTCGCTCGGGGCCGCGTCCCCAATGGCCGATCGTCCGGACGGGGTGCGCGTCGCGGACGCGCAGGCTCGGACGCGTGGAGGATGTCGCGGGCTACCGGGTGCTGCGCTTCGCCGGGCACGGCGACCGCGCCCGGCTGCTGCTCGGATTCGACGAGGGGCGCACCGTCGTGCTGAAGCTGGCCGGCGTCGACGACCCCGCCGTCGTCGTGGAGATCGAGGCGCTGAGTCGGGCTGCCGGTGACCACGTCGTCGCGGTGCACGACGTCGCTTCCGACGACCGCGAGTCGGTGCTCGTCCTCGAACGCTTGCCGGGGGGCACGCTCACCGAGTTGCTGGAACGCCGCGACGCCCTCGAGGCCGGCGAGGCGGTCACGATCCTCGCCCCACTCGTGCTGACCCTGGACCGTCTCCACGGCGCGGGCGTCGCGCACGGCGGATTGTCGTCCTCGGCGATCTGCTTCCGCGACGACGGAGCTCCGGTGCTGACCGGGTTCGGCCGAGCGGAACTGTTCGCTCCGGGGGCGCCGGAGGTGGTGCGCGAGACGATCGCCGGGGTGCTCGCCGATCGGGACGCACTTCGGGCCGTCTCGGCGCTCGTGCTCGGCCGGGTCGCGGGGGAGCGCGCAGCCGCGGCCCGTCGGCTCGCGGCGCAGTTGCCGGATGCCTCTCCCGACGCCCTCGGTGCGGCTCTGTTCGGCCTCGCGATGCCCGCCCCGATCCGGTTCGACGCGGACGACATCGACCCCGGCGCCACCCGGGTGGGCGAGACGCGGGAGGCGGTGGAACGCGAGCCGGAGGCATCCGTCGCCCTGCCCCCGTGGCTTCTGGCGCTGCTGCCCGACCACCTCCGGAGCCGTGCGACGGAGCTGCTGGCGCGGCTGCACGCGGTCTGGTCGGGATGGCAGCCGTCCCGGCGCCGCCTCGTGCTCGGGATGACGGCGGCGGGGCTCACCGTGCTCGTGGCCGTCGCGCTGGTGCCGACCGGAACCATTCAGCCGGCATCCGCTCCGCCCGCGCCCTCGCCCGCGGCGGGCTCCGAGTCGCCGGCGCCGACCCTGCCGGAGGATCCGGTGGAGGCGGCCGTCGTGCTCCTCGCGGCGCGGGACCGCTGCCTGCGGGAGCTGTCCGCGCTCTGCCTCGACGAGGTCGTGCAGCCGGGGTCGGCCGCCTACGACGACGATGTCGCGCTCATCCGCGCGATCCAGGACGGCGGCGAGTATCCCGCAGGCACCATTACGGCGGGCGATCCGGTGCTCGTCGAGCGGCTCGGCGACTCGGCACTGCTCGACCTCCCGGCGGGCAGCGAGCCAGCGTCGATGCTGGTCCTGAGAACGACGAACGGCTGGCGCATCCGGGGGTATCTGCAGAACCAGATCCCGGAAGCGCCAGCCGTGTCGACGGGTGACGCGGGTCAGATGCCGAGCTGAGCGGCGAAGTCGCCGCCCTCGAGGCGGGCCTTGACCGCGCCGAGGAAGCGCGCGGCGTCGGCGCCGTCGACGATGCGGTGGTCGTACGACAGTGCGAGGTAGACGGTCGACCGGATGGCGATCGCGTCGAGACCCTCGTCGCTCACGACGACCGGCTTCTTCACGACGATGCCCGTGCCGAGGATGGCTGACTGCGGAAGGAACACGATCGGGGTGTCGAACAACGCGCCGCGCGACCCCGTGTTCGTCACGGTGAAGGTGCCGCCGGAGAGTTCGTCGGGCGTCAGCTTGTTGTTGCGCGTGCGGTCGGCCTTGTCGGCGATCTCGGTCGCGAGCTGGGCGATGTTCAGCTCGCTCGCGTTGCGCACGACCGGCGTCAGCAGTCCGCGCTCGGTGTCGACCGCGATGCTCACGTTCTCGTGGTCGGGGTAGACGATGCTCTCGCCGTCGACGGTCGCGTTGATGATCGGGAACGACTTGAGGGCTTCCGACGCGGCGAGCACGAAGAACGGCAGGAAGCTGAGCTTCTGGCCGGTCTTGGCCTGGAACGCGGCCTTCACCTCGTCGCGATAGTTGGCGACGCGGGTGACGTCGACCTCCACCACGGTCGTGAGCTGCGCCATCGATGTCATCGAGACGACGGCGCGTTCGGCGACGACCTTGCGCAGACGTGACATCGGCACGGTCGTACCGCGCAGCGGCGACACCTCGAGCACGGGAGCGGCGCTCGCGGCGGGGGCCGCCGTCGAGACCGCGGGGCCGTCGGCGGCGAGGACATCCTGCTTGCGGATGCGTCCGCCGACACCGGTGCCGGTGACTGCTGACAGGTCGATGCCCTTGTCGTTCGCGAGCTTGCGCACGATCGGGGTGACGTAGCCCGCGTGCGCGTTCGCAGCGGCGGCCGAAGCGACGGCGGGTGCGGGAGCAGGCGTCGGGGTCGGGGTCGGAGCGGGAGCCTCGACCGGGGCCGGCGCCGGGGTTTCTGCGGCCGGGATTTCTGCGGCCGGGGCTTCTGCAGCCGGGTTCTCTGCAGCCGGGGTCTCGACGGGGTGCGGAGCAGGCTCGGGCGCCGCGGCGGCGACCGGTTCGGCAGCCGGGGCGGGCTCGGCAGCCGGCGCGGGCGCAGCTTCGGGCTCGGCGGGCGCGGGCGCAGCTTCGGGCTCGGCGGCAGGCGCAGCCTCGGCGGGCGCGGCCTCGGCCTCGGCGGGCGCTTCCTCGGGAGCGCCGGAACCGGAGCCGTCGCCGATCGTGACGAGTACGGCTCCGACCTCGACGGTCTCGTCCTCCTGGACGAGGATCGTCTCGATCACACCGGCCACGGGCGACGGGATCTCCGTGTCGACCTTGTCGGTCGAGACCTCGAGCAGCGGCTCGTCGACCTCGACGCGGTCACCCACCTTCTTGAGCCAGCGGGTGACGGTGCCTTCCGTGACGCTCTCTCCGAGTGCCGGGAGGGTGACGGATTCGCTCATGCGGGGATGCTCCTTCGAAGCCTGGTGTGTCTAGCTTAGTTCGCGGTGTCCGGCGGCGGTCAGATGCCGTGCAGCGGCTTGCCCGCGATGGCGAGGAACGCCTCGCCGAGGGCTTCGTTCTGCGTCGGGTGCGCGTGGATGTAGGGGGCGATGTCCTCGGGGTATGCCTCCCAGTTGACCGCCAGCTGCGCTTCGCCGATGAGCTCGCCGACGCGTGCGCCGATCATGTGCACACCGAGGACGGGTCCGTCCTTCTGACGCACGACCTTGACGTTTCCCGACGTGCCGATGATGTGGCTCTTGCCGTTGCCGGCGAGGTTGTAGTCGTAGGTCGAGATCGCATCCGCGCCGAACTTCTCGATCGCCTTCGCCTCGGACAGACCGACCGACGCGACCTCGGGGTCGGAGTAGGTGACCTTCGGGATGTTGATGTCATCGACGACGATCGGGTTCAGACCCGCGATCTCTTCGGCGACGAAGATGCCCTGCTGGAAACCGCGATGCGCGAGCTGGAGGCCGGGGACGATGTCGCCGACGGCCCAGACGCCCGGGATGTTGGTGCGGAGACGCTCGTCGGTGATGACGAAGCCGCGGTCCATCGTGACGCCGACGTCTTCGAAGCCGAGGTTCGCCGTCGCCGGGCCGCGGCCGACGGCGACGAGCAACAGGTCGCCGTCGAAGGTGGTGCCGTCCTCGAGCGTCACCACGACGCCCTGGTCGTTCTGGGTGACCGACTGGAACCGCACCCCGAGGCTGAACTGGATCCCGCGCTTGCGGAACTGGCGCTCGAACGCCTTGGAGATCGCCTCGTCCTCGTTCGGGACCAGGTGCGGGAGGGCTTCGACGATCTGCACCTCGGTGCCCCAGCTCTTCCAGACGCTGGAGAACTCGACGCCGATGACGCCGCCGCCGAGGACGATGACCTTCTTCGGCACGAAGTCGAGGGCGAGGGCCTGCTCGGAGGTGATGACCCGGCCACCGATCTCCAAGCCCGGGAGCGAACGCGAGTACGAGCCGGTCGCGAGGATGACGTTCCTGCCGGTGACGGTGATGTCGCCGACCTGCACCGACGTCGGGGAGGTCAGCCGACCTTCACCCTCGATCGTGGTGATGCCGCGCGCCTTGATGAGGCCCTGCAGGCCCTTCCATTTGCTGGCGACGACCTCCTCGCGGTACGCCGTCACCGCGGCGATGTCGACACCGCCGAAGGTCGAGGTGACCCCGTACTTCGCGGATTCGCGCGTGACGTCGGCGACCTCGGCCGAGTGCAACAGCGCCTTGGTCGGGATGCAGCCGACGTGCAGGCAGGTGCCGCCGACCTTGCCCTTCTCGATGAGCCCGACCGTGAGGCCCAGCTGGCTGGCGCGCAGGGCGGCGGCGTAGCCACCGCTTCCTGCGCCCAGGATGACAAGGTCGAAGTTCTGCTCGGACACCCGGCGACTCCCTCAGTGCGTGCGTGTACCAGGACCGAAACAGGGGTGGCGGACGGCCCGGAAGGGCAAGGTGTTCCTTGCTCTTGAACCCTACTACGGAGTCGAAAACTCTTCCGCGACGCGCAGCAGCGTTCGCACCGTCGTTCCGGTCGGGCCTTTGCCGATCCCGCCGTGCGGACTGCCCGGATTGTTCGCGACGCCCGCGATGTCGAGATGGGCCCAGGGGATGGTGCGCTTCTCGTCACCCTCGCCGACCGACCCCACGAAGGTCTTCAGGAAGTGGGCGGCCAGCAGCATCCCGCCGCTCGTGCTGCCCATCTTCGCGTTGGCGAGGTCGGCGACGTCGCTGTCCAGCGAACTGCGCAGCTCGGGCGGCATCGGCATGTGCCAGAACACCTCGCCGACGCCGGCCCCGGCGGCGATGACCTGCCGCACGAGATCGTCGTCGCCCATCACGGGCACGTAGCGCTCGCCCATCGCGACGCGGGCGGCTCCCGTCAGGGTCGCGATGTCGATGAGGGCGTCGGGCTCCTCCTCGCTCGCGGCGACGAGGCCGTCGGCGAGTACGAGGCGGCCTTCGGCGTCGGTGTTGAGCACCTCGACCGTCGTGCCGCCCCGGATGCGGAGCACGTCGTTGGGTCGCATCGAGGATCCCGACGGCATGTTCTCGGCGAGGCACAGCCACGCGGTCAGGCGAACCGGCAGCCCGAGTCTCGCGGCGGCGACGACCACCGCGAGCGCGGTCACCGCCCCCGTCATGTCGTATTTCATTCCGACCATTCCGGTGGGCGGCTTGAGCGAGAGACCACCCGAGTCGAAGGTGATGCCCTTGCCGACGAGGGCGAGATGCTTCGCCGCATCGGCGGGCGAGTAGCGCAGAACGACGAGCCGAGGCGGGCGTACCGACCCCCGGCCGACGCCGAGGATGCCGCCGAAGCCACCCGCCGCCAGCTCGGTCTCGTCGAGCACGTCGACCTCGATCGGCAGTCCCGATGCCGCGTCGACCGCGGCCGCGGCGAGCGACTCGGGGTAGAGGTCGGAGGGCGGCGTGTTGACCAGGTCGCGGACCGTATGGATGGCGGTGGCGACGGCTGTGGCGCGCTCCGCGATGCCGTCGACGGGGATCGAGCCGGGGACGTGCACCGCGATCTCGTCGGCGGGGGTCTTGACGGTGCCGATCGTCGACACCCGGTAGCCGGTGTAGGCGTAGGCCCCGATGCCAGCGCCCTCGAGCACGGCGAGGGCCTCGTCGGCATCCGTCACCGGCAGGGCGAAGGCGAGCCGCTCGATGCCGGTGAGCTGCCGCGCCGCCGAACCGGCCGCGTAGCGCAGCGCGTCCGTCGTCATCGGTCCCGAACCGAGACCGATGAGGGCGACGGATGCCGTGCTGCCGTCGAGCGCGGGAAGGCGGCGCAGCTCGTCGAGCGAGCCGGTCGCCGCGATGCCGCGCAATGCGGCCGCGACCGAGGCGTAGGCGTCGCCGTCGACCGTCAGTTCGGGGCCGTCGGGGGTCTTCCGCACTCCGAGCACCAGCACCTCCGCGGAGGTGCCGAGCGGGTCGGCGGACGATAGGGAGAGCACCGGGACGGCCATGTCTCCAGGCTATCCGCGTGTTCGCTCACGGCTTGACGACCACCTGTCCCGCTCCCTGCGCCGGGGAGAGCCGCCGAAATAGAATCGGGGTATGCGAGATCCGGGTGGCCTGTACGACCTGTCGGTCGAGACCGGCGTGATCCCCCGCGGACTCCACCTCGTCGCCGGACTGACCGGATTCACGGATGCCGGCGGCGCGGTCAGTCAGGTCAGCCAGTACCTGCTCGACCACCTCGAGCACCACGAGGTGGTGACCTTCAACACCGACGCGCTGCTGGACTACCGGGCGCGACGCCCGATGATGTTCTTCGACCAGGACCACCTGAGCGAGTACCAACCGGCCAAGCTCTCGCTCTACCTCGCCAAGGACGAGCTCGGGCAGCAGTTCCTCTTCCTCGCCGGCTTCGAACCCGACTTCCAGTGGGAGCGCTTCACCGCGGCGGTGGTGCAGCTCGTCGAGACCTACGGCGTGAAGGACACCACCTGGTTCCACTCGATCGCGATGCCGACGCCGCACACCCGGCCGATCGGCGTCACGGTGAGCGGCAACCGGCTCGACCTGATCGACGCGTTCTCGGTGTGGAAGCCGCGCACGCAGGTGCCCGGCAACGCCCTGCATCTGCTCGAGTACCGCCTCCAGGAGGTCGGCCATCCGACCGCCGGATTCGTGCTGCTGATCCCGCACTATCTCTCCGACACCGAGTACCCTCAGGCCGCCGTCGCCGCACTGGAGAGCATCAGCGCCGCGACCGGGCTGATCTTCCCGACCGACAGGCTGCGCGAGGAGAACCGCGACTTCGTCGCGAAGGTCGAAGATCAGGTGCAGGGCAACCTGGAGCTCGAGCGCCTGGTCGGCACGCTGGAGGAGCGCCACGACTCGTACATGGAGGAGAACCCGCTCCCGTCGCCGCTGGTGGACTCGAGCGGTGAGTTGCCGAGTGCGGACACGATCGCCGCCGAGCTCGAGAGGTTCCTCGCCAACCGTCGCGGCGACGAGATCTGACCCTTCTCCTGCACCTCGGGATCTCGCTGCAAGCCCGACCTCCCGGAGTGTGAGAGAATGATCTTTCAAGACCCGGTCGGGTCCCCGTTCGCAATGGGGGACTTGACAAGGGTCTTCGTAATGCCCGGAATCACCGTCTCGGTTCCGGCGCGGAAGGGATATCGGATGGCCACCCGAACCACCACGAAGTCCGCGGACGCGGACACGACCAAGGCGCCCGCCACGAAGACCGCGCCCGCGAAGGCGCCCGCGGCGAAGGTCGCCGCCAAGCCGGCTGCCGAGAAGGCGCCCGCGAAGGCTCCGGCGAAGACGGTCGCCAAGGCTCCCGCGAAGACGCCGGCCGCAAAGGCTCCGGCGAAGGCCGCGCCCGCGAAGGCGTCGAAGGCGAAGGCGGCCGACTCCGAGCTCGATGAGGACGTCGACGGCGAGGACATCGAGGCCGACGCCGAGCAGATCGAGACCGACGACGAAGCCGTGGTCGAAGAGGTCGAGAAGCCCGGCGCCGAGCCCGAGGCCGTCGTCGACGAGGACGCCGCCGACACCGATGACGACGACGACGAGAAAGCGCCGGCGGTCGACCTCCCGACCGGCGCGCTGCGTCTCTCCGCGACCGATGAGGACGATGACGTCCCCGTCTACTCGGCCGCGATCACCGGCGCGACGGCCGATCCGGTCAAGGACTACCTGAAGCAGATCGGCAAGGTCGCGCTCCTCAACGCCGCCGAGGAGGTCGAGCTCGCGATGCGCATCGAGGCCGGCCTGTTCGCCGAAGAGAAGCTGTCGCAGATGCCCGACAGCGAGAAGCGCAACCAGCTGGGCCGCGAGCTCACGTGGGTGGCCCGCGACGGCCAGCGCGCGAAGAGCCACCTGCTCGGCGCCAACCTCCGTCTCGTCGTCTCGCTCGCGAAGCGCTACACCGGTCGCGGCATGCAGTTCCTCGACCTCATCCAGGAGGGCAACCTCGGCCTCATCCGTGCGGTCGAGAAGTTCGACTACACCAAGGGCTTCAAGTTCTCGACCTACGCCACCTGGTGGATCCGGCAGGCGATCACCCGCGCGATGGCCGACCAGGCGCGCACCATCCGCATCCCGGTGCACATGGTCGAGGTCATCAACAAGCTCGCGCGCGTTCAGCGTCAGATGCTCCAGGACCTGGGCCGCGAGCCCACCCCGGAAGAGCTGTCGCGCGAACTCGACATGACTCCTGAGAAGGTCATCGAAGTGCAGAAGTACGGCCGCGAGCCGATCTCGCTGCACACCCCGCTCGGCGAGGACGGCGACAGCGAGTTCGGTGACCTCATCGAGGACACCGAGGCGGTCGTGCCGGCGGATGCCGTGGGCTTCACGATGCTGCAGAAGCAGCTCGAGAGCCTCCTCGACTCGCTCAGCGAACGAGAGGCGGGCGTCATCCGCATGCGCTTCGGCCTCGGTGACGGCATGCCGAAGACCCTCGACCAGATCGGCGACACCTTCGGCGTGACGCGGGAGCGCATCCGCCAGATCGAGTCGAAGACGATGGCGAAGCTGCGCCATCCCTCCCGGTCGCAGTCGCTGCGCGACTACCTCGAATAGGCAGTCGCGAGTTGGACGTCCCCTACGACGAGGAAGCCCACAAGCGTCCCCGTGAGATCGAGGTCGACGGCGCGCGGTTCGAGCGCATCCCGATCAAGACGCACGTGGTGCTGCCCGGCGAACGACTCGAACCGGTGGTCCACACGTACGCCCTCGAGCACCTGCGCGACGGCGACTGGCTGTTCATGACCGAGAAGATGGTCGCCGGCTCCCAGGGCCGGGCCTATCCGGTCGCCGAGACGAAGGCCCGCCCGCTCGCCGTGTGGCTCAGCAAGCGGGTCGTGCGCACGTCGACGGGCATCGGCCTCGGCATCCCCGAGACGATGGAGTGGGCGATCCGCGAGGTCGGCACCCCGCGCATCCTGCTCGCCGCCGCGGTGTCGGTGGTCTCGAAGCGCCTGTTCAAGCGCACCGGCGACTTCTACCGCGTGACTGGCCCGAAGGCGCGCGGCATCGACGGTCCGGGCTATCCGACGATTCCGCCCTACGACGAGATGGTCGTGCTGACCGCCGCGAAGCCGCGACAGACCTCGGGGCGGGTGCGGGATGCCGTGGCCGGCTGGGGGAGGAACATCGACGTCTTCCTCGTCGACATCAACGACCTCGGCGGCAACGTGCTCGGTTCGACGACCGACAGGGCGACCGAGAGGCTCGTCGCCCGCGTCCTGCGCGACAACCCGATCGGCCAGGGTCACGAGTCCACTCCGCTCGGCATCATCCGCCGCGTCGCCTGACTTGCACGCCGGGCCGCACCTGCGGGTCGGGCCCTGGCTACTCGCCGAGGTAGATCCGCGGGATGCGGGTCGACGCCCGCGCGAGGATCTCGTCGCCGATCGTACCGGCCCACGCGGCCCACTCCTCGGCGGTCGGTTCGCCGTGCTCGCCGGGACCGAACACGATCGCCTCCGCACCGATCTCGGCCGAGGCGACGACGTCGAAGGTGTCGATCCCGACCGACCGCACGCGCACGCGCTTCCCGTCGAGCAGGACGCACGCGCTGTCGGCGATGGCCGGAATGCCGTCGGCCGACCCGAGATCCAGCGTCGAGACCCCCGCGCCGGAGGCGATGACCGTCGCGAACACCGTCATCGGGGCGCGCATCCCGAGTTCACGGGCGGTCTGGTGCTCGAACGGCGAGGACCCGTAGGCGGCGATCCCGAAGCGCACGAGGTCGAAGCGCGCTTCGGGCATCCGGATGCCGGCGGAGCTCGCCGCGAGGTGCAACAGCGGGCGATCGGGCCCGTCCATCGGCACGCCGAGCCCGGCGGCGACCGCGAGGGCGGCACGGAACTCGGCGAGGGCGGCCGCGTCGGCGGCGGGGGAGGCGTCGGCCAGATGCGACCAGATTCCGGCGACCCGCACGCGCCCGCGCTGCTCGGCGGCGAGGGCCTCGCCGACGAGCTGCGGCCACGCCTCGGGGCTTGCCCCGTTGCGGTGTAACCCGGTGTCGATCTTGAGGTGCAACGCCGCCCGGCGGTCCGCGTCGGCGTCGATGATGCGACGGAGTTCGACGAGCGACGACACGCCGAGGTCGACGTCGTTCTCGATGGCCGCGCGGAAGTCGGTGTCCTCGCCGTGCAACCAGGCGAACAGCTGCGGTCCGATCCCCGCGGCGCGTAGCTCGAGCGCCGCGCTGACGTCGAGGACGGCGAGCGAGTCCGCTCCCGACTCGAGAGCGGCGCGGGCGATCGGCACCATCCCGTGGCCGTAGCCGTCGGCCTTCACCGCGAGCATCGTGCGCGACGGCGCCGCGATCGCGGCGAGCGTGCGCACGTTCGCGCGGAAGGCGTCGAGGTCGATCTCGATCCGAGTGGTCATCGCACCTCCCGCACGACCCGCGCCGCGATGCCGGCGGTGAGCGCGAGCGGCGTGCGTTCGGTCCACTCCGCCCACTCCCGCGCCGAGGGCTCTCCGCGTTCCGGGTCCCCGAAGAGCACCGCATCCATGCCGGGCTCGACGTCGGCGTCACCGATGTCGAGCACGAGCTGGTCCATCGCGATCCGGCCGACGAGCGGATGCTGCGCACTGCCGACCAGGACGCGCGCGCGGTTGGAGGCGAGCCGGGGCACACCGTCGGCGTAGCCGAGCGCGACCAGGGCGAGTCGAGTCGATCGCGAGGTCCGGTACGTATAGCCGTACGACACGCCCTCCTGGGCACCGACCTCCTTGACGGCGATCACTTCGCCCGCGAGCGACAAGACGGGACGGCCGTGGTCGTGGAGGCCGTAGGCAACCGCCGACGCTCGGTCGGCGAAGCGGTCGACATGGACACGGATCGGGGGGAAGCCCGCGGCGACGGCCGTCGCCTCATCCCGCTCGTCGCTGACCACGATGTCGAGGATGCCCGTCTGAAGAGCGGCGTTCGCGATCAGTGCGATTCCATGACCTGCCGCATCGGCCCGAGCGTCGAGGGTCGGCACCGGCGACTTGGAGGCCGCGAGGTTCGAGCGGAACGCGTCGAGGTCGATCAGCGCTCGACGTCGGATCCCAGGCACGGTTCATCCAAGCACGCCCGGTCTCGGGAACGAGGAAGGCCCCCGGAGCGAACCGGGGGCCTTCTCGAGAATCGGGACGTCAGTCGGCGTGCGTCTCGAAGAGGCGGCTCGACTCGTCGTGCCACTCGAGGGCGGTCGGCTGCAGCTTCTCTTTGAACTCGTTGGCGTGGTGCGCGCAGAACAGGAGCTCGCCGCTCGCCAGAGTCGCCTTCACGTAGGCCTGGGCGCCGCAGTAGTCACAGCGGTCGAGCGCGGTGAGAAGCTGCGTGGGGCGCTCCAGTTCGTCGACCGTGTTGTCGGGTGCGAACTGTGACATGGGCTTCTCCTCGGGTTGCGTGTGGGCTTTCCGTGTCTCCATCCAAGCACGCACCTGTGTCAGGGATGTGTCATGAGCGTTGCATTTCGCTCACGGCGCACCGGGGAATAGCCGGGAACCGGGTCGGTCGCGCGTGGAGCGGGGTGGGATACCGGGCGGGTTCCCGGTCGGGGTTAGTCTGATCGACGGCCTGCTCCCGACAATGCCCGGCGCGGCCTCGACGAGGAGATGAATCTGTGGCGAGCGACGACTATTCCGCCCGCCACCTCTCGGTGCTCGAGGGTCTCGAAGCGGTGCGTAAGCGCCCGGGCATGTACATCGGGTCGACCGACTCTCGTGGTCTCATGCACTGCGTCTGGGAGATCATCGACAACTCCGTCGACGAGGCGCTCGGCGGGCACGGGTCGGAGATCGAGATCCTCCTCCACGCCGATTCGAGCGTCGAGGTGCGCGACCGGGCGCGCGGCATCCCCGTCGACATCGAGCCGAAGACCGGGCTCTCCGGGGTCGAGGTGGTCTTCACGAAGCTGCACGCGGGTGGCAAGTTCGGCGGCGGGTCGTATGCCGCATCCGGTGGTCTGCACGGCGTCGGCGCCTCGGTCGTCAACGCGCTCTCCGAGCGTCTGGATGTCGAAGTCGACCGCGACGGGGCCACCTGGGCGATGTCGTTCCACCGCGGCGAGCCGGGGCTGTTCGCCGACGACGGCGCCCCCACCCCCGACGCGTCCTTCACCCCGTTCACGTCGGGGTCGGAGCTGCGCAAGATCGGCAAGGTCGCGAAGGGCGTCACCGGCACTCGCATCCGCTACTGGGCCGACCGGCAGATCTTCACCAAGGGCGCCGAGTTCGAGATGGACTCGCTGCTCGCCCGCGCGCGACAGACGGCGTTCCTGGTGCCCGGTCTCGCACTCGAGGTCGTCGACGAACGCGCCGAGGAGACCACGCGCGAGACGTTCCGGTTCGCCGGCGGCATCGCCGAGTACGTCGAGTTCCTCGCGCCCGACGCGCCGCTCACCGACACCTGGCGCATCCAGGGTGCCGGGTCGTTCACCGAGACGGTCCCGGTGCTGCAGGATAACGGCCACATGGTCGCGACCGACGTGCCGCGCGAGGCGGAGGTCGACATCGCGCTGCGCTGGGGCACCGGGTACGAGACGGTGTTCCGCTCGTACGTCAACATCATCGCCACCCCGAAGGGCGGCACCCACCAGTCCGGCTTCGAGCAGGGGCTGATGAAGTTCCTGCGCTCCGAGGTCGAGAAGAACGCCCGGCGGCTGAAGGTCGGGGCGTCCGAGAAGCTGGAGAAGGAGGACATCCTCGCCGGCTTGACGGCGGTCCTCACCGTTCGCCTGCCGGAGCCGCAGTTCGAGGGGCAGACCAAGGAGATCCTCGGCACGCCGGCGGTGCGCGCCATCGTCGCCAACGTCGTCGCGAAGGCGATGGCGGAGCGGTTCACGAGCACGAAGCGCGACGACAAGAACCAGTCGGCACTCGTGCTCGACAAGATCGTCGCCGAGATGAAGAGTCGCATCTCCGCCCGCGCCCACAAGGAGACGCAGCGCCGCAAGAACGCGCTCGAGTCGTCGTCGCTTCCCGCGAAGCTCGTCGACTGCCGGTCGAACGACGTCGAGGGCACCGAGTTGTTCATCGTCGAGGGCGACTCCGCGCTCGGCACCGCGAAGCTCGGGCGCGACAGCGAGTTCCAGGCGCTGCTGCCGATCCGCGGCAAGATCCTCAACGTGCAGAAGGCCTCGGTGGCCGACATGCTGAGCAACGCCGAATGCGCCTCGATCATCCAGGTGATCGGCGCCGGCTCGGGCCGCACGTTCGACCTCGAGCAGGCGCGCTACGGCAAGGTCATCATCATGGCCGACGCCGACGTCGACGGCGCCCACATCCGCACCCTGCTGCTCACCCTGTTCTTCCGCTACATGCGGCCGATGATCGACGACGGCCGGGTGTTCGCCGCCGTGCCGCCGCTGCACCGCGTCGTCGTGATGAACCCGGGTTCGAAGCCGAACGAGACGATCTACACCTACTCCGAGGCCGAGCTGCAAGGGGTGCTGCGCGGACTGGAGAAGTCGGGCAAGAAGTACCAGGATCCGATCCAGCGCTACAAGGGGTTGGGGGAGATGGATGCCGACCAGCTCGCCGAGACCACGATGAGCAAGGCGCACCGCACCCTCCGCCGCGTGCGGGTGGACGACGCCGAGAAGGCGTCGCGGGTGTTCGAGTTGCTCATGGGCAACGACGTCGCGCCCCGTAAGGACTTCATCATCGCCGGCCAGGGTCTCGACCGTGACCGGATCGACGTCTGAGTCGGCGCCCTCCCTCGTCGTCCCCCTCCGGGCCGGCGCGCTCGCACTCGGTGCCCTCGCCGTCGCGGCACTGACGGCGCTCGTCTTCCTGATGCGCGCGGGCGGCGACCCGGGCGACGCCGCCTCCTGGCCGATCACCTGGGAGCTGCGCTCGAGCGACAACGGCACGCTCTTCCAGTTCTGGTCGGACGTCGCCGTGGGCCGCCCACTCGACTGGAGCTTCTCGCCGCAGGTCTACGTCTTCCCCGAACTGCCGATGAGCGGGCTCGCCTTCCTGATCTCGTTCGGCGACGTCTACGTCTACTACCTCGTCGTCGCGGTGCTGAACCAGGTCACCCTGTTCCTGCTCCTCGCGGCCCTCGCTCGCACGCTGTGGCCCGGTACGTCGCCGGCTCGGGTGATGCTGCGAGCTACGACGGGCATCGTCCCGCTGGTCCTGCTCCCGCTCGTCGGCACCACCTGGGTGTTCTCGTTCCACCTCGCCCCGACGTACTACGTCGGCATGTACCTCGCTCTGCTCGCGGCGCCCCTGCTGCTGCTCGTGCGCACCCGGGCGACGCGCCTGCTGCTGGCCGCCGCCCTCGCGCTGACGATCGCGTCGAATCCGCTCACGGTCGTGTTCGCGGCTCCGGGGATGGTCGCCGTGCTGATCGCGCGGCTCGCCCGCTCGGGCCGTCGCGGACTCGGCGGCCCGGCGTTGCTCGTCGCCGCGATCGGGGTGGCGGCGGTGCTCGCGCGGGTCGTTTTCATGCCGTTGCAGGGCACGGGCCTGCTCACCTATGTCGACATCGGGGTCTTCCGAGCCCGGCTCGACGCGCTGGAGCCCTACTGGTCGTTCCAGATGATCGACCCGGCGGCGCGGGTGCTGTTGCCGCTCGGCGCGATTCTGGCGTCCGGTTGCCTCGTGGTCGCTCTCGGAGCGGGGTGGAGGCTGGCACGCCGCCGTGAGGTTCCCGAGGAAGCCCGAGCTTTCGCCGCACTGTTCCTCGGACTGGTGCCGATCGGCGGGTTGGCCGCCACCGCCGCCGCCCTCATCACGCACTACTACTACTTCTGGCCGGTGCTCGTCCTGCCGTTCGTGCTCGCGCTGTTCGCGGTGCCGGTGCGGGCGCTCGAGCCCGTCGTGGCGGCGGGCGCGGCCGCGTTCCTCGCCGTCGGGGTCCTGTCGGGCGGGGTGGTGCAGTTCGCGGACGCGGGTCGGTACTTCGGCGCTCGCGGTGCGGAGACGAGCTGCCTCGACCGCGTGGTGCCGGGGGAGGTGGGTTTCGCGACGTTCTCCGATGCGCGCCGGGTGGATCTGCCGTCGGCGACCGGCATCCGGCTCATCCCCCTGGTCTCGTCGCTCGAGCCGAACCTCTGGCTCACGAACCGCAGCTATGCCGGGGAGGCGGGGTCGTTCTTCTACGTCAACGACCGCGGGGACGAGCTCGCCCTCGACCGTGCGGCGATCATCGCCCGGTTCGGGATGCCGTCGGACGAGGTGACGTGCGGCGAGGGCCGCCAGGTGTGGATCTACGAGGAACCGGTCACGGTGGCGCAGTGATTCGGCATCCAGCGGACATCCGGCTGGTGTCCAGCGGACGGTCATAGTCTGTGCGGATGACTTCCGGCCTCCTCGTCGACGTGACGGGCGGCCGCGTGCAGGGGATCGCGACCCGCGGGCTGCGGTTCTGGCGCGGCATCCCGTATGCAGCCGCCCCTGTGGGCGACCTCCGCCTCCGTGCCCCGCACCCCGTCGTGCCCTGGACCGGGGTCCGCGACGCCGGTGTATTCGGGCCGATCTCGCCGCAAGACCGGCGCAGCCTCACGCTCGCGTCCGGCAAGGGCGATCCCCAGTCGGAGGACAGCCTGACTCTCAACGTCATCGCGCCGGCGACCGCCTCCGACCGGCTGCGTCCGGTCATGGTCTACGTGCACGGCGGCGCCTACGCGGTCGGCTCGTCGCGCGAGATGCCCGGCCAGGGCGAGGGCCTCGTGCACGACGGCGGCGTCGTCTTCGTGAACCTCAACTACCGGCTGGGGGCCCTCGGCTTCCTGGACTTCTCGCGGTACTCGACTTCAGAGCGCCCGTTCGACGCGAACGCCGGACTGCGCGACATGGTCGCGGCGCTGCGCTGGGTGCGCGACAACATCGCGGCAGTCGGTGGCGACCCCGACAACGTGACGCTGTTCGGCGAATCCGCGGGAGCCAATGCCGTGACGACGCTGATGGCCGTGCCCTCTGCGGCCGGACTGTTCGCCCGCGCCATCGCCGAGAGCTCCCCACCGGAGGCCGTCTACCCGCCGGAGCTCACCGCCGTCTGGGCGCGGGACTATCTCGGGCTGCTCGGCGCGGTGATGAACCGACCGCTTGTCGCCGAGCCGACGCCGGCCGAGGTGGCCGAGATGCTCGACGCAGCGACCCCGCAGCAGTTGGTCGCGGCGACCTCGCGGATGATGCGCGAGACTCCCGACCGGGTGCCGGGCACGATCGCCCTGTGCCCGGTCGTCGACGGCGACTTCCTCCCCGAGCGACCGGTGGATGCGTTCGCCGACGGCACCGCGCATCCCGTGCCGTTGATCATCGGCACCAACGACCGCGAGGGATCGTTCTTCCGCGGGCGCATCGACATCCTCGCGTCGACGCCGGCCCGCATCCGGGCGATCCTCGCCCGCACCCCGCGGGCGGCGGCGCAGCGTCTCGCGCGGCTGTACCCGGGGCTCTCCAAGCCGCGGGCGGCCGCAGACTTCGCCGGCGACTACACGTTCTGGTATCCGTCGGTGCGGGTCGCCGAAGGCCACTCGCGGCACGCGCCGACCTACGCCTACCGCTTCGACCTCGCGCCGCGCCTCGCCCGGCTGATCGGACTCGACGCCACCCACGGCATCGAGCTGTTCGCGATCTTCGACCTCGTGCGCACGCCGTACGCCCGCGCGATGGGCGCGCTCGGCGGCGTGCGGGCCTTCGACCGCACCGCGCGACGGATGCGGATGAACTGGCTGCGCTTCGCCCACGACGGCACGGTGGATGCCGGCTGGCCGACGTACGACGAGGAGCATCGTCGCACGCTCATCATCGACGCCGACGACCGCATCGAGGAGGATCCGAACCGGGAACGCCGCGAGGCGTGGGCCGCGTTCGTCCCGCACCTTCCGGAGACCCAGCGCGCCGACGCGGCCTGAGCGCCGAGACGGGAGGCCACCGCACCGCGATCGGCCCTGTCGGGTGCCGGCCCGCGGATGCCAGAGTGAGCGGATGACCGCGCCCGACCTCCCGCTCACCGAGGAACAGCGGGTGCGCTCGGCGCGCCGTGCGGCTCTGCGGGCCGGCGGGATCATCGTCGTCAGCTACATCCCCTTCGGCATCGCGGCCGGGGCGGCGATGGGCGCGACGAGCGTCGACCCGCTGGTCAGCATCCTCAGTTCGCCGATCATCTTTGCGGGCGCCGCGCAGATCGCCGCCGTGCAGCTGCTGCACATCGGCGCTGCACTCGGCATCGTCGTGCTGACCGTCGCGGTCATCAACGCCCGTCATCTGCTCTACAGCGCGGCGCTCGCGCCTCACCTCGCCGAGTGGACGCTCGGGCAGCGGATGGGCGCCGCGTTCCTGCTCGCCGATCCGGTCTACGCCCTCGCCGCGGCCCGGTTCGACGTGCCGGACGGCGGCGGCGGCGACCGCGAGAAACGCGCGTTCTACGTCACGGCCGGACTCACCTGCCTCGTCGGCTGGACATCGCTGCTGGCGATCGGCATCGTCGTCGGCGGGTTCATCCCGGCGTGGGTGCCGTTCGAACTCGCCATCCCGCTCACCTTCCTCCTGCTCACGCTGCCGCTCATCAGGAACCGTGCCGGGCTCGTCGCGGCCGCCGTCGCGGGGATCGTGGCGCTCGTCGCCGACCCCCTGCCGCTCGGCATCGGGCTCATGGTCGGCGCCGTCGTCGGCGTCGCGGCGGGGGTCGTCGTGCTGAACCTCGCCGAGCGCGGCGCGCGAGCCGTCGATGCTTGAGCTCGTCGCGATCATCCTCGGCGGCGTCGTCACGTTCGTCACCCGGGCGCTGTTCCTCGTCTCGAAGAAGCTCCGCCCGCCGAAGCGGGTCGAGAGGTATCTCCCGCTCGTCGGACCGGCGGTGCTCGGCGCGATCGCGGTCCCCGGCATCCTCGCGCCCCGTGGTGAAATCTCGCTCGTCGACACGATTCCGGCCGTGATCGCGGCGATCGTGGCGTGGCTGGTGTGGGGCCTCACGAAGCAGACGGCACTCGGCCTGCTCGCGGGACTCGGTCTGTGGTGGGGGATTCTCGGGGTGCTGGCCGCTCTCGCGGTGCCGCGCTAGTCAGAGGGCACGCCCGATGGAGCCGACGACGGCATCCATCGGCGTTCCCGAGGCGTCGCGCTTCGCGCCGGCGTCGGGGAGGGTGCGCAGCGATCCGTCGGCGCCGACCGCAAGGGCCGGGGCCGGGCCCGCCCAGGCGAGCGAGAGGGCGTCCTCGCCTTTGAGAAACGTGTGCGCTCGCACGCCGCCGGTGGCGCGACCCTTGCCGGGGAACTCCGAGAGCGCCGACACCTTGGCGCGCCCCGGATCGGCCCCGGCGAGAGTCTCGGCGGGCGTCGAGATGGTCGCCACGACGATCCCGGCAGCGGGGTCGACGGCGCCGAAGAACAGCACCTTCGCTCCCGACGAGAGGTTGATGCCGGCCATGCCGCCGGCGCCGGTGCCTTGCGGGCGGACGGCCGAGGCGGCGAAATGCAACAGCTGGGCGTCGGTCGTGACGAAGATCAGTTCCTCGGAATCGGGGCCCTGCGCGACCCCGACGGCTTCGTCGCCCGGCTTCAGCGCGATGACCTCGAAGTCGGGCTTCGACGGGTACCCGCCGGGTGCGACGCGCTTCACCGTGCCGGATGCGGTGGCGAGGGCGATCGGATCGTCGGAGGTCAGCGAGACCAGGCCGAGCACGCGTTCCTTCGTGTCGGCGAGGCCGAGGTAGTCGCTGATGCGCGCACCCGCGGCGAGCTGCACCGAGTTACCCGGAACCGACGGCAGGTCGACGGGGGAGAAGCGCACGAGGCGGCCGCGCGAGGTGATCGCGCCGAGTTCTCCGCGGACCGTCGAGGCGACGGTGGAGAGGATGGCGTCGTGCCGCCCGCGACGTCCGCTGCGCGCCGTGATCTCTGCCCCTTCGACGCGCACCATGCGGCCGGTCGTCGAGAGCACGACCAGCGTCGGGCCGTCGGCGATCTCGAGGGCCGGGCCCCCCGTGGCGGCGGCTCGGCGCTGTGCGGGGGTGGACGCGATCGACGCCTTCGCCTCGGTCAGCAGCGTGCGCCGTGCCGTGCCGAAGCGCTCGGCGACCTCATCCAGCTCGATGCCGACCTGCTCGCGCACCCGCGCGGGGTCGCCGAGCAGCGCCTCCAGCTCGGCGATCTCGCGCTGCAGCTTGTCGCGCTCGGTCTCGAGCTCGATGCGCGAGAACTTGGTGAGCCGGCGCAGCTGCAGTTCGAGGATGTAGTCGGCCTGCAGCACCGAGAGGTCGAAGACCTCGATGAGCCGCACCCGTGCCGCCGCGGCGTCGTCGGAGGACCGCACGACCTGGATGACCTCGTCGATGTCGAGGATCGCGACGAGAAGCCCGAGCACCAGGTGCAGGCGCTCTTGACGGCGGGTGAGGCGATAGCGCGAGCGACGCGTGACGACCTGGATGCGATGGCCGAGGTAGACCTGGAGGAGGTCGCGCAGGCCGAGCGTCAACGGCTGCCCGCCGACCAGGCAGACGTTGTTGATGCCGAAGCCGTCCTCGAGCGGGGTCAGCCGGTAGAGCTGCTCGAGCACGCCCTCCGGGCTGAAGCCGGTCTTGAGCCCGATGACGAGGCGCAGGCCGTTCTTGCGGTCGGTGAGGTCGGTGACGTCGGAGATGCCGGTGATCTTCTTCGCCTGCACGCCGTCCTTGATCTTCTCGATCACCTTCTCGGGCCCGACGAGGTAGGGGAGCTCGGTGACGACGAGCGCGGTCTTGCGCGGACCGACCTGCTCGACGGTCACCCGGGCGCGCGTCTTGAACGTGCCGCGGCCGGTCGCGTAGGCGTCCCGGATGCCGTCGAGGCCGACGATCGTGCCGCCCGTCGGCAGGTCGGGGCCGGGCACGTAGGCCATCAGGTCGTCGAGCGTCGCCTCCGGGTTCTCGAGCAGGTGCTTGGCAGCGGCGGCGACCTCGATGAGGTTGTGCGGCGCCATGTTGGTCGCCATGCCGACCGCGATCCCGGAGGCGCCGTTGACGAGCAGGTTCGGGTACGCCGCCGGCAGCACCTCGGGCTGGGTCAGCTGGTTGTCGTAGTTCGGGACGAAGTCGACGACATCCTCATCGAGCCCTTCGCACATGGCGACCGCCGCGGCCCGCATTCGCGCCTCGGTGTAGCGAGCCGCGGCCGGGCCGTCGTCGAGAGAGCCGAAGTTGCCGTGCCCGTCGACGAGCGGCACGCGCATCGTGAAATCCTGGGCGAGGCGCACGAGGGCGTCGTAGATCGCGGTGTCGCCGTGGGGGTGCAGGCGGCCCATCACGTCGCCGACGACGCGGGCGCTCTTCACGTGACCGCGGTCGGGGCGCAGCCCCATCTCCGACATCTGGAAGAGGATGCGGCGTTGCACCGGCTTGAGGCCGTCGCGCGCGTCGGGCAGCGCCCGCGAGTAGATGACCGAGTAGGCGTACTCCAGGAACGAACCCTCCATCTCGGCGGAGACGTCGACGTCCTGGATCCGCTCGCCGGAGCCGGTCGTCGGGGGAGTGGAGGGTGGCGGAGTCATAAGATCGGGCCCATGTTACCGGCGGCCAAATCGCACCGGTTCAGCCTCACCGACGTCCTGAAGAATTGCCTTGTCGCGGTTCGCGGAGAACGGGGCGACCTGGGCCTGCCGCCCGTCGCGCACGCCGTCGTGCTGCTCGTCGACGGACTCGGGACGGTCGCGCTGGACGCGCACCGCGGGCATGCACGCCGCCTCCTCGCCGCTCCCCGGTCCTCGAGCATCCAGACGGTGTTCCCCTCGACGACCGCGTCGGCGCTCGCATCGCTCACGACGGGGGTGCTTCCGGGTGTGCACGGCCTCGTCGGCTATCTCGGTTTCGACTCGACCGGCGATCGTGTCGTCAACTCGCTCACCGGCTGGGGCGCCGACCTCGACCCGGGCTCCTGGCAGCGGGCCCCGACGCTGTTCGAGCAGGCGCGGGATGCCGGCATCCCGGCCTACGCCGTCGGCCCGGGGCGCTACCGGGACTCGGGTTTCACCGCGGCCGTCCTGCGGGGTGCCGACTACCGCCCCGGCGAGACCCTCGCCGCCCGGTTCGCGGAGGTGCGCCGCATCCACGCCGCGACCGGCCGCTCGCTGACCTACGTCTACGCCCCCGAGGTCGACGTCGCCGCCCACGCGGCCGGGATCGCCTCCGCCGCCTGGACCGCCGCGCTGGAAGACGTGGATGCCGCCGTCGGCGACTTTACGCGGGTCCTCGGGCCGGATGCGGGCCTACTCGTCACCGGAGACCACGGCGGACTCGACATCCCGGCTGAGGACCACGTGATCGTCGAGCCCGCGCTGCTCGAGGGCGTCCGGCACGTCTCGGGTGAGCCGCGGTGCCTCGCCCTGCACCTCGAGCCGGGGGCGTCGACGGAGACCGTGCGGGATCGCTGGCAGCGCGCCGAGGGCTCACGGGCGTGGATCGCCACCCGAGGCGACGCGATCGCCGCCGGGTTCTTCGGCGCCGTCGACTCCGACGTGTTGCCGCGCATCGGCGACGTGCTCGTCGCGGCGCGCACGCGCGTCGCCTATTACCTCGACGAGAACGACCGCGGCCGGGGCATGGTCGGCCAGCACGGCTCGCTCACCCCCGCGGAGATGACCGTCCCGTTGCTGCGATTCGGAGCCTTCGGGGTCTGAGGCTACAGATCGTCGTCGGTGCGGGCGCCGAAGACGATCTCGTCCCACGATGGCATCGACTGCCGGCCCTTGCTGCCGCGCCGACCCTGCGACCCGGTGTCCCGCGCCGACGGTTTCGTACGCATCGACTCGACGGGGCTGTCGCCCTCCATCGCATCCAGCGGGATGTCGATGAGTCGCACCGTGCCGGTGGAGGGGTGCGCAGCGAGCGACTCCTCCGGGTCCGGATCCATCGGGTCGCGCTCGCCTCGCCGCTTGCGCAGCGCTTCGAGGAGGTCGGCGGTCTGGTTCTTCTTCACCGGCAGCGGGTCGAGGTCGCCGATGCGCCCGTAGGGGACCGGCTCGAGCAGCGGGCCGGTCTCGTCCGGCGGGGTCGAGACGGAGAACGCGCCCGAGTCGAAGCGCGACCCCCCGGTCTGCTCGTCGAGCGGAACGGCGCGGAGGCGCGGGACCAGGTTCGACGGTTGCTCGCCCTGCTGGGAGAGCGAGATCGCCTCCTGGTTGAGCGGAGCGAGCGTGGACTTCTTGGGATCGAACGACCAGCGTGCGTCGTGGTCGACGGTCTCGGCGACGAAGGTGAGCTTCACGACCCAGCCGCCGCCCTCCTCCTTCCACGAGGCCCAGCGTTCGCCGATCGCGCCGCCGTCGGCGAGACGGCGACGTATGACCGTCCCGAAGGTGACGCCCCCGCCGAGCGGGTCGGTCTCCATCGCGAGGTGCACCGGCACCGCGAGGGCGGACTCGATGACAAACTCGCGCTCGGCCAGCACCGGCCCCTCGAAGCGCTGCACGTAGTCCAGCGGCACCCCGGTGATCGCGGCGACGTCCTCGGCCGACATCCCGGCGCGGATCTGCGCCTGGATCTCGCGCGGTGACAGCTTGCGGACCGACCCCGGATCGGGCGACGTCTGACGCAGTCGCGACTGCAGGACGTCGTCGATCGCGACCCGGTACCGGGTGCCCTCCTCGGAGGCGACGAGCAGCGAGCCACTCTCCACGCCGATGACCTTCAGCTCTTCCATCGGGGCCTCCTCGGGCCTCATGCTCACATGGGTTCACCGGGATTCCGGGGAATATCGCGGGCGCGTCGGAAGTTGTCCGGGAAGCGAGTTCGGCTGGTTTGCGATTCACCCCGCGATCATGCAAGCTGACGCCGCCGAACGGGCACCAACGGCAGCAACAACGAGATGGATGGGCATGGCCACCGACTACGACGCACCGCGCAAGACCGACGACGACACGGAGTCGATCCAGGCCTTGCAGGAGCGCACCCCCGACAAGCTCTCGGGAGTCGTCGACGTCGATGATGCCTCTGCTGACGGATTCGAGCTCGGCGGCGCCGACCTTTCCGACCTCGATCTGGATGTCGTGGTCCTGCCTCCGCAGGCCGACGAGTTCACCTGCGTGAACTGCTTCCTGGTGAAGCTCGAGTCGCAGTTCGACCACGACACCAAGCTCGGGCCGATCTGCGTGGAGTGCGCTGCCTAGGTCTCGCTCCGCGCCGCCCTGGACGGGCGACGTGCGCCCAGCGGCCGCTACCGGACCGCGTTCAGGATGTCGGCGAGTTCGTCGGGTCGCCGCGTCGAGACCAGCCAGTACGGCGTCGGATCGGCGTCGTCGGTGATCTCGATGCGCACGACGCCCGGAGCCCAGCCGCGCAGCACCAGGTAGGCGCGCGCGTCCAGACGCGTGCCGCGTTCGGCGACGGCATCCGCCTTTCCGTGTGCGGTCACGGTACCGACGAACGAACGCTCGATCCGCGCCCGACCGACGCGCAGCATGTCGTCGGTCACCTCGATGAGGGGACTCGTCGCGAGCAGCACGACGACGATCGTCGTGTAGAGCACGACGGCGGTCACCAGCCCCGCGAACGGCGAGATCGGGAGGAAGACGAGCAGACTCGCCGGGATGACGAGGGCGGTCGCCACGAAGATCGACCAGCCGGGCAGGAGTCGCTCGCGATACAGCATTCCCCTATTCGAGCATGGACTAGCCTCGTCAGGTGACCGAGTCGATCGAGGTGCTGTTCGCCGGCACCCGCCCGGTCTACGCCCACGCCGGCGACGCCGGGGCGGATCTGGTCTCCACTGAGGATGTCGTTCTCGGTCCGGGGGAGCGCGCGACGGTGCCGACCGGGCTCAAGATCGCCCTGCCGAACGGCTGCGTCGGTTTCGTCGTACCCCGCAGCGGTCTCGCCGCCAAGCACGGCATCACGATCGTCAACTCGCCGGGAACGGTGGATGCCGGCTACCGCGGAGAGCTGCGCGTGACCCTGCTGAACACCGACGCCGGCGAGTCGTACGCGATCGCCGCCGGCGATCGGATCGCGCAGCTCATCGTGATGGCGCTGCCGGCCGTGCGGTTCGTGGAGGTCGAGCGGCTGCCCGGCACCGAGCGCGGCGAGGGCGGCTTCGGGTCGACCGGCTACGGCTCCGCCACCCCCGCGTCCGCCGAGCCTGCTCCCGACCAACAGAGCCCTGGAGACCAGTGAGCGACACCGAACACCCCAAGTCAGCCCCGGCCGATCGAGACACGGCCGGTCCCCTCGACGACGCCGAGGCCAACCCGGTCCGGCCGTACGTCGACCTCGGCGGCATCAAGCTCGTCCCGCGGCCCGATCTCGCCGTGCGGCTCGAGGTCGAGGAGGGCAACAAGCGCGTCGTCGCCGTGGCGCTCGACTACGCCGGCTCGACGCTGCAGCTGCAGCCCTTCGCGGCCCCGCGCTCGAGCGGCCTCTGGCACGAGATCCGGCAGCAGATCGTGCAGCAGATCGAGAAGCAGGGCGGACGCACGGTCGAGGCGCAGGGCCCGCTCGGCCCGGAGCTCCGCGCCGAGATCCCCGCTCCCGGCGGTCAGGGTTCGCGCATCGCCCGGTTCGTCGGCGTCGACGGCCCCCGGTGGTTCCTGCGCGGCGTGATCAGCGGCGAGGCGGCGGGCAATGCCGAGGCGGCGGCGAAGGTCGAGGAGCTCTTCCGCAGCGTCGTCGTCGTGCGCGGCACGACCCCGATGCCGCCGCGCGATCTCATCCCGCTGCACGTCCCCGCCTCGGTCGCCGGTTCCGGCAGCACCACGCCGACTGGTCCGGCGACGGCCGTCTGACATGAGTGACGCGCCCGAACCCTCGTTCCGCGACGCCCTCTCGGCGGCCGCCCGTCAGTCGAGCCTCGGCAAGGTTCCGCCGGGTGAGACCCCGACGGCCGGAGCTCTCCTCGCCGCGATCGGCGGCGTGCGCGGCCTGATCGAGTCGATCCTCCCGGGGCTCGGGTTCCTGGTCGTCTTCACGATCACGGGCGAACTGCTGCCGTCGGTCCTCGCGCCCCTCGCGGTCTCGCTCGTCTTCATCGTCGTGCGGCTGGTGATGCGCCAGCCGGTGACCACCGCGATCGCCGGGGCGGTCGGCGTCGGAATCTCGGCGGGCCTCGCGCTCCTCACGAACGACGCCAACAACAACTTCGTCCCGGGCTTCTTCATCAACGGCGGCGTCGTGCTGGTGATGGTGGTGAGCCTCGTCGCCCGGCGTCCGTTCGTCGGACTGATCGTGGGGCTGCTGCTCAATGACGACGACTGGCGGAAGAACCCGGCCAAGGTTCGCGTCGCGACGATCGCGACGTTCCTCTGGGTGGGACTCTCGGCGTTGCGCCTCGCGGTGCAGCTGCCGCTCTATCTCGCCGAGGCCACGTCGGCACTCGCAGCGACGAAGCTCGTGATGGGCGTCCCGCTCTATGCAGCGCTGCTCTGGGTGACCTGGTTGCTCGTGCGCACGGCGTGGCGAGCCCGGGAAGAGCCCGCCGACGGGGCCTGACGGTGCTAGATTTATCTTGACATCAAGATAAATCCCATCGGAGCGGGCTTAGGCTTGCCTTGCTGGTAGCGGCCGGGCCGCACGGCGAGGATGGGCAGGACGCCTACGAGGAGACGACAATGTCGACGGTCAACAGCTTCGGTTCCCAGGACACCCTGACGGTCGGCAGCACCGTCTACGAGGTCTTCCGCATCGACGCCGTGCCGGGCTACGACAAGCTCCCGTTCAGCCTGAAGGTGCTGCTCGAGAACCTGCTGCGCACCGAAGACGGCGCCAACGTCACGAAGGCGCAGATCGAGGCGCTCGGCGCCTGGGTGCCCGACGCGGAGCCCGACACCGAGATCCAGTTCACGCCCGCCCGCGTCGTCATGCAGGACTTCACCGGCGTGCCGTGCATCGTCGACCTCGCCACGATGCGCGAAGCCGTCACCGCGCTCGGCGGCGACGCCGCCAAGATCAACCCGCTGTCGCCCGCCGAGATGGTCATCGACCACTCGGTCATCGCCGACCTGTTCGGCACCGAGAACGCGCTCGAGCGCAACGTCGAGATCGAGTACCAGCGCAACGGCGAGCGCTACCAGTTCCTGCGCTGGGGTCAGACTGCGTTCCAGGACTTCAAGGTCGTCCCGCCCGGAACGGGCATCGTGCACCAGGTCAACATCGAGCACCTCGCGAAGGTCGTCTACGACCGCACGGTGTTCGATTCCGATGGCAACGGCGTGCTGCGCGCCTACCCCGACACCTGCGTCGGCACCGACTCGCACACCACGATGGTCAATGGCCTCGGCGTGCTCGGCTGGGGCGTCGGTGGCATCGAGGCCGAGGCCGCGATGCTCGGCCAGCCGGTGTCGATGCTCATCCCGCGCGTCGTCGGCTTCAAGCTGACCGGCGAGATTCCCGCCGGCGTGACGGCGACGGATGTCGTGCTCACCATCACCGAGCAGCTGCGCAAGCACGGCGTGGTTGGCAAGTTCGTCGAGTTCTACGGCGAGGGCGTCGCCTCGGTGCCGCTCGCGAACCGCGCCACGATCGGCAACATGAGCCCCGAGTTCGGCTCGACCGCCGCGATCTTCCCGATCGACGACGTGACCCTCGACTACCTCCGCCTCACCGGTCGCGACGAGCAGACCGTCGCCCTCGTCGAGGCCTACGCGAAGCTGCAGAAGCTGTGGCACGACGCCTCGCACGAGCCCTCGTTCAGCGAGTACCTGGAACTCGACCTCTCCACCGTGGTGCCCTCGATCGCGGGGCCGAAGCGTCCGCAGGACCGCATCCTGCTCTCCGACTCGAAGTCGCAGTTCGAGATCGACATCCTCGGCTATGCGTCGGCGTCGACCTCGAACGAGATCGCCGATCTCGAGGGCAAGCACTCGTTCCCCGCGTCCGACCCGGGCCCGGTGCCCGGCGACGAGCAGGACGAGACCCGCGAGGTGCACATCTCCTCCGGCGCCCCGGCGGCGTCGTCGAACCCGGTCAGGGTCACGACGCCCGAGGGTCAGACGTACCTGCTCGACCACGGCGCGGTCACCCTCGCGGCGATCACCTCGTGCACGAACACGTCGAACCCGTCGGTCATGATCGCGGCGGGTCTGCTCGCCCGGAACGCCGTCGACAAGGGCCTGAAGAGCAAGCCGTGGGTGAAGACCACGCTCGGCCCGGGCTCGAAGGTCGTCACCGACTACTACGAGAAATCGGGGCTCGACAAGGCGCTCGAGGCGGTCGGCTTCTACACCGTCGGTTACGGGTGCACCATCTGCATCGGCAACTCCGGTCCGCTGATCGAAGAGGTGTCGGCCGCCGTCAACTCGCACGATCTCGCGGTGACCGCGGTGCTCTCCGGCAATCGCAACTTCGAGGGGCGGATCAGCCCCGACGTGAAGATGAACTACCTCGCGAGCCCGCCGCTCGTCGTCGCGTACGCTCTCGCCGGATCGATGCACTTCGACTTCGAGACCGACGCGCTCGGCCAGGACGGCGACGGCAACGACGTGTTCCTCAGGGACATCTGGCCCGCGCCCGACGAGGTGCAGGAGACGATCGACTCGTCGATCTCGCGTGAGCAGTTCATCAAGCAGTACGCGACGGTCTTCGACGGCGACGAGCGCTGGACCAGTCTGCCCACCCCGACCGGCCCGATCTTCGACTGGGACCCGGAATCGACCTACGTGCGCAAACCCCCGTACTTCGAGGGCATGACGATGGAGCTCACCCCCGTCGCCGACATCCAGGGTGCGCGTGTGCTCGCGACGCTCGGCGACTCGGTGACCACCGACCACATCAGCCCGGCCGGCAACATCAAGCCGGGCACTCCGGCGGCGCAGTACCTCACCGAGCACGGCGTCGAGCGTCAGGACTTCAACTCCTACGGCTCGCGTCGCGGCAACCACGAGGTGATGATCCGCGGCACCTTCGCCAACATCCGTCTGAAGAACGGGATCGTCAGCGCGGTCAACGACGGCGCAGTCGTCGAGGGCTCGTACACCCGTGACTTCACCCAGGCCGGCGGACCGCAGTCGTACATCTACGACGCGTCCGTCAACTACCAGGATGCCGGCGTCCCGCTCGTCATCTTCGGCGGCAAGGAGTACGGCTCGGGCTCGTCCCGCGACTGGGCCGCGAAGGGCACCTCGCTGCTCGGCGTCAAGGCGGTCATCACCGAGAGCTTTGAGCGCATCCACCGCTCCAACCTGATCGGGATGGGCGTCGTGCCGCTGCAGTTCCCGGCGGGGTCGAGCTGGGAGTCGCTCGGGCTCGACGGCACCGAGATCGTCTCGATCGCGGGCCTCGAGAAGCTCAACGAGGGCGTCACGCCGAAGACGGTGCACGTCACGGCGACCCCGAGCGAGTTCTCGCCCGAGGGCAAGCAGCCGGTCGAGTTCGACGCGGTCGTGCGCATCGACACCCCCGGCGAGGCGGACTACTACCGCAACGGCGGCATCCTGCAGTACGTGCTCCGCAGCCTGGTCTAGCATCGCCGGCCGCGACCCGCGTCAACCCTCAGGATGGTCGCGGGTCGCGGCGGTTAGGCTCGCGACATGAGCCTGTTGTCGTCGATCACGGGTCCGCGCGACCTCGACGCTCTCACCAAGGACCAGCTCGCCGAGCTGGCCGACGAGATCCGCCGCTTCCTGGTCACCGAGGTCTCGAAGACCGGCGGCCACCTCGGTCCGAACCTCGGCGTCGTCGAGCTGACGATGGCGATCCACCGGGTGTTCGAGTCGCCGCGGGACGCCGTCGTGTTCGACACCGGCCACCAGAGCTACGTGCACAAGCTGCTCACCGGACGGCAGGACTTCAGCCGCCTGCGCATGAAGGGCGGCCTGGCCGGCTACCCGCAGCGATCCGAGAGCGAACACGACATCGTCGAGAGCTCGCACGCCTCGTCGTCACTGTCCTGGGCCGACGGCATCTCGCGCGCGTTCTCGATGACGGGCCAGGACGACCGCTACGTCGTCGCGGTCGTCGGCGACGGCGCGCTCACCGGCGGCATGACCTGGGAGGCGCTGAACAACATCAGCGACGACAACTCCCGCAAGCTCGTGATCGTCGTCAACGACAACGGTCGCTCGTACGCGCCGACCATCGGGGGGATGGCGCGCTTCCTCAACGACGTCCGCACGCGGCGCTCGTACCGCCGCCTCCACCGCACCAGCCAGCAGGTGTTCAACCGGTTCGGCGGCGTGGGGCGTGCGGTCTACCGCGGCACCCGGGGTGCCGTGCACGGCTTCCTCTCACGCTTCACGAACAACGAGGCCCTTTACTCGAACCTCGACATCAAGTACCTCGGCCCGGTGCACGGCCACGACCTCGCCGCCCTCGAGGAGACGCTGCGCCAGGCGAAGGAGTTCCAGGCGCCGGTGATCGTGCACGTCATCACCGAGAAGGGTCACGGCTACGGTCCGGCAGTCGCCGACGTCGCCGACCAGTTCCACGCGGTGGGTCAGATCGATCCCGAGACCGGTGAGCCCGTCGAAGCCCCGTCGCGTCCCTCGTGGACGAGCGTCTTCGCCGACGAGATCGTCGAACTGGCCGATGCCGACCCGCGTCTCGTCGGCATCACCGCGGCGATGCTCCGGCCGACCGGCCTGCACCGTTTCGCCGAGAAGTACCCCGAGCGCGTCTTCGATGTCGGCATCGCGGAGCAGCACGCCGTGACCAGTGCCGCGGGCCTGGCGTTCGGCGGCCTGCATCCGGTCGTCGCCCTGTACGCCACGTTCGTCAACCGCGCGTTCGACCAGATCCTGATGGATGTCGCCCTCCACAAGGCGGGCGTCACCTTCGTGCTCGACCGGGCCGGCGTGACCGGGCCCGACGGGCCGAGCCATCACGGCATGTGGGACCTCGCGATCCTCCAGGCCGTGCCGCACATCCGGATCGCGGCACCGCGCGACTCGACGCGGCTCCGCGAGGAGCTGCGCGAGGCGGTCGCGATCGACGACGCCCCGACGGTCGTGCGGTACTCGAAGGGCAGCGTCGGCTCCGAGCTCGAGGCCACCCGTCGCACCGACGACGGGGTCGACGTGCTGCGCGAGGCCGCGCACCGCGACGTCCTGATCGTGACGGTCGGCCCGATGGCGAAGCTCGGGCTGCAGGTCGCCGAGCGGCTCGCGGCTCAGGGGATCGGCGCGACCGTCGTCGACCCGCGCTGGGTGATCCCGGTGCCGGGGTCGATCATCGAGATGGCTCGCGACTACCGCCTCGTCGTCTCGATCGAAGACGGCATCCGCGTCGGAGGCATCGGTACCCGCATCCGTCAGGATCTGCGGGCCGCCGGAGTCGACACGGCGGTCGACGAGCTGGGGCTGCCCGACGAGTTCCTCGAGCACGGGGAGCGCGCCGAGATCCTCGCCGAAGTCGGGCTCTCCGACCAGCGGATCGCGCGCGACATCGTCGCGCAGGTGCTCGGCACGCGCATCCCGGTCGCGCGTCCGCTGCCTGAGGACGCCGTGGCTCCCGAGGCGGCGAACCGGCGGGACTGACCCGCGGTTTGACTTCAAGCGCGCTTGAAGTTCTACCGTGAGGACATGACGTCAGCCGACACCGTCCTCACCGACGCCTCGCTCTCGATCTCCGCGGTCGCGGCAGAGACGGGGCTCACGACATCCACCCTGCGCTACTACGAGCAGGAGGGGCTGTTCCTGGACTCGGTCGGCCGCGCGGGCAGCCGGCATCGGCGCTACGCCGAGTCGGACGTGCGCTGGGTGACGTTCATCACCAGACTCCGCGCGACGGGGATGCCGATCCGCGACATCCGCCGCTACGCGGAACTCGCACGTTCCGGCGACGGGACGACGGGGGAGCGGCTCGACCTCCTCGTCGCCCATCGCGAGCGCGTGCTGGCCCAGCTCGCCGAGGTGCAGGCGAGCCTCGACGCCATCGACTTCAAGATCCGCACCTATGAGGAGTTCACGACACGATGAAGCACACCACTCTCGGGGACCTCGAGGTCTCCCGGCTCGGACTCGGCACGATGGGGATGTCGGCGTTCTACACCGGCGCCGCCCTCGACGACGCCGAATCCACCCGCACGATCCACCGCGCCGTCGACCTCGGCGTCACGTTCTTCGACACGGCCGAGATCTACGGCCCGTACATCAACGAGGAGCTGCTCGGTCGCGCCCTGGGCGCCCGCCGCGCCGATGTGGTGATCGCGACCAAGATGGGCACGATCCGGCACACCACCGACGGCGAACGGGGGATGGACGGCTCGCCCGCCAACGTGCGGCTCGCCCTCGAGGGGTCGCTCCGCCGACTCGGCACGGATCACGTCGACCTCTACTACCAGCACCGGATGGATCCGAACACGCCGATCGAGGAGACCGCGGGCGTGCTCGCGGAACTCGTCGCCGAGGGCAAGATCCGCGGCTACGGCCTCTCCGAGGCGTCGCCCGACACGATCCGCCGCGCCCACGCCGTCCACCCGGTGTCGGCCGTCCAGACCGAGTACTCGCTCTGGAGTCGCGACCCCGAGAAAGAGCTGCTGTCCGTGCTGCGGGAACTCGGGATCGGCTTCGTGCCCTACTCGCCGCTCGGCCGGGGGTTCCTGACCGGCGCGATCCGGTCGACCGAACAGCTCGACGCGTCGGACTTCCGGCTGAGCAACCCGCGGTTCGAGAACCTCGACGCCAACCTCGTGATCGTCGACGCAGTCGAAGAGGTCGCGCGGGATGCCGGGGCCACCCCGGCCCAGGTCGCGCTCGCCTGGCTGTTGGCCCAGGGGGAGCACATCGCTCCGATCCCGGGCACGAAGCGGGTCGAGCGGCTCGAGGAGAACGTGGCCGCGGATGCCGTGGTGCTGAGCGCCCCGCAGCTCGCGACGCTGGGCGAGCTGCCGGCTCCGGTCGGCGACCGGTACGCCGACATGACGCCGCTCAACCGCTGAGGCCCCCAGCACGTATCGTCGACAGGTCGTGGAGGCGATCGGGAATATCCCGGCGGCTCCGCGACTTGTTCACTCTCGGCGGAATTCTCCCCGACGTGTCATGTCGGAGGCCCGCGATAGCGTGAAGCCCCGGCATTCGCCGGGAAAATCCATGGAGGAATCATGACCGGTACGACAGCGCGCTCGAACCCGTCGACCGCCTCCGTTCCCGCGTCGGCGCCGGCCGAGCGTCTCGACCCGCGATCGCGGCAGGCCCTCGTCCTGCTGCTCGCCGCGGTCTTCGTCGTCTTCCTCAACGAGACGACGATGAGCGTCGCGATCCCGACCATCATCAAAGACCTGGAGATCAGCGCCGCGAGCGGGCAGTGGCTGACGACGGCGTTCGCGCTGACGCTGGCCGTCGTCATCCCGATCACCGGATGGCTGCTGCAGCGCATCAGCACCCGGTCGGCCTTCATCCTGGCCCTGAGCCTCTTCGTGGCCGGCACGTTGATCGCGGCGACCGCACCCGTCTTCGGGGTTCTCGTCGCGGGCCGCGTCGTGCAGGCGAGCGGCACCGCGATCATGATGCCGTTGATGATGACGACGGTGCTCACGATCGTCCCGATGCACATGCGCGGCCGCATCATGGGGCGCATCTCGATCGTCATGTCCGTGGCCCCGGCCGTCGGGCCGGCGATCGCGGGCGTCCTGCTCCAGGCGTTCGACGACCAGTGGCGCGGGCTGTTCTGGGTGATGCTCCCCATCGCCGTCGCGATGCTGATCATCGGCATCGTCCGAGTGCCCAACGTCTCCGAGACGCGCCGCGTGCCCCTCGACGTCCTGTCGGTCATCCTGTCGGCGCTGGGGTTCAGCGGTTTCGTCTACGGGCTGTCGAGCATCGGTGCGGCGGCCGAGGGCGAGGCGCTCGTGTCGCCGTTCGTGCCGCTCGTGACCGGCGTCGTCTTCCTGGCGCTCTTCGCGTTCCGCCAGTTCGCCCTGCAGCGCCGGGATGCGGCCTTCCTCGACCTGCGCACGTTCCAGTCGCGCACGTTCACCGTGTCGGTCATCATGCTCGCGATCGGCATGCTCTCGCTGTTCGGCATGGTGATCCTCCTGCCGATCTACCTGCAGTACGCGCTCGGCCTCGAGACGACGACCATCGGCTTGATGCTGCTGCCCGGACCGCTGCTCTCCGGTCTGCTCGGCCCCTTCGTCGGCCGCGTCTACGACAAGGTCGGGCCTCGGCCGCTCGTCATCCCCGGCGCCGTGCTGCTGAGCTCGTCGCTGTGGATGTTCGCGCTCGGCCTCGGTGTCGGCACCCCGATCTGGTTCATCGTGATCGCGAACGTGCTGCTCGGGCTCGGGCTCGCGTTCCTGTTCACCCCGCTCTTCTCGAGCGGGCTCGGATCGCTGCCGCCGCACCTGTACTCGCACGGCTCGGCGCTCGTGTCGACGCTCCAGCAGGTGGCCGGCGCCGCCGGCACCGCGATCTTCATCGCCCTGCTCGCGGTCGGCATGGCGGGAGCCGGCGAGACCGACGTCACCGTCGCCTCCGCTAAGCAGATCGTCGCGGGCGTCCACCTCGCCTTCCTCGCGGGAGCCTTCACCACGCTCGGGTTGATCGCGGTGTCGTTCCTCGTGCGCAAGCCCGCCGAGACCGCGGGCGCGCCGGAGTTCGCCGCCCACTAGAGTCCGGCCGTCGCTCCCGTGAGGTGATCTCCGCCGAGACGGCGGGGGCGCCGGTCTCTCGGGGGCCAGAAATGGCCCCCGAGTGGAGTCGCTTTAGGCGACTCCGACGATCCGCGGGGTGTGGAACGTCGCTCCGAAGACGCGCTCGCTCGCGCCGACCCGGTCGAGGTACGGCGTCGCGCCGCCCATCTGGAACGGCCAGCCGGCGCCCAGGATGAGGCAGAGGTCGATGTCCTCGGCCGCCTCGACGACCTTGCCCTCGAGCATCCGATGGATCTCGTCGGCGAGGCCGTCCTCGACCCGCAGCCGCAGCTCTTCGGCGGTCAGCGCCTTGGCGTCCTTCGGGCGGTGCTTCTCGACGATCGCGATCGCCTTCTTGTCGATCTTGCCGGTGGGCTTGCCCTTGCCGTCCTTCTCGAGCAGCACGTTCGCCTCGGCGAGCTCGTGGAGCGCCGCCGACTCGAAGAACCGCTCGGGGAAGGCCCCGTGGTGGGTGTCGAGTACGTGCGCGCCGACCTTGAGCCCGACCAGATCCAGGAGCACGAACGGATCCATCGGGAGTCCGAACGGGCGGACCGCCTCGACGACCGTCTCGAACGGCGTGCCCTGCTCGACCGCGTGCATCGCCTCACCGAGCAGCTTGGCGAGGATGCGGTTGACGACGAAGCCGGGCGTGTCGGCCGTGATGACGGCGTTCTTGCGCAGCTTCGCGGCGGTGACCATCGCGGTGCTGAGCGCGGCGTCGGTCGTCTTGGGCGTCTTCACGACCTCGATGAGCGGCATCACCGCGACCGGGTTGAAGAAGTGGAAGCCGACGACCCGCTCGGGGTTCTTCAGCTTCGCGCCGATCTGCTCGACCGAGAGCGACGAGGTGTTGGTCGCCAGGATCGCCTCGGGGGAGATGTACCGCTCCACGTCGGCGAACACCTGCTGCTTGACGCCGAGCTCCTCGAAGACGGCCTCGATGACCCAGTCGCAGTCGGCGAAGTCGGCCTTGTCGGTCGTACCCGTGACGAGCGCCTTGAGGCGGTTCGCCTCGTCGGCGCTGATGCGCTTCTTGGCGAGCAGATCGTCGATCTCGCCGTGGATCGTCGCGACGCCCTTGTCGACGCGCGCCTGGTCGAGGTCGGTGATGATCACCGGCACCTGGAGGCGGCGCACGAAGAGCAGCGCGAACTGCGAGGCCATCAGACCGGCACCGATGACGCCGACCTTCGTGACTTTCTGGGCGAGCGCCTTGTCGGGAGCGCCGGCCGGCTTCTTCGCCCGCTTCTGCACGAGGTTGAAGGCGTAGATCGACGCGCGGAACTGGTCGCCCGAGATGAGGTCGGCGAGCGCCTCGTCCTCGGCGGCGAAACCCGTCTTCTTGTCGGTGTTCTTCGCCGCCTTGAGCAGCTCGAGCGCCTGGTACGGGCTCTTCGCGACGCGGCCGATGCGCGAGGCGAGCATCTTGTCGGCGATGCCGATCGCGACATCCCACTTGACCGCGCGCTCGATCTTGCCGGGCTCGTTCTTGCGCTTGACCTTCGTCTTCCCGGTCAGCACGCCGTCGGTCCACTTCAGCGAGTCCTCGAGGAAGTTCGCCGGCCCGAAGATGGCATCCGCCATGCCGAGGTCGAAGACCTCATGCGGCTTCAGCACCTTGTTGTTCTTGAGCGGGTTCGAGATGACGACCTCGAGCGCGTTCTCGATGCCGATCAGGTTCGGCAGCAGCCACGCGCCACCCCAGCCGGGGATGATGCCGAGGAAGACCTCGGGCAGCGCGATCGCCGCGGCCGACGAGTCGATGGTGCGGTAGTCGGCGTTGAGCCCGATCTCGACGCCGCCGCCGAGGGCGAGGCCGTTGGTGTAGACGAACGACGGCACCCCGAGGTAGCCGCCGAGCTTGCCGAGCGACTCGTGGCCGAGCTTCGCCATCAGCAGCCCGGTCTCGCGGTCGGGGATCTCGCTGACCTTCGACAGGTCGGCACCGGCGGCGAGGATGAATTGCTTGCCGGTGACTGCGACCGCGTCGATCTCCTTCTTCGCGGCGCGCGTCTTGAGGCCGTCGAGCACGCCCGAGAACTCCAGGAGCGTCGCCGGTCCGAGCGTCGACGGGCGGGTGTGGTCCCGCCCGTTGTCGAGCGTGATCAGGGCGAGCACCTTGCCGCTGGGCAGGGTGATGTCCCGAACGTAGGAGTGCGTGACGACCTCGTCGGGGTCGAGCCCGACCAGCTTGCTGAAGTCGGTCATCGCTTGCCGCCCTTGAAGTTGGGGTTCTCCCAGATGACCGAGCCGCCCTGGCCGAGACCGACGCACATCGCGGTCAGGCCGTAGCGCACATCGGGACGCTCCTCGAACTGACGGGCGAGCTGGATCATCAGCCGCACGCCGGTCGCGGCGAGCGGATGCCCGATCGCGATCGCGCCGCCCCACGGGTTGACCCGCGGATCCTCGTCGTCGATGCCGAAGTGTTCCAGCAGCGACAGCACCTGCACCGAGAACGCCTCGTTGAGCTCGAACAGGCCGATGTCGTCGATCGTGAGTCCCGCCTTGCGGAGCGCCTTCTCGGTCGACGGGATCGGGCCGATGCCCATGACCTCGGGCTCGACGCCCGCGAAGCCGAACGAGACCATCCGCATCTTCGCGCCGAGGCCCAGGTCTTTCGCCACATCGGCGCTGGCGAGCAGCGAGACCGTCGCGCCGTCGGTGAGCGGCGAGGCGTTGCCGGCGGTCACCCGCCCGTGCGGCCGGAACGGGGTCTTGAGCATCGCGAGACCCTCGAGCGTCGTCTCGGGGCGCATGCCCTCATCCTGCGTGGCGAGACCCCAGCCCGCCTCGCTCTTGATGGCGACAGGGATGAGGTCGGGCTGGATCTTGCCCGCCGCGTAGGCGGCCGCGACCTTCTGCTGGCTGCGCAGCCCGAAGCGGTCGGCGCGCTCCTTGGTGAGCGACGGGAAGCGGTCGTGCAGACGTTCGGCCGTGTTGCCCATGTTGAGCGCCTCGGGGTCGACGAGCTTCTCGGCGAGGAACCGCGGGTTCGGGTCGGCGCCCTCGCCCATCGGGTGGTGGCCCATGTGCTCGACACCGCCGGCGATGCCGATGTCGTACTGTCCGAAGCCGATCATCGAGCCGATGGTGGCGACCGAGGTCATCGCGCCCGCGCACATGCGGTCGATCGAGAAGCCGGGCACGCTGAGCGGCAGGCCGGCGAGGATGGCGGACGTGCGGCCGATCGTCAGACCCTGGTCGCCGGTCTGCGTCGTCGCGGCGATCGCCACGTCGTCGACGCGCTCCGGCGGGAGATTCGGGTTGCGCTCGAGCAGGCCGATGATGGCTTTGACGATGAGGTCGTCGGCACGGGTGTTCCAGTACTGTCCCTTCTCACCCGCCCGGCCGAACGGGGTGCGGACCCCGTCCACGAAAACGACGTCGGATCTCTCGGCCACGGTGCCCTCCAGGACTGATTCGTGAGTACCGCTGCTTTTCAGCAACTCAGCAAGCCTAGGCAGGGGTCGCGGAGCCCGCTGATCCTTTGATTCTTCCTACGACGGGGGCTCTCCGGGCGATTCCGGCTCTTGGCGGACATCCACAAAGGCTTCGGTGATCAGCTGTGCGGTTGCCTCAACCTGCCACGCGCGTGCCCCGTACGCCGCGAGAGCCTCGCCGACGGTCTGGGCGGAGATCTCGGCGGGCGGCGCCCAGGCCACACGGCGCAGCGTCTCGGGGGTGAGCACGTTCTCCACCGGGATGTCGAGTTCGCCGGCCCGGGTGACGACGGCCGCGCGTGCGCGCTTGAGCCGGCGATCGGCCTCGGGGTTCTTGTCCGCCCAGACGCGCGGCGGCGGCATCCCGTCGCCGGGCGGTCGGCTGACCGGCAGGTCGGGCGTCGCGAGGCCGCGCTCGATCGCGGCCCACCAGCGGTCGAGCTGCGATCGGCTGGCCCGCCCGTTGAAATCCTTCATCGCGGCGAGGTCGCGCTTCGTCGTCGGCATCGCGCGGGCGGCGGCCAGCAGCGACGCGTCGGGGACGAGCCGGCCGGGGGCCGAGTCGATCTCGCGGGCGTAGTCATCCCGGGTCGTCCACAACTCGCGGGCGACGGCGAGGTTGCGCGGCTGACGCAGGGCGTGGATGCCGGACAGCCGCCGCCAGGGCTCCTGCCGGGAGACGGGCTCGCGGCGCAGGACCGCGGCGAACTCCTGGGCTGCGATGTCGTGCTTGCCGGCGTCGTCGAGCAGCTTCGCGATCGCGTCGCGCAGATCGGGGAGCAGTTCGACGTCGAGTGCCGCGTAGACGAGCCAGCTTTGCGGCAGCGGGCGGGTCGACCAGTCGGCGGCGGAGTGCTCCTTCGCGAGATGGATGCCGAGCAGATCCTCGACGACCGTGCCGAGGCCGACACGGGGGAGGCCGGCCAGCCGGGCCCCGAGTTCGGTGTCGAAGATCACCTCGGGGTCCAGACCGATCTCGCGGAGGCAGGCGAGGTCCTGGCTCGCAGCGTGCAGGATCCACTCCTCGCCGGCCATGACCTCGGCGAGTTCGCCGAGAGCTCGATGACCGAGGGCGTCACCGATCGCAGGCGGGTCGAAGAGGAAGGCACCCGATCCGCGGCGGTAGACCTGGACCAGGTAGGCGCGCTGCGAGTACCGGAAGCCGGAGGCACGCTCCGCGTCGACCGCGAACGGGCCGTGCCCGGCGGCCAGCTTCGCGACCGCGTCGAGGTAGCCGTCACGCGAATCGAGCACGTCGACGTGCTCGTGCGGCACCGGCGGCACCGCGGCGGGTGCGGCGGCCGAAGGGGCGGACACCCGCATCTGCTCGGCGCCCGGGGCATCGGAGAAGAGCGGTTCAGCCACGCGCCGCTCGTCGATTCGGCAGCAGGCCGACCGCTTCGGGCGTCGGCGGGAGCCCGGCGAGGCGACACAGCAGGTCGCTCCAGGCTTCGACGGAGGCGCCGATCGCGTCGGCATCCGGGGTCCACGAGGCGCGCACCTCGAGCTGGGCGCCGTCGCCCTGCCCGGCGAGTTCGCCGAATCCGGAGGAGAGCACCTTGGTGGCGGTGCCCGAGGCGGCCGTGTAGCCGGCATCCCGGGCGCTGAGGGAGTCGGTGAGCCACGCCCACGCCACCTCGGCGACGAACGGGTCGAGCCCGATGTCGGTTTCGAGCGGTGCCTGCGCGAAGCAGACGACCCGGAACGACCCGTTCCAGGCCTCTGGCTGTGCGGGGTCATAGAGCAGCACGAAGCGCCCGGTGCCGAGCACCGAGTCGACGCCGTGCCTCACCGGGATGACGTCGGCGGCCAGGGCGATCGCGTGCGGCGCGAGTCCGGTCGGTGCCGGGATCTCGGTGAGCTGCAATTCGGGGCGCACCTCGGCACGCCGCACGGCCGCGAGAGCGCGCCCGAACGAAGCCGGCACGGCGGGTGCGCTGCGCTCAGTGCTCACCTCTGAACACTAGGGTTTGAACCGGGACCCCGTCACGTGCCACGCCGACCCGGATCGGCTCGACGGCGGTTCGCGGACTGAGGAGGACGCATGCCGACGCGGACGAGGATCGCGATCGGCGGTGTCATCGGGGCCTTGGCGCTGGTGGGAGCCGCGGCGGTTGCGACGGCGACGCTGAGCATCGTCGTGGCGCGTCGGGTGATCGTGCCGCCGTCGCGCCGCGAAGAGGATGTCGCCATCCGCTCGGTCGATCTCGATGCCGGGCTGATCGTGCTCGACGCCACGGCCGACTCCCGGCTGCGCGGCGACTACAGCTTCTGGTTCACCCGGGAGACCGGCCACGCACGCGTCGGCGAGATCGTGGCGACGACCCCGTCGACGGTGACCCGGCGCATCCTCGGGGTCGACCAGGGCGACCTCGCGGCGGCGAAGCGCGGGCGGCTCACCGGCTGGTTCTATCTGACGCCCGAGGATCTCGACGTGCCGTTCGAGGACATCCCGATCGCAACGCCGCTCGGCGACGCGCCGGCCTGGCTGATCCCGGCGGCCGGCGGGAAGCCGAGCGCGCGGTGGGCGATCCACGTGCACGGTCGCGCGGTGCGCCGGCCCGAGACGTTGCGCGCGGTGCCGATCTTCCGGGAGGCGGGGTTCACCTCGCTCGTGGTCTCGTACCGTAACGACGGGGAGGCACCGCGCAGCGACGACTTCCGCTACGCACTCGGCGACCGCGAATGGCTCGACGTCGAAGCGGCAATGCGCTACGCGGTCAGCCACGGGGCGACCGAGATTGTGCTGGTCGGCTGGTCGATGGGCGGCGCGACGGTGCTGCAGGCGCTCACCCGCTCTGCGCATGCGGATGCCGTGGCCGGCGTCATCCTGGAGTCCCCGGTCGTCGACTGGATCGCCGCGCTCGACTTCCAGGTGAAGGTGCGGCGGCTGCCGGTCTTCGTGCGGTCCTTCGTCGTCCTGCTGTTCAAGCATCCGTGGGGCCGGGTGTTCACCGGCCTGGCGGAGCCACTCGATATCGACCGGCTCGACTTCGTGACCCGTGCCACAGAGCTCGACCGGCCAGTGCTCATCCTGCACAGCGACGACGACGGCTTCGTGCCGTCCACGGCGTCACGGGCGCTCGCGGTCGCCCGGCCCGACATCGTCAGCTATGAGGCGTTCGAGGTCGCGCGCCACACGAAGCTGTGGAACTACGACCGCGAACGGTGGGAAGGCGCGATCCGGGGCTGGCTGGCCGACCTGCCCGCGACCGCGGCCCGGCGTTCGTCGTAGCTCACAGCTCGGGGATCAGCGGGTCGGACGCCAGCGCGCGTAGAGCGCGCCGGAGTCGTCGGCGAGCAGCTGGATGAGCTCCAGGTCGTGGGGGCCGGGGGCGGCGCCGCCGAACAGCACCTGCGGTCGTCCGACGAGCCGCGGCACCGTGGTCAGGCAGATCTCGTCGACCAGGTTGGCGGCGAGCAGCTGACCGACGAGCCGCGGTCCGCCCTCGCAGACGATCTTCTCGAGGCCGCGCCCGCGGAGGGCGGCGATCACGCCGGCGAGCGGCACGGCGCGGTCGCCGTCGACCGCGAGGTACTCGAACGGCGAGGCGAATGTCGCGCGAGCCCGGTCCTGGGCACCCGACGGGCCGACGACGAGGATGCGTCCGGGTTCGATGTCGTCGCGCGCCGTGGCACCGGTGAAGTCGCCGGTCGTGGTGAGCACGGTGAGGTGCGTGCGCTTCGGGATGAGCCCGGGTTCGGCGCGGAAGGTCGCGGCGCCGATCAACACGGTGTCGCTCACCGACCGGATCGCGCCCAGCACCACGCGGTCCGCCCCGGTCGTGATCCCCGCGCTGGTGCCGGCGGCATCCGCCGTTCCCCCGTCGAGCGTCGCGACCAGGTTCACTCGCAGCCCGGGCGCCGGGTACCGCTCCGCGATGCGGGTGCGGGCGTCGGGCGCGGTGGTGTCGATGGCGTCGCCCGACGGCGACAGGGGGCGGAGGATCACGCCGCAGTCTTCTCGCGCACTTGGCGTTTCGCGCGGCCGAGGAGTGCCGACATCCCGCGGATGCGCAGCGGGCTCACGGCTTCGGTCAGGCCGATCGTGAGCGGAAAGTCGTCGGGCACGTCGAGCACCTGCTGTGCGGTGAGACCGGCGAGGCCCTGCACCAGGATCGAGGCGAAGCCCCGCGTGGTGGGCGCCTCCTTCGGCGCCGTCGCGTGCAGCCGCACGATGCCGTCGGCCGTCCCCGGTGCGACGTCGACGAAGATGAACACCGGCGACTGGCACTCCTCGACGCGCTCGAGCAGGTCCGGGTGGTCGGCGTACGCCGCCGGCAGTTCGGGGAGTTCGTTCGCGAACTCGAGCAGCAGCTGCAGGCGCTCGTGCTGCTCGAGGGCGAGGAAGTCGTCGCGGATGCTCCCCAACGCTGCGGGCAGGTCCGCGCTCGGCAACTCGGTCTCGCTCACGACTCCAGCTTAGAGAAGGCGGTTTCGAGGATGTTGCGCCGACTACGCGGGGACCGCTCCCGGCTCGGCGCCCTTGACGATCGGGACGCGCACGGCGCTGCCCCATTCGGTCCACGAGCCGTCGTAGTTGCGCACGCCCTCGAAGCCGAGGAGGTGCGTCAGCACGAACCAGGTGTGGCTCGACCGCTCGCCGATGCGGCAGTAGGCGATGACGCTGTCGCCGTCCTCGAGCCCGGCCCCCTCGCGGTAGATGGCATCCAGCTCGTCGGTCTTCTTGAACGTGCCGTCGTCGGCGACCGCTCTCGCCCACGGCACGCTCTGCGCGCTCGGGATGTGGCCGGCGCGGAGCGTCCCCTCCTCCGGGTAAGCCGGGGCGGTGGTGCGCTCGCCCGAGTACTCCTCCGGAGAGCGCACGTCGATCAGGGGATTGCCCAGGTGGGCGAGCACGTCCTCTTTGAAGGCGCGCAGGCGGGTGTCGTCGCGCTTGACGACGGGGTAGTCGGCGGAAGCCGGGGTCGAGTTCTCGGTCACGTAGGGCCGACCTTCGCTCTCCCACTTCGCGCGCCCGCCGTCCAGGAGCCGCACGTCTTCGTGGCCGAAGAGCGAGAACACCCAGAGCGCGTAGGCCGCCCACCAGTTGTTCTTGTCGCCGTAGATGACGACCGTCGAGTCGCGGCTGATGCCTTTGCCGGACAGCAGCCTCGCGAAGCCTTCACCGTCGAGGTAGTCGCGCACGAGCGGGTCGTTGAGGTCGGTGTGCCAGTCGATCTTGACCGCGCCCTCGATATGCCCGGTCTCGTAGAGCAGCACGTCTTCGTCGGATTCGACGACGACGAGGCCGGGCGTTCCGAGGTGGTCGGCGAGCCACTGAGTGCTGACGAGGCGCTCGGGGTGGGCGTAGCCCGCGAAGGCGGGGGAGGCGTCGGTTTCGACGGTCATCGGTGGCTCCTGCACATAGGTTGGGTGGTGCGCGTTTCAGCGTAGGCAGTCGGCCCGAAGCGCGCCGGGGTGCCGTAAGAGTTCGACACACGTAGACCGCGAGAGTTCCCATGACAGAGTCCCTGCTCGACCGCGCGCCGACGATGACGGGCGGAGAGATCGCCGCCTCGCTCGTGCCGCCACGGCAGTTCGACGACGCGACGCTCGAGAACTATCGGCCCGATCCCGACTACTTCTCGCAGGCGGAAGCGGTCGAACGGGTGCGCGCGTTCGCGGGGGCGTGGAAGCGCGGCGGTGGCGGACTCTTCGCGAAGAAGGCTCCGGACCTCAAGCCCGGCCTCTACCTCGACGGCGGCTTCGGCGTCGGCAAGACCCATCTGCTGGCGGCGCTGTGGAAGCTCGCGCCCGGCCGCACATACTTCGGGACGTTCATCGAGTACACCGCGCTCGTCGGCGCGCTCGGCTATCAGGCCACGGTGAAGTTGCTCACCGGAGCGACGTTCATCGCGATCGACGAGTTCGAACTCGACGACCCGGGCGACACGATGCTGATGACGCGGCTGCTCGGCGAACTCGTCGACACCGGCACCCGCATCGCGGCCACCTCCAACACGCCGCCGAACGCGCTCGGCGAGGGGCGGTTCGCCGCGCAGGACTTCCTGCGCGAGATCCAGGCGCTGTCGGCCCGGTTCGACATCCTGCGCATCGACGGGCTCGACTACCGCCGCCGCGACGCGGAGGGGCACGCCCATGCCTTCGCCGACGACGCCGAACTCGAGGCGGCTGCAGCCTCCCTCGGCGGCGCGGTGACGATCGACGACTTCGACGCGGTGCTGCGTCACCTCTCGACCGTGCACCCGTCGCGCTATGTGAAGCTCGTGGCCGGGCTCTCCGGAGTCGGCCTGCGCGGTGTTCACGTGCTGCAGGACCAGACGGATGCCCTCCGCTTCGTGGCCGCCGTCGACCGGCTGTACGACGGCCAGGTGCGCGTGCTTGCGACCGGCGTGCCGCTCGACCAGGTGTTCGGCGATGACATGCTGGCCGGTGGCTACCGCAAGAAGTACCTGCGGGCGGTTTCGCGGCTCATCGCGTTGACGTCGCGGTAGCCGCCCGGCGGTGCTGCCGCGCACGGATCGCCGTCACCGTGATGCCGATCACGGCCGCGATCGCCGAGCCGACGATGACGCCGAGCGTCCCCTCGGCGGCGATCTCGGGCAGGCCATCGTAGGCGAGTTCGTTCATCAGCAGCGACACGGTGAAGCCGATACCGCCGAGCGTCGCGACGACGGCGAGGTCTCCGAGCGGGAGTGCGGCCTTCCGTTCCGTCTTCGGTACGAGTCGCGATCCGAGGACCCCGCCGACGCCGATCCCGAGGATCTTGCCGACCGGCAGCGCGAGGGCGATCGCGAAGAACACCGGGCTCAACCCGCTCTCCCGCACGTCGGGGATCAGCACCAGGGAGGCGGTGAAGGCGAACAGCGGCAGGATGACGGCATTCGACCACGGTGTGAGCACGTGCCGCGTGCGGCCCGCCGGGTGCGGCGCCATGATCAACCCGAGGGCGACGCCGGCGACGGTGGGGTGCACGCCTGACAGCAGGACGAGCACCCAGCTGGCCAGGCCCAGCACGATCAGCAACGGGATGAGGGCCCGGCGGTTCCCGCGCCGCACGCGGTGGCTGAGGTAGCCGAACGTCAGGATCATCGGCACGGCGCCGAGCAGCGGGAGCGGGGCGAGATCGGTCGTGAAGAAGAACGCGATGAGCAGAATCGCGATGAGGTCATCGATGACGGCGAGGGCGAGCAGGAATGCGCGCACCCTGGCCGGGAGGCCGCGGGCGACGAGGGCGAGGATGCCGAGCGCGAACGCGATGTCGGTCGCGGTCGGGATGGGCCACCCCACCGCGAGATCGGGGTCGCGCACGAGGAGCAGGAATATCCCCGCCGGGACGATCACGCCGCCGATCGCCGCAACGACGGGAATGAGGGCCTTCCGCGGGCTGTCGAGTTCGCCGTGCGTGAGCTCGTGGCGGAGCTCGATCGCGGCGAGGAAGAAGAAGACGGCGAGCAGGCCGTCGGTGATCCAGTGTCCGGCCGAGAGGTGGATGCCCAGCCAGGGAATGTCCAGGTAGGTGTCCCGCGCCCCGGCGATGAGGGGGCCGACCGAGGTGTTGGCGAGGACGAGCCCCAGGGCTGCGGCGGCCACGAGGAGGATGGCGGCGAGACGTTCGGATCGGAAGATCATGGGTGCTCCAAGGGGTCGCGACGGCTCATCCGTCGGCCGACCAGACTTCCCGGCGCTCCGTACCTCAGCCTACTCGGCGACGGTCTGCTGCGTGGCGCGCAGCATTCGTGCGTCCGTAGCAGGCTTTCGCAGCGAATCGGGTGGAGTGCGAAACACGATGTTTACATCGCCGCGCAGTGTGTAACGTTCGCGAAACATTGACAGCCCGGCCCGGAAACCTCCCGGCGACAGACTGACCCCCGTACCCGAGGTTGCAAGTCCTCTCTCCGAGCGCGACGGTCCAACGGTGCCACTTCTGCAAATTCCTAGAGAGGTTTGAAATGGATCAAGGCAACACGGCCTTCATTCTCCTTGCCGCCGCTCTCGTCCTTCTGATGACCCCGGGACTCGCGTTCTTCTACGGCGGTCTCGTGAAGGCGAAGAGTGTCATCAGCATGATGATGATGAGCTTCGGAGCCATTGGGCTCATCGGCGTGCTGTGGGTGATCTACGGCTACGCGATCGCCTTCCCGACGATCGAGGGCACTGCCCCGTCGCCGTGGCTGTTCGACTCGTCGAACTTCCTGCTCTTCGCGGCGACCGCCGACGCCGGCGCTCCGGCCGGTGCGTACCCGACGCTCGCGTTCGTCGCCTTCCAGGCCACATTCGCGATCATCACGGTCGCGCTCATCTCGGGTGCCATCGCCGACCGTGCCAAGTTCGGATCGTGGATGATCTTCGCCGGCATCTGGGCGACCGTCGTCTACTTCCCGGTCGCATCCTGGGTGTTCAACTTCGGCCTCGGCGCTGACGAGGCCGGCAACGGCGCGTTCAGCTACGGCGGCTGGATCACCAACGGTCTCGAGGATGTCTTCGGCGTCGGCGTGATCGACTTCGCCGGTGGTACTGCGGTGCACATCAACGCCGGTGCGGCGGCTCTCGCCCTCGCGCTGGTCCTCGGCCGTCGCGTCGGCTTCGCGAAGGGTGCGCACACGCCGCACAACCCGCCGTTCGTGCTGCTCGGCGCCGGTCTGCTCTGGTTCGGCTGGTTCGGCTTCAACGCCGGCTCCGAGCTCGCTGCCGACGGCCTCGCGTCGCTCGCCTTCATCAACACGCTCGTCGCCCCGGCCGCCGCCCTGCTGGCCTGGATCGTCGTCGAGAAGATCAAGGACGGGAAGTCGACCTCGGTCGGTGCCGCGTCGGGTGCCGTCGCCGGTCTCGTCGCGATCACCCCGGCCGCGGGTTCGCTCACGCCGGGTTATGCGATCCTGCTCGGCATCCTCGCCGGTGCGATCTGCGCGCTCGCGATCGAACTGAAGTTCAAGCTCGGCTTCGACGACTCGCTCGACGTGGTGGGCATCCACCTCGTCGGCGGCCTCGTCGGCACGCTGTACCTGGGCTTCTTCGCCACGGGCAGCGGCCTCGTCTACGGCGCCGGTCCGGAGCAGCTCGCTGTTCAGGCCATCGCCGCCGGCGCGGTGCTCGTCTACTCGTTCGTGCTCGCCTTCATCATCGGTTTCGTCATCGAGAAGACGATCGGCTTCCGGGTGAAGAACGAGGACGAGATCGCCGGTGTCGACCTGGTCGTGCACGGCGAAGAGGGCTACGTCCTGGACGCCAAGTAAGTCGGAACGTCTAGCTGACGTGTCCGCGCGGGGCGCCATTCCTTCGGGAGCGGCGCCCCGTACCTTTGCCTCATGACCACGCTCTTCGTCGCGATCTCGTTCGCGGCGGGGGCGTTCGCCACCCTCGCGATCTCGCAGCTGGTGCGGCCGGTGCTCGGCGGTCGCATGGTGTGGCCCGCGATCGTGGCCGCCATCCTCACGACGCTCGTGACGAGCGGTCTCGGACTGCTGTCCGGAGCCGTCCGCCTCGACTACCTCCTGGGCATCTCGGCGTTCGCGCTGCCGGTGCTGGTGCTCCTCGAGGCGGCGGCCATCGGGTCGGGCGCCGACCGGCTCGCCCGCTGGGTGCTCATGCTGGCCTGGGGGCTCGTCGTGTTCCCGGGCGCGGCCCTCATCCCGCTCGTCGTGACGCAGCCGTGCCGGTTCACGGGGTGCGGGTTCGAGGACTTCGGCGGGGCGCTGCCGCTCTTCGTCTCGGCCGCCGCCTACGTCGTGCTGGCCTGGACGCCTCCGGGCGCGGTCGCTGCCCCGCAGGTGCGGGGCAGCGAGGCGATCGCCGGGGTGCTCGGATTCTGGGTGGCGTTCGCCGTCTGGCTCACCAGCCTCGAGGCCGCTCTCGACCCCTACATCCCGAGGATCCTGCTCGCCGGAGTGGTCGGCCCGGCGGCCGCAGCGCTCGGCTGGTTCCTCGTCGACCGGCTCAAGGCGACGGGACGCGCGGCCACCCGCTCGCTCGGCTTCGGATTCCTCGCCGGCATCGCGGCGACGGCCTCGGGCGCCGTCGTCGTCTCGTTCCCGTGGTCGCTGGTCGTGGGCGCGTTCGCGGGCATCACCGGAGCCCTCATCCACTCCGCGCGACCGCTGGCCGCCGCCGGCATCGCGGCGCGCTGGGGCCTGACCCTGCTGGGAGCGTCGGCGGTCGGGTTCCTCGCGCCGCCGATCTCCGGCGACACCATCGGCATCCTGTTCAGCGCGCAGGTGGGGGTGCTCGCGACGCCGCTGATGGCGTTCCTCGGGGTGGCGCTCGGGGCGGCGATCGTCTCGGCGCCGGTCTGGGTGCTCCTGCGGCTCCGGCAGACCCGCTCGGTGGCGGTGGAGGAGACGAGCGGATGACGTCGCGCGATCCGATCAGCCGCACGGCACCCCGGCTGCGCGGTCGCCCCATCGCGAGCCAGCGCTGGAGCGATCTCACCTTCGTGCACTGGCGGGTGGATCCTGCGACCGTCGCCACGTTGCTTCCGCCGGGGGTCGTGCCCGACGAGCACGACGGCGGGACCTGGGTGGGGCTCATCCCGTTCCTGCTCGACCGGGCGACGCTGTTCGGCAGCCCGCCGGTGCCCTACGTCGGTTCGTTCGTCGAGGTCAACGTGCGTCTCTACGGCGTCGACGCCGAGGGGCGGCGCGGCGTGGTCTTCCGCTCGCTCGACGCCTCCCGTCTGCTGGCGGTGCTCGCGGCGCGCGCCGCCTTCGGGCTGCCCTACCAGTGGGCGCGCACCTCGCTCGTGCACGACGGCGACGTCATCCGCTACGCGTCGCGCCGACACGGCGGGGGGCCGGGGAGTCGCATCGTGGCAAGACCGGGGGAACGGATCGAGGCCGACCCGCTCGCCGATTTCCTCACGGCACGCTGGGGGATGTTCACCACTCGCGGCGCCTTCTTCCCCAACACGCACGAGCCGTGGGTCGTCCACCAGGCGGAGTTGCTCGAGTTCGACGACGAGCTCGTCGCCGCCGCCGGGCTGCCGGGCGTCGCGGACCGCGCGCCCGACTCAGTGCTGTTCTCGCCGGGCGTGGAGACGTGGTTCGGCAGGTCGGTCGGTCGTCCCGCGTAGCGTGCGGGCATGCTCGCCGATCGCGGATTCGCCGGGGCTTCGGCCCATCAGGAGAGCCTGCATCGAGCGGGATCGGATGCCGCGAACTGGCGGGCCGGAGCGGTCGGCGAGGGAATCGTCGGGCGTCTGCTCGCGGAGGCGGACGTGCTCGCCGTGCACGACCGTCGCATCCCCGGCTCCGAAGCGAACATCGATCACGTCGCGGTGACCGCTGCGGGCGTGCTCGTCATCGACGCGAAGAACTACGCGGGTCGTCCCCGGGTCGACACCTTCGGCGGCAGCGACCCGACGCCGCGCCGGCTGTTCGTCGGCGCGGAGGAGCACACGCCGCTCCTGTACTCCGTGCGGCGTCAGGTGCGGATCGTGGAGGATGCGCTGCTCGGCGACCCGGTGCCGGTACGCGGCATCCTGTGCTTCGTCGGGGCCGACTGGGAGCTCGTGAACGGGTACCTCGTCGCCGGCGTCGGGATCACCTCGTGCGACGGGTTGTCGGCCCTGGTCGGGATGCCCGGTCCGCTCGACGAGGATCGGCAGCGCGACATCCATCGCCGGTTGCTGGCGGCGCTCGATCCGGCATAGTCGGAGGATGGCGAGTCAGCGGCAACGGCAGGGACGGCTTGCCGGGCTGCTCGCCGATCTCGGTCGACCTGAAGCGCCCCTGCGGCCGCCGGCGCCGCGTCTCGATGCCATGGACCCCGAGTCGGCCGAGCGGGTGCTCGAGCTCTATCGCGCCCTCGGCGGGGAAGTGGAGTCGTTCGCGGTGTTACGTCCGGGGGTCTGGGACATCGTGCTGACCGACGGGCTGATCGTCGAACTCGACGAGGAGCAGCACTTCAACCGCTACCGGCGCATCACCCTTGATGTCCCTTGGGCGGACGCGCTGCCCTGGGCCGACGACTACCGCCGCTATTGCGTCGAGCACGAAGACGCGGCGCTGAAGAAGGCGAAGCGCGGCGGCTACTGGGCGAGTCCGTCGACGGAAGGCATGTTCGGGGCAGCGGATGCGCCCGGCGTCTTCGAGCCGTCGGGCTCCCCGCGGTGGAAGCAGCGCGCCCTCTACGACGCGATGCGTGATGTGCTGGCGGCATCCGGTGTCGTCCGGCTGGCTCGCGTCGCGGTGTGGGATGAGGTCGGCGACACGACGCTGGCGCGCGTCCTGGACGGTCGCGCCGACGTCGACCACGACGCGCTGGCGGAACTGCTCCGACTCCGCGACCTAGTTCAGCGCTTGTAGCCGGGGGTCGGCAGCGGTATCGGGTCGGGGTTCGCGAGCACCCAGGACACGGTGACGTCGGTCAACCGGTCGACGGCGACCTGATCGAAGGCTCCCGTGCGCACGCGGCCGCCGAGATCCGCCAGCTCGACAGGGTCGGCCGCAACCTGCGAACCGAGGTGGGCGACGAGGGCGTCGGTCATCGCGCGGAAGTCGGCATCCCAATTCGGGGAGCCGTTGTCGAGGATTTCCCGCCCCAGGCGTCCGACGAGCCGGATGACCTCGCCCTGGACCGTCGCGGCCGGACCCTGGGCCGGCACGAGGAGGTCCCACAGCTCGCGGTATTGGCCCGTGACGTCGTCGGAACTGACGGTGATGCGCGAGATCCCGTCGTGCACGACGCGGGGCGGGACAGGAGGCACGTCGAACATCCGGTACAGCTCCGCGAGCGCCGCGTCGACATCGGGCATGGGTGCCTCGGGTCGGCGCTGCAACTCGATCGCGCGGCCCGCACTCGCGACGTACCGGGCATCGTCCCGACCGATTTTCGCGCCGCCGTCCAGCAGCAGTCGGGCCTTCTCGGCGGCCAGCACGACCGCAGAGCGGTCGCCGTCGCTCGCGTCGAGGAGCGCGACCGTGAGAGGGGTGCGCTGCCCGAACCCGGTCGCGTCGACGCGCGCCCCTCGCGCGAGGAGAGCGCGGACCGACGAGGTGGCACCGTGGGAGCCGGCCGCGGCATGCAGCGCCGTCGACCGGTCACGAGCGCTCTGCGCGCGCTCGAGGTCGGCGCCGAGATCGAGGAGTGTCTCGAGTATCGCGGGGTCACGCGTCCGGCCCGCCTGCCGGGCCAAGGGAGCCACCCCGGAGGAGTCCGGCGCGTCGACGTCGAGTCCGCGCGCGACCAGCTCTCGGGCGAGTTCCGGCGGGCAGCCCGGAAGGCCCAACGCGGTCGACTTGAAAATCCCGCCCCTCGCATCGAGCTCGCAGGTCTGGAATACGGCGAGCATCGCGTCGACGTCGCCGGCGGCGAGGATCGACCCGAAGTCATTCGGCAGGGTCTTCCGCTTTTTCGCCAACGGACCCCTCCTCGGTGGTGGGCGATACCGGACTCGAACCGATGACCTCTTCCGTGTGAAGGAAGCGCGCTACCAACTGCGCCAATCGCCCGCGGCCTCCATCCTGCCATATGGTCAGGGACCGGATCGCTCGCGCTCAAGCCGGGACGTAACACGCGCGTCGTTGGTTTGGCGGGCTCCCGGGCATCGGCTAGAGTCGAACCCGCACGTGCAAGCGTGTAACGCGGATGTGGCGCAGTGGTAGCGCATCACCTTGCCAAGGTGAGGGTCGCGAGTTCGAATCTCGTCATCCGCTCGAGGGAGAAGTCTCACGGTTCGTTCCGCAAGGAGCGCGCCCTCACGTGGTGGCGTGGCCGAGAGGCGAGGCAGCGGCCTGCAAAGCCGTCCACACGGGTTCGAATCCCGTCGCCACCTCTCTCATCCCAACCGGATAAGTACCGTGCCGGAGCGGGCGATTGGCGCAGCGGTAGCGCGCTTCCCTGACACGGAAGAGGTCACTGGTTCGATCCCAGTATCGCCCACCACAAACCCCCGAGAATCCGGGGGAGTTTCGCGTCTCCGGGGTGACCGTGCCCCTACCGTGCCCTAGCGGCTCCCGCGTTTTCCTCTTTTGTGGGTGGACTGGTCACTGTCTGCGGCCTCTAGGGTGGCGCTGTGGATCAGGTGCGCGACCCCGCCTTCGAGGAGAACTTCCAGGTGTTCGATCAAGTCGTCTCGTACACGCGTGACCTGGCGGGCGACAGCGCGACCTACCAGCAGGAGGACGTGCACCACGGCCGCATCGGGGTGTTCGACGCATGGCCGGTCAACCCGCGCGCTAGACACATCTCGCTGATCGCTGAGCAGTTCTTCATCCTCACCGTCGGCGACGAGGGCGGTCGGTGGGAGATGGGCTACTCCGACGAGGACGTGGCGCTGGTGCGCGACATCATCGCGGCCACCGTCGCAGGTCGGATCACCGAGCGATCGGCACCGGGCCGCTCGCTGGTCGAGGTGACACTCGATGACGGCCGCGTCGAGACATCGATCGGGTACGGGGCGGTGCTGGCGTCGTGGCCCTTCCGCCCCGGCTGGAAGCGGCGGGGTCCGTTGACCCGCTACGAGCCGTACCGCATCGGGTAGGTCGCCCGAGGGTGGCATGCTTCGAGCGCCGTGGTTGGCCTGCCCTGTCGGGCGCGAACGAGCCCCGGCCGGACGCCCCACCCCGGCCGGGGCTCATCTGCTTCTGCGGCTGCTACCCGATGGGCAACCCGACCCGCTCGACCGCGGACGTGGCCCATCGCACGGCGTCGGTGAGGTCGGGGTCGTTCGACAGCACGGCGTCATAGCCCGCACGGTCGGCGCGGTACACGGCCTGCTTCGCTCCGATGGATGGCTCCCCCTCGAGGGCTTCGGTCAGCAGCCGCGACCAGGCGATCCCCGGCGCATCGACAGCCTCGGCCTCAGCGGCGGCGACAGCATCCGGCGCGCCGAGGGCGACGAGGCGGTCGAAGGCGAGGTCGCGCAGTTCGGCGGCGACGCCCTCCGGGTCCGACGACTGCAACACGCCCGGCATCGTCTCGATGTCATCGAGGATCGCCGACAGCCGCACCTCATCGGCGTCGGCCACGATCCGGTCCAGCCTTCGGCCGGATGCGATCAGGGCGGCGACCTTCTCCCGTTCCCGGCCCTGTACAGCCACGGTGTCCGCGGTGCGCGGCAGGCGGGCCGCCAGCACGTCGGCGCGCCTCGGCGCGGCCAGAGCGGGCGGGGCAGGTACGGCTCCCCGCGCGCGGTCGCGGGCGGCGACGAGCAGCCGGCGGCGCTGTCGGACCACCTCGTCGGGGTGCGCCAGGGGGTCGTCGTAACCGACGGCGGCCTGGATGTCGCGGCGCAGATCGGCGTAGGCCTCGGCCCACGTGGTCGGGTTGGTCATGCGGTGCTCCTGTCTGCGGCCGGGTGGCCGCGATCGTTCCCGTCGCCGGTCGGCTCGGGGGTCTGGGTGGTCGGCGCGCCTCTGCCAGGAGTGGCGCGGCCGGAACGGGCTGCGGCGACGGCGCGATCGAGGGCGGCGCGGGCAGCCGGACGATCGCCACGGTGGATGGCGGCGAGTGCTTCGGCCATCTCGGGATGCTGCTGCGGATCGAACGACCGCGGGGAGCCGTACCGCTCGTAGCCGCCGTAGTTGTCGTGGTTCGTCACGGCATGGCCGCCTCTTGGGCCGCTTCGCCGACGAGCGCCTGTCTCGCGGCCAAGCGGCGGTCGAGCGGGTGCTCGGACCCGAGACGGCCGGTGGGCATCGCTCGGGGCGTTCTCGCGCATGTCGTCATCGCGGGGCCTCGATCCTGAGCCGCTCGCGTTCCTCCCGGCGTGCGGCGTCGAGCCGTTGCTGGGCGTCAGCGGGCAGCCGACGCGAGGTGTCCCAGTCGGCGGCGACGATCCCGCGTGCCCTGGCGACCCGCGCGTCGGCCGCGCGGTCGGGGATGTACCCGAGGAGGTCGCGCGGGGCGAGCTGGCGCTTGCCGTCCCACGCCTGGAGCCAGTCGTACAGCCGCTCGCGCGCCCGGTCGAGGTCGGCCCCGGCGATCAGGGCGTGCCAGACCTCGACGCGATCGGCGGTCGCCTCGAAGAACGGGAGGACCTTCCCGGCGATCCGCAGCAGTTCCGCCGTCTCGGCCTTCGTCACCATTCGATCGCTCCCTGCTCTGGCTCGGCCGCGAGGTACGCGGCGACGACCTGGCGCTCGCGCGCGTCGCGGGCCACCGCCCCGCCACCCCCGGCGGGCACCCGCTGCATCTGGAGGCGCAACCGGTCGAACTGCCGACGGAGGGTCACGGCGCTAAGGATGTTCGACCGCCAGAACTCGTCGGCCTGGCACCACCGGATGACCGCCTCCACCTCGGCGGGCGTGCGCTCGTCGAGGTCGATGAGGCGGCGCATCGCGTCGAGGTTCGCCTGCCCGCGGCTCGGTCGCCTGCTCCCGTTGCGCTCGATCTCGGCGTCGAGCACGTCCAGCAGGTGGTCCACGTCGGGCCTCGGAGCATCGAGGACGACGACTGCCGACGTGACACCGATAGGTGTCCGAGGGTCTAGGGAAAGGGTGTCGTCGGGGATGCCGACCGGTTCGCTGACCGGTTCGCTGACCGGTTCCGGGGTCGAGTACTCGTCGGGAGTGCTGACCGGTTCGGTCGGCTTCTCGTCAGCGTTCCCGACCGGTACCGGCAACTGGTCGGGGATGCCGACCGGTTCGGGCAGCAGCAGTCGCCACGCGGTGCGGTGGTACCCGCCGGACGATGCCTTGGCGAGCAACGCCGGGCGGTGGGGGAGGTTCGGCTCCTTGAGGGACGCCAGTGACTTCACGAGGACGCCCTGCTACAGTCCGGTCCACGCGGCCAGCGCGGCGTAACTCGGTGACGACTCATCGCCCTCGTAGGAGTCGCAGGCGAGGGTCAGCAGGATCAGCCGCTCGGCGGCCGTGAGGCGGAACGCGCGGGGGAGTGCGGTCACGCGGGCGACGGTGAGCGGCTGGCCCAGCGCGCTCAGCTCGCCCTCGCGGATGCGCACGACGCGCGGTCCGAGGCGCACCGCGGGCAGCAGACCCGCAGCGATCCAGCGGCGGACGGTCTTTGGCGTGACGCTCGATGCGTCAGCGGCCTCCGCGATGGTCAGGTAACGGGGGGTGTTCGATGGGTTGGACACGTCGTCCTCCGGGGGTCACCGGAGCGGCGCGCGACTGACGCGAGCGGCTCCTGTCGGATGACCTGACGAACGTGATCCCGTCACTCGCGACTCCCGGCCGCGCGCCTACGTCTTCCGCCCGGACCCGCCAGGGTCGGAGAACGTGTGTGGTCGATGCGTTCCCACGTTAGGTCTTGCGTTCAGAGCGCGCCAGACCAGCGCCGCTACACCTCCGCTGCGCCGGAGCCGGCGAGGTCTTCGAGCATGGAGCCGACGCCCTCCACGATCAGCAGGGAAGCGGTTGCCAGCGCCGCATCGTCGCCGCGCTGGATGCGGGGCCAGAGGCAGGCGGGATCAGCAGCCTCCCAGGCGCGACGCTGCTCGTGGGCGCGGGTGATGGCGTCAACACTCGCGGCCACGGTCGGCGGAACGCCGTGCGCCAGGTAGTCGCAGACCGCGACGAAGTGCAGCGTCGCCTCGTACATCGTTACGTCGGGCCGAGGTACCGTTCCCGCATGGCAGCCGACGATCAGATCAACCCCGAGATCCCGCACCTCGACGCCGCGAAGGCGGACGGGCCGACGCTGCGCTTCCTAGCCGAGCGCGGGTACCTCAGCCCGGACTGGGTGCTCGTGCAGGTGACGGGTGCGAACACCCCAGCGAAGCCTCCGTGGTGGGGCCTCGACGAGGTGGCGAAACTGGCCGCCCGGACGCCCGAGCACTTCGAGCCTCACCGATACCCCGGCATGGACTGGTGGCTGGTCCCGACCACGCAGATCAGGTACCTCGAGAGCGTCTTCCTCGACCTGGGTGTGCCGGAGCGATTGCGGGTCCGGCGGCTGCCGTCGGCCTAGTCGGCCATCATCCGGGCGGCGAGCTCGGCCTCGCGACCGGCGGTGTGCTGGTACCGCATCGCGACTCCCGGCGTGGTGTGCCCGGCCCACGCCATGAGTTCCTTCGTCGTCGCACCCGCGAGCGCGAGGCGGGTCAGCCCGAAATGCCGCAGGGAGTGCCAAGGCAGGTCGTCGCGACCGGCGGCGGCGCGGGCCGGATACTACGACTTGGTGAACGTCGACTCGGCGAGGTGACCCCCGCTGCGGGCGGGGAACAGCAGCCCGTCGGGACCAGGTGCCGCGTAGGTGGCGAGGTGGGTGGCGATCGTCGGCGTGACCTGCGGGGGCAGGGCGATCACCCGGACCCCGGCCTCGCTCTTCGGCTGCCCGACCTTGAACCCGCTGCCGGGGATTCGGGTCACAGCCCGCTCGACCCGCACGAACATCTGGCCGTCCCGCTCGATCACGTCACGCCGCCGCAGTTCGGTCAGTTCGCCGAAGCGGAGGGCACCCCAGGCGGCGATGACGACAGCAGCCCGCAGACGGTCGGGCATCGTCGCCTCGATGATCGTCAACTCGGCCGCTGTCAGGGGGTCGGCCTTCTTGCCAGTCTTCGCGTTCTGTGCGCCGCGGATCGTGCACGGGTTGGTGGGCAGCAGGCCGTCGATCACGGCGGTCCCCATCACGCTCCGCAGCAACCCGTAGGCGCGCGCCGCGGTCGTCTTGCGGCCGGTCGTCACGAGGGCCGAGTACCAGGATCGGACGCGCGCCGGACTGACCTCGATGATCGGGGCGGAGGCCAGCGATTCCAGCGGTCCATCCAGCAGGGAGGTAGCCGTGGCGGGTCGTGTCGCGCAGCGGTGCGCCGTCGCGACCGGTGCGGTGTGCGATCCACTCGCGGGCGTAGTCGTCCAGGGTGCGCGCGCGGTCGGCTTGCGCGTCGGCGTCGGCTGTCGCGGTCCGTGGCGTCCACCTGCCGGTCTCGATGGCGACACGCTGACCGGCGAGCCACCCGCGCGCATCCGTCTCGGCGGTGAACGTCATCGGGGCGTTGTGCCGCCGGTCGTCCGGGCCGAGGTAGCTCGCCTGGTACCGGCCGCTGGGCAGCCGTCGCACCTTGCCCCAGTCAGCACGCCCCGCCTTGCGCCGCCGCGTCGTCGCCATCGTGTCCTCCGTCGTGCCCTAACGTGCCCTAGGTGTACTCGGCAGAGACGTTGGTGACACTGCCGTTGTGAAACGGGGAGACCTCCTGGCTTAGTGGAGCTGTCTAGTTCTTCACGGCCAGGAGGTCTCGTGTCTCACGGTAATGCGCGGTTGAACGTCCGCGGGAGGTTGCTTCTCGTCGAGCGGGTCGTCGGTGATCGTCGCCCGGTGTCGCATGTCGCGGCCGAACTCGGGGTATCGCGGCAGTGCGCTCACCGCTGGGTTCGGCGGTTTCGCGACGAGGGTGCAGAGGGGTTGGTGGATCGGTCGTCGCGACCGCATCGATCTCCGCGGAGAACCCCGGCGGATGTCGAGCAGCGGGTGCTGGCTCTGCGGCGGGAGCTGCGGGTAGGGCCGGCCAGGTTGGCGCAGGAGTTGGAACTTCCAACCCGGACTGTCGGGGCGATCCTGCACCGCCATCGAGTCCCACGGTTAGCGGAATGCGATCCGCTGACCGGGGTCGTGATCCGCGCATCCCGCAGCAGCGGCATCCGATATGAACGTGAGCGTCCCGGCGAACTGGTGCACATGGACGTCAAGAAACTCGGCCGGATCCCCGACGGTGGTGGTTGGCGAGCTCACGGCCGAAGCGAAGAGGTCCGGGGTCGAGGCATCGGGTTCGACTACGTCCACTCGCTCGTCGATGACCACTCCCGACTCGCCTACTCCGAGATCCTCACCGACGAGAAAGGAACCACCTGCGCAGGATTTCTGCTGCGAGCAGCCGCCTGCTTCGCCGACCACGGCATCCGACGGATCGAGCGGGTGATGACCGACAACGCCTTCGCCTACCGCTACTCCATCGCCGACGCGGTCGCCCAGCTCGGAGCGCGACAAGTGTTCATCCGACCTCACTGCCCCTGGCAGAACGGCAAAGTCGAACGCCTCAACCGCACCCTGCAAACCGAATGGGCCTACCGGCAAATCTTCACCTCGAACGCCGAACGCAGCGCAGCACTTGCACCCTGGCTCGAGCACTACAACACTCGACGCATCCACTCCGCCCTCGGAGCCCCACCGATCAGCCGACTGTCACCAACGTGACTGCCGAGTACACCTAGGCCGTGTCCTAGCGTGTCCACTCAAGGGTACCAAGCGGATCGGGCACAAGGGTCAGCATCCCCGGAAACAAGGGGCAGAAGCCCTGACTGGTAGGGATGTGGTCACTACGCACGATGGTGTTTCGATCCCAGTGTCGCCCACCACCGAATAACCCCTGGTCAACCAGGGGTTCTTTTGGGTTCCGGCGCTGTTCCCACGTCCGGGCCTAGAGTGCCCCCGTGGCCACCGACGGGGATGACGAACGCGCCGAACTGCGGCGTCGGGCGTTCTCGCGCGCCGGGACGGATGCCGACCTCCGCCTGCTCGCGGAGCCGGAGGCGCTCTCGGTGCCCGAGTCGACTCCCGAAGTTCCGGTCGAGCCGCCGCCGATTCCCGAGCAACCCGAACCCCAGGAGGAGCGCGACGAGGCCCCGCCGTCGAACCGTCGCGCCATCCTCCTGTCGGGCGCCGTCGGGCTGCTCGTCGGCGCGACTCTCGCGACCCTCGGCATCCTGCTCCCGCACGGCGGCGACGACACTGCCGGCCCGCCCGAGCCGCTCGGACCGACCGCGCTGGCGATCTTCGACCGCGAGCCGGGGGAGCGCGACGATCCCGCGCAGCTCTCGATGACGCTCGAGCACATCCTCCCCGGAGGATTGGAGGACGCCGAGCTGCGCTGGCTGGGGTCCGTCGCGGAGCGCGAGGTCTACATCGCCCGCGGCACGTACGACGGGGAGACGACGATCTGCCTCATCTCCGCACGTTCCGACAGCACGGGCGCCGCCTGCACGGATCAGTCCGATTTCGCCGTGCGCGGCATCAATCTCGGCGACGAGTCGCTGGAACTGCGCTGGGGGCCGCTCGGCACCGAGATCTGGGTCTCGGAACGCGACTGACGTCCCCCGCCGGGGCGCCACACCGAGAGGGGTCTTGCCCCGCGCCCGCCGAGGGCGCACGATGAACACATGGCACGGGGGGTGCCCTCGTCGCAGTCTGTCGCTTTCGCCGACCTTCTGCTCGATTCGGGGCTCATCACACGCGAACAGCTCGAACTCGCCCGCTCGGCGAAGGATCGCACGGGTTCGCACATCGACGAGGTGCTGATCACTCTCGGGATGATCTCCACCGACGAGCTGCGCAGCGTGATGGCACGTGCCTGGGGTCTGCCGGTCACCGACCTCGCGACGACGCAGCGCGACGAGAACCTGATCCGCCGCTGGTCGGGTCAGCTGATGATGGCCGAGAACTGGATGCCGGTGCGCCGCGATCCGGACGGCGTGCTCCGCGTCGCGACGGCTCGCGTTCCCGACGACGAGCGCCGCGCACACATCGAGGTGGTCCTCGGTGAGCCGGCCCGTTATGTCGTGGCGACGTCGTGGGACATCCGCAACCTCTTGCTCACCGTCTTCCACAAGTCGATCGCCGACGAGGCCGCCAACGAGCTGTTCCGCCAGAACCCCGGGCTCTCGGCCCGTGTCGTGTTCTCGCGCGGTCAGAAGATCGGCTTCATCGCCCTTGCCGTGATCGGCGTCGTGGCGCTCATCCTCTGGCCCGTGCCGACCGTCATCTCGGTGCTGACCATCGTGAGCCTCGCGTTCCTCGGCAGCACGGTCTTCAAGTTCCTCACCGCGATGCGCGGCGCGAAGTACGACATCGTCGAACGCGTCACGAAGGCGCAGGTGGATGCCCTCACCGACGCCGAACTGCCGACGTACACGGTGTTGGTGCCGGTGTTCAAGGAGGCGAACATCGTGCCGCAGCTCGTCGGCAACCTCGGCAAGATCGACTACCCGGCCGACAAACTCGAGGTGCTCGTGCTCATCGAGGAGGAGGACCACCTCACCCGGGATGCCTACCTCGGTTCGAACCCGCCGCCGAACTTCCACATCGTCACCATCCCGAAGGGCACCCCGCAGACGAAGCCGCGCGCCTGCAACGTCGGGCTGTTCTTCGCCTCGGGAGAGTACCTCGTCATCTTCGACGCCGAGGACGCGCCCGATCCCGACCAGCTGAAGAAGTGCGTCGTCGCCTTCCGCCGCGGCGGCCCGAAGACGGTGTGCGTGCAGGCGGCGCTCAACTACTTCAACGCCGACGAGAACGCGCTCACCCGCATGTTCACGCTCGAGTACAACTACTGGTTCGACTACATGCTCGCCGGCCTCGACGCCGCCGACCTGCCGATCCCGCTCGGCGGCACGAGCAACCACTTCCGCACTCAGGCTCTCATCGTGCTCGGCGGCTGGGACCCCTACAACGTCACCGAGGATGCCGACCTCGGCATCCGCGCGAGCGCGATGGGCTACCGGGTCGGCGTCGTCAACTCGACGACATTGGAGGAGGCGAACACCTCCATCCCGAACTTCATCCGCCAGCGCAGCCGGTGGATCAAGGGCTACATGCAGACGAGCCTCGTGCACGCCCGCCGCCCGGTGTCGCTGATTCGCGAGATCGGGTTGCGCCGGTTCGCGAGCTTCGCGCTGCTCATCGCCGGCACGCCGGTCACGTTCCTCGGCGTCATCCCGTTGTACGTGCTGACGGTGCTCACGATCATCGTCCCGACGCAGTGGCTCAACCCGCTCTTCCCGGTCTGGCTGCTCTGGATCACCCTCGTCAACTTCATCATCGGCAACTCGGCGATGGTCTACCTGTCGATGATGGGCCCCTACAAGCGCGGAACCTTCGACCTCATCCTCTGGTCGCTGCTCAACCCCGCCTACTGGGTGCTGCACTCGATCGCCTCGTACAAGGCGCTGTGGCAGCTGCTGTTCAAGCCGCACTACTGGGAGAAGACGGAACACGGGCTGACGAACCAGACCCACGGCGGGCAGGTGCCCGCATGAGCGTCGTGGAGCTCGACCAGCCGGCCCCGCGCGCGGATCGGCGGGCGACGCGCACCCGAATGGATGCCTTCCCCCGCGACCCGCTGCTGCGCTGGGCGCTGCGCCTCGCCCTCGCCGTGCCGTACCTCCTGTTCGCGTGGATCTCGGCGGCGACGAACGCGTCGAGCGCCCTCAACACCCCGAACCAGCAGTTGCTCGACCACGTCGCGACGATCCCGTGGGACCGGGCGGATCCGGAGTGGATCGGAGAGATCTTCCCGCCGATCTCGACGCTGTTCGCGACGCTGCTGCCCGGGGGCCGGGCGGGGCTCGCCGTCGCGGGCGCGCTCGTCGCCGGCATCTTCCTCCAGAAGCTCATCGAGATCATGGTGCAGCGCAGGTTCTTCCCGACGACGATCGTGATCCTCATCGTCGCGATCGGTGCCAACCCGTTGTTCGCGTACACCGCGCTGGAGAACTTCGCGGCGTTCCTCGGGCTCGCGTTCTTCGGCATCGCGGCGTCGGACGTCGTGCGCTTCGTCGCCTGGCGCAACACCCGGTCGGGGTTCCGAGCGGGAATGCTGCTCATGCTCGCGACGCTCTCCGACCTGAGCGGCCTGCTCTACGTGCTGACCGCCGCCGTCGCGGCACCCTTCCTGCGGCTCGCCCGGGCCGAGCAGAAGGGCGCGCGCGGGGCCAACGTGCTCGTCATCGTCTACCCGACGGTGTCGGCGCTCGCGGCGATCTTCTTCATCAACTTCGTCTTCACGGGGTCGTTCTTCAACTCGCTCGGGCGCGGCATCCTCGAGGGCACCCCCGAGCGCTTCGCCACGCTCGGCCCGCTCTTCCTGACCCTCAACGGCTGGCTGCTGCTCGCGCCGGTGCTCAGTGCCTGGCTCATCGCGCTCATTGTCCGCCGCCCCGGCGCGATTCTGGTCTCGACCCTCGTCTTCGTCGCCATCCTCGGCGCCTTCGTCGCGGGACTCATCCCGTCGGGATCCGCGGGAAACACCTTCATCCTGATGACGGTCATGGCGATCGCACTCATCCCGACCGCGCGCGACAAGGTGACGACGATCCTCGTCGACGTGGTCGCGGTGCTGCAGATCGTGATCGCCTGGGCCGCGGCGTTCAATCGGCCGATCGTCGTCGACTGGATGAACGCGGTCGCGAGCGCCTTCACCGGCTGACGGTCCGGAGAGCGTCGCGGCGCGCCGCTATCGTTGAGCGGGTGAGTTCTCAGACCGGTTTCGACCTCTTTCCCGACCGCTCCGTCGTCGCGATCCGCGTCAACGGCGAGCTGAAGGACAAGGCGTCGACGGTCACCGAGACGGATGCCGTCGAACCCGTGGCGATCGACTCGCCCGACGGACTGAACATCCTGCGGCACTCGACCGCCCACGTGCTCGCGCAGGCCGTGCAGAAGGTGGACCCCGACGCGAAGCTCGGCATCGGTCCGCCGGTCACCGACGGCTTCTACTACGACTTCGACGTCGCCGCGCCCTTCACCCCGGAGGACCTCCCGGCGATCGAGAAGGAGATGGACCGCATCATCCGCTCCGGTCAGCGCTTCCAGCGCCGGGTCGTAACCGAAGACGAGGCCCGCGCCGAACTTGCCGGCGAGCCGTACAAGCTCGAGCTGATCGGGCTGAAGGGCGGCGGTGACGAAGAGAGCGTCGAGGTCGGCGGCGCCGAACTCACCATCTACGACAACGTCGACCGCGAGGGCGTGACGGTCTGGAAAGACCTCTGCCGCGGCCCGCACGTGCCGAACACCGGCGCGCTCGGCGCCCACAAACTGACCCGCATCGCCGCGGCGTACTGGCGCGGGTCCGAGAAGAACCCGCAGCTGCAGCGCATCTACGGCACCGCGTGGCCCGACAAGGGCGCGCTCAAGGCGCACCTCGAGCGTCTCGAGGAGGCCGCCAAGCGCGACCACCGCAAGCTCGGCAAGGAGCTCGACCTCTTCTCGTTCCCCGAGGAGATCGGCTCGGGACTCTCGGTCTGGCACCCGCGTGGTGGCACCATCCGCATGGAGATGGAGCAGCACGCCCGCAAGCGCCACGTCGAGGCCGGCTACACCTACGTCTACACACCGCACATCACCAAGAAGGACCTCTTCGTCACCTCGAACCACCTGGTGACGTACAAGGAGGGGATGTTCCCGCCGATCGTCATGGACGAGGAACGGGATGCCGACGGCAACGTCACCAAGCAGGGCGTCGACTACTACCTCAAGCCGATGAACTGCCCGATGCACATCCTCATCTACCAGGAGCGCGGCCGCAGCTACCGCGACCTGCCGATGCGCCTCGCCGAGAACGGCACCGTGTACCGCAACGAGCTCTCCGGCGCCCTCCACGGGCTCACCCGCGTGCGCGGCTTCACCCAGGACGACTCGCACCTCTTCGTCACCCCCGAGCAGCTCGAGGAGGAGACCACGAAGGTGCTCGAGTTCGTCATCTCGATGCTGCGCGACTTCGGGCTCGACGACTTCGAGCTCGAACTCTCGATGCGCGACGACGAGAAGACCAAGTGGCTCGGCTCCGACGAGTTCTGGGAGTACTCGACCAACGCCCTGCGGCACGTCGCTCAGGCGTCGGGGCTGAAGTACATCGAGGTGCCCGGCGAGGCCGCGTTCTACGGACCGAAGATCGACCTCAAGACCCGCGACGCCATCGGTCGCGTCTGGCAGCTCTCGACCGTGCAGGTCGACGTCAACCTGCCCGAGCGCTTCGAGCTCGAGTTCACCGATCGCGACGGCGAGAAGAAGCGCCCGATCATGATCCACCGCGCGCTGTTCGGCTCGATCGAACGGTTCTTCGCGATTCTGCTCGAGCACTACGCGGGCGCGTTCCCGGTGTGGCTGTCGCCGGTGCAGGTGGTCGGCATCCCGGTCGCCGAGGTGTACGCCGACTACCTCGGCGAGATCGTCGACCGGCTGAGGTCCGAAGGCGTGCGCGCCGAGCTGGATGTCAGCGACGAGCGGATGCAGAAGAAGATCCGCTCGCACACGCTGATGAAGGTGCCGTTCCAGCTGATCGCGGGCGAGCAGGACCGCGCCGCGGGCACCGTGTCATTCCGGTTCCGCGACGGCACCCAAGACAACGGGGTGGCGATCGAGGATGCCGTGGCGCGCATCCACGAAGCGATCGACACGCATGCGCAGGTCTGATGTGCCCTTCCCTCCGGACTACGACGGGACCGAGTATCCCGACGCCGAGTCGTCGCGCGGGCTGGCCGGCATCCCCGACGGCTTCCAGCGGCTGTGGACGCCGCACCGGCTCGCGTACATCGAGCAGGGCGGCACGGCGCCGGGCGACGAATGCGTCTTCTGCACGGCACCGACGCTGAGCGACGAGCAGGCGCTGATCGCGCACCGCGGCGAGCTGGCGTATGTCATTCTCAACCTGTTCCCCTACAACTCCGGGCACCTGCTCGTCGTGCCCTACCGGCACATCGCGACCTACGACTCGGCGACGCCGGACGAGGTCGCCGAGATCGGTGCGCTCACCCAGGCCGCGATGCGGGTGCTCACGGCGACCTCACGCGCCGACGGGTTCAACATCGGGATGAACCAGGGCGCGATCGCCGGCGCCGGGATCGCCGCGCACCTGCATCAGCACGTCGTTCCGCGCTGGGCGACCGACGCGAACTTCTTCCCGATCGTCGCCCGCACGAAGGCGATCCCACGACTGCTCGGCGAGGTGCGCGACGAGATCGCCGCCGCCTGGCCTTCGTCATAACGAAGGTATAACGAAGCGCGAGATCCGGCCGGACTGCCCGTCGAATCGCGGCGGAATGTCGGTGGCCCTCGGTGTCGTGAGGGCATGAGCAGCCGGGTAATCGACGATCGGCGGGCGGACGACCGCGTGGATTTCGCGCTCGCGCGCGCGGAGATCGCGGCCGGCCAGCTGAACCGGCTCGCGGCGGAACGGATGTCGGCTGTGATCGCGGTGATCCGCGAGGCGCGCCGCAATCCCGACACGTACGTCGTTCTGCGCGGCGAGCCCACGGCTCGCGACGTGGCGTTCGCCGTCGAGGCGGCGGTCGCCGATGTCGCCGTGCGACTCTCGCTCAGCGAGGCGACGGTCGCCGCCCTCGTGCGGCGGGGCGAGGTCGTGCTCGCCCGAGCGTTCGATGTCTGGACCCTCTTCGGCGACGGCGGCATCTCGCCCGAGAACGTCGCCTGCGTCGCGGACGTCCTCGAGACCCTTCCGCTGAACGCGACGACCGATACGCGCGTCGCCGCTCGCGCGGTCGAACTCGCGGGCCTCGTGCCGACCCGCTTCCGGGAGCGCTTGCGCACCTTCCGGGATCGCGTGCATCCCGAGCTGCAGGTCGAACGGCACGCGCGGGCCCGAGCCGCCCGCCGCGCCTGGCTGGAGCACGACGACGACGGGATGTCGTGGCTGGGCGTGCATCTCCCGTCGCCCGATGCCGAAGCCGCGTGGCAGCGCGTCGACGGGATCGCCCGGCAGCTCGCGACCTGCGACGACGAAGCGCGCACCCTCGACCAGATCCGCGCCGATGCGCTGGCCGACATCCTGACGGGAAGGAACGATCCGGCGACCGAGCCGCGGGTCACGGTCGGGGTGCTGGTACCCGTGCTCACCCTGCTCGGCGTCGACGATGCTCCCGCGACGCTCGAGGGCCGGATCCCGATCGACCCCGACACCGCTCGGCGGCTCGCGGTGGCGGCGCCCTCGTTCCATCGCATCCTCACGCATCCGATCTCGAGCGCCGTGCTCGACGTCGACCGCACCAGCTACCGTCCGCCGGCCGACCTCGCCCGGGTGCTCGCGCTGCGCGATGTCACCTGTCGGCATCCCGGCTGCGGACGACCGGCGAAGCGCTGCGACATCGACCACACGATCGACTGGGCGAAGGGCGGCACGACGAGCGTGCGCAACCTCGCTCACCTGTCCCGCCGACATCACACCTTGAAGCACCGCACGCGGTGGACGGTCGACCAGAAGCCGGACGGCACGATCCGCTGGACGAGCCCGACCGGGTTCGTGGCCGATGCGGATCCGCCCCCGTTCTAGCCGAGCCGCCGCACCTCGAACTGCATCTTCGGGTGCGCGTACGACTCCTGCGACTCGACCAACTGCAGCTCGCGCTCGCCCGAGCCGAGGGTGTTCTCCAAAAGGTCGAACACGCTCGAGGCCGTGCGGGCGAGGGCGACGCCGGCATCCCCGGATTCGAGGTAGTGCGCGGTGAAGAGCGCCGCCGTCACGTCGCCGGAGCCGTTCGCCTTCATCGGCAGCAGAGGTGTCTGCACGATCCAAGCCCCGGCGTCGTCGACGACCATCATCTCGATCGTGTCCACCTCGCGGTCGGGCCGCTCGACGCTCGTGACGAGCACCGTGCGCGGCCCCATCGCGCGGGCGACGTCGACCGCGCGGAGGGTGTCGTCGACGGAGAGCGGCTCGGTGTCGGTGAGGAAGCCCAGTTCGAACTGGTTCGGCGTGATGAGGTCGGCGACCGGCACGACGCGCTCGCGCAACAGCAGCGGGATCTCCGGGGCGACGAAGCACCCCGACTTCGCGTTACCCATCACGGGATCGCAGGCGTAGATCGCCCGCGGGTTCGCCGCCTTCACCCGTCCGACGGCGTCGACGATCACGTCGCCGATACCCACGCCGCCCTGATACCCCGAGAGCACCGCGTCGATCTGCGGGAAGACGCCCCGGTCCTCGACCCCCTGCAGCACCTCCGCCACGTCCTCGGGGGCGATGAGCGGCCCCCTCCACGCGCCGTACCCGGTGTGGTTCGAGAAGTTGACGGTGTAGACGGGGAGGACCTCGACGCCGATGCGCTGCAGGGGGAAGACGGCGGCCGAATTGCCGACGTGCCCGTACGCGACGGCCGACTGGATGGAGAGCACCTTCATCCACCCGATTTTGCCATGAGTCCAAAATCCGGCCTTTGGCCTCATCGCCCGGCGATGGCGAATGCCCGCTCGCCGTAGAATCGCTGGTTATGACCACCACGGAGTCCTCGACCGGCTCGGCCCCCCAGGAACTCGGCACCCCGGGCGTCAAGCGCGGCCTCGCCGAGATGCTCAAGGGCGGCGTCATCATGGACGTCGTCACCGCCGACCAGGCGAAGATCGCCGAGGATGCCGGCGCCGTCGCCGTGATGGCGCTCGAGCGGGTACCCGCCGACATCCGCGCCCAGGGTGGCGTCGCGCGCATGAGCGACCCCGACCTCATCGACGGCATCATCGCCGCGGTGTCGATCCCGGTGATGGCGAAGGCGCGCATCGGCCACTTCGTCGAGGCCCAGGTGCTGCAGCAGCTCGGCGTCGACTACATCGACGAGTCCGAGGTGCTCTCTCCGGCCGACTACGTGAACCACATCGACAAGTGGAAGTTCACCGTGCCGTTCGTCTGCGGCGCCACCAACCTCGGCGAGGCCCTGCGCCGCATCACCGAGGGTGCGGCGATGATCCGCTCGAAGGGCGAGGCCGGCACCGGCGACGTCTCCGAGGCCACCAAGCACATCCGCACGATCACCGGCGAGATCAACGCCCTGAAGTCGAAGACGAAGGACGAGCTGTACGTCGCCGCCAAGGAACTGCAGGCGCCGTACGACCTCGTCGTCGAGGTCGCGACGACCGGCAAGCTGCCTGTTGTGCTGTTCACCGCGGGAGGGGTCGCCACCCCGGCCGACGCCGCGCTGATGATGCAGCTAGGTGCCGACGGCGTGTTCGTCGGCTCGGGCATCTTCAAGGCCGGCAACCCGGCCGCCCGCGCCGCCGCGATCGTCAAGGCGACGACGTTCTTCGACGACCCGGCCGAGATCGCCGCCGCGTCCCGCGGACTCGGCGAGGCGATGGTCGGCATCAACGTCGCCGACATCCCGGCGCCGCACCGCCTCGCCGACCGCGGCTGGTAATGCTTCTGAACGGAGTCGGGCTCTGAACAGGTCGGGCCCGAAGGTCGGCGTCCTCGCCCTCCAGGGCGACTTCCGCGAGCACCTGATGGTGTTGCGCGAACTGGGGGCGGATGCCGTTCCCGTCCGCCGCGCGGCCGAACTCGACGACGTGGCCGGGTTGGTCATCCCGGGCGGTGAGTCGAGCGTGATGGACAAGCTGGCGCGCACCTTTGGGGTGTTCGACCCGCTGCGTGCTCGCATCGCCGACGGGATGCCGGTCTACGGCACCTGCGCGGGGCTCATCATGCTCGCCGACACCGTGCGCGACGCGATCACCGGGCAGCAGACCCTCGGCGGGCTCGACGTCGTCGTGCGCCGCAACGCCTTCGGGACGCAGAACGACTCGTTCGAGACCGACCTCGACATCCCGGAGCTCGGCGAGAAGCCCGTGCACGCCGTCTTCATCCGTGCCCCTGCGGTGGAAGAGGTGGGGCCGGCGGCACGTGCGCTCGCCACCCTCGCCGACGGCCGCGTGGTCGCCGTCGAGCAGGGCGCGCTCCTCGGCACCGCGTTCCATCCCGAAGTCACCGACGACTACCGGTTCCATGCGCGTTTCCTGGAGCACGTGGCCGCCTGATGAGTTCGACCCCTGATGATGGGGTCATGAAGATCTACTCCGACTTCGGCGGCCGCCGCACCCGTCAGATCATCGCCGATGTGCTCGCGCTCGCCGCGATCGCGCTCTGGGTGTGGTTCGGGTACACCGTCTTCACCCTCGTGAACGGCCTCGCCGTCTTCGGCGTTCAGATGGAGGATGCCGGCGCCGGCTTCGAGCAGACGATGAAGGAGGTCGGCGAGACGCTCGGCGGGATCCCGTTGATCGGCTCCGGCATCCGCCTGCCGTTCGACGGCGCGAGCGCGGCCGGCAGCACGCTCGCCGACGCCGGACAGGCGCAGCAGGATGCCGTGCTGCAACTCGCGCTCACCCTCGGCATCGGCACAGCGCTGCTGCCGACGCTCATGATCCTCATCGTCTGGCTGGTGCCGCGCATCCTCTTCATCCGGCGCGCCGGACGGGTGAAGGCCATCGTGACCGCCGACGCCGGGATGGACCTCCTCGCCCTGCGCGCCCTCACCACCCAGAAGCTGTCGGCGATCACCAAGATCGACGCCGACGCGCTGGGCGCCTGGCGACGTGGTGAGACGGATGTCGTGCGCCGGCTGGCTCAGCTCGAGCTGCGATCGTCGGGGGTGAAGCTCCGCGAAGGCTGACCCGACGAGGATGGCTAGAGCGTGTCGGTGCGCAGGGTGACGTCGACCGGCGCGGCGGAGGCGACGGCGCGGAAGCCGGGGGAGCGGCGGATGCTCCGCTCGAAGTCGGCGGCCCCAGTGGGCGTGAAGCACCAGGCGTGACCGCGGCCGAGCAGTCGGCGCGCCGGCGTCCAACGGTAGGAGAGGCACAGCGTCACCTGCACGATCGGCTGATCGTCGCCCTCGCGGATCAGCTGGCGCGTGACGCCGGCGGTGAACCGGGCGGCGTCGGCATCCGGACCCCACTGCCAGAGCAGCCCGTCGCCGTCGTCGGTGATGCGAGCGTGCTGGGCGCGGGCGGAGGCATAGAACGCCGTCATCGCGGCGACCGCGCTGCCGATGCGCAGCGACTCGAGAGGCTCCTCGAGGTCGGTCAGGTGCCGGCGGAAGGCGTTCTCCGCGAAGGAGATGCGGAACCAGCGGGCAGGCACCCCGTGAGCCTAGGACGACGCCCGCGGGGGCGCCAGTTAGGATCGGCGAGGGTTTTCAAGCACGAAGGAGCACCGTGAGCGGTCATTCCAAATGGGCCACGACGAAGCACAAGAAGGCGATCATCGATCAGCGCCGGGCGAAGTCGTTCGCGAAGCTGATCAAGAACATCGAGGTCGCCGCCAAGAGCGGCGGCGCCGACCTGGCCGGCAACCCGACGCTCTTCGAAGCGGTGCAGAAGGCCAAGAAGACGTCGGTGCCCAACGACAACATCGACCGCGCGATCAAGCGCGGCGCGGGCATCGGCGGCGAAGCGGTCGACTACGAGTCGATCATGTACGAGGCGTACGGCCCGAACGGCGTCGCGTTCCTCATCGAGTGCCTCACCGACAACAAGAACCGGGCGGCGGCCGAGGTGCGCACGGCGCTGAGCCGCCAGGGCGGCACGCTCGCCGACCCGGGGAGCGTCGCGTACAACTTCAGCCGCAAGGGCGTCATCTCGATCACCAAGACCGACGGGGTCGACGAAGACGCCATCCTCGAAGCGGTTCTGGATGCCGGGGCCGAGGAGGTCAAGGATCAGGGCGGCGGCTTCGAGGTGATCACCGACCCGTCCGACCTGACCCAGACGCGCGCGGCGCTGCAGGAAGCCGGGATCGAGTACGACTCCGCGGAGGCCGAGTTCGTGCCGAACCTCGCGATCGAGGTCGACGCCGACACGGCGCGCAAGGTGTTCCGCCTCATCGACGCGCTCGAGGACAGCGACGACGTGCAGAACATCTTCAGCAACTTCGAGATCCCGGACGCCGTGCAGGCGGAGCTCGACCAGGACGACTGACCGTTCGCGCGTGTCGCCCCGCCGCGTTCGTACATGTGTTCGATAGCATGAGCGAGTGCGGATCCTCGGAGTCGACCCGGGCCTGACCCGGTGCGGTGTGGGCGTCGTCGACGTCGGCGCCGATCGTCGGGCGAGCTTCGTGCACGCCGGCGTCATCCGCACACCGCCGGACGCGCCGCTGGCCGAGCGCCTGCTCGCCGTCTCGCAGGGCATCGCGGCCCTCATCCACGAGTTCTCTCCCGACGCCGTCGCGGTCGAGCGCGTCTTCGCCCAGCACAACCTCCGCACGGTGATGGGCACGGCCCAGGCCAGCGGCATCGCGCTCGCGAAGGCCGCCGAACACGGGCTGCCCGTCGGGCTGCACACGCCGAGCGAGGTCAAAGCCGCGATCACCGGATACGGGTCGGCCGCCAAGTTGCAAGTCGGCACGATGGTGATGCGCATCCTCGCGCTCGACGAGATCCCGAAGCCGGCGGATGCCGCGGATGCCCTCGCCCTGGCGATCTGCCACGGCTGGCGGGGTGGCGGCGCGGCGACCGGCACGCCCGCGGGAGGCTCGCTGACCCCGGCGCAGCGTGCGTGGCGCGAGGCCGAGAAGTCGACGAGCAGAGTGTCCACGGGCAAACGTAGGGTGGCGTCGTGATCTCGTCGGTGCGCGGACCCGTGCTCAGTGTGACGGGATCGGTGGTCGTGATCGACGTGGGCGGCCTCGGCTATTCGGTGCTCATCACGCCGCAGCACGCGCTGACCCTGCGCGTCGGGCAGGAGACCCGGCTGCACACCGCGCTCATCGTGCGCGAAGACGACATGAGCCTGTTCGGCTTCGCGACGACCGAAGAACTCGGGATGTTCGACCTCCTCCGCGGCGTCTCCGGAGTCGGGCCGAAGTCCGCGCTCGGGGTGCTCGCGACGCTCAGCCCCGACCAGATCGCCGCGGCCGTCGCCACGGAAGACGATGCGCCGTTCCGTAAGGTGTCGGGCATCGGGCCGAAGACTGCGAAACTCATCGTCGTCTCGCTCGCCGGCAAGATCCTTGCGCCCACCGGTGTCGTCGCGGTCGCGAGCGCTCCGGCGTCATCGACGGCACAGAACGTCGTCGCCGCGCTCGTCGGTCTCGGCTGGAACGAGAAGGTCGCCGTGCAGGCGGTGGAAGAAGTCGCTGACGCCGCGGTCGAGGATGGCGCCCTGCCGGTGCCCGCGCTGCTGCGTCTCGCCCTCGCCCGCCTCGGACCCCAGCAGGTACGGCCGTGACCGAGGAGACCGAGATCGGCGTCGGCCGACCCGCCCCGGAGTCGGAGGCCGAGCTCGCGTTCGAGGGCGCGCTGCGCCCGCGGAGTCTCGCCGAGTTCGTCGGCCAGGCGAAGGTGCGCGGCCAATTGCAGCTGCTGCTCGACGCGGCCGCCCTCCAGAACCGCACCCCCGACCACATCCTGCTCGCCGGCCCGCCCGGCCTCGGCAAGACGACGCTCGCGATGATCGTCGCCCACGAGTCGGGGCGCCCGCTGCGCATGTCGAGCGGCCCGGCCATCCAGCACGCCGGCGACCTCGCCGCACTGCTGTCGAGCCTCACGCCCGGCGAGGTGCTCTTCATCGACGAGATCCATCGGATGGCGCGCTCCGCCGAAGAGATGCTCTACCTCGCGATGGAGGACTTCCGCATCGACATCATGGTCGGCAAGGGTGCAGGGGCGACCAGCATCCCGCTCGATCTCGCGCCGTTCACCCTCGTCGGCGCGACCACGCGCTCCGGTCTCCTGCCGAACCCGCTGCGCGACCGATTCGGCTTCACGGCGAACCTCGAGTTCTACGACGACGCCGAACTCGACGAGGTGCTCGCCCGCGCGGCCCGGCTGCTCGAACTGGAGATCCCGCCGGATGCCCGGCGCGAGATCGCCGGGCGCAGCCGGGGCACCCCGCGGATCGCCAACCGGCTGCTGCGCCGGGTGCGCGACTTCGCCCTCGTGCACGGCGCAGCCGATGCAGGAGTGGAGCGGGGTCGGGGCGGGGGAGCCGGGATGTCGGCGGTCCAAGGCGCCCTCGAGCTGTACGACGTCGATCCGATCGGACTCGACCGGCTCGATCGCGCCGTGCTCGAGGCGATCGTGAACCGGTTCGAGGGCGGGCCGGTCGGGCTGAGCACGCTCGCGGTCAGCGTGGGCGAGGAGTCCGACACCATCGAGTCGGTCGTGGAGCCTTTCCTGGTGCGGGTCGGAATGCTCAGCCGCACCCCGCGCGGACGCGTCGCGACGAGGCGAGCCTGGGAGCATCTGGGTGTTCCGCGGCCGGTCAAAGGGACCCTCTTCGACGATGACATATGATTCATGGGGTTCGCGCTAGAGAGCTTTCCGGCTCCGCGCGGCCCCACGAATCTTCGGAAGGCATCATCTTGTTCAACGACCCGTTGTCCCTTGCGCTCATCGCCATCGCCGGCGTACTCATCGTCTTCATGTTCATCAGCTCGCGACGCCGTCGCCGCGACGCTGAGGCGACCCGCGCGAAGATCGTCCCGGGTGCCGAGGTGATGACCAGCCAGGGCATCTACGGCACGCTCCTCTCGGTCGACGAGGAGAAGAACGAGGCGATCATCGAGACGACGCCGGGTACCAAGCTGCGCGTGCACAGCCAGACCATCGCGAAGGTCGTTGAGGACACCGACCAGCCTGCGGAGGCGGTCGAAGAGGCCGAGATCCTCGAGTCGACCGGCGCGATCAGCGACCCCTCCATCGACATCACCGATGAGCCCGAGTACGGCGAGCGTGCCGACGAGAAGCCGAAGCCGGCTCCGCGGTCGCGTAAGAAGCCCACCGAGTAGTCGTTACCCTGGTCTCCGGCCCGGGTTCGTCAGAACCGCGGGGCCGGAGTGGCGCGCCCATCGGCGTCCTGGACAGTTCTCGAGAAAGTAGAGGCGCGTGGCTACGAAGTCGTCGAGCCCCGCACGCAAGGCCGCGCGTTCCCTCGCCTGGCTGGGCGCGATCATCGCCGTCATGGCCGGTGTCGTCGGGGGCGGAATGCTCTGGGGTGGATGGTCGGGCGCCCCGAAGCTCGCCCTCGACCTCGAGGGCGGCACGCAGATCATCCTGGCGCCCCTGATCGCAGACGGCGCCGCCGCGCCGACGAACGAGCAGCTCGACCAGGCGGTGTCGATCATCCGTCAGCGCGTCGACGCGACCGGAGTCTCCGAGGCCGAGATCTCGACCCTCGGCAGCAACATCGTCGTCGCCATCCCGGGCGAACCCGACCAGGCCACCCTCGATCGCATCCAGGCCTCGGCCAAGCTCGAGTTCCGCGCCGTGTTGCTGACCGGAGCGCCGGCGGCGACGACTGTCGGCGACGGGACGGATGCCAACGGCGACGGCACGCCCGACCCGACCCCCGCGGCGACCGAGACCCCCGCGTCGACTCCCGATCCCGCAGCGACTCCGACGGCGACGCCCACCGATGGCAGCGACCCCGCCTGGGTGACGCCGGAGCTGCTCGACGCGTACAACTCCTTCGACTGCGCCAGCCTTGCGACCGAGGCGACCAACGTCGCCCCCGCGGATCAGCCGCTCATCACCTGCGAAGCCGACCTCTCGGTGAAGTACATCCTCGGGCCGGTGGAGGTGGACGGCTCCAACGTCGACGACGCCCGCTTCGGGCAACGCCAGGGCAACAATGGCGCGACGACGGGCCAGTGGGCGGTCTACCCGACGTTCGACGCCGCCGGAACCGAAGCGTTCGCCGCCATCACGACCCGTCTGGTCGCGCTGCCGAGCCCGCGCAACCAGTTCGCTGCCGTTCTCGATGGCAAGGTGCTCATCGCACCTCAGACCAACGCCGCGATCACCAACGGCCAGCCGGAGATCACCGGAGGCTTCACGCAGGACCAGGCGAGCACGATCGCCGACCAGCTGAAGTTCGGCGCGCTCCCGGTCAGCTTCGAGGCGCAGAGCCAGGAGCGCATCTCGGCCACCCTCGGTGAGAGCCAGCTCGCGAGCGGCCTGCTCGCCGGCGGCATCGGGCTGCTGCTCGTGGTGATCTACTCGTTCTTCCAGTACCGTGCGCTGGCGTCGGTCACGATCGCGTCGCTCGTCGTCGCCGCGGTGATCACCTACCTCACGGTCACGATCTTCTCCTGGGGCCGCCTCGACTACCGCCTGTCGCTCGCAGGTGTCGCCGGTCTGATCGTGGCGATCGGATTCACCGTGGACTCGTTCATCGTGTACTTCGAACGCATCCGAGACGAGCTCCGTGACGGCAAGGGACTCACCAGCGCCGTCGAGGCCGGCTGGCGGCGCGCGCTGCGCACGATCTACGCCGCGAAAGGCGTGACGCTGCTCTCGGCGATCGTGCTCTATGTGGTCGCCGTCGGGAATGTGCGCGGATTCGCCTTCACGCTCGGCATCACGGTGATCATCGACGTGCTCGTCGTCGTGCTGTTCACGCATCCGATGTTGCAGCTGCTCGCGACCCGCCGCTTCTTCCAGTCCGGCAACCCGCTCAGCGGGCTCGACCCGCAGGCCCTCGGTGCCGTCTACCGCGGGCGTGCCGAGTTCCGGGTCTCCGCCGAGGCCCGCACGGCCGGGGCCAGCCGCGAGGCCGGTCTGCGCCAGACGATCGCCGAGCGCAAGGCCGCCGAAGCGCAGGCGGCCTCGCAGTCCAGGTCGGCGGCCGCACCGGCGGCGGGTTCGCCGCCGGTGCCCAAGACCCCGAAGTCTCCGAAGTCCTCGACGCCCAGGGGGAAGAAGTAATGGCCAGCGGCCTCACGCGCTTCGGCAACGACCTCTACACCGGCGAACGGTCGGTCCCCTTCATCCGCCTGCGGGTGATCTGGCTGTCGATCGCCGCGGCGCTCATGCTCATCGCCCTCGCCGTGCCGTTCGTGCGCGGCGGCGGCGACTTCGGCGCTGGCTTCAACTTCGGGATCGAGTTCCGCGGGGGATCGCAGTTCCAGGTCTCCGCTGCGGCCGTCCCGGACGGCGCCACCGAGCCCGACACCACGCTGGCCGAAGAGGCCGTGCGCTCGATCGCGCCGGAGGCCGTGGCCCGGGTCAGCACGGTCGGCGACGCCGGCGTGCGGGTGCAGACCGACCAGCTCTCCAACCAGGAGACCCAGGAGGTCGCGACCGCCCTCGGCGAGGCGTACGACACGACCGAAGTGACCTCGTCGTTCGTCGGGCCGACCTGGGGCGCCGACATCACCCGTCAGGCCCTCATCGGCCTCGGCGTGTTCCTGGTGCTCGCGATGATCCTGATGGCGATCTACTTCCGCACCTGGAAGATGTCGCTCGCCGCCATCCTGTCGCTGCTGCACGACCTCATCATCACGATCGGCGTGTACGCCGCGACCGGATTCGAGATCACCCCGGCGGCGGTGATCGGCTTCCTCACGATCCTCGGCTTCTCGCTCTACGACACCGTCGTGGTATTCGACAAGATCCGCGAGAACACCTCCGAGATGTCCGACGACTCGACCCGCACGTTCGGCGAGACGGTCAACCTCGCCGTCAATCAGACGCTCGTGCGCTCGATCAACACGGGTGTCGTCGCGGCCCTCCCGGTCGCCGCGATCCTGTTCATCGGCTCGTTCGTGCTCGGAGCCGACACGCTCCGCGACATCTCGCTCGCGCTGCTCGTCGGAACGATCATCGGCACCTACTCGACGCCGTTCGTCGCGTCGCCGCTGTACGTATGGTTCCGCGAGAACGAGCCGGCGATCGCGAAGCGCGACAAGCGCGTTCTCGGTCTGCGCTCGAAGGGCAAGGTCCCGGTCCCCGCGTAGGACGCGGGCGAGGCTCGCCGGTCGGCACGACCCGGGGAGCGAAACTAGACTCTCTTCATGACGGAGACTCAGGCGCCGGGGACGGCCTCCCTGAGGACCCTGCTGCCGCGCATCTTCTCGCGCGCACAGCCGACCGGTGCCGTCGACCGGCTGCTGAAGACGGTGCGCACGCATCACCCGAAGGCGGACGTCGCCCTCATCGAGCGCGCGTACGCCGCCGCCGAGAAGGCCCACTCCGGGCAGAAGCGCAAGAGCGGCGAGCCCTACATCACGCACCCGGTCGCGGTGGCGCAGATCCTCGCCGACCTGGGCATCGGGTCGAAGACCCTCGCGGCCGCGCTGCTGCACGACACGGTGGAGGACACCGCCTACACGCTCGACATGGTGCGCGCCGACTTCGGCGACGAGATCGCGATGCTCGTCGACGGCGTCACCAAGCTCGACAAGCTCAAGTACGGCGACAGCGCGCAGGCCGAGACGGTGCGCAAGATGGTCGTCGCGATGAGCAAGGACATCCGCGTCCTCGTCGTGAAGCTCGCCGACCGCCTGCACAACGCGCGCACCTGGGGCTTCGTGCCCGAGGAGTCGGCGAAGCGCAAGGCGCAGGAGACGATCGAGATCTACGCTCCGCTGGCGCACCGGCTCGGCATCCAGACGATCAAGTGGGAGCTGGAGGACCTCTCGTTCGCGGTGCTGCACCCGAAGCTCTACGTCGAGATCGAGAGCCTCGTGCGCGATCGCACGCCGCAGCGCGAGGAGTTCGTGCAGAACGTCATCGACTCGGTCAACGATGACCTCAAGTCGGGCAAGATCAAGGGTCAGGTCGTCGGCCGGCCGAAGCAGTACTACTCGATCTACCAGAAGATGGTGCTGCGCGGTCGGGAGTTCACCGAGATCTACGACCTGGTCGGCATCCGCGTGCTCGTCAACAACATCCGCGACTGCTACGCGGTGCTCGGGGCGATCCACGCGCGCTGGAACCCGATCCCGGGTCGCTTCAAGGACTACATCGCGACGCCGAAGTTCAACCTCTACCAGTCGCTGCACACGACGGTGATCGGTCCCAAGGGCCGGCCGATCGAGATCCAGATCCGCACGCACGAGATGCACCAGCGCGCCGAGTTCGGCGTCGCCGCGCACTGGAAGTACAAGGAGCGCATCGCATCCGGACGCGGTGAGGATGCCGGCCGCACCACCGACACCGAGATGGCCTGGCTCGCGCACATCAGCGACTGGCAGTCCGAGACCGAGGATGCGAGCGAGTTCCTCGACAACCTGCGCTTCGAGATCGGGGCGAAGGAGGTCTACGTCTTCACCCCGCAGGGGAAGGTCATCGGCCTGCCCGCCGGCGCGACCCCGGTCGATTTCGCCTACGCCGTGCACACCGAGGTCGGTCATCGCACGATGGGGTCGAAGGTCAACGGCCGTCTCGTGCCGCTGGAGAGCGAACTCGGAAGCGGCGACGTCGTCGAGGTCTTCACCTCGAAGAACCCCGACGCGGGCCCGAGCCAGGACTGGTTGAACTTCGTCAAGAGCCCCCGGGCGCGCAACAAGATCCGCGGCTGGTTCACGAAGGAGCGCCGCGAGGAGGCGATCGAGCAGGGCAAGGACTCCATCGCCCGCGCGATGCGCAAGCAGAACCTGCCGTTGCAGAAGCTGATGAGCTCCGACGTCTTCGCCGAGGTCGCCGCCGCGATGCGCTACGAAGGCGTCGAAGCGCTCTACGCGGCGGTCGGCGAGGGGCACATCTCGACGCAGTCGGTGCTCGAGAAGGTCGTCGCGTCGCTGCAGTCCGAGGCGGAGGTCGACGAGGCCGAGGTCGCGTTCGTCTCGAAGGGCCGGGCCCGTCAGCTGCGCCCGAGCGACTCCGGCGTGCTCGTGCGGGGGGCGCCCGACATCCTGGTGAAGCTCGCGAAGTGCTGCACGCCCGTGCCGGGCGACCCGATCGTCGGCTTCGTCACGCGCGGCTCGGGCGTCTCGGTGCACCGCGACGACTGTGCGAACGTGCTGTCGTTGCGCGACGAGCCCGACCGGATGATCGACGTCGAGTGGGCACCGACCTCGCTCAGCGTCTTCCTCGTGCAGATCCAGGTCGAGGCGCTCGACCGCTCGGGGCTGCTCTCCGACATCACCCGAGTGCTCTCCGAGAACCACGTCAACATCCTCTCGGCCAACGTCTCGACCTCGAGCGACCGCCTCGCGATCAGTCGCTACGTCTTCGAGATGGGCGATACCGTGCACCTGGATCGCCTGCTCAACGCGGTGCGCCGCATCGACGCCGTCTACGACGTCTACCGGGTCTCAACTGCCTAGAATCTCAACTGCCTAGAATCCGAACCGCCTGACCCCCGAACACCGTCAGCGCCGCCTCCAGGCGGTCGCGCGCCCGATGCTTCGCCGGGATGCCGGAACGGCTCGCGAGGGCAGCCATCACGTCGTCGAGGCCGAGACCGGTGAGCGCGGCCAGACGGGTCACGACCGGGGGATCGAAGGGTTCGGCGAACCGCGCGAGGTCGAGGATGGTGCGCAGCGGCGTCGTCACCCGGTACCCGTCGAGCAGCTCGAGGTCGCCCTCCTCGTAGACGATCTCGCGCACCGCGATGTGGTGGGCAGGGGAGAGCCGGGCCCGGGCCTCGGGAGTGACCGAGAACTCGAGATGCAACGGCTCGGGTGCGGCGCCCCAGATCCACGCGGCGGTGCGCAACTCGGCGATAAGTCGCGGCGACCGCGTGTGCAGCACGGCGCGCGCCCGGTGCGCGGGGGACTCGAGTTCGCCGATGAGGCAGAACGCGCCCGCGAGGTCGTACACCTCGCCATCGAGCCGAGCGGCCTGCAGTTCGGCGGGGGAGAGGTCGGCGTCGGCGAGCACGGGCGAGAGGCGCATGCCGACAGCATCCCGATTTGAGCTGTCAGCAGATGTCGATCGATGACGAACGGTGGACAGCTGGAGCTGTGGACAACCTCAACCGACCGTGATCAGCCCAGGGCGTCGAGCCAGATCTTGCGGGCGGCGAGGGCCTCTTCGGCATCCTTGATCTTGCGCGCGTCGCCGGCTGCCTTGGCCGCCGCCAGTTCGCGCTCGAGCTTCTCGATCGCCCCGGAGAGCTGCGACGCGAGACCCGTGGAACGGGCGACCTTCTCGGGGTCGGTCTTGTTCCAGTGGTCGTCGTCGAGCTTCTTCACGTGGGCTTCGACCTTGCGCATGCGGTCCTCGACGGAGCGCATCGAATCGCGCGGCACCTTGCCGACGGCGTCCCACTTGCGCTGGATGCCGGTGAGTGCCTGCTTGGCGACGTCGCGGTCGGTCGCGGCGAGCAGCTTCTCGGCCTCCTCGAGGATGAGGAGCTTCTGCTCGAGGTTGCCGGCGAAGGTCTCGTTCTCCTGCGCGTCCACCTCGGCCTTGGCCTGGTAGAGCGCGTCGCCGGCAGCCTTGAACCGCGCCCAGAGGGCGTCGTCGACCTTCTTGCCGGCGCGGCCGGCGAGCTTCCAGTCATCGAGCAGACGGCGGTAGTCGGGGATGCCGGCGGTGCCCCGGCTGGTCAGCGCCTCGGCGCGATCGACCAGCTCCTGCTTGCGGGTGCGGGCTTCCTTGTGCGTGCTGTCGAGGTCGGCGAAGAACGCCTTGCGGTGTCCTTCGATCGTCGTGCGGGCGGCGCGGAATCGCTTCCAGAAGTCGTCGCCGACCGCCTTCGGCAGGCGCGGGCCGTCCTTCTGCGCGGTCTGCCAGCGCCCGAACAGCTCGTCGAGCTTCGACGACACCTGCTTCCACTGCGCCTTGGCCGGGTCCTGCGCGGCGAGCGCCTCGACCTCGGCGACGAGCGCCTCGCGGTCGGCGATCGCGGTGTCGACCGCGGCCCGCGCCTCGGCGGACTGCTTCTCGGTGAGTTCGCCGACGCTGCCGGAGAGCTTGCCGAGACGTTCGGTGAGGGAGGCGAGGTCGCCGACGGCGTTCGCCCCGGCCACCGCCTCGGTGAGCGACGCGATCGTCTTCGCGACGTCCTGAGCGGGAGCCCCGCCGCGCACGCGCTGCTCGACCAGGGAGACCTGCCCCTGCAGTTCGACGAACTTGCGCTCGAAGTAGGCGAGCGCCTCCTCCGGCGTCGCGTCGGGGTAGGAGCCGACGGCGCGCTCGCCCTCGGCTTCGCGGACGTACACCGTGCCATCGTCGCCGACGCGACCCCACGGTGCCTGTTCGTTCGCCACTGTGCTTCCTTAGCTGTCCCAGAGTGTCCCGGTGCCTCGCCCGGACCCGAGCCAGCCTATTGCACGGTCACGGAGCGGCCTACGGGGACCGAAGACGCCCGGCCCGGTGATGCCGGTTCGTGACGGCGATCACTGGAGGGTGAACGCGGTGATCGTGATCGGCTCGAGCGGGAATCCACTGCCGTCGGCCCCCGCGGTCGAGGGGTCGACGCCCGCCGCGACGAGGGTCGCGAGGCTGTCCAGCCCTGAGGTCACCGATCCGACGATCGTGTACCCGCCGGCCGTGTCCGACCCGAGGGTGGTGTCGGTGAGCACGATGAAGAACTGGTGTCCCTGGCTGTAGCCGTTGTTGCCCTGGCGCGCCATCGCGATCGTCCCGGCGGGGTAGAGGTTGTCGGCGGGGGCGTTCTCGACGGGTCCGTAGGAGAACGCGGGGTCCGGCCCGCCGGCTCCATCGATCGAGCCGCACTGCAGGAACGAGAGGTCGGCGGCGAGCCGGTGGCAGTTCGTGCCGGGGTAGTAGTCGTTCTGGAAGTCCTGCACGAATCCGGCGACCGCCTGCGGGGCGAGGGCACCGTCCAACTGGATGCCGACGCTCGATCCGTTGAAGGCGAGGTCGCCCGTCCAGATCCGGTCCTCGGAGAGCTCGGGGTCGGGGGCGCCGACGTTCCCGTCGGCGGAGGGCGCGTCGGTGGCCGTCGGCGACGGGGTGGGGGCGAGCGGGCCGACGGTGAAGGCGCCGAACTGGGCGAACCCGGCGAGGCCGACGACGACGACGACACCGGCGACGGCGATCACGTTGTCGCGCACGCGACGCTTGGTCTGCGTGACGTTCAACTGCTGGCGCGCTTCGTACCTCTTCAGCCGCGCCGCGGCCTCCCGTTGCTGCTTGTTGCCTGTTGCCACGCCTGCCTCACCCTTCCGTGTGCCGCAGAGAACTCTATCCGCCTCGCACGCCCGGTCTGGCGCGGGCCCCGGCTGTGCCGGAGGTGCGAACTACGATGGCCGGGTGACTCAGCCCGGACTCCGTGCGGGCGCCGCACCGCTCGCGGTCCGGATGCGCCCCCGCTCGCTCGACGAGATCACCGGTCAGTCGCACCTGCTGAAGCCGGGCTCGCCTCTGGTCAATCTGGCGAACGATACGACGGGGGAGTCGGGCGCCGTCTCGCTCATCCTCTGGGGTCCTCCCGGCACGGGCAAGACCACGCTCGCGCAAGCGATCGCCCACTCGTCGGGACGCCGGTTCACCGAGCTCTCCGCCGTCAACGCCGGCGTCAAGGATGTGCGGGAGGTGATGGAGAAGGCGCGCGCCGACCGCGACCTCTACGGCGTCTCGACAGTGCTCTTCCTCGACGAGATCCATCGGTTCTCGAAGGCCCAGCAGGACGGCCTGCTGCCCGGGGTCGAGAACGGCTGGGTGATCCTCGTCGCCGCGACGACCGAGAACCCGTCGTTCTCCGTGATCGCCCCCCTGCTCTCCCGCTCGCTGCTCCTCACCCTCCAGCCGCTCGGCGACGACGACCTCGCGATGTTGATCGAACGGGCGGTCACCGACCCGCGCGGCCTGGCCGGAACCGTCGAACTCGAGGATGCCGCCCGAGCCGCGATCGTGCAGCTGTCCTCCGGCGATGCCCGGCGCGCGCTGACCGCCCTCGAAGCCGTGGCGACGTCGGCCCTCGCCGACGCGGAGGAGGGCAGCATCCCCTCGATCTCGGCCGACCTGGTGTCGGCGACCGTCGACCGCGCCCTGTTGCGCTATGACCGCCAGGGCGACGAGCACTACGACGTCATCTCGGCCTTCATCAAGTCGGTGCGCGGCTCCGACGTGGACGCGTCGCTGCACTACCTCGCCCGGATGATCGAGGCGGGCGAGGATCCGCGGTTCATCGCCCGGCGCGTGATGATCCTCGCGGCCGAAGACATCGGGATGGCCGACCCGCAAGCGCTGCCGATCGCGGTCGCCGCGGCCGAGGGGGTGGCGCTGATCGGCATGCCGGAGGGTCGCATCCTGCTGGCCGAAGCGGTCGTCTACCTCGCGACGGCCCCGAAGTCGAACGCCTCCTACCGGGCTCTGGATGCCGCCATCGCCGATGTGCGCGCAGGCAGGATCGGGCGCATCCCGATCCACCTCCGCGACGCGCACTACCCGGGCGCGAAGCGACTGGGGCACGGCAGGGGCTATCAGTACGCCCACGACGCGGAGTTCGGGGTGGCGCCGCAGCAGTACCTGCCGGACGAGCTGGTCGGCACGACCTATTACGATCCGACCGGCTTCGGCTACGAGCGCGACGTGGCCGCCCGGCTCGAGAAGATCCGGGCGATCCTCCGCGGCGAGTAGGCCCGGGGACTCTTCCCTGGTAGTCTGAGTCGGTTGGCCATCGGCCGACATCTCCCTTCTGAAACACCCGGCGGCGTCGACGTGCCTCCGGCTCGGTGGGATCGGAGATACGTCTGTGAGGCGCGACAGTCGCGTCCACGTGGTTGGAAGGCATCACTTTGGTCACCAAGTCCCAAGACCGCCGCAAGGTGCGTCTCTCCCGCGCGCTCGGCATTCCGCTGACGCCCAAGGCCGCCCGCTACCTCGAGAAGCGTCCCTACGCTCCGGGTGAGCACGGCCGCACCAAGCGCAAGACCGACAGCGACTACGCCGTCCGTCTGCGCGAGAAGCAGCGTCTGCGCGAGCAGTACGGCATCCGCGAGAAGCAGCTCCGCATCGTCTTCAACGAGGCCCGCCGCACCCAGGGTCTGACCGGTGAGAACCTGGTCGAGCTGCTCGAGATGCGTCTGGATGCCCTCGTCCTGCGTGCCGCGTTCGCGCGCACCACGGCGCAAGCCCGCCAGATGGTCGTGCACCGCCACATCCTCGTCGACGGCCAGCTCGTCGACCGGCCGTCGTTCCGCGTGAAGCCGGGTCAGACGATCCACGTCAAGGAGCGATCGGAGGGCACCGAGCCCTTCCAGGTCGCCGCGGCCGGCGGCCACGTCGACGTGCTGCCGAAGACCCCGGGCTACCTCGAGGTCCAGCTCGACAAGCTGCAGGCCACGCTCGTGCGTCGCCCGAAGCGCGCCGAGGTGCCGGTCACGGCCGAGGTCCAGCTGGTCGTCGAGTACTACGCGGCCCGCTAAACCAGTCTTCACCCAGACACGGGGAAGTCGTCGGCTCTAAGCTGATGACTTCCCCGTTCGTCGTCTCTGCGTCACGGAAATCCAAGGAGGAACCCATGAAGGGTCTGCTGCTTCTCACCGTCGGCGTCGCCGCCGGGTTCGCGATCGCCCACCAGGTCTCCAAGACGCCCGAGGGCCAGAAGTTCTTCGCCGACGTCGACAAGAAGGCCAAGGACTTCGGCGACGCCGTCGTCTCCGGCTACAAGAGTCGCGAGGCCGAGCTCAAGGACACGGTCGACGGCGTCGTCTCCGACCTCGGCGCCCGCGCCCGCAAGGCCGCCAACTAACTCCGCCCGACTCCGGTCCGGCGGACGCCCCGCCGGGCGATCCGCCGCGACTGGAAACACCCCCCCGCCCTGAGGGCGGCGACCTTCCAGACACTCGAGGACGCATCGTGCAGACCGCCGACATCCAGCGCCGCTGGCTCACCTTCTTCGGGGAGCGCGGCCACACCGTCGTCCCCTCGGCGTCGCTCGTCAGCGACGACCCGAGTCTGCTCTTCACCGTCGCCGGGATGGTGCCGTTCATCCCGTACCTCACCGGGGTCGTTCCGGCGCCGTACCCGCGCGCGACGAGCGTGCAGAAGTGCATCCGCACGAACGACATCGAAGAGGTCGGCAAGACGCCGCGCCACGGCACGTTCTTCCAGATGAACGGCAACTTCTCGTTCGGCGACTACTTCAAGGAAGGCGCGATCGGCTACGCCTGGGAGCTGTTGACGAGCCCGGAGAGCGCCGGGGGCCTCGGGTTCGACGAGAAGGACCTCTGGGTCACCGTCTACGAGGAGGACGACGAGGCGCGCAAGCTCTGGAAGTCGGTCGCGGGTCTGTCGGACGACCGCATCCAGAACCTCGGCAGGGACTCGAACTACTGGTCGACCGGGCAGCCGGGGCCAGCCGGCCCGTGCTCGGAGATCTTCTTCGATCGCGGCCCGTCGTACGGGATCGACGGCGGTCCGGCGACGGATGACGACCGCTACGTCGAGATCTGGAACCTCGTCTTCATGCAGTACGCGATCCAGAACGTGCGGTCGAAGGTCGATTTCGACATCATCGGCGAGCTGCCGAAGAAGAACATCGACACCGGCATGGGCATGGAGCGCGTCGCCTTCATCAAGCAGGGCGTCGACAACATGTACGAGATCGACCAGGTGCGTCCGGTGCTCGACCGTGCGGTCGAGCTCTCGGGCAAGAAGTACGGCGCCGACCACGGCGACGATGTGCGCTTCCGGGTCATCGCCGACCACGTGCGCTCGAGCCTCATGCTGATGACCGACGGCGTCGCGCCCGGCAACGAGGGGCGCGGCTACATCCTGCGTCGTCTCATGCGCCGCGCGATCCGTTCGATGCGCCTGCTCGGCGTCGACGCGCCGTCGTTCGCGGAGCTGTTCGACGCGAGCCGCGTCGCAATGCGCGACGCCTACCCCGACGTCGAAGAGAACTGGGACCGCACGTCGCGGCTCGCCCTCGGCGAGGAGGAGACCTTCCTCTCGACGCTCGCGAGCGGCACCACGATCCTGGACACCGCGGTCGCCGATACCAAGAAGGCAGGTGCGACGACGCTTCCCGGCGCCACCACGTTCCTGCTGCACGACACCTTCGGCTTCCCGATCGACCTCACGCTCGAGATCGCCGAGGAGGCCGGGCTGACCGTCGACCGCGACGCGTTCGACAAGCTGATGACCGAGCAGCGTACGCGGGCGAAGACCGACGCGAAGGCGAAGAAGGGCGCGATCGCGGATCTCGCGATCTACTCCGATCTGCGGTCGAAGGGCGAGACGGTCTTCACCGGCTACGACACCCTGCAGACCGAGACGCGGGTGCTCGGCATCCTCGTCGACGGACAGCCGGTGTCCTCCGCCAATGCCGGCCAGACGGCGGAGGTCATCCTGGCCGAGTCGTCGCTCTACGCGGAATCCGGCGGGCAGGCGGCCGACCAGGGCGCGATCGTCGGCGACGGGTTCGACCTCGAGGTGCTCGACGTGCAGCGACCCGTCAAAGGGCTGATCAGCCACACCGTAACGGTGCGTTCGGGTGAGGTGGCGGTGGATGCCGCCACCACGACGATCGTCGACCCGCTCTACCGGCACGCGGCCGCGCAGGCGCACTCCGCGACGCACCTCGTGCACGCGGCCCTGCGGCAGACCCTCGGCAGCGAGGCGCACCAGTCGGGATCCTTCAACAGGGCTGGCTACCTGCGACTCGACTTCGCGTGGAACCAGGCGCTCTCGCCCGAGACTCGCAGCGAGATCGAGGAGATCTCGAACAACGCGGTGCGCGACAACCTCGAGGTGACCACCCGCATCCTCTCCCTCGACGAGGCGAAGGCGGCGGGTGCGATGGCGTTGTTCGGCGAGAAGTACGGTTCCACCGTGCGGATGGTCGACATCGGCGACGGCAGCTGGTCGCGGGAACTCTGCGCGGGCATCCACGTCGGCCGGTCGTCGGAGGTCGGCCTGGTGAACCTGGTGAGCGAGTCGAGCGTCGGCTCGACCAACCGCCGGGTCGAGGCGCTGGTCGGACTCGACGCGTTCCGTGACCTCACGGCCGAACGCGCGATCGTCTCGCAGTTGACGAGCACCCTCAAGACCCCGCGCGAGCAGCTGCCGGAGCGCATCTCGTCGCTCGTCGAGCAGCTGAAGGCGGCCGAGAAGAAGATCGCCGCGTACGAGGCGTCGAAGCTCTCCGGCCGCGTGCCGGCGCTCGTCGAGAACGCGACCCGGGTCGGCGCTTACCTCGCGGTGGTCGAAGACCTCGGCGAGCTGGCATCCGCCGACGAGCTCCGCTCGCTCGCGACGAGCGTGTGCGAACGTCTCGGCTCCGAGGCGGCCGTCGTCGCCCTCGCGGCGCGCGTGGGCGGCAAGCCGGCGGTGATCGTCGCGACGACTGCCGCGGCTCGGGATGCCGGCGCGAAGGCGGGTGCGCTCGCCAAGCAGGCGGCGGCGACCCTCGGTGGTGGCGGTGGCGGCAAGGACGACCTCGCCCAGGGCGGCGGCACCGACGCAGGCGCGATCGGCGCGGCCCTGACGGGCATCTCGACGTCGCTGCAGGGCTGAGCGTGCGCGCGGGGGTGCGGCTGGGTGTCGACGTCGGCACGGCCCGGGTCGGCATCGCGGTGTGCGATCGCGAAGGGTTGCTCGCGACGCCGGTGGCGACGCTTGCGCGGCCGGACGCCGACGAGCGCTCGTTCCGGCTGCTCGTCGAAGAGTACGGCGCCGTCGAGATCGTCGTCGGTCTCCCGCTGTCGCTGAGCGGCGGCGACACGGCCTCGACGACCGACGCGCGGGAGTTCGCCGCCGCCGTCGCCGGCTGGACCGGGGTGCCCGTTCGCCTCGTCGACGAACGGCTCTCGACCGTCTCGGCACAGCGCGCGCTGCGCGACGCGGGACGAGGCACCAAGGGCTCGCGTCCCGTGATCGACCAAGTCGCCGCTGTTATCATCCTGCAGAACGCCCTCGACCATGAGCGCTCGGCGGGCCTCCCGCCCGGAGCGCCGGTCGACCCCGACGGAGGTGCCTGACGTGGCGAACGAACCGAGCTGGGACGACATCTTCCGTCCCGCGGGAGACGAGCAGCCGCGATCCCCGCAGCCCGCCGCGTCGCCGGAGCCGACCGCGTACCCGGGTGTGCGCGCCTCCGACCCGTTCGCCGTCGTCGCCGCCGAGGCGACCGCGCGGACGGCCGTGCCGCCGACCAACATCCATGACGCTCCCGCGGGCGGCGAGACGCTGACCCGACGCCAGCTGCGCGATCGCGGCGACCAGAAGCCGACGCGCGGCGGTCGTGGCAGCGGGCGTGCCCCCTCGGACGAGTTGAAGAAGCCGAAGAAGAAGCGCCGCGGACTGATCGCGGTGCTCGTGATCTTCGCGGTGCTCATCGCCGGGACCGGCGGCGCCGCGGCGTTCGTCTGGACCAACTACGAGGAGCAGGTGCGCGAGGCCCTCGGCTGGGAGATCCCGAACGACTACGCGGGGAGCGGCAACGGCACCGAGGTCATCGTCACCGTCGGCACCGACGACATCGGCGAGGACGTCGCCCGGGAGCTGCATCAGGCCAAGGTCACGATGAGCTTCGATGCCGTCTACGACTACCTGCTGCTGCCCGAGAACGCCGACATCGTGTTCTTCCCCGGCGCCTTCCGCCTCCAGAAGGAGATGAGCGCGGCCTCCGCCGTCGCCGCGATCACCGATCCGGCGAACCAGGTCGTGAACCAGGTGCTCATCACCGAGGGGATGAGCTACGCCTCGGCGCTCGTGCAGATCGCCGCCGCGACCGAGATCCCGCTCGAGGAGCTTCAGGCCGCGGCCGCCGACTACACCTCGTTCGGCATCCCGGAGGAGTCGCCCGGCATCGAGGGCTGGATGTTCCCGGCGACCTACACGTTCGACCCGGGGATCACCGCGCAACAGGCGATCCAGACGACCGTCGACAAGATGTTCGAGGTGCTCGACGCCAACGGCGTGGCGCCCGAGAACCGGCTCACCATCCTCAAGATGGCGGCGCTCGTGCAGCGCGAGTCGGGGCCGAACCCCGACGATCCCGCCAAGATCGCGCGGGTGTTCTACAACCGCCTCGACATCGGCATGAACCTCGAGTCGGATGCGACCGTCGCCTACGGCACCGGCAACCTCGACACGGTGTGGACGACCGCCGCGGAGCGCGAGAACCCCGACAACCTCTACAGCACCTACGTGCACCCGGGTCTGCCGTACGGGCCGATCGGGCTGCCGGGCGAGGCGGCGATCAAGGCCGCGATCGCGCCGGCCGACGGGCCCTGGCTGTTCTTCGTGCCGATCAACCTGCAAACGGGCGAGACGGTGTTCTCGGAGACCGCGTCGCAGCACGAGGCGGCCGCGCAGCAGCTGTACGCGTGGTGCCGCGCGAGCGACGAGAACGCGTCGTATTGCCAGTGAGCCCGGGTGACCGCCGGCTGGCGGTGCTCGGCTCACCCATCGAGCACTCCCGCTCGCCCGAGCTGCATCGCGCCGCGTACGACATCCTCGGCCTGCCCTGGCAGTACGACCGGTTCGAGGTGCCGTCGGGCACGCTTCCGGGTTTCGTCGCGGGCCTCGACGACACCTGGCGCGGGCTGTCGCTGACGATGCCGCTCAAGCGCGAGGCGCTGCCCCTCCTGGCGACGCGCACGGACCTGGTCGGCATCTCGGGTGCGGCGAACACCGTCCTTCTCGACGCAGCCGGTGCCCACGGGTTCAACACCGACGTCGCCGGCATCATCGGCGCGCTCGGCGACCACGGCGTCTCGGATGTCGACACCGTGCACATCATCGGCACGGGTAACACCGCGGCCTCGGCGTTCCTCGCGGCGTCACGTCTCGGCGCCTCACGGGTGCTGCTCTCGGGCCGGAGCCTCGCCGGCATCCACGAGCTGGAGGAGCTGGGCGACCGGCTCGGCGTGCACACCGAGTGGCGGCTCTACGGCTCCCAGGTACCGGTGCGCGCGGAACTCGTGATCAACACGCTGCCCGGCGACATCGACCCCGACGACGTGCCGGAGGCCGACCTCGGCGACGTGCTCATGGAAGTTCCGTACGAGCCGTGGCCGACGCCTCGTGCCGCGCGCTGGACCGAGCGCGATGACCTCGTCGTGAGCGGGTTGGAGATGCTGCTGCACCAGGCGATCGAACAGGTGCGCATCTTCGTGACCGGCGAAGAGGGCGGCCAACTCGACGACGAGGACGACGTCATCGCGGCGATGCGCACGGCGGTCCGTCTGAACCTGGAAGGATCGTAGACATGTTGCGCTGGCTGACCGCGGGGGAGTCGCACGGACCCGAACTCGTGGCGATCCTCGAGGGGATGCCCGCGAATGTCCCGGTTTCGAAGGCGCAGATCCAGGCCGACCTCCAGCGCCGCAAGCTCGGCTACGGCCGCGGCGCCCGGATGAAGTTCGAGGAGGACGCCCTCGAGATCTCCGGTGGCATCCGCTTCGGCCTCTCGATGGGGTCGCCGATCGCCCTGCGCGTCGGCAACACGGAGTGGCCGCGCTGGGTCGACGTGATGAGTGCCGAGCCCGTCGACGTGGAGTCGCTGCCGAAGGGCCGCGGAGCTCCCCTCACCCGGCCGCGCCCGGGTCACGCCGACCTCGTCGGCATGCAGAAGTACGACTTCGAGGAGTCGCGCAACGTGCTCGAGCGGGCGAGTGCCCGGGAGACCGCGGCCCGAGTCGCGCTCGGTGCCGTCGCCCGCGCCTTCCTCGGCGAGCTCGGTGTGCGGCTCGTGGCGCACACCCTCTCGATCGGCGAGGTGCGCGTGCCCGACGGGTCGGCGTTGCCCGGTCCCGACGATGTGGCGGCGCTCGATGCCGATCCGCTGCGCTGCTTCGACGCGACCACGTCGGCGACCATGGTCGCCCGGGTCGACGCGGCCCACGACTCCGGGGACACCCTCGGCGGCATCGTCGAGGTGCTCGCCTACGGGCTGCCCCCGGGCCTCGGCTCCTACGTGCACTGGGACCGACGGCTCGACGGCCAGCTCGCCCAGGCCCTGATGAGCATCCAGGCGATCAAGGGCGTCGAAGTCGGCGACGGCTTCACGACGACGACGCGCCCCGGCTCGGCCGCCCACGACGAACTGGTCATCGGCGCCGACGGCATCACCCGGCTCTCCGACCGCGCGGGCGGCATCGAGGGCGGGATGTCGACGGGTACGCTACTCCGCGTGCGCGCCGGCATGAAGCCGATCGCGACGGTGCCGCACGCCCTGCGCACCGTCGATGTCGCGACCGGTGCCGCGAGCGAGGCGCATCACCAGCGTTCGGATGTCTGCGCGGTTCCCGCCGCGGGCGTCGTCGCCGAGGCGATGGTCGCCCTCGTGCTCGCCGACGCGATGCTCGAGAAGTTCGGCGGCGACTCGATCGACGAGACCCGGCGGAACCTGGAGGGCTATCTCGCGGCGATCCCCGACGCGCTGCGCACCGCACCGTCGTCCTCGTCGGAGGCCGTGCCCTCCGACGACCGGGCGTGATCGTCTTCATCGGCCCGAGCGGCGCCGGCAAGTCGCGGCTGGGTAAGCGCGTCGCCCGCATCCTGAGCGTGCCGTTCGCCGACACCGACAGGATGATCGCGGCCGAGCACGGACCGATTCCGCAGATCTTCCGCGAACACGGTGAGCCGCACTTCCGGGCGCTCGAGCGGGTGGCGGTGCAGCGCGGGCTCGCGGGGGACGGCATCCTCTCCCTCGGCGGTGGGGCGATCCTCGACGCGGGCACGCAACACGACCTCGCCGACCACCGGGTCGTGCTGCTGACGATCACTCCGGACGCAGTCGCGGCGCGGATCGCCGGCGACACCGACCGGCCGCTGGTCAAGAACGGCGTGCAGGACTGGATCGCGCTCAACGCCCCGCGCTGGGAGATCTACGACCGATTGGCGGACGCGACCTTCGACACGTCGCACCGCCCCAACGACCAACTGGCGGACGAGGTGGCGGCATGGCTGCAGACGACGTGACGACGATCCCGGTGGCCGGCAGCCCCGGCTACGACGTGTTGGTCGGCCGCGGTCTGGTCGCTGGGATCGCCGACGTGCTCTCGCCGAAGACGGCGAAGCTGCTCATCGTGCACGCCCCGACACTCGGCGCGCGGGCCGAGGCGCTGCGCGCGCAGCTCGCCGGCCGGTACGAGGTCTACCTCGCCGAGGTGCCGGATGCCGAGAACGCCAAGCGCGTCGAGGTTGCCGCGTTCTGCTGGGGCGTCATGGGCCAGACCGACTTCACCCGCACCGACGCCGTGATCGGGCTCGGCGGGGGAGCGACGACCGACCTCGCCGGATTCGTCGCCGCGACCTGGCTGCGCGGGGTCGACGTCGTGCAGGTGCCGACGACGGTGCTCGCGATGGTGGATGCCGCGGTCGGCGGCAAGACCGGGATCAACACCGCCGAGGGCAAGAACCTCGTCGGCGCCTTCCACGCCCCACGCGCCGTGCTCGGCGACCTCGAGCTGCTCGACGCCCTGCCGAAGAACGAGATCCTCGCCGGCTTCGCCGAGATCGTGAAGTGCGGCTTCATCGCCGATCCCGAGATCCTCGACATCATCGACGCGGATGTCGACGCCGTCACCGATCCGACCACCCCCGAGTTCCGCCGGGTCGTCGAACTCTCGATCGCCGTCAAGGCCCGCGTCGTCGGAGAGGACTTCACCGAGCAGGGGCTGCGCGAGATCCTCAACTACGGCCACACGCTCGGCCACGCGATCGAGCACGCCGAGCGCTACCAGTGGCGGCACGGCGCGGCGGTGGCGATCGGGATGATGTTCGCCGCCGAGCTCTCCCGGCTGACCCGCAATCTCAATGACGACGCCGTCGAGCGCACGCGCCGCATCCTCTCCTCGCTGTCGCTGCCGACGACCTACCCGCTCGGTCGCTGGAAGACGCTGCTGGCGACGATGCAGCGCGACAAGAAGGCCCGCGCCGGGATGCTCCGCTTCATCGTGTTGGACGCGATCGGTCGCCCCACCGTCCTGGAGGGCCCTGACGAGTCGCTGCTCTTCCTCGCTTACCAGAACGTCGCCGAAGGGGAGTAGGCGCGGGCGGGCTCGGCTCTAGGCTGAACCCATGTCGCGCGTGCTGGTGCTCAACGGACCGAACCTCGGGCGGCTCGGCAGCCGGGAGCCGGATGTCTACGGCGCCCAGGATCTCTCGGAGCTGCGCACGCTTCTCGCCGAGCGAGCCGTCGAGGGCACCGAGATCGATCTGCGGCAGACCGACGACGAGTCCGAGCTCATCCACTGGCTGTACGAAGCCGTCGACACGACGACGCCGGTGATCCTGAATCCGGCGGCCTTCACGCATTACAGCTACGCGCTCTCCGACGCGGCGAAGCTCGTCACCAAGGCCGGCATCCCGCTCATCGAGGTGCACCTCTCGAACCCGCATGCCCGCGAGGAGTTCCGGCACACGAGCGTCATCTCCGCCGTCGCGACCGGCACGATCGCCGGATTCGGGTTCGACTCCTACGTGCTGGCTCTCATCGCGGTCGGTCGCGGCTAAGCTCGTCCCTCGTGGCAACCACCAACGACATCAAGAACGGCCAGGTTCTCAACCTCGACGGTCAGCTCTGGAACGTCATCGAGTTCCAGCACGTCAAGCCGGGCAAGGGCGGCGCCTTCGTGCGCACGAAGCTGAAGAACGTGCTCTCCGGCAAGGTGGTCGACAAGACCTTCAACGCCGGCACCAAGGTCGACTTCGCGACGGTCGACCGCCGCGACTTCCAGTACCTCTACCGTGACGGCGACGGCTTCGTCTTCATGGACACCGACGACTACGACCAGGTGACCATCCCGTCGAAGACCGTCGGCGACGCTGCCAACTACATGCTCGAGAACACCAACGTGCAGGTCGCCCTGCACGAGGGGGAGGCGCTCTACGTCGAGCTCCCGACCTCGGTGATCCTCGAGGTCACCTACACCGAGCCCGGCCTGCAGGGCGACCGTTCGAGTGCGGGCACGAAGCCGGCCACGCTCGAGACCGGCCACGAGATCCAGGTTCCGCTCTTCCTCGAGCAGGGCACGAAGGTCAAGGTCGACACGCGCGACGGGTCGTACCTCGGCCGCGTCACCGACTGAGTGCCGAACGGCATCCGATGAGCGCCCGCACCAAGTCGCGCAAGCGCGCTCTCGACATCCTCTACGGCGCCGACGTGCGCGGCATCCAGATCTCGATGCTGCTCGGGGAGGAGGCCGAGCGCGCCGAGACGCTGCCCGAGCGCGGCTCGTCGTGGCCGTACGCCCGCGCGATCGTGGAAGGCGTCGACAAGAACCTCGGCGACCTCGACGAGGAGATCGAGTCGCATTCGCTGGGCTGGAGCCTGGCCCGGATGCCGGCCCTCGACCGCGCGATCGCCCGGCTGGCCGCGTGGGAGATCCTGCACAACGACGAGGTGCCCGATGGCGTCGCGATCGCTGAGGCCGTCGATTTCGCGAAGTCGCTGAGCACCGAGGAGTCGTCGGGCTACCTCAACGGGCTGCTCGGCGCGATCTCGCGCGACCGCTTGCCGTCGTAACAGTCCTTCGCACGAGTAGGCCGTTCGCGCGAACCGTGGCACTCTGACGGAGCCATGACCGGAACGTCCACGTCCGCGCGCAACCGCGGCTTCGCCACCACGCAGCTCCATCCGCCTGCCCCCGCGGAGGCGACGTCGACCGCCCCGATCACGCCGCGGGCGCAGCCGATCTACCTCACCGCCGGCTTCGTGCTCGAGGATTTCGCCCAGGCCGAGCAGATGTTCGAGTCCGGGGACGGTTACTCCTACACCCGGGTCGCCAACCCGACGCACACGGCGCTGGAGCAGCGGATCGCGGCGCTCGAAGGCGGCGCCGAGGCGCTGCTCGTCGGCAGCGGCCAGGCCGCGGTCGCGACGGTGCTCGTCGGACTGGTCGGAGCGGGCGAGCACATCGTCTCCGCGGCGAGCATCTACGAGGGATCCCGCGGTCTCCTGCTCGAGAACCTCCCGCGACTCGGGATCGAGACCGACTTCGTGGAGGACGGCAACGATCCCGCGGCCTGGGAGCGGCTCATCCGTCCCGAGACGCGCGCGCTCTTCGCGGAGTCCATCCCGAACCCGAAGAACGACATCCTCGACATCGCGGCGGTGGCCGAGGTCGCGCACCGCCACGGCATCCCGCTCGTCATCGACAACACCCTGGCGACTCCGTACCTGGTGCGTCCGCTCGAGCACGGCGCCGACATCGTCGTGCACTCGGCGAGCAAGTTCCTCGCCGGTCACGGGTCGGTGCTCGGCGGCGTCATCGTCGACGACGGCCGGTTCGACGTCGCGCGGTCGGGCCACCTGTTCCCGCACCTGACCGCGCCGAGCCGCAGCGGCGGAGCGAGCGTCGCGGAGCGGTCGGGCGGTCTCGCCCGGGTCGCCTACCTGCGGGATGTCGTGGCGCTCCGGTTCGGACCGACGGCGTCGCCGATCAACGCCTTCCTGATCAACCAGGGCATCGAGACCCTGTCGTTGCGCGTCGAGCGCCAGTCTCAGAACGCCCTCGGCGTCGCGCGGTGGCTGGAACAGCAGCCCGAGATCCACTCCGTCGACTACTCGGGTCTCGAGTCCAACCCGTTCCACGCGCTCGCCCAGCGGTACCTGCCGCGCGGGCAGGGGTCGGTCTTCTCGTTCACCCTGCGCGGCGGGCTGGAGGCGGCACGGCGTTTCGTCGACGCGCTCGAGATCTTCACCCACATGACGCACCTGGGGGATGTGCGCTCGCTGGTGCTGCACCCCGCCACGACGAGCCACAACCGCCGCACCGCCGAGGAGCGCAGTCAGGCCGGCATCTGGCCGGGCACGCTCCGGGTCTCGATCGGCATCGAGGATCTCGAAGACCTGATCGCCGACCTCCAGCGGGCACTGGCCGCGGCCGCGTCGATCACCACCTCGGACGCCGCCGGATGAGCAAGCTCCAGCACGTCGGCTGGTTCCTCGCCCGGGGTTTCGGGCCGCAGGGCTGGGGACATCCCTATCTCGACTGGAACTACCGGTGGACCGAGCCGCGCATCTACCAGCAGGCGGTGCGCGAACTCGAGCAGGCAGGCCTCGATCTGCTGATCATCGAGGACGCGCCGTCGCTCGGCAACGCGTCGACGATCGACCTTCGCGTGCGGCAGGCGTTCGGTGGCCCGAAGCACGATCCGCTGATGCTCGCGCCGTACCTGTTCGCCGCCACCGAGCACCTCGGGATCGTGCCGACCGCCAACCCGGCGGCCTACCTGCCGTACACGGCGGCGCGTCAGTTCGCGTCGCTGCAGCACCTCAGCGGCCACCGCTTGGGCCTCAACGTCGTCACCGACACGGGCAGCGCCCGGCACTTCGGGGCGGCCGACCCACTCGGCCACGACGCCGCCTACGATCGCGCGGAGGAGTGGCTCACCGCCGTCAAGAGCCTGTGGGGGAGCTGGGGTGAGGGTGCACTCCGCGCCGACCCGAACGGGATCTACGCCGACGGCGCGAAGCTCGACGCGGTGCCGCATCGCGGTGAGTACTTCGAGTTCGACGGCCCGCTCAACGCGCTGCCGTTCACCGACGGGGAGCCGGTCATCGTGTCGCCCGGGGGATCCGGCCGGGGGCTCGACTTCGCCGGTGCCAACTCCGACGTGCAACTGGCGCTTGCCCCGCTCGACGCCGAGAGCATCCGGGCGTACCGGGCGAAGATCCACGCCGCGGCCGTCGCCCGCGGACGCCGGGCCGAGGACATCCGCATCCTGTTCGCGGTTCAGCCGGTGATCGTCGGGAGCGCCGAGGAGGCGGATCGGCTCGTCGCGGCATCCGCCCGTCCGGACGACGCCCAGTTGCGTCTCATCGCGGAGCGCCAGTCGAGCGACCTCGAGACCGATCTCACGACTCAGGATCTCGACAAGCCCCTCGACTTGTCGATCTTCGGCGACCACGTCTCGCGCGGCAGCATCCAGCGGCTCATCGGCAAGGAGGACCCCGAGACGACGACGCTGCGTGCGCATCTCGCCCGCCTCGCGAAACTCGGACGCCTGAGCGATCGCACGGGCTTCGTGGGGACGGCCGACGAGTTCGCCGACGTCATCGAAGAACTGGGAGAGGATGCCGACAACGACGGGATCCTGCTCTGGGGCGACCTCCATCCGGTCACCGTTCACCGGTTGCTCGACGATCTGGTGCCGATCCTGCGACGGCGGGGGATCCTGCGGCGCGAGTACGGCGACGGGGGCCTGCGCGGCAACCTCTTCGACGCATGAGCCCGCGCGTCGGAGTGATCGGCCTCGGCCGGATGGGGGCGCCGATCGCGCGGCGGCTCGTGCCTCACTTCGAGACCTCCGTGTTCGACCAGGATCTCGAGAGGGCGTCCGGGATCATCGGCGCACGCCCCGTCGCCTCGGCCGCAGAGCTCGCCGCCCACGTCGACGTCCTGGTGACCGTGCTGCCCGGCCCCACCGAGGTGCGCGCGGCGCTTCAGGGTGCCGGAGCCCTCGACGCCCTCGCCCCGGGATCGCTCTGGCTCGACCTTTCGAGCAGCGACCCGCGGGTGTCGGACGAACTCGCCGTCCGGGGTGCTGAGCGCGGGGTGCTGAGCGCGGCGGCTCCGATCGGCGGGGGACCGGCGGAGGCGCGCGAGGGCCGCCTGAGTTTTTTCCTGGGCGTCCCGGCGGTGGCGCAGGCGCGGGTGCGGGAGATCCTCGCGCCGCTCGGTGCGCCGCTGGAACCCGTCGTCGGGGTTACACCCGGGGGTGCGCAGCTCGCGAAGCTCCTCGCGAACGGCCTCTGGTTCGGCCAGGCCCTGGCGGTCACCGAGGCGCTGCTGCTCGGTCGAGCCGCGGGACTCGAACCCGGCGCGCTCCGCACCATCCTCGGGCAGAGCGCCGGCGGCAGCGTCTTCCTCGAACGCCACGCCGACGCCCTGCTCACCGGTGACCCGATGCAGGACTTCGGTATCGACCGCGTCGTCGAGGAGCTCGAGACGCTGGAGAGCCTCGCCGTCGAAGCGGGGACGGCGCACGACATCCTGACCCGCGTCGCGGACCTGCATCGCGCCGCGCTCGCGGCGTACGGGCCCGCCGACGGCGAGCTGCTCGGCACCCGGCTGCTGCTCGACCGCTCGGGCGTCGCCGAGTTCGGGGAGTGAGCCGCGTTACGCCGTGTTGCGCTCCGCGACGATCCGCGACGTCGCTGATGTGACGCAGGGTGCGGCGGGGTGAGACTGACGGGATGAGCAGTCCCCCCGCCCGAGCGGCCACCGACTCAGCGGACGGCGCCGTCGACACCGTCGCGTCGCTCGCCGGCGGCCTCAGCGCCGCCGAGTACAAGCTCGCGTTCCGGTCGCACGCGGCCGGCGTCGCGGTCATCACGGCGGACGCCGGCGACGGGCCGGTAGGACTCACTGCGACCTCGGTGTTCTCGGTCAGCGCGGAGCCGCCGCTCCTGGTGTTCTCGATCTCGGGCCGCTCGTCGAGCGCGCCGGCCATCCGCCGCGCCGACACCCTCGTGGTGCACCTGCTCGGCTCCGCCCAGCTGCCGATCGCCCGCCTCTGCGCGACGAGCGGGATCGACAGGTTCGCCGACACGTCGCTCTGGCGGCGACTGCCCACCGGTGAGCCGGTCTTCCACGACGTCCCCGTCTGGATCCGCGGCCGCGTCATCAATCGGATGGATGCCGGCGACTCGACGGTCATCGCGGTACACGCTCTCGAAGCCGAGCGCAGCGAGTCCGAAGTCAGTCCGTTGGTCTACCACAACCGCACCTGGCACCAGCTCGGCGAGGCGTCGTTGCATCCCGAGAACTAGCTCGGCGCGAACGACGAACTCGGCGATGAAGGCGAGCGCAGCAGCGGGAGCGTGGCGGCGACCGCTTGGTCGATCGGGTTTGGCGTACACGCCGACGGGAACCGTCAGCGCCTGGAAGAACCCGAACAGCGGGCGCAACTCGTGGTCGATGACGAGCGAGTGCTGGTCGTTCCCGCCTCCCGCGGCGAGCAGCACCGGCGTCTCGGCCAGGGCCGCCTGATCGACCAGGTCGACGAAGGTCTTGAAGAGCCCGGTGTACGAGCCCCGGTAGACCGGGGTGGCGACGACGAGCAGGTCGGCTCGGGCGACCGCGTCGAGTGCGGCCGCCACCGCCGACGAACGTTCGCCGCCGATGACCGCTGTCGCGAGGTCGACGGCGAGCGGCGCGAGTTCGATGATCTGCGCGTCGACCTCCCGGGCTGCGGCGACGGTGTCGAGGATGTGTCGCAGCAATGCGGTGGTGGTGGACGGCGCCCGCAGGCTCCCCGAGACGGCGACGACGGTGAGGGGGGCGGGCGCGGCCATGTCCCCACTATCGCCGCACCGGGCCCCCCGAACATTCCGCGAACGCTTGATTGCGTTTCGTGACGCGGCGTTTTCGCGCCCGGCCCGGGTTTCCGTAGCTTCAGTCGGGTGCCCACTCTCGCCGTCGCCTCCGCTCCCGCCCTGCGGGTGGCGCTCCGCGGCGTCGGTCGCTGCTTCCCCGCACCCGGTGGCGCCGAGAAGCACGTGCTCCGCGACATCGACCTCGACATCCGTCCGGGCGAGATCATCGCGCTGCTCGGCCCGTCGGGCTGCGGCAAGTCGACCCTGCTGCGGCTCGTCGGCGGCCTCGATGCGGCGGATGCCGGCGAGCTGACGATCGACGGCACCCCCGTCGCCGACGTCGATCAGCGGTCAGCGATCGCCTTTCAGGAACCGCGCCTCCTGCCGTGGCGGTCGATCGAACGCAACGTCGCCCTCGGCCTTCCCCGCGGCACCGGCACGCCGGGGGGACGCGACCGGGTCGCGGAACTCTTGCGCCTCGTCCAGCTCGAGCACGCGGCGGCCCTCCGCCCTCGGCAGGTGTCCGGCGGGATGGCGCAGCGCGCCTCGCTCGCCCGGGCTCTCGCGCGCGGACCCGGCGTGCTGCTGCTCGACGAACCCTTCGGCGCGCTCGACGCCCTCACCCGCCTGACGATGCAGGATCTGCTGCTCGACATCCATTCCTCCGAGCCGGCGACGGTCGTGCTCGTCACCCACGACGTCGACGAGGCCCTGACCCTCGCCGATCGCATCGTGCTGCTCGGCGACGACCCGGCGGCGCCGGGCGCGGGAGCCGGCATCCGTTCGATCCTCGAGGTCACCGCGCCGCGACCGCGCGACCGCGGCGACGCGTCCCTCGCGGAGCTGCGCGCCGATCTGCTCGAGCGGCTCGGCGTCGACAGCCACCACACCCCGCGCCCCTGACCGCCCGCACCATCCACTGTCCCCAGCAAAGGAACACACCCTGATGAAGAAGAGTCCCCTCGCCGTCCTCGCGGCGATCGCGACCGTCACGGCCCTCGCCCTGACCGGCTGCGTCACCGGTGAGAATGCCCCGGCCGAGCCCGCCGAGACCGGCGCCCGCCTGGGCGAAGGCGGCTGGAGTGCGACGGAACTCAACATCGACTTCGCGACCTACAACCCGCTCAGCCTGATCATCAAGGAGCAGGGCTGGCTCGAGGAGGCGACCGGCGGCGAGGTGACGATCAACTGGATCCAGTCCGCCGGATCGAACAAGGCCAACGAGTTCCTGCGCGCCGGCTCGCTCGACGTCGGCTCGACCGCCGGCTCCGCCGCGCTGCTCGCCCGTTCCAACGGCTCACCGATCCGGGTCATCGACATCTACAGCCAGCCGAATTGGGCGGCCATCGCCGTGCCGGCCGGATCCGACATCGACGACGTCGAGGATCTCGTCGGCAAGCGCATCGCGGTGACCAAGGGCACCGACCCGTACTTCTTCCTGCTGCAGGCGCTCGAGGAGGCCGGCATCGGTCTCGACGAGGTGACCATCGAGAACCTCCAGCACGCCGACGGCAAGGCGGCGCTCGAGTCCGGCGCCGTCGACGCCTGGTCGGGCCTGGATCCGCTGCTCTCCACCAGCGTCGAGACCGCCGGCACCGAGATCGTCTACGACAACATCGACTTCAACAGCTACGGCTTCCTCAACGCGACCGAGCCGTTCCTGCAGCAGTCGCCCGATCTCGCGCAGCTCGTCGTCAACGCGTACGAGTATGCCCGGGCCTGGGCGATCGCGAACCCCGACGAGACGGCGGCGATCCTCGCCGAGGTCGCGGGAATCGATCCGGCCATCGCGAGCGCCGTGATCCTCGACCGCACCAACCTCGAGGTCGACGGCGTACCCGGTCAGGCCCAGCTCGACGTGCTCGAGATCATCGGACCGATCTTCGTCGCCAACGGCGATGTGCCGACGCAGTCGGATGTCGACGCGGCGCTCGACGGACTCCTCGAGCCGACGTACGCGAAGGACGCGGACCCTGCCTTCTTCGACTGAGCGAACCGGCACCGCCGCGGACGACCGGTCGCCGCGGAGGAGCGGCGACCACGCACCCCGGTGGTGGGTGGTCGCCGGGGGAGCCCTCATCCCGGTCGTGATCCTCGCGGCCTGGTGGGCGGTCGCCGCGAGCGGCACGGTGCCCTCGTACCGCCTGCCGTCGCCGGAGAGGGTCGTCGCCGCAGCGGTCGACCTCGCGCAGCGCGGCCAGCTGTTCCGCGACGTGGCGATCTCGACCCAGCGCGTGCTCACCGGCTTCGTGATCGGCGCGGGCATCGGGCTCGTGCTCGGCTCGCTCGTCGGGCTGTCACGGCACGCGAGCATCCTCCTCTCGCCGATCATCGGCGCCCTCCGCGCGGTGCCCTCGCTCGCCTGGGTTCCGCTCCTGCTGCTCTATCTGGGCATCGGCGAGGTGCCGAAGGTCACGCTCATCGCGATCGGCGCCGCGTTCCCCGTGTTCACGACGATCTCGATCGCGTTGCGCCACGTCGACCACCAGCTGGTGGAGATGGGGCGCGCGTTCGGCCTCGGCCGGCTGCAGTTGCTCGGCGTCGTGCAACTCCCCGCTGTCATCCCGGCGCTGGTCAGCGGGCTGCGGCTGGCCCTCGCGCAGTCCTGGTTGTTCCTCGTCGCCGCCGAACTGCTCTCGTCGTCGATGGGGCTGGGTTTCCTGCTGCTGGACTCGGGGCAGAACGGCCGGGTCGACCGGATCTTCCTCGCGATCATCTTGCTCGCGGTGCTCGGCAAGACGACCGACGCGCTCATCGGCGTCTTCGAGCGCTGGCTCAACCGGCGCTGGGGCTGATCCGCTAGCATCGAGACGAAACAGACCACCTTTAAGTCCGTCCGGAGAGACGGGGAAGGAGGTCAGGATGACTGCACACCCCGTGCTGCAGCCGGCTGACATCACGCGAGCGCTCACCCGCATCGCGCACGAGATCCTCGAGTCGAACCACGGTTCCTCCGATCTGGTCCTTCTCGGCATCCCGACTCGCGGGGTGCTGCTCGCCGAGCGGATCGCCGGCATCCTCGAGACGCTCGAGCCGGGCACCGGGTCGGTCGGCGCGCTCGACGTCACGATGTACCGCGACGACCTCCGCACGCAGCCGACGCGGAGTCCGCAGCCGACGCGCCTCCCGGAGGGCGGGATCGACGGCAAGACGGTCGTCCTCGTCGACGACGTGCTCTACTCGGGCCGCACGATCCGCGCCGCCCTCGACGCGCTGAGCGCCCACGGTCGGCCGCGCGCCGTGCGGCTCGCCGTCCTGGTCGACCGCGGGCACCGCGAGCTGCCGATCCGCGCCGACTTCGTGGGCAAGAACCTCCCGACCTCGGTCGCCGAGCGCATCAACGTGCGACTCGTCGAGACCGACGGGGAAGACGGCGTCGACATCGTGGGAGGCGCATGATGCGCCACCTGCTCAGTACCCGCGACCTGTCGAAGGACGAGGCGATCGGCATCCTCGACGTCGCCGAGGACATGGCCGACGTCGCCCGCCGGGCTGTGCCGAAGCTGCCGACCCTGCAGGGGCGGACCGTCGCGAACCTGTTCTTCGAGGACTCCACCCGCACGCGGCTGTCCTTCGAGTCGGCCGCCAAGCGGCTCTCCGCCGACGTGATGACGCTGAGTGCGAAGGGTTCGAGCGTCTCGAAGGGCGAGGGCCTCAAGGACACCGCGCAGACGATCGCCGCGATGGGGGTGGATGCGGTGGTGCTACGGCATCCCGCGTCGGGCGCCGCGCGCACCCTGGCCGACGGGGGCTGGATCGACGCCGCCGTCATCAACGCGGGCGACGGCACCCATGAGCACCCGACGCAGGGCCTGCTCGACGCCTACACCATGCGCAAGGCGCGGCACGATGGCGCCTCCCGCGGCAAAGACCTCGACGGCCTGAAGGTCACGATCGTCGGCGACATCCTGCACTCCCGCGTCGCGCGGTCGAACCTGTGGTTGCTGTCGACGCTCGGCGCGGAGATCACCCTCGTCGCGCCCCGCACGCTGCTGCCGACGGGTGTCGCCACCTGGCCGGCGACAGTGCGGCACGACCTCGACGAGGCGCTGGCCGAGAAGCCGGACGTCGTCATGATGCTGCGCATCCAGAGCGAGCGGATGCATGCCGCCTTCTTCCCCAACGAGCGCGAGTACGCCCGCGAGTGGGGCCTCGACGACGCCCGCTTCACCGCCTTGCGCGCGGATACGATGGTGATGCACCCCGGACCGATGATCCGCGGGCTCGAGATCTCTGCAGCGGCTGCCGACTCGGCCCGCTCCCTCGTCCTCGACCAGGTCACGAACGGGGTCTCGATCCGAATGGCGGTTCTGTACCTCGTGTTGACTGGCGGGCCCGCATGAACATCCTGATCACCGGGGCGACGCTGCCCGACGGCACCCGCACCGACCTCGCGATCTCCGATGGCGTCTTCGTGGATGCCGGCGAGATCGCGAGTCCCATCACCATCGCCGCCGACGGGCTCCAGGCGCTGCCCGGGCTCGTCGACCTGCACACCCATCTGCGCGAGCCGGGTTTCGAGCAGAGCGAGACCGTGCTCACCGGATCCCGGGCGGCGGCCGCCGGCGGGTTCACCGCGGTCTTCGCGATGGCGAACACCAGCCCGGTGCAGGACACCGCCGGTGTCGTCGAGCAGGTGGCGTCGCTCGGCGAGCAGCACGGCTACGTCACGGTGCGCCCGATCGGCGCCGTGACGATCGGCCTCGCGGGGGAGCGGCTCTCGGAGATCGGCGCCATGGCCCGCTCGCGGGCGGCGGTGCGAGTGTTCTCCGACGACGGCAAGTGCGTGCACGACGCGCTGCTCATGCGCCGCGCGCTGGAGTACGTCGCGACGTTCGACGGCGTCGTGGCTCAGCACGCGCAGGAGCCGCGGCTCACCGAGGGCGCGCAGATGAACGAGGGGCCGCTGGCCTCGGAGCTCGGTCTGACCGGCTGGCCCGCGGTCGCCGAGGAGGCGATCATCGCGCGCGACGTCCTGCTCGCCGAGGCGGTCGGCGCGCGGCTGCACGTCTGCCACGTCTCGACCGCCGGCAGCGTCGAGGTCTTGCGCTGGGCGAAGGCACGCGGCATCCAGGTCACCGCCGAGGTCACGCCGCACCACCTGCTGCTCACCGAGCACCTCACCGCCGGCTACGACGCGCGGTACAAGGTCAATCCGCCGCTGCGCCGCGACGAGGATGTCGTCGCCCTCCGCGCCGCGCTGGCCGACGGCACGATCGACATCGTCGCGACCGATCACGCCCCGCACCCGGTCGAGTCCAAGGAGGCGGCCTGGGCCGAGGCCTCCTTCGGGATGGTGGGGCTCGAGAGCGCGCTCAGCGTCGTGCAGGCGGCAATGGTCGACACCGGGCTGCTCGGCTGGGCCGACGTCGCGCGTGTTCTCTCGGCGAAGCCCGCCGCAATCGGACGCCTGGCCGGCTACGACACCCCGTTCACGCCTGGCGCCCCGGCGCAGCTCACCCTCGTCGACCCGTCGGCCCGCCGGGTCTTCTCGGTCGAGCACCTGCACGGCCGCAGCGTCAACTCCCCGTACCTGGGGCGGGAACTCCCGGGTCGCATCGTCACCACCGTCCACCGCGGAATTCCCACCGTCCTCGACGGCGTACTCCGCGATTCTCAGGAGGTCTCCCGTGGATAGGCTCGCGCCGACCCTCGTCATCGTCGGCATCCTGGTGCTGGTGTACACCGGCCTGGCGCTCGGCTGGCGCGCCCGCCGCCGCCGCCAGGCCGCCCTGCCCGCCCTCGCGACCCCGCCGGCCGGACTCGCCGTGGCGCTCGCGACCGACGACGGCTTCTACGTCGCGACCACCCGCGCCGAATCGCCGACCGATCGGATCGCCGTGCGCGGCCTCGGCTTCCGCGCCCGCGCCGGCGTCGCCGTGCACACCGAAGGCGTCGTGTTGAGCATCGCCGGGCAACCGGATGCTTTCATCCCGACCGCCGCGATCGACGGGGTCGGCCTCGCGACCTGGACCATCGACCGGGTGGTCGGCAAGGACGGGCTCGTGTTCGTCCGCTGGACCCTCGGCGACACGCTCGTCGACACCAACCTGCGCGTGAGCGACCCGGACGCGCTGGTCGTCGCACTCGCCACGATCGCGCCCGCGCGGCGCTCATCGCCAACAGGGGAGGCCGCATGACCGCCAGCGCCGTGCTCGTGCTCGAAGACGGAACCCGGTACGAGGGTCGCGCCTACGGCGCCCGGGGCCGCACCCTTGGCGAGGCCGTCTTCGCCACGGGGATGACCGGCTACCAGGAGACGCTCACCGACCCGTCGTACGCGGGGCAGATCGTCGTGCAGACGGCGCCGCACATCGGCAACACCGGGATGAACGACGAGGACCAGGAGTCCCGCCGGATCTGGGTCGCCGGCTACGTCGTACGCGACCCCTCCCGGGTGGTCAGCAACTTCCGTGCGAAGCGATCGCTCGACGACGAACTCGAGGCGACCGGCATCGTCGGCATCTCCGGCATCGACACGCGGGCGATCACCCGCCGGCTGCGGGACTCGGGCGCGATGAGGGCGGGCGTCTTCTCCGGTGCGGATGCCGAGCTCACCGCCGACGAGCAGCTCGCGATCGTGCGGTCGGGCCGCGATATGACCGGACTCAACCTGTCGGCCGACGTCTCCGTCACCGAACCGGTCGTCACCCCCGCCGTCGGCGCGAAACTGGGGAATCTGGCGATCCTCGATCTCGGCATCAAGCAGTCGACGGTCGACAACCTCGCCGCCCGCGGCTTCGAGGTGCACGTGCTGCCGCAGGACGTGACGCTCGAACAGGTGCTCTCGATCGCGCCGGTCGCCGCGTTCTACTCCAACGGCCCCGGCGACCCCGAGGCCTCCGACGCCCACGTCGCCCTCCTGCGCGAACTGCTCGACCGGGAGCTGCCGTTCTTCGGCATCTGCTTCGGCAACCAGCTTCTCGGCCGCGCCCTCGGCTTCGGCACCTACAAGCTGCCGTTCGGCCATCGCGGCATCAACCAGCCGGTGCTGGACAAGACCACCGGCAAGGTCGAGATCACGGCGCACAACCACGGCTTCGCGGTCGACGCCCCGCTCGATGGTCCGGTCGACTCACCGAACGGCTACGGCCGCGTCGAGGTCAGTCACGTCGGGCTGAACGACCAGGTGGTCGAAGGGCTGCGGGCGCTCGACATCCCGGCTTTCTCCGTGCAGTACCACCCCGAGGCGGCCGCCGGTCCGCACGATGCCAACTACCTGTTCGACCGGTTCCGCGACATGGTGCTCGAGCGCCGGGAAGCGAAGTAATGCCCAAGCGCGACGACATCCAGTCGGTCCTGGTCATCGGATCGGGTCCGATCGTCATCGGCCAGGCGGCCGAGTTCGACTACTCGGGAACCCAGGCCTGCCGCGTGCTGCGCGAGGAGGGCGTGCGCGTCATCCTGGTGAACCCGAACCCGGCGACGATCATGACCGACCCCGACTTCGCGGATGCCACCTACATCGAGCCGATCACCAGCGAGGCGCTCGAGGCGATCATCAAGCACGAGAAGCCGGATGCGATCCTCCCCACGCTCGGCGGGCAGACGGCGCTCAACGCGGCGATCAAGCTCGACGAGGAGGGCATCCTCGCGAAATACGGCGTCGAGCTGATCGGCGCGAAGGTCGAGGCGATCAAGAAGGGCGAGGACCGGCAGCTCTTCAAGGAACTGGTGCTCGGGTCCGGCGCCGACGTCGCCCGCAGCTTCATCGTGCACACCGTCAGCGAAGCCGTGGATGCTGCGGACGACCTCGGCTACCCGCTCGTGCTGCGCCCGTCGTTCACGATGGGCGGGCTCGGCTCCGGCTTCGCCTACGACCGGGACGAACTCATCCGGATGGTGACGGACGGCCTGCACCAGTCGCCGACCACCGAGGTGCTCCTCGAGGAGTCGATCCTCGGCTGGAAGGAGTACGAGCTCGAGCTGATGCGCGACACCTCCGACAACACCGTCGTCGTCTGCTCGATCGAGAACGTCGACCCGGTCGGCGTGCACACCGGCGACTCGATCACCGTCGCGCCGGCGCTCACCCTCACCGACCGCGAGTACCAGAACCTGCGCGACATCGGCATCGACATCATCCGCCGCGTCGGCGTCGACACCGGCGGCTGCAACATCCAGTTCGCGGTCGAGCCGAACACCGGGCGCGTGATCGTCATCGAGATGAACCCGCGCGTGTCGCGGTCGTCGGCCCTCGCGTCGAAGGCGACGGGCTTCCCGATCGCGAAGATCGCCGCGAAGCTCGCGATCGGCTACCGGCTCGACGAGATTCCGAACGACATCACCAAGGTGACCCCGGCGTCGTTCGAGCCGACCCTCGACTACGTCGTGGTGAAGGTGCCGCGCTTCGCGTTCGAGAAGTTCCCGTCGGCGGATGTCACCCTCACCACGACGATGAAGAGCGTCGGCGAGGCGATGGCGATCGGGCGCAACTACAGCACCGCCCTCCAGAAGGCGTTGCGGTCGCTCGAGAAGCGCGGCAGCTCGTTCCATTGGGGCCACGAGCCGCGGTCGAAGGCGGAGCTGCTCGAGGTGTCCCGGATCCCGACCGACGGCCGGATCGTGACGCTGCAGCAGGCGCTGCGCAAGGGCGCGACGATCGAGGAGGCCTTCGAGGCGACCAAGATCGACCCCTGGTTCCTCGATCAGATCGTGCTGATCAACGAGGTCGCTGACACTTTGGCCGGCTTGCTCGAACTCGACCGCGCGTTCTTCGTGCTCGCGAAGGACCACGGCTTCTCCGACCTGCAGATCGCGGAGCTGCGCGGCCTGACCGAGCAGGAGGTGCGCACCCTCCGCTGGCAGCTGGGGGTGCGGCCGGTGTTCAAGACCGTCGACACCTGCGCGGGCGAGTTCCCTGCGCTGACGCCGTACCACTACTCGTCGTACGACCTCGAGACCGAGGTGGCGCCGTCGCACGCGCGCAAGGTCGTCATCCTCGGCTCCGGCCCGAACCGCATCGGCCAGGGCGTCGAGTTCGACTACTCGTGCGTGCACGCCTCGTTCGCCCTGCACGACGCGGGCTTCGAGACGATCATGATCAACTGCAACCCCGAGACCGTCTCGACCGACTACGACACCTCCGACCGGCTGTACTTCGAGCCGCTGACCCTCGAGGACGTGCTCGAGGTCATCCAGGCGGAGTCCCAGTCCGGAGAACTCGTCGGCGTCATCGTGCAGCTCGGCGGGCAGACCGCCCTCGGTCTCGCGAAGGGGCTCGAAGCCGCCGGCGTGCCGATCCTGGGCACCTCGCCGTCGGCGATCGACCTCGCCGAGGAGCGCGGCCTGTTCTCCGGCATCCTGGACGCCGCCGGCCTGCTCGCCCCGAAGAACGGCATCGCGACCGACGCCCCCTCGGCCGTCGCCGTCGCCGAGGAGATCGGTTACCCGGTGCTCGTCCGGCCGTCGTTCGTGCTCGGCGGGCGCGGCATGGAGATCGTCTACGACACCCCGAGCCTCGAGGACTACTTCGACCGGGTGCGCGAGCAGGCGATCATCGGCCCCGGCTCGCCGCTGCTCGTCGACCGCTTCCTCGACGACGCGCTCGAGATCGACATCGACGCCCTCTACGACGGCACCGAGTTGTACGTCGGCGGGATCATGGAGCACATCGAGGAGGCCGGCGTCCACTCCGGCGACTCGGCGTGCACCCTCCCGCCCGTGACGCTGGGCCGCGACGTGCAGACTCGGGTCGTCGAGGCGACCCGCAAGATCGCCGAGGGCATCGGCGTGCGCGGGCTGCTCAACGTGCAGTTCGCGATCGGCGCCGGGGTGCTCTACGTGCTCGAAGCCAACCCCCGGGCGTCGCGCACCGTGCCGTTCGTGTCGAAGGCGCTCGGCATCCCGCTGGCCAAGGCCGCGTCGCTCGTGATGGTCGGGCGCAGCATCCGCGAACTCGTGGCCGACGGTCTGCTTCCCGCCGCCGATGGCGAGGTCGTGCCGCTCGACGCCCCGATCTCGGTCAAGGAGGCGGTGCTGCCGTTCAAGCGGTTCCGCACCCGGGAAGGGCAGATCGTCGACTCGGTGCTCGGCCCCGAGATGCGCTCGACCGGCGAGGTCATGGGCATCGACGCCGACTTCCCGCGCGCGTTCGCGAAGAGTCAGGATGCCGCCTACGGCGGGTTGCCCGACTCGGGTGTCGTCTTCGTGTCGGTCGCCGACCGCGACAAGCGCGCGATCGTGCTGCCGATCCTGCGGCTCACCCAGCTCGGCTTCGAGATCGTCGCGACATCGGGAACGGCCGAGGTGCTCGCCCGCAACGGCATCCCGGCCACGACGGTGCGCAAGTTCTTCATGGGGCAGGAGACCGACGAGGCCGATCCGTCCATCGTCGAACTCATCAATGCGGGCAAGATCGATGTCGTGATCAACACGCCCTCGGGACGCTCCGCCCGCGCGGACGGCTTCGAGATCCGCACGGCGACCGTCGCGGCCGACAAGCCGTTGTTCACGACGATCGCCCAGCTCGGTGCGGCCGTCGCGTCGTTCGAGGTCGCACACGGCGACATCCGGGTGCGGTCGCTGCAGGACTATGCGAAGGACCGCGCGGCGTCGCTGGCTTCCGCCCGCGCCGGGGCCGCATCTCGATGACCTTCGCCACCCGGTTCCTCGCGACTGTCGCCGAGTCGGGGCGGCTCTGCGTGGGCATCGACCCGCACGACGGGCTGCTCGACACCTGGGGCCTGCCCCGCACCGCCGAGGGCGTCCGCGAGTTCGGACTGAGGACCGTGGATGCCGTGGCCGGTCGGGCGGGGATCGTCAAGCCGCAGGTGGCCTTCTTCGAACGCTACGGGTCGGCCGGCTACGCCGCACTGGAGGCCGTGATCGCCGCCGCTCGCGCCGCCGGGCTGTTCGTGATCGCCGACGTCAAACGCGGCGACATCGGGTCGACGATGGATTCCTACGGTGCCGCGTGGCTCACCCCGGGGTCGCCGCTCGAGGCCGACGCGATGACCGCGGTCGCCTACCAGGGCCTCGGGTCGCTGTCGGGTCCGCTGGCCCTCGCCGAGCAGCACGACAAGGGCGTCATCGTCGTCACGGCGACCTCCAATCCCGAGTCGATCCCGACCCAGACGGCTCGCCGCGCCGACGGCCGGTCCGTCGCGGCGGCGCTCGTCGAGGATGTCCGGGCTCTCCCCGGGAGTGCGGGACTCGTCATCGGGGCGACCGTCGAACTCGGCGACTACGGGCTCTCGCCCTCGGCCTTCGGCGAGGTGCCGATCCTCGCGCCCGGCTTCGGCGCCCAGGGGGCTCACCTCGGTGACCTCGCGCGGGTGTTCGGGGCCGCGACACCGCACGTCGCGGTGCACGTCTCCCGGGATGTCCTCGCGGCCGGCCCGGAGGGCATCGCGTCGGCGATCGAGGCGCTGCAGCGCGAACTGCGGGAACTCGCATGAAACCGCCCGAGGTCGACCGCGCCGCCGGATCCCGGGCCGCCGTCGCCGCGCGCCGGGCCCGAGCCGAGGTGAAGCGCCAGGTCGCGTCGCGGGAGCGCACCGCCCTCGATGTCGCCGAGACCGCCTGGGCGGGGGAGCCCACCGCCCCCGAGGCGACGCTGCGAGTGACGGAGTTGCTCAAGAGCGTGCCGAGCCTCGGCCCGACCCGCACGGAGCGCGTGATGACCGACCTCGGCATCTCGCCGTCGAAGCGCGTCGGCGGCCTGGGCGTGCGGCAGCGCACCGAGCTGCGCGACTACCTCCGACGTCGCGAGGGCATTGCGCCGAAACGGAGCCGCCTCGTGGTGCTCGCCGGCCCGACCGCCGTCGGCAAGGGGACGGTGTCGCGGCACATCCGCGAGACCTATCCCGACGTGCTGCTCAGCGTCTCGGCCACCACCCGCCCGCCGCGGCCGGGCGAGATCGAGGGCGAGCACTACTACTTCGTGAGCGACGCCGAGTTCGACGCGATGATCGGGCGTGGCGAGTTCCTCGAGTACGCGATCGTGCACAACGCCTACAAGTACGGCACCCCGCGGCCGCCCGTCGACCGAGCGCTCGCGGACGGGAAGAGCGTCCTGCTCGAGATCGACATCCAGGGCGCTCGGGCGGTCAAGGCGGCGATGCCGGAGGCTGTTCTGGTCTTCCTGCTGCCCCCGACGATCGAGGAGCTGGTGCGTCGCCAGCAGGGTCGCGGCACGGAAAGACCCGAGGAGCAGGCGCGCCGTCTGGAGACGGCGAAGGTCGAAATGGCGGCCCAGGATGAGTTCGACGTGAAAGTCGTGAACCACGAAGTCGGCCAAGCGGCCCGCGACGTCGTAGAATTGTTGGATGTGCCTGCAACCGGGCACGAAAGACTTTAGGGAGACACCATGGCCGATCGCACCAGCGGCATCATCGACCCGCCCATCGACGAGCTGCTCTCGAAGGTGGACTCGAAGTACCAGCTCGTGATCTTCGCGTCGAAGCGCGCGCGTCAGATCAACGACTACTACGCCGACCTGCACGAGGGCTCGCTCTTCGACAACGTCGGCCCGCTCGTCGACTCGACGATCGACGACAAGCCGCTCTCGGTCGCCATGCACGAGATCAACGAGGACAAGCTCGTCCTCAAGCCGCTCGTCACGGAGTAGCCCCCTCCCGATGAACGTGGTCGTCGGCATCACCGGCGGCATCGCGGCCTACAAGGCCGTCGGCGTCGTGCGTGCCCTCGCGCTCGCGGGCCACGACGTGCACGTCGTCGCGACCGAGAACGCGCTGCGTTTCGTCGGGCGCCCGACGCTCGAGGCGATCAGCCGCAACCTCGTGCATACCGACCTCTACGAGGGCGTCGCCGAGGTGCGCCACGTCGCGATCGGCCAGGCCGCCGAGCTGATCATCGTCGCCCCGGCGACGGCGAACTCGATCGCGAAGATCGCCACCGGCCAGGCCGACGACCTGCTGGGCAACACGATCCTCGCGAGCACCGCGCCCCTCGTGATCGCCCCGGCGATGCACACCGAAATGTGGCGCAACCCGGCGACGGTCGCCAACATCCAGACGCTGCGCGAGCGCGGCATCCACGTCGTCGGCCCGGCCCCGGGGCAGCTCACCGGCGCCGACTCGGGACCGGGGCGGATGTCGGAGCCCGAGGAGATCGTCGCCGCGGCCCTCGCGGTCGTCGGGCCGCACGACCTCGCCGGCCGCCGCATCCTCGTGACCGCCGGCGGCACGCGCGAGCCTCTCGACCCGGTGCGGTTCATCGGCAACCGGTCGTCGGGACGCCAGGGCGTCGCGATCGCCCGCGCGGCCGCGAGCCGGGGCGCGGACGTCGTGCTCGTCGTCGCGAACATCGAGGATGGGGTGTTGGACGCCGACCCGGCCGGGGTGCAGGTGCGTCACGTCTCGACGACCGCGGAGCTGCGCGGCGCCGCGCTCGAGGAGGCGCGGACCGCGGATGTCGTGGTCATGGCCGCCGCCGTCGCCGACTACCGGCCGGAGACGGTCTCCGAGGGGAAGATCAAGAAGGAGACGCAGGGCGATGTGCTCGACCTGCGTCTCGTGAAGAACCCCGACATCTTGCGCGAACTCGTCGACGCGCGTCTCCCGGGCCAGACGATCATCGGATTTGCCGCCGAGACCGCCACCGGCGACCTGCTGCTCGAACTCGGTCGGGCGAAGGCCGCTCGCAAGGGTGTCGACCTGCTCGTCCTCAACACCGTCGGCTGGACCGAGGGTTTCGGCGCAGAGCGGAACGACATCGTCGTCGTGACAGGAGGCGGCGATAGAGTGACCGAGGCCTCGGGTTCCAAGTCCGAAGTCGCCGACCGCATCTGGGATGCGGTGCTGACGCGCCCCACCCCGACCCGTCCGGAGTAACCACTTGTCTCTGCGCCTGTTCACCTCGGAATCCGTCACCGAGGGTCACCCGGACAAGATCTGCGACCAGGTCAGCGACTCGATCCTCGACGCCATGCTCGCCGCCGATCCGCAGGCGCGGGTCGCCGTCGAGACCCTCGTCACCACCGGCCTCGTGCACGTCGCGGGCGAGGTGACGACGTCGAGCTACGTCGACATCCCCGGCATCGTGCGCTCGACGATCACCGACATCGGCTACACGGGGTCCGACGTCTGGTTCGACGGCCGTTCCTGCGGCGTCGAGATCTCGATCGGCGGCCAGTCGCCCGACATCGCGCAGGGCGTCGATCACGCGTTCGAGGCGCGCGAGGGCACGAGCGTCGACGATCTCGATCAGCAGGGCGCCGGCGACCAGGGCATCATGTTCGGTTACGCGACCAACGAGACGCCGGTGCTGATGCCGCTGCCGATCTGGCTCGCGCACCGCATGTCGGAGCGGCTCGCCGCCGTGCGTCACGAGGGCCTGGTCGACTTCCTCCGGCCCGACGGCAAGACCCAGGTGACGATCGGCTACGACGGCACGAAGCCGGCGACCGTCGAGACCGTCGTCGTGTCGACCCAGCACTCGACCGTGATCTCCACCGACGACCTGCGCGCCGAGGTGGAGCGGCTCGTCATCCGGCCGGTACTGGAACTCGTCGATCTGCCGTCGGCCGACGCCCGCATCCTGATCAACCCGACCGGACGCTTCGAGATCGGCGGCCCGCACGGCGACGCCGGACTCACCGGTCGCAAGATCATCGTCGACACCTACGGCGGCGCCGCCCGCCACGGCGGCGGGGCGTTCTCGGGCAAGGACCCTTCGAAGGTCGACCGTTCCGCCGCGTACGCGCTCCGCTGGGTGGCGAAGAACGCCGTCGCCGCCGGCCTCGCCGACCGGCTCGAGGTGCAGGTCGCCTACGCGATCGGCACCGCCTCGCCCGTCGGGCTCTACGTCGAGTCGTTCGGCAGCGCCCACGTGCCGGAAGAGACGATCATCGAAGCGATCCAGCAGGTGTTCGACCTGCGTCCGGCCGCGATCATCCGCGACCTCGACCTGCTCCGCCCGATCTACGCGGCGACCGCCTCGTATGGGCACTTCGGCCGGGAGCTGCCGGAGTTCACCTGGGAGGCCACGACTCGGGTCGACGACCTCCGCGCGGCCGCCGGGCTCTGAGCCCCGGGTGGCGTAGCCGATGGCCGGTGTCGCGAGGGTGCTCGTCGACTCGGCGCTGCCGCAGCTCGACCGGCTGCTCGACTACCGCATCCCACCGACCGTCGACGGGGTCGAGCCGGGCGTGCGGGTGTCGGTGCCGCTGCGGAGTGCGAAGCGGATGGCGACGGCCTACGTCGTCGAGCTGGGAGAGGGTGCCGACTTCCCAGGCCCGCTGAGCGAGGTCGCCGCCGTCGTGTCGCCGGTGCCGGTGCTGCGCCCTGAGGTGTGGCGGCTCGCCCGGGCGGTCGCCGATCGGGCGGCCGGGTCGGTCAACGACATCCTGCGCCTCGCCCTTCCGCCGCGGCAGGTGCGCGTAGAGAAGGCCTGGCTCGCTCGCGCGCCGTTCGAACCACCGGTGATCGCCACGCCGCCGCTCGACGGGTACCCGGCACTCGCCAACGCCCTCGACGCAGACGAGCGGCTCGCACTGCGCGTGCAGCCCGGCGTCACCGAGACCGTCGGGGTGCCGGTCGCGCGCTGGGCGAGAGTGCTGGCCGAAGCCGCGGCCCGCGCTCTCGCGGGGGGCCGCACCGCGATCCTCGTGCTGCCCGATCACCGCGACCAGGACCAGGTCGCGCGCGCGCTCACCGCTCTCGTGCCCCCGGAGACCGTCGTGCGCTGGGACTCCCGGCAGCCGAACGCCGACCGGTACCGCGCCCTTCTCGTCGCCGGGGACCGCGCCACGATCGTGCTCGGCAACCGCTCCGCGGTCTACGCCCCGGCCGAGAAGCTGGGGCTGCTCGCGATCTGGAACGACGGCGACCCGCTGCTCGGCGAGCAGCTCGCGCCGTACGTTCACGCCCGGGATGCCGCGCTCGTGCGCCATGAGCAGCAGGGCGGTGCGCTCGTGCTCGCCGGCCACACCCGCAGCACCGAGACGCAGCGACTCGTCGAGATCGGCTGGCTGCGCGAACTCGGCCCGACGAAACGGATCCGGCTGCGGGTCATCCCGACCGCCGACGGCCCGGGCGACGACGCCCTCGCGGCGCAGGCCCGCATCCCGTCGATCGCCTGGCGCGAGGCGCGCGCGGGACTCGCGAAGGGACCGGTGCTCGTCCAGGTCGCGCGCCCGGGGTACGCACCGGGGCTGCGCTGCGCCGAGTGCGGCGAGGCGGCCCGGTGCCGCCGCTGCACGGGTCCGCTCCGGCAGCGCACGGCCGGCGGGGTGCCGAGCTGCACCTGGTGCGGCACGCCCGATCGCACCTGGTCCTGCCAGAATTGCGGGTCGACGACGTACCGCACATCCGGCACGGGAAGCGCCCGCACCGCCGACGAACTGGGGCGGGCGTTCCCGGGCACGCGGGTCATCGTCTCCGACGGGGAGCGGCCGCTGCTCGAAGTCGACGACAAGCCCGCACTCGTGATCGCGACCCGCGGCGCCGAGCCGTTCGCCCCGCGCGGCTACCGGGCGGTGCTGCTGCTCGACGGAGAGCGCATGCTCGCGCGGGAGAGCCTGCGCGTCGCCGAGGACTGCCTGCGCTGGTGGTCGGATGCCGCGGCTCTCGCCGCCGACGACGCCGGGATCGTGCTCGTCGGCGTGGGCGGCTCCCTCGGCCACGCCCTCGCCGGCTGGAGTCAACCCGAGTTCGCGCGCGCCGAGTACGCGGGTCGCCGCGACCTGCGCTTCCCGCCCGCGGTCAGGATGGCGACCCTCCAGGGTGCGCCCGACGCCGTGGAGGAGGCGCTCGCCCAGCTCCCGCCCGCCGCGCAGGTGCTCGGCACGACGCTTGCGGCGGGTCGCGCCCGGGCGATCCTGCGCTTCGACTACCGCGACGGCACCGTGATCGCCGAGTCGCTGCGGGCCGAGGTCATCCGGCAGGCGACCCGGCGGCGCAAGCCGATCCCCGGCCAACCCCCGCGCGGCCGCCAGCCGCTGCCTCTGCGCACGCGCTTCGACGACCCGGAGCCGTTCGAGGAGTAGCCGCCGGCAGGGGAGAATAGTCGGATGCCCCTCCGGATCGTCTTCGCGGGAACCCCGTCCGCCGCGGTCCCGAGCCTGAAGGCCCTCGCCGCCTCCGACCACGAGGTCGTGGCCGTCGTCACGCGGGAGGACGCCCAGCTCGGTCGCAAGCGCGTGCTCACCCCGACGCCGGTCGCCGTCGCGGCGGACGAGCTCGGAGTCGTGGCGCTCAAGGCGAACCGGATCGCACCGCTCGAAGCCCGGATCGAGGCGCTCCGTGCCGACCTCGGCGTGATCGTCGCGTACGGCGGGTTGATCCGCGAACCGCTGCTCTCCACCCCGCGCCTGGGTTGGATCAACCTGCACTTCTCGCTGCTGCCGCGCTGGCGGGGGGCGGCGCCGGTACAGCGGGCGCTCATCGCGGGCGACCGGGAGACCGGGGCCTCGGTCTTCAAACTGGTGGCCGAACTCGACGCGGGTCCGGTCTTCGGCGTGATCGCGCAGCCCGTCGGCCGCAACGAGACAGCCGGGCACCTGCTGGAGGTTCTCGCCGAGAGTGGGGCCGCGCTGCTCACCGAGGTCGTCGACGCGCTCGACACGGGCACGGCGACGGCTGTCGAGCAGATCGGCGAGGTGACGCTTGCGCCGAAACTCGAACTCGAGGACGGGCGGCTCGACTGGGCGCGTCCGGCGGCGGAGCTCGATTCCCGCATCCGCGGGACCACGCCTGAGCCGGGAGCTTTCGCGTTGCTGTCCGAGGACGAGCGACTCAAGGTTCTGGACGCGGCGATCGCGCACGGCGAGGGCTCGCTCGCAGCGGGGGAGTTCGATCTGCGCGGCGGCCGCCTGCTCGTCGGCACCGGGTCCGACCCGTTGCACCTCGTGACGGTGCACCCCGCCGGGAAGCGCGCGATGCCCGCCGCCGACTGGTGGCGGGGGCGACAGCGTTCGTCCGAGGCGCGATGAACGACAGATACGGCGCCGCGGTCTCGGGTCGGCGGGTTTCGCCCGCCCGCCGGGTGGCCGCGGAAGTGCTCGCCGCCGTGCGCGAGGACGACGCCTACGCGAACCTCGTGCTCCCGGCGCGGATCAGCCAGGCAGGCCTCAATCTCGTCGATGCCGGGCTCGCCACCGAACTCACCTACGGCACCCTCCGCATGCAGGGGCGTTACGACCGCATCATCAGGCTGGCCGCGAACCGCGAGACCTCGGTGATCGATCCGGCCGTGCTCGACGTGCTGCGCCTCGGGGTGCACCAGCTCGTCGCGACGCGCATCCCGCCCCACGCGGCCGTCGGCGACACCGTGACGCTCGCGCCGCGCAAAGCGACCGGGTTCGTGAACGGCGTGCTCCGCACCGTCTCGCGGTCAACGCCTCAGGAGTGGGGGGTCCGGCTGCTCGAGGGGCTCGCCGGTGACACGCGGCTCGCCGCCGAGTACTCCCACCCCGAGTGGGTCGTCGACGCGCTGCGGGACGCTCTCGTCGCGGATGGACGCGGAGACGAGCTCGACGATCTGCTCGCCGCCGACAACGTCGCGCCCGAGGTCTCGCTCGTCGCGCTGCCGGGTCTGGCCCGGGTCGGCGACGTGGGTGAACCCGGCGGCATCTCGCCCACCGGCGTCCGCGCGCCCGGCGGCGATCCCGCCCGGATCCCCGCCGTGACGTCCGGCCACGCCCGCGTGCAGGACGAAGGGTCGCAGCTCGCGGCGCTCATCCTGAGCCGGGCCCGGCCGATCGTCGCGGGGGAGCGCTGGCTCGACATGTGCGCGGGACCGGGCGGCAAGGCCGCGCTCCTCACCGCCGAAGCGCGGGCCGGGGGAGCGACGCTCGTCGCGAACGAACTCGTCCCGGTGCGCGCGCGTCTGGTGCGGGCGGCCCTCACGATCTTCCGGCCGGCTCCCGAGGTGGTCGAGGGTGATGCCGCCCGATTCGCGACGACCGATGCCGAGGGCTTCGACCGCATCCTCCTCGACGCGCCGTGCACCGGCCTCGGAGCACTCCGCCGCCGCCCCGAGGCGCGCTGGCGCAAGCAGCCCGGCGACATTTCGGGTCTCGTCGCCTTGCAGACCCGGCTGCTGGATGCCGCGGTCGCCGCCCTGAAGCCCGGCGGCCTGCTCGCCTACGTGACGTGTTCGCCGCATCCCGCCGAGACCCGCGAGGCCGTCGCCGGGGTCCTGGTGCGGCATCCGGAACTCACCGCCGTCGACACCCGCTCCGTCGCCGCCGGGCTCGCGACGAGCCGCCTCGGGCCGGGCGTCGGGCCCGCGCTTCAGCTGTGGCCGCACGAGCACGGCACCGACGCGATGTTCGTGCAACTGCTCTCTAAGGTGGAGGCGTGACGGCCCGCATCGAACCGAGCATCCTGTCGGCGGACTTCGTGAACCTCGAAGCCGAGGTCACCCGCATCGCGACGGCCGACGCCGTGCACGTCGACGTGATGGACAACCACTTCGTGCCGAACCTCACCTTCGGCCCGCAGATGGTCGAACGGCTGCAGGCGGTGTCGGCGATCCCGCTCGACGTGCACCTGATGATCTCCGACGCCGACCGCTGGGCACCCGGCTACGCCGAACTCGGCGCGTTCTCGGTGACGTTCCACGCCGAGGCGGCGACGGATGCCGTCGCTCTCGCGCGACGGCTGCGCGAGATCGGCTCCCGGGCTGGGATCGCCGTCAAGCCCGGCACCGACCTCGCCCCGTACCTCGACCTGCTGCCCGAGTTCGACCAGATCCTGGTGATGACGGTCGAACCCGGATTCGGCGGGCAGAGCTTCATGACCGACATGATGACCAAGGTCGCGGCGGCGCGCGCGGCGATCGACGCGTCCGGCATCGACGTCTGGCTGCAGGTCGACGGGGGCATCGCACTCGACACGATCCGCCAGGCGGCCGAGGCCGGAGCCGACACGTTCGTCGCCGGCTCCGCGGTCTACGGCTCCGCCGACGCCGAGGCGGCGATCGCCGACCTGCGCGCGGCCGCTGAAGCGCACACGCACTGACTCGGCGGATGTACGACATCGACCTGTAGGCACGATCGGTGATCGAGATGCGTTGGTGGAGTCGGGCCGCCGTCGGTGCCTCCACCGAGGTCTTCTTCCCGAGCGACCTGGCCGAGCGTTGGGCGGCGGCATCCAGAATCGTCCCCCGGACGTCTGATTAGCTGGGAGCATGAGTAACGACACCAAGCCCGAGATCGACTTCTTCGAAGGCCCCGCCCCCACCGAACTCGTCATCACGGACCTCGAGGTCGGTGACGGCGCCGACGCCACCCCCGGCGCCAAGGTGACCGTGCACTACCTGGGCGTGGACTTCGAGAGCGGCGAGGAGTTCGACTCGTCGTGGAGCCGCGGCCAGTCGATCGAGTTCCCGCTGAACGGGCTCGTGCGCGGCTGGCAGGAGGGTATCCCGGGCATGAAGGTCGGCGGACGCCGCCAGCTGATCTGCCCGCCCGAGTGGGCGTACGGGCCCGTCGGCGGAGGTCACCGTCTCTCCGGCCGCACCCTCGTGTTCGTGATCGACCTCCTGGGCGTCGCGTAACCGAGCCGGACGTCAGCCCCAGGGCAGCGGCAGCACCTGTGCCGCGCCCTGGGGCGGCACCACCAGCACGCCGGTCGCCGCGGCCAAGCCGCGCATCATCGCCGACCCCGTCCACTCCACCTCGCGGTGCCCGTTCGAATCAAGTCCCGCTCGCACCGGTACGAGCCGGGTGGCCTCGGGATGCCGCTTCACCGACTCCGGGACCGGCACCGTCACCAGCGGTGGCAGCACGCGACCGGTGAATCCCGCGATCAGCACGTCGCCGAGCGAGAGCAGGCCGAGCATCGCCGCCAGCGGATTGCCGGCGAGCCCGAGAACGAGCCGCCGGTCCGGCAGTCGCGCCAGCAGCGTCGGGCCGCCCGGGCGCGCGTTGAGACCCGGCACCAGGTAGTCGGCGCCGAGGACGTCGAGCGCACGCCGCACGTGGTCGGCGTGCGAACCGCCCGTGCCGCCGGTCGTGACGACCAGGTCCGCGTCGGCCCCCTTCAGAGCGGCGACCGTGGCCGCGCGGTCGTCGCCGACCCGCACGCTCGCCGCGGGCGTGGCGCCCAGCATCCCGAGTATCGCGGGGATCGTCGCTCCGAAGCTGTCGCGCACGCGCCCGGGATCCGGGATGCCCGCGAGCACGACCTCGTCGCCCGTGAAGACCGTCGCCACCCGGGGGCGCGTCGACACTTCGAGCGCATCCCGCGTGCCCGCGGCGGCGAGGGCGAGGTGGGCGGGGGAGAGCCGCGTCCCGATCTCGACGAGCGGATCGCCCGCGCGCGCCTCCTCCGCGGGAGGTCGGATGTGGTCGCGGCGATCCGGACGATCGAGCACCAGGCGCGAGCCGTCGATGTGAGCAATCTCGCTACGGACGACCGCGTCGGCGCCGTCGGGCAGCAGCTCGCCGGTGACGATCGGAACGGCGGTCCGCGGCGTCAGTGGGCCTCCGCTGAGCTCCCATGGACCGGTGCCCGCGACGGCCCAGCCGTCCATCGCCGCCGAGGCGTAGTGCGGGATGTCGACGGCCGCGACGATCTCCCGGCGTAGGACCCGGCCGAGCGCCGACCCGAGGTCGAGCGTCTCGGTGCCGAGCAGCACCGCTGCGGCGGACGCGCGGCGCCGCGCCTCCGCCCAGGGGAGGCGTCCCTCGTGGCTCACGATCGACGCGCCGCCAGGTCCTTCGCGAGGCGAGTCGCCTCCGCGGCGGCAGCGACCGGATCCTCGCCGCGGGCTTCCGCGCGCCCGGCGGCGAAGCCGACGAGGTAGGTCGTCAGCGGAGCCGCAGGGCGCACCACCGCGTGCGCCGCGACGCCGGCCAGACCGAGCACCGCCGTGACGTCGACCTCCGCGTCGATGCCGAGCGCCGCCCGCACCTCGTCTGCCCAGACGTCGAGGATGCCCTCGACCTCGTCGTTCTCACTCATCTCGCCGCTCCTGCCGTCGGGACCGCGCCGAACCGCGCCGCGTCGTCCCAGGTGTCGATGTCATCGGTCGCGCCGTCGGGGACCAGGATCTCCGCGAGGTCGAGGGGAGCCAGAAGGGCGCGCATCGACGCGTCGGTCACGGCGGGGAGTGCCGCGAGCGCGCCGGCCAGCGCGCCGGGCTCGACGACGATCGCGAGCTGTTGCCGCCGTCCTCGGTCGATCCCGATCGCGCCGTCGCCACGGAAGCCGCCGAACAGTGCCGGAAGCGCTGCGTCGATGCCCGGCATGTCGCAGGCGAGCACCAGGACGGCATCCGGAGTCGAGGGAAGAGCGCGCAGTCCCGCGGCGATCGCGGCGACCGGACCGCCGTACGGGGGCTCCTCGCGGACGGTGACCACGACATCCGCCTGCTCATCACCGACGACGATCACGGAGCGCACCCCCGCCTGCTGCACCGCACGGATCGATCGTCGCAGAAGGGTCTCCCCGTCGATCTCCAGCTTCCGCTTGTCGGACTGCGCATTCATTTCACCCGAAGGGCCCAGCCGCGAGGAGCGACCGCCTGCGAGAATGAGAGCGTCGACGATCATGCCGAACACTCTAAGTCGCCGGTTCGGCACAATCACTATCGTGATAGGTATTGGACATGGGAAGAATCACCGCAAGGAAGCGGATCACCCGGATCACCCTCGGGGAGGCGGGAGCTGAGGCCACCGTCTCCCGACGGGAGGACGTGCTGGCCGTCGAGGAACCGCTCGAGATCCGCGTCGGCGGCACCTCGCTCAGCATCACGATGCGCACGCCGGGCCACGACTTCGACCTGGCTGCGGGCTTCCTGATCTCCGAGGGCATCGTCGCCCACGCCACCGATGTTGCCGCAATCCGCTACTGCGCCGGCGTGAACGACGACGGCGAGAACACCTTCAACGTGCTCGACGTCACCCTCGGCGCGGGGGTCGCCGCGCCGGACCCCAGTCTCGAGCGGAACTTCTACATGACCTCGTCGTGCGGGCTGTGCGGCAAGGCGAGCATCGACGCCGTGCGCACCGCCTCGCACCACCCGGTCGCGGACGACGACCTCGCGATCGACGCGAACCTCCTGGCGACCTTCCCCGACCGGCTCCGCGCCGGGCAGGAGGTCTTCGACAAGACCGGCGGCCTGCACGCTGCCGCGCTCTTCGACGGCCGCACCGGCGAGATGCTCGTGCTGCGCGAGGACGTCGGGCGCCACAACGCCGTCGACAAGGTCATCGGCTGGGCGCACGGCGAAGGCTTGCTGCCGCTCGCCGGGACGGTGCTGCAGGTCTCGGGCCGCGCGAGTTTCGAGCTGACGCAGAAGGCGTCGATGGCCGGCATCCCGGTGCTCGCCGCCGTGTCGGCGCCCTCGTCGCTCGCGATCGACCTCGCCGGGGAACTCGGGCTGACGGTCGTCGGGTTCATGCGCGGGCGCTCGATGGTGGTCTACGCGGGGGAGCAGCGGGTGACGGTCCCGGAGCTCGCGGCCACGGAGGCGGCGCGATGAGCCGCCAGAAGCCGGTCGGCGCGAAGATCGTCCGCGGTGCCGAGACGCACGAGCCCGAGGCGTTCGCCGACATCTACCCCGACATCCACGTGGGCCACAACGAGCCCTGGGCCGTCGGGGTGCCGGCGATCCTCAACTCGATGGAACCGGCGCTGCTGGAGATGGGGGTGGGCCGCACCGCGAAGCTCGCGCTCACCATCAACCAGAAGGACGGCTTCGACTGCATGAGTTGCGCGTGGCCCGACCCCGGGCATCGCAACACGCTCGAGTTCTGCGAGAACGGCATGAAGGCGGTCACCTGGGAGGCGACGCCGGTCACCGTGCCGACCTCGTTCTGGCGCGAGAACCCGATCCCCGTGCTCCTGGAGAAGGACGAGTACTGGCTCGGCCAACAGGGCCGGCTCACCGAACCCGTCTACAAGGCCGCCGGATCGGATGTCTATGAGCCCGTCACCTGGGATCGCGCGTTCCAGATCGTCGCCGAAGGGCTGGGTCGGCTGTCGAGCCCCGACGAGGCCGCCTTCTACACGAGCGGCCGCACGGCGAACGAGACGGCGTTCCTCTACCAGCTGTTCGTCCGCGCCTTCGGCACCAACAACCTCCCCGACTGCTCCAACATGTGCCACGAGTCGACCGGCACCGCGATGGGCGAGACCGTCGGCATCGGCAAGTCGACGGTCTCGTACGACGACTTCGGAAAGGCCGAGCTGATCATCGTGCTCGGGCAGAACCCGGGCACGAACCACCCCCGCATGCTCTCGGCGCTCGAGGAGTGCAAGCGCAACGGCGGGCGGATCGTCGCGGTGAACCCGCTGCCCGAGGCCGGGCTCATCCGCTACAAGAACCCGCAGAAGGTACGCGGCATCATCGGCAAAGGCACGGCGATCGCCGACCAGTTCCTGCAGATCCGGGCCGCCGGCGACATGGCCCTGCTGCAGCGCACCTCGAAGAAGGTGCTCGAGGCCGAGGCACTCGCCCCGCACACCGTGCTCGACCACGCGTTCCTCGACGAGCACGTCTCCGACTTCGACGCGTTCGCGACGCACATCGCCGACGTCGATGAGGCGGCGGTGATCGAGGCGACCGGGCTCACGAGCGCCGAGATGGATGCCTTCGCCGACGCGTACCTCGCGGCGGACCGGGTGATCATCACCTGGGCGATGGGCATCACGCAGCAGAAGAAGGCGGTCGCGACGATCAAGGAGATCGTCAACCTCCTGCTGCTGCGCGGCAACATCGGCAAGCCGGGCGCCGGGGCCTCGCCGATCCGCGGGCACTCCAACGTGCAGGGCGACCGCACGATGGGCATCTTCGAGAAGATGCCCGAGACGTTCCTGGATGCTCTCGAGGCGGAGTTCGGCTTCCCGGTCCCGCGTGAGCACGGTCACGACGCGCTCACGGCGGTCAGCGGCCTCGCACAGGGCGACGTCAAGGTCTTCATCGCCCTGGGCGGCAACTTCGTCGGTGCGATCTCCGACACCGCCGTGGCCGAGGCGGCGATGCGCGGGGCCCAGCTCACCGTGCAGGTCTCGACGAAGCTCAACCGCTCGCACGCGGTCACCGGCCGCGAGGCCCTCATCCTGCCCACGCTCGGCCGCACCGAGGTCGATCTGCAGGAGACGGGCGCGCAGTTCGTATCGGTCGAAGACAGCGTGTGCGCGGTGCATGCCAGTCATGGGGCCGTGAAGCCGGTCGCTCCGGGGCTGCGCTCCGAGGTCGCCATCGTCGCCGGCCTGGCGAAAGCCACGCTCGGCGACCGCTACGGCATTGACTGGAACGGGTTCGTCAAGGACTACGACCTCATCCGCGACCGCATCTCGCGGGTCGTGCCCGGCTTCGAGAACTTCAACGCCGACATCCGCAAGGCGGCCGGATTCATCCTGCCCAACGGCCCGCGCGACTCCCGCACGTTCAACACCCGCACGGGCAAGGCGATCATGACGGTCAACGAGCTCGAGCACCTCGAACGGCCGGAGGGGCGGCTGATCCTGCAGACCTTCCGGTCGCACGACCAGTTCAACACGACGATCTACAGCCTGAACGACCGCTACCGGGGCATCAAGAAGGGTCGCGACGTCGTCTTCGTGAACCCCGTCGACCTCGCCGAGCTGGGACTCGCCGACGGGCAGCGCGTCGACATCTTCTCGGAGTGGAAAGACGGGCGGGAGCGGGTCGTGCGCAACTACCGGATCGTCTCCTATCCGAGCGCGCGTGGCTGCGCGGCGGCGTACTACCCCGAGACCAACGTGCTGGTGCCGCTCGACAGTGCGGCCGACGAGAGCAACACCCCGGTCTCGAAGGGCGTCATCGTGCGGCTCGAGCCGGTCGACGGCGGCGGCCGACGCGACACCAGCCCGCTACCCTGGGGTCTGTGAAGACGTTCGACGGGTTGTTCGCCGAGCTGACCCGGACCGCCGCCGAGCGGCCGGAGGGCTCGGGCACCGTCGCGGAACTCGACGCGGGTGTGCACGCGATCGGCAAGAAGATCGTCGAAGAGGCCGCCGAGGTCTGGATGGCCGCGGAGTACGAGAGCGACGAGCGCACCGCCGAGGAGATCTCGCAGCTGCTGTACCACGTGCAGACCATGATGATCGCCCGCGGTATCAGCCTCGAGGACGTCTACCGTCACCTCTGAGGCCGCCGGCCCCATTCCCCGCCCGCCCCACCGCATCCCCGAGGAGACCGACGCGTGCTGCGCATCGCCGTGCCCAACAAGGGCGCCCTGTCCGAGTCCGCCCGCGAGATCCTGACCGAGGCCGGCTACCGGCAACGCCGGGACTCCCGCGAGCTCGTCCTCGTGGACCCCGAGAACCAGGTGGAGTTCT
>CAMTUU010000005.1:0-315240 GCA_947085045.1 uncultured Microbacteriaceae bacterium | reverse complement strand
TGGATCGAGGCGACCTATCACCGCCGACGCCGCCAGCGCAGCCTCGGCAAGTTGACCCCGATCGAGTTCGAAGCCATCATGACCACACCGGCCGCATCCGCGGCCTAACCGAAAGAGTCACCAAAACCTTCAGCAGTCCCGGCCGACCCCTTCGTTGTCGTACGACGCTCACGGCAATACCACGAAGCTCGCGGACCAGACGCTCTCGTACGACGTTGTCGACAGGCACTACAGGACTGTGCTGACCGACGGCACCACTATCACTTACCTGCTGGATGCGAGTGGGCGCATTGTCGCTCGGACTGTCGCGGGATCACCGTCAAGTGGTGAGAACGGCACGATCAGGTATCTCGCCGGCGGCGCAATCGCAAACGGGTCCAACGTTCTGCAGCAGTGGGTGCTGTCGCTACCTGGTGGCGTGACGCTCACTATGGATACCGTAGAAGGCACCGAACGCTGGGGATATCCGAACCTCCACGGCGACGTCATCGTCACCGCCGACGAAGACGGCACCCGCATCGGTGCGCGAGCGGTCTACGATCCATTCGGCCAGCCCATCGATCCAGGTACCTGGGCTATCGGCACCGCGGCCGCGGACGATGCGATCCCGAGTGAGTTGATCGTCGGAGACGCTGACTTCGGCTGGGTCGGTAGTCACGCCAAGTTGACGGAGCATCACGGTTCCATCGCGACGGTCGAAATGGGAGCCAGACAGTACGTCCCGGCGATGGGGCGGTTCCTCGAAGTTGACCCGATTGAGGGTGTGGCGTTACCAACGCGTATGACCACCCCGCTGACCCGGTGAACGACTTCGATCTGACCGGAGAGACCAAATGTCAGCAGGACTGCGGTGGCGGCTTCGGCAAAACGATGAATGGAGGTTACAGTGGCGCCGGAGTCCCCCCATCAAGAGGTGGCGCGGGACCCGTACGAGCCGGACAATCGGGGGTCAACATTGTCGAGCGAATGCTTGGAGTGGCCCGCAACAACTCCCGAATCGAAGGCCCTCAGTTGTCGATTCCGTATCGTGTGCCGGATTTCTTGAGCCGTGCGGCGCGGACGATCGGGGAAGTAAAGAACTCCGGGTATGTCTGGGGCTCTCGTCAAATCCGCGAGTACCGGCAATGGGCAATCGATAACAAGTTCACCTTTACCATTTATGTTCGGATTGGGGCTACCCCGTCGGCGAAGATCAAGGATTGGATAGCGGACGGGACGGTTCGGTGGGAGCCCTTCAACCCGCATATGCTGCCGTAGAAGCGAGTCATGACTTGGGAAAAAATGGATGAATCGACGATAAAGCGGATTCGCGACGAGGCTGATCGCGAGCTCGCAGGGCTAATGTTTGATCTTCGCCAGTTGGGCTACCAGATGTCAAAAATCGAAGACTTCGAGCAAATCGGTCTCAATTTTCGTGGTGAGCACGCGGTGCTCTTGAAGTGGCTCTCACCGGCTAAGTCTGACTTGGCAATTTCGACGATTGCGAGAGCGCTGGGGAGAGCCGGACGCAGCCCGATCTCGGTTAACCCGCTGGTCGCAAAATTTCGAGAGGTCGGCGGCGGGTGGGAATACGGCACCGAACCATGGCTGACGCAGTGCGACATCGCGAACGCCATCGTCGATGTTGCGTCCGAACAAGACTGTGGCGCGATCTTGAAGTTGCTATCAGCGACCGAGTACGGATCGGCGCGCGGAATCCTTGCGGCATTTTTTGGGCGCCGCCGCTCGCTTCGTAATCAGAGCGTCCCCGTGCTGATCGACCTTCTCCGAGATCGCCCTACTCGTGTTTACGCCGCGCATGCCCTAGGGCAACTCCGCGCCAAGGAAGCAACGAAAGACCTCACCGAGGCTGACGATCCGAGCGACCAAAAGTTCCATCGTGAGGTCAGTAAAGCGCTGGCCTCCATTTCAAGCAGTGTTTAAGCCTCGGCCAGACGTCAGGCCACTTTGCAGATAGGGCGTTACCGCGCCGTCGCACCGAACGCCAAGCAGCCAGTCTCACATCGACTAACGATCAGCGCCCTCCGAACGGAACTGCCGCACTCGGCAGGCGAGGCCTCCGCCGCCGTCGAGTCGCTCGACGGGCTAACGCGGGGCCGCGACCGCGTAGTCGCCTACCCGCTGGCGCTCCCCGAGTGAAGACCTACGTCCTCGTGAAGCCGAACCCCGACATTGACGAGCTCGCTCGTCTGGTGTGAGACATCAACGAGCGTCCGCGAGACGAGGATCTTGCCGCCTAGTGTTTGGCGGCCGGAGTTCCATGCCGGCCCGCTTCATCGCACGCAGCAGCGTCGTCTTCACCACCCCGAGTTCATTCGCGATCGTCAGCAAGCCGAGCCCGGTCGCGTACAAGTCGGCCGCTTGCCTCAAAACATCGGCCGAGATCGGTGCGAGTCGCATGACGACGCCTTCCTGCAACAAAACCCTTCGAGCAGAACTTGTCGAGATGCCGTGATCCGCAGCAACCAACTCGAGCGACCTACCCGCCTGGTACTGAGCAACGAGCGATGCCACGCCATCTGGCCCGAGTCGCCCTCTCACGTTCGGCTTCTCGACAGCGCGAGGCGGGCGCTTCACGTTCGACCTTTGCAGTGTTGCCACCAACTTCTCGAGATCGTCGATGGTCTTGCCCTGTGGCAAGTTCCGAGCGAAGAAGTAGAGCGTCTCAACGGGGGATACGCTTAGGTTCGAGTCCAGGTACCCCAGCCACGTCGCTCTCACTCGTGGTCGCGTTCGACTTCACCGACGTGAGCGCTTTCGCGGCCTCTCCGATCGCCGCAGCCTTTGCCTGCCGCGGGGGAGGAGCCGGCTCAGGGGCGCTCGTCGTCGCGGCCGCGTTCGCCGCGGAGCGACCGCAGGTAGTCGTTGTAGGAATCCAGGTCGGGATCGCCGAATGCGTCGGCACGTCGGTCGGCGGCGCGGGCCTTCGACGTGTCGTCGCGGAACCACCGATGCAGGAGGTAGACCAGCAGGAACGCGTTCGGTCCCTCGCCGTAGGACCACGCCAACCCGCCCGCGAGCTCCTGATCGCGAAGCGGGTCGAGCCCCAGCGCCGTGGTCGACTCGACGAAAGCCGACAGGAACAGCGACGGGCTGGTCATCAGGAACACACCGAAGAAGGCGTGCAAGGCGATGCCGGCGGCCACGTCGATCACGCGCGCCGGGTACGGCATCCGCACCGGGAGCGGATCGTTGCTCAAGATCGGCAGGCTGAACATGACGCCGAACACCACGAACGCGACTTCGAGCGCGAGATGCCCGAACGGAAGACGCAGAATCGGATCGGCCAACTTCGCCAGGTACAACCCGTAGAAGGCCAGGAGGAAGAGCGGGACGGTGACGGCCGGATGCACGAGCCACACCGCGACCCGGGTGCGGAGCGCGGCCAGGGCGATCCGGAGCACGACCCGGCCCGGTCCGCGGCGGGGCGTCGCGCGCAGCAGGAGCGTGCCCGGGGATCCGAGCACCAGCAGCGGAGGCACCAGCATCATCAAAGTGAGCTGCTGGAACATGAACACCGAGACCATCGCGGTGCCGTAACGCTCGACTCCGGTTCCCGTGACCAGGATCATCACCAGGCATCCCAGAAGGAAGACGATGGTGCGGCCGATCGGCCACGACCGGCCCGACGCCCGCAACCGGATCGCCCCCACCAGGTACAGCACGGCCACGCCGACCGCCAGGGAGGGGATGGGGGAGTCGAAGAACTGCGTCGCCAGGAACTGCGAGAGTCCGGGCGGTTCCTGCGGCAGGTCAGCGTCGCGGATCACGGCTCCTCCGCCCGCTCAGCTCGCGTTGGCACTGAGCCACAGGTAGGGGTCGACCCGCTGCCCGTCGACCTCGACCACGAAATGGAGATTCGCCCCGCTGACCTGACCTGTCGCCCCGACGAGGCCGATGTAGTCCCCGACATTGATGGTCTGGCCCGCAACCAGAGGGCTCGAACCGCGTTGCAGGTGCGCGTAGCTGCTCACCACCTTCTGGCCGTTGATCTGATGCTCGATGACGACGTAGTTGCCCCAAGAGCCGTTGCCGTCGTCGTGCTCGCGGACGACCCCGGAAGCGATCGCGTACACGGGCACGCCGGCGCCGGGGGCGAAATCGACCGCCGTGTGATATGTCGAGCAGCCGGCGCACGGGGCGTCCCGGTAGCCGAAGCCATCCGAGATGGGCACCGCGTTCGGGAACGGCCATCGGATCGGTCCGGACCAGTCGGTCGTGTAGGCCATCGTGAATCGCTGGCGCAGCAGTTCGGCGCGCGTGGTGATCTCGTAGGCATCGCGTGTTGACGGCATCTCGTCGGCTCCGTCCCCGACCGCGAAGACCTGCGAGTCGCGCTCGACCGCCTCGACCGGCCCGAGGTCCCCGGTCGCGGCGGCCGGGACCACCCGTGCGAACGGCGCGGCGACCGCGAACAGCAGGAACAGGATGAGGGTGAACGCGCACGCCGACAGCGACTTCCTCGCGATCCGTCGACCGACGCCGGCGGCCGGGGGTCGTGGGGTAGCGCGTCGTAGCCGCTCTCGCGGGCGCAAGTCGGGCGCGCTCATCCGGCGAGCTCCGCCTCGATCGCAGCCCGCAGATCTTCGAAGGAGGTCAGTTCCACCCGTCGATCGTTGAGGAAGAACGTCGGAGTGCTGTCGACCCCCAGTGCCAATCCGTCGTCGACGTCGGACTGGACGCGCGCGAGCACGGCGGGGTCTGCGACGTCGGCGTCGAAGCGCGTCATGTCGAGCCCCAGCTCTTGGGCGAATTGGCGGAAGAGCGGTGCCTGCGATTCGGCGCCGCGCTCACCCCACTGCGTCTGGGTCTCGAACATCCGGGTGTACATCGCCTCGAGCTGGCCCTGTCGTGCCGCTGCTTCCACCGCGACCGCGGCGTTGACGGAGTTCCCGTGGCCGGGCAGCGGGAAGTACCGGAAGGCGAAGGTCACCTGCCCTGCGAAGTCCTCGCGCAGACTCTCCACGTAGGGGTAGAAGGCCCCGCACGCCTCGCATTCGAAGTCGAGGAACTCGACCAGGACGACGTTCGCCGGGCCTTCGTCGAGGAGGTGGGTGTCGTCGCGCACCGTGGTCGGAAGCGACGTCTCGGGGTCGGCCTCCGGGGCCGGGGGAGTCCCCCGCTGGGAGATGGCGACGACGAGCGCTCCGATGATCCCCAGGACGAGGACGGCGGTGACGATGGTGGCGATTCTGGCGTTCGTACTCACGGTTTTCTTTTCAGCAGATCGGCGCCCGCGGCCGGGCGCGGATGCAGGGAGGGAGGGACGTGACCCGGGCGCGGCGGGTCTGTCGCCGGATCACGTCCGGCTGATCGAGAGACCGGCGACCGGCGGCCGGAGCCCGGCGGGCGAGAACGGCGGCACCGGCCGTGATCCCGCGACGCGTCGCGCGGCGTCGGACATCGCGGCCCGCCGGATCCTCGTCCTCGCCAGCAGGAGCGCGACGCAGCACAGGATGAGCAGCGAGCACACCAGAAGCAGGGTGGCGTTCCCCACCGAGGGGGAGCTCGTCGCGGTCGACTCGACGATGATGTCGGGGGCGAAGGCCGGCCCATCCAGGGCCTGCTCGGTGCCGACGCCGACCGGTTCGCCGTCGTCGCCGGGGTGAAGGGCGAAGGTGAACGCGAGCGCGGTGGCGACCAGGGTCACCAGGGCGAGCACGAGCCACCGCCACGTCCGGGGTCGTGCGTCCGTCCCCGGGGCGGTCGCGCGCATGGCCTCCATGCTAACGCGAGCACGGCTGAGAAGGCCCCGAGTCGTCGGTCGCACCCACTCCCGCCGCCCCGCTCGGCCGGGCGCCGAACGGGATGGTCCGGGTACGGCTAGCGGCGTCGGCGGTAGTCGACGAGGTTCGCCACGGCGTCTTCCCACGCCGACCAGCTGACGCCCGCGCCGAGGGTGTCGTGAAGCGGGTCGCCGATCTTCCAGCTCGCCGCTTCGCCGACGGTGAGCGGTGGGACGAGGGTGAGGACGCCGAGCACGACGCCGTCGAAGGCGACCTTCCACGAGGTGACGTCGATGCGGTGCAGGAGGTAGGACTCGTCGCCGTCGATCCAACGATCGGGGAGGTCGTCGTGCACGATCGACAGGCCATGCGTGGCATGCGCCGGGGAGTGCGTCGGGCGGAAGCCGGAGCTGTCGGAGGGGAAGAGCGACATCGGGACCTCGATCTACTGCGCGATCGCGAGGCGGTCGTGCGGGCGTCTGGCCGCAACCTGGGCGAAAGGGGTCAACGTGTGCTGAGGTCTCAGTTCGCGAGGATCGGATGCGCGGCTCGTGTTCCACCGTATATCTGGCTCCGTCATCTACCTAAACAAATTGACTAAAATACTGAGGGGGTAGAAATATGAGTCACTCGAGGTCTAGTCTGAGGGCAGCCACGTCCCGGCCCGGGAGTGTCGGCAGCCATCGTGCGGAGGGAGCCCGAATGCCCTCGACGCCCGTCGGCCTCTCCCCGCTCAGCGCCGCACTCCGCGCCTACCTCGACGCCCGCTCGTCCGCGCTGCTCACCGCGCGCAAAGCCCTGGGCATCAACGAACTGGATGCCCGGGCGTTCGTGCACATCCTCGAGAACCCCGGCATCCGACCGGTCGAGGTGAAGAACGTCTTCGGCCTCACCTCCGCCGGCGTCACGGTGCTCGTCGACCGGCTCGTCGAGCGCGACGTCGTGCGGCGCGACCCCGATCCCGGTGATCGACGCAGCGTGCGCCTCGTCGCGACGATCGACCTCGGCGACAGCCCGTGGGCGGCCCTGACGAGCTTCGATGACGGCTTCGAGAGCGCCGTGCAGAGCCTCGACGCGGGCGAAGCCGACTCGTCGGTGGAGCTGATCACGCGGTTGATCCGGCTCGCCGGCACTCGCTGACCCCGTCGCCGCGAGCGGCAGCCGTCAGTCGGCTGCGAGCGACTTCTCTTCGAGGAACGCGCACAGCGCGGCGACGGTGGCGAACTCCGCCGAGAGCCGCGTGAGCTCGGCCGGACTCAGCACCGTGCCATCCTCACGCGCCTCGATCGTCACGACCCAGCGCGCGCCGCCCTGGACGTCGGGCTGCATGTAGACGTCGAGCCCGCTCGTGAGCTGGGCGGCGACGAGACCGGTGTCGGCTCCCTCGGAACCGTCCTGGTCGATCACCCGCGTCGTCACGGGGGACGGGGATCCGAGCTGGTCGAACTCGCCGAGCCACGCGGCCAGAGAGTCGCTACTGCGGAAGGGCATCACACCTCAGATCATGTCGTGCTCACGGCACTCCAGATCGCCGTCCGCTTCATTATCGGGGATTCGCGCGCGAGCCGGGAGCACGCAGCCTCTACACGTGCGCGCCGCAGCGCCGCGCTGCCAGGAGCGCGAGCGACCGGGTCGACCGAAGCAGCTCGTCGATGGCCACCTGCTCGCGGGGAGCGTGCGCGAACCGCACGTCGCCCGGCCCATAGTGCAGGGTCGGGATGCCCCCGATCCCGGTGTACAGACGCAGATCGCTGCCGTACGGGGCGGCGGCGAGCGGCGCCTCGCGGCCCTCGGCATCCCGGATCGCGCTGGCCATCTCGCCGATCAGCGGATGCCCTGTCTCGATGCCGCCGCTCGCGAACTGGCCTCCCGGCCAGGAGACTGTTGCCGGGTTGTCGCGAAGCCAGGGGTCGGTGCGGCAGGCGTCGGCAACGACGACTTCGAATGCCGCGCGCGCGGCGGCCGGCTCCTCGCCGAGCCGCACGCCCAGCCGACCCTCCGCGACGAGGAGGTCGGGCACGCTGCTGGGCCAGTCGCCCGTCCGCACGGTGCCGATCGACAGCGGGTAGGGGAGAGGGTTGTCGCCGAACCGAGGATCGCGGCGTGTGTTGCGCTCACGTTCGAGGTCGGCGAGCGCGCGGTACACCGGCAGGAACGCGTCGAACGCGCTGTAGCCCTCGAGCCGCGTGCTGCCGTGCGCCGCCCGCCCGGGCACGCGCAGCTCGAAGGTGAGCGCACCCGCGTTGGCGACCACGATCCTCTCGCTCGTCGGCTCGGTGAGCACCGCGACCTCGCCGCCGTGACCGCGCAACAGCGTCGCGAAGGCGCCGAGCCCGCCGTCCTCCTCGCTCACGACCGAATGCATCGCGAACGGGCGTTCGAGCCGCACCCCGGAGGCGACGAGTGCTCGGGCCACGGCGAGATTCGCCGCCGCGCCCGCCTTCATGTCGCAGGCGCCGCGCCCGTGCACGATGCGGTCACGCACCTCGCCCGAGAACGGATCGCGGTCGACCCACTTGTCGAGGTCGCCCGTCGGCACGACGTCGACGTGCGACTGCAGCACGAGCGCCGGCGCGCCGTCGCCCCCGAACGTGCCGACGACGCCGTATCCCTCGATCCGCGGCGCCTCGGTGCCGGGGAAATCCGGATGCGCCCGGAGATCGGCGAGGTCGATCTTCCACGCGTCGACTGAGAATCCCAGCTCGTCGAGCTGCCGCGCGGCGCGGTGCTGCAGGTCGGACTCGGCGTCGGTTCCGGTCACGCTCGGCACGCGGATGAGGTCGATGAGGTCGCGCACGACCGCGTCGTCGTCGAGGGCACCGAGGATCCGCTCTTCGACGCGCGTGAGCTCGGTCATCTGAAGCTCACAGCCCGTAGAAGGCGGGTGCGCTCGCGACGAACACGCCGAAGATCGCGAGAAGGCCGAAGCCGACTCCGGCGACGGCACCGATCTGGACGTTCCGCTGTTCCCGCCTCCGGGTGCGCAGGAAGACGAAGCCCAGCAGCGCGCCGACCGCGAGGCCGCCGAGGTGCGCCTCCCAGGCGATGCCACCCGCGAAGAAGCCGATCGCGAGGTTGATGCCGAGCACGATCAGCAGCTGGGTGAAGTTGACCCCGATCGCCCGGCGCAGCGGGAGGTAGGCGCCCAGCAGGCCGAAGATCGCGCCGGACGCCCCGAGTGCGGCGTTCGGCGAGAGGAAGCCGCCGGTCGCCTCGATGATCGCGCCGTCGGTGAGGATCGCGAGTTCGTAGATCACGAGCACGCCGAGCGACCCGGCGACGGCGGCGATCAGATAGAGCGCGAGGAACCGCGCGCGCCCGAGGAAGCTCTCGAGCGCCGGCCCGAACGCGTAGAGCGCGTACAGGTTGAACAAGACGTGGATGATCGAAGTCGGCGAGTGCAGGAACGCCGAGGTGACCAGGCGCCACGGCTCCGCCCCGACCCGGGAGGGGTCGAGCAGCCAGGCGTCGGTCAGCGCCTGACCGCTGATCCACTGCGCCGCGTAGCCGACGACGATCAGTCCCATCAGCACGTAGCTGACGACGGCGCGTCCGGGGCGCAGCGCACGGGCGGCCCGGCCGGCCGGAGTCGCGGCGGCGGCCCGCCCCTCGCGCACGCACTCGGGACACTGCACGCCGACGGCCGCCTGCGTCTGGCAGTCCGGGCAGATGGCGCGGCCGCACCGCTGGCAGCTCACGTACGTCGCGCGATCGGGATGCCGATAGCAGGTGGGTGCCGCGTCGGCGGCGGGGGAGTCGGTCACGCGGTCGATTCTTCCGGTCGTCCCCTGTTACGACGCCGAATGGGGCGCGGAGCCCGACCGCCGAGGAAGGAGGCGCCGGCATCCACGACGAATCGGCGGCGCAGCGCCTGGCGCCCGATCAGCATCCGGAAGCCCATCTGGTCGCGGTTGCTGAGGGTGACCTCGGCGGTGACCTTGCGACCGAGCAGTTCGAGGCGCATCTTGACGACGTAGCGCTCCTGCACGTGTCCCGACGAGCTGCGGATGCTGCGCACGTCGTGCACGGGGCACTCGACGACCACCTCGTCGTCGGTCGACTCCTGCCATGGCCGCACCCGGAATCGCACCCAGGCCGCACCGTCCTTCTCGAACGGCTTGATCTTGAAGGCGTGCAGCGACGACGTGCGCGCCCCCGTGTCGAGTTTCGCCTTGATCCAGGGGATGCCGATCTCGGGGAGCTGGACCCATTCGCGCCACCCCGCGAGGGTGTTTGAATGGGACGGCTCGTTCACGCCACCCATCTTGTCAGCGCCACCACGTCTGGGGCTCCACCCATGAAACTCGCGATCCTCTCGCGCGCCCCGACGTCGTACTCGACCGCGCGACTGCGCGCCGCCGCCGACCAGCGCGGCCACACCGTGCGCGTGCTCAACACGCTCCGCTTCGCGATCGATCTCTCCGGCCCCGAGCCCGACCTGCAGTACCGCGGCCGTCCGCTCTCGGACTACGACGCGATCCTGCCGCGCATCGGCGCCTCGATCACCTACTTCGGCACCGCCGTCGTGCGCCAGTTCGAGCAGATGGACGTCTACACGCCCAACACCGCCAACGGCATCGCGAACGCGCGCGACAAGCTGCGGGCCACGCAGATCCTCTCCCGCCACAACATCGGGATGCCGTCGACGACGTTCGTGCGCAACCGCGCCGACGTGCGCCCGGCCATCGAGCGCGTCGGCGGTGCTCCGGTCGTGATCAAGCTGCTCGAGGGCACGCAGGGCATCGGCGTCATCCTCGCGCCCGAGGTGAAGACCGCCGAGGCGATCATCGAGACCCTGCAGTCGACCCGGCAGAACGTGCTCATCCAGCGGTTCGTCGCCGAGAGCCGCGGCCGCGACATCCGAGCCCTCGTCGTCGGTGACCGGGTGGTCGCGGCGATGCGGCGCACGGCGCAGGGCGACGAGTTCCGCTCGAACGTGCACCGCGGCGGGTCGGTCGAGAGGATCGAGATCACACCGGAGTACGAGCAGGTCGCGGTGCGGTCGGCGCAGATCATGGGCCTGCGCATCGCCGGCGTCGACATGCTCGAGGGCGCCGACGGCCCGCTGGTCATGGAGGTCAACTCCTCGCCGGGCCTCGAGGGCATCGAGAGCGCGACGCAGCTGGATGTCGCGGGTGCGATCGTCGACTACCTCGCCAACCAAGTGGCGTTCCCCGAGATCGACGTGCGTCAGCGACTCAGCGTGTCGACCGGTTACGGCGTCGCCGAGATTCTCGTGCACAACAACGGCGACTTCATCGGCAAGACCCTGGGGGAGTCGGAGCTCGGCGACCGCGACATCACGGTGCTCACCGTGCACCGCGGGGCCACCGTCATCCCGAACCCCCGCAACCGCGTGGTGCTCGAAGCCGGCGACCGACTGCTCTGCTTCGGGAAGCTGGAGGAGATGCGCTCGATGATCCCCGAGCGGCGTCGGCGCCGGGCGAAGGTGCGCAAGCTACCGGCCGAGCCCCTCCCGGCTGCCGAGGGCGTGTGATCCGCTCCGATCCGGATGCCGTGGCCGCGCTCGCCGCGGATCTCACGGCGGCGCGGTACGCGGTCGACCGGCTGCGGGCGCTGTGGGGCGACGAGGCCGGGGCCGCGCTGAAGCGGGGCAACCGCGTCCCGGCCGTGCGGGCGCTCGCCGGCCGCGACGACCCCGCCGCGACCCTCGCGACGGTACTGCTGCTCGGCGTCCCGGTGCCGGTCGACGCGCTCGACGCGGCGCTGCCCGGTCTCGGGGCGGCGGGCGCGGCGCGACTGGGGATCGTGGGCCTGGGCGGCGAGACGGCGGTGCCGGCGGTCGACCTCCGGCCCTCCGCGTTCGTCGACTCGCGGGGCGCGGGGGAGTGGTGGATCGCGAGCGACCTCGGCGAGCTGGCGACCGGGGGCGCGCTCCGCACCGACCACGTCCTCGGCGTGGGCGGGGCCTCGGTGACGCTCAGCGGACTCCTCCTGCCCGGCCCCTACGCGACCGCGCTCGACCTCGGCACCGGCTGCGGCATCCAGGCCCTGCATCTGGCTCGCGACGCGGAGCGCGTCGTCGCGACCGACGTCTCGGAGCGGGCGCTCGCGTTCGCCCGGTTCAACGCCGCCCTCAACGGGGTGGGCACGATCGAGTTCCGCCTCGGCAGCCTGTACGAGCCGGTCGCCGGGGAGTGGTTCGACCGCATCGCCTCCAACCCGCCCTTCGTGATCACGCCGCGCACCGAGGACGTGCCCGAGTACGAGTACCGCGACGGCGGGCTCGTCGGCGATCAGGTCGTCGAAGCGATGGTGACCGGCGCCGCCGACCACCTCGTGCCGGGCGGGGTCGCCCAGCTGCTCGGCAACTGGGAGGACCGCACCGACGCGGGTCTGGATCGGGCGCAGGCCTGGGCGCGGGCGGGCAACCTCGACCATTGGTTCGTGCAACGCGACCGGCTCGACCCCGCGCGCTACGCGGAGACCTGGATCCGCGACGGCGGAACTCTCCCCTCCTCGCCCGAGGGTTCCGCCCTGATGGATGCCTGGCTCGACGACTTCGCCGCTCGCGGCGTCATCGGCGTCGGGGTGGGCTACGTGCTCCTGCGGCGTCCTCTCGGAGGTGCGACCCTGCGCCGCGCGGAGCGCATCGATGCCCCGATCCGCGAGGGCGCGGCGGGCCTCGGCTCGCACCTCGCCGAAGTGCTGGCCGCGCACGACCGGGCCGCGACGCTCTCCGACGCCGACCTGGCGGCCGCGCACCTGACGGTCGCTCCCGACGTGACCGAGGAGCGCAGCCACTGGCCCGGCGAGGAGCACCCGAGCGTGATCGTGCTGCGCCAGGGCGGGGGCTTCCAGCGTGAGCTGCGTGCCGACCCCGGTCTCGCCGCGATCGTCGGCGCGTGCGACGGCGACCTCCCGCTCGGCGTGATCGTGGCGGCGGTCGCCGACCTGCTGGAGGTGGATGCCGACGCCTTCCGCGCCGCCATGCTCCCGGCCGCACGCGAATTGCTGGCCGACGGCATCCTGCGCTTCGCCGGCTGAGCCGGCTACGGCTTCTTGAGCCGCCGCTTGGCGAAGCGCTCGGTGAGCACGCCGAGGAAGTCGCGGATCGGGCGGTCGGCGATCCGCGAGAACTCCTCCTCGACGATCGCCTGGATCTCGGCCTCCGATGCGTCGGGGAACTTCTGCCGCAGCCGCTCCGTCACCTGGGACTTGATTTCGTCATCCGTCTGGTCCGTCGTCACGGAGCGTGAGCCTACGCCCACGGCGTGAACGACAGGTGCCGGCCGCGGTCACCGCGACGACGGAGAGCGGGCAGCGGAGCCGCGACGGGAGCGCGCGGAATCACCGAGCCAGGTAGCGCCGCACGGCCTCGGCGGAGGTCGCGTGGTCGACGACATCCGGCTCGCCGGAGGTGGTGATCGACCCCACGGTCTCGCCGTCGACCTTGATCGGGATCGACCCGCCGTGCGCCTTGAACGCGTCGTGGTCGATGCCGGGCAGCTCCTCGAACGGGGTGCCGGCGGCCTCGTGACGGCGCCGCACCAACAGCGACGACTCGCCGAATCGCATCACGACGGCGTGCTTGCCGGCGAGCCACGGATCGTTGCCCGGGCCCGAGGTGCCGAGTTTCGCCTGGAAGACGAGGTCGCCGCGTAGCACGATGCGCACCGCGAGGTCCAGATCGCGCTCGTCGATGACCTCGACGGCTGCGAGCCCCAGGTCGACGGCGTCGTCGTTGTCGAACGAGGCGACGTCGAGCACCTCTTCGCGCTCGAGATCGTCGATGCTGAACTCGGGGAGGTCGCTCATTTCCTCACGGTACCGCCGAGGGCGGCGAGCCGGATGAGGACCGCGGGCCGCGCGACGACCCAGCCGACGATCATCACGACGAGCGACACCGCGAAGACGACGAGACCGATCCACGACTCGTCGTCACGGCCGGCGTACATGTGGTTGAGGTTGCGCAGCGCCCCGGTCGCGAAGACCAACCCGACGTGGACGATCGTGAACGCGACGAAATAGAGCATCACGACGACGTGCAGCGTGCGCATCGGCTTCTCGGGCACCCAGCCCAGCCGCGGCGGCCAGATCGACGACAGCCGCAGACCGGTGAAGAGGGCCACCGGCCCGGCGATGAAGACCGTGAAGCCGTACATCAGCAGCTGGAGCGCGTTGTAGTAGACCCAGCCGTTGGAGACCGGCCAATCGAGCGAGAGGTATTGGATGGCGACGCTCAGCGCGTGCGGCACGACATCCCACGACAGCGGGACGAGCCGCAGCCACTGGCCGGTGGCGAACAGCAGCACCCAGTAGAGCACGCCGTTCACGACCCACAGCGCGTCGAGCACGAGGTGGAACCAGACGTGGATGCTGAGGCGCTTCGGCGGGTTCTTCGTGCGGATCAGCCCGTCGTTCCTGCGGGTCCAGAACGCGGGCGGACGCTTCCCCGAGCCGATCTGCCATCCGGTGCGCACGATCAGGAGCAGGAAGAACGCGTTGAGCGCGTGCTGCCAGGACAGCCACCACGGGAAGCCGACGGGTGTGCCCTCGGGGATGGCGGTCTCGCCCGGGTAATCGGCGATGAACGACTGGATGTCGGGCAGCGTGCGCAGCCACTGGGCGACGAGCACGGCTGCCACGAGCAGGACGAGACCGATCGGGATGAGCCACAAGAGAGGGATCCATCGCCGTGCCACGGCTCCACCGTAGCGCGGCGCCACCCGCCCCTAGGATCGGATCATCGTGACCTCGCCGCCCGTTCCCGCCCCCGACCGGCCGACCCTCCGCCGCATCCTGCTGCTGCTTCTCGTCGGAGTGCTCGGCGGCTTCTTCTCGGGAGCGCTCGGCGTCGGCGGCGGCATCATCATGGTGCCGCTCCTGCTCACCCTGCTGAGGTTGGACCAGCGTCGCGCCGCCGCGACCTCACTCGCGGCGATCGTGCTCTCGTCGATCTCGGGCGCGGCCACCTACGCCGTCGCGGGGCACACGGATGTCGTCGCCGGCCTGCTGCTCGGAGCGGGCGGGGTCGTCGGCTCGCTCATCGGCACCCGGCTGCTCAAGGTGCTGCCGATCGCGATCCTGCGCTGGGGCTTCATCGCGCTGCTCGTCGTCATCGCGGTGCGGATGTTCCTCGTCGTGCCCGACCGGGCGGCCGACATCGAGTTCAGCGTCGCGATCGGAATCGGACTCGTCGTCGCCGGACTGGTGATGGGCATCCTCGCCGGCATGTTCGGCATCGGCGGCGGTGTGCTGATCGTGCCGATCCTCATCGCGATCTTCGGGGTGAGCGACCTCGTCGCCAAGGGGACGTCGCTGCTGGCGATGATCCCGATCTCGATCACCGGGTCGATCGCCAACATCCGCAACAGGCTGCTGCAGCCGCTGGACGGTCTCGTCATCGGCGTGGCCGCGTTGCTCGCCTCGTTCGGCGGGGCCGCGGTGGCGTTCATCATGCCGCCGTGGCTGTCGTCGCTGATCTTCGGCCTCTTCGTGACGGCGACGGCGATCCAGTTGACCTACCGTGCGATCAAGCAGCGCCGCTCCACGTAGTCGGTGATCGACCCGCGCCGGAGGCGGGTCGAGATCAGACGTCGAGCGTCTCGCCGGGCTGCAGCTCGGTGAAGACGCCGCCGTTCTGCTCGGTCGCCCAGGCGAGCCGCGCCGCCCCCATCGTCTTCCCGGCAACGGACAGCGTCATGTCGTGCACGTAGAATGTGCGCTTCGGGCGTACGGCGAGCACATAGTCCATCGCCTCGCCGATCTTCAGCCACGGGGCGCCGACGGGGGCAGCGAGGGTGCCGACCTCCACGCCGGGAACGGTGTACGAGTCACCGGCGTAGTAGAGCTCGTCGTTGACCAGCACGCCGACGTTGTCGATGTCGGGCAGCGATTCGTGGATGACGGCGTGCTCGCCGCCGAAGAACTCCAACGAGAACGGCCCGGCCTGTACGAGGTCGCCCGCCTTGACGACCTTCACCGCGAACGTGCCGGCGGCATCCGCGACGCCCTGCGGGCCGATGATCTGCGCGTCGGGGTTCTTGTCGAGGATGCGTCGCAGCTGCTCGGGGGTCCAGTGGTCGGCGTGCTCGTGGGTGATGACGATCGCGGCGAGGTCGGAGAAGTCGGGCGACGAGAGGAACGAACCCGGGTCGATGACGAGGTTCGCATCGCCGAGGGTCAGCAGCAACGTGGAGTGTTCGAACTTGGTGATGCGCACGCGCCGATCCTAGGCCCGCCACGGCAACCGAGTACCCCTGGGGGGTATGGTGTTGACATGATCGACGATCTCAAGAAGCGAGCGCTCCATCGCTCCCGCATCCTCGAAGGGCAGCTGCGCGGGGTGACCAAGATGATCGACAACGAGGACTACTGCGTCGACGTCATCACGCAGACCCTCGCCATCCAGAAGTCGCTGCGCAGCCTCAACAAGCTGCTCGTCGAGAACCACCTGCGCACCCACGTCGCCGACATGTTCGCCGAGGGCGGCGCGCAACAGGAGGCCGCCGTCACCGAGCTGCTGACCGTCTTCGAGCTGGAGAACCGATCGAAATGACCGACCACGACCACGCGCACCATGACCACTCCTCTCGGTCGTCGGGCAGCGAGCAGAGCGAGCGTGTCGAGACGCACGACCATTCCCACCATCACGCGAACTTCCGCCTGCTGTTCTGGATCTGCCTCGGGCTGACCGTGCCCACCTTGGTCTTCTCGACCGGCCTGCAGGAGATCCTCGGGCTGCCAGGGCCACGGTTCCCGGGCAGCGAGTACGTCTCGGCCGCGTTCGGCGCGGCGGTCTTCGCGATCGGCGGACGCGTGTTCCTCAGCGGGGCGTTCGCCGAGCTGCGGGCGAAGACCCCCGGAATGATGACGCTCATCGCCCTCGCACTGCTCGTCGCCTTCGGATACTCCGTCGCCGTGCTGCTCGGCTTCCCCGGGATGGACTTCTGGTGGGAGCTCGCGACCCTCGTCACGATCATGCTGCTCGGCCACTGGATCGAGATGCGTGCCATCTCCGGTGCCCGTGACGCCCTGGGCGAGCTCGCGAAGCTACTGCCGGACGAGGCCGAGATGCTGCACGGCGACCACGTGATGACCGTCGCCCTGGACCGTCTGACGGTCGGCGATCTGGTTCTCGTGCGTCCCGGCTCCCGGGTCCCCGTCGACGGGGAGGTCGTCGAGGGCGAGTCGGACGTCGACGAGTCGCTGCTCACCGGCGAATCCGTCCCAGTCGCCGCGGCGGTCGGCTCGAGCGTCGTCGCCGGAAGCGTGAACGGCGCCGGGTCGCTGACGGTGAAGGTCGGCAAGCTCGGCGACGACACCGCACTCGCCGGGATCTCCCGGCTCGTCGCCGAAGCCCAGGCGAGCCGGTCACCCGCGCAGCTCCTCGCCGACCGGGCCGCCGCGCTCCTTTTCTATGTCGCGCTCGGCGCAGCGGCGCTCACGCTGCTCGCCTGGCTGCTCCTGAAGCCCGACGACCCGGCGTTCGTCGTCGAGCGGGTCGTCACGGTGCTCGTGATCGCCTGCCCGCACGCGCTGGGGCTCGCCATCCCCCTCGTCACCGCGCTCACGACGTCGCTCGGCGCTCGTCGCGGCATCCTCGTGCGCGATCGCGCGGCGCTCGAGGGGGCGAAGGACGTGGATGTCGTGCTCTTCGACAAGACCGGCACCCTGACCGAGGGTCGGCTGGGTCTGGTGAGCGTCACGACGGCGCCGGGGTTCGACGAGGACGAGGCACTCGGTCTGGCCGCGGCCGTCGAGGAGAAGTCGGAGCATCCGATCGCGCGGGCCATCGTCGCGGCGGCGACGGACCGGGGGATCGAGGTCGCCCGCTCCACGAAGTTCACCACACTCGCCGGCCGTGGGGCTCAGGCGAGTGTCGGCGGCCGGGATCTGCGGGTCGGCAGCTCCCGCGTGGCGACGGAGGCGGGCATCCATCTCGATGCCTCTCTCGTTCTCGCCCTGCAGGATGCCCAGCGCGCCGGGTCGACCGTCGTCCATCTGCTCGAGGGCGACCGGGCGCTCGCGTCGTTCGCGCTCGCCGACGTCGTACGTGCGGAATCGGCCGAGGCCGTTGCGGCGCTGCAGCAGCGCGGGGTGCGGGTCGCGATGCTCACCGGCGACGCGCACGAGGTCGCGCAGCACGTCGCGACGCAGCTCGGGATCTCCGAGGTCTTCGCCGAGGTGCTGCCCGCACAGAAGTCGGCGACCGTCGAGAAACTGCAGGCGGGCGGCATCCATCGCGTGGCCATGGTGGGCGACGGCGTGAACGACGCCCCGGCCCTCGCCCGCGCGGACGTCGGCATCGCCATCGGTGCCGGCACCGACGTGGCGATCGAGTCGGCGGGAGTCGTACTCGCCTCCGACGATCCCCGTGGCGTCGTCGACATCCTCACCCTGAGCCGGGCCGGGTACCGCAAGATGTTGCAGAACCTCGCCTGGGCGACCGGGTACAACGTGATCGGGTTGCCGCTGGCCGCCGGGGTGCTCGCGGGCGTCGGATTCCTCATGCCGCCGGCCGTCGGCGCCGTCGTGATGTCGGTGTCGACGATCGTCGTCGCGCTCAACGCGCAACTGCTGCGGAGGTTGCGGTTCACGAGGTGACATACTCGGCCCCATGCCCGCGACGTCGCGCCCGAAGAAGCTCGTGGTCGCCATCAACCCGTCGGCATCGTTCGGGGCCACCCGGGCCGTCGGCCCCGCGGTCGTGCAGACGTTGCGCGCGATGGGGCACGACGTCACCTCGCTCACCGAGCCCGACTTCGAGCAGCTCGTCGCCTCGGCGCGGGCGGCGGTGAAGAAGCGTCCCGACGCGCTCGTCGTCGTCGGCGGCGACGGGATGGTGAACCTCGGTGCCAACCTCGTGGCGGGCACGCGGGTTCCGCTCGGGCTCATCCCGTCGGGGACGGGCAACGACATGGCACGTGTGCTGGGCATCCCGTACGAGGACACCGAGGCGGCGATCCTCTCCCTCGACGCCGCGCTCACCGCCGGACCGCGCACGATCGATGCCGCGAAGATCAGCTGGCTCGAGAACGGCCGTACGCGCGAGCGCTGGTTCGCCTGCGCGCTCAGTGCCGGGTTCGACGCGATCGTCAACGAACGGGCGAACCAGATGCGGCACCCGAAGGGTCCGAGCCGCTACATCATCGCCCTGCTCGCGGAACTCGCGCGGCTCAAGCCCTTCGCCTACAAGCTCACCCTCGACGGCGAGGTGATCGAGACGAAGGCGGTGCTCGTCGCCCTCGGCAACGGCGTCTCGCTCGGCGGCGGCATGAAGATTACCCCCGACGCCCTCGTCGACGACGGCCTGCTCGACGTGCTCATGGTGAAGCCGCTGTCGCGGTTCAACTTCCTGCGGATCTTCCCGCGCGTCTTCGCCGGCACCCACGTGACCGACCCGCGGGTGCGCATCGAGCGCGCCAAGAAGGTGCGGATCGAGGCCGACGGCATCGTCGCGTACGGCGACGGCGAGCGGATCGCCCCGCTGCCGATCGACGTCGAGGTTGTACCGGGCGCGCTGCGGGTGCTGTCGCCGAAGCCGGCGGCCCCCTGACCGCGGAAGCCGCGCACCCCGAGGTCGCGGCCCGCGGTCTCGTCGACGATCGCGGTCATGACATCCAGGCTGGTGGTGATCGTCGTCGTCTGGACCCACGGCCGTAGCCCGGTCCGGTGGCCGCGGCGAAGGCGTCGGGCCCGATGAGCGGCCGCCCCGATCGCGTGCGCAGCAGGCGGGAGAAGCCTCAGATCGCCCCAGCCGCGATGGTCCGCGCGAGGATGCCGATGACGATCGCTCCGACGGCGAGGGTCTGCACGGCCCCGATCGGGCCGTCCGACTCCGTCGCGAAGATCGCCGGGAGCGTGGTGGCCAGCCAGATCGGCAGCATGATCGGGTTCGACCCGACACCCGCGACGACCAGGATGACGTCGACCGAGAACGGGGTGTCGCGTGCGCGCCGCCCTCCGGGAACGGTGCCCTCGAACGCGACGCCAGCCCGAGCGATCCTCCGCGGATCCGGTGGCCGGTGAACCCCGAGACGTCGAGTTCGCCGGTGCGCCGACGGGCCGAGGGAGCGGGTGCGGAGGCGGCATCCTGGGTTTCGCTCGCGTGGCGATCATGCCGTGCAGCGGCCCTCGCGACGACGGTCGAGGAGGCTCGACGGCCATGTATACTCGAACGGTTGTCGTGACGGCCCCATCGTATAGTGGCCTAGTACGCCGCCCTCTCACGGCGGTAACGCGGGTTCGAATCCCGCTGGGGTCACCAACCAGAAACCCTCCGCACGCCGGAGGGTTTCGTCGTTTCGCGGCGCGATTCAGTCCGGCCGCAGCGCCGCGACGGCCCTGACGGTGGCGGCGGTGTCGCCGGCATCCAGCGCCATCGTGATGATGCCCCACGCGTCGCCGAGGTCGACGGTGAGCGGCACGACGTAGGGCTTCACGTCGACGATGACGCTCCAGCGCGAGTCGCCGCCGACCGTGGGGGTGCGCACCATCTCGACGTCGCCGATCTCGGGCCACTCGAGGAGCACGATCTGCTGCGGGTCGGCCCCGGTCGAGCAGACGGCGATGCCGCGGGAGTCGGCCACCGCGGGGTACCAGCCGTCGCCGATGACCTCGGGCGGGATGCCCTTCGCGCGCAGGTACGCGGGCATGTCGGAGACGACCGGCGGCAGGCGCCGGGCGAGGAAGACGACGGCGTCGGGATGCCGCTCGGAAAGGAGGCGCAGCGCGCGCATGTGCCGCGACGTGAGCAAGGCGAAGGTGACGATCATCGCCACGATCGCGAAGGTCGCGACGAGGTACGCGACCAGGATGCCGTTGCGCGGCCCGCCGGTGAGCGCGATCGCGCCGCCTCCGCCCACGACGACGACCGCGGACCCGGCCAGGGTCGCGGCGGTGATGACGCGCGCTCGGGTGCGGGACCGCCGGGCGATGGTGTTCACGGTGCCTCGATTGCCATGGGTCGTTGTCACCCGATCGCAACGTAGCCGTACCCCATCGAGACCGTCAACCGGCTCGCCGCTCATCTTCGGAACGCCTAGTTTCGGGTCATGGGCGGGGACGGATTCCAGGATTATCTCGATCGATTGGTGACCGCGCTCGAGGGCATCCGCGCCGAGCTATCCCGGCTCGAGACGCCCGAGATCCCGGCGATCCCCGAGCCCTCGGCCCCGGATCCGTGGCTTGCGATCGCCGCCGTCGTGCTCGCCGTCGTCGCCGTGCTCATGGCCGCGGGTGCTCTCGCGCTCGCCTGGCGCGCGCTCGGCGTGCTGGCCGCACTCCGCGACGAGCGCACCCTTGCCGGGCGTCGCCAGGACCGCGCCGAGTTCGCCCGGGCGGTGCGCCGCTACTCCGAGCTGCTCGGCGTCGAAGCCGTCACCGGACGCCAGGCGCCCCGCGGCGACACCGCCGCCTCGCTGCGGTCGGGGCTCGAGCACCGGCTCGGCATCGACCGCGAAGCCGGAGCCCTCGAGCTGCTCGAGGAGGTCGCCGCCTCCCGGGCGGGGTTCGCCGAGCTCCCACGCGATGCCCGCGCCTCGGCCAACGGGCTCGCGGCGATGACCACCGAGTGGTCGATCGATCGCTGGGTCAATGATCCCGGCGTGTGGCTGCGCGATCACCGCGAGCGGCACCGGCTGCGGGTGCTGGCTACGCGCGCCCCGACGGCCGACGAGGAGCCCGTCGAGGGTGACACCCGTCTCTCGTAGGGTGACCGCATGTGCGCCAGTTACGGACTCCAGATCTCGGCCGCCGACATTCATCACGGGTTCTCGGTGATCGACGACCGGGCATCGACGGCCGCGCTCGAGGGGTGGCTCGAGGAGTTCCGCGACGAACCGGTCAAGCCGACCGGGGTGCATCGCCGCAACCTCAACCCGATCGTCCGTGAGCGGCAGAAGGAGGGCGAGCACCTCCGCACCCTGGATCTGGCCTGGTGGAAGCTGTGGGTGCGCGGCGAGCCGGCGAAGTTCCCGGCGATCAACGCGCGCGTCGAAGGGCTCGTCGGCTCGGGCGCGTGGAGCGGCCCGCTGAAGAGCCGCCGCGCACTCGTGCCGGCGACCGAGTACTACGAGAAGGGCCACCGCTTCGGCTTCGACGGCGACCTGTTCGCGTTCGCCGGGCTCTGGAACGTGACCCAGACCCCCGATCCGTCGACCGGCGCCGACGACTGGATGGTGTCCTACGCGATCGTGACCCAGCCCGCGTCGCCGCAGATCGCATCCCTCCACGATCGGATGCCGCTCATCCTGCCCCGCGAGCTGTGGGACGACTGGCTCGACCCCACCCGCACGGGCGACCAGGATCTGCTCGACGAGGTCGTCGCGGCGAGCCGCCCGCTCGGCGAGAAGCTGGCAGTCACGCCGCTCTGACGTGTCGCGGGGAACACCTGCCGAGGATGTCGCAGGTCTCCTGAGCCTCTCCGAACGACGGGGCGCCGACCGTCACCGCCGGGCCGGGACGTCGGCCCACGTGCCCGAGGTGGCCTTCGCAAGCCCGCGGGCGTCGAGCTGCCCGACGAGCGGATGGGCAGCCGGCTCACCGACCGCGATCGCCCGCGCCGGCCGGTTCGGCTCGGGGCTGCTCGCCGCGGAGCTCACCCGCACCAGCCAGGACATGAAGGTCGGCTTCTCGCGCAAGGAGGCCCGGCTCGCGCTCTCGGCCCGCGCGGCTCTGGCCGACCTGCGGGGTTCGCGCGCGCGATCATGCAGCCCGACCGGTACGGGGTCTCGATCGCGCACGTCGTGCGCACTCAGGCGAAGGAGCTGCGCGGCAAGCGCCGTCAGCGTGCCGAGGAGAAAGCCATGAAGGTGCCGGTGAAGATCCTCTTCCCGCTGATGTTCTGCATCCTCCCCGTGCTGTTCGTCGTCGTGCTCGGCCCGGGCATCCTGAACCTGCTGACGGTGCTGGGCACGCTCGACTGAACCCCTAGACTGAGCGGAGCGAAGGGGAGTATCCCAACTCGTCGCGGCCGTCATCACGGGTTCCAGCGTTGCAGCCCCGGTCGCGATCGTTCCCATCTGCCGTTCGGAAGAGCGGCGCGGAACGCGGGAGAGACGTTCGGGCCCTGCCCTGCACCCGAAAGGTTTCCGTGGAACTCACCATCCCGCTCTGGTTCGAGATCACGACGTACGTCGCGCTCGCCCTCATCCTCGGCTTCGACATCGTGCTGGCGTTCCGGCGGCCGCACATCCCGTCGACGCGCGAGTCGGCGCTGTGGATCGGGTTCTACGTCGCGCTCGCCCTGGTCTTCGCCGGGCTGCTGCTCTGGTTCGACGGACCCGAGCCTGCGGGGCAGTTCGTCGCCGGCTGGCTGACCGAGTACAGCCTGTCGATCGACAACCTGTTCGTCTTCCTCATCATCATGGCGCGCTTCTCGGTGCCGAGGAAGTATCAGCAGGAGCTGCTGATGGTCGGCATCATCATCGCGCTCGTGCTGCGCGGCCTGTTCATCATCGTCGGCGCCGTCATCATCGAGCAGTTCAGCGCCGTGTTCTACCTGTTCGGCCTCTTCCTCATCTACACGGCCTGGAATCAGGCGTTCACCGGGCATGACGACGAGGCCGAGACCGAGAACAAGCTGATCGGCTTCCTGCGCAAGCGCATCGCGATCACCGATCGTTTCGACGGCGCGAAGCTGCGCACCACCATCGACGGCACGACCGTCTTCACGCCGGTGCTCGTCGTGCTCATCGCCCTCGGTACGACCGACCTCGTCTTCGCACTCGACTCGATCCCGGCGATCTTCGGTATCACCCAGGAACCCTTCCTGGTGTTCACGGCCAACGTGTTCGCGCTCATGGGCCTGCGGCAGCTGTACTTCCTGCTCGGCGACCTCGTCGACAAGCTGGTCTACCTGAAGTACGGCATCGCCTTCATCCTCGCCTTCATCGGCGTGAAGCTGTTCCTGACGGCGCTGCACGAGAACGAGCTGCCGTTCATCAACGGCGGCGAGAACGTCACGTGGGCGCCGGAGATCGACACCTTCGTCTCGCTCGGCGTGATCGTCGGCTCGATGGCGGTCGCGGTGATCGCGAGTCTGATCAAGCTGCGCTACGACCGTGCGCGCGGCGTCGTCGCCGAGCCGACCCCGGTCGACGAGGAGCGCGGCGCCGAGTAGCACCCGAACTGGTTAGGGTCGACGGGTGGCAGCACGCATCCCGTCGCAACCGCCCGAGCTCGAGGGCTACCGTTTCGTGCGGCCGCTCGGTACCGGCGGGTTCTCCGACGTGTTCGTGTACGAGCAGGTGCTGCCGCACCGCACGGTCGCCGTCAAGGTTCTGCTCGCCGACCTCGGAGACGCTGGCGTGGCGTCATTCACCAGCGAAGCGAACCTGATGGCGCGCCTGTCGACCCACCCGTTCATCGTCACGATCCACACCGCGGGGATCTCCGCCGACGGCCGGCCGTACCTCGTCATGGAGTACTGCTCGCGGCCGAACCTGTCGGAGCGCTACAAGACGCGGCCGCTGTCGGTCGACGACGCGCTGCGCACCGGGGTGCGGGTCGCGTCGGCGGTCGAGACGGCGCACCGCGCGGGCATCCTGCATCGCGACATCAAACCCGGCAACGTGCTCACCAACGACTACGGCTATCCGGCGCTCACCGACTTCGGCATCGCAGGGGCGGCGGATGCGCTCCTCGGCGGGCGCGGCGTCGGCGGATCCGGCGACACCGGCACCGAATCGGTCGGCCTCTCGGTGCCGTGGTCGCCGCCGGAGATGTTCCTCGACGTGCCCGAGCACGGCGTGCGGTCGGACGTGTTCTCGCTGGCCGCGACGCTGCACACCGTGCTCGCCGGGCGCACGCCGTTCGAGGTGCCCGGCGGCCCGAACACCGCCGTCGACCTCATGTCGCGGATCGAGCGCGGGCAGGTGACGCCGCCGGCCCGGGACGACATCCCGCGCTCCCTCGCCGCCGTGCTCGCGCGCGGGATGGCGCCGCGGCGCGAAGACCGCTATCCCAGCGCCCTCGAATTCGGTCGGGCGTTGCAGCGCGTCGAGCTCGAGCTGGGCTTCGCGCCGACGACCCTCGAGATCGCCGACACGGTGCACGAGACGAACATCGTCGTCGACGCCCCGGATGCCGCTGAGACCCGGGTGCGTTCGCTGCCGACGATCGTGCCGGACGCTCCGGCCGCCCAGGCCCCCGCGGTCGCTCCGCCCGTCGTGACCCCCGCCGCCCCCGGGCCGTCAGCCCCGGGAGCCGGCCCTTCGCGGGCGCCACTGGTCGGAGTGCTGGTCGCCATCGTCTCGCTGCTGGTGATCGCGGGGGTCGTGATCACGATCGTGCTGACCGGAGGACCGGTCGAGCGTCCCGGCGTCGACCCCGCGCCGACGGCGACCGGCGGCTCGGCGGTGGGGCAGGGCACGGTGCCGGTCGCGACCGAGGGCGCCGCCACGCCGAGCCCCGACGGCACCGCGGTGACCTTCACCTGGGTGAACCCCGACCCGCAGGACGGCGACGTCTACTACTGGGCACGTGCCGAGTCGCCCGCAGCGCGCACCGCGACCGAGGACACGGAGGTCGTCGTCGACGGCCTCGTGCCGGGCAGCCGGGTGTGCCTCAACGTGGAGATCGGGCGCGCCGGCCGCACCTCGCAGCCGCTCGTCATCTGCACGGCCTGACTCGTCACCGTTCGTCACCCGTCGACCGGCATTTGGCGACGAGTATCCGTCATGTTAGGTTGAGCCGCACTCGATCGCACGGCGAACCAGAACGCAGGAACGACGCATGGGGATCGTCGGGTCCATCTCCCGAAATCGAAAGGCCGTGGCCTCGGCTCTGGCGATCGCGCTGATCGCGGGCGTGCCGGTCACTTTCGCCGTGCTGCACGACGGCTTCCCGGTCAGCGACATCGACCTCGAGGCGCGCGACGTCTGGGTGACGAACTCCGACGCCCTCCTCGGCGGTCGTCTCAACCGGCAGATCGAGGAGCTCAACGGCTCGGTCAGCGCCCTCTCCCCGAATCTCGACATCGTGCAGAACGGCTCCGACGTCTTCCTCGTCGACTCCCAGCTCGGCGCCCTCTCGCGCGTCGATCCCGCGTACACGACGCTCGTGGAGCCCGTCGACATCCCGGCCGGCTCGACCGTCGCCCTCGGCGGTCAGACGCTCGCGATCGTCTCGCCGCAGGGGCAGCTCTGGGCGCTCGACGTCGCGAACTCGCTCGTCTTCGATCCGACCGCGACTCCGGCCGTGGAACTCGGGCGCGGGGGTCAGGCCACCGTGACCACCGACGGTGTGGTGCTCGCGACGAGCGTCCAGGATCAGCAGGCCGTCCGCATCCCGGCGCCCGGCGTCCCGCCCACGACGCGGGGGCTCGCGGTGCCCGAGAACGCGCAGATCGCCGCGGTCGGCGACCGACTCGTGCTGCTCGACGAGACCGCGAACCGGATCGTGCGCGAGGACGGCGGCACCGTCGAGTTGCCGGATGCCGCCTACCGTCTTCAGCAGAGCGGCCCGGCGAACGACGAGGTCGTGGTCGCGACCGGCGACGCCCTGCTGTTCGTCGGCGACGGCGGGGGAGTCCGCACGGTGTCCGCCGACCTCGCGACTCCGGTCGCCGGACCCGACGACGTCTCCGCCCCGGCGGTCGTCGACGGCTGCGCGCACGGCGCGTGGGGCGGCGCGCAGCGCTACCTCCTCGCCTGCGACGGTGCCGCCCCGGTCACCCAGGACATCGCCCAGCGCACCCAGGGCTCGCGCCTCGAGTTCCGGGTCAACCGGTCGGTCATCGCCCTCAACGACCTCGACAACGGCAACGTCTGGCTGCTCGACGACGAGATGCGGCTCGTCGCGAACTGGGACCAGGTCACCCCGCCGGAGGAGTCGGAGACCGAGGAGGGGGAGGAGAAGGCGAGCACGCAGTCGTTTGAGGACACCCTCGCCGAGCGCACCGAGATCAACCGACCGCCCGTCGCGCGCGACGACGACTTCGGGGTGCGGGCCGGTCGCACGACGATCATCCCGGTGCTCGACAACGACACCGACCCCGACGGCGACGTGCTCACCATCCCCCGGAACTCCGACGTCGATGAGGCGACCGGCGTGCTCGACGTCATCGACGGCGGCCGCGCCCTGCAGTTCACGCCGGCGATCGGCGCCACGTCGGCCTCGTTCCGGTACACGGTCGACGACGGCCGAGCGGGCGGTGTCGCCGAGGCGAACGTCACCATCCGCATCGTCCCCGACGAGGTCGACAACCCCCCCGAGGCGCGGCGCGAGACCCTGGTCAGCGTCGAGACGGGCGGCTCGATCGCCTACAACGTGCTCGCCGACTTCGTCGACCCCGACGGCGACGACCTCTACCTCGTCACCGCCAGCGCCACCTCCAGCGACATCGTGCGCTTCACCCCCGACGGCACCGTGACGTTCGAGCACCGATCCGGCTCGCCCGGCGAGAAGGAGATCACCTTCACGGTCTCCGACGGGGTGCAGTCGACGACCGGGACGCTCGTCGTGCGGGTCGAGCCGCGCGGAGCGCTCGCGCCGATCGGCACCCCCGACTTCGCGACCGCATTCGTCGGCGAGTCCGTCGCGATCGAGCCCCTGCTCAACGACCTCGCGCCCAACGGGGAGGCGCTCACGCTGCTCGGCGTCGACGACGTGCCGACCGATGCGATCGTCGCGCCCAACCTCGAGCGCGGCACCGTCACCTTCCAGTCGCCGGCCGAAGGTAGCTACTACTTCCTCTACTCGCTCGCCTCGGGCCCGTCGTCGAGCATCGGCATCGTGCGCGTCGACGTGCTGCCCGACCCCGACGAGATCGTGCCGCCGATCGCGGTCAAGGACACCCTCTTCCTCCGAGCCGGCGAGCCGTCGGTGGTCGAGGTGCTTGCGAACGACGTCTCGCCCGACGGCAGCGTCCTGGCGGTGCAGTCGGTCGACGTCGAGGGGATCGCGCCGGGAGTCACCGTCGAGGCGCTCGGCAACGCCGTCATCCGCGTCTCGTCGTCGAACGCGCTCACCGGGCAGACCCAGTTCCGCTACACGATCTCCGACGGCATCTCGTCCGCGACCGCGGGCGTCACGATCGTGCCGGTGCCGCCGATCGTCAACCGGCAGCCGCCCATCGCGAAAGACGACCGCGTGCGCGTGCGGGCGGGGGATGTCGTCAGCGCCGACGTGCTGGCCAACGACGAGCATCCCGACCAGGCGCGACTGATCCTCCAAGAGAACCTGGTCGAGACCGACGCCGCGGGCGACGGCCTCGCCTTCGTCGGCGACGGTACCGTCCGCTACCAGGCCGGGCCGACCGCGGGTGAGTACAGCGTCGTCTACCGCGTCGCCGACCAGTACGGCGAGTCGGCCACGGCGCGCGTGACGTTCGTCGTCGTGGGGGAGGATCCCGAGACGAACCAGCCGCCCGTGCCGCTGCCGCAGACCGCGCGGGTCTTCGCGGGATCGACGATCCCGATCGAGCTGCCGCTCGGCGGCATCGACCCCGACGGGGACTCGGTCGTCATCGTCGGCATCGAACGCCCGCCGGCCCTCGGCGTGATCGATGCGGTGAACCCGACGACCATCCAGTACACGGCCGACCGCAACTCGGGCGGCACCGACACCATCGGCTACGTCGTCGAGGACTCCTTCGGCGCGCAGTCGGTCGGCCTCCTCACGATCGGCGTCATCCCGCGCCCCGGCGAGGTGCCCGCCCCGAACGCCGTCGACGACGAGATCGAGATGCAGCCCGGACGCACGGCGTCGGCGTCGGTGGTGCTCAACGACTCCGACCCGAGTGGCTACGCGCTCCAGCTCCAGCAGGACCTACTCGAGGTCGACCCGGGCATCGTCGCGTCGGTCGACGGCGGCAAGATCGTCGTCGAGGCGCCCGAGACCGAGGGCACGTTCAGCGTGCGCTACGGGATCACCAACAACCGCGGCGGCGAGGACGACGCCTTCCTGATCGTGCGGGTGACCGAGGACGCCGCGCCGGTGTTCCCGGTGGCGACCGACTACTACGTTCCGGTCGACGACATCGCCGGCGAGACGGACCTCCCGGTGTCGCTCGACGGGCTGATCGCCAGCCCGGGCGGCCTCGACGCCGACCTCGAGGTGACCCTCGAGGGGCCGAACGCCGGAATGGCTTCGGTCGAGACCGGCTCGCAGACCGTCGTCGTGCGCCCGGGGGAGCGGCGGGCGGCGATCGGCTACCGGGTGACCAACCCCGACGACGGGCTCTCGGCGACGGCGTTCATCGTCGTGCCCCCCGCCATCGGCGGGGACTACGCACCCCCGCCGCGGCTGCGCAGCGACCTCGGCCCCCAGGTCATCGACATGAACGGCTCGCGCGAGTGGAACCTCGCCGACATCCTCGTCGTCCCGTCGGGCAACCCCGCGATCCTCGTCGACCCGGCGTCCGTGACCATGACCCACGGCGACGGGAGCCCGGGCGCCGTCGACGGCGACACGATCCGATTCGCCGCGGCCGCCGACTACCGCGGGATCGCCGCCATCACCTTCCGCGTCACCGACGGCAGCTCGGGCGACGATCCCGAGGGCCGGCAGGCACTGCTCACCCTTCCCGTCATCGTCGGCGACCCGGAGTTCACCGACGTGCCGCCGTCCTTCACCGGGCAGAACATCACCATCGAGGCGGGAGAGGATGCCCGCGTCGTCGACCTCCGCGCCGCGACGACGCATCCGAATCCCTCCGTGTCGGGCGAGTTCCGGTACGAGGGGCTGACCGGGCAGGGCTCGGGGATCGAAGGGTCGATCTCCGGCGGGAACCTCTCGGTGAGCGCCCCCTTCGGCGTGCAGCCCGGCACGACCGCGACCCTCTCTTTCACGGTGCGCTACCGCGACTACTCGGTGCCGGGCACGGTGCAGGTCAGCGTCGCCTCGTCCACCCGTCCCGCCGCGCGGGCCGTCGAGGACGCCGCCAAGGGCCGCCGCGGGGTCACCGACACGGTCGACGTGCTGGCGAACGACTTCAACCCGTTCGCCGCGCAGGGGCAGGATCTGCGGGTCGTCGCGGCCTCGATCGAGAACGCCGCGGAGTCTCAGGCCTCCGTCGACTTCACGCCGCAAGGCGACATCACCGTTCGCCCGGGACCGTCGTTCATCGGCGTCGTGAGCGTCGTGTACACGGTCGAGGATGCGACGCTGGATCCGAGCCGGCGGGTGCAGGGTCGCCTGCTCTACACCGTGCGCGACGTGCCGTCGAAGATGGCGGCGCCCACCTTCGTCGAGGGCGACCGCCAGATCACCCTGCAGTGGAGCGCGCCGGCGACCAACGGCGAGCCGATCACGCAGTACACCATCTCGTGGAACGGCGGAACACCGGTCACCGTCTCGGGCAACGACGCCTCGCGCGTGTTCTCGGGTCTCACCAACGGCAACCCGTACACGTTCCAGGTGCGCGCGACCAACGTCGTCGGCGCCGGCGAGATCTCCGACGCGAGCGCCACCGCTCGGCCGTTCGGCGCGCCCACGCCCCCGACGACGGCCACGGCCTCGGGGTCGGCGGACGGTTCCGGCAACGTCGTGCTGAACTGGGGCGGTGCCGCCGGCAACGGCCGCGCCATCGACGGCTACCGCATCACGATGAGCCCGGGCGGCGCCGTCGTCACCGTCGGCGATGTCACCACGACGACGGTGGCGGGGCAGGTCGGCACGTCCTCCAGCTACTCGATCGTGACCCTCGGGCCGGGTGGTCAGAGCGCGGCGTTCAGCTCGACCAACGCCGGCACTCCGCGCCCCGGCGCGCCGTCGAGTGCGAACGCGTCGTGGCCCGGACCCCGCGGGTCGCAGACCGTCAACTTCTCGTGGGGCCCGACCGCCAGCACCCAGCCGATCACCCGCTACGAGATCCTCGTGACGAACTACCACTCGTCCTGGCAGGACGTCGGGACGGCGACCAGCTACTCGATCCAGGGCAACTTCGACACGGCGTACTCCATCCAGGTGCGCGCGGTGAGCGCCGGCCAGACGAGCGACGTGCGCACCTCGAACTCGGCCACCCCGCTGCCCAACCTGCCGCCGAGCTACACCCTCTGCTATCACAACGACTACGGCAACCAGTACAACATCGGCATCAACTACTCGAACTCCAGTGCCGGCCGCACGCTCGGAATCTCCTTCGCGCAGTCGTCGGGCGTCACCACCGGGGCCAACGGCCAGGTGCGGCTCCAGGCCTGGACGAAGCGACAGACCGCCGGCGATCTCGACGAGCAGATCACCATCACCGTCGACGGGTCGGCCTACTCCACCACGCGCTGGGGCAACGCTCCGCCGTGCTGATGACTCGACCCCGACATCCGACCCCCGTGATCCACAGACCCAGGAGACCCCGATGCCCGTGACGCCCGACCAGGCCCAGTGGTTCGCCGACGCTTTCGGCAAGCTCGTCGACAACATCGACACGGCGATCCTCGGCAAGAAGCAGCAGCTGCGCCTCGTGCTGACCGCGCTGTTCTCGGGTGGGCACATCCTCCTCGAGGACGTCCCCGGCACCGGCAAGACCGTTCTCGCCAAAGCGCTCGCGAACACCATCCAGGGCACCAACTCGCGCATCCAGTTCACGCCCGACCTGCTGCCCTCCGACGTCACCGGCGTCACGATCTGGGACCAGGCGAAGGGCACGTTCGTCTTCCACCCGGGGCCGATCTTCGCCTCCGTCGTGCTCGCCGACGAGATCAACCGGGCGAGTCCGAAGACGCAGTCCGCGCTGCTGGAGGTCATGGAGGAGGGTGCGGTGACGGTCGACGGCGAGAGCCACTCCGTCGGCACCCCGTTCATGGTGATCGCGACCCAGAACCCGATCGAACAGTCGGGCACCTACACGCTGCCCGAGGCGCAGCTCGACCGGTTCCTGATGAAGACCTCGCTGGGCTATCCCGACCACGAGATCGCGGTGTCGCTGCTGATGGATTCCGGGAACCGGGCGCGCGCGTCGAAAGTCACCTCGATCATCGCCTCCGACGCGATCGCGACCATGGCGGCCCTGACCAGCGAGGTGCACGCCGACGAGGCCGTGATGGACTACATCTCCCACCTCGCGACGGCGACCCGCGACGACAAGGATTCGGCGCTCGGCGTGAGCATGCGCGGGGCGCTCGCCCTCGCCCGGGCCGTGCGCACCTGGGCGATCGCCGCGGGACGCACCTACGTCATCCCGGACGACGTCACCGACCTCGCGGTGGCGGTACTCGCGCACCGGATCGTCGTCGACCCCGAGGCGGAGTTCGCCGGGGTCACCGCCCAGCAGATCGTCGAGCGCGCCCTGGCGACGATCACCCCGCCTGCGAGCCGCGCCGCCGTCCCGGTCGCCTGACCGAGGTCCGTCATGTCGACCCTGCGCACCCTCCTCGGCCTCGTCCGGCTCACCGCCGGTCGGGTCGTCGCGGCGCTGCGCCCGGTGCTCGGCATCGTCACACCGCTCGGCTGGATCGTCGCCGGGTTGGCCCTCGCCACGGGTCTCGCCGGCGGCATCCTCGGCTGGCCGGAGTTCACCTACCTCGGACTCACCCTCGCGGGCGGCCTGGTCGTCGCGTTCGCGTTCCTGGTCGGCCGCGCCCGGTTCCGCGTCGAGGTCGAGCTTCGCCCGCGCCGGGTGGTCGCGGGGGAGCGCGCGTTCGGCAGGCTCCTGGTCACCAGCACGGGCTCCCGGCGATCATCGCCCAGCCGCCTCGAGCTGCCGGTCGGCCGCGGAGTCGCCGAGTTCGCCATCCCGGCCCTCGCCCCGGGCGCCGAGCACGAGGAGCTGTTCGCGGTGCCGACGCAGAAGCGCGCCGTCATCGTCGCAGGCCCCGCCTCGTCGGTGCGCGGCGACGCGCTCGGTCTGGTGCGCCGGAGCGTGCGCTGGTCGGAGCCGGTCGAACTCTTCGTGCACCCGCCGACCGTGCGGCTGCGCCCGTCGGCGGCGGGACTCGTGCGCGACCTCGAAGGCGAGGTGACGAAGGCGATCACCGACAACGACCTGGCCTTCCACGCGCTGCGGCCCTATGAACCGGGCGACGACCGTCGCTACGTGCACTGGCGCACGACTGCGCGCACCGGCCGGCTGATGGTGCGCCAGTTCACCGAGACGCGCCGCTCCCAGCTGGTGCTGCTGCACTACGCCGAGCAGCGCGGGTACGCGTCCGAGGCCGAGTTCGAGCTCGGCGTGTCGGTGCTCGCCTCGATCGCCCAGCAGGTGCTGCGCGACGGCACGAAGGTGCGGATCGCGAGCGGCGCCGGCGAACTGCGCACCGCGACCCCGGTCACGATGCTCGACGACTCCTCGCGCATCGAGCAGCGCTCGACGTCGGCGACGCTGCGCGACTTCGCCCGCGACGCCACCAAGCGGATGCCGCCGCCCTCGGTGCTGCTCGTCGTCGTCGGGTCGGCGACCGCGGTCGGCGACCTCCGGGCGGCGTCGACCCTCTTCGGGCAGGACACCCGTACGGTCGGCCTGCGCATGGAGGCGGGATCGGATGCCCGCCTCGGCCTGGTCGGCGGGGTCACCGTCGCGACCATCGGGGCGCTGCCCGACCTGCCGAAACTGATCGGCAAGCTCTCGTGAAGCCGAGCCGCGGATGAGTCGCGCCACGCCTGGCGCACCGCGCCCCGGCCGCCCGAAGATGGCGGGCCGAGCGTGGGTCGACGTTGCCGTGCACTCCGCGCTCGCCCTCGTCGGCATCGTCGGCCTCGCGACCGGCTTCGACGACCTCGGCTGGCTCCTCGCCGGGGTGGGCGGGCTGCTCGTCGGCACCGGAGCCGCGCTCGCCGCCCGGGCGCTGCGCCTCGGCGCTCTCCCGACGACGGCCCTCGCCCTCGCCGCGTACGCGCTCTTCGGGAGCGCCCTGGCCGTGCCGCGGCAGGCGCTGTTCGGCGTGCTGCCGACGGGTGAGAGCCTCAGCAGCCTCGCGCTCGGCGCCGTGTGGGGGTGGAACGACCTCCTGACGCTCTCGGCGCCCGTCGATCTTCCCGACTACGTGACCGTCGTGCCCTACGTCTCGGCCTGGCTCGTCGGCCTGGTCGGCGCGACCCTCGCCGCCCGCTGGCTGCCCGCACGCCCGCGCACCTCGTGGCGGGCGGCTCTGCTGCTCGTCGGACCCCTCGCCCTCTACCTGGCGTCGGTGCTGCTCGGCACGCGTGAGCCGTTCGCCCCGGGCCTGCGCGGGGTGGCGTTCGCGGCGGTCGCACTGATCTGGCTCGGCTGGCGCCGGGGCCGGGCCGACCAGATCTCGACGGGCGCCGGGGCGACTGGCGAGAGGGCGGCGCCGGCGACGGGCCTGCTGCGCCGTGTCGGCGCGACCGCGCTGCTCGTGGGGGCGGCGGTCGTGATCGGTGCGCTGAGCGGGGCGGCGCTCGCCGCACCGCCCGACCGGTTCGTGCTGCGGGAGCGCATCGAACCGCCGTACGAGCCGCTCGACTTCGCGAGCCCGCTCGCCGGGTTCCGCCAGTACTCGAAGCTGCTGGAGGACGAGACCCTGTTCACCGTCGCCGGCCTCCAGCCCGGCCAGCGGGTGCGGCTGGCGACGATGGACTCCTACGACGGGCACGTCTGGTCGGTCGCCGGCGCGCAGATCTCGACAACCGGATCGGGCACCTTCGCACTCGTCGGGCCGCAGCTGCCGGCGCCGCCGCTCGCGACCTCGGCCGGCGTCCAGCAGATCGAGATCACGGTCGACGGCGCCTACTCCGACGTCTGGATCCCGTCCATCGGCTACGCCGAGAGCCTCACACTCCCGGGTGCCTCGCGCGCCGACCTCGAGGGGCTGCGCTACAACGCGGCGACCGGTAGCGCCGTGCTGATCGGCGGGGTCGGCGAGGGCGACGTCATCCGGTCGACCGCGGAGGTGCAGCTGACCGACATCGACGACGGCGACCTCGAGGAGGTCCCCGTGGCGCGCGTCGAGCTGGCTCCGGTGTCGGTGGTGCCCGAGATCGTGGCGGCCAAGGCGGTCGAGTTCGCGGGCGACGCGGCGTCGCCGATCGAGCGGCTCCGCGCCATCGAGCTGACGCTGCAGTCGACCGGCTACTTCTCCCGTGGCACCGCGTCGGACACCGCGCCGTCGGTGGCCGGCCACGGCGCCGACCGGATGAGCGACCTGTTCACCCGCGACGCGATGGTCGGCGACGAGGAGCAGTACGCTTCGGCGTTCGCGCTGATGGCACGCAGCATGAACTACCCGGCGCGGGTCGTCATGGGTTTCGCCCCTGAGGTGCGCGACGGCGACACGTCGGTCGAGGTCAGCGGCCGCGACGTGACCGCCTGGGTCGAGGTGGCGTTCGAGGGCGTCGGCTGGATCCCGTTCTACCCGACCCCGGATCAGACCGACGTGCCGCAGGACGAGAATCCGAAGCCGAAGACGGAGCCGCAGCCGCAGGTGCGGCAGCCGCCACGATCCTCGAGCGAGCAGGACGACCTCGTCACCGCGGTCGAGGTCGACGACGGCGACACGGATGACGACGGCCTCAAGCTGCCCGGCTGGCTCCTGCCCGCACTGCTCGGGGTGCTCATCCCGGCGTCGTTGGTGTTCGGGCCGATCCTGGTCGTCGGCGCCATCAAGGCGAGTCGCGCCCGTCGCCGACGACTCGCCGCCGAGCCGCACGAGGCGGTGCGCGGTGCCTGGGACGAGCTGGTCGACAGGTACTCCGAACTGGGGCTCGCCGTGCCGGTCAACGCGACGCGGCGCCGTACGGCGCTCGTGCTCGCCGGTCAGGTCGAGGTGCCGGGCCTCGAGCCGGCGGCTTCCCGCGCCGACGCGGCCGTCTTCGGCGACATGACGGTGCCCGACGCGGTCGTGGTCACCGCGTGGGACGACACGGACGAGCTGGTGCGGGTCGCCCGCGAGACGGTGTCGCCGCGGGCGCGCCTCCTCAGCCGCTATCGGCTCAGTTCGGCGCGCGCCTGGCTCGTCGCGGCCGCGGCGCGGGTCGAGTCCGCCCGTTCGGGGCGTGCCGGGCGCTAGCGCGATCCGGTAGGAAGGACTCGTGGAGACCCGTTTCGTCCCCGACGCGCCCGGCGCGTGGCTGGTCTACGACCTCGGGACGCTCGTGTTCGCGCTGCCGCCGGAGTTCCGTGCCGCCGCGGACGCCGTCGCGGCCATGCCACGGTCCGGCGTCTCCGGAGTGCTCGCCGCGCTGAAGTCCTCCGGCATCGCCGATGGGGCACCGTTCGCCGTGCTCGATGCGACGGCGGACGGACTGCATGTCGCGCTGCGCGGACCCGCGACGGTGTCGGCGGGAGCCGAGACGCTCACCGGCCTCGGGGCCGAGCCGTGGCTCGAGCGCGTCCTCGCCGACCGGTCGGTCGCCCGACTCACCGTGCCCGGCGGGGAGTGGACGCTCACCCCGTCCGTCGCGCTCACCCCGGCAGCAGCGCCCGCCCGGTCTGCCGCGCCCTCTGCCGCGCCCGTTCCGCCGGCCCCGCCCGTCGCAGCACCCGTCCGACCGCCGCCGCTGGTCCCCGCGCCGCTGTTCGACGACAACACCGAGCTCACCGAGATCCCCGATCTCGAGATCTCCGTGCCGGCGCCGCCCGCGCTCGAGCCCGTCGCGTCGTCGATCGGCGAACACGACGGCGGCACGGTGCTGGTCAGCGATCTGCCGGCTCGGCCCGCGGAGGCCGCGGAGGACAAGACGGTCGTCGTCGACGAGATCGCCCGGCTGCGCGCCCGCCGCTCGGCGGGACTCGCGGCTCCCTCGACCGCTCCCGCGCCGCTCCCGCCGCCCGCGCCGACAGTCAGTCTCGTGCTGCCCGACGGCTCGCGGGAGCCGATCGACGGCGTCGTGCTCGTCGGCCGCGCCCCGAGCGCGCCTCCCGACTCCCTGAGGAGCCGGCTCGTGCGCCTCGAAGGTGACGGCGACATCTCGCGCAACCACGCCCGGATCGCCCTGGAGGGTGGCACGGTCGTCGTCACCGACCTCGGGTCGCGCAACGGCACGATCGTGCGCATCCCGGGGCGGCCCGCGCAGAAACTGCGCGACGGCGAGCCGACGCCGGTGCTCGTCGGCACGGTCATCGACTTCGGCGGCGGCGTCGAGTTGAGCATCCGGGAGAGTTGAGGTGGCGGCGCCCGCGGTCCCGCCCCCGCTCGTCGTCGAGTTCGCCGGCGAACGCCACGAGGTGCCGGTCGATCGGGAGTTCGCGATCGGCCGCGACGCCGACCTGGTCATCGATGAAAACCGTTACCTGCACCGCCGGTTCCTCGTGCTGAGGGCGGAGAACGGGATGTGGTGGCTGACCAACGCGGGCGACCGGATCGCCGCGACGGTCACCGACGGCACCGGGCGCGTGTCGGCCCGACTCGCTCCGGGCGCGCGCATCCCGGTGGTGTTCGATCGGCTGCACGTGCTGTTCGGGGCGGGGTCGACGAGTTACGACCTCACGCTGCACTCGGCGGGCGGGTTCGCGGTCGACCCCGGTCCGCGGGCCGACGCCGCGGGCGACGCGACGATCGGTGACGTGCCGCTCAGCCCGTCGCAGAAGCTGCTCGTCGTCGCCCTCGCCGAGCACGTGCTGCGCCAGACCGAGTCGGGGCGCGGCGAGATCCCCAGCTCGGCGGATGCCGCCGCCCGGCTCGGCTGGACGCTCACCGCGTTCACGCGGAAGCTCGACACCGTCTGCGGGAAGCTCGAACGCGAAGGCCTGACCGGGCTCCGCGGCGGCCGCGGCAACCTCGCGACCAACCGCCGGATGCGGCTCGTCGAGCACGCCGTCGCGACGCGGCTGGTGACCCGCGAGGATCTCGCGCTGCTGGACGACCACGCGGCGACCTGAGCGACGCGCCGGCGGGAGCGGCGATCGTCAGCGGCCGGGGTGGTGGAAGGTCTCCACCGCGCCGTCGGCGGTCGCGAACGTGACGACGGGCTGCCCGCCGCTCCGGGTGAGGCGCACGGTGATCTCCGCCGCGCCGCTGCCCGCGACCCGCGCCGCCGCCCAGCCGATGACCGCGCGCAGCCCGTCGCCCTCGGGCGCCTCGGTGCGGAGATCGTCGAGGAGCGCCACGATCGCACCGCGTCGACGGGCGTCCCGGGCGGCGTCCGAGAGCGGAGCGACGGCCAGCCCTCGTCCCCGGATGCGGTCCCGCAGCGCCGCCTCGATCAGCAGGTGCTCGCCCCGCTCGTCATCGCCGACGGCGCCGGCGGCGATGCGTTCCAGCGCGGCGCCCGCCGAGTCGCGGATCACCCGCAGCTCGCGTGCGCGCTCCGCGTCGGCCGCCGAGCGCGCACTCTCCGCGGATTCGCGGCGCAGCCGGGTCTCCTGGAACGCGGCGATGCGATCCGCCGTGCGGCGCAGCCAGATCGCGAAGAACGCCCCCGCCGCGAACATCACGAGTTGGGTGCCGACGAGGTCGAGCCCGCGTACCGGCTCGCCGGTCAGGACCCCCATCCAGTGCATCGCGACCGCGGTCAGCGCAAGCTGCCCGGCGACCCCCCACCACAATCTGCCGCGCAGCACGAGGATGAACGACAGATAGGAGGACGCGCCGATGTACCAGGTCACCCATCCGCCCCACGAGTCCGGCTCGAGCTGCCACAGCCCGGCCGCGACGGCGAAGACCTGCGCGCCCACGACGCCGGCTGCGGCGAGACGCGGGAACGGCGACAGCTGCGGGAGGACGAGCGCGACCGCCGCACCGACCATGAGCACGAGCGCGGTGAAACCGAGCGGGCTGCGCGTGTGATCGCCGCCCGCCCAGAACGCGATGACCACGTAGGTCGCGCCGAAGAGCGCCGCGAGCGCCCAGGCCCCCGGGCCCGTCGCCCCGAGTAGTCGTGCGACGTCCGCGCGGGCGGTCACGCGGCCTGCCAGAGCAGGGCCACCCGCGTGCCCAGGCCGGGCCGCGAGACGACGACGGCTCGGCCTCCGGGCAGCCGGCGCATGCGGTCGCGGATGCTGATCGCCAGACCGAGGCGGGCCTCGTCGACCGCCTCGACGTCGAACCCCCGGCCGTCGTCGAGCACCGTGACGTCGACCCGCGACGCACCCAGCCGCACATGGACCGCCCGCGACGCGGGACCGGCGTGGATGAGGCTGTTGCGCAGCGCCTCGGTGCTCGCCTCGAGGATCGCCTCGGCCACCTCCGCCGGAACCGGGGTCGGGTGGTCCTCCTCATGACTGAACCGCGCGGTCGGGTCGAGCTGGCTGGTCGATGCTTGCACCCGCCACACCCAGACCTGCGGATCGATGACATCCTCCGAGTCGGCGTCGTCCCCGTCGCCGTGCTCGAGCGCGTCGAGCCGCTCGAGTGCCGCTCGCGCGGCGTCGGGCGCCTGGTCGGGGCGACGGGCGGAGGCGAGCAGGGCGACGAGCACGCTGTCGTGCAGGAGTGCTTCGATGCGACCGCGCTCCCGCGCCTGCGCTTCGGCCGTCGCGAGGCGGCGGGTGTCGGCGGCAGCGTGGTCGGAGGCGTCGTCGAGCTGTCGCCCCGCGCGGCGGATCACGAGGGCGAGCGAGGTGAAGATCGCGGTGAACAGCAGCGCGTGCAGGGCATCCAGGACCGCGAGCCCGGCGATCGGCCACGCCGAGGCGAGGAACCGATCGACCCCGACGAGCAGCACGCAGGCGCCGAGGTAGGGCCAGGTGATCGCGGGGCGCCAGGCGACGGCGGCAGAGGCGGAACCGAGCACGGTCGAGCCGAGCGGCCACGGCGTGCCGAACTGGTCCGGCATGAGCCCGCCGGGGAGCGCCGGGATCAGCGTCACGAGGGTCGCCAGCTGCGCGACGGCGGTCGCCGCAGCCAGGCTTCGGAGGGCGCGCACCGGCAGCCACGGCGACAGGATCGCGCCGACGATGACCGGCGCGAAGATGCCGACCGTCGCGGCCCACGACCAGACGGCGCCGAAGGCGGCGGACTGGGTGGGGATCGACGGCAACGCCAACACGAGGAACGCGACCGACCCGACGCCGAGCGCGAGCGCCATCGAGCGGGTGACCCGGTCGAGCGCGGTCCGCGACGGCACTACTGCCCCGCGTCCGGCAGGGGCAGGAAACCGTCCTCGATCGCGCGCTTGTAGAGGTCGATCTTGGTGTCGGCGTTGCGGCCGATGCGGGCGTACTTGCTGCGGATGCGGCGCACGTAGTCCTCGACGGTCGGCACCGCGATCCCCATCGCGTCGGCGACCGACTGCGCCTTGAGTCCGGTCGCGAAGAGCCGCAGCACCTGCTGCTCCTGATCGCTGAGGGCGGCGGCATCCAGTCCCGGGTCGGAGTCGATCGCGGCCGCCCACTCGGTCGACATCACCGCGCGGCCCTCGGCGGCCTGGCGGAGGGTGTCGACGAGCACGCTCACCGGGTCGGACTTGCGTACGATGCCGAGGATCGGGGTCGTCGCCACGAGCCGCAGCAGGTAGGGGTTCTCACCCGAGGTGTAGGCGATGACGGCGCAGCCGCGCTCGACGAGGCGCTCGACGTTGCCGATCGGCGACGAGCCGTCGGCCAGCCGGAGGTCGAGCACGACGAGGCCGGCGTCGGGATGCGCGACGAGCGCATCGTCGACGGTGGCCGAGACCCCGGCGAAGACGAGTCCGGGAACGCGGGTGACGGCCTCAGCGAGGGCGAGCGCGATGATCTCGTGGTCGTCGACGAGCACGACGCGGTTCGGGTCGATGGCGGTTCCCTGCGACAAGGACGGGCGATTCGGGTGCACGAGCGGGGCCGGGCTCGCTGGCCCTACCGTAACCGTTCCCCGGGACCCGTCCGCGCGGCGGCGCAGCAACGTCATACCCCCCGAACGGGTGCCAAGGAAAGTCATGGCTTGGGGACGTGTCGGCTTGTCCCGAGGATGGGGACCGAAAGGGGACCCGTTTGCCAGTGGCGCTGAAGATCGAGTACTGCGGGGAGTGGCGCGACCTGCCGCCCGGAGAGACTCTGACGATCGGCCGCGACGCCGACCTCGTGATCGACGACAACCCCGAGCTGGATGCCCGGCTCCTCGAGATCTTCCACGAGAACGAGATGTGGTGGATCGCCAGCACGGCGGCCTCGCGCAACATCCAGGTGAGCGACCCGAGCGGGCGGGTGTCGACCGAGCTGACCCCGGGAGGCCGGGTTCCCGTCGTGTTCGAGCCCGCGCACGTCGTCTTCACCGCCGGGCGCACGACGTACGAGTTCGCGGTCCACGGCGAACTGCCTTACTCCGCCGCCGCCACCTCTGCGGAGTTGCGGCCCGACCGGGTCGAGCTTCCCCGCCTGACCCCCAACCAGCGTCTCCTGCTCGTCGTGCTCTGCGAGAAGGCGCTGCGGCGCCCGGTGGGTCGCACCGACGACTTCCCGACGTCGGCAGAAGCCGCCGCTCGGCTCGGGTGGAGCCTCACGGCGTTCAACCGCAAACTCGACAACGTCTGCGACCGGTTCGACCGGGCGGGCGTCGCCGGGCTGCGCGGCGGGCGCGGCAACCTCGCCACGCGTCGACGCGTGCGACTCATCGAATACGCGCTCGCCACCCGGCTCGTCACCGTTGACGATCTCGCCCTGCTGCCCGGCCGGCCGGGCGACACGGCCGACATGGTCGGCGCTCACTTCGGGTAGCATCGGAGGATGCTCGAGCGGCTCCTTCTCCTTCGTCGCCGCGACGAGGCCTAGTCTCCGGTCCCCTCGTCGCGGTGGTCGTCCGCGAGCCGGATCCCCGCAGTGGCTGGTGACAGCCCGGCATCCCGAAGGAACCGAACATGAGCACCCCGAAGACTCTGGCCGAGAAGGTCTGGGCGAAGCATCTCGTCGCGAAGGGCGAGAACGGCGAGCCCGACCTCATCTACATCGACCTGCACCTCGTGCACGAGGTCACCAGCCCGCAGGCCTTCGACGGCCTCCGTCAGGCCGGTCGTCCCGTGCGCCGCCCCGATCTGACGATCGCGACGGAAGACCACAACACGCCGACGCTCCAGATCGACAAGCCGATTGCCGACCTGACCAGCCGCACGCAGATCGAGGCGTTGCGCGCGAATTGCGCCGAGTTCGGGGTGCGCCTGCATCCGCTCGGCGACATCGAGCAGGGCATCGTGCACGTCGTCGGTCCGCAACTCGGACTCACCCAGCCCGGCATCACCGTCGTCTGCGGCGACAGCCACACCAGCACCCACGGCGCGTTCGGCGCGATGGCGTTCGGCATCGGCACGAGCGAGGTCGAGCACGTGCTCGCCACGCAGACGCTGCCGCTCAAGCCGTTCAAGACCATGGCGATCACGGTCGAGGGCACGCTACGTCCGGGCGTCACGGCGAAGGACATCATCCTCGCCGTCATCGCCAAGATCGGCACCAACGGCGGCCAGGGCTACGTGCTCGAGTACCGCGGCAGCGCCATCCGCGCACTGTCGATGGACGGCCGCATGACGATCTGCAACATGTCGATCGAGGCGGGCGCGCGCGCCGGCATGGTCGCCCCCGACCCGACCACCTACGACTACCTGAAGGGTCGCGCGCACGCGCCCGAGGGAGCCGACTGGGATGCCGCCGTCGCCTATTGGGACACCCTCGCGACGGACGACGACGCGGTCTTCGACGCGGAGGTGTTCCTGGATGCCGACGAGCTCGAGCCGTTCGTCACCTGGGGCACCAACCCCGGCCAGGGCGTGTCGCTGAGCGACCGCGTGCCCGACCCGGCATCCTTCGCCGACCCGAACGAGCGCGCCGCCGCCGAGCGGGCGCTCGAGTACATGGACCTCGCGGCGGGCACCCCGCTCAAAGAGGTGCCGGTCGACGCCGTCTTCATGGGGTCGTCTACGAACAGCCGCATCGAAGACCTGCGGGCGTTCGCGTCGATCATCAAGGGCCGCAAGAAGGCCGACCACGTGCGGGTCATGGTCGTGCCGGGTTCGGCCCGCGTGCGCATCGAGGCCGAGGCCGAGGGGATCGACAAGATCGTCGAGGAGTTCGGGGCCGAATGGCGGTTCGCCGGCTGCTCGATGTGCCTGGGCATGAATCCCGACCAGCTGGCGCCGGGGGAGCGGTGCGCGTCGACATCCAACCGCAACTTCGAGGGCCGGCAGGGCAAGGGCGGGCGCACGCACCTCGTGTCGCCGCTCGTCGCGGCCGCGACCGCGATCCGCGGCACCCTGTCGTCGCCGTCCGACCTCACCATTGACGCCATAGAACCCTCTGCGACATCAGGGAGCCCCGCGCGCGAGGTTCCGGACGGTCAGAGAACCCTCTATGACGCGGAAGGAGCGCGGTGATGGAGAAGTTCGAGACCGTCACCGGCACCGCCATCCCGCTGCCGCGCAGCGCCGTCGACACCGACCAGATCATCCCCGCGGTGTTCCTCAAGCGGATCGTGAAGACCGGCTACGACGACGCGCTCTTCCACGAATGGCGCAAGGACGAAACGTTCGTGCTCAACCAGCCGTGGGCGCAGAACGCGACGGTGCTCTTCGCCGGGCCGGACTTCGGCACCGGGTCGAGCCGCGAGCACGCCGTCTGGGCGCTGCGCGACTACGGCTTCAAAGCCGTCATCGCCCCGCGGTTCGGCGACATCTTCCGTGGCAACTCCGGCAAGCAGGGTCTGCTCACCGCGACGATCCCCGAGGCCGAGATCGAGAAGTTCTGGGCGGCGATCCTGGCCCAGCCCGGCGTTTCCGCGACGGTCGACCTCCTAGCACGAACGGTGGCCGTCGGCGACCTCCAGGCGGGTTTCGAGATCGATGATTACACTCGCTGGAGATTGCTCGAAGGGCTCGACGACATCGGGCTCACGTTGCGCGATGAGGCGCGGATCACGGAGTTCGAAGGCACCAGGGAGAGCTGGCGTCCCCGCACTCTCCCCGTTCGGTAAACCGGTTCTCCCGGTGGTAAGGCAGCAGGTGTCTCAGTGGCTGGTTCTCTCGTGGTCGACGACTCCGTGAACGACGGACTCGCGAAGGATGCGGCGATGGCCGCCGAGCGCGTGGGTCTGAAGGCCGACGGCATCGTCATCCGCGGCGGCAAGCCACTCACCGGCACCGTGCACGTCCGCGGGGCCAAAAACCTCGCCACGAAGGCCATGGTCGCCGCGCTCCTCGGCAAGACGCCGAGCATCCTGCAGGACGTCCCGCAGATCTCCGAGATCTCGATCGTGACGAAGATGCTCGAGGCGTACGGCGTCGCCGTGACCAGCCCCGAAGACGGCGTGCTCGTGCTCGACCCGAAGAACGTCGAGCGCGCCCACTTCGCGCAGATCGACGCACTCGCGGGCTCGAGCCGCATCCCGATCCTGTTCTGCGGGCCGCTGCTGCACGCGCTCGGCGAGGCGCTCATCCCGGACCTCGGCGGCTGCCGGATCGGCGACCGGCCGATCGACTTCCACCTCGACGCGCTGCGGGCGTTCGGGGCGATCGTCGACAAGTCGTACGAGGGCATCCGCATCACCGCGCCGCACGGCCTGACCGGCGCGAACATCGAGCTGCCGTACCCGAGCGTGGGCGCGACCGAGCAGGTGCTGCTCACCGCCGTCCGCGCGAAGGGCGTCACCGAGCTGAAGAACGCCGCGATCGAGCCCGAGATCATGGACCTCATCGCGATCCTGCAGAAGATGGGCGCCATCATCTGGATGGAGCCGAACCGCACGATCTTCATCGAGGGCGTCGAGACCCTCTCCGGCTACACCCACCGCGCGATCTTCGACCGCAACGAGGCCGCGTCCTGGGCGTCGGCGGCGCTCGCGACCGAGGGCGACATCTTCGTCAAGGGCGCGAAGCAGCAGGAGATGATGACCTTCCTCAACGTCTTCCGCAAGGTCGGCGGCTCGTTCGACGTGCGCGAGGACGGCATCCGGTTCTGGCATCCGGGCGGGCCGCTGACGCCCGTGCAGGTCGAGACCGACGTGCACCCCGGGTTCATGACCGACTGGCAGCAGCCGCTCATCGTCGCGCTCACCCAGGCGGAGGGCGTCTCGGTCGTGCACGAGACCGTGTACGAGAACCGCCTCGGCTTCACCGACGCGCTCGTCGAGATGGGCGCTGACATCGTCGTGCACAGCGAGGGGCTCGAGTCGGTCTCCCGCCGCGTGCCGCGCCGCAAGCTCGAGCAGGCGGCCGTCATCACCGGTCCGACGAGACTGCACGGCGCGGATGTCCGCGTGCCCGACCTGCGCGGCGGCTTCTCATACCTCATCGCCGCGCTGACCGCCGAGGGCACCTCGACGGTCACCAACCTCGGGCTGATCAGCCGCGGCTACGAGCACTTCGTCGAGAAACTCGCCGGCCTCGGCGCCGACTTCGACGTGATCTAACTTCGCGTGGGTTGAGCGCCCGGCGGAGTCGTGGGCCACGCCGCCGTTCAGGCGGTGGGGAGATCGAAACCCACCCCCGGGTAGCCTGACTTCCGTGCCGCGTCGCAAGCCCGAGAAGCTGTTGCGCTGGCGGATCATCGCCGCCGTCGTGATCCCGCTGTTCGAGGTGGTCGGCCGCTACCGGATGCGCGGGCTCGACCGCATCCCGAAGCGCGGGGCGTTCGTGATCGCGCCGAACCATCTGACCAACTTCGACCCGCTGACGACGGCGTACCTGGTGTGGCGGGCGGGGCGCGTGCCGCGGTTCCTCGCGAAGGCGAGCGTCTTCCGGGTTCCCCTGCTCGGCGCGCTGCTGCGCTACACCGGGCAGATCCCGGTCGAACGCGCCGGGGGAGGACCCGACCCGCTCGCCGCGGCGGGGCGACTCATCGACGAGGAGCTGGCGGTCATCGTCTACCCCGAGGGGACGCTCACCCGTGACCCCGACGAGTGGCCGATGCGCGGCAAGAACGGCGCCGTGCGGCTGGCGCTGGAGCACGGCATCCCGCTGATCCCGATGGCGCACTGGGGGGTGCAGCGCATCCTGCCGCGGTACGGCGGGCGGCTGCGGGTGTTCCCGCGGTCCGACGTCGAGATGCTGGTCGGGGCGCCGCTCGACCTCTCGCCCTGGTCCGGTCGTACCGACACGGCCGCCCACGTCGAGGCGACCCGGGCGCTCATGGACGAGATCGCCCGCCTGCTCGGCGAACTGCGCGGCGAGACGCCGCCGGCGGAGCGCTGGAATCCGGCCGCGCACGGTCAGTCCGAGTACGGCAAGATCACCCCGCCGACCCACTGACCTCGGCCCGTCGCTCTTCACCCAGCACGTGCTTTGCGAGAAGGGTCGCCCCGGCGACGGCCGCGGGCATCACGAGGATCGCCCCGGCCGGGATGAAGAAGCTGAGGTGCACGGCGACCCCGAAACCGAGCACGCGCGGGCTGTGACTGCGCAGCGCCGCTCGGCGTTCGGCCCGCGTCATCCCGCGGGCCTCGAGCGGCCGGGTCGTCAGTTCCAGGGCGACCAGACGCCCCGAGAGGAACACCCCGAGGACGACGGCGACGACCGTGCCGACCACGGGGATGAGTCCGATCACGGCGAGGAGCAGACCGGTGAAGATCGCCCGCACCACGAGGCGGGCGGCGTCGAGGGTGGAGCGCCAGAAGCCGGGCTCGGGGCGCCGCGGGGTGATCTCGCCGAGGTCGACCTCGACGACACGCCAGATGCGGCCGTAGAACCAGTCGCCGACAAGGAGGGTGAGCGCGGTGAAGGCGAATACGTAGAGCACCACGAGCCCGACGACGAGGGCCAGCCCGAAACCGGCTCGCAGCAGGGAACGCCAGCGGGGGTCCCATTCCTCGGCGAAGCCGGTGAGGAACAGCGTGATCGGATCGAGGTTCGTCACCAGCAGCACGACGAGCACGATCAGCCCGGCGAAGACGATCGCCGCGGGGATCAGCCCGAGCGCCATGGTGCCCGGTCGGCGTTTCCAGTACGAGAATCCTCGGCCGAGGGTCCCCACACCGCGGAAGAATTCCTGGAACGGGTTCGGGCCTCGCACCGTGCGGGCCGGGGTCGCGGTCATGGGTTCAGGTTAGTCACGACGTCGTTAGCTGGAAGACTGGGCGCGTGACGATGACGCAGCCCCTCGTGCTCCCCGACATCGGTCGGCGAGTGGCCGTTCTCGGTGCCGGATCGTGGGGCACCACGTTCGCGAAGATCCTCGGGGATGCCGGCAACAGCGTCGCCGTCTGGGCGCGCCGCCCCGAACTCGCCCGCGAGATCAGCCAGTCGCACCGCAACTCCGACTACCTGCCCGGCATCAACCTGCCGCGCACCGTCGCGGCGAGCCCGCGGTTGCCCGAGGTGCTCGAGGGCGCCGACCAGGTCTACCTCTCGGTGCCGGCGCAGTCGTTGCGCGAGAACCTCCGCATCGTGAAGGAACTCATCCCCGAGACGGCGACCGTCGTGTCGCTCATGAAGGGCGTCGAGCGCGGCACCCTCGCCCGGATGAGCGAGGTCATCCTCGCCGAGCTCGGCATCGACCCCGAGCGCATCGCGGTCGTGTCCGGGCCGAACCTCGCGCTCGAGATCGCCAAGGAGCAGCCCACCGCCGCCGTCGTGTCGTCGACCAGCCTGGCCACGGCATCCGATGTCGCGGCGACGGCCAGCAACCGCTACTTCCGCTGCTTCGTGAACACGGATGTCGTCGGCACCGAGTTCGGCGGAGTGCTCAAGAACCTCATCGCCGTCGCGATCGGCATCGTCGACGGCGTCGGCTACGGCGAGAACACGAAGGCGTCGATCATCACCCGGGGGCTCGTCGAGATGACCGACTTCGCCGTCGCCCACGGAGCGCTGGCCGAGACGATGAGCGGGCTCGCCGGCCTCGGCGACCTCATCGCCACCTGCGAGTCGTCGCTGTCGCGCAACAACACCGCCGGCCGGCTGCTCGGGCAGGGCTACGACTACGCCGAAGTCGTGAAGCAGATGAACCAGACCGCCGAGGGGCTGGCCTCGGTCGCGCCGGTGCTCGAGCTCGCCGCCGCGAGGGGCGTCGAGATGCCGATCGTCACGCAGGTCGCCGAGGTGCTCGCCGGCACCCTCGCCCCGCGCGACCTCGCGCCGCACCTCACCACCGACACGACCGAGCCCCAAGGGGAGTGACCGTGAGCGACAAGATCTGCGTCGCGCTGTTCTTCGGCGGACGCTCGAGCGAGCACGGCATCTCATGCGCGACGGCGGGTGGCGTGCTCGGAGCGATCGACCGGTCGAAGTACGAGGTGGTGCCGGTCGGCATCACGCCGGACGGCATCCTGACCCTGCAGCCCGACGACGCGACCGGGCTGACGCTCGCCGACGACCTGCCCGTGGTGACCGACAACGGCACCCGCGTCTTCCTGCCCGAGTCGGTGGCGACCCGCGAGTTCACCGTGCGCGACGCCGACGGCACCGTGCGCTCGCTCGGCGAGGTGGATGTCGCCTTCCCGATCCTGCACGGACCGTTCGGCGAGGACGGCACCATCCAGGGTCTCTTCGAACTGGTCGGCCTGCCCTACGTCGGCAACGGCGTGCTCGCCTCGGCCCTCGGCATGGACAAGCACTTCACGAAGACGGTGCTCGCGGGAGCCGGGATCGAGGTGGCGCCGTGGGTCACCGTCACCCGGGCGCGGCTCGTCGCCGACGCCGACCTGTGGCGTCGCCGCATCGAGGGTCTCGGACTCCCGGTCTTCGTCAAACCCGCGCGCGCCGGCTCGAGTGTCGGCGTCACGAAGGTGAAGCGCCTCGACGACCTCGGCGCGGCCCTCGACCTCGCCTTCGCCGAAGATCACACGGTGCTCGTCGAGACCGCGATCGTCGGCCGGGAGGTCGAGTGCGCCGTGCTGCAGGGCCGCGACGGCGCGGAGCCCCGGGTGAGCGTCGCCGGTGAGATCGTGCTGACGACCCGCGAGTTCTACGACTTCGACGCGAAGTACCACGACGCTCCCGGCGTCGAGCTGGTCTGCCCGGCCGACCTCGCTCCCGGGGAGCTGGCGGAGATGCAGCGGATCGCCGCGCGTGCGTTCGAGGCGATCGGCGGCGCGGGGCTCGCGCGGGTCGACTTCTTCTTCACCGGCGAGGGCTTCGTGCTCAACGAGGTCAACACCATGCCCGGCTTCACGCCGATCTCGATGTTCCCCGCGTGCTGGCAGGCGTCGGGCGTCGGCTACCCCGAGCTCATCGACGAGTTGATCACGCTGGGTCTGCAGACCGCGCGGTAGCCGCGCGCGCTCAGTTCGCCGGTTCGGCGCCCGTGACGGTCTCCTCCAGGGCGAGACATGCCCTGCCGGTCTCGGAGGTGAACGAGACCGGGGTCGAGAGAGCGTCGAGCACGATGCCCGGCGGGATGGCGGCGTTCGCCACGTCGTCGGGCACGTCGACGACCACGCGGATGGCGGGGTCGCGGCCGTAGGTGGTGAAGGCGAGCCCGGCGGGAACCTCTTCGCGCAGCCAGAAGATGCCGTTGATCTCGACGCACGGGAGGTCGGACACCTCGGGCACCGGCACGCCGCAGGAGGAGAGCACGATCGTCGGCTCGCCCCAGGCCGCCGTGGCCTGCGCGTCGGTCTGCCGCAGGGCGAAAGTGCCGATCGTCTCGGGCATCCGCACGCTGGCGGCGGCGCACTCGGGATCGTTCGCGAACTCCGCCGCGGGTGCCATCGACACGACGGGGGAGCAGCCGGCGAGCACGACGGCGAAGGTGGCCCCGGCGAGGGCGGCGAGGGTGCGGCGAAAGGACATGACCCTCCCAGGCTAACCTGGCCGACGTGGCAACCCCCGGCAGCGGCACTCTCCAGGAGCTCGGCGAATCGGCGGTGCTGGCCAGGATCTTCCCGCGGCTGCCGGAGTCGAGCGCGACGATCCTCGGGCCCGGCGACGACGCCGCCGTGCTGCGCGCCCCCGACGGTCGCTTCGTGGTGACGACCGACACGATGATCCACGGACCCGACTTCCGCCTCGCCTGGTCGACGCCGCACGACCTCGGCTGGAAGGCGGCCACGACGAACCTCGCCGACATCGCCGCGATGGGTGCCGTGCCGATCGCCCTGGTGATCGCGCTCGCCGCGCCGCCCGACACCGACGTCTCGGTGATCGAGGGCATCGCCGACGGTCTGCGCGACGCGTGCGAGACCCTCGCGCCCGGGTGCGGGGTCGTCGGCGGAGACCTGTCGTCATCGGCGACGCTGACGATCGCGGTGACCGCCTTCGGCGACCTGGAGGGCCGCGAGCCGGTGACCAGGTCCGGCGCCCGGCCGGGCGACGTGCTCGCCGTCTCCGGTCCCCTCGACCTCGCCGCCCGGGGGCTCGACCTGCTGTTCGAGCGCGCCGTCGACGAGGGGGGAGCGCCGGATGCGGCCCGTGCCGTCGCCCTGCGCGCCGAGTTCCCCGCCGAGCTCGAGGCGCAGCTCGCGCCCTCGCCGCCCCTCGCCGCGGGGGTCGCCGCCGCGCTCGCCGGCGCTACGGCGATGCTCGACGTGAGCGACGGGCTCGCGATCGACGCCCGGCGCATCGCCGTCGCGTCGGGGGTGCGGCTCGACATCCTGTTCGCGGCGCTCGAGTCGCCGACATCCCTCGTGGGCGGCGAGGCGCACGCGCTGCTCGCGACCTTCCCGGCGGATGCCGTGCTGCCGCGCGGCTTCCGCGTGATCGGGCGGGTGGAGGCCGGCGAGGGTGTGAACGTCGACGGGGTCCCGTTCGACGAGCGCGGCGGCTGGGATCCCTACGTGGACGGCGATCGGTAGCTACACCCCGATCGTCAGCGCCGCCGTGTAGCCCGCGGAGACCGATCCGGTCATCGTCGCGATCTGATGGATGCCCTGGTCGTCGCCGAACACGTTGTCGCTCGCGAGCGACACCCCCGAGAGGTTCCGCACGCTCTGCGCGTAGCCGTCGGTCGCGTAGACCGTCGCGCAGACCTCCTTCGGCAGGGCGATCTGCGAGGTCTTCACGATCGGGCCCGAGGCGATCGCGGTGGTGACGTCGGAGTACACCTCGAAGTGAATGTGCGGCCACCGCCCCGCGTAGCAGGCGGGGAAGATCGAGGTGAAGGTCACCGAGCCGTCGGCGCCGATCTCCTGCACGCCGCGGAGGTAGTTCACGTCCTCGAGGCCGTTCGAGTAGAGCGAGTAGGCGCCGTCGCGGTCGCAGTGCCACAGATAGACCGCGCCGCCGCTCAGCGCGTCGCCGGTGGTGGCATCCCGCACCGTGAGCACGATCGCGAGCGGCACGCCGGCGGCGGTCACCGTCGACGCCCCGAACGACGATCGGATGTCGGACCGCACGATGCCGGAGTCGTCGAGCACGTTCACCCCGTTCGAGCCGTCGCCCGGGTACGGGCCGCCGGTCTCGTCGGGCACCTCGACGGGGTCGTCGTCGGGCGTCGTCGCCGTTCCGTCCGTGGCGACGGCGGTGGGCGTCACCGCGGCCGGGGCGCACGCCGCGAGCAGTGTCGCCACCGAGATGCCGCCGAAAAGGCCGAGGGCCACGCGTCGGTTCACGAGGGTGGTCATGTCGTAGACGAGACCGCGATCCTCTTCGTCGATCTCGTGGCCGTCGGCATCCGTCCCAGTCGTCATGCGCCCAGAAGAGCAGCGGACTCTATGACCCAGCTGTGGAGGGTGTTGGAGCGAGGTAGAAGACCGCTGTCTCGCTGTAGTCCTTGCGGCGGTCGAGCTCGAGGCCGTCGGGCCAGTCCGGTGCCCGGTCGCGGGCGGAGCGTTCCACGACGACGACGGCGTCTTCCGCGAGACGCGGGATGAGCGCGTCGAGGTTGTGCGTCAGTTCGAGGCCGCCGAGGTCGTACGGCGGGTCGAGGAAGACGACATCCCAAGTGACGGTCGCCCCGCCCAGGAACGACTGCACGGGCTGCGACGAGACGACGATCTCGGGCGCGGCGCCGGGGGGAGCGGCCTTGCGCACGCGGGCGGCGTTGTCGGTGGTGACCCGGTGCGCGCCCGACGACTTGTCGACGAGGGTGACGTGGGCGGCGCCGCGGGAGGCGGCTTCGAGTCCGAGAGCTCCCGACCCCGCGTAGAGGTCGAGCACACGCGCACCCGGCAGCACGCCGCGGGCGTCGAGGGCGGAGAAGATCGCCTCGCGCACCCGGTCGCTCGTCGGGCGGGTGCCGACCGGCGGCACCGCGAGGCGCAGCGATCCGGCGAAGCCCGAGATGATCCGCGTCACACCCTCACGGTATCCCGTCGTTGCCGCGCGGCTCCGGGATGTTTCGACCCGCGATCCGTCACGAGTGCGACGGATCGCGGCCCTACGATCAGCACGTGGCGACGCGCGAACCCGGGGTGGTCAACAACGCGGTGTACGTCGAGGGGGCACGCATCGCGACCCCTGCGACCCTGGCCGAGACCTTCTCGCTGCTGGCGCAGCAGCCCGCCGCCCTCGCCTGGATCGGCCTCTACCGACCGGAGACCTCGCTGCTCGTCGAGCTGGCCGACGAGTTCGACCTCCATGAACTCGCGATCGAGGATGCCGTGGTCGCGCACCAGCGGCCCAAGCTGGAGCGCTACGGCGGCACGATGTTCATGGTGCTGCGTGCGGCCCACTACGACGACGACGTCGAGCACGTCGACTTCGGTGAGTTGCACGTCTTCGCCGGCGCGAACTTCGTCATCACGGTGCGGCACAGCGAAGGCCCCGACCTGTCCATCGTGCGGCGTCACATGGAGTCGACGCCCGACGCGATGCACGGCGGCGCCGAGGCGGTGCTGTACGCGATCATGGACGCCGTCGTCGACGGCTACACGCCGGTCATCGAGGGTCTCGCGACCGACATCGACGAGATCGAGACGCAGGTGTTCGACGGCGACCCGAAGGTCTCGCGGCGCATCTACGAGCTCAGCCGCGAGGTGATCGAGTTCCAGCGGGCGGTCACACCGCTGACCGCGATGCTCGACCAGTTCTCGGCGGGCTTCGCCGACGGCCATGTCGACGACGAGCTTGAACCGGTGCTGCGCGACATGGCCGACCACGTCATCCAGACGACCGAGAAGATCGAGGAGTTTCGGGTGCTGCTGCGCGACATCCTCGCCGTCAACACCTCGCTCGTCGGGCAGCGGCAGAACGATGAGGCGCAGCGGCTGTCGGCGGCGAGCATCGACCAGGCCGAGCAGACCCGCCGCATCTCGGGGTGGGCGGCGATCCTGTTCGCCCCGTCGCTGGTCGGCTCCATCTACGGCATGAACTTCACCTTCATGCCCGAGCTCGACCTGCGCTGGGGATACTTCGGGGCGCTGGGGCTGATGGCGGCGTCGAGCGTCGTGCTCTACGTCGTCTTCAAGAAGCGCGGCTGGCTGTAGGCCGACTTCCGGTGGCATGCTCGCCCGGGGCTCGGGCTACCCTCGGAACGTGCCCGGACCGCTCGACACGCGCCTGCTGACGGCGCTCGGTGCGCGCGTCGCGCCGCTGTTCGAGAAGGCGTTCGGACTCGAGACCGTCGGCGATCTGCTCGCCCACTACCCGCGCCGGTACGCCGTGCGCGGCGAGCTCACGCCGCTCGACTCGCTGCGCATCGGTGACACCGTCGTCGTCGTGGCGGAGGTGCGCAGCATCAACGCCCGCCCGATGCGTCAGCGCCACGGGGAGCTCATCGAAGTCGTCATCACCGACGGCACCGGCACCCTGCAGCTCACGTTCTTCAGCCGCCGGGCGACCTACGGGCTGAAGCCCGGGATGCGCGGCATCTTCGCCGGCAAGGTCGGGCTCTACCGCGAGACCCGGCAGCTCGCGCATCCGGCGTACGAGGGGTTTCCGGATGACCTCGACGCCGACTCCGAGGAGGCGCGGGCCTGGGCCGAGGCGCCGATGCCGATCTACCCGGCCACGTCGTCGCTCGACGGCACGAAGATCCGCGGAGTGATCCAGGCACAGGTCGACGCGCTGCCGCCGCTCGACGACCCGGTGCCCGAGGCGGTGCGTGCCGCGCGCACACTGCTGGGGTTCCGGGATGCGCTCCGCCTCATCCATCAGCCGCGGGTCGAGGGCGATTGGCGCGAGGCGCAGGAGACGCTGCGGTTCCACGAGGCGCTCGTGCTGCAGACCTCGCTGCTGCGTCAGCGCGCGCTCTACCGCGCCCGGGTCGCCAGCAAGCGGCTGCCCGGCAAATCGTCGGCGGAGTTCGCCGAACGCCTCCCGTGGGAGCTCACCGACGACCAGAAGGCGGTCGGTGCCGAGATCGAGCACGACCTGGCGTCGGGCATCCCGATGAACCGTCTCGTGCAGGGCGAGGTCGGCTCGGGAAAGACGCTCGTCGCACTCAAGGCGATGCTCGCGGTCGCCGACTCGGGTGGACAGTCGGCGTTCCTCGCGCCGACCGAGGTGCTCGCCGGGCAGCACCTGCGCTCGATCGTGCAGTCCCTCGGCCCCGACCTGGCTGCCCGCCTGCGCCCCACGCTCATCACCGGGCAGCTGCCGGTCGCCGACCGTCGCAAGGCCACGCTCGCGGCGGCGTCGGGCGGAGCATCCATCGTCGTCGGCACGCATGCGCTGCTCGGCGACCAGGTGCAGTTCGCCGACCTCGGCTTGGTGGTCGTCGACGAGCAGCACCGCTTCGGCGTCGACCAGCGGGAGGCCCTGCGGCTCAAGGGGGAGTCTCCCCACGTGCTCGTGCTGACGGCAACCCCGATCCCGCGCACCGTCGCGATGACGGTGTTCGGCGACCTCGACGTGTCGACGATCACCCAGTTGCCGAAGGGGCGCTCGCCGATCGAGTCGCACGTCGTCGGGCTGGCCGAGCATCCCGGGTGGATCGCCCGCGTCTGGGAGCGTCTCGCCGAGGAGCTCGACAAGGGGCACCAGGGCTTCGTCGTCTGTCCCGCGATCGACGCCAAGACCCTCGAGGAAGCCGACCCCGACGCGGAGGCGCCGGAGGAGGGGCTCCCGCCGGTGTCGGCGGTGCTGAGCGTGATCGAGGAGCTGCGCCGGCATCCGCGGCTTCGCGACCGCCGCATCGAGGTGCTGCACGGTCGGATGAGTGCCGACGAGAAGGATGCGACGATGCGCGCCTTTTCGCGCGGAGAGATCGACGCCCTCGTCGCGACCACCGTCATCGAGGTCGGGGTCGACGTGCCCAACGCCTCGACGATGGTGGTGCTCGACGCCGACCGGTTCGGCATCGCCCAGTTGCACCAGCTGCGTGGACGCGTCGGGCGGGGGAGCGTGCCCGGGCTGTGCCTGTTCGTCACACACGTCGACCCGATCTCGCTCGCCCGCGAGCGGGTGGATGCCGTCGCCGCGACGCTCGACGGATTCGAACTCGCCCAGGCCGACCTCGAGCTGCGCCGCGAAGGCGACGTGTTGGGGGAGTCGCAGTCGGGCGGGCGGTCGTCGCTGAAGCTGCTGCGCGTCTCGCGGGACGGGAAGCTCATCGAGGATGCGCGCGAGGTGGCTGCCGGCATCCTCGAGTCCGATCCGGAGCTGCGCGAGCATCCCGCGCTCAAGGATGCGCTCGACCGGCGTCTCGACGAGACCGAGCGGGCCTTCCTGGGTAAGAGTTGAGCGGCGGGAAATGATCAGCCGCTAGGGTGACGACGTGAGCCGGATCGCTGTCGTCCCGGGGTCGTTCGATCCGGTGACCTTGGGGCACCTCGACGTGATCGAGCGGGCCGCGGGCCTCTTCGACGAACTGCACGTGCTGGTCGTGCACAACCCGGGCAAGACGGCTCTGCTGCCGATCGCGCAGCGCGTGTCGCTCATCCAGGAGGCCGTCGCCGAGGCGGGCGCTGGGTGGAAAAAGGGCGCGGGCAACATCGTCGTCACCTCGTGGAGCGTGGGACTGCTCGTCGACTACTGCACGGATGTCGGCGCGAGCGTGCTCGTGAAGGGCATCCGCTCGCAGATCGACGTCGCCTACGAGACGCCGATGGCGATCGTGAACCGCAATCTTGCGGGGGTGGAGACGATCTTCCTGCTGCCGGACCCCGCACACGCGCACGTGTCGAGTTCTCTCGTGCGGCAGGTGGCGTCGCTCGGCGGCGACGTGTCGCCCTATGTGCCGCACGCGGTCGCGAAGCTGCTCGAGAACAACCGGGTCTGACCGTGGGTGTGCGTTCGGACTGGAACGACAAGGCGGTCTTCTCGGAGTGCCCGACCTGTCAGCACCTCGGCCCGCACATCCCCGACGAGCTTGGGATGCTGCACTGCGACGTCTGCACGACGACCTTCGCCGCCGGACCCGGTGACACGACGGCGGGCGAGGCGGGCACCTATGTCGACGTGACGCCCGATGAGGCGATCACCTCGTCGTGGATCCCGCGCCTGCCCGATCAGGGCTAGAGCCCAGAGCTCTCCCGCGACGCGGATCAGGTCGTTCGCGCGAGCGCCCGCTGCCGTACGGGGTTCTTGCCGAGGAGCCGGATGGTGCGCCGCCCGTCGCTCATCGTCCACCCGGTGTGTCCGCGCCCGGGTGGCCGATGGATGATCCACCCGCCGTTGTGCAGCAGCATGTGGTGGTGCCGGCAGAGAAGTACCCCGTTGTGGAGGTCGGTGGGCCCGCCGTCGTCCCAATGCTGGGCGTGGTGGGCTTCGGTCCAGGAGGGGGGCCGGTCGCAGTTCTCGAGGGCGCATCCACCCCAGACCGCGGCGAGCGCGATCCGCTGACGCTCGGTGAAGAGCCGTCGGGTGAGACCGAGGTCGAGGGCGCCGCCGGGATGGAACACGACGGGGACGTAGCCGCCGCACATCAGGCGCTCCGCGGTGGCGACCGAGACGGCCGCAGTCTGCCCGTCGAGAGATGCCGCTCCATCGCCCGAGGCGAGGTCACGGGCATCGACGTGCACCCGGACGGCGGGGCGTCGGACGCCGAACACGCGCCCTGGGTCGGCGGATCCGGCGATACGGACCATGTCGACCAGTGCGTCGAGGGCGACCTGCTCGGTGGTGCGGGGATCTTTCTCCAGCGCCTCCACGCGGGCGATCTCGTCGGGATCGACGAAGCGGGGACCGTTGCGGCGTGGGGCGGTCACGCAGTCGATGGCGTCGGTGACCAGCGCGGCCGACTCGGGGTCGAGCATGCCGAAGATGCGGGTCATCCCGTCGGACTGGAGGGTGAGGCGCAGGAACCGCTTCGCCCGCAACGCTTGTTCGCGCGAGGCGACCCCGGCGGCATCCAGTTCGTCGCGCAGTTCGCGCGCCTGCCGGGCGACCTTCTCGGGAGGCAGCGACGCCGCCGTCTCGAGCAGTGATTGTGCAGCGTCGAGCAACGCATCCGGCGAGACCGACGCCGAGGGGGACCCGAGTCCGGTGGTGATCGCCGCCGCGGCGCCGACCGAGACCTCTCCCGACGCGACCCCGCCCGCGACATCCGCGAACCACGGCGGCGCGGCATCCATCATCGTTCCGACGGTGACGAGTTGCCGGGCCGCAGTGCCCGACGACCCGGTGACCCGAGACACGAACGCGTCGGCCGTGCGATCACCCGACGACTGCGCGAGCCCGATGTGCCCGTGCTCGCGCGACGAGCGCCGGTCGACCTCTCCGGCGAGCACCGCGAGTCCGGCATCCACGCGTCGGCCGGCCGCCGCATACGACGCGAGCAGCCGCTCCAGTTCGGTGGCGGAGACGTGCGCGATTCCGGAGAGCTCGGGGAGCTCGATCACGGTCGCAGACGCGGGCACAGTTCATCCGATCAGAGAAAGATACGAGAAAAGTAGTACGCCCATGTCGATTGTATCGAAGATGCGTACATCGATCAAGCAATATCCACACCATCCCGCCAGAATGAACTCATGAGCCTCACCCTCGGATACAAGGCGTCGGCCGAGCAGTTCGACCCCCGCGAACTCGTCGAGATCGCGGTCGCGGCGGAGCAGCACGGCATGGAGAGCGTCGCCGTGAGCGACCACTTCCAGCCCTGGCGGCACGAGGGCGGGCACGCGCCGTTCTCGCTCACCTGGATGGCCGCGGTCGGTGAGCGCACGAGCAAGATCCGCATCGGCACGAGCGTCATGACGCCGACGTTCCGCTACAACCCGGCCGTGATCGCGCAGGCGTTCGCGACGATGGGCGTGCTCTACCCCGACCGCATCTTCCTGGGTGTCGGCACCGGCGAGGCGCTCAACGAGGTGGCCACGGGAGCCCTGGGCGCCGACGAGAACGCGTGGCCCGAGTTCAAGGAACGCTTCGCCCGCCTCCGCGAATCCGTCGACCTCATGCGCCAGCTCTGGACGGCCGAGCGCGTGAACTTCCGCGGCGAGTACTACGAGACCCACGACGCGAACATCTACGACCGCCCCGAGCTCCCCATCCCGGTGTACATCGCGGCGGGTGGACCCCTCGTCGCGCGCTACGCCGGCCGCGCGGGCGACGGCTTCATCTGCACCTCCGGCAAGGGCATGGCGCTCTACACCGACGAACTGATCCCCGCGGTGAAGGAGGGCGCCGAGAAGGCGAGTCGCGACTACGCCGGCATCGACCGGATGATCGAGATCAAGATCTCGTACGACACGGATGCCGCGGCAGCTCTCGAGAACACCCGCTTCTGGGCGCCGCTCGCTCTGGGCAAAGAGCAGAAGCACGACATCACCGACCCCATCGAGATGGAGAAGGCGGCGGATGCCCTCCCCATCGAGCAGATCGCCTCACGCTGGATCGTCGGCAGCGACCCCGACGAGGTCGTCGCCGACGTCAAGCAGTACGTGGATGCCGGTTTCACCCACCTCGTCTTCCACGCCCCCGGCCACGACCAGCGCCGCTTCCTGCAGCTCTTCGAAACCGACCTCGCCCCCCGACTCCGCACCCTCTCGGCGGTCGAGTAGCGCCCGCAGGGCGCGTGTCGAGACACACCCATGACCGACAAGAAGACCGAACGCCAACGCACCGTGTGGCAGAAGGCCGCCGCACGGTACGACCGCGCAATGGCACCGCTGGAACGCAGCCTCCTCGCCGGCAGCCGCGAGTGGATCGCCGACCGCGCTCACGGCCGCGTGCTGGAGGTCGCGATCGGAACGGGCCGCAGCCTCGAGTTCTACGCCCCCGACATCCAGCTCACCGGCGTCGACCTCAGCCCGGCGATGCTCGACCAGGCCCGCGCCCGTGCCGCCGAACTGGGACTCACCCCCACGCTCAGCGAAGCCGACGTCGAGCACCTGCCGTTCGCCGACGTGTCGTTCGACACGGTCGTCTGCGCGCTCGGGCTGTGCTCGATCCCGCGTCCCGAGGCGGCCGTCCGCGAGATGGCGCGGGTGCTCGTCCCCGGCGGAACCTTCCTGCTGGTCGACCACATCGGCAGCTCGTGGCCGCCGGTCTACGCCGCCCAGTGGCTGCTCGAGCGGGTCACGATCCTGACGGCGGGCGAGCACTTCACCCGGCGGCAGTTGCCTGTTGTGAGAGCTGCGGGCCTGGATGTCGTGGAGACCGAGCGGATGAAGGCCGGCACGATCGAACGCATCCGAGCCATCCGGCCCGACGATTGAGTGCCGCAGCCGGCGGTGTATCGAAACCGAACCTCTGATCACATACACTTCTTATTTGGTAGCGCAGAGTTTCAACATTTCGCTCCCCGAGGAGCTCGTCAACCAGATCGACGATCAGGCGCGGCGCGAGTTCTCGTCGCGCAGCGAGTACATCCGTCGCGCAGTCGTGAAGCAGCTCCGCACCGAGCAGGCGCTCCAGGCCGTGTTCGACCGGGCGAACGACCGGGCGTCGGCTCGGCTACGCATCCGAGCAGCAGGTGTATGACACCATCGACGCCTGACCCCGCCGCAAGTTTTTCGCCGGTACCGGTCGTCGTCGACTCGAACGTCTGGATCTCGGCGCTGGTCTTCGGCGTGGCACCGCGGCGAGTGTTCGAGACCGTGGTGCGGGAGGGCCTGCGTCTTGTGGCGAGCGCCGAGATCCTCACCGAGACCCGGCGCGTGGTAGCGGCGAAGTTCCCCGACTTCGCTGATGACCTCGAGACGTTGCTCGCCGTGCAATTCTCGGAGGGGCCACGGTGATCGTCACGGGCGACGAGGATCTGCTTGTCCTCGGCACCTACGAGGGCGTGACGATCAGCACGCCGCAGGATTGGCTCGAGCGCATCGACGCCACCCGAGGTCCGCGTGGTCGGTGAGCCCGCGCGTCGGCGGCTCCGCCGACAGAACGACCGCGCGGGTGCCGATCGCGGTGACGCCCTCGATGGCGTACGCCGCGAGCAGACGATGACGGCTGATGGGGCTCGTGGTCGTGGCGCTCATGGCAACGAGGGTAGGGGAGCACCCGAGGTGGAGCGTAGGGTCGCGGCATGCTCCCCGCTGTCGCGCCTGCACGTTGCGGTCCTCGCATTCACTTCCCCGTGCTCGGAAGGAGTCCCATGTCCACTGCTGATGTCTACTGCTGAACCGCCCGATCCATACGCCGATCAACAGATCGGGCACGAAGCCAAGCGTCGCCGGGCTGCTGAGGCTCGTGCATGGACGAACGGCGAGCTGCGGGTTCTCCGCATGCTTGCGCTCAACTCCTGCCCGCCGGCACGTGCGACCAGGGAACACTGAGTTCCTCGAGGAGTGTCGGCAGGGTGCGCTGCACATAGGGCGAGGTGGGAAATTCCGACTCCCCGCGACCACTCAGAATCCAAGCTTCGAACGATCGCTCGAACGTGTCGAGGATGACGCGGACAGCCAATGCTGGTTGCCAACTGAACCGTCGCTCGAGCGTCGTCATCATCTCGGTGAGAACGTCTGCCAGCGCGCCGACGAATCGACGCTCCGCAAGCACGACCCGGCCGCCGCTGTCACCCCCCTGCAGTGCTCTCAGGCGCCGGTTGGCACGGATGATCATCCCACCGCGGTCGAGCGGCCACGACTTCGCCAAAGCAATGGATGCTTCAACAAAGCTCGACGCTCCGTTTGTCGGACTGAACCTCGCGACGCCGCCGCGGAGACGGTCTGCGCACTCATCGACGAGGAGGTCATTCACGGCGTCCAGCAACTCATCGTCGATGGGGAAGAAGACCCGGAATGCCTGATGGTGCACGCCGACCTGCTCGCAGACGTCTGCGATGAGATGCTCGGTCACCATTCCGCCGGAGGAGAGCGCGACACGGGCGGCCGCCGTGATTCGACGCTTCGTCGTCGCTCGCAGCAGTTCTGCGCGGCTCAGGGTGCTGACAGTACCCAGGGTCAACGTGGGGAATCTCCGCCCAAAAGTCGCACTGAGCGAAGCGCGGCGTACAACTCGGCAGCGTCGGCCGGACGGGAGACGGAGCGTCCGGTCAGTTCCGCGATCCGACCGAGCCGGTACCCGACGGTGTTGCGATGGCAATGAAGGATGCGACCCGCCTCCGCGGTCGAACCCTCCGCAGCGAACCACGCTTCGAGGGTGTCGATGAAGGAACCGGCGTCGCCCGTGGCCATGATCGGGCCGAGCACGTCGCGACGCAACTCGGTCGCACTGGTGGGCTGCCCGACAAGGAGTGTGTCGAGGGGGGCGGAGCCATACGAGTGCACGCCGATGCTCGTGGGCGGTACGCACTCCAACGAGATGCGGCCTTGACGCAGTGCTTCTGGCGCATCCTGCATCGAAACGAACGGTCGGCTCGAGCCGACTCGTGAGGTCGCCGACGACGAGATGACCGCTTCTGCGGCCTCGACAGCCGATCGAGACGGGCAGGCGAGAAGTCCGACGTGCTCGCCCTTCCACGCCGCCCACGTGGATGTGATCCCCACCGCTCGCAGTCTGGCGGGGATCGACGGAAGCGGATCGGCACCCGTCCGACTCAATTCGGCTACGACGACCATGTAGGTAGCGTGATCCGGGAGACCCAGGGTACGGAGGATCCCATTGAGGTCCCGCGGCGCAGCGGTCCCATCCAGCAGGGTGAGGAGCAAGACACTGCGAGACTGTTGGTTCCGGCGGTCCTTCTCATCCATGACTTCGCGGTACGACTCCGCCGCGGCGTTCGAAAACCGGTCGATGATGCCCCACACGTCGGAGGACACACGCAGCAGCGCCTCCGAGGTGTTCATCGCCGCCGATCGTGCGATCATTTCGTCCCAGAGGGTCAGCCCGGCCAGACGGTAAGCGTGCAGAAGGCCTGCCATCGGGATGCCGTACTCGGCCTTCAGCCGACCGGCTGCGCGGGGAGCGTCAAGCGAGTCCTCGACACCGACGAGGGTCTCGAGCAATGCCTGGACATTGAGCCTGACGATCTGACCCAATTGGTCCGCGGTGATCGCGGCCTCTACATACGCGTGCTCGCCGCTGAGGATGTGATCGACCACTCGCATGCTGAGCACGTCCACCGAGCCGAGCAGCTCGACGAACAACTCCGCGGGTGCGTCGGTGGTGTGCATCGCTGCATCCTGGTAGATCGACATGGGATGACGATAGCCGGGCAAACCGAAAACACCTTGTGCCGTGGCACAACTATCGGCGACCAATCGGGGGCACGGGCCTATTCGCGTTGGGCGGTATGAAGAAGAGACTGAGCGTTGCCGATCAAAGGAGATCCATGACTATCACCCAGCCCGCCCCGTCTGCGCAGGCCGACCACGCGACATTCTCTGAGGCTGATCGCGAGCATCTCGACGCCGCCATCGCCGAACTCGCCGCGGGAGAAAAGGCCTGGGCGCAGCTTTCTGTGCCCAAACGAGCGGCACTTCTCGGTCGCGTTCATGCTGCCGTCGCCGACTTCGCGACGGAATGGGTGGAGACGGCGAGCGCGATCAAGGGGCTGGACCCAAGGTCGCAGGCCGTCGGTGAGGAGTGGATATCGGGCCCATATCCCGTGCTGGCAGGGGCCGGTCTGCTCGCCCACTCCCTCCAGGCTCTCGCGCAGCGGAAGAGCCCGCTCGCGGGCATCAAGTTCGGCACTGCGCCGGGGCGTCGCGTCACCGTGCCCGTGCTGCCGCACAATTCTTACGAGGCACTCCTGCTTCACGGATTCACTGCTGAGGTGTGGATGCCGCCGGGCGTCGGCGCCTCCACCGTGCTCTCGCATGCGGGGTTGGCCGAGCATCGTCCCTCGCTCACCAACGGCATCGGGCTGGTACTCGGCGCCGGCAACATCACCTCGATTCCGCCGATGGATGTCCTCTACGAGCTGATCGCCAACAATCGCGTCGTGCTGCTCAAACTCAACCCGGTGATGGCGAAGATGGAGAAGGTCTACTCCGGTGCACTTGCTCCGCTCATCGCGGCCAAGGTGCTGAGGATCGTGCAGGGCGGCGGTGAGGTCGGTAGCTATCTCGCGCATCACGACGCGATCGCGCACATCCACATCACGGGGAGCGCCGCGACCCACGACGTCGTGGTGTACGGGCCGGGCCAGGAGGGCCGCGACCGCAAGGCTGCTCGCACCCCGCTCCTGGACAAGCCGATCACGAGCGAACTCGGCGGTGTTGCGCCGATCATCGTCGTTCCCGGCGCCTGGACCAAGCGCGACCTGAAGTACCAGGCGGAGCACGTCGCGACGATGCGACTCCACAACGGCGGCTACAACTGCATCGCTGGGCAGATCGTCGTGCTCTCCAGCGACTGGAAGCAGAAGGACCAGTTCTTGAACGAATTGCGGTCGGCGCTCACCCGCACTCCACCCCGAGGGGCGTGGTACCCGGGCAGTGACGAACGCGTCGCGCAGGCGATGGCGGCTTACCCCAACGCCGAGCACCACGGTGCCGGCGGTGGACGACTGCTCATTGATGTGAAGGCGGGTGACGACGCGTCGGCCATCCAGTCGACCGAGTACTTCTCGCCCGTGCTCGGTGTCATCGAAGTACCTGGCACCGGCAAGAAATTCCTCGACGCCGCAGTGCGGACCGCAAACGATGACTTCCTCGGCACCCTGGGCGCCAATGTCATCGCCGACCCCAAGGACATCAAATCGATGGGCGAAGCGTTCCGCGAGGCGATCGCCGACCTGCGATACGGCACGATCGCGATCAACGCGTGGACCGGGGTCGGCTTCCTCACGGCAGCAGCGCCGTGGGGTGCGTACCCCGGACACGCGCTTGAAGATATCCAGAGCGGACGCGGGTTCGTTCACAACGCGCTGCTGATCAGCGACCCGGAGCGGACTGTCGTGAAAGGACCGTTCCGGCCGTTCCCCCGCTCCTTCGTGCACGGTGAGTTCGCCCTCTTCCCCAAACCGCCGTGGTTTGTCACCTCGCGCAGCGCGCGGAGCACCGGGCGGTTGCTCGCCGGATTCGCGGCGAAACCGAGCTGGCTGCGGATGCCTGCAGTTTTCGCCGCTGCATTTCGCGCTTAGCCATCCCCCTACCGACCCCCACATCAGGAGCGTTCCATGCCCTTCAGAAGCCCGCTGCCTGACGTCGAGATCCCCGACGTCAGTCTCTACGACTACCTCTTTAGCTCCATCACGTCGGGCGACCTCGACCGCGTCGTCGCCATCGACGGCACCTCAGGTGCCTCGACGACCTATGCCGAGCTACTCGGCCAGATTGACGGTATCGCCGGCGCTCTGGCCGCACGAGGAATCGGCGTCGGGGACGTCGTCGCCCTTCACTCGCCCAACGTGCCGATCTTCCTCTCGGTGTTCCACGGCATCCTGCGCGCCGGCGCGACCGTCACCACCGTCAACGCGCTCAGCACTGCGGACGACATCGCGTCGCAGTTGCGGGACTCTGGCGCGAAGCTCGTGTTCACCGTTTCCCCGTTGCTCCAGCCAGCCGTCGCGGCGGCGACAGCGGTCGGCATCGGGAGTGAAGGCGTCATCGTGATCGATGGCGCACCAGGGCACTCATCGGTTCGCGACCTGCTCGCGCTCGCAGCTCCCGCACCGACGGTGACATTCGACCCCGCAACTCACCTGGCGGTGCTGCCGTACTCGTCAGGCACGACGGCGCGACCCAAAGGGGTCATGCTCACCCATCGAAACCTGGTGGCCAACGTTGCCCAATCGGCGCCTCTCGTCGCTGTACAGCCCGACGACCGTCTACTCGCCGTACTCCCGTTCTTCCACATCTATGGGATGACGGTGCTGCTGAATCTCGCGGTGCACAGCCGCGCCGCTCTCGTCACGATGCCAAGGTTCGACCTCGCCGAGTTCTTGCGGATCATCCAGGACCATCGGTGCAGCTACGTGTTCATCGCGCCGCCGATCGCCCTTGCCCTCGCCAAGCACCCCCTCGTCGACGACTATGACCTCTCGAGCGTGCACACCATCCTCTCGGGTGCCGCGCCGTTGGATGGCGGGATCGGAGCAGCGGTTGCCGACCGCCTCAACTGCCGCGTTCGCCAAGGGTACGGAATGACCGAGATGAGCCCCATATCGCACGCCATTCCACTCGATCGGCCCGACATCCCGCTGAGTTCGGTCGGGATCACCCTGCCGAACATGGAGTGCAAACTCATCGACCCCGTCACGGGTGATGAGATTCCGATGCCCGAATCCGGCGTGAGTGCCCCCGGTGAACTCATGTGCGCTGGCCCCAACATCATGGTCGGCTACCTGGGCAATGCCGAGGCAACAGCTGAGACGCTCGAGGCGAATGGGTGGCTCCACACGGGCGACATCGCGACGGTGAGCGCAGAAGGTTATGTGACAGTCGTTGACCGGCTCAAGGAGCTCATCAAGTACAAGGGCTACCAAGTCGCCCCCGCCGAACTCGAGGCAGTGCTCATCAGCCACCCGTCCATCGCCGATGCGGCGGTCATCGCCGGGCACGATCAAGACGGGGAGGAAGTACCCAAAGCGTTCGTCGTGCTCCAGCCCGGGGCCGACCTCGATGAAGAGGCGGTCATCGCGTACGTCGCCGACCGTGTTGCTCCCCACAAGAAAGTGAGACAGGTCGTCATGACCGACAGCATCCCGAAGTCGTCCTCAGGCAAGATCTTGCGGAAGGACCTGCGCGCCGCGGAGGTGACGGCATGACCGCGACGACGACGTCCCACTCAGTACCCGTCACCGGTGAGACCGAGACCGAGACCCACGACTACGTGATCGTCGGTGCGGGTTCCGCTGGCTCGGCTCTCGCTGGACGGCTGAGCGAACGTGGCAAGAACACCGTCCTGCTGCTCGAGGCCGGCCCGGTGGACAAGAAGATGGAGATCCACATCCCGGCGGCCTTCTCCTCGTTGTTCCGTTCGGGTCACGACTGGGCCTACGACACCGAGCCACAGCAGCAGCTCAACGGCCGCCGCATCTTCTGGCCCCGTGGCAAGATGCTCGGTGGTTCGTCGTCGATGAACGCGATGATGTGGGTCAAGGGCTTCCCGGAGGACTACGACGAATGGGGAAGGGCCGCGGGCTCCGGCTGGACGTGGAAATCGCTGCTTCCCTACTTCAGTCGGGTGGAGCGAGTCGAAGGTACCAGCGGACCGGAGACAGGAGTCATCAGCGTCTCGGCTCAGCGCAGCCCGCGTTCGCACACGGCTGTCTTCCTCAACGCGGCCAAGGAGATCGGCCTGAAAATCGTCGGGGCGAACGCCAAGGATCAGGTGGGCATCAGCCAGACCATGGTCACGCAGGCCAAGGGCTCCCGCTTCAGCGCCGCCGACGGGTACCTCAAGCCCGCCCGCAAGCGGAAGAACATCGTCATCCGCACGGGAGCACACACCACGCGCGTGCTCTTCGACGGCACAACGGTCGTCGGCGTTGAGTACGTTGTCGGGGGCGTGACGAAGACAGTCCGCGCGGCAAAGGAAGTCATCCTGAGCGGAGGCGCCGTCAATACTCCGCAGCTGCTCATGCTCTCCGGCATTGGTGATCGCAGCGAGCTCGAGAAGCTTGGCATCGACGTGGTCGCGCATTCTCCCGAGGTCGGCAAGAACCTACGCGACCACCTCGTTTCGCTGCTAGCTGTCGACGCGCACGAAGACACGCTCCACGTCGCGCAGAAGCCTGCCCAGCTCGTGGCCTATTTGTTTCGGAAGAAGGGGATGCTCACGTCGAACATCGCCGAGGCCTACGGGTTCATCAAGACCGACCCCAAGCTCGACCTGCCCGACATCGAGCTGCTCTTCGCGCCTGTCGCGTTCATCGGCGAGGGCCTCATCGGGCACACCGACCACGGACTCACGGTCGGCGCGATCCTGTTGAAGCCCGAGAGCACTGGCACGATCTCGCTGGCTACGACTGACCCGTTCGACAAGCCACTCATCGACCCGAAGTACCTCAGTGACCCGGGTGGCCGGGATCGCGCCGCCCTCACCGCTGGGCTCGCGGTATGCGAGGACATCATCGCGTCCAAAGCATTCAGTGCGGTGACGAAGCGGACGTTCATTCAGCCTGAGGGAGCCGAGTCGCTCACGCCCGCCGAGCGGGATGACCTCGCTATCAACCAGTACGCGCACACCCTCTACCACCCGGTTGGAACTGCGCGGATGGGATCTGACGCCGGATCTGTCGTCGACGAAGAACTCCGGGTACGCGGGGTACGGGGACTGCGAGTCGCTGACGCCTCCATCATGCCCGGAATCATCCGCGGGCACACCAACGCCCCGTCGATCGTGATCGGGGAGAAGGCTGCCGACCTCATCCTCGGCAACTGACGGAAGGTCAGCAGACTCGCATGTAGTGACCGTCTCCTGGCGAGGGGGTCACTACATGCGATCTGCTGCTCGACCGCATCGGCAGATCGTGGCCACCGTTCAGCGCCGCCCAGTGGGTGCTCGAGCGGTTCGCGATCCTGACTTCGGGCGAGCATCTCACGCGGCGGCAACCACCCCCAGCATCCACCCCGCAGACGCTGCGTCGACAAGAGGTGACCACGCACGATACTCCCGACCCCCACGGCGCGGCAGCGCCCCTGGATCGCTAACCGATCGGGCCGGCGAACTCCCAGACGTGACCCGCGGGGTCGGCGAAGGCCGCGGTGCGAACGCCCCACGGCCGGTCGATCGGCCCGTTGAGCACCTCGATCCCGGCGGCGAGGAGGGACGCGACGTGTTCGTCGACATCCGCCACGTCGATGGTGAACTGCGCGCGAGCGCCGGCATCCCGGCCACCCACCGGGGCGGGAGCGATGAGCCCGTGCGCCTCGGAGATCTGCAACAGGTTGATGAGCACGCCGTCGAAGGAGAAGACGCACGAGACGTCGTCGGAGAAGTGCTCAGGCAGGCCGAAGGCACGGGCGTACCACTCGCGGGCGGCGGCGAGGTCGTCGACGAAGAGGGTGATGGCTGAGATCGCTGGCATGCGAAGCGATGTTACTCGGCGCCTGCGGCACGCGCCTGCGGCGCTGCTCAGCCGGCGGGGATCGGCCACACTTGACCCATGGCACGCGCTCTCGGCCCGTCCCGTGGCCCGATCGGGTACGCGGCAATGCTCGAACAGTTCCACCCGACGGAGGTGCTCGGGCTGGCGGCCGCCGCCGAGGCCAGCGGGTTCGACGGGGTGATGGCGGCCGACCACTTCCAGCCCTGGACGCCGCGGCAGGGGGAGGCATCCTTCGTCTGGAACGTGTTGAGCGCGCTCGGCCAGACCACGGATGGCGATCTCGGCACCGGCGTCACGGCTCCCACCTTCCGGTTCCACCCCGCGGTCGTCGCGCAGGCGTCGGCGACGCTCGCGGCGATGTACCCGGGGCGACACTGGCTGGGCCTCGGCAGCGGCGAGGCGCTCAACGAGCACGTCGTCGGGCAGTACTGGCCCGACGCCCCGGAACGCATCGACCGGATGTTCGAGGCGATCGACATCATCCGCAAGCTCTTCACGAGCGGCGCGACCGGCAAAGACGTGCGCCACGAGGGCCGGTACTACCGCCTCGAGAGCACCCGGCTGTGGACCGCCCCGACGATCCAGCCGCCGATCTTCGTGGCGGCATCCGGCCCCATCACCGCGAAGCGGGCCGGACGCGTCGCCGACGGCATCATCACCGAGGCCGCCCCGCACGAGCGGCTGAGCGCCTTGTTCCAGCGTTTCGACGAGGGGGCGAAGGAGGCGGGCCGCAAGGGCGGCAAGCGCATCATGCGGGTGCACGTGAGCTGGGCGCCGACCGACGAGGAGGCCATGGCCAACGCCCTCGCCGAATGGCCGAACCTGGGTCTGCGATTCTCGAAGGCCGACATCCGGTCGCCCTTCGAGATCGAGCAGATGGCGCGCATGGTGACCCCCGAGCACTTCGAGGGTCGGCTGCACATCTCCGCCGACCCCGACACCCACCGCGCGCACCTGCAGGGCTTCCTCGACCTCGGCGTCGACCGCATCTACCTGCACAACGTCGGCCGCAACCAGCGCGAGTTCCTCGAGGTGTTCGGCCGCGACGTGCTGCCGGGGCTCAAACGGTGACCCGCCTCGAGGTGTGGGCGGTCGAGGGGATCCCCGAGATCCGCCCCGGCGACGACCTCGCGCGGCTGATCGGCGACGCCGTCGCCTCGATGGACGGGCAGAGTCTGCAGGATGGCGACATCCTCGCCGTCACCTCGAAGATCGTGAGCAAAGCCGAGGGTCGCATCGTGCAGGCGGCCGACCGGGAAGCCGCGATCACCGCCGAGACCGTGCGAGTCGTCGCGACCCGCGGCACCACCCGCATCGTCGAGAACGCGTGGGGCCAGATCATGGCCGCAGCGGGGGTCGACGCGAGCAACACCGCCGACGGCACCGTGCTGCTGCTGCCGGAGGATCCCGACCGGTCGGCTCACGACCTGTGCGCTGCCTTGCGGGCGCGTTTCGGCATCCGTCTCGGTGTCGTCATCACCGACACCTTCGGTCGCCCCTGGCGCGAAGGGCAGACGGATGTCGCGCTCGGCGCCGCCGGGATGCGCGTGCTCGACGACCTGCGCGGCAGCCGGGATGCCGCCGGGCACGAACTGCACGTCACCCAGCCGGCCGTCGGCGACGAGATCGCGGCAGCCGCCGACCTCGTGAAGGGCAAGGCGAACGGCACCCCGGTCGCGGTCGTGCGGGGGCTCGCGCACTACGTCACCGACGAGATCGACTCCGGGGGCGCCCAGCCGCTCGTGCGCAAGGCCGACGCCGACATGTTCCGGATCGGTTCGACGGAAGCCTGGGACGAGGGTTACCGCGCCGGCCTGCAGGCGGCCGACCAGGGGGATTAGCGGCCGCGCCCGCCACCGCCCGAGGAGCCGAGCGCGGCGTCGATTTCGGCTCTGCGCTCCGTCACCAGGCGGTCGAACGCCGCCACGGGCAGCGGCTTGGCGGCGGTGAACTTGATGCCACCCTTCGTGGAGGCGTAGCCGTCGAGCGTCGGAAGCACCGACGCGACGACCTCCGCGCTGAACGGAAAGATCGAGTAGCCCGCCTTGGTGGCCATCACCGAGATCAGCGGGCGTCCCCGGTAGCGCAGCGCCGGCATCCCGTAGCTCATGCCCTCCTCGACGCCGGGCACGAGCTCCTGGGCGCGCAGGCGCCAGCCTCCGACGATCGTGGCGTCGTCCTCGCCGAGGGAGTGGATGTACTCGGTGTACGGGCTTCCGGAGTAGTCGGCCATGACGGCAGATTCTCAGGTGACGCCGGGGCCGCGCAATGGCAGACTCCCAAAGATGAGTGACTATTCGGGTTTAGGGGCCGGGACCCACGCCGCCAGTGACGCCGCCCCGACGGCACCGATTTCGACCGCCGAGTTCCTGCTGGATGCCCGCGCGGTGATCGCCGCGATCGAGACGGTGATCGACGGCAAGCGTTCGGTGATCGAGACCGCGGTGACGGTACTTCTCGCCGAAGGGCACCTCCTCATGGAGGATGTGCCGGGCGTCGGTAAGACGATGCTCGCCCGGGCGCTCGCCCGCAGCGTCGACTGCAGCGTCAGCCGCATCCAGTTCACCCCCGACCTGCTGCCCGCCGACATCACCGGCGTGAGCATCTACAACCAGAGCGACCGCGAGTTCGAGTTCAAGCCCGGCCCGGTGTTCGCGAACATCGTCATCGGCGACGAGATCAACCGCGCCTCGCCGAAGACCCAGTCGGCGCTGCTGGAGAGCATGGAGGAGCGGCAGGTGACGGTGGATGGTGCGAGCTACGCGTTGCCCGACCCCTTCACCGTGATCGCCACTCAGAACCCGATCGAGATGGAGGGCACCTACGCCCTGCCCGAGGCCCAGCGCGATCGCTTCACGGCTCGCATCTCGATGGGCTACCCCGACCAGGCGGCCGAGGCAGCGATGTTGCGCCAGCGCGAGACCGGATCCCCGCTCGACCGCCTCGCGCCCGTCGTGACGCTCGAGCGGCTGCGCACGATGATCGACACCGTGCGGGCCGTCTTCGTGAGTCCCGCCGTCGAGCAATACGCCGTCGCGATCTCCGCGGCCACCCGCACCGACCGCGAACTCCGCCTCGGCGCGAGCCCGCGCGCGACGCTCCAGCTGGTGCGGGCGAGCAAGGCCCGCGCCGCCCTCGACGGCCGCGACTTCGTGCTTCCCGACGACGTGGATGCCCTCGCCGTGCCCGTTCTCGCACACCGCCTCATCCCGGCGCGATCGGGAGCGAGCGGAGCCCTCGGCGGCGAGGCGCTCGCCGACATCACGTCACGCATCGTGGCGAGCACCCCGGTGCCGCTCGGTGCCTCCGGCGCGGTCTGACCCGGCGTCGCCGCACCGCATGGCCCGCACGCGCCCCCCTGTCGCCGTCGGCGATCCGGGAACGCGCGCGCTCAAGCGCACCCGCTCGATCCGCCTCACCTGGCGGGCCGGCACCTCGCTGTTGCTCGGCGTGCTCGCGATCGCGCTCGGCTACGGGCTCGGCCGGCGCGAGTACTTCGTCGCGGCGTCGATCGCGATCCTGCTGCCGGTCGTCGGTCTGCTGTTCGTACGGCTGCGGCGTCCGAAGCTCGAAGTGACCCGGCTGTTCTCGCCGCCGATCGTCGCGGTGGGCGGCGTCACCCAGGTGACCGTGCGCATCGCCAACGTCGGCGCGTCGCCGAACACGCCGTTCGTCTGGGACGACGCCCTCCCATGGTTCGAGAAGCTGGGCACCCGCGAGGTGGGCGCGATCGCGCCGAGCCGACGGCATCCGTATTCGGCCGTCTACGACCTGCACCCGCCGCGCCGCGGGCTCTACGCGATCGGCCCGTTCGTCGCCGAGCACGAGGACCCGTTCGGCATGGCGGTCTCGACGATCGCGGTCGGCAAGCCGGAGCGGCTCGTCGTCGTGCCGGCGGTGTCGTCGCTGAGCGACGGCGGACCGACCCTCGCCGACGGCGACGGGGAGGCGCAACTGGTGCAGCGCAAGGTCGCCGGCAACGACGACGACCTCACCACCCGCGAATACCGCATGGGCGATGCCCTGCGCCGCGTGCACTGGCGCGCCTCGGCCCGGCACGGCGAGCTGATGGTGCGGCAGGAGGAGCACCGCAGTCATCCCGACGCCCGTGTGCTCGTCGACACCCGGTTGGGCGGCTACCCCGACGCGGCCCGCGACACCGGGATGTCGTGGTCGGCCGACTGGGCGAGCGACGGCTTCGAATGGGCGGTCAGGATGGTGGCATCCCTCGGTCTGCACCTGGAGTCGGCCGGCTTCAAGGTGAGCGTCGAAGAGACGGCGCGGGCGCAGATCGACGACATGGCCGATCGGTGGGACGGGCGCCGGGCCGAGGGGTTCCTGACGAGTCTCGCGAGCGTGCAGCTGCTCGACAGTGCGCGCGACACGTCGAATGCCTTCGCGCCGGCGGAGGGGTCGGGGCCGATGTTCGCGATCCTGGGCGACCCTGAGGATTCGACGATCGACTGGCTGCTGCGCCGTCGCACGCAGGGGGAGGCGGCGTACGCGTTCCTGGTGCGCGCGCGGCCCGCTGTGCTCGAGCGGCTGCGGGATGCCGGTTGGATCTGCGTCGAGTCCACCGCGCTCGACGATCCCGCCGACGCTTGGCGCGCCGCCGCGCAGACGGGGTACGTCCGTGACCGCTACTGAGACCACACCCACCACCCGCGGGTTGAGTGCCGGACACCGGCCGGCGTATCGAAACCCACCCCCGAGCAGCCTTCGCCGGGCGCCGCGCGGCGCCGCGACCACCCGCACCTGGCTCCGCCTCGCCCTCTTCGGCGCCGCCCTCCTCGCCGGACTCGCGGGCATCTCCCCGATGATGCGCGACTGGGGGTGGTATCCGGCCGTCGCGATGACCGTCATCCTGCCGCTCCTCGCCGTCGGAATCGCGACCGCAGTCGGCCGCCGCCCGTGGCAGCCCGCCCTCGCCGGCTTCATCGTCGCGATCCTGACCCTCACCGTCGGCTTCGCCCGCGAGGTCTCCCTGCTCGGACTCATCCCCACTCCCGACACCTTCGGCCGCTGGGGCGAGCTCGTGGCCGAAGGCATCTCGAGCATCTCGACCCAGCGCATCCCGGCGACCGCGACCGACGGCATCGTGTTCCTGCTCACGATCCTCGCCGTCGTCTCTGTGGTGTTCTTCGCGCCCGTGCTCGACCGCCTGCCCGCCGTCGCGGCGCTGCCGCTTCTCGTCGTGCTCGACATCCCGGTCGTCGTGCGCGGAGGCGTCGCGGAGCCGGTGTGGTTCCTACTCGTCGCGGTCGCGTACCTCGCCTTGCTGCGGGTGGGGCGGCGGTGGATGCCGCTGCCGGGCGTGCTCGGCGCGGCCGCGCTCGTCGTCGTCGGTTCGCTCGTGCTGCCGGCCCTCTTCCCCGACCCCTCCGAGGGCCCACGGCCGAACACCGCCGGCCTCGGCACCGGACTCAATCCGCTCGTCGACCTCGGCGAAGACCTGCGGCGCGACCAGACCGTGGACCTGCTCACCTACACCACCGACGCGCCGGGCGGCCTGTACCTGCGTCTCGCGGTGCTCGACGACTTCACCGGCGTCTCCTGGACGCCGATCACCGAGACCGATCCGGCCGGCGATCTCGCCGCCTTCCCGTCCCCGCAAGGGCTCGATGACGAGGTGCGGCGTGCGCCGTACGACGTCGATATCCAGATCGTGGACGCCAGTGGCCGCTGGTTGCCCCTGCCCTATCCCGCGACGTCGGTGACCGGGCTCGAGGGCGACTGGAAGTGGCAGGGCGACGGACTGACGGCGCGCAGCACCGACTCCGACATCCGCGGGCAGAGCTACTCGGTCTCGTTCCTCGACGTGGAGCCCGACGCCGCGCAGTTGACCAGCGACAGGGCGGCCATCGACAAGGAGCGCTACCTCGCCCTGCCGAGCACATCGATGGAGGTGCAGCGCGTCGCGCAGACCGTCGCCGGGACCGGGTCGGCCTACCAACGCGCGATCGCCCTGCAGGAGTACTTCACCGGGGGTGACTTCACCTACTCGCTCGACACCCCCGTCGAGGAGGACTACGACGGCACCGGCATCGGGGTGATGGAGGAGTTCCTGGTCGTCAAGAGCGGATACTGCATCCATTTCGCCTCGACGATGACCGTGATGGCGCGGGCCGTCGGCATCCCGGCGCGGATGGTGGTCGGGCTCCTGCCGGGCACCCGCAGCAGCATCGGCGACCGGAACCAGTTCACCGTCGACTCGACCGACATGCATGCCTGGCCGGAGCTCTACTTCGAGGGCATCGGCTGGCTGCGGTTCGAGCCGACCCCCGGTCGCGGCTCGCTGCCCGACTACTCGTCGCTCGCCGCCGTCGACGACCCGGCCACCCCGGAGTTCGAGGGCCAGAACCCCGAAGCAGCGCCCAACGTCGCGCCGACCACGGCCCCGACGAGAGCGCCCGAGGAACCCGTCGATGTCGCCCCGGTCGCGTCGTCGGCCGCGAACCCGCTGCCGGCGATCCTCGCGATCACCCTCGGCCTGCTCGTGCTGCTGCTCCTGCCCGCGGGCGTCCGCCTGGTGGTGAGGCGGCGGCGGATGCGGGCCGTGCGCACGGGTCGGGATGCGGCGGCCGCCTGGGCGGAGATCCGCGACACGGCGCACGACCACGACTGGGTCGCGCCCGACTCCGAGACACCCCGGCAACTCAGCGCCCGCCTCGCGATCGTGGTAGGCGACGACGCGGTGGCCCGTCTGCAGATCGGGGTCGAGGCGGCGGCGTACGACCGGCCCGACTCTCCTGCGATGACTCCTGAGGATGTCGACGACCTCCGCCGCGCGATCGCCTCCGCGGCCACCCTCCGGGTGCGGCTGCGCGCGATCTTCCTCCCGCCGTCGCTCCTCGCGCGCTTCCGCCCGCCCCCACCCCTCGGTGGTTGAGGAGCGCTGCAAGCGTGCCGGGACCCGGGTGTTGCGTGATGCGCATCATGTTACACTCGGGTGGTGATCAAGTCCTTCCAACACAAGGGCTTACGCACGCTGTTCGAATCGGGCAATGCCGCAAGTGTGCAGCCGAATCACACGAAGCGACTGCGCATGCAGCTCGCGGCACTCGACTCGGCGCACGAGGTCGACGACATGGACATCCCGGGCTTCCGGTTGCACCCGCTGAAGGGCGGGTCGGCCGGCCGCTGGTCGATCATGGTGAACGGCAACTGGAGGGTGACGTTCGAGTTCCGCGATGGGAACGCGTACGTCCTGGACTACGAGGACTACCACTGATGGACGAGCTGAAGCCGATGTACGATCCGCCGCACCCCGGTGAGTTCATCTCCGAGGTGTATCTCGAGCCGTTCGGGGTGAGCGGGCGGGAACTCGCCAAGCAGCTGGATGTCTCCGCCTCCACGTTGAGCCGCGTGATCAGCGGCGCGAGCCGGGTCACGCCCGAGATGGCGCTCCGCCTCTCGAAGGCCATCGGGCGCAGCGCGGAGAGCTGGCTCGCCATGCAGGATGCTCACGACCTCTGGGTCGCGCGGCAGAGCGTCGATCTGAGGGGCGTCGGCCACCTGAATCTCGCGACTGCGTGACGTCAGCGGAGGGTCCTACGAGCGCAACGGCGAGCCGAGCGCGAGTAAGGGCTTCCCGGTGAGCGGGTTGGTCGTCCACGCCGCGCGTACGCCGTAAACCTCCCCGATGAGTTCGGGCGTGAGGGTCTGCGCGGTCGGCCCGGCCGCGACGACGCGACCCTGCGACATCACGACGACGTGGTCGGCGTGCGAGGCGGCGAGGGCGAGGTCGTGCATCGCGGCGACCACCGTCACCCCCTCGGACGCCAGCCGCGCCAGCAGGGCGAGCACGTCGAGCTGGGCGGCGATGTCGAGGTGGTTCATCGGCTCGTCGAGCAGTAGCAGCCGCGGCTGCTGGGCGAGGGCGCGGGCGAGCAGCACGCGCTGACGCTCGCCGCCGGAGAGCGACGGCACCTCGCGGTCGGCGATCCCGAGCGCGCCGGCATCCGTCAGTGCCTGGGTCACCACCGCATCCGAGGACGGATCGCGCCCGCCGAGCAGTGCCTCGTGCGGGGTGCGGCCGAGTCCGGCGACCGCGCGCGAGGTGAGGGGGAGTTCGGTGGTCGCCTCCTGCTCGACGAACGCGACCCGGCGGGCACGGTCGCGGCGCCGCAACCCGAGAAGGTCGACCCCCTCGAACTCGACGCTCCCGCTGGTCGGACGGCGGATACCGGCGACCGCGCGTAGCAGCGTCGACTTGCCGGCACCGTTCGGGCCGAGCAACGCCGTCACGGATGCCGCGGGGGCGTCGAACGCCGATCCGTCGAGAATCAGCGTCCCGTCGATGTGATCCGTCACATCAGTGACGGAAAGACTGAGTCGCCCGGTCATGCCTCACTCCGGCGCCGCACCAGGAGGGCGGCGAACACCGGCGCTCCGACGATCGCGGTGACGATGCCGACCGGCAGTTCGCGCGGCTCGAACACCGTGCGGGCGAGGGTGTCGGCCCAGACCAGGAACACCGCGCCGACGAGGGCGGAGAGCGGCAGTAGCGCGCGGTGCCCGGGGCCGACGACGAGCCTCACGGCGTGAGGGAGCACGAGGCCGACGAATCCGATGGATCCGCTCACCGCGACGAGCGCCCCGGTCAGCAGGGCGCCCGCGCCGAGGAGCGACCAGCGCACACCCTGCACCGGGATGCCGACCGACGCTGCGGTCGTGTCACCGAGGGCGAAGGCATCCAGCAGTCGGCCGGTGAGTGCGAGCGGGATCCCCAGCACGAGGATGGCGGTGCCGGCGATCGCGACGGAGTCCCAGCGGGCGGCGGCGAGCGACCCGAGCAGCCAGGAGAGCACCTCGCGGTAGGCGTCGCCGGTCGCGAACCAGAAGATGACGAACGACGTGATCGCGGCGGCGAGCGACGAGACCGCGACGCCGGCGAGCACCGTGCGGGTCGGGGTGATCCGGCCGAAGGCACCGGCGAGGGCGAGGGTCGCGGCGAGCGCGGCCAGCGCGCCGATGAACGCGGCGAGCGGCAGCACGACCGCGAAGCCGAGCAGCAGCACGGTGACCGCGCCGAGCGACGCGCCCGACGAGATGCCGAGCAGGTAGGGGTCGGCGAGCTGGTTGCGGGTGAGGGCCTGCATGAGGGCGCCGACGAGGGCGAGTCCGGCGCCGACCGCCGCGGCGGTGAGGATGCGGGGCAGCCGCAACTCCCAGACGATGCCGTCGCGCAGCACGCTGAGCGGAGACTCCGTGAACGTGACGTGCGACCAGATCGAGCCCCACACCTCGCCGACGGACAGGTCGGCCGGGCCGATCGTCACCGCGACCGAGATGGAGAGCACGAGCGCCACCGCCAGCACGCCGCCGGCGATCAGCCCTCGCGCTCCCGTGCGGGTCACGGCAGGTCCAGCTCCGCGACCTGCGCTGCGACCGACGTCGCCGCCGCCACGGTGCGCACGCCCGCCTCGCCCGCCGGGAACGGCAGGATGACGTAGCGCTGGTTCTGCACGGCCGACAGCGCCGCGGTGGCGGGGTTCGACTCGAGCAGCTCGATCTTCGAGGCCGCCGTGTTCCAGTCGGCGTCGATGAGCACGATCACGTCGGGGTCGGCGTCGACGATCGACTCCCAGGCGTACGTCGACCAGGTCATGTCGAGGTCGCCGGCGATGTTGGTCAGCCCCGCGGTCTCGAGCACGAGCTCCGGCGCTCCGAGTCCAGCGCCGACGTACGGGATGTCGGTGCCCGACGAGTACCAGAGGGCCGTCAGGCCGCGGGTATCCGGTTCGATGGCATCCAGCTCGGCCTGCTGGGCGGCGAGGAGGTCGTCGGCGGGGACGCCGAAGATGTCGGCGGCCTCCTGGATCTCGCGGAACACCTCGTCGAACGTGAGCTTCTCGGGAACGTCGGCCGAGCGGCAGGCGGCCGGCTGCACGTAGGAGGCCACCCCGAGCGAGGCGAGTTCTGCGCGCTCCCCGGTCGCGTCGGCGGCGAACGCCGACTCCCAGCCGGAGTACACGAGGTCGGGCTCGAGCTCGAGCACCGCCTCCTCGCTCGGCATGAAGTCGCTGATCGACGGGATGCCGGCGGCGTCGGCCGCCCACGGGTCGGGCACCGGGCCGTCCTGGAACGCGGTGCCGACGATCCGGTCGCCCACGCCGAGTGCGAGCATCATCTCGGTCGACGTCGACTTGATCGCCACCACCCGCTGCGGCGGCTCGGCGAAGGTCACCGGCACGCCGCAGTTCTCGACCGTGACGGCTTCGGCGGTCGGTGTCCCGGCGGGAGCCGGGGCGGTGCAACCGGCGAGGAGGGCGACGCCGGCGACAGCGGCGAGGACGGGAAGGCGGGTCATGGGATCTCCGGGAGGGTGCGCAGGGACGAGAAGCGCCGAGACAGGCGCCGGTCATCGCCCCAGAGATGGATGCGCGAACCACGAGCCAGAGAGAGCCCGGGGACCGGATTCCAGCCTAGCGCCGCCGTCTGGTCTACCGTCGGGACGTGGACGTGCGCGGTGGATGGACGGTCGTCGTGCCGCTCAAGCCCGCCGCCCACGGCAAGTCGCGGCTCGGCGCCCCGGAGGTCGCGGTGCGTGCTCTCGGCGTTGCGACGGTGCGCGCTGCGTCGCTCGCGGCCGGAGTCGCCGCCGTCGTGGTGGTCACCGCCGACGCCGCGACGGCTGCAGAACTCGACGGGATGCCGCGGGTGCGCGTCGTCGGTGAACCCGCGCCACGCGGTCTGCGCGCCGCGATCGCGTCGGCCCTCGCCACGGTTCCGGTCGGCGCCCCGCGGGCGGTGCTGCTCGGCGACCTCCCGGCGCTCGTCCCCACCGATCTCGCGCGTGCGCTCGCGGCGGCGGCCCGGCATCCGCGGTCCTACGTCGCCGACGCGGCGGGAACGGGAACCACGCTCGTCACCGCCCGGGCCCGGGTGACCTGGCGTTCCGCGTTCGGGCGGGGGTCGGCATCCCGTCATCGCGCTCTCGGCCTGCACCGCCTGGCGATGCCGCACCGCTCGTCGCTGCGGCACGACGTCGACACGCCCTCTCAGCTGGCGAGGTCGACCGCCGCCGCCACCATCTGAGCCGTCGTCGCCGGGTCGGTCATCCACAGCGGCACCGCCCGGGTCGGGATGCCGTCCGCCTCGAGCGACGCGATGACGCCGGCATCCGCCTGGTCGACGAGCCAGCCGTCGAGCAGCCCGCCGTGCTCGCGGGACCCGTAAAGCCGGGCGACCGCGTCGGCGCTGGTCGCGACGCCGATCGCGGTGAGGCAGGCGTCCGCCATCCCGCGCACGACGGAACCGGCGATGATCGGCGAGACGCCGACGACCTTCGCCGCCGTGCGGGCCAGCGCGTCACGGATCCCCGGGATATCGAGGATCGGCCCGATCGACACGACCGGATTCGACGGCGCGAGCAGCACGACGTCGGCGTCGGCGATCGCGTCGAGCACTCCGTCCGACGGCCGGGCGGTCGCCGCCCCGCGCACCTCGAACGACGCCGCCGGCAGCGCCGCCCGGTAGCGCACCCACCACTCCTGGAAGTGCAGTTCGGTGCGCCCGTCGTCGGCCGGCTCCGCGAGGTGCACGATCGTCTCGGCCTCGTCGCCGGTCGCCGGCAGCAGCCGCGCGCCGAGATTCCACCGTGCCGCGAGACGGGTCACGACCTCGGCGAGCGGAACTCCCTCGCGCAGCCACGCGGTGCGGGCGACCGAGGCGGCGATGTCGAGGTCGCCGAGGGTGAACCACGGCCACGCGACGCCCCACGCGGCGAGCTCGGCGTTGACGACCTCGGAGTCGCCCGCGCGGCCCCAGCCGCGCACGGTGTCGTTCACGCCGGCGAGCGCGTACAGGATCGAGTCGAGGTCGGGGGTGATGCGCAGCCCGGCGAGCCACAGGTCGTCGGCGGTGTTGACGATCGCGGTGAGATCCGCGGCGGGGTCGGCCCCGCGCTGTCCAGAAGCCAGCAGGTACTGCCGGGCGCCGAGCAGGAACCGGGCACCGCCGACGCCGCCGGCCAGCACCGTGATCTTCATCTCGCCACGCTAACCGGAAGGTGCGCCTCGTACGCGGGAGGTTGCGTGATATTCAGTTATGGCTAAACTCTGTGCATGTCGAATCTCATCCAGACCGCGCGGCGCGAGCAGGGTGTCACCAACGCCGAACTGGCCCGACGGCTCGGGGTGACGCCGAGTGCGGTGTCGCAGCTCGAGCGATCGGAGCGCGAGGGATCGATCCGCTGGGAGACGCTGGAGCGCGCACTCGCCGAACTGGGACGTCGCCCGATCGTGTCGATGGCGGCATCCGCACGTGAGGGTTACGACGCCGAGACGATCACGGATTCGATCAATCGAGCCCTGGACGACGGCGACGAGACGTTCGCGCTGCGGCTGCTGACTCGCGCGGCCCAAGCGGTCCGAGCGACGCCGACCGCGGCCGGAGACCCCGCGGCGAGGTCGTCGCGGATCTCGGACGCGAAGTGGGAGACGTTGTTCGGGGCGGTCTACGGTGACGCGCTCGCGCAGGAACGGCGGCCCGAGTGGGCGACGCCGAAGCCGTTGACGCGGCGCTGGTACGTCTCGCAGTTCGCGCCCTTGCGCGATCGCGCCAAGACGACGACCCCCGCTCGGCTCCGCGAACTCAACATCTACCTCGATGCGAAGTCGCTGGAGCGGGTCTGATGCGCCGCGGCCCGCACCAGCTCGACGCGGCCGAGCTACGCGAGCTGCTGGATGAACTGGTGCGCCGGGTGGAGTCCCGCGGCATCACGGGAGCCATCCGGATCGTCGGAGGCGCGGCACTCGCCCTGCGGTACCCGGATGATCCTCAGGTGCGGGTCACCCGCGATGTCGACGCGGTCTGGCAACCGCGCGCCGAAGTCACCGAAGTCATCCGCGAGCTGGCCGACGAGCGCGGGCTCGAGACGGACTGGATCAACTCCGCCGGCGCCTCCTGGCTGCGCACCGACGAGCCGAGCCCGGCTCCCGGTGAGTTCGAGGTCGTCATCGCGACGCCGGAGCAACTGGTCGCCATGAAACTCGCCGCCTCCCGCGAGCAGGATCTGGTCGATCTGCGGATCCTCGCCCGCCACCTCGGCATCAGCGACCCGGAGCGACTCGTCGACATCGCCTACGACGTCTACGGTGACGACTCGGTCGAGCTGCCCGACGGACGCGCGTCGTATCTCGTGATCGCGCGTGCCGTGATCGAGAGCCTCTAGATCCCGGCCGCCGCCGCGAGGGCGTCGGCCACGAGCGGGGCGGACGCGACCGGCACCACTCCGACCGTGACGCGCACGTGCGGCGTCGGACTCTCGCCGAGCTGGAACGGCGCCCCCGGGGCGACGCGGATGCCCGCCGCCGCGAGCTGCACGAGGGCGTCGCGCTCGTCGGCGACGGGCAGCCAGGCGTTGATCCCGTCGCCGGGCGGAAGGTCGATGCCGCGCTCGCCGAGCTCGACCCGCAGGGCGAGGCGGCGCTCGACGTAGGTCTCCCGCGCGACGTCGACCTCGGCCACCGCGACGGGGTCGGTGAGCAGCCCGTGCAGCACGGCCTGGATGGTGCGCGACGTCCAGCCCGGCCCGAGCAGCCGGCGGGCGACGACCCGGTCGACGAGGGCCCGCGGTCCGCCGAGCGCGCCGATGCGCAGGTCGGGACCGTGCGACTTCGAGAACGACCGCACGTGGATGACCCGATCCGGGATGGTCGCCGCCAGGGTCACGTCGGGCGACGACGAGATCGCCCCGGAATGGTCGTCTTCGATGACGATCGCGTTCGGCGCGTTGCGGCTGCGGGCGAGCAGTCGCCCGAGCACCGCGGCCCGCCCGGGCGAGAGGGACGTTCCGGTCGGATTGTGCGCGCGGGTCTGCAGCAGCACGACCGCGGGCGAGGTGCCGAGTGCCGCGGCGAACGCGTCGGGGAGCATCCCCTCGGCATCCATCGCCACGCCGATCGGTTCGAGGCCGTACGCCTCGAGCAGGTCGAGGAACGGCGGGAACGTCGGGTTCTCGACGAGCACCCGGTCGCCGTAGCGCACCAGGGTGCTGAGCACGCGGTCGATCGCGTCGAGGGCGCCGTTGGTGACGGTGATCGACTCCACGGCGGCCGGCCAGGTGGAGCGCAGCAGGTCGTGCAGCTCCGGGATGTCGGGCTTGGCCTGGTAGGACGTCGTGTCGGCGTGCACCTCGAGCGAGGCGAACAGCGGTCCGAGGCGAGGGAGCAACGCGGGGTCGGGCGTGCCGCGGGAGAGGTCGAGCGCCGCCTCGAGGGAGCCGTCGAGACCCTGGTAGCGACGGGGCATCCATTCGCGGGGAAGGGAGCGCACGAAGCTGCCCGACCGGCCGCGACTCGTGATCAGGCCGGCGGCGGCGAGGGTCTGCCAGGCGTGGCTGACGGTCGCAGGGGAGACGCCGAGGTCGCGGGCCAGATCGCGCACCGTCGGCAGGCGGTCACCCGGGGCGAGATCGCCCGTCGTGATCAGTCGCGAGATCGTCGAGGCGATGCCGTGTGGAGTCCGCTCGGCGACGGAGAGGGCTACCGACTTCATGACCCCTCCTCGTAGATTTCTTTAACCGCGCCGTCACGGAAAGAAACATCAGAGAAATGTTTACGGCTAAGAATAACAAAACACAACCCCTGGAGGACTCCGCATGACCAACGTCGTTCGCGCCGCGATCACCCAGACCACGTGGACGGGCGACAAGGCGTCGATGCTCGACAAGCACGAGCAGTTCGCCCGGGATGCGAAAGCCCAGGGCGCGCAGATCATCTGCTTCCAGGAACTCTTCTACGGCCCCTACTTCGGCATCACCGAAGACAAGAAGTACTACCGCTTCGCCGAGCCCTCCGACGGACCGATCGTGCAGCGCTTCGCCGCCCTCGCCAAGGAGCTCGAGATGGTGATGATCCTCCCCATCTACGAGGAGGAGATGACCGGCGTGTACTACAACACCGCGGTGGTGGTGGATGCCGACGGCACCATCCTCGGCCAGTACCGCAAGCACCACATCCCGCACCTCGACCGCTTCTGGGAGAAGTTCTACTTCCGCCCGGGCAACGGGGGCTACCCGGTCTTCGACACCAAGGTCGGCAAGGTCGGCGTCTACATCTGCTACGACCGGCACTTCCCGGAGGGCTGGCGCGAACTCGCGCTCAACGGAGCGCACATGGTGTTCAACCCGAACGCGACGAAGCCCGGGCTGAGCAACCGGCTGTGGGAGGTCGAAGGTCCGTGCGCCGCGGTCGCCAACGGCATGTTCGTGCTGCAGCCCAACCGCGTCGGCCGCGAGGACAACGAGTACGGCGAACTCGCCGTCGACTTCTACGGCACGTCGCAGGTGATCGACCCGCGCGGCAACTTCGTCGGCGAGCGCGGCTCGGGCACCGACGAGGAGATCCTCGTGCGCGACCTCGATCTCGACATGGTGCAGCAGATGCGCGACGACTGGCAGTTCTTCCGTGACCGCCGTCCGGAGTCCTACGTGGCGACCGGGAGGGCCTGAGTCGTGGGCACGACGCTCATCACCGGCGGAACGGTCGTCTCGGCCACCGGTCGCAGCGAGGCCGACGTGCTGATCGACGGCGAGAAGATCGTCGCCGTGCTCGCCCCCGGGTCGACGTTGCTCGGCACCGACATCCGCTCGAGCGTTGACACCGTGATCGATGCGACCGGCAAGTACGTCATCCCGGGCGGCATCGACGCGCACACCCACTTCGAGCTGCCGTTCGGCGGCACCGAGGCGTCCGACACCTTCGAGTCGGGCACCCGCGCCGCGGCGTGGGGCGGCACGACGAGCGTCATCGACTTCGCCGTGCAGACCACGGGTTCTCGTGTTCAAGACGGTCTCGCGACGTGGCACGAGAAGGCCGCCGGCAACTGCGCGATCGACTACGGCTTCCACCAGATCATGGGCGGCGTGGACGCCGACTCCCTGCAGGCGATGAAGGGGTTCGCCGACGAGGGCATCACGAGTTACAAGATGTTCATGGCCTACCCGGGGGTGTTCTACTCCGACGACGGCCAGATCCTGAAGGCGATGCAGACGGCCGCCGACCTCGGGCTGCTGACGATGATGCACGCCGAGAACGGCCCGGCGATCGACGTGCTCGCCGCCCAGCTCGCGGAAGCCGGAAAGACGACGCCGTACTACCACGGCATCGCCCGCGCCTGGCAGATGGAGGAGGAGGCGACGCACCGCGCGATCATGCTCGCCAACCTCACCGGGGCACCGCTGTACGTCGTACACGTCAGCGCGAAGCAGGCTGTCGAGCAGCTCGCCTGGGCACGCGACAAGGGCCAGAACGTCTTCGGCGAGACCTGCCCGCAGTACCTCTACCTCTCGCTCGAGGCGCAGCTCGGCGCCACCTCCGACGAGTGGGGCGCGTTCGAGGGCGCCAAGTGGGTGTGCTCGACGCCGCTGCGCTCCCGCGAGGAGGGGCACCAGGACCACATGTGGCAGGCGCTGCGCACCAACGACCTGCAGATGGTGTCGACCGACCACTGCCCGTTCTGCATGAAGGGTCAGAAGGAGCTCGGCACGGACGACTTCCGCGCCATCCCGAACGGCATCGGCTCGATCGAGCACCGCATGGACCTCATGTACCAGGGCGTCGTCACCGGCGAGATCACCCTCGAGCGCTGGGTCGAGCTCACCTCGACCACTCCGGCGCGCATGTTCGGCATGTACGGCCAGAAGGGCGTCATCCAGCCCGGCGCGGACGGGGATGTCGTCGTCTACGACCCGAAGGGGCACACGACCATCTCGGCCGCGACGCACCACATGAACATGGACCACTCGGCCTGGGAGGGCTTCGAGATCGACGGCCACGTCGACACCGTCATCTCCCGCGGCAAGGTCGTCATCGACGGCGGCGAGTACCACGGCGCGAAGGGCGACGGGCGCTTCATCAAGCGCGGCCTGTCGCAGTACCTCGTATGAACGTCACAGAACCCTCTCTGACGCGAGGGAAGGCGTTGCGCAGGGGTCTGACGCGTCACAGAACCCTCTATGACGGAAGTGGGAAGAAGCGCTGATGGACTTCGGAGCAGTTCTTCAGACCAACCCGCCCGCATCGCGGACCGTGCACCTGGCGAAGCTCGCCGAGCAGTACGGCTTCAGCCACGTGTGGACGTTCGACTCGCACCTGCTCTGGCAGGAGCCGTACGTCATCTACAGCGCGATCCTCGCCGAGACCCGGCGGGTGAAGGTGGGCCCGTTCGTCACCAACCCGGCGACGCGCGACTGGACCGTCACGGCATCCGTGTTCGCGACGCTCAACGAGATGTACGGCAACCGCACGGTCGTCGGCATCGGCCGCGGCGACTCGGCGGTGCGCGTCACCAACGGCAAGCCGACGACGCTCAAGGAGCTGCGCGAGTCGATCCACGTCATCCGGGAGCTCGGCAACTCGCGCAGCGTCGACTACAACGGCGCCGAGCTGCGGTTCCCCTGGTCGACCGGGTCGGAACTCGAGGTCTGGGTCGCCGCGTACGGTCCGCTCGCACTCAAGCTGACGGGCGAGGTCGGGGACGGGTTCATCCTGCAGCTCGCCGACGTCGACATCGCCAAGTGGATGATCGCGACCGTGCGGTCCGCGGCCGAAGCCGTCGGGCGCGACCCCGACTCGATCACCTTCTGCGTCGCCGCGCCGTTCTACATCACCGACGGCACCGAGGCGGGGCTCCAGCACGCGCGCGAGCAGAGCCGCTGGTTCGGCGGGATGGTCGGCAACCACGTCGCCGACATCGTGTCGAAGTACGGCGACTCGGGAGCGGTTCCGCAGGCGCTGACCGACTACATCAAGGGCCGCGAGGGGTACGACTACAACTCGCACGGCAAGGCGGAGAATGACCACGTCGACTTCGTGCCCGACGAGATCGTCGACCGGTTCTGCGTGCTCGGTACGGCTGAGGAGCACCTCGCGAAGCTCAAGGAACTCGAAGCCATCGGCGTGCACCAGTTCGCCGGCTACCTCCAGCACGACAACAAGGAGGAGACCCTCCGCGTGTACGGCGAGACCGTCATCCCGGCCATGTCCGCGCACATCACGGCGAAGTCGTAACTTGCTGAGCACGGCGACGCGGCGGGCGATCCTCTGGGGGATCGTCGGAGTGGTGCTGATCGTCGTCGTCTGGGAGCTCTACAAGAACTTCGCCCCCGACGACGGCATCGTGCTCTTCGCCGTCGAGGGGGAGCGTCGCAGCGGCATCCGCGTGCTGCCCCGCGCGTCCGACCGGGCGATGCCGCACATCGGCGACATGTTCCTCGCGCTGTTCCAGCCGGTGAGCGGCGCCGGAACGCCGATGCTGCTCAACCTGGTGGGGCTCGGGGTGCTGCGGACGCTCGGCTATGCGGCCGTCGGCTGGGCGATCGCCCTCGCCGTCGCGCTCGTGCTCGCCCTCGTCATGCAGCGCTTCCGGCTCGCCGAGTGGGGGGTACTGCCCTGGGTCGTCGTCAGCCAGACGGTGCCGCTCATCGCCTTCGCGCCGATCCTCGCGACGATCGGCTACCAGCTCAACGACCAGGGCATCCCGTGGCCGCAGTGGCTGACCGTCGCGGTGATCGCGTCGTACCTCGCATTCTTCCCGATGACCGTCGGCGCCCTGCGCGGGCTCAAGGCCCCCGAGCGCACCCAGCTCGAACTGATGCACACCTACGCCGCCGGCTATTGGGCGACCCTCGTCAAACTGCGGCTGCCCGCCGCGGTGCCCTACCTGCTCCCGGCCCTGCGCCTCGGCGCGACGACCGCGATCATCGGCGCCATCGTCGCCGAGGTCTCGATCGGAGTCGGGGGAGGCATCGGCGGCCTGCTCATCGGCGTCGCCGGTCAGGGCACCGTCGATCCCGCCAAACCCTGGGGGCCGGTCTTCGGCGCCGTCGTGCTCGGCTTCGTCGCCGTGGGCATCGTCGCGCTGCTCGGACTCCTGCTCCGCCGTTTCCGACGCACAGAGGCCCCCGCATGACCGCTGCCCCCACGCCCGCGACCCACGCAGTCGAACTCGCCGTCTCCGTCACCGGCGTGACGAAGACCTTCCGCACGGCCGGCGGCGAGGTGCAGGCCCTTTCCGCGGTCGATCTGACCGTGAAGCCGGGCGAGTTCGTCGCGCTCATCGGTCCGTCCGGCTGCGGCAAGTCGACGTTGCTGCGCCTCATCGCCGATCTGGACTCCGCGACCGCGGGCACCGTCGAGGTGTTCGGCAAGCCGGCCGCGAAGGCCCGCCTCGACCAGGACTACGGGATGGCCTTCCAGCAGGCGGGTCTGCTGCCCTGGCGCTCCGTCACCGCGAACATCGCGCTGCCGCTGGAACTGCACGGGATGCCCGCCGCCGCCCGCGCGACGCGCGCGGCCGAACTGATCCGGCTCGTCGGGCTCGACGACTTCGCCGACCGTTTTCCCGACCAGCTCTCCGGCGGCATGCAGCAGCGTGTCGCGATCGCCCGGTCGCTCGCCACCGGGCCGCGGCTGCTGCTCATGGACGAGCCGTTCGGCGCGCTCGACGAGATGACGCGCGAGCGGATGCAGACGGAGCTGACGCGCATCGCGGCGGAGTCCGGCGCCGCCGTCGTGTTCGTCACGCACTCGATCCCCGAGGCGGTGTTCCTCTCCGACCGCGTGGTCGTCATGTCGCCCCGGCCGGGCCGCATCACCGACGTGCTCGACGTCCCGTTCCGCGGCACCCGCGACGAGGCGCTCCGCGAGAGCCCGGCGTTCTTCGAGCGTGTCACCGCCGTGCGCGAGGCGTTGCACGGCGCCCCCGTCGATCGGGCCAACGAACGATGACGCCCGGCGTGCAGAGAGCGGTGCAGGTCGTCGCGCCGATCGTCGTCGGCCTCCTGCTGCTCGGGCTCTGGTACGGCCTGGTCGCCGCGGGTGTCACGCCGAACTCCGTGCCGAGCCCGTTCGGCGTCGTCGAGTCGCTGACCGTCAACGTCGGGATCGTCTTCGACGACGTGCTCATCACCGGAGGCAACGCGCTCGTCGGCCTGATCGGCGGCTCCGTGCTGGCGATCGTGCTCGCCGGTCTCGCGGCCCGGTTCGCGCCGATCGACGGGATGTCGGCGCCCATCGTCGCCGTACTGGCCGTCGTGCCGATCGTCGCGCTCGCGCCGATCCTCAACTCGATGTACGGCGCGGGCGAGCAGACCGCGCGGCAGATCATCGCCGGCATCGCGGCGTTCGTCCCGGTGTTCGTCACGACGCTGCGCGGACTGCGGCAGACCCTTCCCGTGCAACGCGACCTGTTCCGGGCGACGGCGGCCACCGGCATCCAGACCTTCCTGAAGCTGACGCTGCGCACGGCGCTGCCGTACATCCTCACCGGGCTGCGCGTCGCGAGCTCGCTGGCGGTGATCTCCGCGCTCGTCGCCGAGTACTTCGGCGGCCCGGTCAACGGCATCGGCTCGGCGATCGGCAGTTACGCGAAGTCGGGCAACCACGACCTCGCCTGGGCCTACATTGCGGGCGGCATCGCCGTCGGCCTGGTCTTCTTCCTCGTCACGGGCGCTCTCGAGCGACTCGCGAACCGGCATCGCAGCGACGCATGACGGAGCAGTGTTCCACCCCCTGCCCACCAAAGAGAGGAAACACCATGAACCGTAGGTTCAGAAGCGGCACCGTGCTCGCCGCCGGCGTCGTCATCGCCGGTCTCGCACTCGCCGGATGTTCCACCCCGACCGACACCGGCACCGATGAGCCCGCCGCGCTCGACATGACGCCGACGGAGCTCCCCGCCGTCGAGTGCGTCGAGCCCGACCCCGCCGCGACGCTGACGCCCGTCACGCTGCAGCTGCAGTGGCTCGCACAGGCCCAGTTCGCCGGCTACTACGCGGCCGACTGCCTCGGCTACTTCGCCGAGCAGGGCCTCGACGTCACGATCGCGCCGGTGCCCGGCTTCGACTCGGTGCCGCAGAACATCCTCGCCGAGGGCCAGGCCGACTACGCGATCGCCTGGGTGCCGAAGGTGCTCGGCTCGATCGAGGCGAGCGGCTATGAGCTGACCAACATCGCGCAGGTCTTCCAGACCTCCGGCACGCTGCAGGTGTCCTACGCCGACGCCGGCATCGAGTCGGTCGAGGACTACGAGGGCGCCGCGATCGGCAGCTGGGGCTTCGGCAACGAGTGGGAGATCTTCGCGGCCATGACCGCCGCGGGCGTCGACACCACGAGCGTCGAGATCGTCCAGCAGGCGTTCGACATGAGCGCGCTGCTCAACGGCGACGTCGACGCGGCCGAGGCGATGACCTACAACGAGTGGGCGCAGGTGCTCGAGACCGAGAACCCCGACGCACCCGGCACGCTCTACACGGAGGACGACTTCAACACCGTCGCCTACGCCGACACCCCCGGCGGGATGCTGCAGGATGCCGTCTGGGCCAACACCGCGGATCTCGCGGACCCGGCCTTCGAAGCACAGACCGTCGCCTTCCTGACCGCCGCGCTCAAGGGCTGGATGTACGTGCGCGACAACCCCGAGGAGGGCGCGTCGATCGCCTACGCGGCCGCGCTCGACGCGATCGCGTTGGTCGAGTCGGACCCGAACGCCGGCCTCGGCGCCTTCCCGGTCGGCCCCGGCCACCAGCTGTGGCAGATGAACGAGGTCAACAAGCTCGTCTGGCCGTCGCCGAACGGCATCGGCGTCGTCGACGCCGACGCCTGGGCGCAGACCGTCGACGGCGCGCTGTCGACGACCAACCAGGACGGGCAGAGCCTGATCACCGCGGCCCCGCCGGAGTCGACGTACACGAACGAGTACGTCCTCGAGGCGATCGCGGCGCTCGAGGCCGAGGGCCTCGATCCGGCGGGCGACTACTCGCCGATCACCGTCAAGCTCAAGCTCGGCGGCATCTAGCCGGCAGCACGGGAGCGGGGGCGGCCACGGTCGCCCCCGCTCCCTCCGCACCACCCGTTGCACGAAAGGCATCACCCTCATGAGCGAACTCGACGCCGAGCTCGGCACCCGCGCCTACGACCTCGACCGCGCCCACGTCTTCCACTCCTGGTCGGCCCAGGGCTCCCTCACCCCCTTCGTCGTGGCCGGGGGTTCCGGCAGCGAGGTGTGGGACTACGACGGCAAGAAGTACCTCGACTTCTCGAGCCAGCTCGTCAACATGAACATCGGCCACACGCATCCCAAGGTCGTCGCGGCGATCCAGAAGCAGGCCGCCGAACTGCCGATGGTGGCTCCCGCGCACGCGAACCTCGCCCGCGGCGAGGCGGCGGCGCGCATCCTCGCCAAGGCGGGCCCGTCGTTCGGGCGGGTCTTCTTCACCAACGGCGGGGCGGATGCCAACGAGAACGCCATCCGCATGGCGCGCCTCACCACAGGCCGTGACAAGGTGCTCAGCACCTACCGCAGTTACCACGGCAACACCGGCGCGGCCGTCGTCGCGACGGGTGACTGGCGCCGCGTGCCGAACGAGTACTCCCGTGCGCACGTGCACTTCTTCGGGCCGTTCCTCTACCGCTCCGAGTTCTGGGCGACGTCGCCCGAGCAGGAGTCGGAGCGGGCGCTGCATCACCTCGAACGCGTCATCGTGTCGGAGGGTGCGGCGTCGATTGCCGCCATCCTGCTCGAGGGAGTGCCGGGCACGGCCGGCGTGATGCTCCCGCCGCCGGGCTACCTGTCGGGTGTGCGCGCGCTGTGCGATGAGCACGGCATCGTGCTCATCCTCGACGAGGTCATGTCGGGTTTCGGCCGCACCGGATCGTGGTTCTCCTGGCAGCATCCGCTCATCAACGCCGACGGGATCGTGCCGGACCTGATCACCTTCGCCAAGGGCGTGAACTCCGGGTACGTGCCCGCGGGCGGGGTCGTCATCTCCGAGTCGATCTCGGGCGCGTTCGACGACCAGGTGTTCCCGGGCGGTCTGACCTACTCCGGGCATCCGCTCGCGATGGCCTCCATCGTCGCCGCGATCGACGCGATGGAGGAAGAGGGCATCGTCGAGAACGCCGCGGCGATCGGTGAGGATGTGCTCGGCCCGGGTCTGCGGGCGCTCGCCGAGAAGCACCCGATCATCGGTGACGTGCGCGGTGTCGGCGTGTTCTGGGCGCTCGACCTGGTCACCGAGCGGGAGAGCCGTCAGCCCGTGCCCGCGGCCACCATCGGTGCGCTCAAGGGCGAACTGTTGAAGCGCGGGCTCCTGCCCTTCGTCGCCGACAACCGGCTGCACGTCGTGCCGCCGTGCGTCGTCACCCCCGGCGAGGCCCGCCGCGGTCTGGCGATCATCGACGAGGCCCTGACCGCGCTCACCGCGGGGTGAGCCCGCGAGTCGGCGAGGTCGAGCTGCGGCATCTTCGACACGAGAGCTCCACGCTGCGGACGATCACGTCGGGTTGCGCGGGTTGCGCGAGGCGAGGATCTCCCGCAGGGTCGGCAGCACGCGCTGATCCTTCGGGCGGTTGGCGGCCTGCTTCGAGCGGATGACGTCGGCCAGTGACGCGATGCGGACCTCGACTCCATTGATCTTCTCGTCGGCTGCGTCCCGGACGAGATCCGGGTAGCCCTGAGTGCCGTCGGGGACGAATGAGATGTCGAGATCTCCGAAGGGGGTGCGAAGGTTCCACGCCTGGGCGTCGGCGAGCGAAGCGCCGGTGTGCGAGAAGGGGAGCGTCTCATCCCCAGCTCGGATGCGGGCGCCGAGTTCGTCGAGAGCGGCCGACAGACGATCGAGGTTGGCGATGGTGCGTTCAGGCGTGATGTCGATGTCCCACGTCACGAACGGCGAGCCCCAGTGGATCGTGGCCAGGCCACCGATCACGACGAAATCGACCTCATGCGCGCGCAGAACCGACAGGATGCGCTCGAAGTCGAGGTCAGGCTGCTCGTCCACGGATCCGTTTCACCTGATCGCGGAACCCGACGTGGAAGGCGTGGCGTTCATCTGTGGAGAGCGGGAGCATCTGCCGCGCCTGGCTGAGGTCGGCGTCGTCGCGCTCCACGAGCATGAAGTCCAGGTCGAGTCCCATGATCCTCAGCAGACGCAGGACGTCGTCGAAGGCGGGGGAGGTGACCCCGGATTCCAGGCGGGCGATCGCCGACTGCGTGGTCCGCGCCTCCTGGGCGAGACGTGTCTGGGTCCAGCCGACGCGCCGTCGCCCTTCGCGCACGAGGTCGTTGCCCATGCCCTTGATCTGGTTCCCCATCGCGGCAGTATCGCACATCTGCGATATAGCGCACCTGCGATGCCAAAGCCGAAGCGCTCGCACGCGTACAATTCCCCGGTGTCCGCTTCGCCTTTCCTGATCGACGTCCGCGACCTCGTGCACCGCCCCGGCGAGATGCGAGAGCGCGTTCTCGAGTTCGCGCTGCCCGAGAAGCTCGGCGAGGGCGCCGCGTCGGTCGCGGAGGGCGAGATCATCGACATCGATCTCCGCCTCGAGGGCCTCCACGACGGCATCCTGGTGTCCGCCGACGTCGAGACCGTCGCTCACGGCGAGTGCGCGCGGTGCCTCGACCCCATCGAGATCGACGTCGAAGTCGAATTCCAGGAGCTTTTCGCGTATTCTCCAGACGAAGCTTTCGACTTCGTGGTTCGAGACGACCAGCTGGATCTCGAACCCGTCGTGAGGGACGCGGTGGTGTTGTCGCTACCGTTCCAGCCGGTTTGTCGCCCGGACTGTCCTGGCCTCGACCCGCTGACCGGGGAGAGGCTTCCGGATGGGTTCGAGCAGAAGATCGACGAGACGATCGACCCCCGGTGGGCCGCGCTGCAGAACTTCACGACCGACACAGACGCAGAAAACAACGAGAAGAGATAAATCATGGCTGTTCCCAAGCGCAAGCAGTCGCGCGCCAACACGCACGCCCGCCGCTCGCAGTGGAAGGCGACCCCGGTTCAGCTCGTCAAGACGATCGAGAACGGCAAGGTCACCTACAGCCTCCCGCACCGCGCGAAGGTCGTCGAGGACTCCGCCGGCACGCCCCTGTACCTGGAGTACAAGGGTCGCAAGGTCGCGGACGTCTGACACGTCTCCTCGTCCGAACCCGGCGGTTCCCGCTCCTCCGGACGAACTCGCTCAGAAGCTCGGCATCTCCGTTGAGGCCGGGCTTCTCGAGCTGGCGCTGACCCACCGCTCGTACGCGTACGAGAACGGCGGCATCGCCCACAACGAGCGCCTCGAATTCCTCGGCGACTCGATTCTGGGGCAGGCCGTCACGGTCATGCTCTACCGCGAGAACCCCGGGCTGGATGAGGGTGAACTCGCGAAGCGCCGCGCGAGCCTGGTCTCGGCCGTCGCGCTCGCCGAGATCGCCCGCCTGATCGACCTCGGTGCTCACCTGCGCCTTGGTCGCGGCGAGGAGCTGACCGGCGGGCGCGAGAAGTCGTCGATCCTCGCCGACGCCCTCGAAGCGCTCATCGGCGCCGTCTACCTCTCCGACGGCGGCGACCAGGCCACCGCGTTCGTGCTCCGGCTGATCGCCCCGCTGCTCGCCGACCCCGAGCGGTTCGGCGCGGCGATGGATCCGAAGACGAGCCTGCAGGAGCTCTCCACCCGTCTCGGCAAGGGTCTGCCGCAGTACCTCGTCTCCGACAGCGGTCCCGACCACTCGAAGCGTTTCCACGCGGTCGTGTCCGTCGCGGGCGTCGAGGTCGCCGAGGGCGACGGCACGAGCAAGAAGCAGGCCGAGATGGCGGCGGCGCTCTCGGCCTGGGCCGCCCTGCACAGCGCGCAGCCTCCGAAGCGCGGGTAGCAATGCCGGAGCTGCCCGAGGTCGAGGTCGTGCGCCACGGCCTCGAGCCCGCGGTCACCGGCGCGACGGTCACCCGTGTCGAGGTGTTCGACGCCCGGTCGCTGCGACGACATATCGGACCCGCGGAGGACTTCGTCCACCGGCTGACCGGTGCCTGGTTCCTCACTCCGCAGCGTCGCGGCAAATTCCTCTGGGTCCCGATCCAAGGCACCGGCGAGGCTTTGGTCGTGCACCTCGGGATGTCGGGGCAGGTGCTGCTGCGCGATCCCGGCGCCGAGCGCGACCGGCTCACCCGCATCGTGCTCGACCTCGACCAGCCGGGCCACGGACCGCTGCGGGTGCACTTCGTCGATCAGCGCATCTTCGGCTCGATGGCGCTCGACCAGCTCGTGCCGGCGCGCGATCATCCCGATCAGCTGCTCCCGTCGCAGGTGAGCCACATCGCCCGCGACCCGGTCGACCCGCTGTTCGACGACGACCTCTTCCTGCGCCGGCTCGCCGCCAAGGACACCGGGATCAAGCGCGCTCTGCTCGACCAGACGTTGGTGAGCGGCATCGGCAACATCTACGCCGACGAGGCGCTGTGGGCGGCCCGCATCCACTACGACCAGCCGACCCGGGCCCTCAGCCGTCCGCGGGCGACGACACTGCTGGCCGAGGTGCGGCTCGTGCTCGGCCGCGCGCTCGTCGAGGGCGGCACGTCGTTCAGCAGCACCTACGTGAACGTGAACGGCGCCTCCGGCTACTTCTCGCACTCGCTCAACGCGTACGGGCAGCACGGCAAGCCCTGCCCGCGCTGCGGCCGCCCGATCGTGCGCGAGGACTTCATGAACCGGGGCTCGCACTTCTGCCCGTTCTGTCAACGCATCCGGATCCGATGATCCGTCAGGCGCTGACCCAGGATGTGTTCCGCCTGCTGCTCGACGGCGGGGCGGCGGAAGCGCTCGACCGGAGCCTCGCCGCCGCCGACGACCCCTGGTTCCTGCCGATCGCGTCGTACGCCGCGTTCCTCCGCACCGACTACGCGCGCGCCGCAGAGCTCGCCGACGAGTCCCTCGCCCGGGCGTCCGACGACGTCACCCGGGTGGCCGCGCTCGGCGCCCGCGGACTCGCGTCCGCGGGCTGGTGGCCGGGAAGCGCGGAGCACTGGACGGATGCGGCACCCGGGTCGACCGCGACGGGTGACCCGCTCGGCGAGGTTGTCGGCCTGCTCGACGATCTGGGTGCCGCGCGGGAGGCCGACGTCGCCCGGTACCTCGCCGCCGAAGGGGCCCTCGCCTGCGGGCGCCTCGTCCTCGCCGACCGCTTCGTCGGCCCGCGACCTGTCGCCGACTGGCCGGGCCACCCCTTCGGCGGGCTCGTGCGGGTGCATCGGACACGGTTGCTCGCGTTCCTCGGTCGGATCGACGAGGCCGAGGCGGTCGTGCGTGACCTGGAGTCCCGCGACGACGGCCCGCTGTTGGCCCTGCTCAGCGCGAGCACGGCATCCCTCGTGCGCGGCAACGCGGCCGACCGGGGCGCCGCGCGGGCCCTCGCCGACCGGGTCGAGGCGAGCGAACTTCCCGCCGACGGCTACCTCGCCGCGGGATGCCGGCTGCTCGCCGCCTTCGGGCTGGTCGCGATCGGCGACGTCGAACGCTCCGCCCGGCTCGTGCTCGCAGCCGGCGGCGACGAGCGGCTGACCGCCCTCACGATCGTCGACCGAGGCCTCGGACTCGAACTGCTCGTCGCGCTCGCCGCCGCCGAAGGCGACCTGGATGCCGCGGAGGCCTGGGCGGACCGTGCGGCCGACCTGCGCGGGCATCCGATCGCCGGCTCGACCATCGCGCGGCTCGACAGCCGGGTCGCCCTGCTCGCCGGACATCCGCGCGAGGCCGTGGAATTCGCGGACCTCGCGGTTGTGCTGGCGACCGTGGAGGGCCGCGCGGTCGAGGCCGCGGAGGCCGAGATCGTCGGCTCCCGTGCCCGGCTCGCCGCGTCGGAGGGGGGCGTCGCGACCGCGCGGCTCGAGGCGGCCGTGGCCGCGGCGGAGCGAACCGGATTCCATGCGGTGCGAACATCGGCGGCCCGGGAGCTGCGGCGCACCGGCCGGCGCCTGCGTCCCGTCGCGGGGGTCGGTTGGGCGGGCTTGTCCGCCCGCGAACGCGACGTCGCCCTGCTCATCGCGCAAGGCGCCTCGAACGCCGGGATCGCCAAGATCCTCCACCTCTCCGACCACACGGTGCGCGCCCACGTCTCGCGCGTGCTCGCGGCCTTCGGCGCCGCCTCGCGGCTCGCGGTCGGACTCGCGCTCGCCGACCGGCTTCCGGCCGAGGGCACCGCGGTGTCGCTCACCCCTCGGCAGCGCGCCGTCGCCGACGCTCTGGCTCGCGGGCTCGGGAATGCCGCGATCGCCGCAGAGCTGGAGATCAGCGTCAAGACCGTCGAGAAGCACCTCACCGACATCCGCTCGCGCTGGCGGGTGACGACGCGGGGCGAGGTCGCCCGGCTCGCCCGGGTGCCGGGCGAATAAGCCGCATCCCCACTGTCGGCGGGTTCGGGCGAAGCGGACCATGTGGAGGGTGAAGAACCGTTCGCGCCTCGCGCTGCTCGCGATCCTGCTCCCGCCCCTGCTCGCCATCGCCGGCTGCGCTCCCGGCGGGGGAGGAGACACGGGGACGGGCGGATCGCCGGACGGGGGCAGCGCGGGCTCGGACCTGAACTGCGACGGCGTGACCACGGCCGGCTACGAGTTGTTCGTCGATCCTCGCCTCGAGATCGAGCCGCTGCTCGACGTCTACCCGCTCGGCGGCTCGGAGAGCTACGCGATGACCGACAGCGGCACCGAGGGCGAGTACACGACCTACTCCTACACGCTCTCCTACATCGACGACGGGGTCGCGTTCCCGAATGCCGGGGAGATCTTCGTGGGCGCCGAGGACACCAACTCCTGGACGCTCGACGGGCCGATCTCGGCGAGCGGGGTCGACGGCGGGCCGTACGCGGGGTTCGTCGACATCGAAGCGACCACCGGCGCGGGCACGTCGGTGCTCGCGCGGCTCTGCGTGGTGCTCGCGCCCTAGCCTGAGGGGGTGATCGCGCGAAACTCGCGGCCCCCGACGATCCGTCGGGTCGCCGGGATGCTCAGCTCCTCGATCGCGACGCCGCTCACAGATCTTTCCTCCAGATCCCTTCGTAGGCGATGCCGACGAAGCCGATCGCCTCGTTGACGTCGAGCATCGGCCGGTTCTCCTCCGCGTTCCAGGTCGTGGCGCTCGGATGTCCCGGTGCGACTCGCTCGAGGTGCGCGAGATTCGCGATCTTGAGCAGCATCCCGAGCTTGTGGCCGCGAAACTCGTGAAGCACGAGCGTCGCGTACTGGGAGGCCGCGCGGTCGGTGTCCGGCGGCACCGAATACTCGGTGAAGCCGACGAGCTGCCCGGTGGGGAGGTGCTCGACGGCCGTCGTCACCATGCGGCGCGGGTTGTCGCGGGCCTTGCGGGCGTCTTCGGCGGCGAGGCGCTCCGCGGTCCAGACGTCTTCGGGGGTGCCGACACCTCCGTCGGGGGCGTCGGTCGACATCCTGGTGTTGAGCAGCGCGATGCCGTCGAGCCAGCGCTCGGGGGTCGGACCGACCCAGTCGTGCAGGGCGAAGTCGGGGCCGCTGCGTGCGATCGCCGCGTCGAGCTGCGCGGCGACGTCCGGCACCGGGAAGGCGATGCGGCTCAGCCGGTTGACCTGCTCCAGCCGATAGCCGCGGGCCTGCGCGAACCGGGTCGTGCGCGAGTGCGCCGGCACCGAGCCCGCCCCGGTCGGAGGCACCAGCCGCTCGCCGCCGACGGTGGTGTCCGGGGAGTAGGCGATGATCTTGCGGCGACCCTCTTCGACGACGCCGGCCTCGATCGCGTCGGCGAGTCCGCGCCCGATTCCGCGGTGTTCGACCTCCGGCGGCACCTGGAGCACCGTCCACGCGGTGTCGGGGTCGTCGCTCTGGATCTCGAACCAGCCCTTCGCGACGATGTCGCCGTCGATCCGCGCGACGTACATCCGTGACGGCCGGTGGGGATCCTGGTAGTGCGACAGCTCCTCCGCGGGCGTGTAGCGGTTCTCGGTCGTGCCCATCGAGACCGCGTCGGAGCGGTCGCCCGCCTCGATGGCGGCGACGAAGTCGTCCCAGCCGGGCCCGCCGACGGCCGGAGGCACCGAGAACCGCTCGATCGTGAACGTCATGCCAGATCCTTCCGCCAGGCTCCCTCGTAGGCGATGCCGACGTAGCCGAGTTGTTCGTTGACCGTGAGCATCGGGCGGTTCTCCTCGGCGTTGAAGGTGATCACGCTCGGGTGGCCGGGAGCCATCTCGGCGAGGTGGGCTAGGTTCGCGACCTTCAGCAGCATCCCGAGGCGGTGGCCGCGGTGCTCGCGCAGCACGAGCGTCGCCCACTGGTCGACCGCGCGTCGCCGGCTCCGCGGCACCGAGAGCATCGTGAAGCCGACGAGATGCCCCGAGGGGAGGTGCTCGACCGCGGCCAGGACGCGCGTGCGCGGGTTGGTGGCCGCCCGGTCGTCGGCGTCGCGGACGCGTTCGACGGTCCAGACGTTCTCGGGCTCCTCGAGTCCGGCGGAGGGCGCGTCGGTGCTCATCCGCGTGGCGAGCAGAGCGCGATCCTCGAGCCAGCGCTCCGGGGTGCGGCCGCTCCAGGTGTGCACGCGGTAGTCGTCGCCGCTCGCCGCCTGCGACTCGGCCACGAGGGCGTCGAGCCCGGCGATCGGCAGCGGGAGCCTGCTGAGCCGCTCGACCTGCTCGAAGCGGTAGCCGGCGGCGTGCATGAACCGGGTCTCCCGCGCCTCGGCGGAGATCGAGCCGAAGCCGGTCGGCGATGCGAGCCGCAGCCCGCCGCGGTCCGTGCCGCCGACGTAGGCGATCACCTTCCGAGTCTGCGGGAACGTGCGCTCGACCGTCGCGAGGAGGGCGCGGCCGATGCCGCGACCGCGGAACTCCGGCAGCACCTGCGTGCGCACCCACGTCGTGTCGGCGTCGTCGCCGGCGTGTGTCTCGGCCGCGGCCCGGCCGACGATCTCACCGTCGACGCGCGCGACGAACAAGCGGTGCGGCTCGAACGGGTTGCGGTGCATCGGCAGCTCTTCGTCGGCCGTGTACGGGATGTCGGCCGTGCCGTAAGCCGCGGTCTCGACGATGCGGGCGACTTCGACGGCGCGCACGAAGTCGCCCGCATCCGGGGCGTCGACGCTCTCGGGGAGCGCCAGTTCGTCGATGACGAAATCAGCCATGGCGAAACCTGCCTTCCGCCGCCCGGAGGGCAGCCGACCAGAATACACACGCGCGTCTCAGGCGGAAGAGCGAGTCCGGCCGATCGAAACAGAACCGGTACCGTAGGGGAGTCCTCCGTCGCTCGGGTCGAGTAGCGCCTGGGCGCGTGTCGAGACCAGGAGTCGATTTGTATCTGAAGAGCCTGACCCTCAAGGGGTTCAAGTCCTTCGCGACGCCGACCACCTTCGCGTTCGAGCCCGGAGTCACCTGCGTCGTCGGGCCGAACGGCTCCGGCAAGTCGAACGTCGTCGACGCGCTCGCCTGGGTGATGGGCGAGCAGGGGGCGAAGACCCTCCGCGGCGGCAAGATGGAAGACGTCATCTTCGCCGGCACCGCGACCCGCGGGCCGCTCGGCCGCGCCGAGGTGCATCTCACGATCGACAATGCGGATGGCGCGCTGCCGATCGAGTACTCCGAGGTGACGATCTCGCGCACCCTGTTCCGCAACGGCGGGAGCGAGTACGCGATCAACGGCGAGCAGTGCCGGCTGCTCGACGTGCAGGAACTCCTCAGCGACTCCGGACTCGGCCGCGAGATGCACGTCATCGTCGGCCAGGGCCAGCTCGACGCCGTGCTGCACGCCACCCCGGAGGACCGCCGCGGGTTCATCGAGGAGGCGGCCGGCATCCTCAAGCACCGTCGCCGCAAAGAGAAGACGCTCCGCAAGCTCGACGCGATGCAGGCGAACCTCACGCGCCTCTCCGACCTCGCGGGCGAGATCCGCCGTCAGCTCAAGCCCCTCGGCCAGCAGGCCGAGATCGCGCGCGAGGCCGCGCACATCCAGGCCACGGTGCGGGATGCCCGCGCCCGCCTGCTCGCGGACGAGGTCGTGACCCTGCGTGCCGCGGTCTCCGACCTGTCGCGCGGCGAGAGCGAACGCAAGACCGAGCGACTCGTGCTGCAGGAGCAGCTCGACCAGGCGCGCCTGCGTCAGGGGCGCCTCGAGCAGGCGATGGTCGGCGACGCCGTCGACGAGGCCCGTCGCGTCGCGTTCGGCCTCGAGCAGGTGCAGGACCGGATGCGGTCGCTCTACACGCTCGCCAACCAACGCCTCTCGCTGCTCGGCCAGCAGGCGGAGTTGCCCGGGATGTCGTCGACGATCAGCCAGCGCATGGTCGACGACGCCCGCGAGGAGATCACCCGGCTCGCCACCGGTGTCACGACCGCCGAGGAGAACCTCGGCCGTGCCTCCGCCGTCACCGCCACCGCCCGCGGCTCGCTCGACTCGCTCGACGAGGAGATCAGCGCACAGAGCGCCCTCGTCTCGGCCCACGACCTCGAGCAGGGCCGCCTGGCCGGTGTCGTCGCCGCCGCCGAATCCCGCTTGACCGCGACCCGCGCCGAACTCGACCGCCAGAGGGCCGCGCTCGCGCAGGCCGAGGCCCGACGCGACGCCGCCCGCGACGAACTGCTCGCGCTCGAGGGCGATGAGGATGCCGTCCGCGAAGACGACGACCTCGCCGCCGCCGTCACCGCCGCCGAGACGGCCGTCGAGACGCTCCGCGCCGAAGTGGATGTCGCCCGCGACGAGCTGCACGCCTCGGAGCGCGAGCGCGACGCCCTCGCCGCCCGCACCGGCGCCCTCTCGCTCGCCCTCGACCAGAAGGACGGCTCCGGCGCGATCGTCGGGGCGAAGGGCATCCGCGGTCTCGTCGCCGAGCACATCCAGGTGCGCGCCGGGTACGAGGCCGCGATCGCCGCCGCCCTCGGCTCACTCTCCGACGCCGTGCTCGCCGACTCGCGCGAGGCCGCGCTCGGCGCCCTCGACGACGTGCGCGCCGCCGCGGCCGGACGGGTCGAGATCGTCATCGCCGACTCCGCCGCTCCCGTCCTGCCGTCCGGGCTCCCCGCCGGCGTCGAGTCGGCGGCCGAGCTCGTGACCGGACCCGACGGCATCCGCGGTCTTCTCGCCTCGGTCGTCGTCGTCGCCGATCTCGCCGCCGCGCGGACGTCCTGGCCCGCCGTCGCTGCGTTGAACAAGCAGAGCCTGGGCGGGCTGACGATGATCACCCGCGAGGGCGACGTCATGACGGAGCACGTGCTGCGCGGCGGCTCCGGCGGCGGCAGCTCCACGATCGAACTCGCGGCCGAGCGGGATGCCGCCCAGACCCGGCTGACCGAGGTCACCACCGCGATCGAGCGGCAGCGGTTCGCCCTCGCCGGCAAGAGGGAGTCGCTCGACCTCGCGCAGATCGACGCGGCGACGGCATCCGCGGCGCTCAAGGAGTTCGACACCCGGCTCGCGGAGCGCAGCGAGGCCCTCGGCCGGTCGCGCGTCGCGCTCGAAGCCGCGCAGGCCGAGGGCGAGCGTCTCGCCGAGTCGCTGCGCACGCTCGGCGCCTCGGTCGAGGAGGCCGAGACCGTCGTCGAGACCGCGCGCTCGGACCGCGACGCGCACGCCGCCAACCCCCGGCCCATCCTCGACGTCTCGGCGCGCGACGCGCTCTACGCCGAACTCGAAGCCGCCCGCGCCGCCGAGGTGCAGGCGCGGGTCGAACTCGAGACCGCCCGCGAGCGGGTGCGCGCGCAGGGCCAGCAGGCCGACGCGCTGCAGGCGCAGCTCGAGGCCGAGCGCGCCGCCGCCGAGGAGGCCGCCCGCATCGCCGTGCAGCGCCAGCACCAGGTGGGGGCCGCGCAGAAGGTTCTCGCGGCTCTTCCCGCGGCGCTGGATGTCGCCGACCGCTCGGTCTCGGAGGCCCGGGTGGCGCTCGCCACCGCCGAGGCCGCCCGCAGTCAGCAGAACGAGGAGCTGAACGAGCTCCGCCGCACCGAGAGCACCCTGCGGGAGCGGCTCGGCGCCCTCAACGAGAACGTGCACGGTCTCGAGATGCAGGCCTACGAGAAGAAGCTGCACCTCTCGTCGCTGCTCGAGCGCGCCGCGGAAGATCTCGCCCTCGACGAAGAGGTGCTCGTCGCCGAATACGGCCCCGAGGTCCCCGTCCCCGTCGACGAGGCGCCGTCCGCCGAACCCGCCGAGGGTGACGCCGAGGCCGCCGCTCCCGAGATCCGCACCATCCCCTTCGTCCGCGCCGAGCAGGAGACCCGCCTGGCGACGGCCGAACGGAAGCTCGCCCAGCTCGGCCGGGTGAACCCGCTGGCGCTGGAGGAGTTCGAAGCGCTCGAGCAGCGGCACCGGTTCCTCACCGAACAGCTCGCCGACCTGACGGCTACTCGCAAGGACCTGCTGACGATCATCGACGAGATCGACGAGAAGATGCAGGACATCTTCGGGTCGGCCTTCGAAGACACCAAGAACGCGTTCAACCAGGTCTTCCCGGTGCTGTTCCCGGGCGGCAGCGGCAGCATCCATCTCACCGACCCCGAGAACATGCTCACCACCGGCATCGAGGTCACCGTGAAGCCGGCGGGCAAGAAGATCGAGCGGCTCTCGCTGCTCTCCGGTGGCGAGCGGTCGCTCGCGGCGGTCGCGCTGCTGATGGCGATCTTCAAGGCGCGGCCCAGCCCGTTCTACATCATGGACGAGGTGGAGGCGGCGCTCGACGACGCCAACCTCGGCCGCCTGCTCACGGTGATGGAAGACCTGCGCACCGACTCGCAGCTCATCGTCATCACCCATCAGAAGCGCACGATGGAGATCGCGGATGCCCTCTACGGCGTCTCGATGCGTCAGGACGGCGTCTCCGCCGTCGTCGGCCAGCGTGTCGGGGATCGCGCGTCCTGATCATCCTCAGTCCTGCCAGACTCGCAGGGTGGAGCGCACCTACGACTTCTCGCCGCTCGACGGTCCGATGTCCGCGGCCGAGTCCGCGGCGCCCGGGATGCCGACGGCGGCCCTCGACCCCACGGCGCTCAGCGACGTCTTCACCGACCGGTCGCCGGTGTCGTGCTCGGCAACGCGGGGTCGGGTACCGGCGCGCAGGCCTTCATCGCGAGCCCGGCGGGGCCGCGCTCGCGCCGATCGACGCGCAACTGCTCACCGGGTTCACCGTGCGCGAGCAGCCGGAAGGGCGTCTGGCGACCAACTACCGCTCTCCGCCGATGCGGGATCCGGTGACCGTGCGCCGGATCTTCGCGACCGCCGACGCCGTCATGCGCGGCGAGCTCGCCGACATCGCTTGAGCGATCCGGGTTCAGCCCGCGTGCGTGCCGCTCTCCCCCTCACGTGAGGGCTGGGCGGCGGCGTGCTCGACCGGGATCTCCTCGAGCGGGATGCCGTTGACGGTGACGACATCCCACCCGGAGGCACCGGTGCGCACCATCGAGACCGAGCCGTTGTCGATGCCCGGCACCGGGCGCCCGGCCAGCCGCGCCAGCGTGTACCGGATGATCGTGCCGTGGCAGACGACCAGGGCCGACGACCCGGGGTAATCGTCGGCGATCCGGGCGAGCGCCGCGCCGCCGCGGGTGGCGACCGAGTCGAGGCTCTCCGCCCCCGGGTAGCCGCGGTCGGGCCACCGCGCGATCGCGTCCGACGACGGGGTGCCCTCCAGTTCGCCGTAGTCGCGTTCGACCAACCCGTGGTACGCCGGCCCGAGCGGGATGCCGAGGCCGTCGGCGATGATCTGCGCGGTCTCCCGGGCGCGCACCAGGGGAGAGCTCACGACGACGTCCCACGGCATCGAGCGCAGCGTCATCAGCGCGTCGCGGGCCTGGGCGCGGCCGGTGTCGTTGAGCGGGATGTCGCTCGAGCCCTGAAGCAGGCCCTCGCGATTCCAGTCGGTCTGGCCGTGCCGGATGAACGCCGCGATCATGAGGCGAAGGACGAGATGACGCCGGCCACCGAGACCGCGGCGGCGACTCCCATGACGAGCAGCGTGCCGAGGGCGACGAGCTGCAGGAACCGCACCCGGTGGGCGAGATGCGGGGGGAGCGCACCGGGATGGGCGCGAGCGAACTGCCCGATCGTGACGCGGCCCGGCACGTGCTCGAGAGCAGCACCCCGCCCGATCATGTCGTTCACGAGGACCTCCTTCTGCTCGCGGGGCACGATCCGATCGTTGAGCAGCAGCAGCCGGCGCCCGTTCGGGTCGACGACGACGAGGTGCGTCGCGCTCTGGAGCCCGTCGTCGAGCGCCTCGATCGGCATGACCTTAGCGCCGGCAGGTAGGCGAGCAGCATGAGCGTGGCGGGCGCGACGCGTCCCACCGAAAACCGTCGGGGAGGATGGGGCGACGTCGGTCATGCGACCATGGTGACATGGCGGCTGCGTGGTCCCTCGGTTCTGCCCTCAGGGGGATGTTCTCTCGCGCGACGATCGACGACGAGACCTGGACCGCCCTCGAAGACGCCCTCATCTCCGCCGACTTCGGCCCCGACGTCACCGACGCGATCGTCGACGAGCTGCGGGGCAAGGTGGCGAAGTTCCGCACGACCGACCCCGCCGACCTCCAGCGGATGCTGCGCGAGACCATCGAGGAACGTCTCGCCCGACTCGACTCGACCCTCGTGCTCTCGAACCGTCCCGCCGTGGTGCTGGTGGTCGGGGTGAACGGCGTCGGCAAGACGACGACGATCGGCAAGTTCGCGAAGTTCCTCGGCAACTACGGACGCTCGGTCGTCGTGGGCGCCGCCGACACCTTCCGTGCGGCGGCCGTCGAGCAGCTCGCGACCTGGGCGGAGCGCGGGGGAGCGCAGATCGTGCGGCCGCAGGCCGCCGGCCAGGATCCGGCCTCCGTCGCCTTCCAGACCGTCGAGAAGGCGCAGCGCGAGGGCATCGAGATCGTGCTCATCGACACCGCCGGGCGGCTGCAGACCAAGAGCGGCCTGATGGACGAGCTCTCGAAGGTGCGACGGGTGATCGAGAAGCTCGAACCGATCGCCGAGGTGCTGCTCGTGCTCGACGCCACCACCGGCCAGAACGGCCTCGCGCAGGCGGAGGCGTTCATCGAGCACGCCGGGGTCACCGGCCTCGTGCTCACCAAGCTCGACGGCTCCGCGAAGGGCGGCTTCGTGCTCGCCGTGCAGGAGAAGACCGGCATCCCGATCAAGCTGGTCGGGCAGGGCGAGGGCATCGGCGACCTGACCGGCTTCACCCCGCACGTCTTCGCGCAGCAACTCGTCGGATGACCAGGTCGGCGCGGGAGCACCTCGAGACGCTCATGCGCATCATTCCCGACTTCCCCCAGCCGGGCATCTTGTTCCGTGACATCACACCGGTGCTCGCCGACTCTGAGGCCTTCGCCGTCGTCGTCGACGAGCTTGAGGCGCCGTTCGCCGGGGAGTTCGACGTCGTCGCCGGAGTGGAGGCGCGAGGCTTCCCGCTCGCGGGGGCGATCGCCGCGCGCTCGGGCGCCGGGCTCGTGCTGATCCGCAAAGCCGGGAAGCTGCCTGGCGAGCGACTCAGCGAGTCGTATGCGCTCGAATACGGCACCGCCGATCTCGAGGTTCACGCGGGCCAGTTGGCGGCCGGTACGCGCGTGCTGATCGTCGACGACGTGCTCGCGACCGGTGGCACGCTCGGCGCCGCGCGCCGGCTCGTCGAGCGCGCGGGGTGGTTTCCGGCCGGACTCGCGGTCGTGATCGAACTCGCCGCCCTGTCCGGGCGGGAGGCGCTCACGCAGCCCGACGTGCACGCGCTCTGGACCGTCTGAACGTCAGGCCGCGTCGAAGAACTCCCAGATGAGCGCCGTCGCGTCGAGGGCGTCGCTCGGCTGGTCGGTCGCCCCTTCGCGCGCGACGGACCCCGGCCACTGGTGCCCGGCTCCGGCGACGGTGATGAGGGTGACGGTACGGCCGTCGGCGCAGGTGCTGGTCGACGTGGTGACGGGAGGTGCGTCGGTGACGACCGGGCGGCCGCATCCATCGGCCTGCCGCCACAGCGCGTTCACGTCGGCGATCGGCATCCCGTCGACGTCGCCGACCCCGTCGCCGGGCTTGCCGTCCATGCGCACGCTGCCGTCGTCCTGCCCGTGGATGTGCAGCACGGATGCCGGGGCCGGGTCGTCGCAGGTCGTCACGATCGTCCCGGCGACGGGCGCGATCGCGGCGAACAGGCTGGTCTCGCAGGCGAGGCGGTAGGTCATCATCGCGCCGTTCGACATCCCGGTACCGAACGTGCGGGCCGGGCTGACGCCGAACTCGGCCTGCAGTTCGCTCACGAGTGCGGTGAGGAACGCGACGTCGTCGACATCCTCCCGTTCCGCGCCGCCGCAGCAGTCGCCGGCGTTCCAGGTGCGGTTCACGCCGTCGGGGTAGGCGACGACGAATCCCTCCGCATCGGCGACGGCGTCCCACCCGTACGCGCTCTCCGCCTGCTGCGCGGACCCCAGTCCGCCGTGCAGCATGACGACGAGTGCGGGATCCTCCGCGAGCCGAGGCGGCAGGTGCAGCCGATACTCGCGGTTCTCGCCCCCGATCTCGATCGTGCGCGAGGTGGTGCCGGAGTCGGGGCCGGGGTCGTGGTCACGGGCGCATCCGGTGAGCACGACGGCGGTCGTCGCGACGGCGAGCAGGGCGGCGAGGCGGCGGCGGGGGCTCATGCCGTCAGTCTTCCCGTCGACGCGACGCCGGAGGTCGTCCCCGGGGTGACACCTTCCCTACTCCCTCCGGAGTACCGGAACCCCTAGGGTGGCGCCATGTCCGACACCGACGTCTACGTCAGTCCGAGCCGCGTGCCGGCGGCCATCGCCCTGCTTCTCGCCGTGGTCGGAGCGGCGGGGATGTCGTGGGGTTTCGTCGCCGGCATCTCCGCGGCGCTCGACGCCGGCGGGTCGGGCGCGACGCCGTTCGTCGTCGTCTTCTTCGTCGGGGCCGCCCTCGTGCTCGTCGCGCTCGTCGTGAGCATCGTCTGCCTCGTGCGCGGCCTTGCGCGCGGGATCGCCGGACTCGCGCTCGTCGTGGCGCTCGCGCCGATCGTCGTGGTCGTGATCCTGCGTCTCGTGAACGGCTGACCGTGACGGCCACCGTCCCCGTCTCCCGGTCCGCGCACCGTCCCGGGTTTCTCGACTGGGGCTTCGCCGTGTCGCTCGCCCTCGCGGCGCTTGCGGTGGCGGGGTTCCCCGCCGTGCTCGCCGATCTCCGTGCCGATGGCGCGGTCGGCGCGGCGGCGACCGTGGGCGGCATCTTCGGCGCTCTCGGTCTCGCCGGATGCTGGATCGCGGCGGTTCTGCGGCGGGGCCGGATCGCAGTCGGGCTCCCGCTCTTCGCGGCCGGCGTGCTGTTCTGGTTCCTGCAGGCGTTCGCGAGCGAAGCGATCGCCTGGCGGCCCGCCGTCGGAGTGCTCGGGATGCTCGCCGCGGGTCTCACGACCGTCGGGTGGCTCGCGATGCGTCGCTATGCGCCCCGCGCGTACGCCTTCCTGCCGCTCCTGCTGGCGGGCTCGATCCTCGTCGTGCTCGCGCCCACCCACGTGATGCTGATCGCCGGGCTCGTGGTCGCGTCGCTCCTGCCGATCGCGGGAGCCAACCTCCTCCAGTTCACGGTGCCGGGTTCGGGTGGCTACTCGGCGGCTCGATAGAGCTTCGACCGCGGCACGTAGCGCGCGGAGTTGCCGAGCAGCCCCGCGACCTCGTCGTCGTTGAGTTCCCGTCGCACCTTGGCGGGCACGCCCGCGACGAGGGAGCGCGGCGGGATGACGGTTCCCTCGAGCACGAGCGCCCCCGCGGCGACGAGCGAGTTCGCGCCGATCACGGCGCCGTTGAGCACTGTCGCGTTCATGCCGATGAGACAGCCGTCCTCGACGATGCAGCCGTGCACGATCGCGCCGTGGCCGATGCTGACGTCGTCGCCGATGATCGTCGGGTTGCCCGCCTCGGTGTGGATCACGGCGTTGTCCTGCAGGTTGCTGCGCGCGCCGAGCACGATCTCGTCGATGTCGCCGCGCATCACCGCGCCGAACCAGACGTTGGCGTCAGCGGCGATCCGCACGCGTCCGATCACGGAGGCGTTCGGTGCCACCCAGGCGTCGGGGTGGATCTCGGGGTCGTGTCCGTCGAAGGCGAGGATGAGCGGCATGCCGCCAGCCTAGGATCCCGGCCCGGGCGCGAGGCGGAGGGCATCCTGTCCTTCCTGGCGCCGGCGCGGCCCGAGTGCTTGGCTGGGCCATCATGACCGATCCCTTCTCCCCGCTTCCGCACACCGGCGAGCCGCACGGGCCCGGGATCGCGGCCCGGCTCAACTGGCTGCGCGCGGGGGTGCTCGGCGCGAACGACGGCATCGTGTCGGTCGCCGCGATCGTCGTGGGTGTCGCCGGGGCCACCTCCGCCGTCGCGCCGATCCTCACCGCGGGCGCTGCCGGCCTCGTCGGCGGCGCGATCTCGATGGCGCTCGGCGAGTACGTCTCGGTGAGCAGCCAGCGCGACACTCAGCGCGCCCTCATCGCGAAGGAGCGCCGCGAACTCCGGGAGCTCCCGCAGGAGGAGCTCGCCGAGCTCGCCGGGATCTACCAGGCCAAAGGGCTGTCTGCGGAGACCGCGGCCCGGGTCGCGGAGGAGCTGACCGCGCACGACGCCCTCGCGGCGCACCTGGAGGCCGAACTCGGCATCGTCGAAGAGGACGTCGTGAGTCCCTGGCAGGCGGCCGGGGCCTCGGCTCTGGCGTTCACGATCGGCGCGATCCTCCCGCTGATCGCGATCCTGCTGCCGCCCGAGCCGCTGCGGGTGCCGATCACGTTCGCGGCCGTGCTGATCGCGCTCGCGCTCACCGGAGCGCTGAGCGCTCGCATCGGCGGCAGCCCGTGGCTGCGTCCGACGGTTCGCGTCGTCGTCGGCGGGGCGATCGCGCTGGCCGCGACCTTCCTCATCGGCACCCTGCTCGGCACCACCGGGGTGGTCTGACCCGGTGCCCCGCATCCTCGTCGTCGACGACGATCGCGAGATGGGCGCGCTCGTCGCCGACGGGCTGCGCGCGGACGGCTACGAGGTGACCGTCGTCGAGAACGGGGTCGACGCCCTGATCGCGGTCGCTCAGGACCAGTACGCCGCCGCCGCGATCGACGTCATGCTGCCGGAGATGTCGGGGTTCGAGATCTGCCGCCACCTGAGGCAGCAGGGCAACACGCTGCCCGTTCTGCTCCTCACCGCGCGCGATGCCGTCGAGGACCGGGTGCTGGGTCTCGACTCGGGCGCCGACGACTACCTGACGAAACCCTTCGCCTTCGCCGAGTTCAGCGCCCGCATCCGGGCTTTCGTGCGGCGGGACAGCGCCCGCCCGCGGCCCTCGCTCCGGGTGGGCGCCCTCGACCTGGACGCGGCCGCCGTGCGCGCCTCGGTCGGTGGCAAGGCGATCCCGCTCAGCACGAAGGAGTTCGCGCTGCTCTGGCTGCTGGCGTCGCACCTCGACGAGACCCTGTCGCGTCCGGAGATCCTCACCGAGGTCTGGGGCACGACGCAGCACATCGACCCGACGATCGTCGACCAGTACCTGCGGTACCTGCGCAAGAAGCTCGAACCGGTCGAGGCGGGCATCGCCTTCGTGACCGTCCGCGGGCAGGGCTACCGCCTCGAGGAACGCGGCGACGGATGAGACGGCTCTCCATCCGGGCTCGCATCACCCTCGGCAGTGTGCTGGTCGCCGTCGTGCTGCTCGGCGGCGCCCTGCTGGTCGTGCGCGCACAGATGGCCCAGGTGCTGTCGGCGTCGGACACCGCCCTCGCCGCCGGCGATCTGACGTCGTTCGTCGCCGACATCCTCGCCGACCCGGAGGTCGAGGTCGACGACCCCGGGACCGGGGTGCTGGTCTCGATCCGCAACCCCGACGGCCAGGTGGAAGTCGATTCGCTGCCGCACGACGTGCGGGAGGTGGTGGAAGCGCGCGAGCCCGCCGACGCCGAGTTCCGGATGACCGACGATGAAGACCGTGGTTTCGTCGTCGTCGGGCGTCGGGTCGAGACGACGGCGGGAACGTGGATGCTGTGGTCCGCGCGCAGCACGTCGGCCAGCGAACTCGCCATGGAGGGACTGGACCGGGTGCTGCTCGTCGGCGGGGGGCTGCTGCTCGCCGGCTTCGCGGCGGCCTCGTGGGTGCTCGCCACGCTCGCGCTCCGCCCGGTCACCCGGATGCGGATCCGCGCGGAGGGGCTGGGGACGGAACTCGACGGCGAGCTGCCGATCGGTCGCGCCGACGACGAACTGGCCGACCTGGCCCGCACGCTCAACGATCTGCTCGCACGGGTGCGCGCGTCGTCGGTGCGTGAGAAGCAGATGGTCTCGGATGCCGCCCACGAGTTGCGCACGCCGCTCGCCGCGCTGCGCACCCAGTTGGAGCTCGCGCACCGCGACTTCGGTGACGCGGAGGCGCTCGAGCGCGACGTGCGCAGCGCCGAGTCGTCGGCGACGCGACTCGCGGGTCTCGCGGGCAACCTGCTGGAGTTGAGCCGGCTCGAAGCCGACGAGGGCGGAACATCCCGGCAGGCATCGGCGGAGGCGCTCGTCACGGAGTTCCTGGGCGCGGTCGACCGGGCACGCCTGATCGCCCTCGCCACGTCGACCGAGGTCGCGTTCGACGTGTCCGTGCCGGTCGGCGACGTGCGCTATCGACTGGATTCCGCCTCCTTCGGCCGTCTCGCCGACAATCTGCTCGCGAACGCCGTGACGGCGGCGGCCGGCGGCACGGTCGAGGCGCGGCTCATCCAGGAGGGCGGATCGCTGACGCTCGCGGTGAGCGACGACGGGCCGGGGATGCCGCCGGATTTCCTCCCGCACGCCTTCGAGCGCTTCAGCCGGCCGGATGTCGCACGCACGGCCCAGAGCGGGGGGAGCGGCCTCGGCCTCGCCCTCGTCCAGGCGATCGCGTCGGCCGCCGGCGGCACCGCCGAGGTCGCGAACACGCAGGGCGGGTTCACGGCCACGGCGCACCTGCCGAAGATGTGAGAACGCACACCTCCCGGCGCGTCCGTTCCTAGCCGGCGCCAAGGGGCCGCATCGAGGGTGGACCCATGACCGCTTCGACCCTCACCCGACCCGTGCCCAGCCGGCCGTCCGCCGCAGGGTCGTCGGCGCGTCCCGTGCCGCCGGTCGATCGCCGCCGACAGTACGCCCGCCGCGCGCGCCGCTCCGACCTGCTCGTCGTCCTGCTCTGGATGTCGGGGGCCGTCGCCGCCGGGCTCTACCTGGCGTCGGGCGGCAGCACCGCGTTCGGCACGCCCGCCGACGCGGTCACCGGTCTCGGCATCCTCACCGGCCTGGTGGGCACCGACTTCATCCTGGTGATGCTCGTGCTGGCCGCCCGCATCCCGCTGCTGGATCGCACGATCGGTCACGACCGGGCGATCGCCGTCCACCGGTCTCTCGGGAAGCCCGCCCTCTACCTCCTTATCGCGCACGGAGTCCTGCTGCTCGTCGGCTACGGGATGAGCGTCGGCCTCGACCCGATCGCCGAGATCGGCCCGATGCTCGCCCTCCCCGACATGCCGCTGGCGTTCATCGGACTCGGGCTGCTGATCGCCGTGGTGATCACGTCGCTCGTCGCCGTGCGGCGCCGGTTCGGCTACGAGGGCTGGCACCTCATCCATCTGCTGAGCTACGTCGCCGTCGCGTTCGCGCTGCCGCACCAGCTGAGTGTCGGCGGGGTGCTCGCCGAGGGCACCGTGCAGCGGGTGTACTGGATCGCGCTGTTCGCTCTCGCGTTCGGGGCGATTGGGGTGTTCCGGTTCCTCACCCCGGCGGTGCGCAGCCTGCGGCACCGCCTCGTGGTCGACGCGGTGGTGCCGGTGGCGCCGGGCGTGGTCTCGATCGTGCTGCGGGGCCGCGACCTGCGCCGGCTCGGGGCGGCCGGCGGGCAGTTCCTGGTCTGGCGCTTCTGGACCGGGTCCACATGGTGGCACTCGCACCCGATCTCGCTGTCGGCGATGCCGAGCGACACCATGGCCCGCATCACGGTGCGCGAGCTCGGAGCCGGCAGCGCACGGCTGAGCACCCTTCCCGTCGGAACCCGGGTGTCGTTCGAGGGACCGTACGGACTGTTCTCCGACGTCGCCCGCACCGCACCGAAGATGGCGGTTCTCGCGGCCGGAATCGGCGTCACCCCGATCCGGGCGCTGCTGGAGCACGCGCGGCTGCGGCCGGGCGAGGCGACCGTCGTGCTGCGCGCCGGGGACCCTCAGGAGACGTACCTCTGGGACGAGGTGCGGGAGATCGCTCAGGCGAAAGAGGCGCGCCTCTTCGTCTCGACCGGGCACCGCGCGCGTCGCGGACCGGCGTGGCTCTCGGAGGCGGACGCCGCCCGCGGGGTGACGCTCGCAGGCGTGTTCCCCGACCTCGACGAGTCCGACCTCTACGTCTGCGGTCCGACCAGCTGGCTCGACGCCGTCGTCGCCGACGCCCGGGCTCACGGGGTGCCGAGTCACCGCATCCACGCCGAGAGGTTCGACTGGTGAGGGCCCGGGCAGTCGTCGGCGGCGTCGTCGCGTCGCTCGCGGTCCTGGTCACGGCGTGGCAGCTCGGCTCCGCCGGGAGCGGTTCGGTCGGCACCCCCACGGCCACCACGACGTCGAGCGGCACCGCCCCCTCGTCGGGGACGACGACGGGCACCGGGACCGCGACGTCCACGTCGGTCGCCGACGGCCGCTACACGGGAGACCCCGTCGGCACCCGGTTCGGCGACGTCCAGGTCGCGATCACGGTGTCGAACGGCGCGATCGCCGATGTGACGGCGTTGAAACTCACCGACCACGACAACCGCTCCGTGCAGATCAGCAACCGGGCTGCGCCGATCCTGCGCGACGAGGTGGTCGCGGCGCAGTCCGCGTCGGTCGCGAACGTCAGCGGGGCGACCTATACGACCCGGGCGTACCTCGGTTCGCTGCAGTCGGCCGTCGACCAGGCGGGTCTGTGATGCGCGCCGTCTTCCCGACGATGGGGACGATGGTGTCGCTCGGCACCGCGAGTGCCGTCGCCGTCGGGCCCGTCGAGGAGGTGTTCGCCGCCGTCGAGCAGCGGTTCAGCCGCTTCCGTCCCGACTCGGAGATCAGCCGGATCGCCGCGGGCGACCTGCGGCTCGACGAGGCGTCGGTGGAGCTGATCGCGATGTACGCCGAGGCGCTCGACTGGCGGCGGCGCACGGAGGGCGCGTTCAGCCCGAACCGCCCCGACGGGGTCGTCGACCTCGACGGCATCGTCAAGGCGGCCGCGATGCGCGAGGCGGGCGCGGTGCTGGACGCCTCGGTATGCGGCGACTGGACGCTCGTCGTGGGCGGCGACATCCTGGTCTCCGCGCCGAACGGGGGTGAGTCGTCGGAGCGGGAGCCGATCGGCGTCGTCGACCCGTTCGACCGCACCGCGCTCGCCTGCTCGATCGTGCTCGCCGGGTCGCGCCGCGCCGTCGCGACGTCGGGCAGCGCGGAGCGGGGCGACCACATCTGGCTCGGGGGCCGCGTCGCCCCCGCCGACTTCGTGCAGGTCACCGTCGTCGCGGACGACATCGTCACCGCCGACGTGCTCGCCACGGCGATCGTGTCGGCCGGTCGCGAGGGACTCGACGACCTCTGCGACCGCTGGCCGGTCGACGTGTTCGCGATCGACCGTGCGGGTGATGCGGTCGCGACGCCGGGCTTCCGGGCCGCACTCGCCGCCGGACGCCGCGCCTAGGATCGCGGCATGGATCCCGTGAACCTCGCCGCCGAGTTGGAGAAGGTGACCGACCACTGGTCGCCGCGGGTGGTCGGGCGGGTCAACGACCAGTACGTGAAGGTCGCGAAGCTGCTCGGCGAGTTCGTCTGGCACGCGCACGACCAGGAGGACGAGCTGTTCCAGGTCGTCTACGGGCGGCTGCGCATCCAGCTCGAGGGCGACCGCGAGGTCGTGCTGGGTCCTGGAGATTTCTACGTCGTCCCGCACGGGGTGCGGCACAATCCGATCGCCGAGGAGGAGGTCGGCATCGTGCTCATCGAGACGGTCACCACGGCCCACACCGGCGACGTCGTGACCGAGCGCACGGTGCCTCTCGACCGGCAGCTCGGCGGCTAGCCGACCGGGCCGAAGTCGAGGCGCCGGGGATGCTCGGCGCGGCCGAGTGCGGACGTGATCGCCGCCCGCAACCGGGTCTCGATCGCGGGGTCGGCGTCGACGCGGGCGTGCAGCACGGTGCCGAGGAGGTCGTCGTCGACGAGGTGCACCTCCGCTGCGGTGACGCCGGGGTGGCCGGCGAGCACGCGGTGCAGGCGGGCCGGGTCGACGAGTTCGCCCCCGGAGTCGACGAGTCCGCCGGTGCGACCGACGGGCCGGAGGCACCCGCCGCTGAACTCGACGCGGTCGCCGGTCGCGATCCAGCGGTCGCCGCCGAGCGGGGACCTGACCTCGAGGGATCCGTCCGCCGCCCGACGCAGCCGCACCCCGGCGAGGGGACTGCCGTCGATCGCGACGGTGCCGGTCCCGGTGGCGCCGAACGCGTCGTGCACCAGGGCCCCGTCGGCCTCGAGCCGCGCTCGCAGGTCGGCGGGGAGCGGGGACGACCCGCTGACGACGACGCGAGCGCCGGCGGTCCCGCCCGCGTCCAGGAGCCGGCTCAGCTGGGCGGGCACGCCGCTGACCGACGCCGGGCCGTGCCGCGTCGCGAGCGCCGCCTGCTCCTGCGGCGTGCGGCCGGAGGCGAGGACGACCGGGATGCCGCGCACGAGGGCTCCGGCGAGGGCACTGAGCCCGTGCCCGTGGTCGGGCGGGGCGAGCAGCAGGAGCGGGCCGGCGGGAAGGGCGACCCGGCGGTCGGCGTCGGCGAGCTGGGCCAGGGCGCGGAGTCCGAGTCGCCCCCGCTCCGTCGCGACGGGGGATCCGGTCGTCCCGGTGGTCAGCAGGAGCAGGCGACCCGGCCGCGCCGCCGGCCGCGTGGGTGTCCCGGCTCCGCGCTGCGGCTCGAGGACCGCGTCGAGCCCGAGCGTCGCGATGTCGGCGGCGGAGAGCCGGGGTCCGAGTGGGACGGCATCCGCTCCGGCGGCCAGGACGGCGGCGAGCGTGACGATGAATCCGATCCCGCCGTCGCTGCGCACTCCGACGCGGGAACCGACCCGCACCCCCAGCGACCCGGCCAGGGCCCGGATCTCCGCGTCCAGGGCTCCGGAGTCGATGACCTCCTCGTCACGCCACAGGGCCGGTCGCCGTGGATCCCGGGCGGCGGCGAGGGCGATCGCCCCGGGCAGGCCGCGGCCGGCGGCATCCCGAGCCCGGAGCGGATGCCGCAGCGCCCCGGAATGTCGCAGCAGGCTTGCGAGGGCCAGCACCGAGGTGCCCGGTGGGGGTTTCAGGATGCCGGTCATCCGCGGTCGATCATGGCGTCCCAGCCGCGGAGCGCCGGGTCGAGCGCCCGGGGGTGCACGGCGAGGGCGATCGCGGCGAGGCGCGACCACCACGGCGCGAGCACGAGCGGACGGTCGACGATCGCCCGGGCGACGTACTTGGCGGCGTCGACCGGGCGCATCGCGGGCACGGCGGCGTAGGCGGCGGTCGGCGCGCTCATCGCGGTCCGCACGAGCGGCAGGCGGATGCTGGTCACCGCCACCCCTGACGGCGCGACCTCGAGGGCGACCGCGCGGAGCCAGGCATCCATCGCGCTCTTCGACGCTCCGTAGAGCGACCAGCCGGGCGCCGGGATGTCGACGCTCGTCGACGCGATCGAGACGACGTGACCCGTGCCCGCGTCGGCCATCGCGGGCAGAAGCCGCCGCAGCAGGGCGACGGGTCCGGCGTAGTTGACGCCGATCGTGCGGGTGAGGTCCTGCGGCCGGTCCCGGGAGTCGCGGGCGGTGCGGCGCATCGACAGTCCGGCGTTGGAGACCACCACAGCCGGGGCTCCCCAGCGTTCGAGGATGACGTCTGCGGTCGCTGCCGCTGCGGAGGGGTCGCCAGGTCGACGACGAGCACCTCCGCGGAGCCGCCTCGCCGCCGGATGCCGCGCGCGACGGTTTCCAGTTCTTCGGCGCCACGGGCGAGCAGCACGACCCGGGCTCCGGCGAGGGCGAGGCGTGCGGCGGTCTCGGCGCCGACGCCGCGGGAGGCTCCCGTCACGACGACGAGCCGCCCCGCGACCCGCGCGCGCAGGCGCCCCGCCGACGGAGCGGCGGGCCGCAACCCCAGCACGTGTTCGGCGAGCGACATGGCTCACATCCTTGTGCAGAACGTCGGTGCGGGGAACCGCGGGAGAACTAGGGTCGAGGAATGATCATCTGGCAGCGGTGGGGCATCCTGGCATTCCTGTTCATCGGCGTCGGCGTGGGCCTCGGCTTCCTGATCGCGGCGATCTTCGGTCAGGCGGATGAGCCCGGGCCGATCGTTCCCGTCTTCGTGGGGATCGGGTTCGTGCTGTCGGCGGTCGGCCTCTACTTCTTCAACATCCACGTGATGGACAAGCACCTCGACAAGCCGCGCACGCTGACCGTGACCCGGCAGCTCGCGCAGCCCTACACGCACCCCGACGGCCGCGTGCAGACCCACGAGGTCGTGCCGGCCGTCGACGGGCAGACGGGTCAGCCGATCGTCGTGAAGCCCCGGTCGACGCTGTTCTTCATCCCGATGCGGTTCTGGCCGTTCCTCATCGCCGGGCTCGGGGTCGTGCTGATCATCGTCAACGCCGTGGTGCTCGCGACGCAGTAGATCAGGTCTGCCAGAATCTTCCTGATCGGGGAGGTCACCCATGGCGAGTGAGCCGCCAATCGATGTCCCGCAAGGTATCCGCGTTCAGGATCCGGCTTCGTGGCGCTACATGTCACGCGGACTCCGTCGTGCGTGGCTGGTCTTCGGGTGCGGCTTCGCGCTCTTCCTTATCGCGCCCTCTCTGATCTATTTCGGCGCTTGGCCGGATTGGTGTTGGCTGGGATGGGTCCTCGGCGCCGTGGGCCTCGTGTGTCTGCTCATCGCCGGTCTCATGGTCCGCCGATTGTGGAAGGATCCCGTTCCGTTGGTGAAGACCTCGGCTCGCCGGATCATCCTCATCGGTGCCGGCCTGATCGTCATCACGCCGCTGTGGTACTTGTTCATGGTCATTCCGCGACTCTGAGCCGCGCGCCTCATTAAGCTAGTGCGCGACATGGCAACCTTCTCATCCCTCTCGGACCGCCTCACCGCGACGTTCCGCAACCTCCGCACCAAGGGCAAGCTGACGCCCGCGGACGTCGACGGCACCGTGCGTGAGATCCGCCGGGCGCTGCTCGACGCCGACGTCGCGCTCGAGGTCGTCAAGGACTTCACCGCCACCGTGCGCGAACGCGCCCTCGGCGACGAGGTCAACAAGGCGCTCAACCCGGCTCAGCAGGTCGTGCAGATCGTCAACGAGGAGCTGGTCGGCATCCTCGGCGGTCAGCAGCGCCGCCTGGAGTTCGCGAAGAAGCCGCCGACCGTCATCATGCTCGCCGGCCTCCAGGGTGCCGGTAAGACGACGCTCGCCGGAAAGCTGGCGAAGTGGCTCAAGAAGGAGGGGCACACGCCTCTGCTCGTCGCGAGCGACCTCCAGCGCCCGAACGCGGTCACGCAGCTTCAGGTCGTCGGCGAGCAGGCCGGCGTGCCGGTGTTCGCCCCCGAGCCGGGCAACGGCGTCGGCGACCCGGTGCGCGTGGCGAAGGACGGCGTCAAGGAGGCCGTCCGCAAGCAGTACGACACCGTCATCGTCGACACGGCCGGACGCCTCGGCATCGACGCCGAGCTGATGAAGCAGGCCTCGAACATCCGCAAGGCCGTCGATCCCGACGAAGTGCTGTTCGTGATCGATGCGCTCATCGGCCAGGACGCCGTGACGACCGCCCACGCCTTCCAGGAGGGCGTCGATTTCACGGGTGTCGTGCTCACGAAGCTCGACGGTGACCAGCGCGGTGGTGCCGCTCTCTCCGTGGCGAAGGTCACCGGCCGCCCGATCATGTTCGCCTCCACGGGGGAGGGGCTGGATGACTTCGAGCCCTTCCACCCCGACCGCATGGCGTCGCGCATCCTCGACCTCGGCGACATCCTCACTCTCATCGAGCAGGCGCAGGGTGCGTTCGACGAGGAGGAGGCGGCCCGCGTCGCCGAGAAGTTCGCGACCGACACCTTCACCCTCGACGACTTCCTCAAGCAGATGCAGCAGCTGCGCAACATGGGCTCGCTCAAGGGAATGCTCGGCATGCTGCCCGGCGCCCGCGGGATGCGCGAAGCGCTCGACAACTTCGACGAGGGCGAGATCGTGCGCACCGAGGCGATCATCCAGTCGATGACGAAGGCGGAGCGCACGACGCCGAAGCTGCTCAACGGCTCCCGTCGGCTGCGCATCGCGAAGGGTTCGGGGTCGACGGTCACCGACGTCAACCAGCTCGTCATCCGCTTCGAGCAGGCCGCCAAGATGATGAAGACGGTCGCCAAGGGCGGCGTGCCGCAGGTGCCCGGCATGGGCCCGATCCCGGGCGGCTCGTACGGCGGCAAGAAGAAGCCGCAGCCGCAGAAGAAGGGCTCGCGCAGCGGCAACCCCGCAAAGCGCGCCGCCGAGGATGCCGCCCGCGCGCAGGGCGCGAAGCCTGCGACGGCCGGCGGCGGTAGCGGGTTCGGGCTCGGCAGCGGGGGAGCGGCCAAGGGCGGTCCGAGCCCCGAGGAGCTGGCGGCGCTGCAGAAGATGCTCGGACGGTAGCCGCAAGACACGCGAGCGCGCCCCTAGGCTGGCGCACGTGACCTCGTCAGGGACGGGTCGCAGGGTGCGCGTCGGCGTACAGGTGACCAACCAGCACGCCCCCTTCGAGGTGATCCGCGACACGGTCGTCGAACTCGAGCAACTCGGGGTCGACGTCGTCTTCGACTGGGATCACTTCTTCCCGCTCACCGGCGACCCCGACGGCCTGCACGTCGAGTCGTGGACGATGCTCGCGGCGCTCGCCGAACGCACCTCCCGCGTCGAGCTGGGACCCCTCGTCTCCTGCACCGCCTTCCGCAATCCCGACCTGCAGGCCGACATGGCCCGCACGATCGACCACATCAGCGGCGGACGATTCGTCTTCGGCACCGGCTCGGGCTGGTTCGAGAGGGACTTCACCGAGTACGGCTACGAGTTCCGCACCGTCGGGGCCCGGCTCGACGCACTCGCGGAGGATCTGCCCCGCATCCGCGCCCGCTGGGAGAAGTTGAACCCCGCTCCGACGCGGCGCATCCCGATCCTGATCGGCGGCGGAGGTGAGCAGAAGACGCTCCGGATCGTCGCCGAGCACGCCGACATCTGGCACTCGTTCTTCGACGATCCCGACACGCTGGTGCGCAAACTCGCCGTGCTCGGGCACTGGTGCGACGAGGTCGGCCGCGACGCGTCCGAGATCGAGTTGTCGACCGGCACCTCGATCCGCGGGATGGGGTCGAGCGAGCTCGCCGTGCTCGACGTGTACCGCGACCTCGGCGTGACGTTGTTCGAGTTCGCGATCGACGCCGGCGACGACCTGACGCGCGTGAAGAGACTGCTCGCCTGGCGGGATTCGATCGACGCTTGACCCTCCGCCCGCCGCCGGGCGTCGGCCGCGGCCCCTAGCGTGAGCGGATGAGCTCCTCCCGTTGGCTGCTGCTCGGCGCCGTCGTCTTCACGTTCCTCGCCTGGGCGTCGGCGTTCGTCGTCATCCGCGGGATGGGCGAGCACCTCGAAGGCGGCCCGCTCGCGCTCGGCCGGCTCGCCGTCGGCGCGGTGGCTCTCGGCATCGCCGTGCTGATGGCGCGGCGCTGGGTGTGGCCGAACCGTCGCGAATGGGTGCAGCTCGCGGTGTACGGCGTCGCCTGGTTCGGGGCGTACAACGTCGCCCTCAACACGGCGGAGCAGACCCTGGATGCCGGCACCGCGGCGATGATCGTCGGCATCGGCCCGATCCTCATCGCGCTCGGCGCGGGGATCTTCCTCGACGAGGGCATCCCGAAATGGCTCGCGATCGGCGCGGTCGTCGCCTTCGCCGGCGTCGTGCTCATCGGCGTCGGCACGCTGCTGGCGTCGGGCACCGCGCATCCCTTCGACCTCGTCGGCGCCGCGCTCGCCCTGGTCGCGGCGATCACCTACGCGATCGGCGTGCTCACCCAGAAGCCCGTCGTGCGACGCATCCCGGCCATCCAGGCGACGTTCATCGGCTGCCTCATCGGCCTCATCGTTTGTCTGCCGTTCTCGTTCTCGCTCATCGAGCAACTGGCCGTCGCGCCGGCGTCGGCCTGGTCGGGCGTCGTCTACCTCGGCGTCGTGCCGACCGCGCTCGCCTTCACCACCTGGGCGTACGCGCTCAGCCGGATGTCGGCCGGCCAACTCGGGATCGCCAGCTACCTGTCACCCCCGCTCGCGACTGTCATGGGGTTCCTCGCCTTCCAGGAGATCCCGCACCCGCTGGCCCTCGCCGGCGGCGTGGTGTGCCTGATCGGCGTGGCCCTCTCACGGCGCCGGCCGCGGGCCACGGCCGAGCCGTCGCCGTAGTCCGCGTGCCCCGGCACGTCATCCCCCGAAGCGTCGCCGACGGATGGTCGCCGGACGGGCGAGAATCTGCCAGAATGGTCGTTTGGGTCCCGGCGTCCGACCCTCTATCCGATGCCGACGATCTCCCTGACTTGTTCTGCCCGAGTGTGCACCCCACGCTCACGGCGCAGTTCGCCCACCTCGAACACACTCTGGAGAACTTTTGTCCGTCAAGATCCGCCTCAAGCGGCTCGGCAAGATCCGCGCCCCGTACTACCGCATCGTCGTCGCCGACTCGCGCACCAAGCGCGACGGCCGCGTGATCGAGGAGATCGGCAAGTACCACCCCACCGAGGAGCCCTCGTTCATCGAGATCAACTCCGAGCGTGCCCAGTACTGGCTCGGCGTCGGCGCTCAGCCGACCGAGCAGGTCGCCGCGCTCCTGAAGCTCTCCGGCGACTGGGGCAAGTTCAAGGGCGACAAGAACGCGAAGAGCACCATCCGCGTCGCCGAGCCCAAGCCGGTCTTCTCGATCGACGACAAGAAGAAGCCGGTGCTGAAGCCGAAGGCCGAGAAGGCCGCCCCCAAGGCGGAGGCCCCGGTCGAGGAGGCTCCCGCCGAGGAGACCCCCGCGGTGACCGAGGCCGCGGCCGACGAGGCCGTTGCCGCCGACGAGGCTCCGGCCGAAGGCGACGCCAAGTAATCATGCTGGCTTCCGCCCTCGAGCACCTCGTCAAGGGGATCGTCGACAACCCGGATGACGTCCGGGTCGAATCGTCGACCTCCTCCCGCGGCGAGCTGCTCGAGGTGCGGGTGCACCCCGACGACCTGGGCCGTGTCATCGGCCGCTCGGGGCGCACCGCCAAGGCTCTTCGCACGCTCGTCACGGCTCTCGCCGACGGCCAGCGTGTTCGTGTCGACGTCGTCGACACCGACGAGGCGTGAACGCCCGTCCGGTTCCGCCTGCCGGCACCACGCAGCTCCGCGTCGGTCGCCTGTTGAAGGCCCATGGACTGAAGGGCGCCATCAAGCTCGAACTGTTCACCGACGAGCCTGAGCGCCGCTTCGTGCCGGGCGCGACGTTCACCCTGCAGGTGCCCACGTCATCCGCGTGGCACGGCAAGACGCTCGAACTGAACGAGCTGCGCTGGTACAACAGCCACGCCGTCGGGTTCTTCAAGGGCGTCGACGACCGTGAGGCCGCCGAGTCGCTCGTGCGCGCGATCCTCTGGGTCGACCACGATCTCACCGAGGTCCCCGCCGAATCGGATGCCTGGTACGACCACCAGCTCGTCGGACTCCGCGCCCTGCGCGACGGGAAGGATGTCGGCCGCGTCGTGCGCGTCGACCACCTCCCGGCGCAGGACCTGCTCGCGATCGACACCGGCTCGGGCGAGGTGCTCGTGCCGTTCGTGTCGGCCATCGTGCCGACGGTCGACATCGCGGCGGGCACCGTGACGCTGACGCCGCCGGCTGGGCTCTTCGAGGACGTCCCGGACGACGACCCGGCTCCCGCCGGTTCCTAACTCTCGCGTTGGCCGCGGTTCGTCGACGACAGGTCGACGAGGTACCCCCAAGACGAGAGTTGGGAACGGTGGATCGCGCGCCACCGATGGTCTCGACGGCGGACGATGTCGAGCACGGCGACCGTCACGGCGTCGAGATCGTCGTGTGCCTGCTGGTACGTCACCCGAATCACGAGGTAGCCGCGTCGGACGAGTTCCCTGTCGCGCTCGCGGTCCCGCTCGAAGGCGGCTCGATCGGCATGCCATTCATAGCCGTCCGCTTCGATCACCAGTCGCTCACCGACGAGGAAGTCGACGCGACCGACACCCGGGATGACGACTTGACTGCTGACGCGAACGCGCAGCCGACGGAGCGCGAGGCGGAGCATCGTCTCGATTCCCGACTCGGCTCGCGGATCGATGAACTCGAGCGCGCGGCGTCCGCGCGGCGTTCTGGCGAGGACTCCGGTGATGCGATGCATCGACAGGATTCCGCGGTTCGAGAGCGAGTCGGCGACGATCACGAGCTCTCGCCAGCCGACACAGTCGGCTGCCGCAGACAGCGCTTCTTCCGGGGAATCGATTCCGGGCCCGACCCGCGCGGTCGACCAATGGAGGCGAGCGCCCGCAACCCGTGCGACGTGGACCCCGTCGGAGACTCGCACATGCACCTCGGGTACCCCGGGGATCCAGCAACCGTGCAGCCGGAGAGCGCCGAGGCAGGTGAGCCGGCCGCCGACCCTGCACGCGGTCACCACGTCCGCGGGAGTGCCGGGTGTGGCATACCAACCGCGTCGCGGCCGCTGAAAGGCTCCGCTTGCGACGGCGTCTCGGATGTCGCGCGTTCGGAGTCCCGCCGCACGGAGCTGACGTGTCGAATGGAGGCCGATGTTCACGCGTGAATGCTGGTCGCCAACTCTCGGCCCCCGAAGGCTTCGTCGACGAGCGGTGGATGAACCTGTCGCACGCCGAGAGTTAGGGACGCGCGCGAGGCCCCGGATAGCCTGACCTCGTGCGCATCGACGTCGTGACGATCTTCCCCGAGTTCTTCTCGGTGCTGGATGTCTCGCTCCTCGGTCGCGCGCGCCAGTCGGGCGCTCTCGACATCCGGGTGCACGACCTGCGCGACTACACGCACGACCGTCACCGCACCGTCGACGACACCCCCGCGGGCGGTGGCGCCGGGATGGTGATGAAGGCCGAGCCCTGGGGGGAGGCGCTGGATGCGATCCTGACGCCCGAGAGCACCGTCGTCTTCACGACGCCCGCCGGCAGTCTCTTCACGCAGACCACGGCACGACGGCTCAGCGAGGTGACGCACCTCGTGTTCTGCTGCGGCCGCTACGAGGGCATCGACCAGCGGGTGATCGACGACACGCGCACGCGCGCGGAGGTGCTCGAGCTGAGCCTCGGCGACTACGTGCTCAACGGCGGCGAGGTCGCGGCGATGGCGATGATCGAGGCGGCCGGCCGACTCGTGCCCGGGGTCGTCGGCAATCCCGAGAGCCTGGTCGAGGAGAGCCACGAGGACGGGCTGCTCGAGTACCCGAGTTACACGAAGCCGGCCGTCTGGCGCGGCCACGAGACCCCCCCGGTGCTGCTCGGCGGCAACCACGCGGCGATCTCCGCCTGGCGCCGCGACCGGCAGCTGGAGCGCACGCGGCGCGTCCGCCCCGACCTGCTGCCGCCGGTCGACGACGAGCTGCCCTGACGCCGCTTCCCAGGTGGACCGGGGAGAATGGATGGCGTGACGGATTCAGCGATCTCGAACGTGCGGTCGCGGCGTCTCGCGCTCATCCTCGCCGCGGCGCTGCTCGTCGCGCTCGCCCTCACCTGAGTCTTCCCGAGCTACCGCCTGCGGGGCGTCGGGTTCGCCATGGTGACCGCGTTCACGGTCCCCGGGCTGGCGCTGTCGCTCCTCGTCGACGCGGCGATCTGGCGCTGTGGCAAGTGCCGGGGCTCGAGATCTTCTTCCTGGCGGTCTACCTGACGATTGGCGCACTCGCGATCCTGGTGATCTTCGCCCTCGCGCTCACCGTCGAGATCGAGGTGGTGACTTTCCGGAGGCGCGTCAGCTCGACCGCGCCGTGAGGATCAGCGGACCGTCGTCGGTGACCGCGATCGTGTGCTCGACGTGGGCCCCGCGCGAGCCGTCCTTGCTACGGAGCGTCCAGCCGTCGGCATCCGTGTAGATCTTGTCGGTCGTGTGCAGGAACCACGGCTCGACCGCGAACACCAGCCCGGGACGCAGCGCGAGGCCACGACCCGCGCGCCCGTCGTTGGGGATGTGCGGGTCGCCGTGCATGATGCGCCCGACCCCGTGTCCGCCGAAGTCGAGGTTGACCTTGAGCCGCGCGTCGTGCGCCACGTCGCCGATCGCGGCCGAGATGTCGCCGATCTTGTTGCCGACGACCGCGGCGGCGATGCCGGCGGCGAGAGCCTGCTCGGTCGTCGCGATCAGCGCGAGGTCTTCGGGACGCGGTGTGCCGACGACGACCGACAGAGCGGAGTCGGCCGCCCAGCCGTCGACGATCGCCGCGAAGTCGAGGGTGAGGAGGTCGCCATCCTGCAGCCGGTAGTCGGAGGGGAGGCCGTGCAGCACCGCATCGTTCACCGAGGTGCAGATGACCTTGCCGAACGGCGAGCCGCCGAACGACGGGTGGTAGTCGATGTAGCAGCTCTCCGCGCCCTCGGCCCGGATCATGTCGTGGGCGAGGGCGTCGAGTTCCAGCAGGTTGACGCCGACCGCCGCGGCGTCGCGCGTGGCGTGCAGCACGCGACCCACGAACGAGCCGGCGGCCTTCATCTGCTCGATCTCGGCCGGGGTGCGCAGTTCGATCACCGCAGAAGCCTAGCTGGATGACGGTCCGCGACTATGGCAGGATGTTCCTTTGTGCCCGGCACGACTCTGCCTCAGAGGGGTCACCGAGTGCCTATCCGTTCGGATCGGGGCACGTTCGCGAATTCATCCACTATTCCGCGCCCGATCTGACGGCGGTCGCAGAGAGCGAAATTCCCATGCATCTTCTCGACGACGTCGACGCAGTCTCTCTCAAGTCGGACATCCCCGACTTCCGCCCCGGTGACACCGTCAAGGTGCACGTGAACATCATCGAAGGTACGCGCTCGCGTATCCAGGTGTTCCAGGGCGTCGTGATCGCCCGCAAGAACGAGGGCGTCCGTGAGTCCTTCACGGTCCGCAAGGTCTCCTTCCAGGTGGGCGTGGAGCGCACGTTCCCGGTGCACTCGCCGGTCATCGACCACATCGAGATCGTCACCCGCGGTGACGTGCGTCGCGCGAAGCTCTACTACCTGCGCAACCTGCGCGGCAAGAAGGCCAAGATCAAGGAGAAGCGCGACTCCTGAGCGAGTCCGCAACAACTTCCGCGACGCGCGCGGCTTCCTCGACGGGAGCCGCGCGCGTCGTACTTTCCGGCCGCGTTCCCCGCATATGCTGTCCCAGAACCCAGGGGTGACATGACAGAGCAGGATGCGCCCTCGGCGCGCACGGGCAGCACGCCCGTCGGCACGGACACGACCGCAGAGGCCACGACCGACACGGTCGTCGCGAGCCGTCCGAAGCGCAAGAAGTTGCGCGGCTGGCGGGCCTTCCTGCGGGATGTCGCGCTCATCCTCGTCGCCGCGGTCGTCATCTCGTTCCTGATCAAGACGTTCCTGATCCGGTCGTTCTACATCCCGTCGGAGTCGATGGAGATGACCCTGGTCAAGGACGACCGCATCATCGTCAACGAGCTCGTGCCCGACCTCATCCCGATCGAGCGCGGCGACATCGTCGTCTTCCGCGACCCGGGCGGCTGGCTCGACCCGCGGCCCGAGGTCGAGCAGAACCCCGTCGTGGGCTTCGTCGACTGGGTCCTATCGATCATCGGCCTCACCGCGCCCGACTCCAACGATCACCTCATCAAGCGCGTCATCGGCCTGCCTGGCGACGTCGTCGCCTGCTGCAACGAGTTCGGCCAGATGACGGTGAACGGCGTGCCGCTCGACGAGGTCGACCTCTACGTCTCCCTGCCCGACGGCGTCACCAAGGTGTCGCGCGACGACTTCGAGGTCACCGTTCCCGAGAACTCGCTCTGGGTGATGGGCGACAACCGCTACAACTCGGCGGACTCCCGATACAACCAGGACGGCCCGACGAACGGCTTCGTGCCCTTCGACGACGTCGTCGGCCGCGCCATCCTCATCTCCTGGCCGATCGACCGCTGGACCTGGCTCGACAACTACCCGATCGTCTTCTCGGGCGTCGACGAGGGGGCGGGCGAGCAGCCGGCCCCCGAGCCCACCCCGACGCCCACCGGCTGAGCCATGGTCTCGACCGTCCCGACGCTGCGGCACGAGCGGATCCTGCTCCGCGAGGGTGCGCGGCTGGTGATCGGTATGGACGAGGTGGGCCGCGGCGCGATCGCCGGCCCCGTCGCCGTGGGGCTGAGCATCGTCGACCTCGCCACCCGCACCGCGCCCGAAGGCCTCAAGGACTCGAAGCTGCTCGCCGAGCCCAAGCGCGAGGAGCTGCAGCCGAAGGTCGCCCGCTGGGCGCGGCACGCGTCGGTGGGCCTCGCGTCGAACGAGCGCATCGAAGCCATCGGCATCATCGCGGCGCTCGGCCTCGCGGCCCGCCGGGCGATCGACGCCATCCGGGAGCAGGGCGTCGACCTCACCGGCGCCGTCGTGCTGCTCGACGGCTCGCACGACTGGCTCTCGCCCGCGATCGACCGCGCGCTGCCCGTCGTCATGCGCGTCAAGGCCGACCGCACCTGCGCGGCGGTGGCGGCGGCATCCGTTCTGGCGAAGGTGCACCGCGACCGGCTGATGATCGCCCACGACACCGTGCATCCCGGCTACGTCTGGACGTCGAACAAGGGCTACGCGAGCGCCGAGCACTACGCCGGCATCGAGCGGGTCGGGGCCTCGCCCCTGCACCGCTGGAGCTGGCTCAAACAGCCCGGACTGTTCTCTCTGAGCGAGCCGGTTGCCGAGATCGCCTAGCTAGACTCGTTCGAATGGACGACGACGAGTTCGAGGACTACGACCGCGAGGTCGAGCTGGCGCTCTACAAGGAGTACCGCGACATCGTCGGCCAGTTCCGCTACGTCGTGGAGACCGAGCGGCGCTTCTACCTCGCCAACGAGGTCACGCTCGAGCGCAAGGACACCGAGCACGACTTCTACTTCGAGCTCACGATGACCGACGTGTGGGTGTGGGATGTCTACCGCTCCGACCGGTTCGTGAAGAACGTGCGCGTGCTCACCTTCAAGGACGTCAACGTCGAGGAACGGGCCGACAAGGATCTCGAGCTCCCGAAGGAACTCGCCCTCGACGAGTAGCTCGCCTTCCGCGGGTTGCGTAGCGCTGCCTCAGCCCGGTGTATCGAAACCCTTACCCGCCTACGAGCGCGGCGATCGCCGCGACCACGAACGCGACGGCCAGCGCCATCGCGGACGCGAACAGCACGACGTGCACGGTCAGGAACCGGGTCGGCCTCCCGTCGGCAGCCCGCGCGCGCGGATCGCGGGCGACCCGACGCAGGAACGTCGGCCAGGTGAGGATGTTGAACGCGGCTCCGGCGAGGAGCAGGCCGGCGAGGATCGGGGTCACCCCACCATCCTCTCCTTCCCAGCACCGACGCTCAGCCCTTCTCCGGCATCCCACCGTCGTCGCTCTCCGGCCGGTGCCGCGTTCGCGATCCTCGACGCATGGCGGCGAAGGACGAACTGGGCAGGCGCGGCGAGCGCATCGCGGAGCGAGCCCTCACCGGCAGGGGATACGAGATCCTCGACCGCAACTGGCGGTGCCCCGAGGGTGAGATCGACCTCGTCGCGCGCGACGGCGAGGCGCTCGTGTTCATCGAGGTGAAGACCCGGTCGTCGACGCGGTACGGGCACCCGTTCGAGGCGATCACCCCCGGCAAGCTCTCGCGGCTGCGCCGGCTCGCCGCCGCTTGGCTCGCCGCGCGCGGCCCGGTGCCCGGGGCCCGGCGACTCCGGATCGACGCGATCGGTGTGCTCGCCCCGCGCGGCGCCCCCGCGAGCATCGAGCACCTCGAGGGGATCTTCTGATGCACGTCGCACGCACGCACGCCATCGCCCTCCTCGGTCTCGACGGCACGGTCGTCGACATCGAGGCCGACATCTCGAACAACCTGCCCGGGTTCGTGCTCATCGGTCTGCCCGACCTCGCGCTGGGCCAGGCGCGAGAGCGGGTGCGCGCCGCGGCAGCGAACGCGGGTTGCCCGATCACCCACCGCAAGCTCACGATCAACCTGTCCCCGGCGGCGCTGCCCAAGCACGGCACGGCCTTCGACCTGGGCATCGCGATGGCGGCCCTCGCCGCCGACCGGGTGGTGCCCGCCGACTCGGTCGACCGCGTCATCCATCTCGGCGAACTGGCGCTCGACGGCCGGCTGCGACCGACGCCGGGCATCCTGCCGTCGGTGCTCGCAGCCGCCCGGTCCGGCTACCGCACGGTGCTCGTGCCGGCGGGCAACGCGGCGGAGGCGGGGCTCGTCGACGGGATCGAGATCGTCGGGGTGACCTCGGTGCGCGATGCGGCCATCTGGCACGGCGCCGCCCTCGATCCGATCGAGGTCGAGCCGTTGCTGCTCCCGCCGGTGGCCCTCGAGAGCGCTCGCGACGAGGGGGACCTCGCCGACGTCGCCGGCAATCGGGATGCCGTGGAGGCTCTGCAGGTCGCCGCGGCGGGTGGGCACCACCTCTTCCTGCTCGGGCCTCCCGGAGCCGGCAAGACGATGCTCGCGAGCCGGCTGCCCGGCATCCTGCCCGACCTGCAGGTGGAGGCGGCGCTCGAGGTCTCGTCGCTGCGCTCGCTCTCGGGCCTTGCGGTCGGGGAGCGGCTCCTCACCCGGCCGCCGATCGAGGCGCCGCACCACACGGCGTCGCCGGCCGCGATCGTCGGCGGCGGCAGCGGGGTGCTGCGACCCGGGGCCGCGGCCCGGGCGGCTCACGGAGTCTTGTTCCTCGACGAAGCACCGGAGTTCAGCCCGCACGCCCTCGACGCCCTACGGCAACCCCTCGAGTCGGGCGTCATCACCATCTCGCGAGCGGCGGGATCGGCGCGATTCCCCGGGCGGTTCCAGCTCGTGCTCGCCGCCAACCCGTGCCCATGCGGCAACGCGGGGTCGCGCGACCAGGAGTGCCTGTGCACCCCGTTCGCCCAGCGCCGGTATCTCGGGCGGCTCTCCGGTCCGCTGCTCGACCGCGTCGACATCCGGCTGCGGGTCGAGCGCATCACCGCGGCGCAACTTCGGGCCGCCGGCGACGGTGGGCGGGTCTCCTCGGCGACGGCGCGTGGCCGGGTCGAGCGGGCGAGGGCTCTCGCGCGGGCGCGGCTGAGGGCGACGCCGTGGCTGGTCAACGCCGACGTCCCCGGCACCTGGCTCCGCTCACCAGCGGGTGTTCCCGAGCGAGGGGCGACGGCGGTGCTCGACCGGGCGCTCGAACGCGGAGGCATCACGATGCGCGGGTACGACCGCGTGCTGCGGATGGCCTGGACTCTCGCCGACCTCGACGACGCCCCGCGGCCGGATGCCGGCCACGTCGGCCGCGCACTCCTGCTGAGGAGGGCGGCCGCGTGACGATCCCGGAATCCGAGGCCGCTGCCCTCGTCCGCGCCGTGGCCCCCGCTCGCCCCCTCGGCCGCGAGCAGATCCTCGCGCGGTACGCCCGGGCGCGCTGGTCGGCGATCGCCGAACCCGGCGATGCCGACGCCGGTCGCCTGATCGCGGCTCTCGGAGCCCACGAGGCGCTCGAATGGCTCGAGGCGGAGGCAGGCTCGGGGCTGGCCGACGCGTCACTGTCGGATGCCGTCGACCGTTGGCGACCCCGCATCCAGCAGGTCGACACTCCGCTGCACCTTCGGCAGGCGGCTCGCTTCGGGGCACGTCTGGTCGTGCCGAGTGACCCCGAGTGGCCGACGGGACTCGACGATCTCGGTCTGCACGCGCCAGCCGCGCTCTGGGTGCGCGGCGACGCGGCGCTGCTGGGGCGGCTCGACCGGTCGATCGCGATCGTCGGCGCGCGTGCCGCCAGCGGCTACGGCGAGCACGTCACTGTCGAAGTGACGAGCGGACTGGTCGACCGCGGGTTCGCGATCGTGTCCGGGGCGGCGTTCGGCATCGACGGGGCCGCCCACCGTGCGGCGCTGGCGAGCGGCGGCAGCACCGTGGCGTTCCTCGCGGGGGGTGTCGACCGGTTCTACCCGAGCGCGCACGAGACACTGCTGACCCGCATCGTCGATCGCGGTGCCGTCGTCTCCGAAGTGCCCTGCGGCACCGCACCCACGAAATGGAGGTTTCTGCAGCGGAACCGGCTGATCGCAGCTGCCAGCCGAGCAACGGTCGTCGTCGAGGCCGGCTGGCGCTCGGGTTCGCTCAACACCGCCGGGCACGCGGCGCAGCTCGGCCGCCCGCTCGGCGCCGTGCCCGGACCGGTCACGAGTTCGGCGTCGGCGGGCTGCCATCGGCTCATCCGCGAGTACGACGCCGTTTGCGTCACCACCGCGCACGAGATGGCCGAACTCGTCGACCCCGCCGGTGCGGCGAGACCTCACACCGGCGACCCCACCCCCGAGCGCACCCGCGTGCTCGACGCGTTGACCCGCACGGGCCGCGACCTCGCCCGCATCGCCGCCATCTGCGGGATGTCGATCGACGCCGTGCGCGCCGAACTGGGGATGCTCGAACTCGACGGACTCGTCGTCGAGAACGCGTCGGGCTGGCGTCGCGCACCGGCGTGATCCGGTCAAGGGATCGCTCGTCATCTGGCAGTACACGACCTGGCCCTACGTGGCGAAGGGCCTCGACGAGGGACCGCTCGGCGCCGACGGCAAACCCACCAAGTAGCGGGCCACCCGCACCGCCCGGCCCACCTCGCGCGACACCGGCGGCGCGTAGAGTGCCGCCATGGTGCAACTGGGCCAGTTCCCTCCCGCGCGGCACGTGATCGCGCACATCTCCGACACCCACTTCCTCGGCGGCGGCCGCGAGCTGTACGGCACCGTCGACACGGACCCGCCGCTCGTGCACGCGCTCGAGCTGCTCGGCCGGTCGAACCTGCCGATAGAGGCGCTCGTCTTCACCGGCGACCTCGCCGACCTCGCCGAACCGGACGCCTACGCCCGGTTGAGGTCGATCGTCGAGCCGGCCGCCGCGAAGATCGGCGCCGAGATCATCTGGGTGATGGGCAACCACGACGAGCGCCCGGCGTACTCGAAGGCGCTGTTCGGCACCGAGTCGACCGAACCCCAGGATCGCGTCGAGATGCTCGGCGGCCTGCGCATCATCTCGCTCGACTCGACGGTTCCGGGCTACCACCACGGCGCACTGCTCGACAGCCAGCTCGGGTGGCTGCGGGATGTGCTGGCCGAGCCCGCCGCCGACGGCACGCTGCTCGCCCTCCACCACCCGCCGCTGCCGTCGCCGGTCGAGATCATGGCGATCCTCGAACTGCAGAACATGCAGCGCCTCGCCGACGTGCTGCGCGGCACCGACGTGCGCGGCATCCTCGCCGGTCACCTCCACCACGCGATGTCCGGGATGTTCGCCGGGATCCCCGTCTCGGTCGCGGCGGCCACCTGCTACACGATCGACGCGAGCGCCCCGGCGGGCAGCCTGCTCGGCGTCGACGGTGCGCAGTCGATCAACCTCGTGCACGTCTACGACGACCAGATCCTGCACTCCGTCGTGCCGGTCAACCAGACGCGTCCGGTGTCGGGGTTCCCCGACTCGGTGCTCGAACGTCTCGCGCAGCTCAGCTTCGACGAGCGCATCGAGGCGTTCTCGAGCAAGACCTCGACGTTCAACCAGGCCGAGGTGGAGTCCAGCGGCGCTCCCGGCGTCGACCACCCTCTGGAGTAACGCTTCTCGAGACCCCGGCGAGGCACGGGCCCGAAGTCGGGAGTCCGCGCAAGCATGGGCGCGTGGACCTCCGCGCCGCGATCGACGGCTACAGCCGTCACCTCGACCTCGACCGCGGCTTCAGCGTGCACACCCTCCGGGCGTACCGCACCGATCTCGCCGACCTGGCGGGCTTCGCGGAGGCGGCGGGGCTCGAGGACACCTCGGGCATCGACCTGGAACTGCTGCGCGGCTGGCTGTGGCGCGGCTCCACGGCGGGCCTCGCGAAGTCGACCCTCGCCCGCCGCAGCGCCGCCGCCCGCGGATTCACGAAGTGGCTCGCGGCGACGGGAACCGAGGATGCCGACTCCGGTCACCGGCTGAAGGCCCCGCGACCAGACCGACACCTGCCTCGCGTGCTCACCCGCCCGCAGGTCGACGGGCTGCTCGACGCCCTCGCCGCCCGCGCCGGCACCGGGGAGCCCAACGCCGTGCGCGATCACGCCGTCATCGAACTGCTCTACGCCTCGGCGCTGCGCGTCAGCGAACTGGTCGGCGCCCGGCTCGCCGACCTCGACCGCGAACGCTTGACGATCCGGGTGCTCGGCAAGGGCGGGAAGGAACGCGTCGTCCCGTTCGGGATGCCGGCCCGACGCGCGCTCGACGCCTACCTCGACGGGCGACGGGCCGAACTGCTCGACGGACGCGACGACCCGGGCACGATCTTCCTCGGCGCCCGCGGCCGACAACTGAGCACCCGCACCGTCTACGAGCTCGTCGCGGGACTGCTCGCCGACCTCCCCGGCTCGGGTCCGGCCGGGCCGCACGCCTTCCGGCACACCGCCGCGACCCATCTGCTCGACGGCGGCGCCGACCTCCGTGCCGTGCAGGAGCTGCTCGGCCACGCGAGCCTTGCGACCACGCAGATATACACCCACGTCTCCGCCGAACGCCTCAAGGAGTCGTACCGACTCGCTCACCCGCGCGCCTGATCGGAAGAGGGATTTCTCGCGCTCGTCCGGGCCCGCCGCCGCCCGTCCCGGGTGTCGGTCACTCCAGCGGATACAACACCGAGTGCTCGAGCCCGCCGAGGAAGAGCAGCGGGTTGACGTACTCGCCGTCGACGCGGGCGCCGAGGTGGAGGCAGGGCGACGCGCAGTGCTGCGGCAGCAGCACGCCGATGACATCCCCGCGCCGCACGCGGTCACCGGTGGCGACGAGCGGCTCGACGGGTTCGAACGAGGAGATCACCCCGCCGGCGTGCCGGATGGAGACGACCGGCCGGTCGACGACGAAGCCGGCGAAGTGCACGACGCCGTCGGCGGGCGCGCGCACCTCGACCCCGGCGGGGGAACGGATGTCGATGCCCCGGTGTCCCGCCGAGTACGGCGTCGCCGGGGCGACGTAGGGCCGCGCGATCGGATGTGGCGCGGGCACCGGCCATGCCCACAGCGCGAGCGCGACCGCGACGCCGACGAGGGCGCGGGGTGGACGCATCCCTCACGGTCTCGCGCGGAGCGCACCCCGGCGCCGGATGCGCGACCCGACGGGGGATCGCGGCGCATCCGGCGGCCGGGGGAGGGCTCAGAACATCTCACCGAGCGCGAGGGCGAACAGCTCCCCGGCGTCGCTGCGGTGCCCGCGCCGGGTGAACCACTCGCACACGTTGCGGCAGTCGCGTTCGAGCAGCGCCATCCCGTTCGGGTTGGCAACGACGTCGACGAGCTGCGGCAGGTCGATCGCGATCACCCGACCACGCTGCACGAGGAGGTTGTACGGCGAGAGGTCGCCGTGTGCGCAGCCCGCGCGGGCGAAGCCGAGCAGGATCTCGGCGACCTGGGCGTAGAGGTCGGCGAGCTCGGTGCCCGACGCCGGGGAGGCGGCGAGACGCGGGGCGGCCTCCATCCCCTCGCCGATGAACTCCATCAGCATCTCGGTGTCGCTGACCTGTACCGGATAGGGCACCGAGATGCCGCGCTCGTACATGCGGCAGAGCGCGTCGAACTCCGCCGTCGACCATGTGGTCGCCGCCAGAGCCGCACCGTACGTGGTTCCGCGGTCGAGGGCGCGCTGGTCGCGGCTGCGGCGCACCCGTCGGCCCTCCTGGTAGACGGACGCCCGGTGGAAGTCCCGGTGCTCGGCCGACCGGTAGCGTTTCGCGGCGAGCAGCACCCCGGGCTCGCCGGGGATCGCACGCTCGAGCAGGAAGACATCCGCTTCCTTGCCGGTTTTCAGGATGCCGAGCTCGGTGTCCATCGCGGCCGCCGAGGTGACGACCCAGTCGGGCCACGGCCGGGGTCCGCGGTGGGAGGGGATGATCGACGGCCAGGTCGACCAGCGTTGCCCGACCTCGGGTTCGAGGTCGGCGAAGGTGAAAGTGGGGACGACGAAATCGTCGCCGAAGAATTCAGTCAAGGAAGTGGGCTCCGGATCGGAGGCCACCGCAGAGAACTGGTTAGGCGGCGGCCTCGAGGATGAGGGGATGAATTCCGGACACGACAACGTCGGTGTTCATGGGGTCCTCCTTCACTCATCGGTCCGCGAGCGCGGCAGGGGTCACAGTACTCCGAATGGCCGCTCGCTGCTACACTCGACCCGCACTCTCTTTCGGGAGGGTGACTTCGCGTGCCCACGCACGGCCCAATTCCCTCAGTCTCACCAGCAATGGTGAGCGGATGCGCGCCCGGGCACCAGGGATCCCGTCCACCGGACGGAATCGACACAACTGAGAAATGCGACACGGTCCTGCCGTGCTCGCGAGAAGGAGTACGGCCATGGCCGTCGTCACCATCCGCCAGCTGCTCGACAGCGGCGTGCACTTCGGACACCAGACCCGTCGGTGGAACCCGAAGGTGAAGCGCTTCATCCTGACCGAGCGCTCCGGCATCCACATCATCGACCTGCAGCAGTCGCTGTCGTACATCGACAAGGCGTACGAGTTCGTCAAGGAGACGGTCGCCCACGGCGGGTCGGTGCTCTTCGTCGGCACCAAGAAGCAGGCCCAGGAGACCGTCGCCGAGCAGGCGCAGCGCGTCGGCCAGCCCTACGTCAACCAGCGCTGGCTCGGTGGCCTCCTCACGAACTTCCAGACGGTCTCCAAGCGCCTCGCGCGCATGAAGGAGCTCGAGGAGCTCGACTTCGACGACACCACCAAGGGGTTCACCAAGAAGGAACTCCTCATCAAGAAGCGCGAGCTCACCAAGCTGCACAAGTCGCTCGGTGGAATCCGTAACCTGACGAAGACGCCGTCGGCGATCTGGGTCATCGACGCCAAGCGCGAGCACCTCGCGGTCGACGAGGCCACGAAGCTCGGCATCCCGATCATCGGCATCCTCGACACCAACGCCGACCCCGACGAGCTCCAGTACCCGATCCCGGGCAACGACGACGCGATCCGCTCGGTGGCCCTGCTCACCCGCATCATCGCGGATGCCGCTGCCGAGGGTCTCGTGCAGCGTCACGCCGCGCCGGCCGCGGAGGGCAACGTGTCCGCCGTCGAGCCGCTCGCCGAGTGGGAGGCCGAGCTGCTCGGTGCCCCCGAGACGCCCGCCGCGACCGACGAGAAGATCGAGCCGGTCGACCAGGGTGCTGACGCTGACGCTGACGCTGACGCGGCCGTCGCCGAGGTCGTCGTCGCCGAGGTTCCGGTCGAGGAGAACGACGCCGACGCGCAGGCGTCCGCCGACCTCGCCGCGGGCGACCCGGATCTCGTGCCGGAGCACCACGTCGAAAGCGACGCCGAGACCGAGGCGAAGATCGAGGCCGAGGCCACCGACGAGGAGAAGAAGCCCGTCGCCACGAAGGCCGCGAAGTAACTTCGCTCCCGATTCATCCTCCCGTCAGACACAGAAGTTAGGAAACATCCATGGCGAACTTCAGCATGGAAGACCTCAAGGCGCTGCGCGAGAAGCTCGGCACCGGCATGGTCGACACCAAGAACGCGCTCGTCGAAGCCGAGGGCGATGTCGAGAAGGCGATCGAGATCCTGCGGCTCAAGGGCGCGAAGGGCAACGCGAAGCGTGCCGACCGCTCCACGAGCGAGGGCCTCATCGCCGTCGTCGAGTCGGCCACGGCGGTCACGATGATCGAGCTCGCGTGCGAGACCGACTTCGTCGCGAAGAACGACAAGTTCATCGCGCTGGCCGACCAGGTGGTGCAGGCTCTCGCCGACTCCGGCGCCGAGACGGTGGATGCGGCACTCGCCGTGACCGCGGGTTCCGGCACCGTCGGCAGCCTCATCGAGGACCAGGCGGCGACGCTCGGCGAGAAGGTGGAACTGCGTCAGATCGCGCGGATCGCCGGCGACAGCTTCGCCGTCTACCTGCACCGCACGAGCAAGGACCTGCCGCCGCAGATCGGCGTCGTCGTCTCCTACACGGGGTCCGACGCCGAGACCGCGCGCAGCATCGCCCAGCACATCTCGTTCGCCGCGCCGATCTACCTGACGCGCGATGAGGTGCCGGCCGCCGAGGTCGAGAACGAGCGCCGCATCGTCGAGACGATCAGCCGCGAGGAGGGCAAGCCGGAGGCCGCCCTCCCGAAGATCGTCGAGGGTCGCCTCGGGGCGTTCTTCAAGCAGGTCGCCCTGCTCGAGCAGGACTACGCGCGCGACAACAAGCTGAGCGTCGGCAGCGTCGCGAAGGACGCCGGGGTCAGCATCACCGGCTTCAGCCGTTTCAAGGTCGGCGCGTAAGCAGCAGACAGTTCGAGAAGGGCCGAGACGAGCGATCGTCCCGGCCCTTCCGGCATCTCCGGGCCGGTAACCTGGTCACCGTGCCTCCCCAGAAGAAGAAGCGTCGCAGGGTCCTTCTCAAGCTGTCGGGTGAGGCGTTTGGCGGCGGGATGCTCGGGGTCAATCCCGACATCGTCAGCGCGATCGCCCGCGAGATCGCGGCCGCGGCGCCTCGCGACGAGGACGACAAGGGCGGCGTCGAGATCGCGGTCGTCGTCGGCGGCGGCAACTTCTTCCGCGGCGCGGAGCTCAGCCAGCGCGGCATGGATCGGGGCCGCGCCGACTACATGGGCATGCTCGGCACCGTGATGAACGCCCTCGCGCTGCAGGACTTCCTCGAGCAGGCGGGCGCGCAGGTGCGCGTGCAGTCGGCGATCGCGATGACCCAGGTCGCGGAGCCCTACATCCCGCTCCGCGCCGAGCGGCACCTCGAGAAGGGCCGCGTCGTCATCTTCGGTGCCGGCGCCGGGCTTCCCTACTTCTCCACGGACACCGTGAGCGCGCAGCGCGCCCTCGAGATCGGCGCCGACGCGGTGCTCGTCGCCAAGAACGGCGTCGACGGCGTCTACGACGACGACCCGCGCACCAACCCGAATGCGACGAAGCTCGAGCGCATCTCCTACCAGGAGGCGCTCGTGCAGGGCCTGAAGGTCGTCGACTCGACCGCGTTCAGCCTCTGCATGGACAACGGCATGCCGATGGTCGTGTTCGGCATGGAGCCCTCCGGCAACATCACCAAGGCGCTCAAGGGCGACAGGCTCGGTACCCTGGTCACGGCGTGAGCCCCGCGCTGAGCGCCGCGTCGCGCGCATTCGCGATCGTCGGCGGAGTGCTGCTCGTCACGACCGCAGTTCCGATCGGCGGGATCGATCGCGCGGTCCGGCGGCGCACGCGGCGAGGGAATCCGCTGCCGTTCGATGCAGCGACGCTCGGCGCGGCCGTGCTGCTCGGAGTGCTCGCCGTCCTGTTCGTCTTCTCGCTTTCGCAGCGATGAGCGACCGCTACGGCGACGACGTGCTCGCCGGCGACTGGCGCGCGGCGGGCCGGAAAGTCGTGCGCGCGATCCCCGCCGAGCGCGATCTCGTGGTCGAGCGCGTCGACGGGTTCGTCGGGGCGGTCGTCGGCGTCGCGAAGCAGATCGTCGAACTGGAGGGTCGCGACGGCCGAGTGCGGGCCTTCCCGCTGGGAGCGGGGTTTCTCATCGACGGTGAGCCGGTCATCCTCGTCGCGCCGCGCGGCGCGCCCGCACCGACCGCCCGCACCGCGTCGGGCAGCCGGGCGGTCGAGAGCGGGCGCGCGCGCGTGGCCCGGGGCAGCCGGATCTACGTCGAGGGGCGCCACGACGCGGAACTGGTCGAGAAGGTGTGGGGCGCCGACCTGCGCGTCGAGGGCGTGGTCGTCGAGCTGCTCGACGGCGCCGACAACCTGCCCGCGGTGCTCGCCGCGTTCGGCCCGGGGGAGGGCCGGCGTGCGGGGGTGCTGCTCGACCACCTCGTCGGCGGCTCCAAGGAGAGCCGCATCGCCGCGGCCGTCGCGGGGGAGCACGTGCTCGTCGCCGGGCACCCGTTCGTCGACGTCTGGCAGGCGGTGAAGCCCGCGCGGCTCGGTCTGGCGCAGTGGCCGATCGTTCCGCGCGACGTCGAGTGGAAGCACGGCATCTGCGCGGCCCTCGGCTGGCCGCACGAGACGCCGGCGGATGTCGCCGCGGCCTGGCAGCGCATCCTCGGCACGGTGCGCGGCTACGGCGACCTCGAGCCGGCCCTGCTCGGGCGGGTCGAGGAACTCATCGACTTCGTGACCGCGTAGGGTGGGTGCCGTCAGCGCCTAGGGTTCCGCCCTCGCTCGAGCGATCGAGTGAGGGGCCCGCGACCGAGCGGCGCCCCGGCCGGGATCCATGTCCCGGCCGGCATCTCAAGGGATAGAAGCCTGGAGGAACCCCACCCGGTGCGCCGTGCACCGGGTTGCTAAGGGTTCCCGAAATGCTCGTCTTCCTCCTCATCCTCGTCGGCGCTCTCGCTCACGCGACCTGGAATCTGCTGCTCAAGCGCTCGGCCGCGAGCGGCCCCGTGTTCCTCTGGCTCACAGCGACGGGCGGGTTCCTCGTGGTCGCGCCGATCGCGATCGTGCTCGTGGTCACCGATCCGCCGTCGTGGCCCGCGTTCGCGTTACTGGCGCTCGTCAGCGGCGCGCTGCACGTCGGCTACTTCGCATCGCTCCAGGCCGGGTACCGGGTCGGCGACGTCTCGGTCGTGTACCCGCTCGCCCGCGGGACCGGCCCGCTGCTCTCGGTGGTGCTGGCGATCCCGTTCCTCGACGAGCGACCCGGGCCGCTCGTCCTCGCTGGAGCCGGTGCGGTCGTCGTCGGCGTCATCGTGATCGGACTCGCCGGGGGCCGCGCCCACTGGCGCGCCGTGCGTCCGGGCGTGCTGTGGGGTCTGCTGGTCGGGCTCACGATCGCGGCCTACACGCTGTGGGACGCGAACGCCGTGACCGTCGGCGCGCTCAACCCGATCGTCTACAACGCCGGCACGAGCCTCGCGGAGAGCCTGCTGCTGATGCCGCTCGCGCTACGTCGTCGCGCGACCGTGCGCGACCTGCTGCGCCGGTACTGGTGGGCGGTGCTCGTGGTCGCGGTGCTCGGATCGTTGTCGTACATCCTCATCCTCTTCGCGATGCAGTTGGCTCCCGTGTCGATCGTCGCGCCCGCGCGGGAGATCAGCGTCGTCTTCGTCGCCGTCGCCGGGTGGCTGCTGTTCAAGGAGCCGCACCCCGCGCAGCGTCTCAGCGGAGCCGTCGTCGTGGTAGCCGGGGTCGCCGTCCTCGCGGCGTCGCGGTGATCGTTTCCGCAGGTCACGCCCTCTAAGCTCGGGTGTCGGAAGCGAAGGAGTCCCAGCATGGCGATCGCCGATGTCCTCACCGAGGCCAAGGACAAGATGAACAAGGCCGTCGAGGTCGCCAAGGAGGACTTCGCGACGGTGCGCACGGGCCGCATCAACCCCGCGCTGTTTCAGAAGATCCCCGTGGACTACTACGGAACGCCCACGCCGCTCGCGCAGCTCGCAAGCCTCGCGAACCCCGAGGCGCGCACCCTCATCGTGACCCCGTACGACAAGGCCGCGCTCAAGGAGATCGAGCGCGCCATCGTGAACTTCCCCAACCTCGGCGCCGCGCCGACCAACGACGGCACGATCATCCGGGTGACGATCCCGGAGCTCACCGAGGACCGTCGTAAGGAGTACGTCAAGATCGCGCGCGGCAAGGGCGAAGACGCCAAGGTCGCCATCCGCAACGTGCGCCGCAAGGCGAAGGACGATCTGGATGCCCTGGTCAAGGAGGTCGGCGAAGACGACATCGCCCGCGGCGAGAAGGAACTCGACGCGGTCACCAAGACGTTCATCGAGGCGATCGACGAGGCACTGAAGCGCAAGGAAGCCGAGCTGCTCGAAGTCTGATGACTGGCACCGACGACGGGTCCCCACCCGGCTCCTCCGACCAGAAGACCGCCGCCAGAAAGAATCGTTCCCTCGACGATCTCGAGCACCGCGTCGAAGAGGCCCGCGCGCAGTTCGACGCGACCAACGAGAAGATCCGAGCCCGCACCGGCCGCAATCTGTTCGCCGCGATCGGCATCGGACTCGTGCTCGGCGGTTTCTTCCTCGCGAGCCTGATCATCCCGGGCTGGGACTGGCTGTTCATGATCCTGGCCGGTGCCCTCATCGGCTGCACGGTCTTCGAGCTCGCGAGCGCGCTGCGATTCGCCGGACGCGACGTGCCGCGCGTCGCCTCCACTGCGATCGGCGTCGCCACCGTCCCCGCCGCCTACTACCTCGGGGTCGAGGGCCTCTGGCTCGCGCTCCTCGCCGGAGTCGTGCTGATCTCGCTCTGGCGCGTCGGCGAGCAGCTCCGGCCGAGTCATCGCACCGGTCCGCGCGCCGTGCTCGGCGACATCGGAGCCGGCGCGTTCGTGCAGGTCTACGTGACGTTCCTGGCGGGGCTCTACGTGGTGCTCGTCGGCATCGACGTGCCCGGCCACGCCGTTGGCGGCGAGTTCTGGACGCTCGCGTCGATCATCATCGTCGTGGCGACGGACGTCGGCGCCTACGCGGCCGGTCTCACGCTCGGCCGGCACAAGCTCGCGCCGATCATCAGCCCCGGCAAGACCGTCGAGGGCTTCATCGGCTCGATCGTCGTCGCCGTCGTCGCCGGCATCCTGCTCGCCTGGCTCATGCTCGGGCAGCCGTGGTGGGTCGGCCTGATCATGGGGTTGCTACTGGCGCTCGTCGGTACGATCGGCGACCTCAGCGAGTCGCTCATCAAGCGCGGCCTCGGGATCAAGGACATCTCGTCGATGCTCCCGGGTCACGGAGGGTTCCTCGACCGCCTCGACTCGATCCTGCCGTCGGCGGCGGTCGCGTACGTCATCTTCCTCACCGTCACCTAGGAGCCTCCCGTGCCGTATCTCTCCAACCTCTTCATCGACGGCGAATGGCGCGCCGGCTCCGACGGGACCACGTTCCCGGTCACCGATCCGGCCGACGGTTCCACGATCGCCGAGTTCGCGATCGCGACGGATGCCGACTGCACCGCGGCGATCGAGGCCGCCGAGCGGGCCCTCCCCGGGTGGGCGGCCACCGCGCCCCGCGAGCGCAGCGAGATCCTGCGGGGGGCGTTCGACATCCTCACCGCGGAGAAGGAGTTCTTCGCCGAGATCATGGTGCGCGAGAACGGCAAGTCGTGGGGCGACGCGATGGCCGAGGCGGGCTACTCGACCGAGTTCTTCCGCTGGTTCGCCGAGGAGGCCGTGCGCATCCCGGGGGAGTTCCGGCTCTCGCCCGCCGGCGACAAGCGCATCATCGTGACCCGCCAGCCGGTCGGGGTGTCGCTGCTGATCACCCCGTGGAACTTCCCCGCCGCGATGGCGACCCGCAAGCTCGCGCCGGCGCTCGCCGCCGGTTGCACGACGGTGCTCAAGCCCGCGCGCGAGACCCCGCTGACGGCGGCGTACGTCGTCGACGTCCTGCACCGGGCGGGCGTGCCGAAGGGTGTCGTGAACCTGGTCACGCCGGCGAAGACCGGGCCGGCGGTCGCGAAGATGATGACGCATCCCGCGGTGCGGAAACTGTCGTTCACCGGCTCGACCGAGGTGGGGCGCGAGCTGCTCACGCAGGCGGCCGAGACGGTCATCTCGACCTCGATGGAACTCGGCGGGAACGCCCCGTTCCTCGTGCTGCCCGGCGCCGACCTCGACCTCGCCGTGCAGGGCGCGCTGGTCGCGAAGATGCGCAACGGCGGCTCGGCCTGCACGTCGGCCAACCGGTTCTACGTGCATGCCTCGCTGCACGACGAGTTCGTCGCGCGGCTCACCGCCGAGCTGACGAAGGTCAAAGTCGGCTCCGGGCTCGATCGGCAGAATACCCTCGGCGCCCTGGTCTCGACGGCGGAGCGCGACAAGGTGGCCGACCTCGTCGACACGGCCGTGAAGGAGGGGGCGACTGTCACCCTCGGCGGCGAGAAGTCCGAGCGCGGCGCCTTCTATCCGGCGACGATGGTCACCGGCGTGACGCACGGCGACACCATCAACCAGACCGAGATCTTCGGACCGGTGACCGCGGTCGTGAAAGTCGACGACGTCGACGAGATGGTGCGCATGGCCAACGACACGATCTACGGGCTCATCGGCTACGTCTTCGGCGAGGAGTCGCTCGCGCTCCGCACCGCGCTGCGGATCGACGCCGGCATGGTCGGTGTCAACCGCGGCGTGCTGAGCGATCCGGCGGCCCCGTTCGGCGGCACGAAGCAGTCGGGGCTCGGCCGCGAAGGGTCGAGCGAAGGCATCCTGGAGTATCTCGAAGAGAAGTACATCGCCACCGCCCCGTAACATGGACGCCGTGAGTACGACCTTCCCGCGCGTGAAGCGCGGCCCCGGCTACGACATCGACGAGGTCGAGGACTTCCTCGAAGACGCCCGCCGCGCGTACACCGGCGACCGCGGCTCGGCCCAGGTCGTCACGGCCACCTCCATCCGGCAGATGGGCTTCAGCATGAAGCGCGGCGGCTACGTCCCCGCCGCCGTCGACGCCGCGCTCGAGCGGCTCGAAGACGCCTTCGCCGCCCGGGAGCGCGAGCGCGCTCTCGCTGAACTGGGTAACCAGGGCGCGTACCAGCGCGCGAAGTCCGACGCCCAGGTCATCCTCGATCGCAGCACCGGGCCGCGAGGCCGACGCTTCACGCGCGTCGGTTTCCTCACCATCGGCTACTCGGTGCGCGACGTCGACGCGTTCGCCGACCGCATCGCGCGCTTCCTCCAACAGGGAGCCCCGCTGACCGTCGATGACGTGCGCGGCATCGCCTTCGGTCGCCAGAAGGGCGGCTACCAGGAGACGCAGGTGGATGTCGTGCTCGACGCCGTCGTCGACCTGCTGCAGGCGGTCAAGTCCGCGTGACGCAGTGACCGCGCTCTCCTCCCCCGGTCGGGTCCTGCCTTTTGCCAGGGGCGGCGGGTAAACTCTCCCAACTGTGAGCGGCTATCGCCGGCGGGGGACCGGGTATCGTCCTCCTGCGCCGGGAGAACAGGACGCGGAACGGCATGTCCGCTCCCGCTGGTCGCTTCCCACCTTCGCGACCGCCGTCACGTTCGCATTCCTCGTCGTGTCGTCGCTGTCGCCGGCCGAGGAGGTGCAGGCGCTCGCTCAGGCACCCGGCGAGCTGCCGTCCCAGGGGTTCGCGCTCGCCGACGGCCCCGCGCCGGGAGCCGCCCGGGACGGGTACGACGTCAGCCGCATCCGCACCGCACCCGTCGTCGGCATTCCCGACCCCGGCTCGGCGCAGGCCATCGCGTACGAGATGCTGCTCGCTCGCGGCTGGGACAGCAGCGAGTACGAGTGCCTCGTCGCGCTCTGGAACCGCGAATCGGGCTGGAACACCTACGCGAACAACGCGTCGAGCGGGGCTTACGGCATCCCGCAGGCCCTTCCCGGCGACAAGATGGCCAGCGTGGCCGACGACTGGCAGACCAACCCCGCGACCCAGATCACCTGGGGGCTCGGCTACATCGCGGGCCGATACGGCACCCCGTGCGGCGCGTGGGAGCAGAGCGAGCGCAAGGGCTGGTACTAGGCCCGGGCCGAGACGGAGCCGCCGCTAGCCTGAGGGCATGGACCTCGACTTCGCCCTCGTCGGGATCGGCGGCGTCGTCCTGATCGTCGCCGCGGCGGCCTTCTCGCGGAAGCTCGGGGTGGCCGCGCCCCTCCTGCTGGTGCTCGTCGGCATCGGCTACAGCTTCATCCCGGGGGTGCCCGCGATCGAGATCGAGCCCGAGCTCATCCTGATGGGCGTGCTGCCCCCGCTGCTCTACGCCGCCGCCATCCAGTTACCGGTCGTCGACTTCCGTCGCAACTTCGGGTCGATCTCCGCGCTGTCGGTGCTGCTCGTGATCGGCAGCGCGTTCCTCACCGGCTTCGTTCTGTTCACGATCCTCCCGGACCTCGATCTGGCGGCCGCGATCGCGCTCGGCGCGGTGATCAGTCCGACGGATGTCGTCGCCGCCACCTCGATCGGCAAGCGCCTCGGCCTGCCGCCGCGACTGCTCGCGATCCTCGAGGGGGAGGGGCTGGTGAACGACGCCACCGCCCTCGTGTTGCTGCGTTCCGCGATCGCAGCGAGCGCCCTGTCGGTCTCGGGCACCTTCGACATCGCCGGATCGATCGGCGACTTCGCCTACTCGGTCGTCGTGGCAGCCGCCTTAGGACTGGCGGTCGGATTCGCGTCGGTCTTCGTCCGCCGCCGCCTCAACCAGCCCATCCTCGACACCGCCATCTCGTTCGCGGTCCCCTTCATCGCCTACATCCCGGCCGAAGGACTGCGCGCGTCCGGTGTCATCGCGGTGGTCGCTGCGGGCATCTACGCGGGTCATCAGAGCGCCCGGCTGACGCCGCAGTCGCGCATCGTCGAACGGCTCAACTGGCGCACCCTCCAGTTCGTGCTCGAGAACGGCGTCTTCCTGCTCATGGGGGCTCAGCTCTCCGGCATCGTGGCCGAGATCGAGGAAGGTGACCTCGCCTGGCACCAGGCGGTCGCGCTCGGCGTGCTGCTCGCCGGCATCCTCATGCTGCTGCGCTTCGGGTTCGTCTGGCCGCTGCTGGCGCTCGTCCTCCGCGGCGAGGAACGCGCGGCCCGGCGCGCCCGGCGCGCCACCTCGTTCGACGAACGCGTCAAGGCGTTCGACACCCAGGGGTCGCCCCGCGCCGAACGCCGCGTCATCGGGTTCCTGCGCCGCTCCGAACAGGCCCGCAACGACGTCAAGCAGTACCAGGCCGAAGGTCTCGGCTGGCGCGGCGGCATCGTGCTCGGCTGGGCTGGGATGCGCGGCGTCGTCACCCTCGCCGCCGCCCAGTCCCTCCCGCGGGACACCCCGTACTACGAGCAACTCGTGCTCATCGCCTTCACGGTCGCCATCGTCACCCTGCTCGTGCAGGGCGGCACGCTGCCGCTGGTCATCGGCTGGACCGGCATCCGCGGCACCGACCGCGCGGCCGACCGCCGCGAACTCGCGACCCTGCTCGACGAGATGCAGGAAGCCGGGCTCGCCACCCTCGATGCCCCGCAATTGAAACTGCCCGACGGCAGCGACATCGACGCCGAAGTGATCGAGCGGGTGCGGCACGACACCTCGCTCGCCTCCGAAGTCGCCTGGGAGCGCGCGGAACACGCCGACATGGATGACGGCATCCTGCAGTCGCCGCACCAGCAGTACCGCGAACTGCGGCGCGAGGTGCTGCAAGCGGAGCGGGACGTGCTGCTCGATGCCCGCAGCCGCGGGGCGTACCCGAGCAGGATCCTGCAGCGGGCGCAGTCGCTGCTGGACCTCGAGGAGGCGCGGTTGGAGCAGATGGAGTCGGGTGGGCGGGACTAGCTCGTTGCTCGGGGTGCCTGCGGCGGCGCCTCCGGCGAGCGCATCGGACGATCCCGCCTTTGTAGGCTGAGGGGGTGCCTCGTTCCAACCGTCGTCGTGAGGACGTCGAGCCGCTCGATCTGGAGCGGGCGCTCGCTGGGCGGCTTCGCACGGAGGTGCGGCGCGATGGGACGTGGAACGTGCAGCCGCAGTCCGCGTCGTCGGCGGTGAAGGCGTACGCCTGCCCCGGGTGTGCGCAGCCGATCGAGCCGGGCACGGCGCATCTCGTGGCCTGGCGAGCCGACGGGATCATGGGCGAAGCGGACGACCTCGCCGCGCGTCGGCACTGGCACACCCACTGCTGGAAGATCAAAGGATGAGCATCGAGATCCGGTCCGCCGTCGAGTTGCCCGCCCGGCGTGAAGACATCGAACTGCACACCGAAGACGGGCTCACCCTCGTCGGCGAACTGTCGCTGCCGCTCGAACGCGACCCGGTGGCGACGCTCGTGTTCCTGCACCCGCAGCCGACCGCCGGCGGATTCATGGACTCCCACGTCATCCGCAAGGCCGCGGCCCGGCTGCCCGCTTTGGCCGGTCTCGCGGTGCTGCGCTTCAACTTCCGCGGGGTGACGTCGCCGCGCGGCACGAGCCAAGGCGGGTACGGGCACGGGATCGACGAACGCCTCGACCTCGCCGCCGCGATGGCGTTCGTCGCCGAGCGCGGGCTGCCGAACCCGTGGCTGGTGGGTTGGTCGTTCGGCACCGAGGTCACGCTCAAGCACGGCCTCCCGTTCCCGATCGCGGGCGTCATCCTGCTGTCCCCGCCGCTGCGGCGAGTCACCCGCGAGGAGCTGCGGCCCTGGGCGGAGCGCGGGGTACCGGTGGTCGCCCTCGTGCCCGAGCACGACGACTACCTCAAGCCCGACGAGGCGCGTGAGCGGTTCGCCGTCCTCCCCGACGCCGAGGTGGTGGGAGTCGACGGGGCGAAGCACCTGTGGGTCGGCGAGACCCACACGTCGCGCGTGCTGAGCGAGATCGTGCAGCGGGTCAACCCGTCGGCGCTGCCGCTGCCGACCGTGTGGAACGGGTGAGAAGCTTTTCTGAGCCATGTCGATCCGGGCCCTTCCCGTTCGACGTCTGAGCCGAAGGGCTCATCGGGAGGCCCGGCACGGGGAGATCATCCACCCGGTCGGCGCCTGCAGCGAGCAGCCGATCGACGCCGAGGCCGTGGAGGAGCCCTACAGCTCGTTCTGCCGCGGGATGACGACCTGCTTCACGATCAGCAGGATCGCCGCCGCCACCGGGATGGCGACGAGGGCCCCGAGGATGCCCAGCAGCGTGCCGCCCGCGAGGGCGGCGACCACGACGACGACGCCCGGCACCTTGACGGCGCGGTTCATCACGTTCGGGCTGATCACGTAGGCCTCGACCTGCATGTAGGTCACGTAGTAGATCGCGACGATCAGCACCGCGGGGAAGCCGTCGAACGCCCAGACAGCCAGCGAGATGACGACCGTGCCGGTGATCGTGCCGACCAGGGGGATGAGCGAGAACAGGCCGGCGAGGAACGCGAGCAGCGCCGCGTACTCGATCGGCTTGCCGAGGACCCAGCCGAGCACGGTCAGGAAGATGATCGAGAGGATGCCGTTGATGAGACCCATGGAGACCTGGCCGACGACGTAGCGGCCGACGGAGTCCATGATCTGCTCGGCGATGTCGATGAACCTCTCGCGCCTCGTCGCCGGGACCAGCTGGTAGAGGCCGCGCTTGATGCTGCTGAGCGATCCCACGAAGTAGAGCATCAGGATCAGCACGATGACGATGCCGAACGCGCCGCCGGCCACGCCGATCACGGTGCCGACCACACCGCCGGTGATCGTCTCGAAGTTGTTCTGCACGAAGCCGGTGACGTTGTCGAGCGCCGTCTGGTACGGCAGCCACGGGATGTTATCGTCCCACCACGTCTCGACCTGGCCGCTCAGCACGGCGTCGATGACGGCCGGCGCCTGATCGATGAGGTTGCCGACCTGGTCGACGATGACCGGGATGACGGCGAGCACGAAGGCGGCGACGACCGCCAGGATGGCGACCAGCACGGTGAGGATCGCGACGCCGCGCTTCCAGCCGTGCTTCTCGAGCCAGGAGACGAGCGGATCGATGCCGAGCGCCAGGAACAGCGCCGCTCCGACGTAGGTGAGGATCGTGGCCAGGGACCCGACGGCGGTGCCGAGGACGATCGCGACGATGACGCCGAGGCCGCCGAGCAGGCCGAGCCGGAAGGGATTGAGGATCTTCACGCTGGCAACGTTAGCGGCTCACGCCCGCTTGGCTCCGCCGCGGAAAGGTCGTGTACGGTCAGCCCGCGTGCTCGCGTTCGCGCGTGTCCTCGTCGACGTCGCCGTCGGCGCCCGCCGCGACGTCGAGCCCGGCCGGCTCCTCGTCGGGGACGCCCGCGGGGAAGCCGTGATCGGTCGCCGCCCGCTCCGCCGACGCGAGCACGCCGCGCAGGCTCTGGATGTAGCCGGCGACGGCCTCGCGCTCGAGGCGGATCTGCACGAGACGCTCCTCGGCGTCGCCCAGCAGGCGGCTCGAGCGCTCCTCCGCGTCGGAGACCAGGGCCTTCGCGCGCTTCTCGGCCTCGTCGAGGCGCGCCGCGGCGTCGGCCTTCGCGGCGTCGAGCAGCTTCGTCGCCTCCGACTTGCTCGAGGTGGCCAGACGTTGTGCCTCGGCGCGCTGCGCGGCGGCCGAGTTGGTTGCCTCGGTCAACTGCGCCTGTGCTTCGCCGAGGTACTTCTGGGTCGCGGCGGCCGCCTCCTGGTGCTTGGCGACGTACTCCTTCTCGGCGGCGTCGCGGCGCGCGGTCAGCTCGACCTCGAGATCGGCACGGGCCTGTTCGGCGACGGTCAGCAGCTTCGCCTGCAGGCCGTCGGTGTCGTGCTGGATCCGGGCGCGCGTCGTCTCGACCTCCTGTGCGATCTGCGCGCGCTGACCGGCGATCTCGCGGGCGAGGTCGGTGCGCTGCTTCTCGAGGTCGGAGGCCAGGGCCGCGCGTGCCTGGGCGATCTCGTTCTCGACCTCGGACCGGGTGCGCGCGAGTTCGGCGGCGAGCGCCTCGCGGGCGCCAGCGGACTCGGCGGCCCAGGCGTCGCGGGCCCCGGTGATCTCGGCGTCGAGAGTGCTCTTGCCGTTGGTGATCTCGGCGTCGAGCGCGGCCTTGCGGCTCGAGATCTCGGCGTCGAGCTCCGCGCGCCGGGTGGTGATCTCGGCTTCGAGCTCCCCGCGCGTGCGCGCGGCCTCGGCGGCCAGTTCGGAGCGCTGCTTCTTCGTCGCCGCGTCGAGTTCGGCGCGGGAGCGCTGCGTGTCGGCGTCGAGAGCCGCGTTCGCCGCGATCGTGTCGTTCTCGAGCGCGGTGCGGGCGTCGGCGGTGTCGCGCTCCAGGTTGGTGCGCGCCTCCTCGAGCTCGCGCTCCAGGTCGGTGCGCAACCGCAGGCTCTCCGCCTCGAACTCGGCGCGGGTGCGCTCGGTCTCGCGGGCGAGGGCGGCGGCGGCCTCGCGGGCATCCGACACCTCGCGCTGGGCGGCGGTGCGCAGCTCGGCGAGCTCGTGTTCGACCTCGGCGCGCTGGGCGGCGATCTCGCGCTTGCCGGCGGCGCGGGCCTCGGCGACCTCGGTCGCGGCGGCCCCCCGCGTCGCGGCGGCCTCCCGCAAGCCATCCTGACGGCTCGTCTCGGCGTCGGCCGCCGCCGCCGAGACGATCGCGGCGGCCTCGTCGCGGGCGTCCCGCACCAGCCGCTCGGCCTCGGCGCGCGCCTGCGCGACGGTGCTGTCGGCGAACGCGCCGGTCTCCGCACGGAGGGAGTCGATCTCCTGCTGCACGGCCTGACGCATGCGCTCGGCGTCGATGTCGGCCTGGCTGATCAACCGGGTCGACTGCTCCTCGGCGACCCGGAGGGTGTTCTCGAGCTTCGTGCCGAGACCGGAGTAGGTGGGACTGCCGACCTCATCGAGTTCGGCCTGGAGGTCTTCGGTGACGGCCTGGAGACGCTTGATCTCTTTGGTCTGGTCGGTCTTCTCGGCGTTCGCCTTGATGAGGTCGCGACGCAGCTCACTCACGACCGAATCGACTTCGTCCTTCCTATAGCCCCGCAGTTCGGTGCTGAAACCCGTGTCCTCGGATGCCACGTGGAACTCCCCGGTCGAATGGTGTGCGTGCGTGGGTTGGCCGTTCCCGACTGAGCGAGGAACCCTCCGAGTGTACCGACCGGATTCCTCCGGGGGGTCGGGCGGTGTCGATGGGCACGGGGTCGGCCGCGGGATCGGATCCAGCCCGCTCCCAGGGGACGCCCAGGCCGACCGGTATTCTGGAATGTCTTTGTCTCTAACGCCGGGAGGTACCCACCCGTGCGATTCGTCGTCGCGATCGTCGCCTTCGTTCTCGCCGCCGCTGCCATCGGGCTCGGTGTCGCTCAACGCACCGTGCTGGCCGGGCCGCCCTCCGTCTCGTCGTCCGTCGTCACCGGGCCTGCCCCGCTGACGGTCATCGACGCCGCGACCCTCAACGCCAACGCGGGCACGCAGTCGATCGAGCTCTCCGGCACCGGCGACATCGTCCTCGCCTATGGCCGCACCGCCGACGTGATGGCCTGGGTGGGCGAGGCGAGCTACAACGAGATCGGCTGGGACCCGGAGGCCCGCGAACTCACCGCGAGCGTCGTCGACGGCACCGAGAGCGCCGCCGATATCCCGACGATCGCCGGATCGGACCTGTGGTTGCGCGAGTTCACGGGCACCAACGCGCTCACCCGCAAGATCAACGCGCCCGACGGCATCTCCGTCATCATCGCCGTGGTGCCCTCGGCCGCCGACGGAACCGCGGCCGCGACCGACGCGCCCGTCGCGGACCCGTCGGAGCCGCTCGAGCTCAGCATCACCTGGCCGCTCGACGTCTCGGCGCCAGCCGCGGGCCCGCTCGTCGTCGGCGGTGTCGTGTTGCTGCTCGTCGGTCTCGGCGCCTTCCTCTGGGCCCTCGTGCACGCGCGCGGCGGCCGGGGTCCGCGACGATCGACGCCCAAACTGCCGAAGCGCCCGAAACCGCCGCAGCTCAAGCCGTCGAAGAAGAGCCGCGCCCAGACTCCGACCCCGGAGATCGAGGCCCCGCGCGCCGGCCCCGGTCGTCGCCGGGCCTTCGTCGCCGCCGGGCTCCTCACCGCCGGCGTCCTCGTGCTGAGCGGCTGCACCACCGCCGGGCTGCCCGCCCCGATCCCCTCGGAGACCCCGCCCGGCGGAGCCCAGCCCGTCGCCGTGACGACCGGGCAGTTCGAAGGCATCCTCGTGCACGTCGTCGACACGGTCACGGACGCGGATGCGGCCGGCGACGCAGCCCTCGCCGGCCAGCGTCTGACCGGCCCGGCCCTCGCGCTTCGCACCGCGAACTACACCGTCCGGGCGGCCGACTCATCGGTCGCGCCGCTCGCCGCGATCCCGTCGGAGATCGTGCCCGTGATGCTGCCGGAGTCGACCGACACCTGGCCGCGCCGCGTGTTCGCGATCGCCCGTGCCGAGGGCGTGCAGGCGGTCGGACTCACCCTCATCCAGGCGTCGCCGCGTAACAACTACAAGGTCGCCTACGCGGTCACCCTCGTCGCGACCGTGCCCGACGTGGCCCCGGCCGAACTCGGCGCCTCGGCGCTGCCGCCGGGCAACAACCTCGGGCGCCTCGCCCCCGACGAGCTCGCCGCCGCCTACGGCGACGTGCTCATCAACGGCGACGCGAGCGACTTCGCCGACCTCTTCGAGGCCGACGACAGCGTCCAGCAGGCGATCGGCGTCGGTTACAAGACGGAACGCCGGTCGCAGTTGCCGGCCAGCGCCGCGATCGAGTTCACGAACGGGCCCGGGGCGGAGGATCCGATCGCCTTCCTCACCAACGATTCCGGGCAGATCGTGACGCTGCTCCTCCAAGACGTCGAGACGGTCAAACCGGTCGAGGCAGGAGCCGCGGTGAACCCGGCCGGTCAGGTCAAGGCGCTGCTGGGGAAGGCGCAGTCGACGCGCGGCATCATCGCGACGTACGGCGTCCAACTGCTGTTCTACGTGCCGAAGGTGAGCGCGACCGATCAACGGATCGTGCTGCTCGGGTACGCCCAGGGCCTCGTCGCCGCGACCGAGGTCGGCTGATCGACCCCGCGACGTGCCAAGCTTGACCCGATGAGCAATCCAGGACCGAGCCTTCGCGGCGCCGTCGACCTCTCCGGCCTCGTCCGACGGGCGAACACCCCGCCCCCGGCCCCCGGGTCCGACCCCGCTCCGTCGGGCACCGGGCTCGTCATCGAGGTGAGCGAGGCGACGTTCCCGCAGATCGTCGAACTCTCGGCGCGCGTCCCCGTCATCGTCGAGCTGTACGCACCGGGGCTCGCCCCGGCGCTGGCGCCGATCGTCGAGTCCTACGGCGGGCGCCTCGTGCTCGCCACCGTGGACGCGCAGGCGAACCCCGGGATCGCCGAGGCGTTCCAGGTGCGCGAGGTGCCCGCCGCCGCCGGTGTGATCGCCGGGCGCCCGGTGCCGCTGTTCGTGGGCACGCCCGCAGACGACCAGGTGCGCCAAGTGTTCGACCAACTGTTGCAGGTCGCCCAGCAGAACGGCGTCACCGGAACGCTCGACCCCGACCTCGCGCCGGCTGACGGCGAGGCTGCCGAACCCGTGGAGGACCCGCTGCCGCCGCTGCACCAGGAGGCGTTCGACGCGATCTCGACCGGGGACTACGCCGCCGCCGTCAGCGCCTATCGGAAGGCGATCACCCAGAACCCGCGCGACGCTCTCGCCGTCGCCGGCCTCGCCCAGGCCTCCCTGCTCCAGCGTCTGGACGGCGCGGTCGCCGACGAGGTGCGGAAGGCGGCAGCGGATGCTCCCTCCTCCGTCGCCGCGCAGCTCGCGGTCGCCGATCTCGACGTCAGCGGCGGGCACCTCGACGACGCGTTCGACCGGCTGCTTGAGATCTTCCCTTCGCTCGACGGTGAGGGTCGCGAGGCGGTGCGCGCCCGTCTTCTCGAGTACTTCGAGATCGCCGGTCCCGACGACCCGCGCGTCGCCGTCGCCCGGCGTCGCCTCACCCTGCTGCTCTACTGACCCGCGCGTGACCCGATATCCGAGACGGGCATCGGCGCTGGCTCCGCTCTAAGCGGGGTTCGCGCGCAACCAGAGCGCCGCGAGCGGCGGCAGGGTGAGCTCCGCCGACGCGGGACGACCGTCCCAGGGGTCGTCGGTCGCGACGACCGAGCCGTAGTTGCCGACGCCCGAGCCGCCGAACTCGATGGCGTCGGTGTTGATGACCTCGTCCCAGCGTCCGGCGAACGGCAGGCCGACCCGGTACGGGCCGACGGGGTTGCCGCCGAAGTTCACCAGGCAGACGAGGGCGTCGCCTGAGGCCGACCAGCGCACGAACGACAGCACGTTGGTCGCCGCGTCGGTGGCGAGCATCTCGAAGCCGGCGGGGGTGTTGTCCTGCTGCCATAGCGCGGGTTCGGCGCGGTAGACGCGGTTGAGCGACGACACGAGCTTCGAGAGTCCCTGGTGGGCGGGCTGATCGAGGATCCACCAGTCGAGTCCGCGCTGCTCGCTCCACTCCGAGGGCTGGCCGAACTCCTGGCCCATGAACAGCAGCTGCTTGCCGGGATGGGCCCACATGTAGGCCAGATAGGCGCGCATGTTGGCGAGTTTCTGCCACTGGTCGCCCGGCATCTTCTGCAGCAGCGAGCCCTTGCCGTGCACGACCTCGTCGTGCGAGATCGGCAGCAGGAAGTTCTCGCTCCAGGCGTAGACGAACGAGAACGTCAGCTTGTCGTGGTGATGCGCGCGCCACATCGGGTCCTGATGGATGTATTCGAGCGAGTCGTGCATCCAGCCCATGTTCCACTTGAGCCCGAAGCCCAGCCCGTCGCCGCCGGTCGCGCCGGTCACGCCCGCCCAGGAGGTCGACTCCTCGGCGATCATCACGATGCCCGGGTTGCGCTTGTAGGCGGTCGCGTTGACCTCCTGGAGGAACGAGATCGCCTGCAGGTTCTCGCGTCCGCCGTTCTCGTTCGGCAGCCACTCGCCGTCGTTGCGGCTGTAGTCGAGGTAGAGCATCGAGGCGACGGCATCCACGCGCAACCCGTCGACATGGAACTCCTCGAGCCAATAGAGGGCGTTGGCCACGAGGAAGTTGCGCACCTGCGATTGGCCGAAGTCGAAGACCAGGGTGCCCCAGTCGGGCTGCTCGCCGCGCCGCGGATCGGAGTGCTCGTAGAGCGCCTGCCCGTCGAACTTCGCCAGCGCCCACTCGTCTTTCGGGAAGTGCGCGGGCACCCAGTCGACGATGACCCCGATGGATGCCTGGTGCAGCCGGTCGACGAGGTACTTGAAGTCGTCGGGGCTCCCGAAGCGCGACGTGGGGGCGTAGTAGCCGGTGACCTGATAGCCCCACGAAGGGCCGTAGGGATGTTCGGCGACGGGGAGGAACTCGACGTGCGTGAACCCGAGTTCGTGCACGTACTCGATCAGCTGGTCGGCCAGTTCCCGGTAGCCGAGGCCGGGCCGCCAGGAGCCGAGGTGCATCTCGTAGACGCTCATCGCGGAGTCATGCGGGTCGTGTGCGGCGCGCTGGTCGAGCCAGGCGGAGTCGTGCCACTCGTGGCTGCTCAGCGCCACCTTCGAGCCGGTCGCCGGGGGGACTTCGGTGGAGCGCGCCATCGGGTCGGCGCGGGTCACCCACTCGCCGCTCGCCGTGAGGATCTCGAACTTGTAGGTCGAGTCGGGCAGGAGTCCCGGGATGAACAGCTCCCACACGCCGTTGTCGTCGAGGCGCCGCATCGCGTGCTGGAGTCCCGCCCAGGAGTTGAAGTCGCCGACCACGCGCATCGCCTGGGCGTGCGGCGCCCAGACCGAGAAGCTCGTGCCCTCGACCCCTTCGTGCGGGCGGAAGTGCGCGCCGAGCACGTGCCAGAGCTGCTCGTGGCGACCCTCGCCCCAGAGGTACAGGTCGATCTCGCCGACGCTCGGCACGAAGCGGTAGGGGTCGCCGGCGACCCAGTCCGGTCCGCCGTCGTAGCCGGCTTCGAGGTCGTAGGCCTGGCCGGGGCCGGGGGCGACGCCCTGCCACAACCCGTCGACGACGTGGCTCAGCGCGACCCGGCTGCCGTCGGCCCGCACGGCGGTCACCGTCGTGGCGAGCGGACGCAGCGCGCGGATGACCCAGCCACCCTCGGCCAGTTCGTGCTGTCCGAGCCAGTCGTGGGGTCGCGGGTGCCGGGCCTCGACGAGCGCGGCGATCAGGCCCGGGTCGAGCGAGATGTCGGGTTCGGGCGACGCGGACGGGGTCGTCGCGGCAGTCGTCTTCTTCGCGGCGGGCATTCGCTCACCGTCCCTTCGGGTCGTCGATCGTGAGCACGTGCACGGGTTCGGTGAACGCGTCGAGCCGCACGAAGTTCGAGTCGCCCCAGGTCCAGCGCTGCCCGGTGATCAGTTCGGTGACGCCGTAGGGCGTGCCCGGATCCAGCCCGAACTCGCGCAGGTCGAGGTGCACGGTGGTCTCGCGCACCGAGTGCGGGTCGACGTTGGCGACGACGATGATCGTGTCCGCCGTGCCGGACGGCGAGAACTTCGCGGCGAGATGCTTGGAGAAGACCAGCACGGCGTCGTCGTCGCTCCAGTGCACGCTCAGGTTGCGCAGCTGGGCGAGCGCCGGATGCTCGCGCCGGATCGTGTTCAGCGCCGTGAGGTAGGGCGCGAGGGTGCGGCCGGTCTTCTCCGCCAGCGCCCAGTCCCGGGCCTTGTACTCGTACTTCTCGTTGTCGATGTTCTCTTCGCTGCCCGGCCGTGCGACATCCTCGAACAGTTCGTACCCGGCGTAGACGCCCCACGACGGCGACGCGGTCGCGGCGATCGCCGCCCGGATCTTGTACGCTGCCGGCCCGCCGAACTGCAGGTACGCGGTGAGGATGTCGGGCGTGTTCACGAACAGGTTGGGATGCAGGTAGTCCGCCGACACCGTCGCGAGCCCGGTGAGGAACTCCTCGAGTTCCTGCTTCGTGTTCCGCCAGGTGTAGTAGGTGTACGACTGCTGGAAGCCGGCCTCGGCGAGGGCCGCCATCATCGCCGGACGGGTGAACGCCTCGGCGAGGAACACGACATCCGGATGCGTCTGCGCCACCCGTCCGAGCAGCCATTCCCAGAACCACAGCGGCTTGGTGTGCGGGTTGTCGACGCGGAAGATCTGCACACCCTGCGCGATCCAGTGCTCGACGATCCGCAGCACCTCCGCCGACAATCCTTCGGGGTCGGTGTCGAAGTCGAGTGGGTAGATGTCCTGGTACTTCTTCGGCGGGTTCTCGGCGTAGGCGATCGAGCCGTCGGGCCGGTGCGTGAACCATTCGGGATGGTCGGTCACCCACGGGTGGTCGGGGGAGCACTGCAGGGCCAGATCGAGGGCGACCTCCATCCCGAGCTTCCGCGTCTGGGCGACGAAGAAGCGGAAGTCGTCGAGGGTGCCGAGGTCGGGGTGGATGCTGTCGTGCCCGCCGAAGCGCTTCTCGCCGTCCGGGCCGTCGCCGAGCGGTCCGCCGATCGCCCACGGGCTGCCCGGGTCGCCCGGGGCCGCCTCGGGGGAGTTGTTGGGTCCTTTGCGGAAGGCGACGCCGATGGGGTGGATCGGCGGCAGATAGACGACGTCGAAGCCCATCGCCGCGACGCCGGGAAGACGCTTCGCCGCGGTGCGGAAGGTTCCGGAGGTCCAGGAGCCGTCTTTCGCCTTCTTGGCGCCCTCGCTGCGCGGGAAGAATTCGTACCAGGATCCCACCGCTGCTCGGGCGCGCTCGACCCGGAGGGTGAGCGGCTCGGACACGGTGACCAGCGAGACCAGCGGGGCGGCGGCGATCGCGGCGGCGAGCCGGGGGTCGTGCGCGACCTTGAGCCGGGCGGCGGCGCTGAGCCCGGGGTCGGCGAGCGCGCGGGCGGCGTCGGCGAGCACCGTGCCCGTCCCACGACCGAGCAGCTGCACGCCCCCTGCGAAGACGACGTCGACATCCTGATCGGCGGCGACCTTGATCTCGGCGGTGTGCAGCCAGGTGGCCCAGTCGTCGCTGCCGGCCCGCACCCGCCAGCTCCACGCGCCCGTCGTGTCCAGGCGCACTTCGGCGCGCATCCGGTCGGTGCCCGCGGCCGTCTCGGTCATCGGATGCCGGGTGACCCCCCCGGCGGGATCGGTCAGCTCGAGTTCGACGAACAGAAGGTCGTGGCCCTCGCGGAAGACCGTCGCCTCGAACGGCACGACCTCGCCGACGTAGGAGTTGGCCGCCCAGAGGTCCTCCGACTGCCGCGGACGCAGGTCGCGGATCGGGATGCGGCCGAGCTTGCCGGGCACCCGGGGGGCGCCGTGGGCGGGGGGAACGGCCGGTGTACGGGCCTCGGTGGCGGGAGCTTCGGCCATGTTCCGACCGTAGTGCGTCGCCTCGGACCTTCCGAGGAGGTTGCCAGGGCGGTCGCTCACGGCTAAGCGCCGCGGCGGACGAGCCGTGGACCAGCCATGGACGAGGGGTGACCGGCGACGGAACCGTCGACGAGTCACACGGCTGCCATCACGGGCAGCGAGCGGGTCGCGAGCCGATGGCATCCGGAGGGCGCGCTCGCGGGGCGGAGTCGGGGGACTCCCGCCCTGCGATCCGCGCACGTGGCCCCCGTAACGAACCGGTAATCCCACCGACGTAGGCTCGCTCCTCGTGAAGGCCATCCGACGATTCACCGTCCGCCCCGTGCTCCCCGACACCCTCGCGGCGCTCGACGAGCTCGCCGCCAACCTGCGCTGGTCATGGCATCAGCCGACGATCGACCTGTTCCGAGAGGTCGACGAGGCGTCCTGGGATGCCGAGGCCGACCCGGTGGGGCTGCTCGGCGAGGTGTCGCCCGAGCGCCTCGCGGAACTCGCGTCCGATGCGGCGTTCGTGTCCCGGGCCGACGCGCTGCGCGACGACCTCCGCGCCTACCTTGCCGAGCCCCGCTGGTATCAGTCGCTCGGACCCGAGGCGCCGCACAGCATCGCCTACTTCTCGCCCGAGTTCGGCATCGCGGCCGCCCTGCCGCAGTACTCCGGCGGCCTCGGCATCCTGGCCGGCGACCACCTGAAGAGCGCCTCCGACCTCGGCGTGCCGATCATCGGCGTGGGCTTGTTCTACCGCGCCGGGTACTTCCGTCAGGCGATCTCGCGCGAGGGCTGGCAAGAGGAGAGCTACCCGGTCGTCGACCCCGACGGGCTTCCGATGCGGGTGCTGCGCAACCCAGACGGCTCCGCCGCGATCGTCGTGCTCGCGCTGCCGGAGGGCCGTGCCCTGACCGCCCGCATCTGGCGCCTCGACGTCGGCCGCGTGCCGCTGCTGTTGCTCGACACCGACATCCCCGAGAACGAGGAGGGGCTGCGCGGGGTCACCGACCGTCTCTACGGCGGCGGCGGCGAGCACCGGCTGCTGCAGGAGCTGCTGCTCGGCATCGGCGGCACCCGCGCCGTGAAGCTGTACTCCGCTCTGGCTGGGCTGGCGGAACCCGAAGTGTTCCACAGCAACGAGGGCCACGCCGGCTTCCTCGGTCTGGAGCGCGCCGCCGACCTGATCGGCGAAGGACTCACCTTCGACCAGGCGTCGCGCGTCGTGCGCGCCGGCACGGTCTTCACCACCCACACGCCGGTGCCGGCCGGCATCGACCGGTTCGACGCCGCACTGGTCGAGCGTTACTTCGCGACCGACCTGCTGCCCGGTGTCGACGTCGCCGACGTGCTCGCCCTCGGCGTCGAGCCGGATGACGAGGGCGGCAGCCTCGATGACCCGCCGCCGTCGTTCAACATGGCCGTGATGGGGCTACGCCTCGCCCAGCGCGCCAACGGCGTCTCGAAACTGCACGGCGAGGTGAGCCGCGGGATGTTCAACTCCCTGTGGCCCGGCTTCGACGCCGAGGACGTGCCGATCAGCTCCGTCACCAACGGCGTGCACGCCCCCACCTGGACCGATCCCGAGGTGAAGGCGCTCGCCGCCGCGAAGCTCGGCACCGCTGACACGACCCAGGCCGACTGGGCATCGGACGTCGTCACCGACGACGACCTGTGGACGCTCAAGCGGCGGATGCGCGAGCAGCTCGTGCGCGACGCCCGGCAGCGGATGTCGGCCGCCTGGGCCGAGGAGAACCCCGGAATCGCCGATCCCGCCTGGTTCCGCGACCTGCTCGATCCCGACGTGCTGACGATCGGCTTCGCTCGGCGGGTGCCGACCTACAAGCGGCTGACGCTGATGCTGCACGACCCCGAACGGCTGCGCGCGCTGCTCACCCACCCGGAGCGGCCCATCCAATTGGTCATCGCCGGCAAGTCGCACCCCGCCGACGACGAGGGCAAGCGCCTCATCCAGACGCTGGTCGAGTTCTCGCAGAGCCCCGACGTGCGGCAGCGCATCGTCTTCCTGCCCAACTACGACATCGGCATGGCGAAGCGCCTCTACCCGGGCTGCGACATCTGGCTCAACAACCCGCTGCGCCCGCTCGAGGCGTGCGGCACCTCCGGGATGAAGGCCGCGATGGGCGGGGCGCTCAACCTCTCCATCCTCGACGGCTGGTGGAACGAGTATTACGACGACCGCAACGGCTGGGCGATCCCGTCCGCCGACTCCGCGGGCGACGGTGCGGAGCGCGACGCGCTCGAAGCCGAGTCGCTCTACGACCTACTCGAGCACCAGATCACCCCGCGGTTCTACGACGGGCGAGAGGGCGGCATCCCGGGCAAGTGGGTCGCCGACATGCGCCACACGCTCGCCACGCTGTCGCCGGAGCTGTCGGCCGACCGCATGGTGAGGCAGTACGTCGCCGAGCTGTACACGCCCGCGGCGCTCGCCTGCCGCGCGATCTCGGCGTCGTCGTTCCGGCCCGCCCGCGACCTCGCCGCCTGGACGGCGAAGGTCGAGAAGGCCTGGCCCGACGTGCACGTCGCCCACGTCGAATCCGGGGGAGTGGATGCGACTCCGCAGCTCGGCGAGAACCTCAGCGTGCGGGCCTACGTCGAACTGGGCGACCTCGTGCCCGACGACGTCAAGGTCGAACTGGTCTACGGCCACGCCCGGGATGGCGACGTGCTGACCGGCATCCGCCGGCTGCGGCTCGACCTCGAGTCGCACGACCTCGGCTCGCCCGCGACCTTCCACGGCACCGTCGAACTCGACCTGACCGGCGCGTTCGGCTACACCGTGCGGGTCGTGCCCAACCACGCGCTGCTCGCCACCCCGGCCGAGCTCGGGCTGCTGGCCACGGCGGGCTGAGCGTCGGCGGGTGCGCGTCGGCGGGCGGGGCGCTGAACTAGGCTCGAATCCATGCGCAGCCGCCTTCTCATCCCCGGCGTTCTGGCCATCCTGCTGCTCGCGGGCTGCCAGGCCTCGCCCGACGCGGACCTCGAGGGCACGCTCGCCGCGATTCCCGGGGTCGCCGCGGTCGACGTCGACGCCGAGCGGGTCAAGGCGACCCTCGACGACGACATCGTCGCCGCCGACGCGCAGACGGCGATCCTCGCGCTGAAGACCCAGGCGGTCGCAAGCCACGTGCTCGGCGGCGACGTCGAACTCGTCGTCGTGATCGACGCCGCGGAGCGCGACTTCGGCGGCGCCGCGCCCTGGAAGGTCTACAGCTACGCCAAGTGGACCGGGGGCGCCGTCGCGGCGGACACCTTCGATCAGCAGGCCGCGTTCTTCGCGAGCCTCGCCGACTGGGAGACGCTGACCACGACGCCGGCGCAGATCCTTCGGGTGCAGTTCGAGGTCACCGGCGTCACGAGTGTCGCGGAGGCCCCCGACCCGGCCGCAACCCCCGACCCGGCCGCGACCGACGCCCCGGTCGAGGAGCCCACGGTGCAGACCGTGCTGGTGCGGCTCGACCAGCCGGTCCCGACCGAGAACGTCGCGACCGACGTGCAGGTGCTGATCGACGAGCTGAACGCGCTGTGGGTCACGAGTGGCGGCCTCCCCGAGGGCATCACGGTCGGTTAGGTGCGTTCAGCGGGCCAGTCCGCTCAGCGGGCCAGTCCGCTCAGTGCGCGATGTCGGCGACCGTCGCGTTCGTCGCGCGCACCAGGTCGGCGGGCGCGAGTTCGAGGTCGAGCCCGCGCCGGCCGCCGCTGACGAGCACGGTGTCCCAGAGTTCGGCGGTTTCATCGAGCACCGTCGGATGCGCGCTCTTCTGCCCGATCGGCGAGATGCCGCCGACGACGTAGCCCGTGCGGCGTTCGGCGACCGCGGGATCCGCCATGACCGCTCTCTTGCCGCCCACCGCCGCCGCGAGGGCCTTGAGGTCGAGCTTGCCGGTCACCGGCACGATGCCGACGACGAGGCGGCCGTCGACCTCCGCGAGCAGGGTCTTGAACACCCGCTCCGCCTCGACGCCGAGCGCCTCGGCGGCCTCGCGCCCGAAGTCGGTGACGGCGGGGTTGTGCGCGTAGGAGCGCTCGGCGAACGGGATGCCGGCGCCGCGCAGCGCGACGGTCGCGGGAGTGCTCAGGAGGCGAACCCCGACGACATCAGCAACACGACGTAGAGCACGATGAAGAGAAGTCCCAGCACCAGCACGATGATGCCGATCACGAGGCCGGCCATCGCGATGCCGCGCCCGCTGTTGGGCTGTCCGGCGGCCTCCGCCTGACGGGCGCGGGCGAGTCCGAAGGCCGACAGGATGATGCCGGCGATGGACGCGATCACGCCGAGCACGATCCACCCACCCGCCGAGAGGATGAGGCCCGCGACCGCGAGACCGTCGGTGGTCGAGCGCGGCATTGCCGCACCGTAGGGAACCGGGGCGTACGGCGACCCCGGGGCGGCGGCGGGCGCGACGACCGGCGGCACCGCCGCGACCTCCGGGGCTGCGGGCACCGATCCCGTCGTCGAGTCGCGCTTGTGGTCCGACCAGCCGGAGCCGTTCCACCAGCGTTCGCCCGCGGCGTTCTCCGGATCCGCGTACCAGCCGGCCTGTGGTGGGGTCATATCGGACATGCTGACAACCTCGGGAGAGTCGAGAGCCGGACGGCTCGGAAGGACGAGGACACGTGCTGCAGGGCCTCGGGTACAGCGAACAGGTCCGCCTGCCGCCGGTTGCCGCTCCACGCCGTCCCATCCCAGGAACGGAGGTCGGTCGGCACCTCCGGATCGGGGAACCACCCCGCGGGCGGCCACGCGTCGGACATGAGAGAAACCCTACTCGTGAGCCCGGAACATCAGGATCGAGGTCGGCCCCACGGCGAGGTCGTCGCCCGGCGCGTGTTCGGGCTCGCGCCCCGAGATGTCGTCCTGCGCGGAGTGCCAGAGCAGGGTGTAGCCGCGCACGCCCTCGTGCTCGGGCAGGGTGACCGTCACGTCGGTCTCGAGGCCGTGCACGACGAGCAGGATGCGGTTGAGATCCTCGAACTCGGGGGTTGACGCCGCGAGGTACTGCAGGGTGCGCTCGGCGGGGGAGTCCCAGTCCGCGAGCGACATCGACAGGCCCTGCTTGTTGTACCAGTCCATCTGCGTCGCGCTCGGCGTGGTCTCGCCGAAGCGACCGAATCGCACCGGCCGCAGGGCGGGGTTGGTCCGGCGCAGCTCGAGCAGGCGCCGGGTGACGGCGTGCAGCTCCTGCTGCCAGTCCTCGCGCTCCCACGTGAGCCAGGTGAGCTCCGAGTCGTGGCAGTAGGCGTTGTTGTTGCCGCGCTGGCTGCGTCCGAACTCGTCGCCGGCGGTCAGCATCGGCACGCCGGCCGACAGCAGCAGGGTGCCGAGCAGGTTGCGGATCGCGCGCCGGCGCTCGCTGAGGATGCCGGCATCCGTCGTCGGCCCTTCGACGCCGTGATTGAACGACTTGTTGTCGTTCGAGCCGTCGCGGTTGTCTTCGCCGTTGCCCTTGTTGTGCTTCTCGTCGTAGGAGACCAGGTCCCAGGCGGTGAAGCCGTCGTGCGCGGTGATGAAGTTGACGCTCGCGAGCGGGCCGCGCTCGAGGGCGAACACGTGGTTGGACCCGGCGAGGCGGCGGGCGAGCGACCCGATGCCTTCGCTCGGGAGGCCGTCGTCGGCCGTGCCGGGCAGTCGGTCGGCGCCGCGCGCGTCGGCGATGTCACGCAGCCAGAAGTTGCGCATCCGGTCGCGGTAGCCGTCGTTCCACTCCGAGTAGCCCGACGGGAAGTTGCCGACCTGCCACCCGCCCATCCCGACGTCCCACGGCTCGGCGATCATCTTCACGCCACCGAGTGCGGGGTCGTCGAGGATCGCGCGCAGCAGCGGATGCCCGGGGTCGAACTCCGCGCCGGCGCCGCGGCCGAGGGTCGCCATCAGATCGAATCGGAATCCGTCGATCTGCACGTCGTTCGCCCAGTAGCGCAGCGAGTCGAGCACGAGGCGCTGGGTCTCGGGCCGTTCGAAGTCGACGGTGTTGCCGCATCCGGTGGTGTCGATGTACCGGCCGGTCTCGTCCTGCCGGTAGTACGACGCGTTGTCGAGACCGCGGTAGGAGAACACCGGGCCGCCCCGACCCTCTTCGGCGGTGTGGTTGTAGACGACGTCGAGCACGACCTCGAGCCCCGCCTCGTGGAGCAGGCGCACCATCCCCTTGAACTCGCGCAGCACTGCACCGGTGCCGCCGTTCTGGGCCGCGCGGGTGGCGTAGGCCGCGTGCGGGGTGAAGAAGCTGAGCGTGTTGTAGCCCCAGTAGTTGACGAGACCCATCTTCTGCAAGCGCTGCTCGCTGACGCTTTGGTGCGCGGGCAGCAGCTCGACGGTCGTGACGCCGAGGTCCTTCAGGTACTCGATCACCGCCGGGTGGGCGAGGCCGGCGTAGGTGCCGCGCAGCTCCTCGGGGATGCCGGGGTGCAACTTGGTGAAGCCCTTCACGTGGGCTTCGTAGACGACGGTGTGGTCGAGCGGGATCGCCGGTTTCGCCGCGTCGCCCCAGTCGAACGTCTCGTCCTGGACGTAGCCTCGCCACTCGCCGCCGCTGGTGCGGGCGAGACCCCGGGCGTAGGGGTCGAGCAGGTTCTTGGCCGGGTCGAACGCGTGGGTGGGGCCGTTCGGCCCGCGGGCGCGGAGCGCGTAATACGTGCCCGACGTCAGCGCCGGGGTGACGGCGCTCCAGATGCCCGCCGAGTCCTGGGTGAGCGAGACCGTCGTGCTCGCGAACGACGGATCCTTGCCCTCGAAGATGCACAGGTCGACCCCGTGCGCGTTGGCGCTCCAGACCCGGATCTCGCCGCCGTCGGGGGTGAGCCGCACGCCGAGATCGCGGAGCGGATCTGCGGCGGGCTTTCCCCGGGTGGCGGCGGCGGGCATGCGTTCCAGCGTATGGGTTCCTAAGGTGAACGCATGGACACCGCGGACCCGTCGACGTACTTCGACTACGCCGCGACGATGCCGATGCCGGCCGCGGTGCGCGAGGTCTACCTCGACGCGCTCGGGCTGATCGGCAACCCGTCGTCGATCCACGGTCACGGGCAGGCGGCTCGCGACCTGCTCGAGACCTCGCGGGAACGCATCGCCGCCTCGCTCGGCGCCGACGCGGTCGAGGTCGTCCTCACCGGCGGCGGCACGGAGGCGGTCAACCTCGCGATCAAGGGCACCTTCTGGGCGCGGGCTCCGCGCCGCCGCATCCTCACCACGCGCGCCGAGCACCACGCGACGCTCGACTCGGTCGCCTGGCTCGAGCGCCACGAGGGCGCAGTGATCGACTTCGTCGACGTGGATGCCGACGGCCGCCTGTCACTCACCGCGCTGGCTCGGGCCCTCGAAGATCCCGACGACATCGCGCTCGTGACGGTCCTGTGGGCGAACAACGAGGTCGGCACTCTCCAGCCCGTCGACGAGATCGTGCGGCTGGCTCACGCCGCCGGCGTGCCGGTGCACCTCGACGCGATCGCCGCCTACGGCTCGGTGCCGCTGGATGTGCACGAGCTGGGGGTCGACCTGCTCTCGGTCTCGGCGCACAAGATCGGTGGACCGGTCGGCGTCGGTGCCCTCGTCGTCTCCCGCACGGCGACCGTCGAGCCGCTGCTGCACGGCGGCGACCAGCAGCGCGCCCGCTCCGGCACTCAGGATGCCGCGGGCGCCGCCGCCTTCGCCGCGGCCGTCGGGCTGCTCACCCCCGACCACAGCGCGCTCGCCGCGCTGCGCGACCGGTTGCTCGACGGGCTGCTCGCGCTGCCCGGTGTCACGGTGCGGGGATCGCGCGCCGACCGGCTGCCCGGCAACGTGCACGCGACCTTCGCCGGAACCGATGGCGACGCCCTGCTCTACCTCCTCGACCGCGCGGGCTTCTCGGTGTCGACCGGGTCGGCCTGTCAGGCCGGCGTCGCCGAGGTGTCGCACGTGCTACTCGCGATGGGGGTCCCGGCCGACGAGGCCCGCGGGGCGCTGCGCTTCACCCTCGGCGTGGACACGACCTCCGCCGCGATCGACGCCCTGCTCGCGCTGCTGCCGGGCGTGCTGGAGCGGGCGCGCGCGGCATCCTGACAGCTACCCTGAAGGGGTGAAGGTTCTCGCAGCGATGAGCGGTGGCGTCGACAGCGCCGTCGCGGCCGCGCGCGCCGTCGACGCCGGGCACGAGGTCGTCGGGGTGCACCTCGCGCTCTCCCGGCAGCGCGGCACCCTGCGCACCGGATCCCGCGGCTGCTGCACGATCGAGGACTCGATGGATGCTCGCCGCGCCGCGAACCTGCTCGGCATGCCGTTCTACGTGTGGGACTTCAGCGAGCGTTTCGCCGAGGACGTCGTGGACGACTTCGTCGCCGAGTACGCCGCCGGTCGCACCCCGAACCCGTGCCTGCGCTGCAATGAGAAGATCAAGTTCGCGGCGCTCATGGAGAAGGCCCTCGCGCTCGGCTTCGACGCGGTTGCGACCGGGCACTACGCGTCGGTCGTGCGGGATGCCGACGGCAACCCCGAGCTGCATCGCGCGGCGACCTGGGCGAAGGATCAGTCCTACGTGCTCGGCGTGCTCACCGCGTCGCAGCTCGAGCACGCGATGTTCCCGCTCGGCGACACCCCGTCGAAGGACCTCATCCGCGCCGAGGCCGCCGCCCGCGGGCTGACCGTCGCGCAGAAGCCCGACTCGCACGACATCTGCTTCATCCCCGACGGCGACACCCGGGGCTGGCTGGCCTCGCGCGTCGACCTCGAGGAGGGGGCGATCCTCGACCGCTCCGGCCAGCGCGTCGGCACCCACCCGGGCGCGCTCGCGTTCACCGTCGGACAGCGTCGCGGGTTGGACATCGGCTACCCCGCCGCCGACGGCAAGCCGCGGTACGTGCTCGAGATCCGCCCGAAGACCAACGAGGTCGTCGTCGGGCCGCGCGAAGCCCTCGCCATCGCGGAACTGGCGGGCTCCCGCATCTCCTGGGCCGGGATGCCGCCCGCCGACCTTGCGAAACCGTTCGACTGCGAGGTGCAGGTGCGGGCGCACGGCGACCCGGTGCCCGCCACCGCGCGCGTCGTCGACGGAGAGCTGGTCGTGACCCTGCGGGAGCCGCTCGTCGGCGTCGCCCCCGGCCAGAGCGCCGTCATCTACGTCGGCACGCGCGTGCTCGGCCAGTGCACCATCGACCGCACCGTCTCCGCCGTCCCCGTGCTCACCGCCGCGGGGTGAGTGCCGGCGTGTCGCGACGGTGTATCGAGACCCGTAACCCCGCTATATTCGCGCCATGATCAGGGCAGCGCGGCCTCTCGCCGCCATCCTCGGTGTCGCCGTCGCGCTTGCGACGCTGACGGCCTGCATCCAGAACAACGTTTCGCCGGCACAGTCCTGGCTGAACGGGCAGGACGGGGTCGCCGAGGCGTCGATCGTGTTCGACAGCACCTCGATGTTCGGCTCGTCCGGCGTCGTGCGCGGTGAACTCGAGGAGGGTCTCGACGGTGCCCGACTCGACGGGCTCGTCGAGCGCGTGCTCGGTTACCTGCGCGACAACCAGCAGGTCGAGATCCGGCTCGGGATCGCCGACGTCGACTTCGTCGTGGCGGGCGACGCGGCGGCCGCCCGCGCGCAGTGGGACGACCTGCGACGGCTCGACGACCTCGCCTCCGCGCTCGCCCTGGGCGCCGACGGCGTGCGGGTGCACGTGCTGCGCCCGGCGTTGCGGCAGACCGTGGACGCGCTGCAGGGCTACCGGTCGTCGGTCGAGGTCGAGGGCTTCCGCACCGCGCAGGAGGAGATCGACGACCGCCGCGGAGACGACTCGGGGCCGGGCGAACACGACTCCGGGGCGTTACAGATCCTCGACGGCGAGGCCTGCGAGCCCTCGGCCGAGGCGTGGTCGCGCGTGCTGGTCACCGCCGCGGACGACGCGATCGCGCAGGGAACGGTGGATGCCTGCGGCGACTACCTGCTGCAGTACACGGGCGAGACCGACCTCACCGTCGCGGCCGTCGCGTGGGCGGCGTCGCAGGCGGGCTCCGGCGACCCCGTGCCGACGATCACCCTCACCGAGTGGGACCCGGGGTACTACGAGATCCAGGTGACGCCGGGCGACGCGGCGCTGTTCCCGGTGATGGCGGCGTTCGAGCAGCCGGGCGCCCCGGTGGTGCGGTACGTGCTCGCCGCCGACGGCACGCTCGAGCTGCGGGCCGACGAGGATGCCTCCGCGGGCGAGCTGCTCGCCCTCCTGACGGCCTCGCCACTCGCCGCGCGTCTGAGCTCGATCTCGCTCCAGGGCACCGTCGCGGGTCCCGTTGGCGGGGAGTCGGTCACCGCGCTCGGCACCCTCGACCAGCTCGGATCGCTCGTCGCCGAGGCCGAAGCGCTCTTCCCGCTCGATCCGGCGTTCTACCAGGTCACGATCGACCCCGCCTCGGTGCGGATCGACCTCTACTCGGCGCCCGGGTCCGACCCCGACATGGCGGCCAACGCGGTCGCGCTGCGGTCGAATCCGATCTGGACCACCCGCGACACCTACGTGTACTACATGCAGGGCTACGTGCTCATCAGCGACGGGGTGGCGTCGCTCGGGTCGGACACCTACTCGCGGCCCGAGCCGCTCGAGGCGTTCGCGGAGGCCTGGAACGCGGGCTGACAAGACCGCTGCGACGTCGGTCGTCGTTCCTAAGCTGGGCCCATGCCTCGCGGAGCGTCTTCAGAGCCGATCGACCAGGTCCCCGAGACGACGAGCGCCGATCTCGCGGCCGCGAAGACCGAGGCGGATGCGCTGATCACCCGCATCCTCGAACTGCGCGAGGCGTACTACGCGCGCGACACCGTGCTCGTCGACGACGCCGAGTACGACGCGCTGATCCAGCGCCTCGAAGAGCTCGAGCGGATGAATCCCGAGCTGCAGAGCCAGGACAGCCCGACGCAGACCGTCGGCGGCATCCGGTCCACGCTGTTCGACGAGGTGCGGCACGCCGAGCCGATGCTCTCCCTCGACAACGTCTTCTCGCGCGACGAGTTCCTCGCGTGGGCCGAGAAGGTGGAACGGGATGCCGGCCGCCGCGTCGACTACCTCTGCGAACTCAAGATCGACGGGCTCGCGCTCAACCTCCGCTACGAGAACGGCGTGCTCGTGTCGGCCGCCACCCGCGGCACCGGGATCACGGGCGAGGACGTCACCGAGAACGTCGCGCTGATCGCCTCCATTCCGACGAAGCTGGCGGGGGAGGGGCATCCGCCGCTCGTCGAGGTGCGCGGCGAGGTGTTCTTCACCACGGCCGCCTTCGAGACCCTCAATGCCGCCCAGGTCGCGGCGGGCGACCGCATCTTCGCGAACCCGCGGAACGCGGCATCCGGGTCGCTGCGCCAGAAGGCCGAGAACAAGAACCCCGAGGCGCTCGCCCGCATGCGTACCCGCATCGGGCACCTGTCGATGCTCGTGCACGGCATCGGCGCCTGGCCGAACCCACCGGTCGCGACGCAGTCGGAGGTGTACGCCCTGCTGAAGTCGTGGGGGCTGCCGACCTCCGCGCGGTTCGAGGTGAAACGGGGTTCTGAGGGGCACGGCGCGGCGGGGGCTGCCGCGTTCATCGAGCACTACGGCGAGAACCGGCACTCGGTCGAGCACGAGATCGACGGCATCGTGATCAAGGTCGACGAGCTCGCGCTGCACGACGAGCTCGGTGCCACGTCGCGCGCGCCGCGCTGGGCGATCGCCTACAAGTACCCGCCCGAACAGGTGAACACCAAGCTGCTCGACATCGTCGTCTCGATCGGGCGCACCGGCCGGGCGACGCCGTTCGCGGTGATGCAGAAGGTGCGGGTTTCGGGCTCCGAGGTGCGCCAGGCGACCTTGCACAACCAGGACGTCGTGAAGCTCAAGGGCGTGCTCATCGGCGACACCGTCGTGCTGCGCAAGGCCGGCGACGTGATCCCCGAGGTGCTCGGCCCGGTCGTCGAGCTGCGCGACGGCACCGAGCGCGAGTTCATCATGCCCGCCGACTGCCCGGTGTGCGGCACCCCGCTCGCTCCGGCGAAGGACGGCGACGTTGATCTGCGCTGCCCGAACGCGCGCTCGTGCCCGGCCCAGGTGCGCGGACGCGTCGAGCACATCGGCTCCCGCGGGGCGCTCGACATCGAGGGGCTCGGCGAGATCGGCGCGGTCGCCCTCACGCAGCCCGACATCCCGTCGCCCCCGCCGCTCGTCACCGAAGCCGGCCTGTTCGCCTTGACGATGGAGGACCTTCTGCCGATCGAGGTGCGCGTGCGCGACGCCGAGACCGGCCTGGTGAAGATGGATGCCGAGGGTCGCCCGGATCTGCGCGCCCCGTTCCGGCGCATCGTCGCGCCCGCGCGCAAAGACCAGCCCGCCGTGACGGGTCCGTCGGCCGTCGCCGAGAAGCTGCTCGCCGAACTGGAACTCGCGAAGTCGAAGGATCTCTGGCGGTTCCTCGTCGCCTTGTCGATCCGGCACGTCGGCCCGGTCGCCGCGCGGGCGCTCGCGTCGTACTTCGGGTCGCTCGATGCCATCCGCGCCGCGACGCGGGACGAGCTCGCCGCCGTCGACGGCGTCGGCGCGATCATCGCCGACGCCGTCCTCGAATGGTTCGAGGTCGACTGGCATGTCGAGATCGTCGATGCGTGGCGGTCCGCCGGGGTGCCGTGGGCTGTGCCGGGACATCCGGGTCCGGGTCGTGCGGGCGACGCCGTGGGGGTGCTCGCCGGAATCACCGTCGTCGCAACCGGGTCGCTCGAGGGCTACTCGCGGGAGGAGGCGCAGGAGGCGATCCTGCGCGCCGGAGGCAAAGCCGCGTCGAGCGTCTCGAAGAAGACCGACTTCGTCGCGGCGGGTCCGGGGGCGGGGTCGAAGCTCGGCAAGGCGGAGGAGCTCGGGCTGCGCATCATCGATGCGGCGCAGTTCACGGTGCTGGTCGAGCACGGGCCGCAGGCGCTGCCGCCCGTCGAGTAGGCGCCGCGACGGAGTCCGTCGTGCCGCGGACGCCGACGCCCCGGTGATGCTCGCCGCCCCGTGGGCACGCACGGCCGCAGGCCTCCGGAACGGGGTACACGGCCGTCGCAGATCGATCGGCCGTTCCGCGTCATAACCCGGCGGGCGGGGCGTCTCTTGGGATAAGACACCCTTGCGGATGCGGGTCCGCGCGGCGTCGATGCGCGGCGCGTCGGGGAGTGGTTCCTGATCCTTCACCCCCGACGCGCCGCGACCTCAACTGTCCCCGGAGTAGTGCCCCGTAGCGTGGTGTAGCCCGCCGCGACGTCCGGCCCCGGGTGAACGTTTCGGGGGACGGCCCGGCGTGCCCCGCGCTGCTCGCGCCACCCTGCGGAATCCGTCGTCGGAATGTCCGCCGCAGCCCGGCGCGGATCAGCGAACGGCGACGACCGTCCCCCACTGTCCCCATATCGGGGGACAAATCGGAGATTTCTGGATGTTTTCCGCGCGCGAGCCGCACGCGCCCCCCGAACGGGTGAGGCGCTGACCCTAAGATGCGGGGTAGTGCGGTGTTCCCTCGTCTGCGCACGGAGGGATATCGCGCGCTGGGCGATGGGACGAACCGACGTGCTGGACGTCAGGGCAATTCTCCGTACCCCGACGATGGCCGCGGTCGTCGCCGGGGTCGTCGGCGCGTCCCTGTTGTTCTCCGCGGGCGCCGCAACCGCCGCCCCGTCCGGTGTCCCCCAGCCCTTCGTCGGCCCCGAGCCGGTCGGCGGCGGGTCGGCGCTCGACACGATCGCGCGACTCGATGGCGTGGTCCTGCTCGACCAGCTCGGTCGCCTCACACCCAGCGAGCGCAGCCAGTTCATCCAGCTCCACCCCGAGGAGATCGGCGCCCTCACCGCTGCGCCGCCGACGGCGACCGCCGTCACCACCTGGTGGGCGCGCACCTCGCCGCCGGCCCGCGCGGCGCTGTCGAACGAGATGCCGGACGTCATCGGCAACCTCGAAGGCGTTCCGTACGCGGTGCGCGACCTCGCCAACCGCACCTTCCTCACCGCGACCGTGTTGGGCATCCGCGCCCAGCTGGATGCCGGCGTCGGCCGGGCGATGGAAGACGAGCTGCAGACCCGCCTCAAGATGCTGAGCGCCATCGAGCGGTCGCTGCTCACCGGCGCCTCGGGCGAACGACGGTACCTCGTCGCGCTCGACGTCGCCGACCAGGGGCGCGCGGTGATCTCGGTCGGCAACCTGACGGCGGCCGACTACGTGACCTTCTTCGTACCGGGCATGTACGTGGGCGTCGCCGATCAGCTCGTGGACTGGACGTCGTGGGCCGACAACTCGCTGCTCGAGCAGCAGCAGTGGCTCGACCGCCTCGGCACGCCGGGCGAGGTCGCGACGGTCGCCTGGATCGGCTACCACACGCCCACCGTCGTCAACATCGCCGGCCTCGATCTGGCCTATCAGGGCCGCGACGCGTTGACGGCGTCGCTGAAGGGTCTCGACGCGATCCGCGGGGTCGGCGGCGTCGCCGCCCAGGGCACCCCGGCCGACGTGCCCGACAGCGCTCCGTACGTGTCGGTCGTCGCCCACTCGTACGGCTCGACCGCGGCGATGCTCGCGCTGCAGCAGAACGACGTGAGCGTCGACTCGCTCATCGTCGTCGGCTCTCCCGGCAGCCCGGCGACGAACGTCTCCGACCTCAAGGTGGCCGACGGCAACGTCTGGGTCGCGGCGGCCGACACCGACCCGGTGCCCCGCAGCGGCGTCTTCGGCAGCCAACCGCTCGACGCCTCGTTCGGCGCCCAGCGGTTCTCGGTGAAGGCGATGACCGATCCGATCACCGGCGAACAGCTCGACGACATCAACGGGCACGTCTACTACTTCTGGCCCGGCACCACGTCGGTGCGCAACACGGCGCTCATCGCGATCGGGCGCGGCGACCTCGCGTCGACCGACTCCGCCCCCGCCCGGGCTCGGGCCGCGGCGCGGTAGCCGGCGGCGTCGTCGCACGGCACGCGCCTCGTAGACTTCCGGGGTGTCCGAAATCACCCCCGACGTCGTGTCGCACCTGGCGAATCTCGCCCGGATCGCGCTCACCGAAGACGAGATCACGAAGCTGACCGGCGAGCTGGGCCAGATCGTCGACTCGGTCGCCAAGGTCGCGGAGGTCGCGACGCCCGACGTGCCGGCGACGAGCCACCCCATCCCGCTCGGTACGGTGACCCGCGCCGACGTCGTCGGAACGACGCTCACGACCGAGCAGGCGCTGTCGGGGGCTCCGGCGAGCGAGCTCGGGCAGTTCAAGGTCGCCAGCATCCTGGGGGAGGAGCAGTGAGCGACCCGACCGATCTCACCGCGCTCTCCGCCGCCACCCTCGCCGAGAGGCTCGCCGCGGGCGAGGTCTCCAGCGTCGAGGTCACCCAGGCGCACCTCGACCGCATCGCCGCCGTCGACGGCGACGTGCACGCATTCCTCCACGTCAACGCCGCAGCCCTGGATGCGGCCCGCGCCGTCGACGCCCAGCGCGCCGCCGGCACCGCGCTCTCCCCGCTCGCGGGTGTGCCGGTCGCCATCAAGGACGTGCTCTGCACCCTCGACATGCCGTCGACCGCGGGCTCGAAGATCCTCGAAGGCTGGGTCCCGCCGTACGACGCCACCGTCGTCGCGCGCATGCGAGCCGCGGGTCTCGTGCCGCTCGGCAAGACCAACATGGACGAGTTCGCGATGGGCTCCTCGACCGAGCACTCCGCCTACGGCAACACCCACAACCCGTGGGACCTCACCCGCATCCCCGGCGGCTCCGGCGGCGGCTCGGCGGCGGCGGTGTCGGCCTTCGAAGCCCCGCTCGCGCTCGGCTCCGACACGGGCGGCTCGATCCGTCAGCCCGCGGCGGTCACCGGCTCGGTCGGCATGAAGCCCACCTACGGCGGGGTGTCGCGCTACGGCGCCATCGCGCTCGCCTCGTCGCTTGACCAGGTCGGCCCGGTCACCCGGTCGGTGCTCGATGCGGGCCTGCTCCACGACGTGATCGGCGGGCACGATGCGCGCGACTCGACCTCCATCCCGGATGCCTGGCCGTCGTTCGCCGACGCCGCGCGGGCCGGTCTGCGCGGCGAAGGCCTGCGTGGGCTGCGCGTCGGCGTCGTGAAGGAACTCTCGCAGGAGGGGCAGGGCTTCCAGCCGGGCGTGCTGCAGCGCTTCCGCGAGAGTCTTTCTTTGCTGGAATCGCAGGGTGCGGAGATCGTCGAGGTCAGTGCCCCGTCGTTCGAGTACGCGATCGCGGCGTACTACCTGATCCTCCCCGCGGAGGCGTCGAGCAACCTCGCCAAGTTCGACTCGGTGCGCTTCGGCCTGCGGGTCGAGGTCCCCGGCGGAACCGTCGAGGATGTCATGGCCGCCTCGCGCGAGCAGGGCTTCGGCGACGAGGTGAAGCGCCGCATCATCCTCGGCACGTATGCGCTGTCGGCGGGCTATTACGACGCGTACTACGGGTCGGCGCAAAAGGTGCGCACGCTCATCCAGCGCGACTTCGACGCCGCCTTCGCCGTGGCGGACGTGCTCGCGACCCCGTCGGCCCCGACGACGGCGTTCCCGCTCGGCTCGAAGATCGACGACCCGCTGGCGATGTACCTCAACGACCTGACGACGATCCCGGCGAACCTCGCCGGCGTCCCCGGCATCTCGATCCCGGCGGGTCTGGCTCCGGAGGACGGGCTGCCGGTCGGCATCCAGTTCATGGCGCCGGTGCGTGAGGATGCCCGCCTCTACACGGTCGGCGCGGCTCTCGAGTCGCTGCTCGAGCAGCAGTGGGGCGGACCTCTCCTGTCGAAGGCGCCCTCCCTACTCGCTGGTTGAGTAGCGCCGCAAGGCGCGTATCGAAACCACATGTCGTGCGAACCTGAGGACATGAACATCCGCACGGTTGCCCGCATCGGTCTCGGCACCTCGCTGGTGTTCGCCGGCATCAGCCATCTGACGATCGCGCGCGAGGAGTTCCAGGCGCAGGTGCCGCCGCAGCTGCCCCTCGACCCCGACACGACGGTGGTGCTCTCCGGGATCGCCGAGATCTCGCTGGGGTCGGCGCTGGTTCTCGCCCCGAATCCGCTGCGGCCGCTGGTCGGGCTGGCGGGGGCGGCGTTCTTCACCGCGATCTTCCCGGGCAATCTGGCGCAATGGTGGTACCGGCGGAACGGGTTCGGGCTCGACACCGAGGCGAAGCGCTTCGGACGCCTCTTCTTCCAGCCGGTGCTCATCGCGGCGGCTGTCTGGTCGACTCGCCGCTGACCGTCGCTCCGCCGCCCGCGCCCGCGGGTTGAGTGCCGCGCGAAGCGCGGTGTCTCGAACCCCGCTCGCGACTACTCGACGCTGACGACTGTCCCCCCGGTGATCCGCACCAGGTCGTCGAACGTGAGCGGGAACACGGCGTGCGAGTGCCCGGCCGCGGCCCAGATCTCGTCGAAAGTATCGAGCATCGGATCCACGAGGGTGCGTAGCGGAGCCGGATGCCCCACGGGCGCGACGCCGCCGATCGCCTGACCCGTCGCCGACCGGACGATCTCGGGAGTCGCCCGGTCGATCGTTCCGACACCGATCCGCGCGGCGAGGGCGACGGTCTCGACCCGGTGCCCGCCGGACGTCATGACCAGCAGTGGAACCCCGTCGGCGACGAACACGAGCGAGTTCGCGATCGCCCCGACCTCGACGCCGAGGGCGGCCGCGGCTTCGGCTGCCGTGCGCGCCCCGTCGGGGATGTGCCGGATGCGGTCCACCCCGTCGACGCCCAGCTCCCGCAGCACGGTGCGGACGTTCTCGACGCTGCGCGGTTCGGCACCACGCGGTTCGGCACTGCGGGGTTCGGCACTGCGGGGTTCGGGCGCACTCATGATCCGACCGTAACCAAGGTTGATCGACGAAGCTCAACCACGCCCGGCGGTGGATCGAACTGCCACGTCCCGCCGACCCGGCGGATGCCCCACCCGTGATCATGCACCAGCAGATGATGGTGCCGGCACAACAGGATCCCATTGTCGAGGGAAGTCGAACCACCTTCCGACCACGGTTTCAGGTGGTGGGCCTCGGTCCAGGAGGGCGGTCGGTCGCATCCCGTGAAGGAGCACCCTCCGTCGCGCGCGGCGAGGGCGATGCGCTGCCGCCGGGTGAAGAGTCGCTGCGTGACGCCGACGTCGATCACGCGCCGCGTGCCGTCGAAGAGTACGGGCACGATTCCGGTCTCGCAGATGTGCGGCTCGACGCTCGGAATCGGGAGTGGGGCGGTCTGCCCTTCGATGCGGCCTCGCCCGGCTCGCCGATCGAGGTCGGAGAGCTGCACGTGGACGACGACATCAGGTCGTCGGAACGGAAGGATCGACCCGTCATCCACCGCCGACCCGACGCGGATGAGGTCGACGAACGCGTCGAGCCCGATCTGCTCGGTCGTGCGGGAATCGGCGAGAACCTCTTCGGCACGTGCCGCGACCTCGGGGTCGACGAACCGCACCCCGTGGCGTCGCGGTGACGTCGCACCGTCGTAGGCCGCGGTCACGATCGCCGCGGACTCCGGATCGAGCAGCCCCGAGATGCGCGTCATGCCATCGGGCAGGGGAGTGAGGTGCAGGAACCGCTTCTCACGCAACCGCTCGGCCCGCGACGCGATGCCCTGCTCATCGAGGTCATCCCGGGCCGCGCGAGCGCGAGAAGCGAGCTGCTCCACCGTGACCGAACCCGCAAGTCGCACGAGCGCGGACGCCGCGCGAGCCAGCGCTTCAGCAGGAACTCCTTCGCACGGCACCCCGAGACCCGAGCGGATGACATCCGCCGCCGCGACTGACAACGACCCTGCCCGTACCGCCGCACCGACCGCCCCGAGCCACGACGGAAGATCCGGTGCCAAGTCGACCGTGGGAGTCGCCGTGATCTCGCCGACCCGGATGAGTTCGCCCGCTTCCTTCTTCGTCACCCCGGCGAGCTGCTGCACGAGCCGCTCGGCCGTGCGTGCTCCGGTCTTCTGCGCCAACCCGTTGTGCCCGAGTTCGGGCCGGGACCGGCGTTTCAGTTCGGCCGCTGCCAGAACGGCCACGGCATCCGCTCGTCGTCGGATCTCGCCGGCCAGGCGCGAGACATCCATGAGCTCGGCGTCGGGAAGATGATCGAGGGGCGGCGGGGCGAACGCGACCGACACGTCTGCCAGCGAGGCGAGAGCGGCGGTCGGGAAGGTCATGAGACAAGTCTGCCGACGTTCGAACGTATGTACTAGATAGACGACCCGTTCTCAGGACAAGTCGCAGCGGTCAGCGCTGTGGAGGACGCGACCCAGCACGAGACCAAGCCCGAGCACCCCCGCCCACCACCAGCACGATGCCGAGTACGAGCAGCAGGGTTCCCGAGGTGCGATCCATGCGCTCACCCTAGGCGGCGGCATCCCGAGCCCGGCGGGCCAAATACGATGGATGCCATGGCGAAAGCGGATCTGATGGATTACGACCAGGCGCTCGAGATGTTCGAGCCCGTGATCGGCCTCGAGATCCACGTCGAGCTGTCGACGAAGACGAAGATGTTCTCGGATGCGCCGAACCCGGCGAACTCCGGCTCTGTCGACGGGGGGCACGCCGCGGCGCCGAACACGCTCACGACGCCGGTCGATCTCGGCCTGCCGGGCAGCCTCCCGGTCGTGAACGAGAAGGCGGTCGAGTACGCCATCTCGCTGGGGCTGGCGCTCGGCTGCGAGATCGCCACGTCATCCCGGTTCGCCCGCAAGAACTACTTCTACCCCGACCTGGCGAAGAACTACCAGATCAGCCAGTACGACGAGCCGATCGCGTTCGAGGGTTCGGTGACGGTGGAACTCGAGGACGGCACCGAGGTGGCGATCCCGATCGAACGGGCGCACATGGAAGAGGATGCCGGCAAGCTCACGCACCTCGGTGGGGCGACGGGCCGCATCCAGGGGGCGGATGCCTCGCTCGTCGACTACAACCGTGCGGGGGTTCCGCTGGTGGAGATCGTGACGAAGCCGGTGTTCATCCCGGCGGGCGCGCACGCGGGTGAGGTCGCGAAGGCGTACGTCGGCACGATCCGCGACATGGTGCGCGCGCTCGGCATCTCCGAGGCGCGCATGGAGCGCGGCAACCTCCGCTGCGACGCGAACGTCTCGTTGCGTCCGCGCGGCACCGAGAAGCTCGGCACCCGCACGGAGACGAAGAACGTCAACTCGATGCGCGCCGTGGAGCGTGCGGTGAAGCACGAGATCCAGCGGCAGGCCGCCATCCTCGCTGCGGGTGGCACCATCACCCAGGAGACCCGCCACTGGCACGAAGACAAGGGCACGACCAGTCCCGGACGCCCGAAGTCGGATGCCGACGACTACCGGTACTTCCCGGAGCCCGACCTGCTGCCGATCGAGCCGCCCGCCGAGCTGGTGCAGCGTCTGCGTTCCGAGCTGCCCGAGGCGCCCGCGGTGCGCCGGCGGCGGCTGCGCGAGACGTGGGGGTTCACGGCGCTCGAGTTCCAGGATGTCGCCAACGCCGGCCTGCTCGTCGAGATCGAGGACACGGTGGCCGCGGGTGCGGCTCCGGCGCAGGCCCGCAAGTGGTGGACCGGTGAGATCGCGCGGCTCGCGAACGCGTCGGGCGTGGATGCCTCGTCCCTCGTCTCTCCGCTGCATGTGTCGGAACTTATCGCCCTCATCGAGTCGGGTGACCTGACCGACCGCCTCGCCCGTCAGGTACTCGAAGGAGTAGTGGCTGGGGAGGGCCGGCCGTCCGAGGTCGTCGCCGCCCGCGGTCTCGCGGTGGTGTCGGATGACGGCGCGCTGCTCGCCGCGATCGACGAGGCCCTGGCGGCGCAGCCGGATGTGCTCGAGAAACTGCGGGACGGGAAAGTGCAGGCGGCGGGCGCGATCATCGGTGCCGTCATGAAGGCGATGGGTGGATCAGCGGATGCCGCCCGCGTGCGTGAACTCGTGTTGGAACGGGCGCAGGGCTGAGCGCGAGCGCGCGGAGCGGGGTGCTCGCGAAATTGCTGAAGCAGGTAAGGGCCACGGCGGGCACGTCGCCAAAGCAACTAGGCACGGCTGATTTTGCTACGCAGGTTTCGTGCGAGTCTCGGACACACGGTCAGTGTCACCAGACGCGAGACAGTCCCGCCTAGTTGGCCCGCCCCGCAACCACTCCCACCCAAAGCCCGTCCCGCGCGCGGGTCATCGCCACGTACAGCTCACGCCGCTCCATCTCGACCCGCTCTCCGGCATCCCGACCGTTCTCGGGAAGCGCCGCCGGCCCTACCAACCGTGCTGGCGTGTGGGCGACGAGCACGTGCTTGAACTCCAGCCCTTTCGCGCGTTTGATCGTGCCGACCTTCACGGCCGCGGCGACTCGGCCGTCGTACTTCGCCAAGTCGACCACCGGGACTTCGGCAGCACCGAGCAGCCGCACCACCGACGACACATCCCGCGTTCGCATCGCGAGTACGGCGACATCCCCGGGGTGCACTCCGGGCGTCACCAGCAACTCCCGCGCGCGGGCGACGAGTGCGGCGTCGTGTGCCGCGACCGAGGCGAACCGCGCGATCGCCGGAGCCGCCCCGTCGCGTAGCACCTCAGCGGCATCCATTCGGCCCCGCAGCCCGCTCTCGATGTCGACGAATCCCGAGTCGCCCACCAGCGACGCGGCGAACGCGGCGATTTCGCGGGTGTTGCGGTAGTTGCGGGTCATCACGACGCCGCGGCCGGCGATCGAGATGCCGAGTTCGCCGAGGGTGTAGCCGCCGGGGTAGATGGACTGCTGGCCGTCGCCGATGAGGTTGAAGGCATCCGGCTCGTCGCCGACCATGCGGTGCAGCAGGCGGATCATGGCGGCGGTGAGGTCTTGGGCTTCGTCGATGACGACGGCGCGGTAGGCCGAGGATCCGGGGGAGACGGTTGCTTCGGCGTGCAGGATGACGTCGGCGAAGTCCCACACCCCGCGGGCGCGCAGTTCGGTCTCGTAGGCGAGGTAGAGGTTCCACACGGCGGCGCGCTGGGGGAGAGTGAGACCGCGGGAGCGGCCGACGCGGCTGCAGTTCTCGTATTCGGCGAGGGAGGCGAGACCGCGGCCTTTGATGACGTGGGCGATCTCCTCCTTCCAGTAGGTGCCGTCGGCGTCGATCGCACCCACCTCGCCGGTGCGGCCGTGGCGCGCCCAGGTGATGTTCCAGACCAGGTCGGCGGCGCCGGCATCCAGCTTCGAGGTGATGCCGCGGGCGCGCAGCAGTCCGAGCGCGATCGTGTAGATGCCGGCGAAGTCGACACGGTCTGCGACTTCGGGCGCGAGGCGGCGGAAGAGGGTGGCGAGCACGTCGGGCAGGGTGCGTACGTAGGTCGTGACGAGTACGCGACCGGGATGCTGGCGCGCGATATGGGCGGCGCGGTGGAGGCCGACGACGGTCTTGCCGGTGCCGGCGGCTCCGCGGATGCGACTGGGGCCGCTGAATGAGCGGCGTACCACTTTGATCTGGTCGGGGTGCAGGAACGCCATCCACGACTCGATCGGTTCGGCGGCCAGTCCGGCGTACGCCGCTTCGTGCACCTCCTCGACGGTGAGCAACGCGGGTTCGGGGATGATGCCGACGGGGGCGAGCGCGGGCGGGGCGCTCACGATCACCGCCTCGGGGGTCGCGCTCGAGGCGTAGGGCGGGCACGCCGCCATGAGCGCCATCAGCACGCGCTCGATCTCGGTTTCGGGCAGGCGGCGTCCGGCTCCGAGGATGCGGGTGACGACATCCGGTTCGCTCATCAACTCGACGCCGTTCACCGTCGCCTTCAGGTCGCGGCGATTGGTGAACACCGCGAGCGTGTGGATCTCACCGGGAGCGAGCCCGACGTCGGCGAGAATCTCGGCGATGTTGTCGCCGAGCGCGACGAGCGAGTCGAAGCGATCGGTGACGTCGTCGTCGCCTTGGAACACCCGGGCCCCGTCGCCGCCGCGGCGCTCGACCCGCACCTCGCGCCACGACTTCGCGTCGACGATGAAGACGCCAGGTGGTCCGACGACGAGGAAGTCGACCTGGGCCTTTCGGCTGCCCGGCCACTGGCGGTCGGCGAGCACGTGGAAGCCCTGGTTGCGCAGCGGGCTGAGCGTGGACTCGAGGCGACGCTCGCTGGCGGCCGCCGCGTGGTAGTTCGCCACCATCCGCTCGTAGTCGTCGGCGCGACGACGCAGCTCCTCGGCGAGACCCTGTGCGGCCTCCGCCTGGAGTGCGGCCGACGAACCCCCAGCCATCAATCCCCGATCTCGCGTACCGCTCATCTTGTGGGCATCCTCGACATCGGCGGCAGCGCCATTTCAGGGGTCACGGGTGCAGCGCTGGTGTCGCGCCATACCCGGTACGTCGCCACTCGTCACCCACGCGAGCCCGGGAAGCAGATCGGCGTCGACCCCCAGGACCATCCGCACGTACCTGCTACCGAAGTTCGGCAGCCGCTGGGAGCTGGCCATCCATCCAGCGTCACGGGCTGTTGAGCACGTCGGCCCTGGCGGAGAAGTGGGGTGCTGAGAATGACGCCTCGATCACCTCTGTCCGAACAACCTCGGGCACCATCGAGCACCCCGACCATGGGCCGGCCGTCATCCGCGATCGAAAGCCCATTCACCGGGAATCGCTCGTGCTCGCCCTCGAAGGACGGATGAGCGTCGAAGAGTGGCTGGCGGAGCTGAACTCTCGAGTGTTCTTCTTCGGCCAGCGCGAATCGCTGGAGGGTCTTCTGCGTTCACCGTCGTATCGAAACGAATCACACGATGTGCTCATCATCGACATGGCGAGCCTCGTCGCTCGCTTCGGCGATCAGATTGAATTCACCGGTATGAACACCGGCTTTGCTCGCCCGCACAACCACCAGACGCGGGGCCGCGAGACCTTCGTTCCGCTGGACGACTACCCGCATCGGCACCGAGAAGTAGCGCGTGTCGGGTCGTCGTCCCGTGAGCTGGTGGAGACCCGATCTGAAGTGCTGGAGACGCTCTACTTGCGTTCCGATTGAGCTCCGGAATCAGACCATCCGATCTGACGGCGGGAGGTTCGCACCTACCCCGCGAGCAGCGCCTCCAGACGGTCGAGCGCCCCGTTCCAGCCCATCTCGTGGTCGGCGATCGACTCCTCGGAGAGCCCACTCTCGGTGATGTCGAGGATGGTGCCGTCGCCATCCGCCGTGAACGTGATCGCGACGCTGCTTCGCTCACTCACGCCGTCGCCGCTGAGCAGACCGTCCCAGGAGAGCTGCGACACCGGCGTGACGACCGAGTAGGTGCCTTCCTCGAGGTAGAGGTCGCCTTCCGGCTCCGGGCCGAAGGTCACCCGGTATCCGCCGCCGCGGCGGGCGTCGACGGCGGCGGATCCGACGATCCAGCCTTCGAGCGGCGCGTACCAGGAGCGCAGGCCGTCCTCGGTGGTCCACAGGTTCCAGACGCGGTCCGGGGCGGCGGCGAAGCGACGGGTGATGGTGACGGTGCGGTCGGTCATTCGGGGGAGCCCTCCTGCAGTGCGAGGTCGAGCGCGTCGAGGCGGGTTCGCCAGGTGCGCTGGTGGTCGGCGATCCACCGTTCGGTGTCGTCGAGGGCGTCGGGCACCAGGCGGCATTCGCGCACCCGGCCGCGTTTGGTCGAGGCGACGAGACCCGCGTTGGTCAACACGGTGAGGTGCTTCATGAACGACGGAAGCGACATCGGATGCCGGGCGGCCAGATCGCTCACGCTCGCCGGCCCGAGGCGCAGCTGCTGCACGACGTCCCGGCGCGTCGGGTCGGACAGGGCGGCGAACGCCTGATCCAGCGTCGACGAATGGTTAACCATGTGGCTAACAATGGCAGGAGGCGGCGAGGACCGCAAGCAGAGGTGCGTCGTATCGTGGGAATCAGACCGCGACATCGGGGAAGGAGACGTACCAGATGACTGATCTGAATCCGACGCCGAACGACAAGCTGATCATCCGCGGCATCGAGGGCTTCGGCAGCGTGATCGCCGGCGCTGTCGCGATCGTGTTCGGGCTGCTGACCGATGCGGTGCCGGTGGTGTGGATCGGCGTGGGCCTCATCGTCGCCGGAGGCATCCTCGCGGTGCTGACCGCGAGACGACGGCGCCGCCCGGATCCGACCGAACAGGCGAGCTGAGTCAGTCGCCGAGGATCGCGCGCTCGGCGGCCGCGATCCGCTCCTCGACGCCGCCCTCCCGGCGGTCGCGGGTTTTCGCGCGGTGAAGATCGTGGAGCAGGATCGCGAGGCGGTCGATCGCGGTGAGGTCGGCATCCGTCGCGGTGTCGAGCCAGTCGAGCGCGGACGCCCAGGCGTCGTAATCGGCCGCGGGCGTCTCTATCGGGTCGACGGCATGCGGGATGACGCCGGTGCGCAGCGCCCAGAGGTGCCAGAGCTGGTCGTAGCTGCGCCCCGGCACCCGAGCGCCTCGGTCGCGGAGGCGGCGATGGTCGACGGTCACGCCGTCGCTGAACCCGCGCTCGATGCTGAAGCCGACGGTGGCGTCGCCGCGCCGCAGGGAAGGCGGTCACCCGCGAGTAGGTGGGAGCGGAGGTGACGGTGTCGTACAGGATGTCGGCGGCTTGGCGCGCGTCGTCGTCGGAGTGCACGCCGGCGCGCAGCGGCTCCGCGGTGGTGGCGGCGAGTTCGAGCAGGTCGCGCGGCGCCAGGGGGAGCCACGCCGCGACCTCCCGCCACCACGGCGTGTAGTCGTCGAGGGCGAACCGCTGCCACTGCGCCGCCGTGGTCAGGCGGTTGCCGAGCGACCGGTTGCCGGTGCTGAAACGCACGCAGTGCCACACGAACGCCGCCAGGGCGAGGGGGTAGTCAGTGGCGAGGTCCGGCGCGAGCAGCACCGGGGAGCGGTCGGCCGAGAACCGGATGCCGGCCGCCCCGATCGTCGCGTCGACGGAGGTCTGCGACGGCGTGACCGTCCATCCGGGGGTCCGGCCCACCAGGGCGAGGAGGGCCCGTTCCTCCTCGGAGAGCACCGCAGCGTCGAACGCGACCATTTCTCGACGATATCCGCAGCCCGCCCTAGGGTCGAAGCATGGAGCCCTGGATCCACCTCGACGCCCCCGCCCCGTTGACCGACATCCCGCCGTGGGACGGCAACCTGAACACCTTCACGCACTACTCCGGATACTCGGTGCTCGGCCACGTCATCCTCACCGCTCCGGCGACGGGGGAGTGGGGCATCCTCTACCCGCTGCAGGAGGGCGGGTTCAAGAGCTACGGCATCCAATCGGTGGATGCCTTCCGCTCGAGCGTTCTCGATGACCGGGACTACCGCGCCTACGCCCTGCCGTCGACGATGATCGAGGACGTCGCCGCGGTCGCAGGGCCCCTCGAGCCGGGGCAGGTGTACTACCCGGTGCCGTACCCGTTCCTCGGCGGGTCGGGGGACCCGTCGACGTACCAGCGCGGTGACGCCGGGGTGTTCCTGTCGATCGTCGGGCAGTTCCTCGGGCTTCAGTCGCGCTGAGACCGGGTTTCGATACGCGGGCCGCTCCGCCGGGCGCTCCTCGACCCGCGGGGGTCGTCGGTAGCGCGGGCCGCATGTGGCTCACGATCCTCGCGGCGACGACCGCGGCCCTGACCGCGATCAACGGCGGCGTGTTCTTCGCGTTCTCGACCTTCATCCTTCCGGCCGCCCGGCGGATGCCCGCGCTCGAGGCCGTCCATGCGTTCCAGGCGATCAACCGGGCCGTGCCGCGCAGCCTCTACCTCCCGGTGTTCCTGCTGTCTGGGCTTGGCGGGGCGGTGACCGCGGTGGCCGCGCTCATCGGGCAGGCCTCGGGGTGGCTCGTCGCCGGAGGAGCGGTCGCCTTCGTCGCGCTGATCGTGTCGTTCGCCGTCAACATCCCGCGCAACAACGCACTCGACACGGTGAAGGACCCGGATGCCGCGGCCGGCTGGAAGAGCTACGCCGGGGCGTGGGCGGCGGCGAACCATCTGCGAACACTGCTCTGCTTCGCGGCTGTGGCGTTGCTCGCCGCGGGACTGCTCGGCGGATAGCGTGACGGAATGATCGTCGCCTACTTCATCGTCGCGGGCATCCTCGCGTTCCTGTCGCTGGCCACCGGGCTCATGAAGATCGTGCGTCCGAGGGACAAGCTGCTGGCCATGGGCGCACCCTTCCAGTGGGCGAGCGACTTCACGCAGAACCAGATCCGTGGCATCGGCGCCCTCGAAGTGCTCGGCGGCATCGGCGTGATCCTGCCGATGGCGCTCGGCGTGGTCCCGGTGCTGAGCCCGCTCGCGGCACTCGGCCTGGCTGTGCTGCAGGCGGGCGCGTTCGTCGTGCATGCGCGGCGCGGCGAGAAGCCGTACCTCAACCTCGTGATCTTCGCCCTCGCGGGCGCCACGGCGGTACTCGGCTTCTTCACCCTCGCCGCCGCCTGACGGCCCGCACTCAGCGAGTGAACTGCACGATCTCGGCTTCGGAGATCGTCCAGCGCTCCGAGATCCGCCAGCCGAGCGGCGCCAGCGTCGCGGCGGTGGAGTACGTGCCGTCGTCGGCGGGGCTGGTCAGCAGGTAGACGGTGTCGGCATCCTGAAGTCGGCCGAGGCTGTCGCTGAGCGGGATGGTCGTCTCCCAGAGCCGGCCGGAGTCGGCGGCCGGCACGTCGAGCGTCACGTCGATCGCGCCGTCGAAGGCGTCGGGGTAGGCGTAGGCGATCACCCGGGAGGTCGCGCGCGGGTGACGCGCGACCGAGTCGAAGACGATCGCGGTGGTCGCGCCGGCACCGTCTTCCGCGCGCTCGGCCGAGATCAGCGCGGCGACGGCTCCCCAGTCGGTGCGCTCCTTGGCGCGGGGCGCCCGCTGCTCCAGGATCTGTGGAACCGCGAGCGCCACGAGGGCGGCCATCGCGACCACGATGAGCGGGCGGCGGGGCAGGGCGTCGATCACGGCGGCCAGGAGCAGCGCGACGAACGGCAAACTCAGCGTCAGATAGCGCGGGGTGTAGAGCGGCACGACGGATGCCGACACGAGCAGCAGGAGCGCGGTCGGCAGCAGGGCGGCGGGGATCAGCAGACCGGCGAGCGAGAGACCCGGCTGCGCCCGCCGCACCAGCAGCACCGCCCCGACGACGATGCCCGCCCAGCCGACGACCGCGAAGGCTTCGCTGCTGAAGAACCACTGGTCGACGAGCACCCGGCGGATCGTGCGCACGCCGAGCGACGGCAGCCACTCGACCTGCCCGCGCTGGGTCGCGGTGACCACGAGGAAGGGCAGCACGGCGAGGGCCGCGGCGGTGGCGGCCAGCATCCAGCGTCGGGCCGGTGCGCGCGCCGAGCGGGACCGCGCGGCGACAGCGATCGTCACGGCGTGGGCGACGATCACCAGGGCGAGGTAGATGAAGACGACGCAGGCGAGCGCCGCGAGGGCGGCGTAGCCGACCCACCACCGGCGTCGCCCGACCCGCATCGCGACGACGAGCACGACGGTGAGGGCGATCGCCAGCAGCGCGGTGAGCGCGTACGAGCGGCCCTCGGTGCCGGCCCAGGTGATGCGCGGTAGCAGGACGAAGGTCAGACCGGCGAGAAGCCCCAGCCGGGGCCGCGCGAACAGCCGGCCGAGCACGACGACGAGGGCGGCCGCGGCGCCGACGGCGACGGCGCTCGGCAGCCGGAGGGTCACCGGGGTGTAGCCGACGAGGTCGAACCAGACGTGCATCCCGGCGTAGTACGCGGCGTGCACGAGGTCGACCGTGCCGATCTCGGCGAGCAGTTGCGGCCAGGTGCGCAGCGACGAGCTGACCGTCGCGGCCTCGTCGTACCAGATCGACGGGATGCCCGCGCCGGCGAGTCCGATCGCGAGGCCCAGCAGTCCGACGAGCACCGGGGCGGCGGCGCGGGTGAGGCGGCGGGTGGGGACCGAGGTGGTACGGACCGAGCGGTCGAGCATGGTCGTCACGGGCGGTCCTTCCGATGCGTCGAGTGTGGCGGAGGAATGGCAGAAGGCCCCGCCACTTGCGTGACGGGGCCTCCTGTGCGTGCGCTGCTCAGGAAGCGGAGCGAGCGGTGATCTTCGCGATGCCGACGACAAGCTGGTCGGTGACCGCGTCGGTGCCGAACGTCTGGTTCAGCAGCGCGGCGGCATCCGGGCTGATCAGCACGGTGGTGCCCTCGAGAACCGTGTTGCCGTCGGCGTCCTGAGCGGCCGGCTTCAGGGTCGAGCCGTCCAGGTTGAAGATGTAGATGTCGTCGCCGACCTTCGCGCCGTTGGCGGTCACGGTGCCGAAGAGCTGCGAGGTGCCCGGGTCGATGCGGAAGTCGGTCAGTTCGACGACGATGTCACCCGCGGTGAGCGAGATGCCCGAGCCTTCATGGCTGATCGAACCCTGCACGTAGGGACGGTAGTCCTCGTTCGGGTCGTAGTAGTCGACGTTGCCGCCCGTGATCGGGAAGGCGAGGACGCCCTCCGCGGAGAGGGTGGCGGTGCCGAGCACGCCGGGGGTCAGGCCGAGCGTCGTGAGGGCTTCGACGAAGCCGGCGTCCAGGGTGACCTGGGTGTCGACGCCGTCGAGCTCGGGGATGGAGGCGATCGGCGTGGGGTCGACCTCGACCTCGGGCGTGTTGCCCGCATCCGGGCTGCTGGTGGTCGGCGAGCACGCGGCGAGGCCGACGATCATGATGGCGGAAGCCGCGAAGCTCACCGCGACCTTGGAGATCTTGTTCATGGGATTCAATCCTTGCTGTCGTGGTGCCGCCCCGTTCGAGGTGACAGTCGGGTTTCGCGGCCCCCACGGCATCAGACGGGCCGCGATCGAATCCGTTATCGTTTCGTTACTTTTCCGCCGCCACGGTGCGACGGGGGAACAGGGTCGCAATCGGCCTGTTGACCAGGGATTTCCAGAGTGCGCGCGTCTGCGGATCGGCCCGCCGCACGGTTCCGATCACGACCACCACGATCGCGACCGTCATCGCCAGCCGCACCGGCTGCGCGCCGTAGATGAGCAGCCGCACCGACAGTGCGGCGGGGATCGCGAGCCACTCCCACCGCCGCGTCATCACCACCATCGGCACCACGAGCAGCGCATACCAGGGATACCGTGGCGCCACGATCGCGAGCGTCGCTCCGATCATCACCAGCTGCCCGAGCCACGGATCGGCGGGGTCGGCGAGTCGCCAGACGAGCACCGCGACCACCAGCAGCAGGATGCCGGCGGCCACGAGCCCGGACAGCCCCGGCAGATAAGGAGACAGCAGCACGAAACGGTCGCCCGTGCCGTAGCCCTCCTCGCTGAGATAGCCCGGCAGGTAGCCGACCACCTCGATCCCGCTCGCGATCACGTACGGCACGTAGAGCACCGCGAAGGTGGCGACGGCGGCGACGATCACCGGCACCGGCCGCCCGCGCAGCAGAGCCGGGGCGCCGATGACCGGGATGAGTTTCGTGCCGATCGCCGCACCGAGCGCGATGCCCCCGCGCCAGTCGCGACCGCTCGCGACCAACGCCGTCGCGACCACGAGCAGCAGCGCGCCGAGGATGTCGATGTGCGAGTTGGTCACCGCCTCCGTCGCGACCAGCGGGCACCAGCCCCACAGCGCCGCCCAGCGCGGGTCGAGGCCGCGCCGGCGCAGCAGCACGACCAGCAGGGCGGTGACCCCGAGCATCCCGAGCAGGCCGAGCACCTGCATCGGCCAGAATTCCGCGGTCACCGGCACCAGGGCGCGCACTCCCGCGAAGGTCAGCTCGGCGAGCGGCGGGTAGATCGTCGGCACCGGGAGGCGGTTGATCGCCGAACAGATCACCTCGCCGGTGCCGAGCTCCTCGAACTTCATGATCTTGGCGCCGGGGCAGGTCGCCTTCCCATCCTCGAGCGTCGGCGACGGGAAGAGCCACTCGGGGCGCAGCTCGCGCAGCGCCGGGTCGGCGGGCACGTAGTCGTACGGCGAGATCCCGGCGTTCTGCACGATCCCGTCCCAGGCGTAGCGGGCCGAATCGGTGCTCGTGTTGGGCGGCCCGGCGAGCGCGGCGGCGCCGATCACGGCGGTGCCCACGAGCACGAGCACCACCCCGGCACGGCCCCGCACTCCGAACACGCACCAGGCCGCGGCGGCGAACAGCCCCCAGAGCGCGAGCGTCAGGAGCGGAAGCGCGGGCGATCCCGGGTCGTCGCCGTAGAAGGGCAGCGCGACGACCGATACGGCGGTCGTCCCCGCCAGAGCCACCAGGAGGACTATCGTTCCGACCACGCGCATGCGCCTCATCCTGGCGCACGCCCCGCCGGTCCGGGTGAGCGCTCCGAATAGGAAGAATGCAGCGGATGCTCGGAGTCACCCAAGCGTTCCTGCACGACGTGCGCCACACCCTCGCGGCGCCCTCGCGCGGGCCCCGCACCGCGGTCGTCGTCGGCCGGCTGCTCGCGATCGCCTTCCTGGTCTGCTTCGGCACCGGCATCTACAGCCACTTCCTCCAGGACCCGTTGCCGTGGATGGTCTTCCCCACCCGGCCGATCTGGCTGTATCAGGTGACCCAGGGCATCCACATCACCGCCGGCATCCTCTGCTTCCCGCTGATCCTGGCAAAGCTCTACAGCGTCTACCCGCAACTGTTCACGTTCCCGCCGGTGCGCTCGTTCCCGCAGTTCCTCGAACGGGCATCGATCGCGATCTTCGTCGCAGCATCGCTCGTGCAGATCACGATCGGGCTGCTGAACACCTACCAGTGGTACCAGTTGTTCCCCTTCCCCTTCCGGCAGACCCACTACGCGCTGTCGTTCGTCGTCATCGGCTCGCTCGCCATCCACATCGCGGTGAAGCTGCCGATCATCTCTCGGCACTGGACGAGGTCGCGGCACGAGCAGGCGCTCTCGGCCGAGGCCGCGCCCGCAGCGGGGCAGGCCGAGGCCCTGGAGATGCCGGACCGGTCGTTCGAGAGCCCCGAGAACGCCTACCCGGGGGTCGGGCACGGGATGGCCGCGCGCCCCGCGGAGGGACCGCAGACCGGCGGCATCACCGGGAAGCTGTTCGCCTGGATCGACGCCACGCCGCAGCCGCAGCCGAAGGTCAGCCGACGCGGGTTCCTCGTCTCCGTGACCGCGGCCTCGGCGGCCGTCGTCGCCTTCACCGCGGGACAGTCGTTCCGGGTGCTCGACGGCATCAACCTCTTCGCGCCGCGCAAGGCGGGGGTCGGGCCGCAGGCGCTGCCGGTGAACCGCACGGCCGCGGCCGCGAAGGTCGTCGAGTCGGCGTCCTCCTCGGCATGGCGCCTGACGGTCGTCGGTCCGGGCGGCAGGCAGGTGCTCGACTACGCCGCACTGCAGGCCCTGCCGCAGCACGACGTCGAACTGCCGATCGCCTGCGTCGAAGGCTGGAGTCAGATGGCATCCTGGCGCGGCCCCCGGCTGCGCGACGTCGTCGACCTCGTCGGCATCCCGTCCGAGGCGACGATCCGCGTGACGAGCCTCGAAGACGGCCCGTACGGGCTCTCGGAGGTGACGCCGGAGTTCGCGCGCGACGAGCTGACCCTGGTCGCGCTCGAGGTGAACGGGCAGGTGCTCGACCTCGACCACGGCTACCCCGCGCGGCTCATCGCGCCGGCCCGGCCCGGCGTCCGTCAGACGAAGTGGCTGAGTCGGCTGGAGGTGCAGTCGTGAGCATCAAGCTGGAGCGCACGCCCGGGCGGGCGATGACGGTCGTGCGCGTCGTGCTGATCGCCGGCGGCCTCGCCTTCCTCGCGCTCGGCGGCCTCGTGCTGCTGCTCGACGTGAACCCCGCCCGGTACCTCGGGATCGCGCTGTGGTTCGCGGGCGCCATCGTCGTACACGACGCGCTCATCGCACCCGGCGTGGTCGTCGTCGGCATCGTGCTGCGCCGTCTCGGCCGGAAGCTGCCCGGCGCGATCGTGGCGATCATCCAGGGGGCGATCGCCGTGCTCGCGATCGTCACCGCGATCGTCGTGCCCGAGATCCTCAAGAAGCAGATCGGCTCGGCCAACCCCTCGATCCTGCCGCTGGACTACGCCGGCAACCTGGCCGCGCTCTACCTCGGCACCGCTCTCGCGACCCTCGTCGCCATCGTCGTCTACGTGCTGGTCGCCGCCAGGCGTACGAAGTCCCGCCCACCGATCCGCCACGACTGACGCGTCGTCAGACCGAGTCCGGCGGCCGTCTCCTCGAGGGCGCGCAGCCCGATCTCCGCCCAGGGGAATTCGCCGCTCGAGCGGCCGGCGACATCCGTCAGACGTCCCGTGAAGCGCTCGTCGCGCCACCGATCGGGATGGGTCTCGACGACGATCCCGCCGCCACGCGTCGTCAACGCGGCGCAGCGGGCCAGGAGGGCGGCGACGTCGCCGCCGATGCCGACGTTGCCGTCGACGAGGAGCACGGTGCGCCAGCGACCGGCTCGCGGGACGCGACCGAACACCGAGCGCCGGACCACCGGGAGTCCGTCGGCACGGGCGACCTCGATCGCCGCCGGAGAGACGTCGAGGCCGAGGGCCACGAGTCCGAGCCCGAGCGCGGCTCGCACCATCCGCCCGGGCCCGCACCCGACGTCGAGGAGCGGACCGGAGACGTCGCTCAGCAGGGTCAGATCGGCGGCGTCGGCATCGGAGCTCCAACGGGCCACGTCGAGGACGCGGGAGCCGGTGCCGCGCGTGTCGTGCAGATAGAGCACCGGCGCCGAGGTGCGCAGGGCCCGGGCGTAGGGCTCGCCGCCGCCCGCGCCGAACGCGAGGCTCATCGTCACGCCCCGACGGTGGCGAGAGTCAGGGCGCCGTTCACCGCGGCGGCGAAGCGACTGCGCGGGATGAGGGCCGCGACGGCGATGGCGTCGTCGATCTCGTCGACATCGGTCAGGGGGGGCAGCATCCCGACCCGCAGACCGGCGTCGCGCAGGCGGCGCAACTGTCGGGCACCGGTGTCGGCGCGCGAGGTCGGGATGCCGCGGATGAGGTCACCGCGGGCCTCCCGCATCCCGAGGGCCCACCACCCGCCGTCCGTCGCCGGGCCGAACCACGCGTCGACGTCGGGCCACACGCCGAACGCGGGGGCGAGGGTCGCGACATCGACCTGCGGGGTGTCCATCCCGATGAGCAGCAACGGCCGCCCGGCGTGGGCGTCGAAGATCGCGGCGAGACGTTCGTCGAGGTCGCCCTCGATCTGCGGCAGAAGCCGGTACCCGGCCGCGGATCGCGGGGGACGCGTGCCGTCGTAGGCGAGGACCCGCGCGGCCGCCGGCAGATCCGCGACCCGCTCGATCGTGTCGTCGATCGCGGCGGCGGCCACCTCCGCCGCCTGCTCGAGAGTGAGCGGGGGGCTCAGGCGCGTCTTCACCCGGCCCGGGATCGGCTGCTTGGCGAGCACCACGAGGGTCACGCCCTCAGCGTCCGCCGAGTGCCGCGGGCGGCTCAGTGCTGTCGTCATCCCAGTAGCCACGACAGGACTTCGGAACGGGTCGCCTATTCGGTTGGCCGCCGCCGTCGGGCCCGTTCCGCCAGCAGCCGCGACATGTCCCGCACGGCCGTGATCGTGCCGCGCACCGTGCCCGTCACCTTCGACCGGCCGACCCGCGGGGAGTAGGGGGCGTCGACCTCCAGCACGTGCCATCCCTCGTCGGCGGCTCGCAACAGCATCTCGAGGGGGTAGCCGCTGCGGCGGTCGAGCAGCCCGAGCGCGAGCAGCCGGTCGCGTCGGGCAGCGCGCATCGGGCCGAGGTCGTGCACAGGGATGCCGGTCGAACGCCGGATGAGCAGCGCGAGCACACGGTTCGCGAATCGCGCGTGCCAGGGCCACGCGGCCCGCGACGTCGGCCGCCGGCGCCCGAGCACGAGGTCGGCGGTGCCCGCGCGCACCGGGTCGAGCACCCGCGGCAGGTCCCGCGGATCCATCGAGGCGTCGGCGTCGCAGAACGCCACGATCGGCGCGGTCGCGGCCAGCAGCCCGGCGTGCGCCGCCGACCCGAAGCCGCGGCGGGTCTCGGTCACGACCAGGGCGCCGTGGGCGCGTGCGACGTCCGCGGAATCGTCGGTCGAGCCGTTGTCGACGACGATCGCGCGCACGCCGGGGGGAAGCCGGGACAGCACCCAGGGCAGCGCCGCCGACTCGTTCAGGCAGGGCAGCACGACATCCACGTCCGCGGTGCTCACGGCGTGACGGCCGGGCGCAGGGGGGCCGTCGCGAACTCGCGCATGCCGTCGTCGAACGGCACCGTCGCCCGCCAGCCGAGTTCGCGGGCGATGCGCTCCGACGATGCCGTGATGTGCCGCACGTCGCCGAGCCGGTACTCGCCGGTCACGACGGGTTCCGCACCGCCGGCGTGACGCGACAGGGCGGCGGCGAGTTCGCCGATCGTGCGCACCTCGCCGCTGCCGACGTTGTAGGCGCGGAACGAGCCGGGCGTCGCATCCGCGGTCGCGGTCAGAGCGACGAGGTTCGCCGCGGCGATGTCGCGCACGTGCACGAAATCGCGGCGCTGGCCGCCGTCCTCGAACACCCGCGGCGCCTCACCGCGCGCGATCGCCGAGCGGAACAGCGACGCGACGCCGGCGTACGGGGTGTTCTGCGGCATGAGCGGCCCGTAGACGTTGTGGTAGCGCAGCGCGATCGCCCGCCCGCCGCTCGCCCGCGCCCAGGAGGCGGCGAGGTGCTCCTGCGCGACCTTCGTCGCCGCGTAGACGTTGCGCGGATCGGCCGGCGCCTCCTCGTCGACGAGGCCGGGCTCGAGGAATCCGCCGTCGGAGGCGCGCGGCTCGAACCGCCCCGCGTCGAGGTCGGCGACCGCACGCGGCGGGGGCGACTCCGCTCCGTCCGGGCCGCGGTAGGCGCCCTCGCCGTAGATCACCATCGAACTGGCGACCACGAGACGCGGGATGCCGGCCGCCGTCATCCGCGCCAGCAGCACCGCGGTGCCGAGGTCGTTCGAGCCGACGTAGTCGGGCGCGTCGGAGAGGTCGACGCCCAGCCCCACCTTGGCCGCCTGGTGCGACACCGCGTCGACGCCGTCGAGAGCACGGTCGACCGTGCCGGGGTCGCGCACGTCGCCGACGATCACGTCGCCCTCGGGTGCGGTGCGCGCGCCGTGCACATCGTCTCGGAAGGAGTCCAGGATGCGCACCTCCCACCCCTGCTCGCGGGCGGCGGTGACCACGGCGCCGCCGATGAACCCGGCGCCGCCGGTGACCAGGAGCCTCATCCGCGCACCGGCCGGGCCAGAACGGCCGCGACCTCCGCCGGGGCGATCAGCTCGCGGGGCGCGTAGTCGACGGGGATCGCGGCGACGATCGCGGACAGCGCGGCGATCAGCCGGGGCTGCGCCGCCGCGAGCCGGGCGAACACCAGCTCGGCGCTGACCGGCTCGTCGTCGGTGGGCGCCTCGCCGGCATCCGTGTCGGTCACGAACGACAGGTTCACGGTGCCGACGCCGAGCTCCGCGGCGAGCGGCACCTCGGGCACCAGGGTCATGTTGACCAGGTCGCCCCCCATCGCCGCGTAGGCCCGCGACTCGGCCCGCGTCGAGAACCGCGGGCCCTGGATGACGACCACCGTCGCCGTCGGCGCGTACTGCTCGCCGATCCCGTCCAGGGCGGTTCGCGCGATCTCCCGCAACGTCGGGCAGAACGGGTCGGCCGCCGCCAGATGCTGCACCGACCCCGCGTCGAAAAAGGTGTCGGCGCGGCCCGAGGTGCGGTCGAGGAACTGGTCGGGCAGCGCGATCGCCCCCGGCGGCAGATCGGCCGAGATGCTGCCGACCGCGGCACTCGACACGACCGCGCGCACCCCGAGCGACGCGAGCGCCCAGACGTTCGCCCGGTAGGGGATCAGATGCGGCGCGTACGCGTGGCCCGAGCCGTGGCGCGCCAGGAACGCCGCTCGGCGGCCGTCCAGGTCGCCGAGCATCACCTCGGCCTCGCCGTAGGGGGTCGGGATGATCCGCACCTCGGCGTCCTCGAACAGCCGGTACAGGCCCGACCCGCCGATCACGGCGACGGTGGCGGTGGTCATCCGGTCAGTCTCTCAGGTGGCGGCGCTAGATCGTGCGGGTCGCCTTCGCGAGGTTGGCTTCCAGCTCGGCGCGGTTCTGACGGATGCCGTAGCCGGGCCGGTCGCGCTCGATGCGCCAGGACTCGGCGAGCGGTCCGATGTCCACCGTGTCGAAGCCCAGCTCGTCGTAGAGGGCGGTGACGAAAGCCGCGGCCTCGGGGTGGTCGCTCGCGGTCGCGAGGGCGCGACGGTCGGGGGTGCCGACGGGGCTCCCCGTCGTGGGGATCTCGCTCGCGCCGATGTGGTTGAACGCCTTGGCGACCTTCGACTCCGGCAGGTGCGCCTGCATGAGCCCCGCGGTCGTCGCTTCGCCGGCGTCGAGTTCGGGCACGTGCCCATCGCGCTCGAAGTAGTAGTTGTTCGCATCCAGGACGATCTTCCCCGCCAGGGCCGCCGGGGGCGCGACCTCGTAGGCCTTCAGGGGAACGGCGACGAGCACGACATCCCCGGCTTCCGCGGCCTCCTCGACGGTCGCCGCGCGAGCCCGCGGTCCGAGGTCGGCGACTAGGTCGACGAGCGACTCGGGGCCCCGGGAGTTGGCGATCACGACGTCGTGGCCGTGAGCGATCACCGCTCTCGCCACGTTGCTTCCGATGTGCCCTGCGCCGATGATTCCGAAAGTGGTCATACCGTCGTGCAACGTGCAGCCTTTCGCCGCATTCCTCAGTAGCCTGATCCCGATGACCGTTCTGCCGATCCGCGTCCGCGCAGCCGTGCTGCTGCTTGCCGGCGCGCTCGCGGTCGTCGTCGCCGCCGCGATCGGACCGAACCCCGGCGCCCTGCTCACGGCGCTCGCCGCCTCCGCCGCCGTGACGATCGTCGCGACGGTCGCGCTGCGCGAGTTCGTGCTCGCCCCGGCCGAGGCAGCCCTGCGGGTCGGACATCGCGCCCGCGAGCACCGCGAGTCGCTCGACCGCATCGCCGCTCCGACGCACCCCGACACCGCGGGTCGCGTCCGGTCCCGCGCGCCCGGAGGGGTCGCTCCCGCCGCCTAGTCCTCGTCCTGCGAGGGGAGGCGGCCCGACGTGACCGCATCCCTCCCCCTCGCAAAAGGACCCTCCATGGACTTCACCGCTTTCCCGCCCCTCGCCGCGATCCTCGACGCGGCCCACGCCGCCCTCCTCGGGCTCGCCGCCCTGCTCGAGCCGCTCGCCGGCTCCGTCGCCGCGGCCCTCGCGGTCGTGCTCGTCACCCTCGCGGTGCGCGCGGCCCTCATCCCGCTCGGCGTGCTGCAGGTGCGCGCCGAAATCGCGCGCCGGCGCCTCGCCCCGAAACTCGCCGAGCTCCAGCGTCGCTGGAAGAAGAACCCCGAGAAGCTGCAGACGGCGACGCTGAGGCTCTACCGGGACGAGGGCGTGTCGCCGTTCGCCGGCCTCTGGCCCGCCCTCGCGCAGGTGCCGATCGTGTCGGTGCTCTACGGCGTCGCCGTGTCGGCGCAGCTCAACGGGCGTCCGAACGAGCTGCTGACCGAGACCGTCTTGGGCGCCCCGCTCGGGCTCTCGCTGCCCGGCATGTTCGCATCGCCGGGGTCGGCGTGGGTCGTGCCGGTCGTCCTGCTCGCGGTGATGGGGGTCGTCGCCGGGTTCACGCGGCGGCAGACGCTCCGGATGTCGGCCGCGTCCCCGGCGGCGGAGAACCCCCTGGCGGGGATGACGGGTGTGCTGTCGTGGCTGTCGTTCAGCACGGTGCTGATCGCCGCCTTCGTGCCCCTTGCGGCGACGCTCTACCTGACCGTCTCGACGACGTGGACGTTCATCGAGCGCACCCTCTTGCGGCGGCGGTTCGCTCGGGGCTCGGAGTGACCGGCATGCCGGCGCCGCTCGGTGCGCGCCCGGTAAACTGGCAGCCGACGACGAGGGGGCCCCCATGGACCGACCACTCGCCGCCCCCGGGGCCGCGACAGCGAGCACAGCGCCCGTCGGTCGCGCGACCCGGCTGCTCAGCCGGTGGACGCTCCTGGTGCCGATCATCGCCGCGATCGCCCTCATCCTCACCTGGGATCGCGCGCTACCCCCGATCGGCGTGGCCGTCACCGGCGCGATGCTGATCGGCGCCGTGCTCGCCGCCGTGCATCACGCCGAGGTCGTCGCGTTGCGCGTGGGGGAGCCGTTCGGGTCGCTCGTCCTCGCCGTCGCAGTCACCGTCATCGAGGTGGCCCTCATCATCACGCTCATGGTGAGCGGCAAAGGCGGCGACACTCTCGCCCGCGACACCGCGTTCGCCGCCGTGATGATCACCCTGAACGGCATCGTCGGCATCTCGCTGCTGCTCGGCGGCCTGCGGCACAACCTGCCGCGATTCAACCCGGAGGGCGCGGGAGCGGCGCTCGGCGTGGTCGTCACGCTCACCACCCTCACCCTCGTGCTGCCGACGTTCACCCTCTCGGAGGAGGGCGCCCGGTTCTCGTCGGTCCAGCTCGGTTTCGTCGCGGTCGTGTCGCTCGTGCTCTACGGCGCGTTCGTCGCCACCCAGACCCGCGGCCACCGCGACTTCTTCCTGCCCGTCGACAAGATGGGCCGGATCATCGTCGAGAAGGACTCCGACGGCGACGGCCACGCCGACCCGCCGACGAACCGGGCGACCGTGCACAGCCTGGTGCTGCTGCTCGTCTCGCTCGTCGCCGTCGTCGGCTTGGCGAAGGGCGTGTCACCCGCCATCGAGTCGGGCGTCGAGGCGGCCGGCATCCCGAACACGTTCGTCGGCGTCGTGATCGCGTTGCTCGTGCTGCTGCCGGAGGGCGTCGCCGCGTCGAAGGCGGCGCTCCGCAACCGGATGCAGACGAGTCTCAACCTGGGTCTCGGCTCGGCGATGGCGACCATCGGGCTGACGATCCCGGCGATCGCGGTCGCGACGATCTGGCTGCCCGGTCCGCTCACCCTCGGGCTCGGGCCGGTGCAGATGGTGCTGTTCGCGCTCACCGTCATCGTCTCGTTGCTGACGATCATCCCCGGGCGCGCGACGCGACTCACCGGCGTCGTGCACCTGGTGCTGCTGCTCGCGTTCGTCTTCCTCGCGATCTCGCCCTAGACCTGGACGAAGTCGTACTCCTGGAACTCGGCGACTTCGGGGAGCCAGCGAGTCGTGACGAACGCGGCGTGCGCCGGATGCGCGGTGTAGGCGGCGGAGGCGCTCTGATCGACGAAGCGCATCGCGAGTTGCCAGGCGAGGTCGCTCGTGGCATTGATCTGGCGCTGGACCACGAAGTCCTCGACACCCGGGATGCCGGCGAGCGCGGCCTGGGCGGCGACCAGGAACTCCTCCTCGGCCGCGGACCCGGCGGGGTGGATGAGGCGGAAGACGACGGTGTGCTGGATCGTCACGGCGATTCAGGGTTCGCGGAAGGGATCGATCGCGGTCGGTGCGGAGGCGGCCGCCTTCGCGCGCCGCGGCGTCCGCGCGGGTGGCTTCGCGTCCGCGGTGGGCGGACTCGCCGCGGGTGGACCAGCCGGGGGCGGCGGCGACGCGGTGGGCTCGGCGGCCGGTGCGGCGTCCTTCGCCGCACCGCTCCCCGCCCGTCGCGGGTTCTTCTTCTGCGCCGACGCCACCGGCCCGGACGCCTCGGCGGGCGCGGCGTCGTCGATGAGCCGCATGAAGCGCTGCTGCCCCGCCTCGCGGATCTCCACCTGCTCGGCGGCGCGTACGAAGTCCATGAAGGAGCGGAACCCGAGCGACTTCTCGTTGAACGACGGGTCGAGGCGTTTGATCTGCGACTTCACGGTCGACGCGTTGAGCCACTCGTCGTCGTCCTGCTTGCCGCGGGCGAGGCCGATCGCGCGCACCAGGAGTCGGGTGGCGGTCGCCGGGGTGAGTTCCGCGGTCGCGACCGGTTCGTCTCCGGTCGCGGGCTTCGCGGCCTTCGCCGGGGCGACCTGCTCCAGCGCGGGCTCGTCGCGCAGGATCGCGTCGTAGGTCTCGAACTCGTCGAGCGCGGCGACGAGCGCCTGGCTGGTGGAGCCCTGCACCCCGATGCCGACGACGACCCGGCCCAGGCGCTTGCAGCGCTGGACGAGTGGGATGTAGTCGGAGTCTCCGGCGACGATCACGACGTGGGTGATGTCGGGGAGGCGGAACATGTCGTCGATCACGTCGACGGCGAGCCGGATGTCGGCCCCGTTCTTGGTGCTCGACGCGGGGAACAGCTGCACGAGGTCGATCGCGCGGTTCACCAGCTGGCTCTTGTAGGAGGCGTTGGTCGGCACCGACCAGTCGGCGTAGGCGCGGCTCAGCGCGACGGTGCCGAACGACGACGCATAGTCGAGGATCGCGCCCATGTCGACGCGCGCGACGTCGACCTTCGCCGACACCTTGTCGTCGTTGCGCCTGGCCTCGTCCTTGCGCCAGGTGTCGCGGCCGTGGAGCTGGTCGTAGCGCGAGATCACCACGTTGTCGAAGTCGATGTAGACGGCCACCCGGGCCTCGGTGGGTTCTCCGCGCTCCGCCATGGTCTGACCCTAGCCTGGGGTGGTGTCTGCGCCCGTCTCCGTCATCGGCATCCTCGGTGCCGGGAAGGTCGGCACCGTCCTCGCCCGCCTCGCCCTCGCAGCCGGTCATCGCGTGCTCCTCTCGTCCTCCGGGTCGGCGGAACGCATCGCCCTCATCGTCGACGTGCTCGCGCCGGGTGCCGAAGCGCGCACGACCGCGCAGGTGATCGACGAGGCGGATGCCGTCATCCTGGCCCTCCCGCTCGGCAAGGTGCGCACCCTCCCCGCCGACGCGCTCGTGGGGAAGCTGCTCGTCGACGCCGCGAATCACTGGGAGCCCGTCGACGGCCCGCTGCCCGAGTTCACTCAGGATCCGCGCGGCACGAGCGAGGTCGTCGCCGACCTGCTGCCCGGCGCGCGGGTCGTGAAAGCGTTCAGCCACCTCGGCTACCACGATCTCGACGAGCGCGGCCTGCCCGCCGGCACGCCGGGCCGCGTCGCTCTCGCGATCGCCGGCGACGAACCCGCCGCCGTCGCGGAGGTCGCCGAACTCGTCGACGCCTTCGGGTTCGATCCGCTCCTCACGGGCGACCTGGCTTCCGGCGCGGGGTTCCAGGCGCACACCGCCGCGTTCGGCTATCCGCTGACTCGGGCGCAACTTCAGGCCGCGATCGGACGAGCCACAGAAATCTCATAGGAAAGCGGCATCCAATAGACGGATGACGACTGCCCTGACGCGCCCCGACGGCGCCCCGATCCGCGCGCTCGTCGTCGACGACGAGCCGATGCTCGCCGACATGCTGCGGATGGCGCTGCGCAGTGAGGGCTGGGACACCCGGGTCGCCCACGACGGGCAGTCGGCGCTCAAGCTCGCCCGCGAGATCCCCCCCGACGTCGTGGTGCTCGACATCATGATGCCGGGCCTCGACGGGCTCACCGTGCTGCGCAGGCTGCGCGAGGCCGGCAACGACTGCCCCGTGCTGCTGCTGACGGCGAAGGATGCCGTCGAGGACCGTGTCGCCGGACTCACCGCCGGCGGCGACGACTACGTGACGAAGCCGTTCAGCCTCGAGGAGGTGATGGCGCGCCTGCGCGGCCTCGTGCGCCGATCGGTGCGGGCAGGCGACGGCGACGGCCCGATCGTGCGGGTCGGCGACCTCACCCTCGACGAGGACTCGTACGAGGTCGAGCGGGCGGGCCACCCCATCCAGCTCACCCCGACGGAGTTCGAGCTGCTGCGCTTCCTGATGCGCAACCCCAAGCGCGTGCTGAGCCGCGAGCAGATCCTCGACCGGGTCTGGTCGTACGACTTCGGCGGGCGCGCCGCGGTCGTCGAGCTCTACGTGTCCTACCTGCGCAAGAAGCTGGATGCCCACGGCCCCGGCATGATCCACACCGTCCGGGGCGTCGGCTACTCGATCCGGCCGGCGACGTGATCCGGGGGCGCGCGTGAGGCGCTGGTCGCTCGCGACCCGGCTCGTCGTCGGCATCGTCGTGCTGCTGGCGGTGCTCGCGGCGACGATCGCGGCCGTCACCGTGGCGGCGTCGCGAAGTCAGTCCGTCGGGCGTCTCGACCGGCTGCTGATCGCCGCATCCGCCGCCTCGAGCGATGCCGTCGATGGCGGGGCGACCGGCCGGGGCTCGATCATCGAGATCCTCCCCGGGCAGGGGGCCGGGGCGATCGGCATGGTGATCTTCGATGACGTCGTCTTCGCGGCCGGCTACGTCGGTACCGACGGATCGGCACTTCCGCTCGACGACGATCAGCGGGCGGCGCTCGAGGCCGTGCCCGACGATCGCACCGCCACGACGGTGGCGCTCGGCGCGCTGGGCGCGTACCGGGTCGTCTCCACGCCGCTGGCCGACGGGCGCATCGTCGTCAACGGCCTGTCGCTGGCCGAGGCCGACGCGGCGACGGCCTCCCTCATCCAGACGATCGGCGCGGTCAGCCTCGCCGCGATCGCCGTCGCCCTCCTGCTCGGCGCCCTCGTCGTACGGGTCGCGCTGCGCCCGCTCACCCGGGTCGTCGAGACCGCGACCCGCGTCTCGGAACTGCCGCTCGAATCGGGCGCGGTGTCGATGCCGGATCGCGTGCCTGTCGACGCGGCGGAGACCGAGGTGGGCCGGGTCGGCGCCGCGCTCAACCGGCTGCTCGGCAAGGTCGAGTCGTCGCTCGCGGTGCGCCACGAGAGCGAGCAGAAGCTGCGGCGCTTCGTCGCCGACGCCTCGCACGAGCTGCGCACGCCGCTCGCCTCGATTCGCGGCTACGCCGAACTCGGGCAGCGTCCGGCCCGTCTGCCCGCCGACACCGCCCGGTCGCTCGAGCGCATCGAATCCGAGTCGGTGCGGATGTCGGCCCTCGTCGAGGACATGCTGCTGCTCGCCCGGCTCGACGCCGGACGCGACCTGCAGATCGAGGACGTGCCGCTCGGCGGGCTGCTCGTCGAGGCGGTCGCCGACGCGCAGGTGGCGGGCCCCGAGCATCACTGGCACCTCGAACTGCCCGACCGGGATGTCGAGGTGCGCGGCGATGCCGACCGCCTCCGTCAGGCGCTCGGCAACCTGCTCGCGAACGCCCGGCTGCACACGCCGGCGGGCACGACCGTCACGGCGACCCTCTCGGCGTCGCCGACCGGAGCCGTGCTGACCGTCGCCGACGACGGACCGGGGATCGACCCGGACCTGCAGCCCGCGCTGTTCGAGCGGTTCACCCGAGGCGACGACTCCCGCTCGCGCCGCGCCGGCAGCACCGGGCTCGGGCTGGCGATCGTCGAAGCCGTCGTCGCGGCGCACGGCGGCTCGGTCGGCGTCGAGAGCGAACCGGGCCGGACCGTGTTCCGCCTCGAACTGCCCGCCGATCCGCTTCGGTGATCGACGAGCGGAGGAGTCGCACCTTGAGATCCCGGGCCGTCTCACAGCCGACACCAGCGGAATGCCGAGACGCGCGCGGTGGCATGGGGTCATGACGACCCCCGCATCCACCGCCACCCGGTTCCGCACCACGGTCGCCCGACGCGTCATCGGGGCGCTCGCCGGTCTCGCCCTCGCGGGCGGACTCGCCGCCGGCCCCGCGATCGCGACGGCCGCGTCGACCCGGGGGTCGGCGTCGGTGCGCGCGGCGACGCCGAGTGCGGTCGCACTCGTGGCGACGCTCGACGCCGCGCAGACGGCGGAGCTCTTCGACGGCATCCCGAACCGGCCGGGCACCGGCCTGCGCCTCGGCGACCTCACGGCCGACCAGCGAGCCGCGACCTACGCGTTGCTGCGGTCCCTGCTGAGTGCCGAAGCGTGGACCGTGCTCGCCGACCTCGTCGAGGCCGACACCGTCACCGGGGCGGCCGACGACTACCACCTCGCGCTCTTCGGCGACCCGGCCGGCGACTTCGTGCTGCAGTTCTCGACGACCGATCTCAGCCTGAGCGCGATCCGGCAGGGCGACACCCTCGACGTGCAGCCCGACCTCGTGGCGTAGCGGGGTTCCGGCCCGCGACCTCGACGCTGCTCAACCTCCGAGGTCGGCGCGCTTCCTCCGGGCGGCGTCGAGGGCGGCGCGGGCACTGTCGTGAGCGCCGGTGGCGGCGTCCCGCTTCCGTGCGAGGGATGCCGCCTCGCGTTCGGCGGCGACGAGTGCGGTGCGGGCCCCCCGCAGACGCGCCTCGAGGTCGTCGAGCTGCTCCGCTGCGGCGGACGCATCGGCCTCGGCGCGGCTGACCACGCCGTCGGCCCGGGTGCGCGCGCGGACGAGTTCGGCGTCCGCGTCGTCGACGGCGCGGGGACGCGGCCGCACGGGGGCGGCGCGCTTCTCGGCGGCCCGCGATCCGGCCTCGGGAACGGCGACCGCCTCGGCGAGGTCGACCGGTTCGAAGCCGATCGTCTCCAGGGGGCGCAGCAGCCGGCCGGTGCGGATCGCGGCGGCGGCCTCGGGATCGGCCAGTCCCGCGTCGAGGGTGGCGGCGACGGCATCGAGGACCGCCGGAGGCGCTTTCTGCCCGGCGTCCGTGGCGAGCCCGCCGCCCGCGCGGGCCAGGGCGGGCACGCGCGCGCGGCGCTCCTGCGCGAGACGGGTGATCTCGGCGCGGTCGAGAGCGGTCTGCGCGGCGCGCAGCTCGGCGCCGAGGTCGAGCAACTGCTCGAGGTCCGCGCGGCGCTCGCGCACGAGCAGGTTGACGATCCAGGCCGCCGACGCGGGCCGACGCAGCTGCTTCACCCGTGCGGCGAGGGCCCTGTCGGCGACCTCGGCGACGCGGGCCCCGCGCGCGACGATGAACTCCGCCGGTGGCACGGCGTAGAGGTCGTCAGCGATACCGGCGAGAGTGCCCTGGTCGGACGGTGCGGCGGACATGCGCCCAGTCAAGCACCCGGCCCTACGCTGGGAGGGTGACTTCCGGCCGGGTGCTCGTCGTGGGCAGCGTCAACCTCGACCTCGTCTACCGGGTGCCGCATCTGCCGCGCCCCGGTGAGACTCTGCTCGGCTCCGACCTCGTGCGGCTCTCCGGCGGCAAAGGCGGCAACCAGGCGCACGCGGCCGCCCGCACCGCCCCGGCCGGGGTTTCGGTGACGATGGTGGGCTGCGTCGGCGACGACCAGGCGGCGGTGCTGTTGCGCGGCGACCTCGAGCGGGCGGGTGTCGACGTCTCGGGTCTGCGCACCGTGCCCGGCCCGTCGGGAACGGCGCTCATCGCCGTCGACGAGCAGGGCGAGAACACCATCGTCGTGATCCCCGGGGCGAACGCCGCCTGGCCCGAGACGGTCGGCGGTGAGCTGGCTTTCGCCCCGCGCGACGTCGTCGTCCTGCAACTCGAGGTGCCGTTCGGGGTGGTCGAGGGCGTCGCCACGCGCGCGGCCCGCGCCGGAGCCCGGGTCGTGCTCAACGCGGCCCCGCTCGACCGGCGTGCCCGCGGCATCCTGGCATCGGTCGACGTGCTCGTCGTCAACGAGATCGAAGCCGCCGAGCTGTTCGGCGTCGAGGGCGACCTCGACGAGGACACCCTCGGGGGGATCGCCGCGGGGCTGCCGTCCACGGCTCTGGTCGTGACCCGGGGGGCCCGCGGGGTGTTGTTCGCGCCGGCCGGGGGAGCGGTGCGGAGCCTTCCGGCGTTCCCGGTGGAGGCGATCGACACCGTGGGGGCGGGCGACGCGTTCGTCGGTGGATTCGCGGTCGCTCTCGCCGCCTCCGCCTCGCTCGAGTCGGCGGTGCGGGCCGGGTCGGCGGCCGGTGCTCTCACGGCGACGGTGGCCGGCGCACGGCATCCGCATCTCGATCGTGGGAGCCTCGAACGCCTCGCTGGGTCCCTCGGGTAGACCGCCGGTTCTGTCGTCCCTCGGCCCGGGGGACGGATTCATCAGCTCACAGACTGACGTGCAACACTCGGATCAGCCGTTCTCGCGATCTGATGCGCGGGTCGGTCAGGTGCCCGCCGCCGCATTCCCTGATCCGCCGCGGCGGGCACCGCTTCCCCGCTGGACACCGCTTCCTCGGGGGGCGCCGCCGGTCTCGGCCGGAACGTCCGTGCGCACGACGGAGGCGCGGACGCGACGGGTCAGGCGACCCCGACCCACAGCCCGTCGCGGGCCCGGGTCATGCCGACGAACAGCTCCCGCCGTTGCAGCGTCGTGCGCTCCTCCGCCGCGTCGTCCAGCGTCGGAAGGCTCTCCTGCAGGAGATAGGGCGGCGTGCGCACGACGAGCACCTCGGCGAACTCCAAGCCTTTGGCGCGCTGGATGGTGCCCACCTTCACCGCATCGACCGGCGTGCCGTCGTAGTCGGCGAGGTCGAGGGTCGGGATGCCGGCCTCCTCGAGCGCCTCCGCCGCCTCCGTCGCGTGCCAGGCGTGGAGCGCGAGCACCCCGATGTCGCCGAGCCGCACGCCGCGATCCGACCCCTCGGCGTCGGCGACGATCCGCCGCACCCGCTCCACGAGCGACCTGTCGTGCACGGCGCGCGATGGGAAGACGGTGTGCACCGGTCGCGGGCCGCGGCGCGGGGTCTGCGCGGCATCCGAGGTGGTCAGGGCGCCCTCGATGTCGACGTGCCGGTCTTCGCGCACGAGGAGCGCTGCGAAGTCGGCGATCTCGGCCGTGTTGCGGTGGTTCGTGGTGAGCACCGCCGAACGACCCGAGATGGAGACGCCCGCTTCGGCGAGCGTCGAGCCGCCGGGCGAGATCGTCTGCTGCCTGTCGCCGACGAGGTTGAGACCGTCGGGGATGTCGCCGACCAGCGCGTGCAGCATGCGGATCGCGACCGGCGACAGATCCTGCACCTCGTCGACGATGACGGCCCGGTAGTGATCGATCGGCTTCTCGCGCAGCGACGCCTCGGCCTCGAGGATGAGGTCCTGCCGATCGGCGACCCCGCGGGCGCGCAGCGCGGACTCGTACGCGACGTAGAGCGCCCAGACCGCGACCCGCTGTTCCACCGTGAGCGGGCGGCGCCGGCCGTGCCGGGCGAGGCCCGCGTACTGCTCGAAGCGGGTCAGCCCGCGGCCCTTGAGCACCGCGGAGACCTCCTCGTACCAATAGGTCGCGGCGGGGTCGATCGCGCCGAGCGGCCCGTCGACACCCTGCGTGCGCCACACCTCGTCGAAGATCCGGGAGGCGAGCTCGGGCTGGACGTCGAACTGCGTTCCGCGTGCCGCGAGCACCTCGGCGGCGAACCCGTGGACGCTGCGGAACTCGACCCGTCCGGCCACGTCGGGCGCGAGACGGTGCAGCAGGGATTCGAGCACCCGGGGGAGTGTGGTCACGAACGTCGTGACCAGCACCGGGCCGCCGGTGACCCGCGCGAGGTGAGCGGCGCGATGCAGCGCGACGACGGTCTTGCCCGTGCCGGCGGCTCCGCGGATGCGCGACGGACCCGAGAACGACCGTCGCACCAGCCTGGCCTGACCGGGGTCGAGGAACGCCATCCATTCCTCGATCGGCGCGCGGCGCAGTCCGTCGAAAAGGGCGTCCTGGATGTCTTCGGCGCGCAAGGTCACGGGGTCGACGTCGATGGGCTCGACGGGCTCCGGAAGCGACCTCACCGGGATCGTCAGCGGTCCCGTGGTGAGCGGCGGGAAGAGGTGCTCGAGGGCGCCGCGCACCTCGGCGACCCGCGCGGGTGAGAGCCGGGTACCGAGACCCGCGATCTCGGTGACCGCCTCGACGTCGCCGAGGAGGGTCAGCCCGAACAGGTCGGTGCGCGGCAGGTCGATGCCGGTGAAGGCGACGAGGGCCCGCACCTCGCCCGGCGCGAGACCGACCTCGGCGAGTTCGCCCTGCGTCAGGTGCAGCAGGTCGGCGAGCCGTTCGATCTCGGGGGTCGCGTCGTCGCCGCCCCGCCAGACCCGTCCGCTCGTGATCGTGACCCGGTGCCACGCCTTCGCGTCGACCAGCACGACGCCGCCGGGGCCGACGAGCACCAAGTCGACGTTGCCGCGCGCCGAGCCGGGCCGCTTGCGGTCGGCAAGCAGGGTGTAGCCGAGCGGCTCCAGCTCGATCAGGGTGCGGGCGAGGCGTTTCTCGCTGCGCGCCGCGGCCTCGAAGCTGCGGGCCATCTGCCGGGCGATCCCGGCGCGGCGGGCGTGCTCGTCGATGAGGTCTCGCTGCGCGGCCGCCCGCGCGGCGGAGTCTCCCGCAACCACCCTGATCCCCCCGAATCGGTCCCCGAAACCATCGGAGCCGTCGATGCCCCTCTCCGGCCGGGACGGCTCCTGCAGCCAGTGTGACGACTCGGGGAATCGCCGGGTAGCGCGTCTTCGGGTGGCACCCGAAAGGGCGGCCCGAGCCGCAGCGGCTCGGTGGCGGCTCGCGCCTCAGAGGCCCGGGACGACTTCCCCGAGCACGAAGGGGAAGCCGAACAGGCCGATCGACCCGATGACGCCGAGGATGATCGCGACGATGCCCGGCGCCTTGCTGCCGGGGCGCCACATGCTGACGATCCCGAGCACCAGGCCGACGAACGACAGCGGCGAGAGCAGCGCGATGGTGCCGAAGAAGAAGACGAATCCGCCGAGGAAGCCGACGTACACTGCGTTGTCGAAGTCGTCGGGGTATTCTGTGAGGCCCAGGATCCACACCACGATCACCACCACGAGCGGCGCGATCGCGGCGAGGACGGTGAGGATGAGGGCCGCGATCCCGGGCTTGTTCTTCGGGCGGCGAACGGGGGCGGCAGGCGGCGTCGGCACCGCATCCTGGGTCATGCCGGTCACGGTAGCGCGTAACGCTACCGAAATCGACGCTTGTTACCGTGGCGCATGGCCTTCAGTGTCCCCTCGATCGACATCACCCCCTACGTCACCAACGGCACCGCCGACGAGAGGGCCGCCGTCGCGCGGGCGATCGACGAGGCGTGCCGCACGGTCGGCTTCATGCAGATCCTCGGCCACGGCATCCCGGACGCGACGATCGCCGGGCTGACCGAGGCGATGGATGCCTTCTTCGCCCTCGATCTCGAGACGAAGAAGACCTACAAGACGCCCCCGAAGATCAACCGCGGGTACTCGCCGCCGAAGTCGGAGTCCCTCAGCCTGAGCCTCGGCGTCGAGAGCGCCAACCGCATGAACGACTTCTTCGAGGCGTTCAACGTCGGCGCCGCGAAGTCGGACTACCCGGGCGTCGACCTGCCCGATGACGACTACCCCGAGAACACCTGGCCCGACATCGAGGGGTTCCGCGAGAACGTCCAGGCGTACTTCGTCGAGGCCAAACGGGTCGCCGAGACCATGACCGTCATCTTCGCCGACGCGCTCGGACTGCCTCAGGGCTTCTACGACGCCTACACCGGCCACTCGCTCGACGTGATGCGGATGAACAACTACGCGCTGCCCCCCGGCACCGGTATCCGCCTCGACGGCGACCTCATCGGCATGGGCGAGCACACCGACTACGGCATCGTCACGGTTCTCTGGGCCGACCAGGTGAAGGGACTCCAGGTGCTCGGCGCCGACGGCTCCTGGAACGACGTCAACCCCGCCGACGACGCGCTGCTCATCAACCTCGGCGACGTCACCGGCCGCTGGACCAACGACCGATGGATGTCGACCCTCCACCGGGTGAAACCTCCGATCGTCGACGGCACGATCGAGCGCCGCCGCAGCGCCGCCTACTTCCACGACGGCGACATCGACGCGCTCATCGCGACGATGCCGCACCTCATCGACGCCGAGCATCCGAACCGCTACCCGGAGCCGATCACCGTCGGCGACCACATCCGGGCGAAGCTCGCCGGGTCGCGCGCCGGCAAGAAGAACGACGCCGCCGGTACGGAGAAGGATCGGGTGCTGTCGGCTCGGGGCTAGTTTTGGACCTATGGCCACTCCCCATATCTCCGCCGATCCGGGGGACTTCGCACCCCTCGTGCTCATGCCGGGCGACCCGCGCCGCGCGCGCCGGATCGCCGAGGAGTTCTTCGACGACGCCCGCCTCGTGACGGAGGTGCGCGGCATCCTCGGCTACACCGGGTCGCACGCCGGTCGGCCGGTCTCGGTGCTCGCCTCCGGCATGGGCGGCCCCTCGCTCGCGATCTACGCGACCGAGCTCGCCCGGTTCTACGGGGTGACTCGCATCATCCGGGTCGGCACCGCCGGCGGGATCCAGCCCGGGATGCCGCTGGGCACCGTCGTCGCCGGCTCGGTGGCGCACACCGACTCGGCGATCACGGCGCACTGGGCGCCCGGCGTCTCGCTCGGCGCGGCGCCGGCCTTCCCGCTGCTGCGCGCCGCCGTCGAGGCGGCTGAGCGCGACGAGGTGCCGTTGCGGGTCGGGGCGATCTTCTCCAGCGACACGTTCTACGCCGAGGAGCCGGCGACCCGCCTGGCCCGATTCGGCACCCTCGCCGTCGAGATGGAGGCCGCGACGCTGTACGCGATCGGCGCCCGGGAGGGCATCGAGACGCTCGCTCTGGTGACCGTGACCGATGACGTGATCACGGGCGAGAGCCTGTCGTCCGAGGAGCGGGAGACCGGATTCGGCACGGCCGCCCGCCTCGCGCTCGCGGCCGGGCTGACCGGCGAGGCGGGGAGGTCCTGATGGCGCTCGACTGGACGGCGTTCACCGCGCCGCTGGCCCCGCAGGAGATCCAGCAGTGGAAGCGGGCGGCGCAGGCGGCGAACCACCCGTGGGCGAGCGACGGCGTCGCGCGCACCGTGATGCTCTACGTGCTCCTCGTGCCGATGGTGCTGCTGTTCGCGGTTTTCGGCGTCGTGCTCGTCGTGGGTGGCGTCGGGGGCCTCGGGAACCCCGACTCGGGTGCGGCGGTTCTCGCCGGATTCGCCCTCGCGATCGGCATCTTCTGCCTCGGATTCGTCGCGCTGAGCATCTGGGGGCTCACCAGGATCGCTCCCAGCGAACGTCGCTGGGAGCGCTGGCTGCGCCTCGACTGGTTCGCGCGCAGCAATCGGCTGGCCTTCTCGCCGGCCGACCCGGACCCGAACTATCCGGGGGCGATCTTCCGCACCGGGGGCAGCCGCCGGGCGATCGACCACTTCCGCTCGACGGAGGGCCGGTTCTTCGACGTCGGCAACTTCCAGTACGTCGTCAGCAACGGCAAGTCGTCGACGACCTACATCTGGGGCTTCCTCGCGCTCAGCCTGGAGCGGCGCCTGCCGCACATGCTGCTCGACTCGCTGCAGAACAACTCGTGGGCGTCGCCGGGTCTGGCCGGGCTGTTCGACCGCAGCCAGGTGCTGCCACTCGAGGGCGACTTCGACCGCTGGTTCACGCTCTACTGCCCCCGCGAATACGAGACGGATGCGCTCTACGTCTTCACGCCCGACCTGATGGCGCTGTGCATCGACAACGTCGCGCCGTTCGACGTCGAGATCATCGACGACTGGATGTTCGTCTACTCGCCCCGCGCATTCCGGATGGACGATCCGCGCCTCCTCGACCGGCTGTTCCGCATCATCGACGTCGTCGGTGCGAAGGCGCTCAAGCAGACCCGTCGCTACCGGGACGAGAAGGCGACGACACCCGGCGGCCTACCCGCGGGGTTCGCGGCGAACGTCGTCGCGCCGCCCGGACAGCGGCTGCGGCGGCGCTTCCCGACGGCGGTAGTGGTCGTGGTCGTCCTCGCGGTCGTCCTGCCGCTGCTGATCGGATTCGGCGCAGCGATCGCCGGGTTCATCTCCGGCCTCAACGGTTAGCCGGGTACGGTCGACCCGTGGCCTCTTCCGCGATCTCGACCCTCGTCATCCTCGGTGCCGGGGGAGACCTCACCTCGCGGCTGCTGCTGCCCGGACTCGCGTCGTTGCTCGCCTCGAGCCGCGGCAGCGACATCCGTCTCATCGGCGTCGACCGCGACCCGATGACCGACGCCGCCTGGAAGCGCCGTGTCGGCAAGGCTTTCTCCGGCGTCGGCGGCCGTCGCATCGACGAGGTGCTCGAGTCGTCGATGTACCTGCGGGCCGACGTCACGGACCCGGAGGCACTCGGCCGTGTGCTCGCCACGGCGACCGGACGCGTCGCGCTCTACTTCGCCCTGCCGCCGGCCGTGACGGTGCTCGCCTGCCGAACCCTGGCGACGATGACCCTGCCCGACGGGATCGTGCTCGCGATCGAGAAGCCGTTCGGCACCGACCTCACGTCGGCGCAGTCGCTCAACCGGCTGCTGCAGAGACTGGTGCCCGAGGAGCAGGTGTTCCGGGTCGACCATTTCCTCGGCAAGTCGACGGTCATCAACCTGCTCGGGCTGCGCTTCGCCAACCGCATCTTCGAGCCGCTGCTGTCGGCGCAGAACGTCGCGCACGTCGAGATCCGGATCGAGGAGGATCTCGGTCTGGAGGGCCGCGCGGGCTACTACGACAAGGCCGGGGCACTCGTCGACATGATCCAGAGCCACCTGCTGCTCGTCCTCGCGCTGGCGACGATGGAGCCGCCGGCCACCGTCGACTCCGAAGATCTCCGCGGCGCGATGGCGCAGCTGTTGCGGGCGACGCGGGCCTGGAAGAGGGACGGCACCGCGAGCCGCCGCGCCCGCTACACGGCGGGCACGATCGGTCGGCGGAAGCTCCCCGCCTACGCGAGCGAGTCCGGCGTCGACAAGGCGCGCGGCACCGAGACCCTCGCCGAGCTGACCGTCGCGATCGACAACTGGCGCTGGGCGGGCGTGCCGTTCGTGCTGCGCTCCGGCAAGGCGATCGGCGAGCCGCGGCAGGAGGTCGTCTTCACCTTCCGCGACGTGCCGCACCTGCCGACCGGCTTCGGGGGCCCCAGCCGTCAGGCGCAGCTGCGCATCGGCATCCGACCGGCGACCCTGTCGCTCGACCTCGTCACCAACGGTCGCGACGATCCGTTCGATCTCGAGTGGGACACGCTCGACGCGGAGTTCGGCCCGAGCGAACTGAGCGCCTACGGCGAGGTGCTCGCCGAGCTGCTCGACGGCGACCCGACGCTCTCGGTACGCGGCGACATCGCCGAGCAGTGCTGGCGCATCGTCGCCCCCGTGCTCGCCGCGTGGCGCGCCGAGCGCGTTCCGCTCGACTCGTACGCCGCGGGCACGCGCGGGCCGAAGAGCTGGCGCTGACCCCTCGGAGTCACTCGGCGCGCAGGGCCTCGGCGGCCTTCGACACGCGGCGCTCGCGCGTGTCGTCGCTCTTCGCGTCGGCGATCGTCCGGGCCCACTCCTTCTGACGCGACGGCGCCAGCCTCGCCCACGCCGCCGCGGCCGCGGGATCCCCGCCGAGGGCGGCCCGGAGTTCCGCGGGCATCTCGACGGTGCGCGGCGCGGTGTCGTGCTCGAGCCCGACCTCCACCTCGTCACCGCCGCCGCGGCCGGTCGCCGCGCGGGTCTCGGCGTTGAACGAGATCATGGATCGGCCGCCCATCGACGCGATCGTGGTGCGGTAGCTGTAGCTGCCGTCGATGCTCACGACGACCGGCACGCGCTTGCCGACCCCGAACCCGAGGACGATCTCCTCGGGCACGACGATGCCGACGTTGTTGCCGACCTGGTGCAGTGTGGTGCGGAAGACCGGCATGTCCGACATCCTGCCCCAGCGGGAAGCGCGGGAACAGCGGGCCGTCGCGTCGATCAGGCCGAGAAGCGCGCCAGGAACTCGCGGGTGCGCGCCTCCCGCGGAGCGGTGAACAGCTGCGCCGGCGGGCCCTCCTCGACGATCACTCCGCCGTCGAGGAACACCACGCGGTGGGCGACGTCGCGCGCGAACGCCATCTCGTGCGTCGCCATCAGGATGGTGGTGCCCTCGGCCGCGAGATCGCGCACCATTTCGAGCACGTCGCCGACGAGCAGCGGGTCGAGCGCGGAGGTGATCTCGTCGAGCAGCAGCACTTCGGGATCGGTGAGCACGGCGCGCACGATCGCCGCACGCTGCTGCTGACCGCCGGAGAGGCGGTCGGGATGCTCGCGTGCCTTGTCGGCGAGCCCGATCCGGTCGAGCAGTTCGAGGCCGCGAGCCTCCGCCTCGGCCCGCGCCACGCGGTGCACCTTGCGCGCGGCCAGGGTGACGTTGTCGAGCACCGAGAGGTGCGGGAACAGGTTGAGGTGCTGGAACACGACGCCGAACCGGGCGCGGGTGCGATCGACGTCGACGCGCGGGTCGCTGATGTCCTCGTCGCGCAGCAGGATGCGGCCGTCGTCGATCGGCTCGAGGAGGTTGATGGTCTTCAGCAGCGTCGACTTGCCCGAGCCCGACGGTCCGATCAGCGCGACGACCTCGTGCTCGGCGAGGTCGAGGTCGATCCCGTTCAGCACGCGGTTGTCGTCGAACGCCTTGCGGATGCCTTCCAACGTCAGCACGGTCGTCATACCACCGACCCCATCTGCTCGCGTCGCCGCAGTCGTGCCGAGATCCAGTCGGTGAACCGGATCGTCGGGATGGCCAGCAGCACGAAGAGCACCGCGGCGACGATGTAGGGAGTGAAATCGGCGTACTTCGCCGTCTCGATCTGCGCGCCGCGCACGGCATCGACGATCCCGAGGATCGAGACGAGGCCGACATCCTTCTGCATCGCGACGAAGTCGTTCATCAGCGGCGGCGCCTGGCGGCGGATCGCCTGCGGCAGCACGACGAGCCGCAGGGTCTGCCCGTGACTGAGGCCGAGCGCGCGGGCGCCCATCCGCTGCGACGGGTGCACTCCTTCGATGCCGGCCCGGATCACCTCGGAGACGTAGGCGGAGTAGGTGACGACGAGGGCGATCGTGCCGAGCAGCTCGGTGGAGATGCGGGTCTGCAGCAGTCCGGGGACGCCGAAGCCGATCAGGAACAGCATGATGATGAGCGGCGTGCCGCGGAACAGGTCGGTGTAGGCCGTGGCGAGCGCGCGCAGCGGGAAGAAGACGGCGCCGCGCAGCGTGCGCACGAACGCGATCAGAGTCGCGACGACGGCGACCCCGACGACCGAGAACGCGAGGATGCGCAGGTTGACCAGGAAGCCCTGGGCGACGCGCGGGAGGGACGCGATCGCCGTGTCGAGGTCGAAGAAGCTGTTCTGGACGCGCACCCAGCCCGGGGTGTTCACGACGAACGCCCAGAGCGCGACCGCGAAGACGACGGTCGAGGCGGCGCCGATCAGCACCGAGCGCGCCGACTGGCGGCGCCGGAAAGCCCGCCGGTCGAGTTCGAGAGAACTCGGCGGCGGGCTGTCCGGGGAAACGGTCACCTCGTAAGGCTAAGGCTCAGCAGACGAGCGCTCACTGCAGGGCGGGCACGCCCGCGTCGGCTCCGAGCCACTGCGCCACCAGGGCATCCAGCGTGCCGTTCTCGCGCAGCACGTCGACCGCTGCCGTGACATCGTCGGTCAGCGGGCTGTCCTTCGCCAGCAGCACGCCCCACTCGTCGGTCGCGCCCTCGATCGCGGGCAGCGAGCCGACGATGATGCCGCCGTCGAGCTCGACGCCGGTGATGTAGAACGCGGTGGGCACGTCGACGACGATCGCGTCGACCTGGCCGCTCTCGAGCGCGAGTTTCGCCTCGTCGTTGTTGTTGAAGACCTGCGCCCCCTGCGTCGGGGCGATGACCTGTTCGACGGCCGCGAGGCTCGTGGTGCCGGTCGCGGCGCCGATCAGCAGATCCGTGAGGTCGGCGATCGAGTTCGCCCCGGCCGCCGCCGATCCCTCGGTGGTGATGACGGCCTGGTCGGCGGCGTAGTAGGTCGACGAGAAGTCGACCGACTGCTGGCGCTCGGGCGTCACGGAGTACTGCTGGATGTTGAAGTCGAAGTCCTTCGGGCCGGGCGCGATGGCGGCGTCGAAGCCGGTGCGCACCCAGACGACATCCTCGGCCGCGAAGCCGAGCTCGTCGGCGATCGCGTACGCGACGGCGGACTCGAAGCCTTCGCCGGACGCGGGGTCGTCATCGATCACGTAGGGGAAGTAGGCCGGCTCGCCGGTGGCGATCGTGAGCTTGCCGTCGGTGACGTACTCGCTCGTGGCACCGGTTCCGGCGTCGGTCTGGCAGCCGGCGAGGCCGGCGCCCAGGGCGAGGACGCCGGCGGCGGCCGCCAGGCGGGAGAGGGTTCGGGACATGGATGCCTCCAGGGTCGGGATGCTGTGCTCCCATTGTGCCGGGAGGGGCCTCGCGCGCGCCGCGACGTGTCGTTTCGTGACGCCGTTACGCTGACGAGGTGACGGCGATCCTGCGGCATCCGATCGCCCTGTGGGCGGGTTTCGCGCTCGCCCACCTCTGGCTCGGGATGCTCGCCCTCTACGGTCCCGGGCAGCCGATCGGCGACGTCACGAACGTCTACAAGTTCTGGATCGTCGACTACGCGTTCACCGGGCGCGGGTGGGTCGGGATCGACACCGTGTGGGTGTACCCGATCCTGGCGATCGTGCCGATGATCGCGGCGGCCGCGTTCGGTCCCGACCTCTACGCGAGCACCTGGCTCACCCTCGTGATGATCGCCGACGCCGTCGCGTTTGCGGTGGTGCTGGCGCTCGGCCGCCGGCGCGGGGTCGCGCACCCCGGCTGGTGGTGGCTCGGCTTCCTGGTCGCGCTCGGTCCCGTCGCCGTCGGCCGGGTCGACTCCATCACGGTGCCGATCGCGATGCTCGGCATGCTCGTCGTGCTCAGCCGTCCCGCCCTCGCCGGCGTGCTGCTCACGGTCGCCGCCTGGATCAAGGTGTGGCCGGCCGCCCTGGTCGCCGCGGTCGTGCTCGCCGCGCACGGCCGGGTGCGGGTGCTCGTCGGCGCCGCGGCGACGACGGCCGCGGTGCTGATCGTCGTGATCGCGCTCGGCGGTGCGGGCAACGTCTTCAGCTTCATCACCCAGCAGACCGGCCGCGGTCTGCAGATCGAGGCCGTCGTCGCGACCCCCTGGATGTGGGACGCCTCCCTCGGCGCCGGGCACACCCGGGTGTCCTTCGACACCTCCATCCTCACCTTCCAGCTGCAGGGCGAGGGGGTGGCGACGGCCGCTGGGGTCGCCACCCCGCTGCTCGCGGTCGCCGCCGTCGCGCTGCTCGGGCTCGGGCTGGTCGCGGTGCGTCGCGGGCGGACCCCCGGGGAGCTTCTGCCGCCGCTCGCGTTGACCCTGACCCTCGCGATGATCATCTTCAACAAGGTGGGGTCGCCGCAGTTCGTGACCTGGCTCGCGGTGCCGATCGTGTTCGGACTGCTGACGCACGCGTCGGGGACCGGGCGGTCCTTCCGCGTGCCGGCCGTGTTCGGCCTGCTGATCGCCGCGCTCACGCAGGCGTTCTACCCCTACCTCTATGACGATCTGCTCGCGACGAAGCTCTCGATGGTCCTCGTGCTGACGGCGCGCAACCTGCTGTACGTCGCGCTGTTCGCCTGGGCCGTCGTGGCGCTCGTCGCGGTCGTGCGGCGTCGACGAGCGCAGGACGAGCCGCCCGAGCCGGCGGCGTTAGATTGGATGCGCGCTCGACGCTGAGCCTCTCCGTCTCCACTCGATCGGCCGCCAGCCCCGTGAACACCACCCTCTCGCCCGCGCGTGTGCGTCTGGCCCTCCTCGCGCTCGCTCTCGGCGGGTTCGGTATCGGCTCGACCGAGTTCGTCGCGATGGGGCTGCTGCCGCAGATCGCCGAGAACCTCCTCCCGGGGCTGTCCGTGCGCAGCCCCGACGACGCGATCGCGCAGGCCGGCATCATGATCTCGGCCTACGCCGCCGGCGTCGTCGTCGGCGCCCCGACGATCGCGGTGTTCGCCGCCCGATTCCCCCGAAAAGGCCTGCTGCTCGCCCTGGTGATCGCGTTCACCGTCGGCACGCTCGCCTCGGCCGCCGCCCCGACATTCGAGTTGGTCGTCGTCGCCCGATTCCTCGCGGCCCTCCCGCACGGTGCCTATTTCGGTATCGCGGCGCTCGTCGCAGCGTCGCTCATGGGGCCGGGCAAACGCGGCCGGGGCATCGCGCTGGTGCTCTCCGGTCTGACCATTGCGAACGTCATCGGGGTCCCGGCGATCACCTTCCTCGGGCAGGCCACGAACTGGCGGGTCGCCTATCTCGCCGTCGCCGCGATCTTCGCGCTGACGGTGGTGGCGATCATCCTCGTCGTGCCGAGGCAGCCGGGCGACCCCGGCGCGACCGTGCGCCGCGAGATCGGCGGTTTCGCGCGACCCGCGGTGTGGCTCGCCCTGCTCACCGGAGCGCTCGGCTTCGGCGGCTTCTTCGCGGTCTACAGCTATGTCGCCCCGCTCACCACCGAGGTCACCGGGCTCGCCCCGGCGATCGTGCCGCTCGTTCTCGTCGTCGCCGGACTCGGCATGACCGTCGGCAACCTCGTCGGCGGTCGCCTCGCCGACCGCGGGGCGCTGCGCGCGGTGTTCCTCAGCTTCGGCATCTTCGTGATCGCTCTGCTCGGGCTCGCCCTGAGCGGCCCGACGATCCCGGGGCTATTCGTCGGGGTGTTCGCCGTGGGGTTCGCCTCGTCGTCCCTCTCGCCCGCGATTCAGACCCGCCTCATGGATGTCGCCGGCGACAGTCAGACCCTCGCCGCGGCGGCCAACCACTCGGCGCTCAACATCGGCAACAGCCTCGGCGCGATCCTGGGCGGCGCCGTCATCGCCGCCGGGTTCGGTTACCTCGCGCCGACCTGGGTCGGGCTGCTGCTGTGCCTGCCCGGCATCCTGCTCGCCGTCGTCGGCGGCCTGATCACGCGCCGCGCGCGAGCTCCGCTCACGAGCGAGGCCGTTTCCGCTCTCGCGCCGCCGCCGGCCGTCCCGGCCATCGGACCGCGCGAGGACTAGAACGCGCCGGGCGCGCCGTCCTGCAACAGGATGCCGTCCTGGATGGCGCGGCGTCGCAGGGCGACCTTCGTGCCGACGTCGATGCCCGCGACCCGGTACTTCTCGCGGATCCGCTTGAGGTAGCTCTTCGCCGTCTCCTCGGAGATGCCGAGCTGGTAGGCGACCGCCTTCACCGGCTCGCCGCCGCCGTAGAGCGCCATGACCCGACGCTCCTGGGCCGACAGCTTCGGGGCGCCGCCGATGTCGGCGGCGTTGAGCGCGAGGTCGAGTTCGGCCGAGATGAAGCTCTCACCCTTCGCCGCCGCCCGGATCGCCTCGATGATCATCTCGACCGGTTCGCTCTTGACCAGGTAGCCGAGGGCGCCGGCGCCGAGCGCCTCGCGCACGACGTTCGGCTCCGAGTAGGTGCTCATCAGCACGGTGCGCACGCCCGTGGTCTTGAGCGTCGAGATCTTGAGCGCGACCGGGAGGTTGTCCTTGAGATCGAGGTCGAGCAGGACGACCTCGACCGGGAACTCCGGATGCGTGAGCAGCTCCGGCCAGGTGGGCACCGCCGCCACGACGGAGATGTCGTCGGCGGAGCTGCGGATCCACTCCGTGAGAGCGCCCAGGATCATGCGGTGATCGTCGACGAGCGCGACGCGAATCGGGGCGGCCACGAGGGTTCCTTCCGTCAGGGTGGTCATTGGTCAGCCGGGTTGTCGACGATGCACTCGATGTCGACCCGCAGGCTGGCGTCCTGAGTGGAGTCAGAGTATCGCCCGATACGGCCGATGGCGTCCCAGACACCCGAGTCGACGCGGTTTCGCGGGATCCCCGTCGAGGTCACCGTGATGGGCACGGCGATCTTGTGCGCGGGGACGGCGGGGGATCCCGGCACGACCGGCCCGATCTGGATGCTGAGCGTCCTCGCCGTGCCGCGGCGGCGCGGGTTCGCCGCCGAGGGCACGTCGGCGACGAGCAGCCAGGCGGCGGAGAGCAGGCCGTCGCGCTGCGTCGGGTCGAGCAGCCCGGCGAGGCTCGACTTGTCGGAGAGCGTCACCGACTTGCCGAGCTGCTCCGACTCGCTGATCGCGTGGTACAGCCAGGTCTCACGGCGGCCCTCGATGAGATGCAGCCGCAACTCGGTCGCGAGCTGGGCGGCGACCGAGGCGTTCTTCGGGGTCAGCGGCAGCTTCGTCTTCTGCTGCGCCACCGCATCCAGCAGTTCCTCCGCGGCGAGGTCGAGGCGGGCGAGCTCCTCCGAGGCGAGCATGCCGACTGCGAAGCGCGGGGCGGAGACGGTCGACTGCACGAGCACGCGGTCGAGCTCGACTTGCACCATGCGGCGGAAGCTCTCGACGATCACGACGCCGATGATCGGCGGCAGCACCGCGCCGGCGATCGCGGTGACCTGGATGGCGATCCAGTCGGGGTCGGCCAGAGCGCCGACCGGGGCGTCGAGGAAGATGACGACGATCAACGCGACGCCGAGGACGACGGCGGCGGTCAGGATCTCCGCCCGGCCGCGCAGGGCGACGAGCACGAGCAACGCCATGCCGGCCGTGAGTGCGGCCGTCGCGAACCCGCCGATGTTGCGCAGCTCCCACACGGCGATGACGTCGAGGGCGAAAGCGATCGCGAGTCCGGCGAGGAAGAGGCCGAACATCCAGTCGGGGAGACGGTCGCCGCTGACCCGGGACATCACGATCGCACCGATCAGCACGGCGGCGAGCACGATCCAGGCGGCGAGGGCGGCGAACGGCTCGGGGTAGACCTCCCACTGCGCGGCGAACCAGATCAGACCGTAGACGGCCCGCAACCCGACGACGATGACGGCGCCGAGGCCGAGGAACGCCGTGCCGAGGCTCGCCCGGTGCGCGGTCGAGGCGCGGCTGAAACGCCGAGCCGTCGACTGCACAGCTCGTCGGGCGTTGCCGACGACGACGCCGAGGGTGTTCTCATCCGGCTGAGAGAACTGGATGGTGTCGGTCTTGCTCATCCGCGCGGCACCTCCAGGGCGACGGTGGTGCCCGAGCCGGGCGCCGAGAACAGACGGGCGTTGCCGCCGACCTCGCGGAGGCGGCCGACGACCGACTCCGCGAATCCGAGCTTCGCCTCATCGATGTCGGCGATGTCGAACCCGACGCCCGCGTCGGTGACGAGCGCGCGCACCATCGTGGCATCGTCGGTGATCGTCACGTGCGCCTCGGTGACCCCGGAGTGGCGCCGCACGTTCTCGAGGCACTCGGCCAGGGCGAGCAGGAAGGCGTCGAGCACCTCGCTCGGCAGCAGCACCTGCCCGGTGCCGTGCCACGACACCTGCAGCCCCATCCGGCCGAACCGCTGCTTGACCGACTCCAGCGTCGTGCCGAGCACGGGCTCCTCCGCGGTCACGACGGGAACGGTGCCGGTCTGGGTGGGCTCGGCGAGTTGCGGCGCCGTCCCGAGCCGCAGCTGGCGCAGCAGCCGCGCATCCTCGCCGGCCTGCTGACGCAAGGCCTCGGGCTTCACGCCGACGCCGGAGTGGGCGAGGAGGGTCAGGCTCGCGAGCACGGTGTCGTGCAGCAGTCGGGCGCCCTGGCGGCGCTGAGCCTCCAGTTCGCTCGCCTGCCGCTCGGCCCGGTGGGCGCGCCCGATGCTCGCGATGCGCTTGGCCACCTGCGGGACGCCGGCGTTGATCCAGACGGTGATGAGCGCGGCGAGGCCCCAGCCGACCAGCACCGTGCCGCCGCTGCGCAGCGCCTGCGCGGGGGTGTCGATCTCGGCGAAGACGACGGTGCCGACCCCGACCAGGGCGCCGGTCACCAGCAAGGCGATCCGCGGAGCGCTCGTGGTGAGCACGAGCGCGAGCGACGCCAGCCCGGCGGCGGCGACGTGGATGAGCGCGAGCGACCCGGCGGGGGTGGGGGTGGCGCCGAGGATGCCGACGACGAGGACGATCCCGGTGCCGGCGACGAGCGCGACGACGGGCCACCAGATCGACCGGCTCAAGCCGACGGCGACGAGGGCTGCGGCGAGGATCAGGTAGAGCGGGATGCCGAGCAGCAGCACCGGGAAGGGCACGGCCCCGGGGAGCGCGAAACACAGCGCGGAGACTGCGGTGAAACTCAGGCCGTAGACGCGTGCACTGCGCTGGAGGAGACGGTCCCGCTCCTTACTGATGAGGTCCATGCTGAGGGCAATGGTGACACACCGTGCCACGCGAAAGGGGGGTGCCACGCGGGAGCCGGGGGTACGATCGAGGGGTACAGTTCCACCCGCACCGCTGGGGTGCAGAGGGGCTGACGCCACGTTTCCACGAGGCGCGCCACACACCCGGGGGCGTTCGGAGGGTCGCGAGTGATCGCGGCCCTCCGCCGTACTCAGGAATCGAGCAGGCGCTTCAGCTCGGCCCCGACGAGCGCGTCCTCGATGAGGAATGCGTCGTGGCCGAACGGCGACGAGATCACGACCGGCACGTCGCCGTCGATGTTGCCGGGCAGGTGCCGGGCGATGAGCTCCTGGCCCTCCACCGGGAACAGGCGGTCGGAGTCGATCCCGACGACAAGGGCTCTCGCCGTCGCCCGGCCGAGTGCCGCCGCCACGCCGCCGCGGTCGCGGCCGACGTCGTGCGAGTCCATGGCATCGGTCAGCACGAGGTAGCTGTTGGCGTCGAAGCGACGGGTGAACTTGTTGCCGTGGAAGTCGAGGTAGCTCTGCACCGCGAACCGGCCGCCGTCACCGAGCGGGCTGAGCCCGCTCTGCCACGACCGCTCGAACCGGTCGTTGAGCTCGGTGGGGGAGCGGTAGTTGAGCAGCGCCATGCGGCGGGCGAGTGCGAGCCCGCGATGCGGCCCCGCGCCCTCCGCGGCGTCGTAGTATTCGCCGGCACGGAACGCGGGATCCATCCGGATCGCCTCCGCCTGCACCGAGTTGAGGGCGATCTCGTCGGCGCTCGACAGCGGGGGCGCGGCGAGCACGGCGATGCGCTCTGCCCGGGCGGGGTGACCGACGCTCCACTCGAGGACCTGCATCCCGCCCATCGACCCGCCGACGACGAGGCTCCAGCGGTCGATGCCGAGGAGGTCGGCGAACGCGACCTGCGCCCCCACCTGATCACGGATCGTGACGTAGGGGAAGCGCGGCCCCCACTCGGCGCCGTCCGGGGCGAGCGACGCGGGGCCGGTCGAGCCCTGGCAGCCGCCGAGCATGTTGGGGGCGACGACGAAGTACCTGTCGGTGTCGAGCACCTTGCCGGACCCGACGAGCCCCGACCACCATCCACCGGTCGGATGCCCGGGCCCGGCGTTGCCGACGAGGTGGCTGTCGCCGGTGAGCGCGTGCAGCACGAGGACGGCGTTGGACCGGTCGGCAGCCAGCTCGCCCCAGGTCTCGTAGGCGATCGACACGTTCGGGATGCTGCCGCCGCGTTCCAGCGCGAGGTCGCCGATCGCGGCGAAGCGCCGGTCGCCCGGATCGTCGCCGTCGCGCCACGCGCCCGTCGCGGGAGGCAGGCCGGCGACCCGGCGGCGTTGAGACTCCGTCACGAACGCCGACGGCGCGGCGTCTTCGGGAGTCTGCCAGTCCATCGCTGCCATTCTCCCGCAGCGGGGAGCACTATTACGCGGACCCCACCGATCGCCACAGAACCCTCTCTGACGCTTCGGAGCCTCGCGTGCGGAGGTCCCGATGGTCGGGGAGGGCTCTGTGGCGAGATCTCGGATCAGGCGTCGGCGTTCGCCGCGCTCACCGTGCGGGCGGCGGCGAAACCGGCCTCGAGGTCGGCGGTGAGGTCGTCGATGTGCTCGAGACCGACCGAGAGCCGCACGAGGCCGGGCGTGACGCCCGTCGTCAGCTGCTGCTCGGGGGTGAGCTGGGAGTGCGTCGTCGAAGCGGGGTGGATGATGAGCGACCGCACGTCGCCGATGTTGGCGAGGTGGCTGAACAACTTCACGTTCTCGACCAGGGCGCGACCGGCATCCACCCCGCCCTTGAGCTCGAACGACAGCACGGCGCCGACGCCCTTCGGGGCGTACTTGCCGGCGATCTCGAACCAGGGGCTGGACGGCAGTCCCGAGTAGTTGACCGAGGCGACGTCGGGGTGGGCTTCGAGCCACTCGGCGATGCCTTGTGCGTTCTCGACGTGGCGCTCGATGCGCAGCGACAGGGTCTCGACGCCCTGGATGAGCGCGAAGGCGCTGTCGGGGGAGAGTGCCGCGCCGGTGTCGCGCAGCAGCTGCACGCGCGCCTTGATGACGAACGCGATGCCGTCGCCGAGCGCCTGGGTGTACGAGGCGCCGTGGTAGGACGGGTCGGGCTCGGTGAGACCGGGGAACTTGTCGACGTGCTGCGACCAGGGGAACCGGCCCCCGTCGACGATGACGCCGGCGATGACCGTGCCGTGCCCGCCGAGGAACTTGGTCGCCGAGTGCACGACGAGGTCGGCGCCGAACTCGAACGGGCGGATGAGGTAAGGCGTCGCGATCGTGTTGTCGACGATGAGCGGCAGGTCGGCGCAGTGGGCGACCTCGGCGACCTTCTCGATGTCGAGGATGTTGATGCGCGGGTTGCCGATCGTCTCGGCGAAGAACAGCTTCGTGTTCGGCCGCACCGCGGCCTTCCACTCCTCCTCGTCGTCCTGGTTCTCGACGAAGGTGGTCTCGATGCCGAGCTTCGCGAGCGTGTACTTGAAGAGGTTGTAGGTGCCGCCGTAGATCGACGACGACGACACGATGTGGTCGCCGGCACCCGCGATGTTGAGCACGGCGTAGGTGATCGCGGCCGACCCGGATGCCGTGGCCAGCGCGGCGGTGCCGCCTTCGAGGGCGGCGATGCGCTCCTCGATGACCGCCTGGGTCGGGTTGTTGATGCGGGTGTAGATGTTGCCGAACTCGGCCAGCGCGAACAGGTTCTTCGCGTGGTCGGCGCTGTTGAAGACGTAGGAGGTCGTCTTGTAGATCGGGGTCGCGCGCGCGTTCGTGGTGGGATCGGGCGCCGCGCCGGCGTGGATCTGCTGGGTCTCGAACTTCCAGTCGGACATGGGGCTCCTCGTCGGGTCGCGCCCGGGGTTCGCCCCGGACGGATGCGAGCCTAGGTCGCGCCGGCGGGTGCGGCCATCGTCGCCGCAACGGGGCGTAACCCGCGGATCCCCGCGCGGGTCTTCAGGCGGAGCGCCGGGCCCCGACGGCGTCGGTCCGCGACTCGCGTGGCGGCTCGTCGGTGGCGCGGAACAGCCAGCGCGGCCTCGGTTCGACGAGCGGCCGGAAGATCCGGCGCACGGCCGGGCTCGCCAGGATGATGGCGATCGACGTCGAGGCGAACACCATGGTCAACAGCCGGGTGGCCGACGCGTGGTCGGCGCGCAGCACGCCGGACTCGCGGAGCGGATAGAGCACGAAGCTGTGCAGCAGGTAGACGTACATCGTGCCGAGGCCGAAGGCGCTGAAGAACGTCTCGCGGCGCGGGATCAGCGCGAAGAAGGCCGCGCTCAGCACGACCGCGAGCAGGATGAGGCCGAGCCGCAGCAGCCCGGGCCACCATTCGCCGCGCTCGCCGAGAGCGCGGTAAGAGTCGTCGTAGAGGAACCAGTACTGCAGATCGAAGGCGCGGAAGGCCGGCACGTTGAGGGCGATCACCGCGAGCCAGCCGCCAAGCACCCCCAGGGCCAGCGCGCGCCACCCCCAGATGGCTGCGCCGAGGTCGCGCCAGCGGTCGACGAGGTTCCAGTGCCGTAGGCGCCAGCCCAGCACGAAGAACGGCAGGATGCCGATCGTCCGCGAGAGCGAGAAGGTCGAGTCGACGTTCGACAGGTAGCCGACCGAGACGCTCAGCAGCACGGCCCAGGCGAGCGGCCAGCGCACCAGCGCCAGATAGGGGAGCACGAGCCGGAAGATCGCGAGCGCGAGCAGGAACCAGAGCGTCCACGACGGCTCGGTCGGATTGAACACGGGTCGCTGCTCGACGATCGCCTTCACCAGGCTCCAGATGACCTCGAAGATCGCGTACGGCAGCACGAAGTCGGTGATGATGCGGCGCATCTGCCGGATGCCGGGAGGGGTCGCTTTCGAGAAGTAGCCGCTGATGATCGCGAACGCCGGCATGTGGAACGCGTAGATGAACAGGTAGAGCGTCAGCGCGTTGTCGGAGTCGAGGGTCTGCCGCTGGATCGCGTGGCCCATGACCACGAGTACGACGCAGCCGAACCGCGCGTTGTCCCAGAGCGGGATGCGGCTGCCCTTCACGTCACCCACCCTATGTCGGGCGTTCTACGGTGGAGCCATGACGAAGCGCGTGGTCGTGACGGGAGCCAGCTCCGGGATCGGGGAGGCCACCGCCCGGCGGTTCGCCGCGTCGGGGTGGCACGTCGTCGGCGTCGCCCGCCGGGCCGACCGCCTCGCGGCGCTCGCCGCCGACCTCGCCGACGCGTTCACCGCGGTGACCGCCGACCTCACCGATCCCTCGGACGTCGCCCACGCCCGCGACGAGATCGCGGCGCTCGGCTCGCTCCACGCGCTGGTCAACAATGCCGGCGGCGCCTTCGGGATGGCCTCGGTGGAGGCGGGCGATCCCGACGACTGGCGAGCGATGTTCGAGATCAACGTGCTCGCCGTCAAGAACGTGATCGCGGCCCTGCTGCCCGCCCTGCGCGACGGCGCCCGGGAGGCCGGCCACGCCGACATCCTCACCGTCACCTCGATCGCGGCGCACGTGGCCTACGAGGGCGGCGCCGGCTACAACGCCGCGAAGGCGGGCGCCCACATGCTCACCGCGGTGCTGCGGCTCGAACTGGCCGGCGAGCCGATCCGCGTCGTCGAGATCGCACCGGGGATGGTCAAGACCGACTTCTCGCTCGTGCGCTTCAAGGGCGACTCCGAGCGGGCGGATGCCGTCTATGCGGGCGTCGAGGATCCGCTCGTCGCCGGCGACATCGCCGAGGCGATCGTGCATGCCGCCGAGCTGCCCGGGCACGTCAACCTCGACCTCGTGACGATCAAGCCCGTCGCGCAGGCGGCACCGCACAAGGTCATCCGGGGCCCGCTCACCCCGAACGGGTAGTGTCGCCAGCGAGATCCGGCTCGACGGGATCGGCGAACGCGAGCTTCGGCACGAAGAACAGCAGCACGGTGGCGACGAGTGCCGTCGCCCCACAGACGATCCACACCGTGTAGTAGCCCGAGAGGCTCGCCGCGGTGCCGACGCCTGCCGTGACGCCGGTCGCGAGCGCGAGTCCGAAGGTGGCCGAGGCGAAGGCGCCGCCGATCGTCTTGGTGGTATTGGTGAGTCCCGTCGCGATGCCCGTCTGGCCGGGAGGCGCGGCGGCCGCGGCGGCCGCGGGGAGTGCGGCGACGAGGGCTCCCGAGCCGACGCCGGCGATGCAGATGCAGATGAGCACCTGGACGAGGTCGTCGTGGAAGAAGATCAGCCCGAAGTAGCCCACGGCGACGAGCCCGCTGGCGAGGATGAGGGCGATCCGCGGGGTCAGCCGTCTCGAGAACACCGCGAACAGTGCGGCTCCCAGGATGAGCGAGATCAGGTAGATGCCGATGACGATCGAGCGCATCCCCGACGAGAGTCCGAGCCCGTAGCCGGCGATCGCGGGGTCGGTGCCGGCGAACGTCGACAGCGGGATCTGGGCGCCGAGCACGCTGATGCCGAAGAGGCCCGCCGTGACCTGCACGGGCCACATGTTCTTCTGCGCGACCATGCGCAGGTCGATCGCCGGATCGTCGCGGCCGAGCACCCAGCGCCCGAAGGGCAGGAAGGCGAGCAAGCCCGCCGCCATGACGACCCAGACCCACCAGGTCTGCGGCCCGTTGATGCGCAGGAAGGTGAGCGACGACGTCGTGAGCAGGAGGGCGAAGGTGAGCAGCACGAAACCGACCAGGTCGAGCGAGCGGCCGGTGGAGCGCTCCGACTCCGGCACCCCGAAGAGGATGGCGAAGAAGGCGAGCGTCACGACGAGCGCGGGCACGGCGAGGGTCAGGGCGACGTTCCCGCCGACCGCGGTGAAGATCGCGCCGCCGCCGAGGGCGCCGGCGATCGCGCCGGCCTCGAGCGCGATGACGAGCAGGCCCGCCGCGCGGCGCGTCTGCGAGAGCCCGGTCTTGCTGCGCCGCCCTGTGTCGAAGATGAGGGCGACCTCGAGCGGCAGCCATACCGCGTAGAAGCCCTGCAACGCCCAGGCGATGAGGAAGGTCGTGAAGTCGCCCGAGATGACGAGCCACCAGGACGCGGCGGCCGCCAGCGCCGTCGAGACCAGGAGCATCCGCTTGTGCCCGAACATGTCCCCGAGTTTCGCGAGGATCGGCACCGCGATCGCGGAGAGCAGCAGTTGCGCCGCCTCGAACCAGTTGAAGTCGGCATCCGTGATGCCGAGGTGTTGCACGAGATCGCTGATCAGCGGGATGTAGTAGCCCTGGATGATGCCGCTGGTGAGTTCGAGCAGGAACAGGAAACCGACCAGCGCGAAGGTGATCTGGGCGAGTGATCTCGGGGCTCCGGCGATCGTCATGACCGGAGCCTAGTGGCGTGCCGGGCGCCGGACGGCGGCTGGCTAGGCTGATCAGCGTGGCTGACGAACGCGAGATCCTGACCTACGAACTCTTCGGCCAGGCGGCGCGGGAGCTCGCCACCACGATCGCGAACGACGGCTTCCGGCCGGATGCGATCGTCGGCATCGCGCGGGGCGGCCTGACCCTGGCGGGCGCCCTGGGGTACGCGCTCGAGGTGAAGATGCTCGGCAGCCTCAACGTCGAGTTCTACACCGACGTCGAGAGGACCCTCGACGCCCCGATCGTGCTGCCGCCCACCCTCGACCAGGAGTCGCTCGCCGGCAAGAGCATCCTGCTCGTCGACGACGTCGCCGACTCGGGCCGCACCCTCGCGCTCGTGCTGCAGCTGCTCCAGGCCGGCGGCAGCGAGGTGCGCACCGTGTGCCTCTACGCGAAGCCGCAGACCGTGCAGGAACCGACCTACACCTGGCGGCACACCGACAGGTGGATCATGTTCCCGTGGTCGAGCGAGGGTCCCGTACCCTACCCCGAGGGCGCGTGACCGAGCCGAGGCCGCTCGCGGACCTCGTCGATCCCGGGTGGGCGGTCGCCCTCGCGCCGGTCGCCGGTCGGGTCGCCGCGATGGGCGAGTTCCTCCGCGCCGAGGTGGCCGCCGGACGCCGGTATCTGCCCGAGGGCACGAACGTCCTGCGGGCGTTCCGCTCCCCGTTCGACGCCGTGCGCGTGCTCATCGTCGGGCAGGACCCGTACCCGACGCCCGGGCATCCGATCGGGCTGTCGTTCGCCGTCGGGCGCGACGTGCATCCTGTGCCGCGCAGCCTGCAGAACATCTACCGAGAACTCGACGCCGATCTCGGCATCCCGCCGGCCGCCCACGGCGACCTCACGGCGTGGGCCGACCAGGGCGTGCTGCTGCTCAACCGCGTGCTCACCGTGCGGGCGGGCGCCCCCGGCTCCCACCGCGGCAAGGGCTGGGAGGAGGTCACCCAGACCGCCATCGAGGCGTTGGTCGCCCGCGGCACTCCGCTCGTCGCGATCCTCTGGGGCCGGGATGCCGGCACGCTGCGCCCGATGCTCGGCGGCACCGAGGTCGTCGCCTCCGCGCACCCGTCGCCGCTGTCGGCCTCCAGCGGGTTCTTCGGGTCGAAGCCGTTCAGCCGGACCAACGAGCTGCTGATCGCCGCCGGGGCGCACCCCGTCGACTGGCGCCTGCCTGCGTAAACTCGTCGCATGCTGGAGGAGGAGTACAACCCGCGGCGCAGACTCCCGCCCCACCTCAAGCCGGCGCCCGAGCCCGAGCCGGAGTTCGCCTTCGAGCTGCGGGATGCCACCACCCGCGACATCCCGTACATGCTCGAGATCTACAACCACTACGTCGCGAATTCGACCGTCACGTTCGACGAGGACCTGCTCACCCTCCGCGAGATGCGCACGAAATTCGCGCACGTCGAGGCGCTCGGTTATCCGTGGATCGTCGCGGTGAGTCCGCGCGGTGTGCTGCTCGGCTACGCCTACGTCACCCCGTGGAAGCCGAAGGCCGCCTACCGCTACACGGTCGAGAACTCGATCTACCTCGGTCCCGCGTCGATCGGCCGAGGCGTCGGCAAGGCGCTCATGGCCGAGCTGCTGCCGCGGGCCCAAGCCGCCGGGGTCAAGGAGGTGATCGCGGTGATCGCCGACAAGGGGGCGGAGCCCTCCGTCGCCCTGCACCGCAGCTTCGGCTTCACCGAGATCGGCCACATGGGCAAGGTCGGCTTCAAGTTCGGCCGGTGGCTCGGCACCTACCTGCTGCAGAAGAGCCTCAAGTAGGCCGACGCCGCTACCGCTCCACGTAGACCTGTGCCGTCGCCTCGTCGACGAGCTCGGTGGCCTGCTGGAAGCGATACTCGCCGCCGAGCCCCTCGATCACCGAGACCCAGCTCTCCGAGCGGATGACGTGCAGTTCGGCCGGAGCACTGACATCGTCGCCGATGCGGGCGTAGGTGAGGCCGCCCTCCACCTGGGACTCGACCAGCCCGCTGTCGATCAGCGCGCGCACGATTCCCGAGCGGCTCGCCGTGGTGATCGGCGCGACCGACACGCTGACGATCGATGCGGTGACCTCCTCGTCGCCCCAGACGCAGGTGATGCCGCCGGCGCGCTCCTCGGGGGTGGGGTCGCCGAAGTAGTTCTCGCCGTACTTGCCATCGGGTCCGCCGAGCAGCTCCTTGCCCTCGCCGATCAACCGGTTCTGCGTCTCGATGGTGAGGATGTCGGTGCATCGCGCGGGCATCTCGAACACCGTGGCCACGGGCGCCGTCGTCGCGGTGTCACTCGGGGTGGGGCCGACCGCGGGCGGGGCGCTCTCGCCGCCGCCGCCGGGGTCGGTCTGCGGCGTGCAGCCGGCGAGGAGCGCGACTCCGGCCACGACCATCACGGCCCGATGCGTCAGCCCGACGCGGTGTCCGATCCTCATGGGCGCCCCTCTCCCCGTGTCTCGGACAGTATCACCGCAAGCGGGCGCCGGAAGCCGCGTCCGGGTCAGGCCCGGGGGGTCGCCCGGCGCCGGATGAGGTGCGTGGCGATCCGGAGATGCCGCATCGCCTGGATGGCCACGACCATGAGGTCGCCGGAGGTCCACCGTGACGCGCCGTCGTCCTGCAGGCTCCGGGAGACGTTCGCGACCGTCTCGGCGTCGGTGGGAGTATCCGCCCGGCCGAGCAGCCAGATCACCAGGTTCGCGACGAAGATGATGCCCAGCGCCGGCCGCGGCGTGACGACGATCGTGAACGGGTTCGCCAGGTGCAGGCGCACGACGCTCGCGAATCGACGCGGGACTGGGCGCAAGCCCACCGACGTCAAGCTCGTACGCTGAAGCGGTGACGGACCTGCACGATCTCACCGCGCTCGAGCAACTCGAGCGGCTGCGTCGCGGCGATGTCACGCCGCTCGACCTCACGGAGCACTACCTCGCGCGGATCGCCCGTCTCGATGCGGCGCTCGGCGCCTTCGCTGAGGTGACGCCCGACGCCGCGCGCGCCCGAGCCGTCGCCGTCGAGCACCTCTCGCACGCCCTCCCGCTCTGGGGGATGCCCTTCGGCGACAAGGATCTGGTCGCCCGCGCGGGTGTGCCGACCCGCTACGGGTCGCGAGCCTTCGCTGAGCACGTGCCCGCGGAATCCGACGAGCTCGCCCGCTGGCTCGATGCGGCCGGAGGCGTGAGCCTGGGCAAGACCGCCGCCCCGGAGTTCGGGTTCCCGAGCTACACCGAGCCGCTCGCCGGACCGATCGCCCGCAACCCGTACGACCCGACACTCGGGGCCGGCGGCTCGAGTGGCGGCGCCGCGGTCGCCGTCGCAGCCGGGCTCCTGCCGTTCGCCCCGGGGTCCGACGGCGGCGGCTCGGTGCGCATCCCCGCGGCCGCGACCGGGCTGGTCGGGCTCAAGCCGTCGCGCGGGCGCGTGCCGGCGATGCCCGGTTTCGCGGGACTCGCCGGCCTCGTCTCCGCCGGTCCGCTCGCCCGCACCGTCGCCGACGCCGCGCTGCTGCTCGACGCCCTCGCGGGCCACGGGTCGCCGCAGTGGGCCACCGTCGCGCCCGACACCGGGGAGGGGCCGTTCCTCGGTTTCGCCGTGCGCGGGGAGGGTCGCTTCTCGATCGGCGTCTCGCGCGACAGCCCGTGGGCGACCGCCTACGACCTCGAGCTCGCCCCCGAGGCCGAGGAGGCGCTGCGGATCGCCCTGCGCGAGCTGGACGCCCTCGGTCACGGCCTGGAGGAACTCGCGTTCGACCCCGAACCCGGGTATTCGACGGCCTTCCGTACCGTCTGGCAGGCAGGGGCGGCGAATCTTCCGATCACGGGGGAGCAACTCGACATGGTCGAACCGCTCACCCGGTGGCTGGTCGAGGTCGGGCGTTCGCTGAGCGCGCGGGAGCTCGGCGCGGCCCTCGCCTGGCTCGCCGGATTCGAGCGCCGGTTCATCGCGCGGGCGTCCCGGGTGGATGCCGTGCTCACCCCGGCGATGGCCCTCACCCCCCGGCCGGTCGGCTGGTACGACGCCGACGACGGGGAGCGCAACTTCGCGCAGCAGGTGCTCTACACGCCGTACACGAGCATGGTGAACGTGAGCGGACTGCCGGCCATCGTGCTGCCCGTGCATGTCACCGCGGAGGGACTGCCGATGGCTGTGCAACTGATCGGGGGCCCGGGCCGCGAGGACGTGCTGCTCGCCATCGGCGTCCAGCTGGAGCGCCGGCTGCACTGGCAGCGGAAGCATCCGCCGGCCTGGACCGCCTGACCGGCGGCGGGTAAGGCAGCACTCAGTTAGGCATGCCTATACTGAGTGCGCGATGTTCCTCTCCGACCTCCTCCCCGCCTCGATCTGCTGGCAACCCGGTGCCGGCGATCTCGTGCTGCTCGGCGCGGTCGAGGGCGACCTCCCGATCGTCGAGACCGTCCTCGCCACGCTCCCCGCCCGGGCGCGCGGCCAGGTGTTCGTCGAGGTCGACTCCGCCGCCGCCATCCGCGAGCTGCTCGCCCCCGGCCGGGTCTGCGTGACCTGGCTGCGTCGCGACCTCGGCCAGACGCTCTCCGGGGCGGTCGGGGCCTGGCTCGGTGAGATGCTCCCGGCCGACCTCGAACGCGAGCACCGCGTCTACGGCTGGGTCTCGGGCGACCGCGCGGCGCGCACCCTCACCAACTCCTAGCTCAGGCCGGATCCCGGTCCGTGCCGCGGGGGCGCGGCCTCGGCCTCGTCGGGCGCAGGTAGCCGCCCATCTCCAACCCCGCCTCGACCTCGAAGCGATTGGTCAGCGCGGGGGAGCCCGCGGCGACGTAGAGCCAGATGAAGGTCAGACCGTACTTCCTCCACTGCGCCCGGTGGATCGCCTCGTGCGCGAGCACGTCGTCGCCGGTGTTGTCGGTCGTCAGGTAGATCGCGCCGATCGTCGTGCCACCGCGGCCGTAGGCCCATTTCGGCAACTTCGAGAAGTAGTGGATGCCGTTTCCGTGGGCGTACCGGCCGAACAGGACCGCGCCCCAGACCCATCCGCACGCCGTCGCGAACCAGTAACCGGGGCGCGCCACGACCGGCCAGAGCAGGAAACCGCGCAGACCCGGGACCCGGCGGCCGAACCGCACGACTGCGCCGACGGCCCGCTCGGCCCGGGTGAGCTTCGCCGGATCGGGGCGCACCGGGGCGATCATCGGCCGCGGAACTCCGGCTCATCGCGGGCGAGGAAGGCACGCATCCCCTCCGCAGCGTCCTCGCTCGCTGCGAGACGCACGAGTTCGGGCTGCAGACCCTGCTCGGCGACGGCATCGCCCTCGCGGATCGCGGCGCGGGCGTTCGCGAGCGTTGCCTGCACGGCAAGCGGGGCCTGCGCGGCGATCCGCCCGGCGATCTGCCGAGCCCGATCGAGCTGCGCGCCGTGCGGCACCACCTCCTGGACGAGCCCGATGCGATGCGCTTCGGCGGCGTCGAACGAGTCACCGGTCAGCATCCAGCGCATGGCGTTGCCCCAGCCCACCGCGCGGGGGAACCGGATCGTGGCACCGCCGAACGGCAGGATGCCGCGCTGCACCTCGATCTGGCCGAACACCGTCGAGTCGGCCGCGACGACGACGTCGCTCGCCAGCGCGAGTTCGATGCCGAGAGTCAGGCACATGCCCTGCACGGCGAGCACCACGGGTTTGCGTTGGATCTCGCCGTCCACCTGCCACGGGTTGAGGCCACCCTCCGGCACGAGGTCGAGCCCGTTCGCTCCGATGCGCGGCGCGACGTCGCCGAGGTCGAGGCCGCCGGTGAAGTGGTCGCCGTGGGCGAAGACGACCCCGGCGCGCAGCTCGGGATCGCGGTCGAGTTGGCCGTAGGCGAGGCACAGTTGCTGCAGCAGTGCGAAATCGGCCGCGTTGCGCTTCTCCGGCCGGTTGAAGCCCATGAGCAGCACGTGCCCGTCGCGTTCGATCGTCACCCGTTCCGACACGTGCTCAGCGTACGCATCGCGCCGGTCCGAAGCATCCCGACCAGTCCGTCAGTCGAGGGCGGCGATGATACGCAGGATGGTGGCGGCGTCGTCGGCCGCCTGCTCGGTGTCGGTCGCACTCGGCGCGTAGCAGGCGAGAGTCGCACCGGCGAGCGGGAAGCGCGCGCGCAACGCCTTGATCGCGCCGACCAGCGCCGACGGGCTGAGGCCGAAGGGAGCGGGATCGAGCAGCCCGTCGAGGTCGGCGGGGTCGAGCACGTCGAGGTCCACGTGGACGTACACGGCGTCCGCGCCGGTCGCCGCGACGGACTCGACCAGGGCGGCCGGATCACGGAGCGCGTCGACGCCGAACGACGGGATGCCCGCGGCGGCGGCGAACTCCTGTTCGTCGGGATCCCAGACGCGGGTCCCGGCGAGCACGACGCGTGCGGCGGCGATGTCACCGTCGTCGATCGCGGTGCGCAGCACCATTCCCGAGAACGCTCCCGACGGCGACGAGGCGGGGGTGTTGAGGTCGGGGTGGGCGTCGAACCAGACCACGGCGACCTCCGGCCGCCGATTCGCCGCGACCGCGATCCCTGCGGCGGAGACCCCGCAGTCGCCGCCCACCACGACGAAGGGACCGTCGAGATCCTGCAGCGCGACGGCCGTGCGTTCGCGCACCAGCTGCACCGAGGTGAAGCGCGCGACCCCGGTGCCCTGCTCGTCGCCGGCCTCGAGCGGCACGGCGATCTCCGAGGTGGCGGAGGCCGGCAGATCGGAGCGGAGAGCGGCGACACCCTCGGCGAGACGCATGGCGCGCGGGGAGGGGGAGCCCTGCCACTGCGGGACGAGCAGGAACCGAAGGGTCACGGAGCCACTCTAGGCCGGGTCGCGCGGCGCACGGCGAGCCGGGTCAGCGCCCGCAGGCCGCGCTCCAGCGGCCCGGTGCCGACGAACCGGCGCCACAGCACTGCGGTGATCAGAGCGCCGGCGGCCAGGACGGGGAAAGTCCAGTCGGCCGGCTGCCAGCGCTCGGGGCGTTCCGCCGTCGCCTGGATGATCGCGAGCGCGATCGCCTGCGCGACGTACAGCGTCAGGGCCATCGTCCCGGCGGCCGCGAGCGGGGAGAGCACGAACCGGATGCCGCGCGCGACCCGCTCGCCGGCTCCCGTCGCCGAATCCAGCAGCGACAGGGCGCCGACCACCGCGACGGCGACCCCGCCGGAGCCGACGACCTCGGCGGTCGTGCCGGAGTGCGCCGAGATGTCGACGCCCGGGACGACGAGCGCCGAGCCGTAGCCGACGACGGCCGCGAGGGCACCGCCCACCAGGGACGCCCCCGCGGTGCGGCGATCCCGGAGGTCGGAGCGGCCGAGGATCAGCCCGATCAGAAGGAATGCGAGCCAGACGACCACCGGGTAGGAACCGAAGAAGAGCCACTGCGCGAACACCTGCAGCGGCTCGACGACGTCCCCGACCGTGCGGCCCTCGGTCACCGCGGTGACCAGCAGCGGCCCGCCGATCGCGACCACGGCTACGAGCAGAGCCAGCACCGGGCGCCCCACGAAGAGCACCGCGATGAGCAGCAGGAACGCGAAGCCGTAGTAGTCCAGGACCACGGCGATCGGCGGGCGGAGGAACAGGGTGAGGGCGAGGCCGAGCAGCACGAGTGCAGAGCCCCGGACGAGCACGATGATCCGGGCGTCCCCCCGGGACCCCGGGGGCGGCGGGGTCGTCCCGCCGGTCAGCAGACCGAGAGAGAGCCCGGCGACGGTCGCGAACAGGATCGACGACCGGCCGTCGAAGACCTGCTCGCTGCCCAGGCCGACCGTGTGCGCCGCGAACATGCCCAGCAGCGCGAGGCCTCGCGCCGCGTCCACGCCGAACAACCGGGGAGGGGCGGCGGTCGCGCGCCCTCCCTCCCCGGTCGTCGCGACGGGGTCGGCGATGCTCAGCCGCCGGCGGTGATCGGGGTGCTGCCGCCCGACTTCAGCTCGGAGAGTCGGGCCTCGACCTCGGCCTGCTTGCCGAGGTCGTCGAGCGACTCGAATTGCGCGTCGAGGCTCGAGGCGGCGAGCTCCTGCTGGCCGATGACCTTGGCCTCCTCGCGGCGGATCTTCTCCTCGAACCGGCCGAGCTCGCTCGTCGGGTCGAGCACGTTGATGCTCTGGAGGGCATCGTGCACCTGCGACTGCGCCGCGGCGGTCTTGGCGCGGGCGAGCAGCTCGTCGCGCTTGCTGGTGAGCGTGTTCAGCTTCGCGCGCATCTTCTCGAGGCCGTCCTTGAGCTGCGCGACGATCTCGGTCTGCGAGGCGATCGACGGCTCGGCCTGCTTGGCCTCGTTCTCGGCGGAGATCTGCTTGCCGATCGCGATCCTCGCGAGCTTGTCGAACTTGTCCGCGTCCTCGGTGTTGCCGGCCGCGCGCAGCTCGGAACCCTTCGTGCTCGCGGCGAGAGCCTTGCGGCCCCAGTCGGCGGCCGACTCCTTGTCTTCGGCGTAATCCTGCTCGGCGAGCCGCAGGTTGCCGATGGTCTGAGCGACGGCGCTCTCGGCCTCGGCGATGGAGTTGGTGAAGTCGCGGACCAGCTGGTCGAGCATCAGCTGCGGGTCCTCGGCCTGGTCGATGAGCGCGTTGACGTTCGCGCGCACGAGCTGGGAGATGCGTCCGAGGATGGACTGCTTTGTCATGGTGTGCCTTTCGTTCGTACGGAGGGGAGTGGTCTCGAGGCGCGAGCTGCGCGGGTGGCGACGGGACGGAGGCGACCCGGTTCCGGGCGGCACACCGGCATCCTATCGACGCGATTCGACGCCCGGCTGTGGGTCTCGCCTGGTGCGCTCAGTGCCGACGACCGCCCAGCACGGATTTGAGGATGCCGCCGATGAGGGCCCCGCCGAGCTCCTCCAGATCGCGCATTTCGGACGGGCCGCGGCGCGGGTCGGGGGCTGCCTGCTGCGGATACTGCACGACATCGGTGCGCGCCAGCTCGAGCGCGCTCTCGGCCAGACGACGCGACTCCTGGGCGCTCTCGAGCGCCGCCACCGGGTCCGCCGACGCGAGACCGATCGCGTCGGTGAGGCGGCTCTCCGCTTCGGACAGGCGAGTCCGCGCGGCCGCGCCCACCCCGCCGCGTCGGGTCGCGATGTAGTCGCGGGCGGCGGCGACGGCCGACCGGGCCTCCTCGGTCAGGCGGGGCAGACTGCCGGCGACGCGCTCCTCGCGGGCGGCGGTGCCGCGCGTGTCGGCCAGCGCGCGTTCGAGGGCCGCGTCGGCGCGCTCGAGCTCGGCGAGTGCGACGGTCTGCTCACCGGCCGGCACCGCGGCGAGCACGCGTTCGGTCTCGGCGACGGCCGCGGTGAGTGCGGGCGTGGGGGTGGCGGAGCGGGCGAGCGCGAGGTCGGCGCGCGCGTCCGCGACGGCCGCGTCGAGCCGCGCGCCGATGTCGCGGAGGTCGTTGGCGCGCGTCTCGACGGCGCCGAGCAGGCGGTCGACCTGGCCGAACGCGCGACGAGCCTCCTGCAGGGCCCCGTCGACCTCGCCGCTCGGGTCGCTCCGGGTGACCCGAGCCGCGGCCAGCCTGCTGCTCGCGTAGTCCCCGACGCGACGAGCGTGCGCCGGGTTCTCGGCGATGGCTTCGACGGCGCCGTCGCCGTGGAGGCTCCGCAGTTCGGCGACGAGGCGCTCCGCCGTGGCGATACGGTCGGCGAGGCGCGCGGCGTCGCGATCCAGCGTGTCGAGCAGGGCGACGGCGTCGCGCTCGACGGCGCGCAGCCGACCGATCGCGGACTCCTGCTCGCGCAGCGACGTCTCGCCCGAACGACAGAGCTCGAGGATGCGAGCGGTCAGCTCCCTCCGCTCGACCGCCGTCTCCGGGACGGCGTCGTCGAGACGCTGGCGGATCGCGAACGCGTCGCTCAGCCGCGTCCGCGCACGAGCGACGGCGCCGCGGATGGGGGTGAGCTGCTCCGTTCCGAACTCGGCCTCCGCGAACCCCAGCTCGTCTTCGCTCGCGCGCACCGCGTCATCCAGTCGCACGAGCGCGGAACCGGCTTCGAGCTCTCGCTCCCGGTCGCTGCGGGCTTCGGCGTCGGAGCGCACCCGGGCGATCTTCCGGGACCGGCGTCGGGCACGCAGTCTCAAGCCGGTGACGAGGGCTACCGGGCCGATGACGAGCACCCCCGCGGCGACGACCACGACCCCGAGCGCACCCGCCAAGATGCCGCCGAGATCGGGGATGGCGGCGAGGAGGTCGGGCAGCAACGACCACGGATCGGGGAGGAACTCGGCCAGGCCGGACGGGTACGAGGTCATGACGGGCATCCCGGGGCCGACGAACGGGTCTGCGGGGGGCCGGTCACCGGCGCGAACAGCGACATCCCGGTGCGGCGGCGCATTGCGCCGACCGCCGGTCCGGCAGTCGGTGCGACACCGGCGAGCAGGGAGCCGGCGAGGGATCGGATGCGCATGGCTGGGGTTCCTCCGGGTACGGCTGTTCCCGAATCCTAGCGATCCGGGATGTCACCGAACCTGGGGGATCACCCCGCGATCTCCAGCGACATCGGCGGCCCCGACGCGACGGCGGAGGTCCCATCGTCGCCGGACAGGGTGAGCGTGGCGAACACCTCGTACTGGCCGGGACCGGCCGCCGGAAGCGGGTTCGCGGGATCGTCCACGACGAGGTCGTCCTCGGACCCGCACACCGTGCGGTCGAAGTACGTCTCGTAGGTCACTGACTCGCCCGGGTCGAGGTCGATCGCCCGAACGCCCCCGTCTGGCGCGGCGAACGAGTGCCAGAGCACGATGCCGTCTCGCGCGAAGGTCATCAGGGGCGCGGCGCCGGTCGAGCCCCGGATGATCTCCGCCCCGGTGTTGCGCAGGGTGACCGTGACCGGGATGCGGCTCTCGGGTTCGAAGATCGTCTCCATCGAGATCTCGAGCACCAGATCCGGAGACGCCGGAGGGAAGGCGACCGGCTCTCCGCAGACGGCAGACATCGCCGTGAGCGCATCCTGATCGGCGAACGGCTGGGTCGCGCTCTCCCCGGCGCCCGCGGGAGCGTCCTGGGCAGTCATCGTGGCCTGTTCCGCGGGGCGGGGCAGCGAGACCACGATCGCGGTGCCGAGCACACCGACGAGCGCGACCGAACCGAGCGCCTGCGCGGCCACCACCTTCGGGCGGCGTCGTCGGCGCGCCCGGGTCAGTACGGCATCCACGTCGATGGCGGCACGTCCTTCGGGATCGGGACCGTGCAGCAGGTTGCGGAGGTCGGATTCACTGGGCACGGGCGGCCCCCTTCCGGGACGCGGGGCGGGGCAGCAGCCGGTCTTCGACGGTGCCGTCGTCGGCGAGCGAGATCGCCATCTTGGCGAGCCCGTCGCTCAGGTAGCGTTTGACGGCGCCCGAGCTGATCCCGAGCGTCTCGGCGATGTCGTCGACCTTGAGGTCGTCGTAGTAGCGCAGCACGAGGCAGGCCCGTTCGCGCGCGGTGAGCTTGCGCAGCTCCTCGTGCAGGTCGAGACGCTCCTCGGCGGCGAGGGCGGGGGAGGGCTGTTCGTCGGGCCGGTACTCGAGCGGCGCGATGCGGCGCCAGCGTGTGCGGCGGCGGCCGCCGTCGAGGTGGGCGTTCAGGATGGCGCGGCGCACGTAGGCTTCGGCGCTCTCGACGCCGAACCCGTTGCGCAGGCGACCGAACGTGCGCACGAGGGCATCCTGAACGAGGTCGGCGGCGTCGTCGCGGCTGCCGCAGAGCAGCGTCGCGTAGCGCAACAGGGCGTCGCCACGCTGCGCGACCAATTCGGTCACGAGGCCTTCCCACGCGGCCTGGGTCGCCATGTGCACACCTCCCTCTAGCTACTCAGACGTCGAGCGTAGGCAAACGGTTGGGGCGGACGCCGGAAAAGGAGGACGGCGCACCGCCAGCGAGGTCGGTGCGCCGTCCTGGTCGGGCGGAGCGGTCAGGCCTGAGCGGCCTTCATCCGGGTGCGCAGCTCCGCGAGCTGCGCCGTCACCGCGGCGGGCACGCGGCCGTCGAAGGTGTCGAAGAACGCGCTCGCGTCGTCCGCTTCCGCGAGGTGCGGGACGGGGTCGATCGAGAACAGCTCGGCCCAGTCGGCATCGGTGACCCCGGCGGCGGCGTGGTCGATCCCCCCGGGCGCCGGAAGCCAGCCGAGCGGGCTCTCGACGGCCGGGGCCGTGCCGTCGACGCGTTCCAGGATCCAGGCCAGCACGCGACCGTTCTCACCGAATCCGGGCCACAGCCAGCGACCGTCCTCGCCCTTGCGGAACCAGTTGACCTGGAAGATGCGCGGCACGCCACCGGTGGCCCGCAACGTCGTGCCGACGTCGAGCCAGTGCTGCCAGTGATCGGCCATGTTGTAGCCGCAGAAGGGGAGCATCGCGAACGGGTCGCGTCGCAGCTCCCCGACGGTGCCCTCGGCGGCCGCCGTGCGCTCGGAGGAGATCGTGGCGCCTAGGAAGACGCCGTGTTCCCATCCGCGTGCCTCCGCCACCAGTGGCACGTTGGTGGCACGCCGGCCGCCGAAGATGATCGCGTCGATGACGACGCCCCGCGGGTCCTCCCAGTCATCCGACATCGTCGGGCACTGGGCGGCGGACACGGTGAAACGGGAGTTCGGGTGAGCGGCGGGACGACCGGTGGCCGGCGTCCAGGGCTGACCCGTCCAATCGGTGAGGGAGTCGGGCACCGCGTCGGTGAGTCCCTCCCACCACACGTCGCCGTCGGGGCGGAGGGCGACGTTGGTGAAGATCGTGTTGCCCCAGAGCGTCTCGACGGCGGTGGGGTTGGACGACATCCCGGTGCCGGGGGCGACGCCGAAGAAGCCGGCCTCGGGGTTGATGGCCCGCAGCTTGCCGTCGGGTCCGGGGGCGAGCCAGGCGATGTCGTCGCCGATGGTCTCGACGTCCCAGCCGGGGATGGTCGGCTTCAGCATCGCGAAGTTGGTCTTGCCGCAGGCGCTCGGGAAGGCCGCCGCGACGTGGAAGACGCGGCCCGTCGGGTTGGTGACCTTGAGCAGCAGCATGTGCTCGGCGAGCCAGCCCTCGTCGCGCGCCATCGCGGAGGCGATGCGCAGCGCGAACGCCTTCTTCGCCAGCAGCGCGTTGCCGCCGTACTGCGAGCCGTACGACCAGATCTCCCGGGTTTCGGGGAAGTGCGAGATGTACTTGGTGTCGTTGCAGGGCCAGGCGACGTCGTCCTCGCCCGGGGCGAGAGGAGCGCCGACGGTGTGCGCCGCGGGCACCCAGCGGGTGTCGGGGCCGATCTGCTCCAGCGCCGCGGAACCCATCCGGGTCATGAGGCCCATGCTCACCACGACGTAGGGGGAGTCGGTGACCTGGACGCCGATGCGCGACAGCGGGCTGCCGAGCGGTCCCATCGAGAACGGGACGACGTACATCGTGCGCCCGCGCATCGATCCGGCGAAGAGGCCGTCCAGGGTGCGGCGCATGTCGGCGGGCTCGTACCAGTTGTTGGTGGGGCCGGCGTCCGCCTCCGCGGCGGAGCAGATGAAGGTGCGCGACTCCACCCGTGCGACGTCGTCCGGGTGGCTGCGGGCGAGGAAGCTGTAGGGCCGCAGGTCGGCGTTGAGCTTGATGAGGGTGCCGCGCTCGACCATGCCCCGGATGAGTTCGTCGGTCTCGCGGCGGGAGCCGTCGCACCACACGACCGTGTCCGGCGTCGTGAGGTGCGCCATCTGCTCGACCCAGGCGATGACGCGCGGATCGGTGCCCAGCGGCGGCAGCGCCCCGAGGGGGGTGTGCACCGGCCCTTCGTCGTGGAGAGCGAGCGGTCGCGGTGCGGCGGTCATCGTCACGGGGGCTCCTTCGCGAGTCGGTGTCGATTCTGCAATATCCGGCTTCTATGACAACTGTGCGCCGAGATCGAGGGCGAGAGCGGAGATTCTGTGCGAAAGAACCGTGAATATTTCCCTATGCTTCATTTCATGAAGGACTTGGCGACGCTGGGACAGAGGATGCGGCATTTCCGCACCGAGGCCGGACTCACCCTCGAACAGCTCGGGGCCGACGTCGGGGTCGCCGGCAGCCAGCTCTCGCTGATGGAGAACGGGCGGCGCGAGCCGCGGCTCTCCCTGCTCGGCGCGATCGCGACGCGGCTCGGCATCCAGCTCTCCCAGCTGCTCGACGACTCGGCGCCCACCGAGCGGGCGGGGCTCGAGATCGAACTCGAGCGGGCCCAGGGCGGTCCGGTCTACGCGCAACTCGGGCTGCCGGTCGTGCGGGCGGGAAAGGGGATGCCCGACGAGACGCTGCGGGCGCTCGTGGGACTGCACCGCGAACTCTCCCGTCGCTCCCGGGAGGCGATCGCCACCCCCGAGGAGGCGCGGCGGGCCAACACCGAACTGCGCACCCGGATGCGCGGCCTCGACAACCACATGGCCGAGATCGACGACCTGGTCGAGGACGCCCTCCGCGGCGTCGGCCACGTCAGCGGAGCCCTCACCCACCGTTCGGTGACCGTGCTCGCGCAGCGGCTCGGGTTCGAACTGGTCTACGTCGCCGACCTGCCACACTCGGCGCGCTCGGTGACCGACCTCGAGAACGGGCGCATCTACCTGCCGCCGGCCTCCATCCCGGGCGGTCACGGACTGCGCTCGATGGCGCTGCAGGCGATCGCGCACCGCATCCTCGGCCACGAGGCCCCGAACGACTACGCCGAGTTCCTGCAACAACGGTTGGAGATCAACTACTTCGCGGCCGCGGCGCTCATGCCGCGCACCCAGGCCGTGCAGTTCCTGCAGCAGGCCAAAGCCGACCGCGACATCGCCGTCGAGGACTTCCGCGACGCGTTCGGCGTCACTCACGAGAGCGCGGCCCTGCGCTTCACCAACCTCGCCACCCGGCACCTCGACATGCGGGTGCACTTCCTGCGGGTCGGCGGCGACGGCGCGATCTCGAAGGCGTACGAGAACGACGGGCTCCCGTTGCCGATGGACGTCACGGGCTCCGTCGAGGGCGAGATCGTCTGCCGCTCCTGGAGCGCACGGCGGGCGTTCGACCGCACCAACCGAACGACCGAGTTCTACCAGTACACCGACACCCCGAGCGGCACGTTCTTCGAGGCGACCCAGATCGGCACCAGCGCCGCCAACGACGAGTTCTCGATCACCCTCGGTGTGCCGTTCGACGACGCGAAGTGGTTCCGCGGCCGCGAGACGCAGCGCCGCGAGCAGTCACGCTGCCCGGACGCGTCGTGCTGCCGCCGCCCGCCGGCAGAACTCGCACAGCACTGGTCGGGCAAGGCCTGGTCGAGCGCCAAGGTGCACGCGCACATCTTCTCGCCCTTGCCGTCGGGCACCTTCCCCGGCGTCGACGACCGCGAACTGTACGAGTTCCTGGAGTCTCACGCCTCGAACTGAGCCGCCGCGATCGCGCCCGCGCGCCCCAGCCAGCCGGCCGGGTCGGCGAGGGCGGCCGCCGTCGAGCCGGCCACGTCCGAGAGCGAGAGGGATGCCGTGGTCGCCCCCGCGAGGGACGGCATGGCGATCGCGACCTGGCCCGCGATCGCGATCACCCGGTCCACGGTCGCGGCCTCGGCCGCGCGCAGGGCGTGGCCGACGACTTTCCCGGTGAGCGACGTGTCGTCGAATCGACCCTCCCCGGTGATCAGCACGTCCGCGGTCGCCAGCGCCCGGGCGAGTCCCGTCAGGTCGGCGATCGCCGCGGCGCCGGGCACGATCCGCGCGCCCCAGGCGGCGAGGAAGCCGAACGCCGTGCCGCCAGCCGCTCCGGCACCCGGGGTGTGCGGGTCGGTCATGGGGAACCGCGCGGCCCAGGCCCGCATCCGCTGTTCGAGCGCCTCGACGTCGGCGGGGCCGGCGCCCTTCTGCGGGGCGAAGACCGCCGCCGCACCGTGCGGGCCCAGCAGCGGCGCGGTGACGTCCGTGAGCAGCGTCACGCCACCGGGGGGCGGGGCGCGGCCATCGAGGGCGGCGAGAGCTCCGGCCCCGCCGTCGGTCGACGCCGAACCGCCGAGGCCGATCACGAGGGTGCGCGCCCCGTGCGCGAGGGCGTCGGCGATCACCTCGCCGAGGCCCCGCGTCGTCGCGGTGAGCGCGTTCAGCGGACGCATCAGGGCGATGCCGGAGGACTGCGCCAGCTCGAGCACCGCCGTGCCGTCGGCCAGAAGGAGCCAGCTGGCGTCGACCTGCCCTCCGTCGGGGCCGGTCGCCCGCGGCACCGGGTGGGAGACGGCATCCGCGAACGCCGCGGCGAACGCGTCGATGGTCCCCTCACCGCCGTCGGCCTGCGGGAGTTCGAGGATCTCGTCCGCGGGGCGAACCGAGCGCCAGCCCGTCGCGATCGCACGGGCCGCGTCGCGGGCGGCGATCGAGCCCTTGAACGAGTCCGGCGCGATGACCACTCTCATGGTGCCCTCGACACGATTCGAACGTGCGACCTCTTCCTCCGGAGGGAAGCGCTCTATCCACTGAGCTACGAAGGCATGTAGCGCCCTTAGGTTAGCAGCATGACCTCGGGCCCCTCGCGTCGCGACGTCGGCTCGAGCCTCGTCGTGCGGGTCGACGATCCGACGTCGTTCGTGCTCGCCGTCGCCGTCGCCGAAGGCGTTCCGACGACCGCCGAGACCCTTCACCTGCGACTCGACGAGGAGCCGATCCAGGTGCGCGAGACGACCGATCCGCACGGCACTCGGTTGCACCTCTTCGAGACCGGCCCCGGCATCTTGAGCATCGACTACGCGGCGACCGTGCTCGGTCGCGCCGCTGCGCTCCCGGTCGACGAGCGCGACCTCATCACCTATCTGCGACCGAGCCGGTACGTGCAGTCCGACACGCTCACCGAGCGGGCCCGCGAGCTGTTCCCCGGGCTCGAGGGCCGCGGGCTGCTGGAAGCGGTCGAGGACTGGGTCTTCTCGCATCTGCGCTACGACGGCTGGGCTACGACGCCGACTGGCGGGGCCGTGGAGACCCTCGACACCGGGGCGGGGGTCTGCCGCGATTTCGCGAACGTGACCGCCGCCTTCCTGCGGGCGCTCGACGTTCCCGCCCGTCTGGTCTCGGTGTACGCGCCCGAACTCCAGCCGCGAGACTTCCATGCCGTCGTCGAAGCCTGCGTCGAGGGGCGCTGGGTCGTGGTGGACGCCACCCGGCTGGCCCCCCGCTCCGGCTTGGTGCGCATCGCGACCGGCCGTGACTCCGCCGACACGGCGTTCCTCACCAACACGCTCGCCGACGTCGAGTTGCTGAGCATCGACGTGCGGGCGTCGGGCGACGACATCCCGCCGGATGCCCCGGCCGACCTCGTGGCGCTCGGCTGACCGGCCTGCCGCTCCCGCGCGACCGGGCCTACAGCGCCGCCAGGGCGGAGAGTGCGGAGTCGATGAGCCCGGCCGGGTCCTCGGGCGAGGCGAACGCGACCGACGACATGACCAGCCAGTACTCGCCCTGGAAGACGGTGGCCGTGCCGACGTCACCGTCGAGCGCGAAGTACGCCTCATCGCCGTAGGCCGAGGTCGCCTCACCCTGGTCGGCAGCGTCGGACTTCTTCTGGTCGAGCGAGTCCCCGCCGAGTCGCGCGGCGAAGACGTCGATCGTCACCGCGCCCGTCTCCCGCACCAGTTCGCAGGCGATGCCGCCGGCCGCGAGAGCCTCGGCCGCCGACGACCCGGCGGGCGGGGTCCACTCGTCGAGCGAGGCGAAGTTCGGGTCGAACGCGTAGACCGCGTTGGGATCGATCAGCTCGATGCACGACATCGTGATCGGTTCGCCCGCCGCGGTCGGCGCGGTCGTCGGCGCGGTGGTCCCCGACGGTGCCGGGCTCTCCGACTCGGCGGGCAGGGCGGGCCCGGCCCCCGCGTCGACGCACGAGCTGAGCGCGAGGGCGACCGAGACGGCGAGGAGCCCGGCGGCGCAGCGGCGGACGAAGGGCGAAGTGATGACGGGCATGACCCCATCATCACCCGGCTACGATCGAGCGTTGTGACCCCCGCCGAACTTTCCGCCACACTTCTGGAGCTGACGCGCTCGGTGGCGGGGGCGCGGGCGGGCGAGATCTCGGCCGACGACGTCACCCTCGAGCGCCCGCGCAACCGCGACCACGGCGACTGGGCCTCGAACGTCGCGATGAAGCTCGGCAAGCGCCTCGGTCTCGACTCGCGCGCGTTCGCGACCGAACTCGCCGCGCAGCTCGCCGCGTCCGACGGCGTTGCGGCGGTCGATGTCGCGGGCCCCGGATTCCTCAACATCAAGCTCGACGCGGCGGCGGCCGGTGCGCTCGCGCAGTCGATCATCGAAGCCGGAACGGCGTATGGCCGCGGCGACCTCTATCCCGGTGTGCGCATCAACCTCGAGTTCGTCTCGGCGAACCCGACGGGCCCGATCCACCTCGGCGGCACCCGGTGGGCGGCGGTCGGCGACAGCCTCGCGCGGCTCTTCGCGGCGCAGGGTGCCGAGGTGACCCGCGAGTACTACTTCAACGACCACGGCGCGCAAATCGACCGGTTCGCGCGCAGCCTTCTCGCCGCCCACCTCGGGCAGCCCGCTCCCGAGGACGGCTACGGCGGCGACTACATCCTGGACATCGCCGCCCGGGTCGAGGCCGCCTACGACGGCGACCTGTCGGCGCTTCGGCCGGAGGATGCGCAGGAGGTCTTCCGCAGCGTCGGCGTCGAGCTGATGTTCGGGGACATCAGGGCGAGCCTCCACGACTTCGGCGTCGACTTCGACGTCTACTTCCACGAGAACGACCTGCACGAGTCGGGAGCCGTCGAGCACGCCGTGGCGCGGCTGCGCGAGCTCGGCCACATCTACGAGGCCGACGGCGCCACCTGGATGCGCACCTCCGACTTCGGCGACGACCGCGATCGCGTGATCATCCGCAGCAACGGCGAGGCCGCGTACATCTCGGGCGACCTCGCCTACTACCTCAACAAGCGCGAGCGCGGCTTCGAACGCAACCTCATCCTGCTCGGCGCCGACCATCATGGCTACATCGGGCGTCTGATGGCGATGACCGCGGCGTTCGGCGACGAGCCCTACGTCAACCTCGAGATCCTCATCGGTCAGCTGGTGAACCTCGTGCGCGACGGCGAGGCGGTGCGCATGAGCAAGCGCGCCGGCACGGTCGTCACGATGGAGGACCTCGTGGATGCCGTCGGCGTCGACGCCGCGCGGTACGCCCTCGTGCGCAGCTCGGTCGATTCGTCGGTCGACATCGACCTGGGGGTGCTCACCAAGCGCACCAACGAGAACCCCGTCTTCTACGTGCAGTACGCGCACGCCCGCACCGGTGCCGTCGGGCGCAACGCCCGCGAGTCCGGGGTCACCCGGGATGCCTTCGACGCGAGCCTGCTCACTCACGAGACGGAGAGCATCCTGCTCGCGGCGCTCGCCGACTTCCCGCGCGTCGTGCGCCAGGCGGCGGAGCTGCGCGAGCCGCACCGCATCGCGCGCTACCTCGAAGACCTTGCCGGTTCCTACCACCGGTGGTACGACGCCTGCCGGGTGAGCCCGGTCGGCGACGAGGACGTCACCGACCTGCACCGCACCCGGCTGTGGCTCAACGACGCCACCGGCCAGGTGCTGCGCAACGGACTCGACCTGCTCGGCGTCAGCGCCCCCGAACGGATGTGAGACACCCCCGATGACCGCCGAGATCGTCATCGCCCCGCCGACGACGAAACGTCGCGGCTGGCTCATCGCCCTCATCGTCGTCGGCGTGCTCGTCGTGCTGGCGGTCGTCGGACTCGTCATCGCGGAATCGCTCGCGAAGGACTACGCCCGCGAGTACGTGCGCGCTCGGCTCGTGGAGGTCCTGCAATTACCCGCGGACGCCGACGTCCAGGTCGAACTCGGCGGCGGGTCGATCATCCTGCAGGCGCTCTCCGGCCGAGTCGACAGCGTCGACGCCGACGTGCCGCAGGTGTCCTTCGGCGCGCTGACCGGTTCGGTGCGGCTGCGCGCGGAGGGGGTGCCGCTCGACGCGGCCGAGCCGGTCGACGTGCTGCGGGTCGAGTTCGCGACCGGCGCCGAGACGTTCGCGGCGCTGAGCGGAGGCGACCCGGCGCCGACCTACGTCTTCGAGGACGGCCGGGTCGCGCTGAGCTCCGAGTTCGACCTGTTCGGTGCGACCATCCCGATCGGCGTGTCGCTGGAGCCCTCGGCGGCCGACGGATCGCTCGTGCTGACGCCGACGAGCCTGACGATCGGCACGCAGACCTTCGAGGCGGGCAGCGAAGACGGTTCGTTCCTCGGGCAGATCGCTTCGGCACTCCTGCAGCCACGGATCCTGTGCATCGCCGGCAGCGTTCCGCAGGCGCTCGTGCTGACCGACGCCGGCATCGCGGACGCCGAGCTGGTCCTGGCCTTCCAGGGCGACGGCGCGGCTCTCGGCGGTGCGGGTCTGTCGACCCCCGGAACCTGCCCCGCGTCCTGATTCCCGCGCGGCCGCTCCCGCTGGGTAGACTGGGGCGGGCTTCAGGGACCAATCCGGGTTCGCTCGCCTCACATCCGATCCGTCTTCTCATGTGAGCGTGCCTGTGACCGCCTCTCCTCTCGCACCCGCCTGGCTCGTCCAGCCGGAGGATGCGAACGCCCTCGCGCCCGCCGTCTGGCCCTCGTCGGCGGTGAGATCCGACGGCGCCATCCGGATCGCCGGCGCCGCCGTGCCCGACCTCGCCGCGGAGTTCGGCACTCCGCTCTACGTCGTCGACGAGCAGGACGTGCGCGACCGCGCGGTCGCCGTGCGATCCGCCTTCGACACGGCGTTCGGCGCCGTCGGCTCGAGCGCGCACGTCTACTACGCCGGCAAGGCGTTCCTCTGCACGACGATCGCCCGCTGGATGGTCGAGGCGGGCCTGCGCATCGACGTGGCCAGCGGCGGCGAGCTCGCGGTGGCGCTCGCCGCGGGCGTCGACCCCGCGCTCCTCGGCCTCCACGGCAACAACAAGAGCCTCGCCGAGATCGACCGTTCGGTCGGGCTGGGTGTGGGCGCGATCGTCCTCGACAGCGTCGTCGAGGTCGATCGTGTGTCCCGGGCGGCCGAGCGCCACGGCGTCGTGCAACCGGTGCGCCTGCGCATCAACAGCGGGGTGCACGCCTCGACCCACGAGTACCTCGCCACCGCGCACGAGGACCAGAAGTTCGGCATCCCGCTCGCCGACGCCGCGGAGGTCGTCGCGGCGATCAGGTCGCAGCCGTCGCTGCGGTTCCTCGGCCTCCATTCGCACATCGGCTCTCAGATCTTCGAGGCGGCGGGCTTCGCCGAAGCCGCGCGGCGGCTGCTCGCCGTGCACGCCGGGTTGCTCGCCGGGGGAGAGGTGCCCGAACTCAACCTGGGCGGCGGCTTCGGCATCGCCTACACGAGCGTCGACGTCGTCACCCCGATCGTCGACATCGCGGCGGAACTCGCGCGCATCGTCGCCGCCGAGTGCGGCGCCCTCGGCATCCCGGTTCCGATCGTCGCCATCGAGCCGGGACGCGTCATCGTCGGACCGTCGACCGTCACGGTCTACGAGGTCGGCACGATCAAGGACGTGGTGGTCGGAGCGATCTCGGCTGGCCAGCGGGGCGTCGATGGCGAGCATGTGCGCAAGTACGTCAGCGTCGACGGCGGGATGAGCGACAACGTGCGCCCCTCCCTGTACGGCGCGGATTACACCGTACGTCTGGCCAATCGGTCCTCGGCGGCCGACCCGGCCCTCGTGCGGATCGCCGGCAAGCACTGCGAGTCGGGCGACATCGTCGTGCACGACGACTACCTGCCGGGTGACGTCACCCCGGGCGACCTCGTCGCCGTGCCCGCGACCGGCGCCTACTGCTGGTCGCTGGCGAGCAACTACAACTACCTCGGTCGGCCGGCCGTCGTCGCGGTGAAGGACGGCGCGGCCCGCGTCATCGTGCGCCGCGAGACCGAGGCCGACCTCCTGAGCCGGGACACGGGAGTCACCGCATGATCGAGTACCGCAACCTCCGCATCGCCCTCCTCGGGGCGGGCTCCGTCGGCGCCCAGGTGGCGTCGCTGCTGCTCGAGCACGGCGAGGAGCTCTCCGAGCGGGTCGGCGCGGGCCTGGAGCTCGTCGGCGTGGCGGTGCGCGACCTCGACGCCGCGCGGTCGGCCGAGATCCCCGCCCACCTGCTCACCACCGACGCCCGCTCGCTGATCCTCGGCGCCGACATCGTCGTCGAGCTGATCGGCGGTCTCGAGCCGGCGCGCGAGTACCTCGAACTCGCGCTCAACTCCGGCGCCGACGTCGTGACCGCCAACAAGGCGCTCCTCGCGACTCACGGCCCCGAGCTGTTCGAGATCGCCGAGCAGGTCGGCGCCCAGCTGTACTACGAGGCCGCGGTCGGCGGGGCGATCCCGATCATCCGCCCGCTGCGCGACAGCCTCGCCGGCGACCGGGTGCGGCGCATCCTCGGCATCGTCAACGGCACGACCAACTACATCCTCGACCGGATGGACCTCGAAGGTGACGACTTCGGCGAGGTGCTCGCCGACGCGCAGCGGCTCGGCTACGCAGAGGCCGACCCGACGGCGGATGTCGAGGGGTTCGATGCCGCGCAGAAGGCGACGATCCTCGCCAGCCTCGCCTTCCACACCACGGTACCGCTCGAGGCGGTGCACCGGGAGGGCATCAGCTCGATCAGCGCCGCCCAGGTCGCCTCGGCCCGCAAGGCCGGATTCGTGGTGAAGCTGCTCGCGGTCTGCGAGCGCGTCGTCGACGAGCAGACCGGGGTCGAAGGCGTCAGCGCTCGCGTGCACCCGGCGCTGGTGCCGCTCGACCACCCGCTCGCCGCCGTGCACGGCGTCAACAACGCCGTGTTCCTCGAGGCGGAGGCCGCTGGCAGCCTGATGTTCTACGGCGCCGGAGCCGGGGGGGTGCCGACCGCATCCGCCGTGCTCGGGGACGTGGTCTCGGCCGCCCGCCGGCACGTCATCGGCGGCCCGGGCGTCGCGGAGTCGACCCACGCAAACCTGCCGGTGCTGCCGATCTCGAGCGTGCGCACCCGCTACCGCATCACCCTCGAGGTCGCCGACCGGCCCGGCGTGCTCGCCGCGATCGCGACGCTGTTCGCCGAGAACGGCGTCTCGGTCGAGGCCGTGCAGCAGGATGCGCGACCCGACGGCTCGTCGCCCACCGCTACCCTGGTGATCGGCACCCACCAGGCGACGGAGTCGGCGCTCGCCGCCACCGTCGCGGCTCTCGGCGCGACGGACGTCGTGCATGCGGTGGCGAGCGTGCTCCGAGTAGAAGGACTTTAGACATGGCCCAGTGGCGAGGCGTGCTCCACGAGTACCGCGACCGACTCGACATCACCGACGCGACGCCGATCGTCACCCTGGGCGAGGGCGGCACGCCGCTCATCCCCGCCCCGGCGCTGTCGGACCGCACGGGCGCGAAGGTCTGGGTCAAGTACGAGGGCATGAACCCCACCGGCTCGTTCAAGGACCGCGGCATGACGATGGCGGTCACGAAGGCCAAGGAGCACGGCGCGAAGGCCGTCATCTGCGCCTCGACCGGCAACACGTCGGCCTCCGCCGCGGCTTACGCGACCTACGGCGGGCTGACCGCCGCGGTGCTGGTGCCGGACGGCAAGATCGCGATGGGCAAGCTGGCGCAGGCGATCGCCCACGGCGCCGAACTGCTCCAGGTGCGCGGCAACTTCGACGACTGCCTCGACATCGCGCGCGAACTCGCCGCCCACTACCCGGTGCATCTCGTGAACTCGGTCAACAACGACCGCATCGAGGGGCAGAAGACGGCGGCGTTCGAGGTCGTCGAGGTGCTCGGCGACGCGCCCGACTTCCACTTCATCCCGGTCGGCAACGCCGGCAACTACACCGCCTACACGCGCGGCTACTCCGAAGATCTCGCGGCCGGGCGGGTCACCAAGCTGCCGCGGATGTTCGGCTTCCAAGCGTCGGGCTCGGCTCCGCTCGTGACCGGCTCGATCGTCAAGGACCCGGAGACGATCGCGAGCGCGATCCGCATCGGCAACCCGGCGTCGTGGGAGCTCGCGCTCGCCGCCCGAGAACTGACCGACGGATACTTCGGCGCGATCGACGACGAGGTCATCCTCGAGGCGCACCGCATCCTGTCCCGCGACGTCGGCGTCTTCGTCGAGCCGGCGTCGGCGATCAGCGTCGCCGGGCTGCTCGAGCGGGCCGAGGCCGGGCAGATCCCGAAGGGCGCCACCGTCGTCCTGACGGTGACCGGCCACGGCCTCAAGGACCCGTCGTGGGCGCTCCAGACTGCCGACGGCGGCGAAGTCGCGCCGATCAAGGTGGATGTCGACGTTGCCGAGGTCGCCGGCGTGCTCGGCCTCCAGAAGACCTCATGAGCACCGTCCCGATCGGGCGCAGCGTCCCCGTCGGCCGAAGCGTCTGGGTGAAGGTCCCCGCGACGACCGCCAACCTCGGCCCCGGCTTCGACACCCTCGGCCTCGCCCTCTCGCTCTACGACGAACTCGAGTTCACCACCCGCGCGCAGCCGGGCGCGACGATCGAGGTGCGCGGCATCGGCGTGGGCGAGGTGCCGACCGACGAGTCGAGTCTGGTCATCCGCGCCGCCGCGCACACCTTCGCGCACTACGGCGTCGAGATGCCGGGTCTCGACGTGATGGCGCACAACGGCATCCCGCACGGCCGCGGCCTCGGCTCCTCGGGCGCGGCGATCGTCGCCGGCATCATGGCCGCGAAGGGGCTGCTCGAAGGCATCGTCGAGATCGACGCCGAGGGGCTGCTCGCCCGGGCGACCGAGCTGGAGGGGCATCCCGACAACGTCGCCCCGGCCCTCTTCGGCGGGCTCACGATCGCCTGGATGACCCCCGACGGCCCGCGGCACAAGAAGCTCATCGTGCACCGCGGGGTGTCGCCGTTCGTCGCCGTGCCGCGCGAGTCGGTGATGTCGACGGCGCTCGCCCGCTCGCTGCAGCCCGAGTCGGTGCCGCACCAGGACGCGATCTTCAACGTGTCCCGCTCGGCGCTGCTCATCGCGGCCCTCATCCAGAGCCCGGAGCTGCTGCTGGCCGCGACCGAGGACAAGCTGCACCAGAGTTACCGGGCGAGCGCGATGCCCGAGACGGATGCCCTCATCCAGGTGCTCCGTGCGAACGGCCTTGCCGCTGTCGTGTCGGGGGCGGGCCCGTCGATCCTCGTCCTCGGCAGCGACCCGGCCCAGCGCCTGGTCGCGACCGATCTGGTCGAGAAGTCGTCGTCGACGCCGTGGGACTGCCTGCTGCTCGCCGTCGATTTCAAGGGTGCTACAGTGGTATCGCACTCCACCGAGGCCGTGGCCTAGCCCCCTCGAGGTAGCGCATCCCACCCAGGTTCTGAATCCTCGCCTCTCCTGCCCTGCACCCGCCGGGCAAGAAGCCGGGTACCCGCAGAACCGAACCCGGGAAATTCTGTGCCCGGGTCGAAAGGAACACCCGTGACCGACGTCGACACCGCTGCGACCGACCGCGCCTCGCTGAGCCGCCTGAAGCTCCCGGAGCTGCAGGCCCTCGCGGCCGAGCGCGGGATCGCCGGCGCCGCCAAACTTCGAAAAGGAGAACTCGTGGACTCTCTCTCCGAGAACCCTGACGCCCCGGTGAGCGACGCGCCGGAGGCGCGCGCCGCGGAGCCCACCGCCGACGAGATCACCATCCCGGCCCGCCGCTCGCGCCGCGCCACCGCGTCGACGCAGGAGGTCGCGGCGCTCGCCGTCGAACTCCCGGTCGCCGACGACGGCGAGACCGGCGCCCAAGCCGAGCTGCCGCGCTCTCGTGAGGAGATCGCCGCCGAGCTCGACAGCCTGCTCCCCGAGGTCACCTCCGGCGCCGACGCTGACAGCGACGAGGGCCCCGGCCGGGGCCGCAGCCGCAGCCGTAATCGCGGCGGCCAGGCGCGCTCCGATCAGGGCCCGCAGAACGGCGGCCGCCAGAACGGTCAGCAGAACCAGAACGGTCAGCAGGCTCAGAACGGCCCGCAGAACCAGAACGGCAGCTCGCGCAACGGCCAGAACGGGCCCGCCGCCGACGATCAGGATGCGGACGGTCGCGGCCGGGGCCGCTACCGCGACCGCAAGCGCGGGCGGGGCCCGGGTCAGAGCGACGACTTCGAGCCCGAGATCAGCGACGACGACGTGCTGATCCCCGTCGCCGGCATCCTGGATGTCCTCGACAACTACGCCTTCGTGCGCACCTCCGGCTACCTCCCGGGTGCGAACGACGTCTACGTCTCGCTCGGCCAGGTGAAGAAGTACAACCTGCGCAAGGGCGACGCCGTCGTCGGCGCGATCCGTCAGCCGCGCGAGAACGAGCAGACGCGTCAGAAGTACAACGCGATCGTCAAGATCGACTCGATCAACGGCCAGACCGTCGACGAGGCCGCCGAGCGCGTCGAGTTCGGCAAGCTCACCCCGATCTACCCGAAGGAGCGCCTGCGGCTCGAGACGACGTCGGAGAAGCTCTCGACGCGCATCATCGACCTCATCGCCCCGATCGGCAAGGGCCAGCGCGGCCTCATCGTCGCGCCGCCGAAGGCCGGCAAGACGATCATCCTGCAGGCCATCGCCAAGGCGATCGCGGTCAACAACCCCGAGGTGCACATCATGGTGGTGCTCGTCGACGAGCGCCCCGAAGAGGTCACCGACATGCAGCGCGCGGTGAAGGGCGAGGTCATCGCCTCCACCTTCGACCGTCCCGCCGAAGACCACACGACGGTCGCCGAGCTCGCGATCGAGCGCGCCAAGCGCCTCGTCGAGCTGGGCAACGACGTCGTCGTGCTGCTGGATTCGATCACCCGCCTGGGCCGCGCCTACAACCTGGCCTCGCCGGCGTCGGGGCGCATCCTCTCCGGGGGTGTCGACGCGTCGGCGCTGTACCCGCCGAAGCGCTTCTTCGGCGCCGCACGCAACCTCGAGGGCGGTGGCTCGCTGACCATCCTGGCGACCGCGCTCGTCGAGACCGGCTCGAAGATGGACGAGGTGATCTTCGAGGAGTTCAAGGGCACCGGCAACTCCGAGCTGCGCCTCTCGCGTCAGCTCGCCGACAAGCGCATCTTCCCGGCGGTCGACATCGTCGCCTCCAGCACCCGGCGCGAAGACGAGCTGCTCACCCCGGAAGAGGTGCAGATCACGTCGAGCCTGCGTCGCTCGCTCGCCGGTCGCGACCCGCAGCAGCAGCTCGAGGTCGTGCTGAGCAAGCTCAAGGACACGCAGTCGAACGTCGAGTTCCTCGTGCAGATCCAGAAGGTCATCCCGAACGGCACCAAGGAGTAGCTGGTGTTCGAATCGGTCGCCTCGCTGCTGACCGAGCACGAAGAGCTCCAGCAGCAACTCTCCGATCCGGCGATCCACGCGGATGCCGGGCGGGCGAAGAAGGTCAACCGGCGGTACGCCGAGCTGAACCAGATCGTCGCCGCCCACACCGCGTGGCAGTCCGCCGAGGAGGATGCCGCCGCCGCGCGCGAGCTCGCGAAGGAGGACGAGGCGTTCGCCGACGAGCTCCCCGGGCTCGAGGAGGGACGGCTCGCGGCGGCCGAGAAGCTGCGCCGGCTGCTCATCCCGCGCGACCCCGACGACGGCCGTGACGTGATCATGGAGATCAAGGGCGGTGAGGGCGGCGAGGAGTCGGCGCTGTTCGCGGCCGACCTGCTGCGCATGTACCTGCACTACGCCGAGTCGCGGGGCTGGAAGACCGAGCTGCTGGAGCGCACCGAGTCCGACCTCGGCGGCTACAAGGACGTGCAGGTCGCGATCAAATCGAGCGCCACCGACCCGGCGCTCGGCGTCTGGGCGTCGCTGAAGTACGAGGGCGGCGTGCACCGCGTGCAGCGGGTGCCGGCGACCGAGTCGCAGGGCCGCATCCACACCTCGACGACCGGCGTGCTGGTCTTCCCCGAGGTCGACGAGCCCGAGGAGATCGACGTCAGCCCGAACGACCTGCGCATCGACGTGTTCCGCTCGTCGGGTCCGGGCGGCCAGAGCGTCAACACGACCGACTCGGCGGTGCGGATCACCCACCTGCCGACCGGCATCGTCGTGTCGATGCAGAACGAGAAATCGCAGATCCAGAACCGCGAGGCCGGGATGCGCGTGCTGCGGGCCCGGCTGCTCGCGAGGCAGCAGGAGGAGATCGCCGCCGCGGCCTCCGACCAGCGCAAGACCCAGATCCGCACGATGGACCGCTCGGAGCGCATCCGCACCTACAACTTCCCCGAGAACCGCATCGCCGACCACCGCACCGGCTACAAGGCGTACAACCTCGACCAGGTGATGAACGGCGCCCTGCAGCCCGTCATCGACTCGTGCATCACCGCCGACGAGGAATCCCGCCTGGCCGACCTGGCTCCGTGAACCTCCGCGCCCTGCTCGACCACGCGGTCGCCGTGCTGACGGCGGCCCGGGTTCCGTCGCCCGCGGCGGACGCCGAACTGCTCGTCGCGCACGTGCTCGGCGTCTCGCGCGGCCAGGTGCAGGCGCGGGCCGTGACCGGCACCCCCCTCGACGGCGAGCAGCGCCTCCAGGTGCTGGAACTCGTCGAGCGCCGCGCCGCCCGCGAGCCGTTGCAGCACCTCACCGGTCGTGCCGCCTTCCGCGGCCTCGAACTCGCCGTCGGCCCCGGGGTCTTCGTGCCGCGGCCCGAGACCGAGATCGTCGCCCAGCTGGCGATCGACGCCCTTCTGGCCGTACCCGGCGGTTCGCCGCGGGCGGCGGATCTCGGCACCGGCAGCGGCGCGATCGCCCTCGCCCTGGCGACCGAGGTGCCGCACGCCGAGGTGCACGCGGTCGAGAACTCGCCGCGCGCCTTCATCTGGGCCCGCGAGAACGCCCGGACGGTCGGGGCGCCGAACCTCCACCTGGTCTTCGCCGACCTCGCCGACGCTCTCCCCGATCTCGACGGGACTCTGGATGTCGTCGTCTCCAACCCGCCGTACATCCCGGCCGGTGCGATCCCGCGCGACCCGGAGGTGCGCCTCTACGATCCCGAGGCGGCTCTCTACGGCGGGGCGGACGGCCTCGACGTCGTGCGCGCGGTCTCGGTGACCGCGCGACGCCTGCTGCGGCCCGGGGGGGTGCTCGTGCTCGAGCACGGGGAACTGCAGGGTGCGGTCATCCGCGATCTGCTCAGCGCCGACGGCTGGGCCGCGGCGGCGACGACCCGCGACCTCCTCGGCCGCGACCGCGCGACGCACGCCCTGCGCTGAATCTCACGCCGCGGGGTGGGCGGCGGCGAAGTCCTCCACCGCCGCCATCAGCGCGGCGGGGTCACGGTAGAGGTGCGCGGTGATGCCGACGGACCGGGCGCCCTCGACGTTGACCGGCATGTCGTCGGCGAAGAACACGTGCTCGGCCGGCTCGTCGTAGTCGCGCAGCACGCCTTGGAACACGCGCGGGTCGGGCTTGCGTGCGCCGTAGTGGCTGGAGGCTCTGAGGTGCTCGACCCCGAACAGCGGAACGAGTTCGGGGGCGAGGGTGGCGAGGTTCTCGCCGACGAGCGGCCCGTTGTTGGTGAGCAGCGTCACCCGTCCGAGCTCGGAGGCGCGCTTCACGACCGCGAGCGATTCGGGCCGCGGCGTCATGGCCGAGCCGCGGTTGGCGAGCCACACCTCGGGCGTGATGTCCAGGCCGACGGCGGCGTTCCAGGCCGCGAGGTAGGCGGCGCCGTCGGGCCAGCCGCCGGCCTCGGCCGCCCACTCGCCCCGGTCGTGCCACCAGCGACGGCGCAGCTCGGCGACGTCGTGACCGGTGAGTTCGGTGAGCCCGGCCATCCGGATGCGCCAGTCGTAGTCGTAGAGCACGTCGTCCATGTCGAAGACGAAGAGCAGGCCCATGGTGTCTCCAGTCTCCCGGACTCCCGGTGTCTCCGCTGACACCCGGCGCGAGCGCCTAGGGTGGAACGGCCATGGCCCTGTACGACACGAGCATCTCGGACGAGCTGCTGACCGGGATGCGCTCCGCCCGTGCTGCCATCGGTCGCGGTGAACTCGTCGTCATCCCGACCGACACGGTGTACGGCGTCGCGGCCGACGCCTTCTCGCCGGCCGCCGTGCAGCGCCTCCTCGATGCGAAGGGCCGCGACCGCACCGCGCCGCCGCCCGTGCTGGTCCCCGGCATCCCGACCCTCGACGCGCTCACCGAGTTCGTGCCCGACGAGGTGCGCGCCCTCGTCGAGAAGTTCTGGCCCGGCGGGCTGACCGTCGTGCTGCGAGCGCGCCCGACGCTGGACTGGGACCTGGGGCAGACCCGCGGCACCGTCGCCGTGCGGATGCCGAACCAGCGCATCGCCCTCGAGCTGCTCGCCGAGACCGGCCCGCTCGCCGTCTCCAGCGCAAACCGCACCGGGGAGACCGCGGCGATGACGGGCGCTGAGGCCGAGGCGCAGCTCGGCGACTCCGTCGCGGTCTACCTCGAGGCCGGCCGGGTGGGCGCCGCGTACCCCGATGCGTCGGCGGGGACCGGCTCGACGATCGTCGATGCGACGGCGCTCGAGCATCCCGACGGCAGCTTGCGCATCCTGCGCCGGGGGGTCATCCCGGATCAGGCGATCATCGAGATCGTGGGGGCGGACCGGTGCGCATGATCTTCTACGTCGTGGTGGCGCTCGTCTCGGGCGTCGTCTCGTTCGGCGGCTCGTGGCTGATCTGGAAGCTGAGCCACCGCTACCGGCTCTACCCCACGATCCGCGAACGCGACGTGCACACCCGGCCCACGCCTCGGTTGGGCGGCGCGGCGATGTTCGTCGGCGTCGTGCTGGCGACCGCCGTCGGCTCGCAGCTGCCCGCCCTCTCGCTGATCTTCGCGCAGCCGCAGCAGATCCTGGCGGTGCTCGGCGCCGCACTGCTGATCGTGCTGATCGGCATCGCCGACGACATCTGGGACCTCGACTGGTTCACCAAGCTGGCCGGGCAGATCCTCGCCGCCGGCCTCATCGCCTGGCAGGGGGTGCAGATCGGCTGGATCCCGCTGAAGGGCGCGATCGCGCTGCTGTCGCCGAACATGTCGCTGCTCGTGACCATCTTCGTGATCGTGCTGGTCATGAACGCCGTGAACTTCATCGACGGCCTCGATGGGCTCGTCGCCGGGGTCGCCGTCATCGCCGGGGCCGCCTTCTTCGTCTACGGCTACTTCCTGTCCTACGGCGACACGGCGCAGACCGAGTACTTCAACCTCGCGCAGTTCCTCACCGCGGTCATCATCGGGGCGTGTCTCGGGTTCCTGCCGTGGAACTGGCGACGCAACGACGAACGTCCCGCGAAACTGTTCATGGGTGACGCCGGTGCGCTGCTCATCGGGCTGCTCATGGCGACGTCGAGCATCGCGCTCGCCGGGCAGTACATCCCGAACACCTCCCGTGAGGGGCTCGTCGCGCTGAGCCCGGTGATCCTCCCGCTCGCGGTGCTCATCGTGCCGCTCGCCGATTTCACCCTCGCGGTGCTCCGGCGGCTGCGGGCGGGCAAGTCGCCGTTCAGCGCCGACCGCAAGCACCTCCACCATCGTCTTCTCGACATGGGGCACTCGCACGCGCACGCCGTGCTGATCTTCTACGCCTGGACGACCGTGGCGGCGGTGGGGCTGCTGCTCTTCCTCGTGCCCGAGCGCGGGCTCCTGGTCGGGGGCCTGGTGATGCTCGTCGGCTTCGTGGTCTGCACGATCGTCACGCTCGCCCCGCTCAGCCGACGGAAGGCCCTCGAGGCGGCGGTGCAGAGCGCGCCGGCCGCGCTCGCCGCCGAGGCGCACGTGGCCGAGTTCGATCCGCTCGACGCGGCGGCCGAGGCGGTCGACGCGTCGCACACCGACGCCGAGTCCGCCAGCGCTCTCGAGCGCCTGCACGAGAAGGAGGCCTCCTCGTGAGCGTCGCCCCCCTGCTCACCCGATCGCTGCGCTACGGCGCGATCGTCGCCGTCGCGGCGGCCGTCCTCGGCGGCGGGATCGGCTGGCTCCTCGCCGGCGGCCCCGGCATCGCCGGCGGGCTGCTCGGGGCCGCGCTGGCCGCGGGGTTTCTCGGGCTCACGGCCGCCAGCATCCTCGTCGCCGGCCGGCTGACCGACGGCGACCTGACCAGCCCGGGCTTCTTCGGCATCCTGCTCGGCGTGTGGACGCTGAAACTCGTGCTGTTCTTCGTGCTGTCGCTCTGGCTGCGCGGGCAGGACTGGATCGACCCGGGAGCCTTCGGCCTCACCGCGATCGGCGCCGTACTCGGGCTCCTCGTGGCCGACGTCGTCGCGTTCCAACGCAGCCGGGTGCCGCTCGACGTGGCCCTGCCGGGCGATCGTTCCGCGGAATGAGATCGTGCGGCAGTCGGGTCCCGGTTTCCTTGATACGCTGAGGGGCACGACCTTCCCCTTTCGATCGCCGCGCGGAGCCGCGCCCCGATTCAGGAGAAAGCCCTGAACTTCCTCACCACCTTCATCCCCTCGCAGTCGTTCGCCGATCCGGCCGACGATAGTGGCGGCGAGCCGTTCCATCCGCCGTCGCTCGACGACTTCTACCCGGAGTCGTTGATCCCGGCGCTCACGGGCACGCCGTTCGAGCTGAACCGCATCATGCTGATCCGGCTGCTCGTCGTGACGGTGCTGATCGTCTGGCTGCTCCTGGCGACCCGCCGCATGCGGATCGTCCCGACCCGTGGTCAGGCGGCGTCCGAGTTCATCCTCGGTTTCGTGCGCAACAACATCATCATCGAGACGCTCGGCGAGAAAGACGGCAAGCGGTTCATGGCGCCGCTGATGACGATGTTCTTCCTCATCATCGGGTTGAACATCACCGGCATCGTGCCCTTCCTGAACATCGCCGGAACCTCGGTGATCGGCACTCCGCTCGTGCTGGCTCTGGTCTCCTACGGCCTGTTCCTCTACGCGGGCATCCGCAAGCACGGGCTGAGGTACTTCAAGCTCGCGGTCGCACCCAGCGGCGTGCCGTGGTTCCTGCTGCCGATCGTGGCTCTCATCGAGATCCTGTCGACCTTCATCCTGCGTCCGGTCTCGCTCACCCTGCGACTGCTGATGAACATGGTCGCCGGTCACCTGCTGCTCGTGCTCTGCTTCGCGGCGACGCAGTTCTTCTTCTTCACCCTGCTCGCCAACGGCGACCTCCTCGGTCTGCTCGGCGCCGGGACGCTCGCCTTCGGCGCGGTGTTCACCCTCTTCGAGATCCTCGTCGCGGTGCTGCAGGCCTACGTCTTCACCTTCCTCGCCACCGTCTACATCCAGCTCTCGCTGGCCGACGACCACTGACCACCGGCATCGGCCGCACGTCTTCGCCCACGCAGTACATACCCACCAAAGAAAAGGAAACCCCGTGATCGTCGGAAACCTCGTTCCCATCGCTTTCGGTCTCGCCTCGATCGGCTCGGCCATCGGCGTGGGACTCGTCGTCGGCAACACCATCCAGTCGGTGGCGCGCCAGCCCGAACTCCAGGGCCGCCTCACCGGTCTGATGTTCATCGGCATCGCGTTCACCGAGGCGCTCGCGTTCATCGCGATCGCCACGGGCTTCATCCCGTTCCCCGCCCCCTGATCTTGACTCACCCATTGAAGGAGGTCGGGATGCTGCGCGCACTCCTCACCGAAGCGACCGGGGGAGAATCGGTGCCCAACCCGCTGCTCCCTGCTAGCTACGACATCCTCTGGTCGAGCGTCATCTTCGTCGCCCTGCTGATCGTCATCGGCGTCTTCGTGGTGCCGCGGCTCAACACGGCGCTCGACGCCCGTGCCGACGCGATCGAGGGCGGGCTCAAGCGCGCCGAGGAGGCGCAGGCCGAGGCCGCCGCCACCAAGGGCGAGTACGAGGCCCAGCTCAACGAGGCGCGGGCCGAGGCCGCGCGCATCCGCGAGCAGGCGCGCACCGAGGGCACCGCGATCGTCAACGAGGCCAAGGAGCAGGCGACCGTCGAGGCCGCCCGCATCGCTGCCAACGCCCAGCAGCAGATCGAGGCCGAGCGCACCGCCGCTCTCGTCTCGTTGCGCGCCGAGGTCGGTTCGCTCGCGCTCGACCTCGCGTCGGGTGTCATCGGCGAGGCCCTGAACGACGACAAGAAGTCGACGGCGCTCGTGGACCGCTTCCTCGCGGACCTCGAGTCGTCCGAGAAGGCTTCGGCCGCTGCCGGCGGCGCGAAGGGATCGGCGAAGTAATGGGATCCGCGACCCGGAACGCACTCGCCGCCGCGACGGCTGAGCTCGACGCCGCGAAGGGCGTCCAGCTCGCGACCGGCGAGCAGCTGCTGTCGGCGGGCCGCGCGATCGCGGGCTCGACGCAGCTCCGGGCCGTGCTCTCCGACCGCTCGATCGGCGAGAAGGACAAGTCGGGGCTGCTCGGCTCGATCTTCCCGAAGCTCGACCCCCTCGCGGCGAAGCTGCTCGGCGGCATCATCGGCTCGCGCTGGTCGGACTCCGACGAACTCGTCGACGGCATCGAGGCGGTGGGCATTCGTGCCCTCGCCGCGGCAGCCGGGAAGGATGCCGGCATCGAGGGCGAGCTGTTCGCCGTCGGCCGCGCCGTCTCGAGCGACCACGAGCTCGAGCTCGCCCTCGGCGGCAAGCTCGGCGATCCGGCGGCGAAGAGCGACCTGATCACGACCCTCGTCGGAAACCAGGCGAACCCGGCGACGCTCGCCATCCTCACCCACCTGGTGCAGAGCCCCCGCGGCCGTCGCATCGGCGAACTGCTCACCGGCGCGGCCGAGGCGGTCGCCGAGGCGGCGGGTCGCCGCACCGCGACCGTGACGGCGGCGGCACCGCTGACCGCGACACAGCAGAAGCGCCTGGCCGCGGCCCTCACCGCGCAGTACGGCATCGAGACCCGCCTCGACGTGATCGTCGACCCGTCGGTGCTCGGTGGCCTGCGCGTGCAGGTCGGCGACGACGTCGTCGACGGCACCGTCTCCGCCCGCCTCACCGATCTCCGACTCCAGCTCGCCGGCTGACCCGGCACACCGAACCCACTTCGAAGCAGACAGAAGAAGAACATGGCTGACATCACCATCTCTCCCGAAGAGATCCGCTCCGCTCTCAAGGACTTCGTGGCCGGCTACAAGCCCAGCGCCGCGTCCAAGACCGAAGTCGGCACGGTCGTCGACGCCGCGGACGGCATCGCGCACGTCGAGGGCCTTCCGGGCGCCATGGCGAACGAGCTGCTGCGTTTCGCCGACGGCACCCTCGGCCTCGCGCTGAACCTCGACGAGAACGAGATCGGCGTCATCGTGCTCGGCGAGTTCACCGGCATCGAGGAGGGCATGGAGGTCACCCGCACGGGCGAGGTGCTCTCGGTCCCCGTCGGCGACGGCTACCTCGGCCGCGTCGTCGACCCGCTCGGCAGCCCGATCGACGGTCTCGGCGAGATCACCAGCGAAACCCGCCGCGCCCTCGAGCTCCAGGCGCCCGGCGTCATGCAGCGCAAGAGCGTGCACGAGCCGATGCAGACCGGCATCAAGGCGATCGACGCGATGATCCCGGTCGGCCGCGGTCAGCGTCAGCTGATCATCGGCGACCGCCAGACCGGCAAGACGGCCATCGCGATCGACACGATCATCAACCAGAAGGCCAACTGGGACTCGGGCGACAAGAACAAGCAGGTGCGCTGCATCTACGTCGCCATCGGCCAGAAGGGCTCCACGATCGCCGCCGTCAAGGGCGCGCTCGAGGATGCCGGCGCCATGGAGTACACGACCATCGTCGCGGCCCCGGCCTCCGACCCGGCCGGCTTCAAGTACCTCGCGCCCTACACCGGCTCGGCCATCGGCCAGCACTGGATGTACGGCGGCGCGCACGTGCTGATCATCTTCGACGACCTCACCAAGCAGGCCGAGGCCTACCGTGCCGTGTCGCTGCTGCTGCGTCGCCCGCCGGGACGCGAGGCTTACCCGGGCGACGTCTTCTACCTCCACTCGCGTCTGCTCGAGCGTTGCGCCAAGCTCTCCGACGAACTCGGCGCCGGATCGATGACCGGTCTGCCGATCATCGAGACGAAGGCCAACGACGTCTCGGCCTACATCCCGACCAACGTGATCTCGATCACCGACGGCCAGATCTTCCTGCAGTCCGACCTCTTCAACTCGAACCAGCGCCCCGCGGTCGACGTCGGCATCTCGGTGTCCCGCGTCGGCGGTGACGCCCAGGTGAAGAGCATCAAGAAGGTCTCCGGCACGCTGAAGCTCGAGCTCGCGCAGTACCGCTCGCTCGAGGCGTTCGCGATGTTCGCCTCCGATCTGGATGCGACCTCCCGCCGTCAGCTCGCCCGCGGTGCACGCTTGACCGAGCTGCTGCGTCAGCCGCAGTACTCGCCGTACCCCGTCGAGGAGCAGGTCGTCTCGATCTGGGCCGGCACCAACGGTCACCTCGACGACGTGCCGGTTCCCGACGTGCTGCGCTTCGAGCGCGAGCTGCTCGACTCGCTCAAGCGCAACACGAAGATCCTCGACACGCTGCGCGACACCAACGTGCTCAGCGACGAGACCGTCGCCGAGCTCGAGGCGGCCGTGGAGAAGTTCAAGAAGGAGTTCCAGACCGGCGACGGGCGCACGCTCGACGCCCCCGGCTCCGAGCAGTTCGACGAGATCCCCCTGGATGACATCAACCAGGAGAAGATCGTGAAGAGCCGCCGGTAGCCGATGGGAGCCCAGCTGAGGGTCTACCGGCAGAAGATCCGGACCGCCCAGACCACCAAGAAGATCACCCGCGCCATGGAGCTGATCTCGGCGTCGCGCATCCAGAAGGCGCAGCAGCGCGTTCAGGCCTCGACGCCGTACGCGCGCGCGGTGACGCGTGCCGTCTCGGCGGTCGCGACCTACTCGAACGTCGACCACATCCTGACCACCGAGGCCGAGAACCCCACCCGTGCCGCGATCGTGGTGTTCACCTCCGACCGCGGCCTCGCGGGCGCGTTCAACTCGCAGGTCCTGCGCGAGGCGGGCGAACTGCGCGCGCGCCTCGAGGGCGAGGGCAAAGAGGTCGTGCACTACCTCATCGGGCGCAAGGCGGTGCAGTACTTCACGTTCCGCCGCCGCGCGTCGGAGCAGGAGTGGACGGGCGGCACCGACAACCCCGAGTTCGACACGGCCACGGAGATCGCCGCGGCCATCGTCGGCAAGTTCGTGCAGCCGACCGCCGAGGGCGGGGTCGACGAGATCCACATCGTCTACAACCGGTTCGTCTCGATGCTCGTGCAGGAACCGCAGACCGTGCGTCTGCTCCCGCTCGAGGTCGTCGAAGGCGTCGAAGAAGTGGATGCCGACCACGCACCGCTGCCGCTCTACGAGTTCGAGCCGGACGCGAACAGCGTGCTCGACTCGCTGCTCCCGGTCTACATCGAGAGCCGGCTCTTCAACGCGATGCTGCAGTCGGCCGCCGCCAAGCACGCCGCGACGCAGAAGGCGATGAAGGCGGCCAGCGACAACGCCGACAAGCTCATCAAGGACTACACCCGACTGGCGAACAACGCGCGTCAGTCGGAGATCACCCAGCAGATCTCCGAGATCGTCGGCGGCGCCGACGCTCTCGTGAAGTAACGACAGACCAGAGAAGAAGGACGAGAGATGGCTACTGCCACCCCTGCCAAGAAGGCCCCCGCGAAGTCGGCCACGAAGGATGCTCCCGGGCAGCACGCGTCGGGCGGTCGCGCGACCCAGGCCGCCGGCGGCGTCGGCCGCATCGCCCGCGTGACGGGTCCGGTCGTCGACATCGAGTTCCCGCACGACGCGATCCCGGAGATCTACAACGCGCTCCAGACCGACGTGTCGATCGAGGGCGAGGCCTTCGTGCTCACCCTCGAGGTCGCCCAGCACCTCGGCGACGACCTCGTGCGCGCGATCGCGCTCAAGCCGACTGATGGCCTGGTCCGCGGCCAGGAGGTGCGCGACACCGGCAACCCGATCTCGGTGCCCGTCGGCGACGTCACCAAAGGCAAGGTCTGGAACGTCACCGGCGACCTGCTCAACGGCACCCCGGGCGAGAAGCTGGAGATCACCGAGCGCTGGCCGATCCACCGCAAGCCCCCGGCCTTCGACCAGCTCGAGTCCAAGACCAACCTGTTCGAGACCGGCATCAAGGTCATCGACCTGCTGACCCCGTACGTGCAGGGTGGCAAGATCGGCCTCTTCGGCGGCGCCGGCGTCGGCAAGACGGTGCTCATCCAGGAGATGATCTACCGCGTCGCCGCCAACCACGGCGGTGTGTCGGTGTTCGCCGGCGTCGGGGAGCGCACCCGTGAGGGCAACGACCTCATCGCCGAGATGGAGGAGGCGGGCGTCTTCGACAAGACGGCCCTCGTCTTCGGCCAGATGGACGAGCCGCCGGGAACGCGTCTGCGCGTCGCGCTGTCGGCGCTGACGATGGCGGAGTACTTCCGCGATGTGCAGAAGCAGGACGTGCTGCTCTTCATCGACAACATCTTCCGGTTCACGCAGGCCGGTTCCGAGGTCTCGACGCTGCTCGGCCGCATGCCGTCCGCGGTGGGCTATCAGCCCAACCTCGCCGACGAGATGGGTGTGCTCCAGGAGCGCATCACTTCGACGCGCGGTCACTCGATCACCTCGCTGCAGGCGATCTACGTCCCCGCCGACGACTACACCGACCCGGCCCCGGCCACGACGTTCGCGCACCTCGACGCCACGACCGAACTGTCGCGTGAGATCGCCTCGCGCGGTCTCTACCCGGCCGTCGACCCGCTGTCGTCGACCTCGCGGATCATGGACCCCCGCTACTTGGGCGAGGACCACTACCGCGTCGCGACCGCCGTGAAGCAGATCCTGCAGAAGAACAAGGAACTCCAGGAGATCATCGCCATCCTCGGTGTCGACGAGCTCTCCGAAGAGGACAAGATCACGGTGTCGCGGGCGCGCCGCATCCAGCAGTTCCTCTCGCAGAACACCTACATGGCGACCAAGTTCACGAGCGTGGAGGGCTCCACCGTTCCGCTCAAGGACACGATCGAGTCGTTCGACGCGATCGTGAAGGGCGACTTCGACCACGTAGCCGAGCAGGCGTTCTTCAACGTCGGCGGCATCGACATGGTCGAAGAGCAGTGGGCCCGCATCCAGAAGGAGAACGGCTGAGCATGGCCGACGCAAAGGTGCTCGCGGTGAGCGTCGTCGCGGCCGACCACGAGGTGTGGACGGGCGAGGCGAGGCAGGTCGTCGCACGCACGACCGAGGGCGAGATCGGCATCCTCGCCGGTCACGAGCCGATCCTCGCGGTGCTCGCGGCGGGCGAGGTGCGCGTCACGACCGCCGACGGCAGCGTGCTCACCGCGAACGCGGAGGACGGCTTCCTCTCGGTGCAGAACGACACGGTGACGATCGTCGCCGGCGCCGCGACGCTCGCCTCCTGAGACCCGGACCCACATGCTGGTCGTGATGGCCGGGCTCCCCGGCAGCGGGAAGAGCACCGTCGCGGAGGCCTGCGCGGCCCGGCTCGGGTTGCCGGTCGTGTCGGTCGACCCGATCGAGTCGGCGATCCTCTCCGCGGGGATCGACGCCGATCAGCCGACCGGTCTGGCCGCCTACCTGGTGGCCGAGACCATCGCGGAGTCCGTCATCGCGAGCGTCGGGGGAGTCGTCATCGACGCCGTCAACGCGGTCGAGCCGGCCCGCGAGCAGTGGCTGAGACTGGCAGCCCGCCGCGGCATCCCGATCCGCTTCGTCGAGGTCGTCTGCTCCGACGAGTCGGTGCACCGCGCGCGCCTCGAGGCCCGCGGTCGGCAGCTCGCGCACATCGCCGAGCCGACCTGGCACGCGGTCGAGCAGAGCCTCGACGAATGGGAGGCCTGGGGCGGCGAGAGCGGTGCCGTGCCGCGGATCACGGTCGACTCCGTGCATCCGGTGCCGGCGCTGGTCGAGCAGGTCGTCGCCTTCGCGCGGACCTAGCGGTGCTGATCCTCCTCCCGCCGTCGGAGACCAAACGGGAGGGCGGCGACGGTGCGCCGCTCGACTTGTCGGCCCTGTCGTTCACGAGCCTGACGGCCGCCCGGCGCCACACCCTCGCCGCGGTGAAGGCGATGTCGCGCAACCTGGCGGCGGCCGCCGGGATGCTCAAGCTGGGTCCGGCGAGTGCGGTCGAGGCGGCGCGCAACCGGCTGATCGCCACCTCCGCGACGATGCCCGCCCTCGACCGGTACGACGGCGTGCTCTTCGACGAACTGGATGCCGCTTCGCTTCCGGAGGACGCGCGGCGGTTCGCGGGGGAGCACCTCGCGATCGGCTCCGCGTTGTTCGGCGTGACGGGGGCGCTCGACCCGATTCCGGCCTACCGCCTGTCGCACGATTCCCGGCTGCCGGGCGCGGCGACCCTCGGTCGCATCTGGAAGGCCCCGCTGGCCGCGGCGCTGGCCGCACCCCGGGGGCTCGTGCTCGACCTGCGGTCGGAGGGTTACGCGGCACTCGGACCGGCTCCGGCGGGTTCGCTCTACGTGCGGGTGGTGAGCGCCGACGGCGACGGGCGGAAGCGCGCCCTCAACCACTTCAACAAGAAGGGCAAGGGCGCCTTCGCGCGGAGCCTGCTGCTCGCCGGGATCGACCATCACGACGCGGGGTCCCTGCTCGCCTGGGCGGCGGCGGAGGGGCTCCGGCTCGAACCCGGCGCCCCGGGCGAACTCGACCTTGTGGTCTGAGCGTTCGTCAGGAGGCCGCGCGCCAGCATCCGTCGAGGTGGTCGTCGACCATCCCCGCGGACTGCATGAGCGCGTACATCGTCGTGGGGCCGACGAACTTGAAGCCCAGCGTGCGAAGCGCCGTGCTGAGCGCTTCCGACGCGGACGTGACGACCGGGACGTCAGCCCGGATGCGCGGCCGGGTCTGGCGCGCGGTCGGCGCGAAATCCCAGACGAACCTGTCGAAGGCACCCGGATCGTCGCAGACCAGGTCAGCCGTCACACGCGCGTTGCCGATCGTCGCGAGCACCTTCGCCCGGTTGCGGATGATGCGTTCGTCGAGCATGAGCCGCTCGACATCCGACTCGGTGTAGGCCGCGATCGCGTCGATGTCGAAGGCGTCGAACGCCTCGCGGAATCCCGGTCGGCGTCGCAGGATCGTGATCCACGCGAGTCCCGCCTGGAAGCCCTCGAGGCTGACCTTTTCGAACAGCCGTTGATCGCCGTGGAGCGGCGTGCCCCACTCCTCGTCGTGATACCGCTCGTATTCAGGATCGGTGCCGACCCAGCCGCAGCGTGGTCGGCCGTCGTCGCCGACGAGCAGCTCGGGGCGGCTCACGCGGCGCCGGGCTCCGCGAGGGTCTCGGCGCCACCGGCCTCCAGGTCGAACAGCGGCACCGTTTCGTAGCCCTTCGGGACGCGGTGCGCGATGCCCTCGTGGGCGAGCAGCCAGGACTTCGTCGGGATGCCTTCGCCCCCGCTGTAGCCGGTGATCATGCCGTCGCTGCCGAGCACGCGGTGGCACGGCACGATGATCGGCACGGGGTTCGCCCCGACCGCCCCGCCGACCGCCCGCCCGGCGGTGGCCCGGCCGGTGTTGCGGCCGAGATCGCCGTAGGAGACGACCTCGCCCCACCCGAGGTCGACGAGCTGCTTCCAGACGGAGAGCTGGAACGACGTGCCGGCCAGGTTCACCGGCACGTCGAAGTCGCGGCGGCGTCCGGCGAAGTACTCCTCGAGCTGGCTCACCGCTCGATCGAGGACGGCGTCGGGCGCTTCGGGCGATTCATCATGCGGCAGCATCCCGTCGCGCTCGATGGAGAGGGCGGTGACGGCCCGACCGTCGCCGACGATCTCGATGCGCCCGATCGGGCTGTCGAATCGCCGCAGAGCCGAGGGGTCAGTGGTGGTCATGGGTCGAGCGTAGACGCCGCCCCCGGAGACGGTTCGCGGGAATCGGACATGGCGGACAACCCCGGCTGTCCAGTGCCGGGGGAGGACGATCCGTAGGCTGGCAGCATGGAAACGCGCACTCTCGGACGTTCGTCGCTCGCGGTCTCGGTGGTCGGTCTCGGCTGCAACAACCTCGGGCGAGCGGGCACCCTCACGATGGATCAAGCGGGCACTGACGCGGTCGTCCACGCGGCGCTCGACGCGGGCGTGACGTTCTTCGACACCGCCGACGTCTACGGCGCGGAGTACGGGCTCAGCGAGACGCGGCTCGGGGCGGCGCTCACGGGCCGGCGCGACGAGGCGATCGTCGCGACCAAGTTCGGGCACTCCGGGATGGCGAGCCCGCTCACCGATCTCGGACCGAAGGGCGGTCGCGCCTACCTCCGCGCCGCCGTCGAGGGGTCGCTCACCCGGCTCGGCGTCGAGACGATCGACCTCTACCAGCTGCACACTCCCGACCCGCAGACCCCGATCGAGGAGACGCTCGGCGCGCTCGACGAGCTGGTGCGCGAAGGCAAGGTGCGCGAGATCGGCGCCTCGAACTTCGACGCCGCCCAGCTCGCCGCCGCGGATGCGGCGGCCACCGCCCTCGGCTCGGCCCGATTCGTCTCGGTGCAGAACGAGTACAGCCTGCTCGAGCGCTCCGCCGAATCCGACGCGCTGCCGGCGGCGGAGCGGCTCGGGCTCGGGTTCCTGCCCTACTTCCCGCTGGTCAACGGTCTGTTCACCGGCAAGTTCTCGCGCACCGAGGTCCCCGCCGACACCCGCATCTCCCGTCAGCGCCCGCACATCGCCGAGACCGCGCCGTGGGATGCGATCGAGGCGCTCAGCGCCCTGGCCGAGGCGCACGGCACCGACCTCCTCGGGGCGACCTTCGGCTGGCTCCTGGCGCATCCGGCGCTGTCGAGTGTGATCGCGGGCGCGACCCGTCCGGAGCAGATCCGGGCGAACGCCGTCGCGGGCGGCGCCTGGCGTCCGACGGCGGCCGAGGTCGCCGAGATCGACGCGCTCTTCCCGATCGCGGGCTGAACGCCTCAGGACTGCAGGACCGCGATCCCGACATTGAGCGTCGTCGCGAACAGCACCCACGCCCAGTACGGGATGAGGAGCACCGCGGCGGCCCTCCGCACGCGCCAGAAAGCGAGCATGGTGAGCAGCACGACGACATCGATCGCCACGATGACGACGGCGCCGATCCAGAGCGCGGCGACGCCGAGGAACGGGTAGAGCCCGAAGAAGATCGGCGTCCAGACCGCGTTGAGCACGAGCTGGATGACGTAGAGCGTGAGCGGGCGGCGCACGTCGGTGCGCTCCTTCTCACGCCAGACCAGCCAGGCGGCGACCGACATGAGGGCGTAGAGCACCGTCCAGACCGGGCCGAAGATCGCGTTCGGCGGGCTCCAGGAGACCTGATCGGCTTCCGCGTACCAGCCGTCGACCTGCGTGATCGTCGCGATCGAGCCTAGCGCGGCGGCGGCGTAGGCGATCGCGAGGAACGCGACGAGGACGAGGGCTTGCTTCAGCTTGCTCACGCCTCCGACGTTAGGCCGCAGACGACGAAGGCCGCGGGGGCTTGACGCCTCCCGCGGCCTTCATCCACGTGCTGCGGTCACTTCTGGAGGGCGACCTGCACGTCGACGTCGATCGTGACGTCTTCGCCGAGGGTGAGCCCGCCGGCCTCGAGCGCGGCGTTCCAGCTCACGCCGAAGTCGTGGCGGTTGATCGTTGTGGTGGCCGAGGCGCCGGCTTTCGTGTTGCCCTGCGAGTCGGTCGTCACGCCGCCGAGCTCGCCGGTGAGGGTGATCTCCTTGGTGACGCCGCGCAGGGTGAGCTCGCCGACGATGGTGAAGTCGTCGCCCTCCCAGGTTCCGCCGGTCGAGTGGAAGGTGGCGGTGGGGAACTCGTCGACCTGGAAGAAGTCGCTCGTGCGGAGGTGGCCGTCGCGCTGCGCCTGGTTCGTGTTGACCGAGGCGATGTCGATGGTCGCGTCGATCGTGCTGATGCCGTCGGCGTCCTCGGGAGCGGTGACAATCGTCAGGTCGAACTTCTCGAAGCTGCCGCGCACCTTCGAGATCGCGAGGTGCTTGACCGTGAACGCGATGGTCGAGTGGGTCGGGTCGAGCGTCCAGGTGCCTGCGACGAAGTTTGGATGGGTGGACAGGGTGTCGGTAGTTGCCATGGGATCACTAACCGTTGACGTGACAACATCATTCCCGCTCGGTGGCCCCGCGTGTCATCCGAGGGGTCAGTGTCCGACCAGCGGGCCCATCACCTTCGCGATGACGGAGCCCCGGCGGGTGATCCGTTCCTCGGCGTCGGCCGCCGCCATCGCGAGCATCCCGGCATTGGTGCCGAGGAAGCGCAGCGGCTCGGGCTCCCAGTCCGGCGAGCGGTGGCCGACCCACGGCAGCCGGGTGAGCTCGGTGTCGGCACCGGTCAGCAGGTCGGCGAGGGTGCGGCCCGCCAGGTTCGTGGTCGACAGCCCGTCGCCGACGTAGCCGCCGGCCCGGCCGATCCGGCTCTCGGGGTCGTAGGTCACCGAGGCGTGCCAGTCGCGCGGCACCGCGAGCGGTCCGCCCCAGCGGTGGGTGACCGCGGCTTCGGCGGCCCCCGGGAAGAGGTCGACGAGCGTGCGCCGCAGGTGCTCGAACACCCGGGGGACGCGGTCGTAGCCCGGCCGGATCGCGCTGCCCCAGTGATACCGAGCACCCCGGCCGCCGAACGCGAACCGGTCGTCGGCGGTGCGCTGCCCGTAGATCAGCAGGTGCCGGTAGTCGGTGAAGGTCTGCCCGCGCACCAGCCTGGTCGCCTCCCAGAACGACGCGGGTAGCGGCTCGGTCGCGATCATCAGCGAGTACAGCGGCAGGATGCGGCGGTGCGTCGCGCGGAACGACGCGGTGTATCCCTCGGTCGCCACGACGATCCGGTCGACCGTCACCACGCCGCGCGTCGTCTCGACCCGGCCGGGGGAGACCGCGGTCACCTCGGTGCCCTCGACGATGCGCGCGCCGCGCGCCTCGAGCGCCGTCGCGAGGCCGCGAACCAGCCGCCCCGGGTGCAGGCTCGCGCAGTTGCGGTCGAAGGCCGCCCCGAGCGCTCCGGCGGCGCCGACCTCCTCGGGCCCGCGCCAGGTCAGGTCGTCGACGCCGTAGCGCGCAGCCTCGACGATCTCCGCTCGGGCTGCGCGTTCCTGCACGGCGGAGCGCGCGTAGGCGATCGTCCCCGCGCGGGCGAGGCCCGCATCCACGCCCATCGACTCGGCGGCGCAGCCGACCTCGGCGATGGTGTCGATCATCGCGCGGCGCATCGCGAGTGCGGCTTCGCGGCCGTGGGCCCGCTCGAGCGACGCCGTCGACCGGGGGAACAACGCGCTCAGCCAACCGCCATTGCGTCCCGAGGCGCCGAAACCGGCGATCTCCTTCTCGAGCACCACGATCCGCAGCGTCGGGTCGCGGTCCAGCAGGTACCACGCCGTCCACAGCCCGGTCAGGCCGCCGCCGACGATCGCGACGTCGGCATCCGTGTCCCCGTCCAGCGCCGCCCGCGGGGTCAGGTCGCCGAGGGTGGAGTGCCAGTACGACAGGTCGCGATAGAGGGTTCTCTCGCCCGACGGACCCTCGCGCGCGGGGTGCGGCGGGGTCATAGCGGGTTCTGTGGCGGGGAGTAGGAGGTCAGAGCTTGGTCCACGCCTCGGTCAGCACACCCCGGAGGATCGAGGTGATCTCGTCGAACTCGGGCTCGCCGATCGTCAGCGGCGGAGCGAGCTGGATGACCGGGTCGCCCCGGTCGTCGGCGCGGCAGTAGAGCCCCGCGTCGAACAGCGCCTTCGAGAGGAACCCCCGCAGCAGCCGCTCCGACTCGGCGTCGTCGAACGTGGTCTTCGTCGCCTTGTCCTTCACCAGCTCGATCCCGAAGAAATACCCGTCGCCGCGCACGTCGCCGACGATCGGCAGATCCGTCAGCGTCTCGAGCTTCGAGCGGAACACGGGCGACAGCTGCCGGACGCGCTCGTTCAAGCCCTCCTCCTCGAAGACGTCGAGGTTCGCGAGCGCGACCGCCGACGACACCGGATGCCCGCCGAAGGTGTAGCCGTGGTAGAACGCCGTCGTGCCGTGGCGGAACGGCTCGTAGATCTTCTCGGAGACGATGGTCGCGCCGATCGGCGAGTAGCCGCTCGTCATGCCCTTCGCGCAGGTGATCATGTCGGGCTGGAATCCGTACGTGGTCGAGGCGAACATGTTGCCGATACGGCCGAATCCGGTGATGACCTCGTCGGCGACGAGCAGCACGTCGTACTGGTCGCAGATCTCGCGCACCCGCTGGAAGTAGCCGGGCGGGGGCGGGAAGCATCCCCCGGAGTTCTGCACCGGCTCGAGGAATACGGCGGCGACGGTGTCGGCGCCCTCGAACAGGATCATCTCCTCGATGCGGTTCGCGGCCCACTGCCCGAACTGCTCGAGGGTGCCGTCGAAGCCCATCTCCTGCGCGCGGTAGTAGTTGGTGTTCGGCACGCGGAAGCCGCCGGGCACGAGCGGCTCGAACATCGCCTTCATCGCCGGGATGCCGGTGATCGCGAGCGCCCCCTGCGGCGTGCCGTGGTAGGCGACCGCGCGCGAGATGACCTTGGTCTTCGCCGGCTGCCCCTGCAGCTTCCAGTAGTACTTGGCCAGCTTGAACGCGGTCTCGACCGCTTCGCCGCCGCCGGTGGAGAAGAAGACCCGGTTGAGGTCGCCCGGCGCGTACTCGGCGAGCCGGTCGGCGAGCTCGATCGCGTTCGGATGCGCGTACGACCAGATCGGGAAGAACGCGAGCTCCTCGGCCTGCTTCGCCGCGGCCTCGGCCAGGCGCGTGCGGCCGTGGCCGGCGTTCACCACGAACAGGCCGGAGAGCCCGTCGATGTACTTCTTGCCCCGCGAGTCCCAGATGTGGTGGCCTTCGCCCTTGACGATGATCGGCACGCCGTTCGCTTCGGCCGCCGACTGCCGGCTGAAGTGCATCCAGAGGTGGTCCTTCGCCTTCTGCTGAAGGTCGGCCTCGTTCGCGGCCGAAAGGGCCGGGGTAGTGCTGCTGGTCATCGTGTTCCCCAGTTGTAGAACTGCTTCTGCAGTTTCAGATAGACGAATGTCTCGGTCGAGAGCACGCCCTCGATCGCGCGGATGCGGTGGTTGAGCAGCTCGATCAGGTCTTCGTCGCTCTCGCAGACGACCTCCGCCATGACGTCGAAGCTGCCGGCCGTGAGAACGACGTAGTCGATCTCGCGGATCGCGGCGAGCTGCTCGGCGACCCTGGTGGTGTCGCCCGTCGCACGGATGCCGATCATCGCCTGCCGGTAGAAGCCGAGCTGCATCGGATCGGTGACCGCGACGACCTGCATCACGCCGGCATCCGTCAGCTTCTGCACCCGCTGCCGCACGGCCGCCTCGGACAGCCCGACCGCCTTGCCGATCTCCGCGTAGGAGCGGCGCCCGTCCTCCTGGAGCTGCTCGATGATGCCCTTCGACACGTCATCGAGCGCCACCGCCTTGCCGCGCATCATGAGTCGATCCTGACAGCCGAGTCAGGGGTCTGCAAGCGATTCCGCAACATCTGGGCGTCCGGAGTGACGGAATCGGCAGTTTCGTCCCAACGGGCCGCGAAGTAGGGTTGCGCTATGGCCGACCGCACGCTGCAGAACTTCATCAACGGGGACTACGTCGACGCGAAGGGGGACGGCTCGTTCGCCGTGCTCGATCCCGCGACCGAGGAGTCGTACGCGACGTCGCCGGTCTCGGGCGCGGCGGATGTCGACGCCGCCTACGCGGCCGCCGCGGCGGCGTTCGAGGAGTGGGGCGACTCGACGCCCGCCGAGCGACAGCTCGCGCTGTTCCGCATCGCCGACGAGTTGGAGAAGCGCGCCGACGAGTTCGCCGACCTCGAATCGCAGGACACCGGCAAGCCGCGGGCCTCGCTGGTCGACGACGAGATCCTGCTCTCGGTCGATCAGCTGCGCTTCTTCGCCGGGGCCGCGCGCAACCTCGAAGGCCGGGCGACCGCGGAGTACATGAAGGACCACACGTCGTCGATCCGCCGCGAGCCGATCGGCGTCATCGGGCAGGTCACCCCCTGGAACTACCCGCTCAACATGGCCATCTGGAAGATCGCCCCGGCGATCGCCGCCGGCAACACGACGGTGCTGAAGCCCTCCGACACGACCCCGCAGTCGACGCTGCTGCTCGCCGAGATCGCCGCCCAGTTCCTGCCCGCGGGCGTGCTCAACGTGATCACCGGCGACCGCACGACAGGCGGCCTGATGATCGATCACCGCACCCCGCAGATGGTGTCGATCACCGGCTCGGTGCGCGCCGGCATGGAGGTCGCGAAGGCCGCCGCGAACGACCTCAAGCGCGTGCACCTCGAACTCGGCGGCAAGGCGCCCGTCATCGTGTTCCCGGATGCCGACATGGCCAAGGCCGCCGAAGGCATCGCGGTCGCCGGCTACTTCAACGCCGGACAGGACTGCACCGCCGCCACCCGCGTGCTCGTCCACCGCGACGCCCACGACGCCTTCGTCTCGGCCCTCGTCGGCTATGTGAAGCAGAACGTGCGGACCGGGCCGCCCGCCGACCCCGACACGTTCTACGGTCCGGTCAACAACGCGGCGCAGCTCGAGCGCGTCATGGGGATGCTGTCGTCCCTTCCGTCGCACGCGGACGTCGTTGCCGGCGGCACGCAGATCGAGGGCAAGGGGTACTTCATCGAGCCGACGATCGTCGACGCCCTGAAGCAGGACGACGACGCCATCCAGAACGAGATCTTCGGACCGGTCATCACCGTGCAGACCTTCACCGACGAAGCCGAAGCCCTCGCCTGGGCGAACGGCGTGCAGTACGGCCTCTCCTCGTCGGTGTGGACCTCGGATCACGGCCGGGCCATGCGGTTCGCCAAGCACCTCGACTTCGGTTGCGTCTGGATCAACACCCACATCCCCCTCGTCGCCGAGATGCCCCACGGCGGTTTCAAGCACTCCGGTTACGGCAAGGACCTCTCGATGTACGGCTTCGAGGATTACACCCGCGTGAAGCACGTGATGTCCTACATCGGCGAGTGACCCGGGGGCGCTCCGCCGCGCGGGGTGACCACGGTCGTCACCCAGCGGGTGGAGGATAGGGGCTGTGGAACCCGACCTCTCCGACACTCGGCTGTCGGTCGCGCGGAGCCCGGCGGTCACCGGACGCGAGGAGGACCTCGACGACACGGTGGCGCGGACTCCGGCCGCGGCGCCGGCGCGGGGGCCGCGGCATCCCGACCTTCCGATCGGCGTGCCGCCCGCCCTGGTCGAACCGCCGACGCCGCAGGCCCGGGAGCTGCCGCTGTTCGTCGAGCCGGTGTTCCCGGCCGGCGACGCCGACCTCCCTCCGGTTGCGGAGTTCGTCGCCGTGTTCGCCGACGGCACGAAGGTGCCGATCGACACGACCGTCTACGTCGGGCGCAAGCCCAGCATCCCGCGCATCCACATCGGGCCGGCGCCTCGGCTGGTGACGCTCGCCTCCCCGACGCGGGAGATGTCGGCCACGCACCTCGAACTCAGCGTGCTCGGCGGGTCGCTGGTGGCCAGCGACATGCGCTCGATGAACGGCACGGTCGTGCACACGCCGGGGTCGGCGCCGCGCACGCTGATCCGCGGCGAGTCCGCCGTGATCGTCCCGGGCACGCGGATCGACCTCGGCGAAGGTGCCGTGTTCGAGATCCTCCCGGTGCGCGCGACGGAGTCCGAATGACCAGCGTCGGGCGGGATCGCGCCGGGTTCCGCCTCGCCGTCCCGGGCAAGCGCCGCGGGTTCGTGCTCGACTGGGCGGGGCGATCGGATGTCGGCCGCAAGCGCGCGGTCAACGAGGACAGCCTGGTCGTCGGCCCCCCGGTGTTCGCGGTCGCCGACGGGATGGGCGGGCACGCGGCGGGCGACCGGGCGAGCGCCGCCGTCGTCGAGCGGCTGTCCGCGCTGAAGGCCGACGCCGATCACGGCTACCTCGGGGTGGCCCAGCTCGAGGCCGCCCTCAACCTCGCAGCCGACGACATCGACGAGTTCGCGGCCCACATCCCGATCGGCGCCGGCACGACCGTGACCGGGGCGATCCTCGCGCTGCAGCACGGCGAACCCCAGTTCGCGGTCTTCAACGTCGGCGACAGCCGCGTCTACCTCCTCGCCGAGGGCGAGTTCGCGCGCGTCACCCGCGACCATTCCGTCGTGCAGGAGATGGTGGATGCGGGCCTGCTCGACGAACGCCAGGCCGAGGACCACCCCGACAGCAACGTAATCACCCGAGCGGTCGGCTTCCGCGAGCCGCCGCGCCCCGACATCTGGATGCTGCCGGTGCGTTCCGGCATGCGCCTCCTGCTGTGCTCCGACGGGCTCACCAAGGAGGTCGACGACCGGGAGATCCGCCGGCATCTGGCGGCCGGCGGCAGCGCGGCGGAGACCGCCGACGGACTCATGGATGCCGCCCTCGCGGCGGGCGGCCGGGACAACGTCACGGTCGTCGTGATCGACGTCGCGACGCCCGCGCCGAAGCCCAAGCGCGACCCGGCTACCACGCCGCACCGATGAGGCGAACCCCTTCTTGGGGTCGAGGCTGGCGCGGGGTGGTCCGCCTAGAATGGGGCGACCCGCGTCGTGGAAGGGGGGTCCATGGCGAGGCGATTGCCATCTCAGCCCCCCGTGCTGCCCGGATTCTCCTACGTGCACATCCTCGGCTCCGGCGGATTCGCCGACGTCTTCCTCTACGAACAGAACATGCCGCGGCGCCAGGTCGCCGTCAAGGTGATGCTGAGCGAGGTCGTCAACGACCAGGTGCGGCAGATGTTCCAGGCCGAGGCGAACCTGATGGCGCAGCTCTCGGCGCACCCGTCGATCCTCACCGTGTACGAGGCGAGCGTCTCGGGCGACGGCCGGCCCTACCTCGTGATGGAGCTGTGCTCGTCGAGCCTCTCCGAGCGGTACCGCCGGGAGCGCATCCCGGTGCCCGAGGTGCTGCGCATCGCCGTGAAGATCGGCTCCGCGATCGAGACCGCCCACCGCGCCGGGGTGCTCCACCGCGACATCAAGCCGTCCAACATCCTGATGACCGCGTACGGCCACCCCGTCCTCTCGGACTTCGGCATCGCCTCGACGTTCACGACGCAGCGCGAGGAGGACTCGGTCGGCCTTTCCATCCCGTGGTCCGCTCCCGAGGTGCTGCTCGACGAGACCTCCGGCACCATCTCGAGCGAGGTCTGGGCCTTCGCCGCGACCGTGTACTCGCTGCTCGCCGGGCGCTCGCCGTTCGAGGATCCGGGCGGCTCGAACAGCAGCAGCGACCTGATGTCGCGCATCGCGCGGGCGAAGCCGCAGCCGATCGGGCGCGCCGACGTGCCGGCGAGCCTCGAGACGCTGCTGCGGCGCGGGATGTCGCGGCGCCCCGACGGCCGGCCGGCGAGCGTGCTGGGGTTCGTGCGCGAACTGCAGACCATCGAGGCCGAACTCGGCGTGCCGCAGACCGCGCCCGAGATCGCGATGGACGAGTGGGCGCTCGGCACGGTCTCCGACCTCGAGGACCGCACCCGCCTGCGGCCGCTGCCCGGCGCGCAGGACGCCCCCGCCCCGCGCCGCCGCCGTCGCCGGGTCGCCGACGGCGGCGAGTACGCCGGGATCGGCACGGTGCGCGACGCGTCCGGACCGCAGCGCCGCTTCTCGCACAGCCGGCCCGCGTCGGCGCCCGCGCGCGGCGTGCAGGCGGTGACCTGGCTCCTCATCGCGTCGGCGGTGCTCGTCATCGCGCTCGGCGCGACCGCGCTCTTCGTGCTGCTGCGCGCCTCGACCGACGACGAGATCCCGGTCGTGAGCGACATCTCGGCGACCGTCGGTACCGGCACCGTCGAATTCTCCTGGCCCGACCCCGGCGTCGCCGACGGCGACCTCTACGAGATCCAGGTCGACGGGGTGCGGACCGCGACGCAGGCCCAGCCGCGGTACGTCGTCACGACGCCCGGCGAGTCGGTCTGCGTCGCCGTCACCGTCAACCGGCAGGGCAAGCCCGGCGCGCAGAGCGCGGAGAAGTGCGTCGACGTCGCGGATGAGTGATCGATGACCATCCGATCCTGGATCGCCGGGCACCGGTCGTTCGTCGCCACGGTGACGAGCGGCACCGTCGTCGCCGCTCTCGTCGCGACGCTCGCGATCACCTCGACGGGCTACACGGCGCAGAAGCTCGACCTGGGCGACGGCGCCGTGTGGGTGGCCAACGACGCGCTGCAGGCCGTCGGTCGGGCGAATCCCGAGGTGCTGGAGCTCAACACGGTCGTCCGCGCGGGGAGCGCCGACCTCGAGGTGGTGCAGCAGGGCACCTCGGTGCTGGTCGTCGACCACGCCAACGCGACGCTGCAGATCGTCGATCCGGCGGCGGCGCTGCTCGGCGAGCCGATCGCCCTCCCGCCGGACGACCCGCAGGTGTACGTCGCCGGCGAGCGCGTCGTCATCCACGCCCGGGGTACGGGCGAGCTGTGGATCGTGCCGTTCGGTGAGCTCCCCGATTTCGACGCCGCGCAGCCGACCTCGCTCAACCTCGGGCTCGACTCCCGGGTGAGCGTCGCGCCCGACGGGACGCTCTTCGCCTACTCGGCCGACACCCAGGAGGTGTTCCGGGTCGACGCCGCGCGCACCGACGTGGTCGACGCGCGCTGGCCCAGCGGCCTCGGCGAGATCGGCGACGTGCAGATCACGAGCGTCGGCGACTCCTGGGCGGTGCTCGACGCCGCGGGTCGCCGGGTCGCCCTCGAGCGGGGCGTCGTCGACCTCTCGGGCTTCGTCGCGGCCGGCGACGGCCTCGCGCTGCAGGAACCGGCCGGCTCCGGCGACCGCATCCTGCTCGGCACGCAGACCGGACTGCTGGGCATCCCGCTGAGCGGAGCCGCGACGGTGCCGCTCGTCGACGGCGAGAGCGGCACGCCGGCCGCGCCGCTGACCCTCGACGGGTGCGAGTACGCCGCCTGGGGATCCGGCAGCGCGTGGCGACGCTGCGCGAACGCGGGCGAGGGCGAGCTCTTCGGTCTCGAGGGCGCCTCGGGCGGCCCCCTCGACTTCGCCGCCAACGTCGACCGGGTCGTGCTCAACGACGTGCGTCGCGGGGCCACCTGGGCGGTGCAGGATGACGCCCAGCTGATCGACAACTGGAACGACCTCCTCGTCGACGATCAGCAGGATGAGACGCCCGAGAACGACGAGAACATCCCGCCGACGGTCGAGGACGAACAGCTCCCGCCCGTCGCCGTCGACGACGCCTTCGGCGCGCGGCCCGGTCGCGCGACGGTGCTCCCGGTGCTGCTCAACGACTACGACCCGAACGCCGACGTGCTCGTCATCGGTGAGGTGGAGGCGATCCCCGAGGAACTCGGCCGCCTCGACCTGGTCACCCGCAACCAGCAACTGCAGCTGACGCTCGCGCCCGAGGCGTCGGGGTCGCTCACCTTCTCGTACACGATCACCGACGGCCGGGGTGGCATCGCGACCGCGACCGTGACCGTCACGGTGCGCTCGGATGACGAGAACTCACCGCCCGTGCAGATGCGCTCGACCCGCGCCGACGTCGCGGCGGGCGGACGCGTGACGACCCAGGTGCTCGGCGACTGGGTCGACCCGGACGGCGATCCGTTCTACCTGACCTCGGCGACGACGGCCTCGCCCGACTCCGTGAGTTACCAGCCCGACGGCGTGGTCGTGTTCGCCGACTCCGGCCAGGGCGGCGACCTGAAGTCGGTGACCTTGGTGGTGACCGACGGCCTCGCCGAATCCGGGGGTAGCGTCGCGATCGGAGTGAGCCCCGCCGGGCAGCTGCCCATCGTCGTCGAGCCCTGGGTCGCCCTCGCGACGGCCGGGCAGGAGATCACCATCCGGCCGATGTCGCACGTGCTCGGCGGCTCCGGCACGCTCCGGCTCAACGCCGTCCCGGAACGCGCCGGATCGCGCATCGAGCCGAGCTTCGAGGCCGGCACGTTCACCTTCGTCAGCGACGAGGTGCGCACCCACTACGTCGAGTTCACCGTCACCGACGGCGACCAGACCGCCACCGGCCTCGTGCGCATCGATGTCGCGGCGCCGCCGGATGCCAACACCCGCCCGATCACGGTGCCGCAGACCGTCTTCATCACCACCCTCTCGAGCGACACCGTCGACCCGACGACGACCGACATCGATCCGGCCGGGGGCGTGCTCGTGGTCACCGGGGTCGCGAACCCGGCGGCCGACCAGGGCGTGCGAGCCGAGGTGCTCGACCAGCGACAGGTGCGCATCACCCTCACCGCTCCTCTCGAGGGCCGCAGCATCGCCGTCAACTACACGATCAGCAACGGCCTCGCGGATGCCGTGGGCACCATCACGGTCGTCGAGATCCCCGAGCCGGCGCGCCTGCAGCCGCCGGTGACCGTCGACGACACCGCGACCGTTCGGGTCGGCGACGTCGTCGACATCCCGGTGCTCGACAACGACGAGCAGCCCGAGGGCAAGCCGCTGACGCTCGTGCCCGAGCTCGCGGAGGATCTGCCCGAAGGGGCCGGCCTGCTCTTCGTGTCGGGGGACCGGCTGCGCTACCTGGCCCCCGACGTCGCGGGCGACTACGTCGCGGTGTACAGCGTCGAATCCGCGGGCCAGCGCGCCGAGGGGCGGGTGACCATCTCGGTGCGTGAGGAGAACGCCGCCACCAACAGCCCGCCCGTCCCGCGCCGGGTCACCGCGCGCGTTCTCGCCGGCGAGACGGTGCGCATCCAGATCCCGCTGAGCGGCGTCGACCCCGACGGCGACTCGGTGCAGCTGATCGGCGTGACCAGCAACCCCGACAAGGGCGCCGTGCTCGGCATCGGACCGACCTACATCGAGTTCGAGGCGGGGGAGTACTCCTCGGGGACCGACCAGTTCAGCTACGCGCTCGTCGACGGTCTCGGCGCCCGCGCGGAGGGAACCGTCAGGGTCGGCATCAGCCCGCGTCTCGACGGTGCGCGCAACCCGGTCGCCAACGAGGACATCGTCTCGGTGCGCCCGAACCGTACGGTGAGTGTGCAGGTGCTCGGCAACGACTCCGACCCGGACGGGAGTCCGCTCCGCGTCGTCGCCGCCGTCCCGAACGCGGACGACGGCACGACGGCGACGATCATCGACGAGACCGTCGTCGACATCACGCCGCCCGACGCTCCGGGGCGGTACTCGGTGCGGTACACGATCCAGAACGAGTACGGCGGCACCTCCGAGAACTTCGTCACCGTGACCGTCGACCCCGACGCCCCGCTGTCGTACCCGCTCGCCCAGGACACCGTGCTCACCGCCAGCGACGTGATCGACCGCACCGTGATCGACGTCGATGTGCTCGACAACGTCTTCTTCGCCGACGGCGACGTCGCCGATCTCGGCGTCGCGCTGCTGCCCGATTTCACCACGACCGCCGAGCTGCTCTCCGACAAGCGGGTGCGCGTGCGCATCGGCGACGAGAGCCAGATCATCCCGTTCGTGGTCTCGCATCCGGATGACGACGGCATCCGGTCGTTCGCGTTCATCTGGGTTCCGGGCTACGCCGACGCGCTGCCGCAGATCGACCGCACCGCTCCGCTGCTGACGGTCGCCAGCGAGGACACGCTGAGGATCGACCTCGACGACTACGTCGTGACCCTCGGCGGGCAGGGCGTGCGGCTCACCGACTCGAGCACGGTGCGCGCCACCCACTCCAACGGCGACGACCTCGTCCAGGATGCCAACACCCTCGTCTTCACCTCCGCCGACACGTACTTCGGCCCCGCGTCGATCACCTTCGAGGTGACCGACGGGACGAGCGCCGACGATCCCGACGGTCGACGCGCGATCCTCACCCTGCCGATCGCCGTCGAACCGCGCGAGAACCAGCCGCCCGTGTTCATCGGCGGCGTGGTCGACTTCGAGCCCGGGCAGGAGAAGGAACTCGACCTCGTCCGGCTCACCAACTACCCGTACGACGACATCGACGAGCTGCAGTACCAGGTGGTCGAACCGCTGCCCGAGGGCTTCAGCGTCACCCTCAACGACCAGCGCCTCGTGCTGCGTGCGGCGTCGAACGTGCCGAAGGGCACGGTGACCAGCGTCACCCTCACGGTGCGGGACGCGCTCAACCAGGGGCGCTCCGGGCGGATCCAGCTGAACGTCGTGCCCTCGACGCTGCCGAAGGTGAAGCCGGTCGCCGACACCGCGGTGACGCCGCGCGGGGGGTCGACGAGCATCGACGTCCTCGCCAACGACGAGGCGAACAACCCGTTCCCCGGGACTCCGCTGCAGGTGCTCGACATTCGCGGCCTCGACGGGGCATCCCTGCCCGAGGGTGTCACCGTCGTCCCGAGCGCCGACCGGTCGCGGCTGAGCGTGACGGTGAGCGGCACGGCCGTGCCGGCGGACACGAGCCTGCAGTACCAGGTCGCCGACGCGACGCAGGATCCCGACCGTTACGTCTGGGGCACGATCACGATCTCGGTGCAGGATGTGCCCGACGCGGTGACCGGGGTCGCGGTGAGCGAGTTCGGCGACCGGTTGCTCAAGCTCTCCTGGGCCCCCGGCCCGTTCAACAACTCGCCGATCGACCGGTACGAGGTGACCATGACCGCGGCGGGCGACGATCGCGTGCTCTCGGTCACGAACTGCGCGTCGAGCGTGAACTGCGCGCTGACGACGCCCGGCAACGGTCCCGGCAACGCCGTGCGGCTCTCGGTGGTCGCGGTGAACGCGATCGGCCCGTCGGCGCCGGTGGCCCTCGTCGGCGCGATCTGGTCGGATGTCATCCCGCCACCGCCGTCGAGCCTGTCGTACACGCCGCTCGACCAGGGGCTGCGCATCACCTGGACGGCTCCCGCCGGCTATCCGGGCAGTCCCATCGAGGAGTACGTCGTGACGGCCGGGAGCGCGTCGACCGTCGTCGGGGCGACCGCGACGTCGGCGCTGCTGTACGGCGTCGGGGCGAACGGCAGCGCCGTCGCGTACTCGGTGAGCGCCCGCAACAGCGCGCCGAACTCGCTCGCCACCTGGAATCGGGCCTCGGATGTCGGCATCCCCGCCGGTGCACCCGTGCTGATCGGTCCCGCGGTGTCGGCGTCGGCGTCGCTGACCGACGGCTCGACGGCCAGCGCATCCTGGGCGGACGTGTTCGGTGCCAATGGGCGACCGGTCGTCGGCTACTACGCCGCGATCCGCAGCGGCGACGCCGCACCCACCTGCACCGTCTCGGGTGTCGAGAACGGGTCGCCGGTCGTCACGCCGCCCGGCAGCAGCCAGCAGATCGGTCCGGGCGCGACGGGCGCCTCGTTCGGCGGGCTGTCGGCCAATCAGCCCTACACGATCTACGTCTTCGCCTACAACGGCCAGGGGTGCACGGCCGCCGCGCCCGTGCAGGTGACGCCGCGGGCGACGCCCGGCCCGGTCGCGGCCTTCACCGCGCCGATCGTCGCGAACGGCTCGGGCGACGAGTTCTTCGACGCGCGTCTGGATGGCTACGTGATCGGCAGCGGCTCCGTCGACGCCGATCTGTTCGTCTACCGGTTCACCGCCGGGGCCGAGGGCAGCGAGAGCGGCGTCGTGCCGCTCGGCAGCTACCTGACCGCGAGCGGCACCCAGTACGGCAACCCGGTGAGCGTGCAGATCAAGGCCTGCCGGGCGTACCCGGAGGCCACCCTGTGCAGCGCCGACTGGTCGCCCGCGTTCGCGCTGGGCATCCCGGTGCGCAACTCCGTGCCCGCGGGACTGGCGCACGATTCCGACTTCCTCAGCGGCACCTGGAGCTGGCTCCAGCCCCCCGGACCCGCCTCCTACACGGCCGTCGACTACCGCTGCACCCCGGGCGACGACGCGGCCGGTTGGGCGGCGATGACGCCGAACGGAACCTGCGACACCGGGCCGCTCGGCGGCACCCTCCGGGTGCGCATCACCGCCAACGGCGCCTCCTATGAACGAAGCTATTTCCCGCTCGGGTACTGAACCCTGCTGTTGCCGAGCCCATCCCCGGAAGGACCACCCATGAGCATGACCCCCGAGCAGGCCTCCGCGTTCCAGGAGACCTTCGGCCGCCTCGTGGCGAACGTCGAGCAGGTGCTGCTCGGCAAGACGTTCGTCATCCGGCTCGGCCTCGTGGCGCTGTTCAGCGAGGGGCACCTGCTCCTCGAGGACTTCCCGGGCACCGGTAAGACCTCGTTCGCCCGGGCCATCGCCCAGAGCGTCGCGGGTACGAGCAACCGCATCCAGTTCACCCCCGACCTGCTCCCCGGCGACATCAGCGGCGTCAGCGTCTACGACCAGAAGGCGGGCGTCTTCGAGTTCCACCGCGGCCCGGTGTTCGCCAACATCGTCTTGGCGGATGAGATCAACCGCGCGTCGCCGAAGACGCAGGCCGCGCTGCTGGAGGTGATGGAGGAGGGGCACGTCACGGTCGACGGCGAGACGCACCTGGCCGCGCGCCCGTTCATGGTCATCGCCACCCAGAACCCGATCGAGCAGGCCGGCACCTACCGGCTGCCCGAAGCCCAGCTCGACCGCTTCCTGCTCAAGGCGTCGATCGGCTACCCCGACCACGCGTCGACGCTGCGCATCCTCGAAGGCTCTGACGTGAAGGCGCATGGAACCCTGCTGCAGCCGATCGTGACGGCGGATGCCGTGCTCGAGATGGCCGAACAGGCCCGGCACGTGCACGTCGACCCGAGCGTCAACGACTACGTGTCCCGGCTCGTCGAGGCGACCCGCACGGCGACCGAAGTGCGTCTCGGCGTCAGCGTGCGCGGGGCGCTCGCGCTCATCCGCAGCGCGAAGACCCTCGCCGCCGCGAGCGGACGGCACTACGTCATCCCGGACGACGTGAAGTCGCTGGCCGAACCCGTGCTCGCGCACCGTCTGGTGCTCGACCCCGAGGCGGAGTTCGACGGGGTGACGACCTCGGGGATCATCGGGCAGCTCCTGCTGGAGACCCCGCCGCCGAGCGACCGGCAGGCCGTGTGAGCGCACCCCGCCCCGAGCGCCCGAACCGGCCCGCATCCCGCGCCGACTCGCTCACGACCACCGGCACCGCCGGGCTCACCAACACCCGCACCCGCATCGTGGGCGCGCGCACCGGCGTGCTCGCGGATCTCGTCGTCGCGGTCGTACGGTTCTTCGCGATCGCCGGGGCGTCGATCGGGCGGGTCTCGGCCCGTGTCGCGGCGGTCGTGACCCCGCTCGGCTGGGTGCTGCTCGGGGTCGTCCCGGCGGCGTTCCTGTTCGGCTACCTGCTCGGCTGGCTGGAACTCGTCGTCGTCGGCTGGGCCGGGGTCGTACTCGCGGCCGTCGCCGTCGTGTACCTCGTCGGCAGATCGCCATTCGAGGTGAGCCTGGCCCTGCCGCATCGCCGGGTCGTCGTCGGCGATCCCGCCCGCGGCGCGGTCACGCTGCTCAATCCGACGGGCCGGCGGGTGCTCGGCGTCACGGTCGAGATCCCCGTCGGCGTCGGCCTCGCCGAACTCGCGATGCCGAGTCTCCGGGCCGGCGCGTCGTTCACGAACGAGTTCGCCATCCCGACCCTGCGCCGCGGCGTCATCCCCGTCGGACCCGTGCGCACCGTGCGCGCCGATCCGATCGGCCTCGTCCGCCGCGAACTCATCTGGACCGAGTCGAACGACCTCGTGGTGCACCCGCGCACGATCGGCGTGCCGTCGACCTCGACGGGTCTGATCCGCGACCTGGAGGGAACGCCGACGCGCGACCTGACGTCGAGCGACGTCGCGTTCCACGCCCTGCGCGAATATCAGCCCGGCGACGACCGGCGCTACATCCACTGGAAGTCGACGGCGAAGACGGGCACCTTCATGGTGCGCCAGTTCGAGCAGACGCGGCGCAGCCACCTGGTCGTCGCGCTCTCGCTCGCCACCTCCGACTACGCGACCGAGGAGGAGTTCGAGCTCGCGGTCAGCGTCGCCGGATCGCTCGGGGTGCGGGCGATCCGCGACGGCCGCACCGTGTCGGTCGTGGTGAGCACGATCACCCCGGAGTTCGCCAAGCGCAAGACGCTCGCCGTGCGCTCCCTCGCGACGCACGTCCCGGCCCGCCTGCTCGACGACCTCGCCGTCGTGGATGCCGCGTCGGCCGCTCTCGGCATCCGCGACGTCGGCCGCATCGCCGCCGACGACAACACCGGCATCTCGGTCGCGTTCCTGGTGTGCGGGTCGCTGGTGACCCCGGCCGAGCTGCGTGCCGCCTCCCACTCCTTCCCCGTCGACGTCGCCGTCGTGGCGATCGTCTGCGATCCCGACGCCGTTCCCGGCTTCCGGCGCGTGGCGGGTCTCAGCGTGCTGACGATCGGCTATCTCGAAGACCTGCGCATCGCCCTCGCCCGGTCGGCGGCGGTCTCATGAGGTGCGCCGCATGAGACCCCGTCGCTCGCCCCTCTCGGTCGGCCTCGACGTCGGGCTGGTCTGGCTGCTCATCGCGATCGCGGCGGCGGCGTTCTGGCCGGTGTACCGCGACCTCTCCTACCTGGTCGCCGTGGCGGGCGCGCTCGTCGCCGGCACGGTCGTCGCGCTCGTCGGGGCGCGGTTCCGCTGGCCGTCGTTCGCCGTGCTGCTCGTCGCGGTGGCGGTGTTCCTCGCGATCGGCGTGCCGCTCGCCGTGCCCGGCCGGGCGATCGCGGGAGTCCTGCCGAGCTGGGCGGGCATCCTCGATCTGCTCTCGGGGGTCGTGTTCGGCTGGAAGCAGCTGCTCACCATCACCCTGCCGGTGGGCGACTATCAGGCGCTGCTCGTGCCGGCACTCCTCCTCTTCTTCGCGACGACGCTGACCTCGGCGACGATCGCCGTGCGCGCGCGCTTCCCCGAGCTCGCGGTCATCCCGCCGGTCATCGCCTTCCTGCTCGCGATCGCCCTCGGACCCGATGAGGTGCCGTGGCCGATCCCGCTCGCGCTCGGGATGTTCGCCGCGGTGCTGGTGTTCCTCGTGCGGCACCGCTGGCGCCGTCGTCGGGAGGCGATCCGCAGGCTCGCCCGTGCGACGCCGGATGCCGAAGGCCGGCCGCTCGAGACGACCGGCGATGCGGCGCTCGGCATCCGCGGCGTCCTCGCCGGAGCCCTGATCCTGGCGATCGCCTCGGCGGCGTCGATCGGCGCGGTGACCGTCGCCCCGGTGACGGGGGAGCGCGAGGTGCTGCGCTCCGCCGTCGTGCAGCCGTTCGACCCGCGCGACTACCCGAGCCCGCTCGCCGGGTTCCGCCGCTACCTGCGCGACGACCGCGTCGACGACGTGCTGCTGCGGATCTCGGGTCTGCCCGATGGTCAGCGTCTGCGGGTCGCGACCCTCGACAGCTACGACGGCGTCGTCTATGCGGTCGGCAGTTCCGCCGTCGACGCCGCATCGGGCACCTTCGTGCGCATCCCGCAGTCGGTCGACCAGGGCGAGCTCGCGGGCGATCCGGTGACCTTCGACGTCGAGGTCGACGGCTACCGCGGCGTGTGGGTGCCGGATGCCGGCGCCTTCGAGTCGATCGACTTCGTCGGCGATCGCGCCGCGGCGCTCACCGACGCGTTCTACTACAACACCACGACCGGCACCGCGGCGGTGCTGGGCGGGCTGCAGTCGGGGGATGCCTACCGGATCGAGGCCGTGCTGCCCGACCAGCCGACCCTGTCGGAGCTGGCGGAGCTCACCCCCGGCGACGCCGAGGTCGCGCGGCTCGGCGAGATCCCCGAGGAGCTCGCCCTCTACCTGGAGGAGCGGGTGCGCGCGCTCACCGATCCCGGAGAGCGCCTGGTGGCGATGCTCGACGCCCTGCAGACCGACGGCTACATCAGCCACGGCCTCGGCGGGGACATCGGCGGCACCGAGGAGCCGCCGAGCCGCTCCGGTCACGGCGCCGACCGCATCGCCGAACTGGTCACCGCCTCCCGGATGATCGGCGACGCCGAGCAGTACGCGGTCGCCGCCGCGCTGATGGCCCGCCAGCTGGGGTTCCCCGCCCGCGTCGTCTTCGGCTTCGAGCCGGAGGCCGGGGTCGTGCGCGGCGATGACGTGACCGCCTGGGTCGAGGTCGACACTGCCCGGTACGGCTGGGTGGCGATCGACCCGGTGCCCGAGGAGCGGCCGATTCCCGAGGAGGAACCCGAGGAGCAGAGCCAGGTCGCGCGCCCGCCGTCGATCGTGCCGCCGCCGCCGGACCGGCCGGATCCACAAGCCGATCAGACTGCGCCCGACAGCACGCAGGACGAACCCGACACCCTCGATCCAGTGCTCGCCGCGCTGCTGGCCGTGGCGCGCGTCGCCGGGATCGGGCTGCTCGTGCTCGCGGTGCTGCTCGCACCCTTCCTCCTGGTCGTCGCCGCGAAGGCCCGCCGCCGGCGGCTGCGGCGCACCGCCCCGGATGTCGTGCAGCGCATCAGCGGCGGCTGGGACGAGTTCGCGGACTCCGTCATCGACCACGGCTTCGCCACGCCGCCCGCGGCGACCCGTTCGGAGCTCGCCGCCGTGGCGGGCGGCCTTCCGTCACGGGTGCTCGCCGCCGTCGCCGACCGGGCCGTGTTCGCGCCCGAGCGGGCCGACCCGGCCGACGCCGACCGGGTGTGGGACGCCGTCGGCGACCTCCGCGCGTCCCTCGATCTGGGGCTCACCCGCAGACGGCGGCTTCGGGCTCTCCTCTCCCTGCGCTCGCTCGGTGCCTATAGTGTTCGGAGTCTGTTCCGGCGCGGAGGGAGGCAACGATGAACTGCAGATTCTGCGGCGCGGCCCTTCCCGAGGGCGCGCTGTTCTGCGGCGAATGCGGTCGCCCGGCGCCGGACGCCAAGGCCCCCGCCCCGACGCGCACCCGGCCGCTGATGCCCGCGATCATGTTCTCCTCCGAGTCGGAACGCGCGCCGATCGCGCGTGCCGTCGCCCTCGCCGACAGCGAGTACTCCTGCCCCCAGTGCGGCGCCTCGATCGGGGAGGACGACGTCTTCTGCGGTGAATGCGGCTTCGTCCTGAGCTCCTCCTACCTGTCGGCGCCGGTCGACGCGGTCGGCGAGGTGCGACAGCCCGACGAGCCCGCTCCGGTCGGCGCGGTCGACCCCGTCGACGATGAGCTGGATGCCGAGATTGTCGACACCGGCGAGATCACCGGGGTCTCGGGCTGGGTCGCGGTCGTGTCCGATCCGGAGTCGGCGATCGAACCCGTGCCCGCGGTCGACGAAATGCCGGCCGCGCCAGCCGACGCCGCACCAGAGTCCGTCGCCGCCGACGAGCCGGCGCCGGTCGAGGACCCGATCGGCGCCGCCGAGCTCGACCTCGCGCCGATCTGGGCGCCCGCCTCCGCCGCCGCGGCGGTGGCGCCGCCCAAGGTGCTGCGCGCCGTGCCGGATCCCTTTCCGTGGGGCAAGGACCCGCGAGAACCGACCGTCGACCTCGAGGCCACCCGCATCTCGGCGGCGCCGCTCGCCGAGGAGCGCTTCGTACTGCAGTTCAGCACGGGGGAGAGCATCACGGTCTCCGGAGCCGGTCTCGTCGGACGGAACCCGGCCTCGCAGCCGGGCGAGTTCGTCGACCAGCTGGTGACGATCTTCGACGCCGGCAAGTCGGTGTCCAAGACGCACCTCGAGTTCGGTCAGGACAGCGGCCGCTTCTGGGTGAGCGACAGGTACTCGACGAACGGCTCGACGGTGCGTCAGCCGGACGCCGAGCCGAAGCGCTGCGAGCCCGGCCGCCGGTACTTCGTGGCCCGCGGGACACGCGTCGACATCGGTGAGCAGTTCTTCGTCGTCAGCTGATCGTCCGTCCTCCCCGGGGAGGACGCGCGTGACGTGTCCCCGTTCTGCGGGCGGAGCGGTCCGCAGCTCCGGGGCGGCGGGCATCCTGACCGGGTGATCGAACCGCCGTCCGTGCGCATCCCGGGTCCACCGGCCGCCCCCGACCCGCCCCGCACCCCCTTCCCCGTCGTCGCGACGGCGGCGCCCGTGGCCGTATCGGGCATCCTGTTCGCGGTCACCGGATCGCCGTTCATGCTGCTGATGGCGGCCCTCGGGCCGGTGATCGCCCTCGCGACCTTCGTCGACGGCCGGCGGCAGCGACGGCGTTCCGCGCGCGACGCCGCGGCACGTACCGCGGCGGGTCTGGTGGATGCTCGGGAGCGGATGGAGGCCGCCCATGCCGCCGAACTCACCCGCTTGGCGGGCTTCACGGCGCTCGACCCCGACTGGTCCGCGACCGAGAGGCCCCTCGTTCTCGCCGTCGGCCGCGGGGCGGCTCCGAGCGGCGTCGAGATCGTCCGGTCGGGGGGCGACGAGCCGCCCGGGGTGGCCCGGCTGCGCGACGAGGCGGCGACGATCCCCGGCGCCCCGCTGCTGCGCCGGGCCGGTTCCGCGCTCGCAGTCGACGGCCCGTCGGTCCACGCGGCCGCGGTCGCGCGCACCCTCGCGCTGCGCACCGCGGCGCGCCGGACACCCGCCACGACGACGTGCGAGTATCCGCCCGGCGAGGAATGGGCGGCGCAGCTCCCGCACGACGCGCGCGAGGGCGTGCCCGGACGGTACCGCTTCGCCGGGGGCGAGCACGAGTTCCTCATCTCCTGGGGCGCGGGTTCCGAGGCGGTGACCGAGCGGGTCGCGGCCGGCCGCGCCGACGCGACCACGCGGGTCGCCGCGCGACGGTCCGCCGTCCGGCTCGCCGATGCGGCCCGCGCCGCCGGGGTCCGTGCTGCCGCCGCCGGATTGCCCGAGGCGATCGCCCTCGGCGAGATCCTCCCGCCCGTCGCCGGCCCGGGTCTGAGCGCGCCCCTGGGCGTCGCTCCCGACGGTCTGCTCGTGCTCGACCTCGTCGCCGACGGCCCGCACGCGGTCGTCGCGGGAACGACGGGCGCGGGCAAGAGCGAGCTGCTCGTCTCCTGGGTGCTCGGCATGGCCGCGGGCCGCACGCCCGACGAGGTGTCGTTCGTGCTCGTCGACTTCAAGGGCGGCGCGGCTTTCGCCCCGCTCGTCGGCCTCCCGCACGTGCTGGGTACCCTGAGCGACCTCGACGAGCGGCTCGCCCGGCGCGCGATCGAATCGCTCCGCGCGGAGGTCCTGCGACGCGAGCGGATGCTCGCGGAGTGCGGAGCCCGTGCGATCGACGCCCTCGCGCCGGGTGCACTCGCGCGGCTCGTCGTGGTCGTCGACGAGTTCGCCGCGCTGGTGACCGAGCGACCCGAGCTGCACGCGCTGTTCGCCGATCTCGCCGCCCGGGGCCGGTCGCTCGGCATCCACCTCGTGCTCTGCACGCAACGCCCCGCCGGGGTGGTCCGGGACGCGGTGCTGGCCAACGTCGCGGTGCGGATCGCCCTCCGCGTCGCCGACCGGGCCGACAGCCTGGGACTGATCGGCGACGACGCGGCCGCGCGCCTGCCGCCGCATCCCAGGGGTCGCGCGGTCGTCGTCGACGGCGCGGGACGGCGCCGCACCGTGCAGGTGGCGCTGGCGAGCGCCGACGACGTCGCGCGGGCGGGCCACGGCGCGGCGCGGGGGTCGTCGATCCGTCCGTGGTGCGATCCGTTGCCGGTGGTCATCCCGTTCCAGGCCCTGCCGGCGGTCGACGGCATCCCGTTCGGTTTGAGCGATCTGCCTGCCGAACAGCGCCAGCCGACGGCAGCTCTGGAACCCCGGCATGGTCACCTGCTCGTGCTCGGAGCGCCCGGGTCCGGGGCGACGACGGCACTCGCGGCGATCGCCGCCGGGGCGGGGGAGCGCGCCCGCTGGCTGCCGGCCGATCCGGTCGGACTATGGGGGGTGCTCACCGACCCGGCGGCGGTTCCCGACGGAGCCGTGCTGCTCGCGGACGACCTCGACCTGACGCTCGCCCGGTGCGGCGCCGAGCACGCCCCGGAACTCGCCGATCTCGTCGGCCGGCTCCTACGCGAGGCGCCGTCCCGCGGCACCCGGGTCGTCGCGGCGGCACGTCGACTGTCCGGGCCGTTGCACGTGCTCGCGCCCGCCTTCGGCGCGCGCCTCCTGCTCCGGCTCGCGAGCCGCGAGGAGCACGTGCTCGCCGGCGGCGACGGCACGCTGTTCGACCCGCGAGCGGTTCCCGGAGCCGGCACCTGGGAGGGCGCGGCGGTTCAGGTCGCGCGTCCCGACGGCGGCCCGCGGCGGGTGCTCGACGCGCCGTCGCCGATGGGCGTCGCGGTGCCGGCCCGGGGGGAACTCGCCGTGGTCGCATCCCGACCCCGGGAGTTCCTCGAGCGCTGGGATCCGGCGCGCGTCCGGGTCGTCACGGTGGGGGAGCCGGGTGCCGGGCTGCCGGTGGTGGACCCGGGGCGCACGGTGCTGCTGGGCGATCCCGACGCCTGGCAGTCGGACTGGGCGACCCTCGCCCGGGCCCGCCGCGACCTGCCGATCGTGTTCAGCGGCTGCGCGGTCGCCGACGTGCGGGCGGTCGCCCGCACGCGTGAGGTGCCGCCGCCGCTGGCGCCGGGCGAGGTCTGGCTCGTCGAGCACGGCCGACCCCGGCGCGCGGTGTGGTCCGACGAACGCGAGGCCGACGAGGGCCGGCCCGGCGGGCCCTAGCCGAGCGCGGCTTCCAGCGGGGTGGAGACGAGTCCGTGCGCCGTCGCGACCGGCGCGTTGACAACCGACCCGGCGTGCGTATTGAGACCCAGGGCGAGGGCCGGATCGGCGCGGAGGGCGTCCTTCCAGCCCGAGTTCGCGATCGCCCGCACGTAGGGGAGCGTCGCGTTGGTGAGCGCGTATGTGGAGGTGTGCGCGACGGCCCCGGGCATGTTCGCGACGCAGTAGAAGATCGAGCCGTGCACGGCGTACGTGGGATCGGCGTGCGTCGTCGGCCGGGTGTCCTCGAAGCAGCCGCCCTGGTCGACGGCGATGTCGACGAGCACGCTGCCCGGCTTCATCCGCGCCACGAGCGCGTTGCTGACCAGCTTCGGCGCCTTCGCGCCCGGCACGAGCACGGCGCCGATGACGAGGTCGGCGGCGAGCACCGCCCGTTCGATCTCGAACGCGTTGGAGGCGATCGTGATGATGCGCCCCGCGTAGTCGTCGTCCATCTCGCGCAGCCTCTGGATGTTGGTGTCGAGCACCGTGACCTGGGCGCCGAGGCCCACGCTCAGGGCGACCGCGTTGGTGCCGGCGACCCCGGCACCGATGACGACGACGTTCGCGGGACGGGTGCCCGCGACGCCCGGCACGAGCAGTCCGGGGCCGCCGTGCGGGCGCAGCATCGCGTTGGCGCCGACGATGGGCGCGAGCCGGCCGGCGACCTCGCTCATCGGGGCGAGCAGCGGCAGGGCTCGGCCCGGCAGCTGCACGGTCTCGTAGGCGATGCCGGTCACCCCGGAGTCGACGAGCGCGGCGGTGAGCGCCGGCTCGGCGGCGAGGTGCAGGTAGGTGAACAGGACGAGGCCCTCGCGGAAGTGGCGGTACTCGCTCTCCACCGGCTCCTTCACCTTGAGCAGCAGGTCCGCGGAGCCCCAGACGGTCTCGGCGTCGGTCGCGATCGACGCGCCCGCGGCCCGGTAGTCGTCGTCGGTGATCGAGGAGCCGAGCCCCGCGCCCTCCTGGATGAGCACGTCGTGGCCGTGCGCGACCAGCTCGTGCACCCCCGACGGCGTGATCGCGACGCGGTACTCGTTGTTCTTGACCTCGGCCGGGACGCCCACCTTCATGACGTCAGTGTACTGGCGTGCTCGGCGGCGGCGTCGACGGTGGAATCCGCACCGTTCTGGACGTCTCACGGCGGATTGCGTGAAATCCCTGTTACAGAAGTGCCGAATAGTTCCGTGATCGCTCTCGGCTATGTCAGGATCGATCCACCGCCGGAAGGAGTCGTTATGCCCAGGTCGCTTCCCGAGGATCCACTGATCCGCCGCCTCGTCCAGCAGGCCCGTGCCTCGCAACTGTCGCGTCGCAGTGTGCTCGCCGGCGGTGTCGGCGGTGCCGCCGCCCTCGCGCTCGCCGCCTGCGCCCCGTCGACGCCGAGCGCGCCGAGCCCGGCGACCGACCAGTCCGGCTCCGACAAGACGCTCAGCTGGGCGAACTGGCCCGGCTATATGGACGAGGACGACAAGGGCGGGTATCCGACCCTCGACGCGTTCACCGCCGAGACCGGCATCGCCGTCGACTACCTCGTCGACATCAACGACAACAACGAGTACTTCGCGAAGGTGCGCGATGTGCTCGCCCTCGGCCAGGACATCGGCGCCGACCTCATCACCCTCACCGACTGGATGGCCGGCCGGTTGATCAACCTCGGCTACGTGCAGGAACTCGACGACACCAAGATCCCGAACAAGTCGAATCTCATCCCCAGCCTGCGCGACGTCGGCTTCGATCCCGGGCGCAGGTTCTCGCTTCCGTGGCAGGGCGGCTTCGCCGGTCTGTGCTGGAACAAGGAGGCGCTGCCGAACGGGCTGAAGACCCTCGAAGACCTCTGGGACCCGGAGCTGGCCGGCAAGATCGTCGTGCTCAGCGAGATGCGCGACACGATGGGCCTCATCCTGCTCGACCAGGGCATCGACATCTCGGGTGACTTCACCGAGGACGATTTCACCAACGCGCTCGACATCTTCCGCGGGAAGGTCTCCAGCGGCCAGATCGGTGCGGTGCGGGGCAACTCGTACACGCAGGACCTCATCAATGGCGACGCGATCGCGGGCATCGTCTGGTCGGGCGACGTGACGCTGGTGAACGGCGAGCTGGGCAGCGACCTTTTCGAGTTCGCCATCCCGGAGTCGGGCGGCACGCTCTGGAACGACAACCTGATGATCCCGATCGGCTCGCCCCGCAAGGCCAACGCCGAGGCGCTCATCGACTACTACTACCAGCCCGAGGTCGCGGCCGAGGTCGCCCTCTGGGTGAACTACATCACCCCGGTCGAGGGCGCGAAGGAGGCCGCGGTCGCGATCGATCCGGAGGCCGCCGAGAACCAGTTGATCTTCCCGAACGCGGAGACGCTGTCCCAGGTCAAGACCTTCCGCCCGCTGACCGGCGCCGAGGAGCAGTCCTTCGGGTCCGCTTTCCAGAACGTCCTCGTCGGAGCCTGATTGGCCGTGGAGCAGACGTCCGGAGCCGATCTCGTGCTCGACGGCGTCAGCAAGCGCTTCCCGGGTTTCACCGCGATCGAGGAGCTGAACCTCAGCATCCCCGCGGGGTCGTTCTTCGCGCTGCTCGGCCCGTCCGGATGCGGCAAGACGACGACGCTGCGGATCGTCGCCGGGCTCGAGGCACCGACCTCGGGCCGCGTGCTGATCGGCGCCGACGACGTGACCGACGTGGCGTCGTACCGCCGCCCGGTCAACACGGTGTTCCAGAGCTACGCTCTCTTCCCGCACATGACGATCCTCGAGAACGTCGCCTTCGGTCTGCGGCGGCGGGGCGTGAAGGATGCCACGGCGCGGGCCCATGACGCCCTCGGGATGGTCGAGCTCGATCACGTCGCGAGCCGCAAGCCCGCGCAGCTCTCCGGCGGCCAGCAGCAGCGCGTCGCGCTCGCCCGTGCGGTCGTCAACCGGCCCGCCCTGCTGCTGCTCGACGAGCCGCTCGGCGCGCTCGACCTCAAGCTCCGTCGGCAGATGCAGGTCGAGCTGAAGGACATCCAGACGGATGTCGGCATCACCTTCCTCCACGTCACGCACGACCAGGAGGAGGCCATGACGATGGCCGACACGATCGCCGTCATGAACAAGGGCCGGATCGAGCAGATGGGCGCGCCGGCCGAACTGTACGAGCTGCCGCGCACCGCCTTCGTCGCGAACTTCCTCGGCCAGTCGAATCTGTTCACCGGTCCGGTGCTCGCCGCGAAGGGCGACACGATCGTGGTCGACGTCGCCGGCCGCAAGGTCGCGGTGCCGCGCGAGCGGGCGCAACGTCACGCGGGCGAGGTCACGATCGGGGTCCGCCCCGAGAAACTGGTGCTGCACACGTCCGAGCCCGCCGCGCAGGCCGGCGTCAACCTGATCGGCCCCGGCCGCGTGCACGACGTCTCGTTCAGCGGGGTCAGCACGCAATACCTCATCGGCATCCCGGGACTGGGCTCGATCACCCTGTTCGCGCAGAATCTCGTGTCCGGCCCCGTCGTCGGCGACGGTGCGGAGGTCTGGGTGACCTGGGCGGTCGACCACGGCTTCGGCTTGGCCGACGAGCCGGACGAGGCCCTGCGGTTCGACCCGGACGACGACACGCAGGCGATCGCGATCGCCCAGCGGCGGCGCATCGAAGCCGAGCTCGAGGAGGCCTGATGGCGTTCGGCGTGATCGGCGGTGCGCCCGGTGCCGCCGTCGATGTCGACGCGGGACCTTCGCGTCGCAGTCCGGTCGCCCTCGTGCTGCTGCTGCCCGGCCTGGCGTATCTGGCGCTGTTCTTCGTCGTGCCGTTCGTGTCGCTGATCCTGACCAGTTTCCAGGCGCCCGACCCGCTCGCCTTCGGCGCTCCGGGCGCGTACGTCCCGGCGTTCCGCTGGGAGAACTACGTCGAGGTCGTCACGACCTACTGGCCGCAGATCGTCCGCTCGTTCGGCTACGCGATCACCGCGACGGTCATCGCGCTGCTCATCGGCTATCCGCTCGCCTACTTCATCGGCGTGAAGCTGCGCCGGTTCCCGCTGCTGCAGGCGCTGGCGCTCGTGCTGGTCATCGCGCCGTTCTTCATCAGCTTCCTGCTGCGCACGTTTGCCTGGAAGCAGATCCTCTCCGATAACGGCCCGGTCATCACGGTGCTGCAGTCGCTCACGATCCTCCCGGATGACGCGCGCATCACCGGGACGCCGGTGGCCGTCATCTTCGGTCTGGCCTACAACTTCATCCCCTTCATGGCGCTCCCGATCTACACGTCGTTGGAGCGACTCGACCTGCGCTACGTCGAGGCCGGCGGCGACCTCTACGCCGGTCCGGCGACGACGTTCTGGAAGGTGACGCTGCCGCTGTCGATGCCGGGCGTCGTGTCGGGCACGCTGCTGACCTTCATCCCCGCGGCCGGCGACTACATCAACGCGTCGAGCGACTTCCTCGGCAGTACGCAGACCGCGATGATCGGCAACGTCATCGAGGCGAACTTCCTGCGCACCCAGAACTACCCGGTCGCGGCGTCGCTGTCGATCATCCTGATGGCCGTCATCCTCGCTCTCGTCGCCGTGTACATCCGGCGCGCCGGCACCCGGGATCTGGTGTGAGGCGCGGGCTGCGGTTCGGCGTCGGGTCGTGGGGGCTCGGCGTGTACGCCGTCCTCGCGCTCGTGCTCCTGCTCACCCCGATCGCGTACACGATCGCCTTCTCCTTCAACGACTCGGTCAAGTCGAACATCGTCTGGCGGGGTTTCACCTTCGACAACTGGACGACGATCTGCGTCGTCGAGAACGGCGCCGTCTGCGAGGCGTTCGGCACGAGCATCATGGTCGGCGTCGTCGCGACGGTCGTGGCCACCGCACTCGGCACCGCCATCGCGATCGCCCTCGTGCGCTACCGGCTGAGGTTCCGCGGGGCGGCGACCGTGCTGCTGTTCCTGCCGATGGCGACCCCCGAGGTGGTTCTGGGCGCGGGCCTGGCGGCCCAGTTCCTCACCGCGGGGGTTCTCAAGGGCATCGGCACGATCATCCTGGCGCACATCCTCTTCTGCATCAGTTTCGTGGTGGTCACGGTGCGGGCTCGGGTCGCGGGCCTCGATCCGTCGATCGAGGAGGCGGGGCGCGACCTCTATGCGAGTCCCGGACAGGTGTGGTGGCGCATCACCTTCCCGCTGCTGCTGCCCGGCATCGTCGCGGCCGCGCTGCTGTCGTTCGCCCTCTCGTTCGACGACTACATCATCACCAGCTTCAACCGCGGCGCCGCGACCACGTTCCCGGTGTACGTCTACACGGCGGCTGCGCGCGGACTGCCCGCCCAGGCCAACGTGATCGCGTCCGCGGTGTTCCTGCTGGCGATCGCCCTCGTCGTCGGCTCGCAGCTGTTCGCGGCGGCGCGGCGCAAGCGGCTCGCCCGGCTGTTCTGAGCACTCCCGTGTACGACGACCGGTCGCGCCTGGCCGCCCTGTACGCCGCCGAGGTCGACCGGTTCCGCGCCGCCCGCCCGGAGTCGCACCGGCGGTGGCAGGCCGCGCGGGAGGTCATGCCCGACGGTGTGCCGATGCTCTGGATGGTGAAGTGGCCGGGCCCGTGGCCGGTGTTCGTCGAGGATGCGAAGGGCGCGCACTTCAGCTGCGCCGACGGCATCGACCACGTCGACCTCTGCCTCGGGGACACCGGCGCGATGGTCGGCCACGCGCCCGAGGCGTCGGTGCGGGCGATCGCCGACCGGCTGGCCCGCGGCGCGACGTTCATGCTGCCGACCGAGGACGCGACCGCGGCGGCGCACCTGCTCGCCGGCCGCTTCGGTCTCGAGCGCTGGCAGTTCACCCTCTCGGCGACCGACGCGAACCGGCACGTGCTGCGCTACGCGCGGATGGTGACCGGACGGCCGAAGGTCGTCGTCATCGACTACAGCTACCACGGCACGGTCGACGAGGTGTATGCGACCCTCGACGGCGTCGGCAACGTCGTGCCCCGCCGCGGAAACATGGGTCCGCCGGTGGATGTCGCGCTGACGACGATCGTCGTACCGTTCAACGACGTGCCGGCGATGGAGGCCGCGCTCGCGACCGGCGAGGTCGCCGCGGTGCTGATCGAGCCGGCGATGACCAACATCGGGATCGTGCTGCCCGACCCCGGCTGGCACGAGGCGGTGGCGAAGGCGGTCCGAGCGGCCGGCGCCTACCTCGTCATCGACGAGACCCACACCCTGTGCGCGGGTCCGGGCGGGATGACGGCGCGCGATGGACTGCGACCGGATGCCGTCGTCGTCGGCAAGACGATCGCCGGGGGAGTGCCCGCGGGCGCCTGGGGGATGACGACCGCGTTCTCCGACCGCGTCCGAGAGCACCTCGATCCCGACGGCGCGGGGCTCGAGGACATCGACGTCGGCGGCGTCGGCGGCACCCTCGCCGGGAACGCGGTGTCGATGGCGGGCATCCGGGCGACGCTGGAGAGCGTGCTCACGCCGCAGGTCTACCCCGGGATGATCGCGCGGGCGACGGAGTGGACGGCCGGGGTGCAGGCGGCGCTCGACGCGTTCGACGTGCCGTGGCAGGTCACCCAGCTCGGCTGCCGGTCGGAGTACTCCTTCCGCCCGACTCCGCCGCACGACGGACGCGCGGCCGCCGACGCCGACGACTTCGAGCTGCAGCAGTACCTGCACCTGCATGCGCTCAACCGCGGCATCCTGCTCACGCCGTTCCACAACATGGCGCTCATGTCGCCGGCTACGACGAGCGAGGACGTCGCCAGGCACACCGACGCGTTCCGCGAGGCCGTCGCCTCGCTCTACGGCTGAGGAATGTCTGCCAGCCCGTTGGGGTTGGATGAGGGCATGGTCATCGCCGTCGTCGCCGCCTCCTACGAGGGTCCCTCCGCCGTCACCGTGATCGAGGTGGATCCCGTCGAGCCGGGTCCAGGTCAGGTCGTGATGGCCGTACGTGCCGCGGCGCTCAATCCGTTCGACGCGAAGACGACCGCGGGCGCGGCGGGCACGGATCCCGCGAAGCTGCCGCTGCGGCTCGGCAGCGAGGCGGCCGGCGTCATCACCGCGGTGGGTCCCGATGCCGTGGGCCTCGAGGGCGAGCCACTCGTGGTCGGCGACGAGGTGTTCGGGCACCGGGTGAGCGGGGCTCAGGCGAGCGAGCTGACGGTGAAGGCCGAGCACCTCCTCCGCAAGCCGGGATCGGCGTCATTCGCCGAGGCCGCCGGATTGCTCTCCGCCGGCACGACGGCCGTCCACGCGCTCGAGTCCGTGCGGGTCGTGGCCGGCGACACCGTGCTCATCCACGGGGTGAGCGGTGGCGTCGGGCGACTCGCGGCGCAACTGGTGATGCTGCGCGGGGCCCGGGTGATCGGCACCGCCTCCGAGAAGCGCCACACCGAGCTGCTCGAGCTCGGTGTGGAGCCGGTGGCCTACGGCGACGGCCTCGCCGCCCGCGTCAACGCGCTGGCCCCCGGCGGCATCGACGCCGCGATCGACACCGTCGGTACCGACGAGGCGCTCGACGCGTCGCTGCAGCTGCTGACCGACCCCGCCCGCTTCGTCACGATCGTGAACTTCGCGGCGGCCCTCGCCGCCGGCGGCCAGGCGATCGGCGGCGGACCGGGGGCCGACCCGGGCCGCGAGATCCGCGCCGCCGCGCGGCTCACCCTCGCCGCTCTGCTCGCCGACGGCTCGATCGAGGTCGAGATCGCGCGCACCTACCCGCTCGCCGAGGCGAAGGACGCCTACGCGTTCCTGGTCGACGGCCATGCCGGCGGCAAGGTCATCCTCGAGCCGTAGCCGGGTCCGGCGGCGCCGGGGTCAGGCGGGCAGCGCCGCGAAGCAGGCGTCGAGCACCTCGAGGGCGTCGGCGAGCTGCGCGTCGGTGATCGCGAGACTCGGCAGGAAGCGCAGGACGTTGCCGTAGGTGCCCGCGGTCAGCACGAGCAGCCCGTGCTGCGCCGCCTCGGCCGCGATCGCCGACACCGCATCGGCGCGCGGCGCCTGGGTCGTGGGGTCGGTGAGTTCGATCGCGATCATCGCGCCGATGCCGCGCACCTCGGCGATCACCGGGTACTTGTCCTGCAGCGCGACCAGGGCAGGCTTCAGCGCGCGCTCGATGCGGGCGGCCTCGCCGAGGAGTCCCTCGGACTCGATGCGCTCGAACACCGCGATCGCCGCCGCGCAGGCCACCGGGTTGCCGCCGAACGTGCCGCCGAGACCGCCCGGCTGGGCGGCATCCATGATCTCCGCCCGCCCGGTGACCCCGGCGAGGGGGAGGCCGCCGGCGATGCCCTTCGCCGAGAGCACGAGGTCGGGCACGAGGCCGAAGTGCTCGGAGGCGAAGTACGCGCCGGTGCGGGCCATGCCCGACTGGATCTCGTCGGCGATGAAGACGATGCCGTTGGCGGTGCACCACGCCTGCAGCGCCGGGAGGTAGCCGTCCGCGGGCACGACGAAACCGCCCTCGCCCTGGATCGGCTCGACCACGAGGCAGGCGAGGTCGCTCGCGCCGACCGTTTTCTCGAGGTAGCCGATCGTGCGGGCGGCGGCCTCGGCCCCGGACAGCCCGTCGTGCAGCGGGTAGGAGTTCGGGGCGCGGTAGACGTCGCCGGCGAACGGTCCGAAGCCCACCGAGTAGGGCATTGCCTTGAAGTTCATCGCCATCGTCAGGTTGGTGCGGCCGTGGTACGCGTGTTCGAGCACGGCGATCCCGGGGCGATGGGTGTACTTGCGGGCGATCTTGACGGCGTTCTCGACGGCTTCGGCGCCGGAGTTGACCAGCACGGTCTTCTTCGCGTGCGTGCCGGGCGTGTGCTCCGCGAGCAGTTCGGCGACGCGCACGTACCCCTCGTACGGCGTGATGGTGAACAGCGTGTGGATGACCTGTCCGAGCTGGGCCTGCGCGGCGGCGACGACGGCGTCGTCGGTGTGGCCGATCGTGGTGACGCCGATGCCGGCGCCGAGGTCGAGGAACGCGTTGCCGTCGACATCCACGACGATCGCGCCGTGCGCCCGCTCGATGAAGACCGGGAGGGCGGAGGACACGCCGTCCGACACGACGGCCCGGCGACGCTCCTGCAGGGCGATCGACTTCGGTCCGGGGATCGCGGTCAGCACCTTGCGCTCCGAGGGAACTACGGTGGGGGCGAGGGTGTCGGTCATGGACCGAGCTTAGAACCGGGTGCGCGCCGGTCGCGTCGAGGAGGGGGAGGCCGATGGATGCCGATCACCGGTTCCTGGCCTCGCTCACCTGGACGGGCAACCTCGGCACGGGCACCTCGGCGACCCGCGCCTACGGGCGCGACCATGTCGTCTCGGTCGTCGGCAAGCCCCCGATCCACGGCTCCGCCGCGCGGGTGTTCCACGGCGATGTCGACCGCTGGAACCCGGAGGAGATGCTGATCGCGGCGCTCACCCAGTGCCATCTGCTGAGCTACCTCTACGTCGCCGTGCAGAACGGGATCGTCGTGGAGGCGTACGAGGATGCGGCCGAGGGCACCCTGGTCACCACGCCGGACGGCGGCGGGCGTTTCCGCGAGGTGCTGCTGCGCCCGGTCGTGACGATCTCAGCCGGAGATCCCGAGGTCGCGGCGGGCCTGCACGCCGAGGCGAACCGGCTGTGCTTCATCGCCTCGAGCGTGAACTTCCCGGTGCGCCACGAGCCCACGGTGCGCTCGGTGCCGGAGCCCGACGACGCCTCCCGCCCCGCGACGGCCTAAGGGTTCACCGTCTCCTGGTCGTCGGTGGAGTCCAGTGCGCTGTAGAGGTCGGCGTAGCTGGCGTCGAGGGCCGTGAGCTGGGCGACGAGATCGTTGTACGACGTGATCTGCTCGTCGATCGCCGCGTACTCGGCGTCGAGGGCGTCGCCGCGGGCGACGAGGGCGTTGCGGTCCCGATCGAACTGCGCCTGACTCGTGTAGTACCCCGAGTCGCTGCGCCCGTTGAACGCCTCGACGTCGGCGTTGAACGCGTCGACGGATGCCTCGTAAGCGGCGATTCGGGCGTCGAGCGCCGGGCTGAGTGCATCGATCTCGCTGACCAGCGCGTCGATCTGCGCCTGGAGTTCGTCGAACAGCGCATTCGCCTGCGCGTTGAGGTCGATCACCTTGGAGCGGTCGTCGAAGTAGACCGCGTAGTGCTCGGCGAGTTCGGGCGGCAGGTCGACGAACTCGGTGCCGAGGCGGGAGTGCCATTCGTCGGCGAGCTGCGAGGCCGGGTAGAGCGCCAGGTCCTCGTAGACGGGGTCGTCGGCGGGGATCGCGGCGACGGCCTCCGCGACGAGCTCGTCGACGCGCGCCCGCTCCTCGGGGCTCAGACGCTCGTAGGCGGCGTGCAGCATCTCGTGCGCCGCCGTGACCTCGACGGTGCCGGCGAGGCGCTCGTCGGTGACCGCGTAGACGTACACCTTGCCCTCGTAGTAGCAGCCGAGCACGGCGCCGCCTTCGACCGAGCAGTGCTGGTTGAACGTGTCGTCGTCCTCGATCGCCGGCGTCGAGGCGCGGTAGATCAGTTCGCCCTCGACGCTCATGCCGGTCGCCCCGGCGATCGCGGCCACGTCGTCGGGGATCGGCTCCGACCAGGCGATGTAGGCGTCGTTGAAGTACTGGATGCGGGGGAGGGTCCAGGTTGCGGTGAGCACCCCGACCGCCGCGATCACCGCGACCGCCATCCCGCCGAGCAGGAACGGCCAGGCGCGGATGCGGGTCCGCCTCGGCGCCGGGGGGATGACGGGCGGCATCAGGGGCGTCGGCGGCGTCGTGCCGATCGGCATCCCGGAGGGCGGGGGCAGCCTCCCCGATCCGTCGCTCATGTCGATCCTCCCCGTCAACTCAGCTTCGCCAGCGCGTCCTCGAGCACCCCTGCCGCGTCGTCGATCAGCTCCTCGCTGATGACGATGCTCGGCATGATGCGCAGCACCGAGTCCCACGACCCGGCGTCGAGGGCGATGACGCCGTTCGTGGTGGCGTGCGTCAGCACCGCCGTGAGCGCGTCGGGGTTCGGGTCCTTCGTGCCGGGCTTCACCAGTTCGACGCCGAACATCGCCCCCTTGCCGCGCACCTCGCCGACGACCGGGAACTTCTGCGCCCAGTCGCCGATCCGGGCCAGCAGCGTGCGCTCGACCCGCTGCGCCTCGGCGAGGAGGCCGTCGCGTTCGATCAGTTCGAAGACCTTGAGCGCCGCCGCGGTCGAGACCGGGTTGCCGCCGAAGGTGCCGCCGATGCCGCCGGGCTGGACGGCATCCATGATCTCCGCCTTGCCGGTGACCGCCGCGAGCGGGAAGCCGCCGGCGATGCCCTTCGCGCTGGTGACCAGGTCGGGCACGACGCCGTGGTGCTCGATCGAGTACCAGGTGCCGGTGCGGGCGATGCCGGCCTGGATCTCGTCGGCGACGAAGACGATGCCGTTCTCCTCGCAGAACGCCTTGATCGCGGCGAAGTAGCCGGGCGCCGGGATGATGATGCCGCCGTCGCCCTGGATCGGCTCGGCGAAGAACGCGGCGACCTCGGTCGCCCCGATGTGGGTGACGATGTAGTCGATCGTCTTCGCGGCAGCCTCGTCGCCGGAGAGCCCGTCGCGGAACGGGTACGAGATCGGCACCGAATACAGTTCGCCCGGGAACGGGCCCATGCCAGCGCGCTCGGGCCACGGGCGGTAGGTCATCGCCATCGTGAGGTTGGTGCGGCCGTGGAAGGCGTGGTCGAGGGAGACGATGGCGCGACGGCCGGTGAACTTGCGGGCGATCTTGACCGCGTTCTCGACGGCTTCGGCGCCGGAGTTGACGAGGATCGAGTGCTTCTCGAAGTCACCCGGCGTGATCTGCTGCAGCTTCTCGGCCACGCGCACGTAGTTCTCGTACGGCGTCAAGGTGAAGAGCGTGTGGGTCAGTTTCTGCGCCTGCGCGTAGGCGGCCTCCGCGACCTCCGGGTGCGCGTGGCCGATCGTCGTCACGCCGATGCCGCAGCCGAGGTCGATCAGCTGGTTGCCGTCGACGTCGACGAGGATGGCACCGGCGCCGTGGTCCATGTAGATGTTCGCCAGGGTTCCCGCCCCCCGACTGACCGAGGCGACGCGACGCTCCTGCAGGGCGATGGACGCCGGGCCGGGGAGGGCTGTCACGAGCTTGCGCTCCTGCGGCACGCTGAATCCCATACCCGCAGCCTACGGCGGTGCGCGGACCGTGTCGGAGAGGATGGATGCCGTGCGCCATCCGATCCTCGTCGCGATCCCGGCGCTCGCGCTCCTGCTCGTGCTGGCCGGCTGCGCGGCGCGGCCGCTCGTGCTCGGGGGACCGACCGCGACGCCGACCCCGGCGGGTCCGCTCTGCGCGGAGCCGGGCGCGGCCTCCGACGCCGTCGTCGTCGAGGGCGACCTCGGCAGCGCTCCCGTCATCAGCGCGGACGGCCCGTTCTCGGTCGACCGCGTCGAGCGCACCGTCCTGATCGCCGGGACGGGCGACCCGGCCGAGCGCGGCGACCTGGTCGAGGCGGCGATCACGATCATGAACGCGACGAGCGGCGAGCGCGCTCCGGGTACCGCCTCCGCCCGGGTGCTGCTCACCGAGCGCACCACGCAGCCGGGTCTGCTCGCGACGATGCTCTGCGCGACGCCCGGGAGTCGGATCGTCGGCGTGGTGCCGGCCGAGGATGCCTTCGGCTCCGCCGGCCAGCCCGAGCTCGCGATCGGACCCGGCGACGACCTGGTGCTCGTCGTGGACGTGCTCGCTCTCGTACCGCAGCAGGCGGACGGGACGGCGGTGGCGCTCCCGTCGGACTTCCCGGCGCTCGACATCGACGTGGATGCCGACGGACGGCCGACCGTGACGATCCCTGCGGGCGACCCGCCCGGCGTCACGCTGAGCGCCGTGATGATCGAGGGCGCGGGGCCGGTGGTCGCGGCCGGGGACGAGGTGCTCCTGCAGCTCCAAGCCGTCAACTGGCGCACCCGCGCGGTGTTCGACGAGACCTGGGGGGATGCGCCCCGCTCGCTGCTCACCGTGCTGCCCGGCGTCGACGCCGCGATCCTCGGGCGGACCGTGGGGTCCCGGATCGTCGCGATCGTGGCGCCCGGCGACGGGTTCGGCGCCGAGGGCTCTCCCAGTTCGGGTGTCGCCGCGACGGATACGGTGGTCTACGTGGTCGACATCCTCGCCACGACGCCTCCGCCGGCCTCCTGAGCCCGCGGCATTCGAAGGAACTCCGTTGCGCCGACCGCCTCTCGCTCTGCCGCTCGTGCTGGCCTCCGCCCTCGTCCTCGCGGGCTGCTCCGCCGGCGACCCGTCCCCGCAGCCCACCGCGACCGGTGCCGCGTCGGTCGACGTCTGCGCGACTCCCGACGGCGATGCCGCCGCGAGCGTCTCGGTCACCGGGGACTTCGGCGCCCTGCCGACCGTCGACTTCGCCGCGGGGCTCGCGGTCGACCAGACGGAGCGCGCGGTGCTCGTCGAGGGCGACGATGCCGAACCCGGTCAGCTGGTGTCGGCGGCCTACGCCCTCTACAACGGCACGAGCGGCGACCTGCTCGAGACCTTCGGCTGGGCCGAGGGCGAGCCGCTCACCCCGTTCCGCGCCGACCTCGCCCTCCTCGCCGAGGGCTTCGCCAAGACCCTGGGCTGCCTCGGCGTGGGCAGCCGGGCGGTCGGGGTGATCCCCGGGGCCGAGGGCTTCGGCGCTGCCGGGACGCAGCTCGGCCTCGGCGCCGACGACACCCTCGTCTTCGTCGTCGACGTGCTGAGCGACAACGTGTGGTCGACCGACCTGCCGGCGATCGGCGGCACGGCGGAGGCTCCCACCGTCACCCTGCCGTCGACCGCCCCGAAGACCGACCTCGAGATCGCGGTGCTGGAAGAGGGCGACGGCGCGGTCGTCGGCCCCACCGGCCCGGTGACGGTGCACTACCAGGGCACCGCGTGGGAGACCGGCGAGGTGTTCGATCAGAACTTCGACAACCCGGCGCCGGAGCCGTTCCCCAACGTGCAGGGCCTCGTGCAGGGCTTCACCCAGGCGCTCATCGGCCAGAAGGTCGGCTCCCGCGTGCTCGTGACGATGCCGCCGGCGCTCGGCTACGGCGGTCAGAAGGATCACCCGCTCCAGCCCTACACGCTCGTGTTCCTCATCGACATCCTCGCCGCCGGCTGACCGTGGCGCCGCGTCGGGTTCTCGTCCTCGGGTCGACCGGATCGGTCGGCGCCCAGGCGCTCGAGGTCATCGCGGCGAACCCCGACCTGTTCGAGGTCGTCGGTCTCGCCGCGGGCTCCGATCGGGCCGGTCTGGAGTCCCAGGCGGCGGCGACCGGGGTCACCCGCCTCGCCCTCGGCGCCGACGAGGCCGTGCAGCTGGTGCGGGACACTCCCGCCGACGTCGTGCTCAACGCGATCACCGGCTCGGTGGGCCTCGGCCCGACCCTCGCCGCCCTCGAGGCGGGCACCACCCTGGCGCTCGCGAACAAGGAGAGCCTCATCGTCGGCGGCGAGCTGGTGACGGCCGCCGCGGCGTCCGGGCAGATCGTGCCGGTCGACTCCGAGCATTCGGCGATCGCGCAGGCGCTGCGCTCCGGCACGGCCGGGGAGGTGCGTCGCCTGGTGCTGACGGCATCCGGGGGTCCGTTCCGCGGCCGCCGCCGGGCGCAGCTCGCCGACGTGTCCCCGGCGGAGGCGCTGGCGCATCCCACCTGGAACATGGGGCCGATGGTGACGACGAACTCGGCCACGCTCGTGAACAAGGGCCTCGAGGTGATCGAGGCGCACCTGCTGTTCGACGTGCCGTACGAGCGGATCGACGTGGTCGTGCACCCCCAGTCGATCATCCACTCGATGGTGGAGTTCACCGACGGCTCGACGATCGCGCAGGCGAGCCCCCCCGACATGCGCCTGCCGATCTCGCTCGGCCTCCGCTGGCCGCACCGCGTTCCCGGCGTCGGGCACCCGCTCGACTGGACCCAGGCGCAGTCCTGGACGTTCGAGCCGCTCGATGACGACGCCTTCCCGTCGGTGGCCCTCGCCAAGCGCGTCGGCACCGCCGGGGCGACCTATCCCGCGGTGTTCAACGCCGCCAACGAGCAGGCCGTCGCGGCGTTCCACGCCGGCCGCATCGGCTACCTCGCGATCGTCGACACGATCGAGCGGGTCGTCGACGCCCACGATCCCGCGTCCTTCCAGCAGAGCGGGCGGATGACCCTCGAGGGTGTGCTCGAGGCCGAGCGCTGGGCACGGGCCGCGGCGGATGCCATCCTGACGGAGTGACTTCCCGCGCCGCTGGGCCCCGTGGCCTTCGCGCACTGCTCGCCCTGGTGCTCGCGGCGGGGGCCGTCATCGCCCCGGCCGTTCCGGCCGCCGCCTGTGCGTGCGGCGTCGCTCCGGCGCCGCGGTCGGACGTCGCCGTCGGCGAGGAGCGCGCCATCGTCTCCTGGCGGGGCGGGGTCGAGCAGATCGACCTGCAGCTCACCGTGCTCAGCACCGATTCCGAGGCGGGACTGATCGTCCCGACCCCCTCCCCGGCGACGGTGTCGCTCGGCGACCGCGCGGATTTCGCGGCGATCGAGCGCGTCACGACGCCGCGCCGAGTCGAGGAGTACGACTGGTGGTCGTTCCGCGCAGCGGGTGACGGCGCGTCCGGGGGAGCGCCGCCCGAGGTGCTGGATGTCGTGCAGCTGGGTCCGCTCGAGGCGACGACGCTCGCCGCCGCCGACACCGCCGGGCTGCAGGCCTGGCTCGTCGACAACGACTACGCGCTGTCACCCGAGGTGACCGCACTCCTCGGCGACTACATCGATCGCGGCTGGTCCTTCGTCGCGCTCGAACTCACGGGGGACGCGCCCCTCGACGGCGTGCTCGATCCGCTGCGCTTCACCTTCGAGTCCGACCGGCTGGTCTACCCGCTGGTGCTCTCCCGGGCTGCCACCTCGCCGCAGACGCTGCGGCTGTTCGTCTTCGCCGACCACCGGCAGCGCATCGCCTTCACCGGCACGGGCACCCCGGCGGCGTCGTTCACGTCCTGGGCGGCTCCGGTCACCGACACCGAGGTGGCCGGATTCGGCGACTTCCTGACGGTCCATGAGTTCTCCTTCGCCGAGCCGAACAGCCAGATCCTCGGCGACCTGGAGTTCGTCGACGGCCCCACCGACGCCCCGACCGGCACGGAGGACGCGGTCGTCGTCCCCGTTGCGCTGCTCGGCATCCCGCTCGGCTGGCTGCTCACCGGTTTCGCCGCGGCCGGAGCGCTCGTGACCCTGCTCGTCGTCGGCGCGGTGGGGGCGAAGCGCTCCTGACCGACCTCGGTCGGCCGAGGCCGGGTGTTTCAGGGCGGAGACCAAGGATCGCTGCCGTACTCTGGCGCACGTGGAATCCGCGCTGCTCTACATCCTCGGCGTGGTCATCGTCCTGGTCGGCCTGATCGTCTCGATCGGCCTGCACGAGATCGGCCACCTGGTGCCCGCGAAGCTGTTCGGCGTGCGGGTCGGCCAGTACATGATCGGCTTCGGCAAGACGATCTTCTCGCGCAAGAGGGGCGAGACCGAGTACGGCCTCAAGATGATCCCGCTCGGCGGCTACATCTCGATGGCCGGGATGTATCCGCCCGCGAAACCCGGCGCCAAGCCGCGCACCGCCTCCACCGGGTTCATGGACACCCTCGTGCAGGATGCCCGCACGACGGCCTTCGAGGGCATTCCGGCGGGCGAGGAGCACCGCACGTTCTACAAGCTCCCCGTCCCGAAGCGCATCATCATCATGCTCGGCGGGCCGTTGATGAACCTCGTGCTCGCGTTCGTCTTCTTCGCGATCGTGCTCGTCGGCTTCGGCATCCCGCAGATCTCGACGACGGTCGGCGCCGTCAACGAGTGCATCGCGCCGGCGGATTCCGGGCAGACCGAGTGCGCCGCCGACGACCCCGCCTCGCCGGCGGCCGAAGCGGGTCTGCGCGCGGGCGACCGCATCCTCTCGATCGGTGGCAGTGCGATCACCGATTACGCCCAGTCGTCGACGATCATCACCGCCGCGGCGGGCGAGCCGCTCGAGTTCGTGGTGCTGCGCGACGGCCGGGAGACCACGCTCGAGGTGACGCCGCTGCTCACGCCGCGCCCGGTCGTCGGCGACGACGGCGAGTACGTGGTCGACGAGAACGGCCAGTACGTCACGCGCGAGGTCGGCTTCATCGGCATCGCCTACGCGACGCAGAACGTGCAACAGCCGATCACGGCCGTCCCGGGCTACGTGCTCGACGCCGCCGGGCGCATCGGCTACTCGATCGTCACCCTCCCCGGCCGGGTCTACGACCTCGGCGTCTCGACGTTCGGCGGCACCGAGCGCGACCCGGAGGGCATCATCGGCGTCGTCGGCATCGGCCGCCTGGCCGGCGAGATCACGAGCCTCGACTCGTTGCCGGTCGCCGACCGAGCCGCGACGATCCTCGGGATGCTCGGCGGGCTGAACCTGGCGCTCTTCCTGTTCAACCTCGTGCCGTTGCTCCCGCTCGACGGCGGACATGTCGCCGGGGCGCTCTGGGAGGCAGTCCGGCGCGGATTCGCGAAGCTGTTCCGCCAGCCCGATCCGGGGCCGGTCGACATCGCCAAGCTGATTCCGCTGACCATGGCGATCTCGGGCATCCTCGCGGTGCTCACGGTGTTCGTGTTGTTCTCCGACATCGTGAACCCGATCGATCTGTTCCCGGATGCCCCGTAGCTCCGGCTTCGTTCAGGGGCGTGGACCCGGACCGATTCGGTGAGAGGCTGAGCCGTGCCTGATCGACCCGAGATCGTCTGCCTCTGCGGGTCCGCCCCCTGCACCTGCGCAAGATCGACCTCGCCGACCGCGTTCTGGTCGTCAACCCGGGCGGGTACGTCGGCGAATCCACGACCAGGGAAATCGCCTACGCCCGCGCTGCCGGCAAGCCGGTCTCGTTCACCGATCCGGTCTGACCGGACGACAGCATCCGCAGCAGCTCGGGCGCCGGTCGGCGAGGAACGGGAACGCCCCGAACGACCCGGTCGAACGCCCGGTGGACGCGTAGGCTGATCACGTGCCCGCCCTGAACATCGGGATGCCGAAGCCCCCGCCCGAGGTGCTCGCTCCCCGCCGCAAGAGTCGTCAGATCACAGTCGGCAAGGTGCTCGTCGGCGGCGACGCCCCGGTCAGCGTCCAGTCGATGACGACGACGCCCACCACGAACATCAACGCGACGCTTCAGCAGATCGCCGAGCTCACCGCCTCGGGCTGCGACATCGTGCGCGTCGCCGTGCCGTCGCAGGACGACGCCGACGTGCTGCACATCATCGCGAAGAAGTCGCAGATCCCGGTGATCGCCGACATCCACTTCCAGCCCAAGTACGTCTTCCAGGCGATCGACGCCGGCTGCGCGGCCGTGCGCGTCAATCCCGGCAACATCCGCAAGTTCGACGACCAGGTCGGCGCGATCGCGAAGGCCGCGAAGGATGCCGGCGTGAGCCTGCGCATCGGCGTCAACGCCGGGTCGCTCGACCCGCGCCTGCTCGAGAAGTACGGCAAGGCGACGCCCGAGGCCCTCGCCGAGAGCGCGATGTGGGAGGCGAGCCTCTTCGAGGAGCACGACTTCCACGACTTCAAGATCTCGGTCAAGCACAACGATCCCGTCGTCATGGTGAAGGCCTACCGGCTGCTCGCCGCTGCCGGCGACTGGCCGCTGCACCTCGGCGTGACCGAGGCCGGCCCCGCGTTCCAGGGCACGATCAAGAGCGCGACGGCGTTCGGCATCCTGCTCTCCGAGGGCATCGGCGACACCATCCGCGTGTCGCTGTCGGCCCCGCCCGCCGAAGAGGTGAAGGTGGGGCTGCAGATCCTGCAGTCGCTGAACCTGCGCGAGCGCAAGCTCGAGATCGTCTCCTGCCCGTCGTGCGGACGCGCGCAGGTGGATGTCTACACGCTCGCCGAAGACGTCACCGAGGGGCTCAAGGGGCTCACCGTGCCGATGCGCGTCGCCGTGATGGGCTGCGTCGTCAACGGCCCGGGAGAGGCGCGCGAAGCCGATCTCGGCGTCGCCTCCGGCAACGGCAAGGGTCAGATCTTCGTCAAGGGCGAGGTGGTCAAGACTGTCCCCGAATCCGAGATCGTCGCGACCCTGATCGCCGAGGCCCAGCGTCTCGCCGCCGAGATGCCCCCCGGCGAACTCGGCGTTCCCGAGGTCGTCACCGTCTGACCACCCGCGACACGCGGGCCTTCGAGCCCGATGTTCGTTTTTCGCGTCACTCCCGTGGGAGGCACCCGCAGTCGGGGGTGATCAGCGGGTGATCGCGGAGCCAACCTGACCCGCAAGACGGCATCGTCGCCGTCGCCTCCCGTCCACGGAGAACCGCCCGGCCCAACCACCCGGGACCGCGTCACCGGGAGGCACCGAAGATGGGGAGTTCGGGCGAAGCTCAAGGTCGGCACCGCGACGGCCCTGCAGCTCTCCTCGACCTTCACCGGCACGATCGGCGGCTTCACCGGGGTCGCCGAACATGCCGCTCCGGTCGCCGCGGCGACCGCGGCCGGCCGGTACTTCGAGACGGCCCTGCACGTCGGGGTCGTCAACGGCTCGGCCGCATCCGTCGCCTCGCTGTTCTTCGCGAACGCCTCTGTCGGGGCCAACTCGTTGCGCTGACCCCATTCGCGCGAGAACTAGGGTGGAACGCGTGTCGACACGCCTGTCCCAGCTCTTCGTTCGCACCCTGCGCGAGGACCCCTCCGACGCGGAGGTGACCTCGCACCGCCTGCTCGTCAGAGCCGGCTACATCCGCCGTCAGGCGCCAGGGATCTTCTCGTGGCTGCCGCTGGGACTCAAGGTGCGGCGCAAGGTCGAGGCCGTCATCCGCGACGAGATGGAGCGGGCCGGCGCGCAGGAGGTGCTGTTCCCCGCGTTGCTGCCGCGCGACCCCTATGAGCAGAGCGGACGCTGGGAGAAGTACGGCGACGGCATCTTCCGGCTGAAGGACCGTCGCGACGGCGACTACCTGCTCGCGCCGACGCACGAGGAGGTCTTCACGCTGCTGGTGAAGGACCTCTACTCGTCGTACAAGGATCTGCCGGTCACGATCTACCAGATCCAGGACAAGTACCGCGACGAGGCCCGGCCCCGCGCCGGACTCCTGCGCGGCCGTGAGTTCTCGATGAAGGACGCGTACTCGTTCGACTACACCGACGCCGGGCTCGACCTCTCGTATCAGGCGCAGCGCGACGCCTACGAGCGCATCTTCACCCGCCTCGGCCTCGAGTACGTCATCGTCAACGCCGACAACGGGCTCATGGGCGGAGCGCGCTCCGAGGAGTTCCTGCACCCCACCCCGATCGGCGAGGACACCTTCGTCCGCTCCGCCGGCGGGTACGCCGCGAACGTCGAGGCCTTCACGACCCTTGTGCCGCAGCTGGATGTCGACGTCGCCACGCTGCCCGCGCCCGCCGTGTATCCCTCTCCCGGGACGCCCACGATCCAGACCCTCGTCGACCTCGCGAACGCCGAGTACCCCAAGCCCGGCCACGCCTGGACGGCCGCCGACACCCTCAAGAACGTCGTGCTCGCGCTCACCCACCTCGACGGCACCCGCGAGATCGTCGTCGTCGGGCTCCCCGGCGACCGCGACGTCGATCTCAAGCGCGCCGAGGTGGCGTTCGCCCCGGCCGAGGTCGAGGCCGCGACGGAGCAGGACTTCGAGAAGAATCCGCTCCTGGTCAAGGGCTATATCGGACCGTGGACCGCGCTCGGACCCGTGCTCGGCGAAGAGTCGGCCACGAACATCCGCTACCTCGTCGATCCCCGGGTGGTCGACGGCTCCGACTGGATCACCGGGGCGAACGAGGACGAGAAGCACGTCTTCGGCCTCGTCGCGGGGCGTGACTTCATCGCCGACGGCGTCGTCGAGATCGCCGCCGTCCGCGCGGGCGACCCCGCCCCCGACGGCTCCGGCCCGGTCGAGTTGGCCCGCGGCATGGAGATCGGACACGTGTTCCAGCTCGGCCGGTTCTTCGCCGACGTGCTCGACCTCAAGGTGCTCGACGAGAACGGCAAGCTCGTCACCGTCACGATGGGCTCGTACGGCATCGGCGTCACCCGCATCCTGGCGGCGATCGCCGAGACGACCGCCGACGACAAAGGTCTGCTCTGGCCGGCCGAGATCGCGCCGTTCGACGTGCACGTCATCGCGACGGGCCGCGACGAGGTCGTGTTCGAGGTCGCCGAGAAGCTGGTGGCCGAACTCGAGACGGCCGGCCGCGACGTGCTCTACGACGACCGGCCGAAGGTCTCCCCGGGCGTGAAGTTCGGCGACGCCGAGCTGCTCGGCGTGCCGACGATCGTCATCGTCGGCCGCGGGGCGGCCGACGGGATCGTCGAACTGTGGGACCGCAGGTCCGGAGCCCGCACCGAGGTGCGGGTCTCCGAACTCGTCGCCGAGGTCACCGCGCCCGGCCCCTGACGCTTCCTCGCCCACCCGAATCCTCGGGGATCAGGCGGAGAGGTGAGGCCGAGCCCGCGCCACCAGACGTGTCGGGTCGCCATGGAGCTCCGGCGCCGTCACCCGAGAGCGTCGGGATGGGGACGTACTCGTGGATGAGGGTCGCCACCAGGAGGTCGTGATCCTCGGCCGCGGCGAGGTTCGCCGCGAGCATCCCGTAGTCGGGATCGTCGTCGTGTAGACGTACGCGAGGGTGTCGCTGTCGGGGCGTCGCCGACGCGCTATCGCACGACCACTTCGGCGGCGAAGTCGGGCGTCGCGATCTGCTGGAAGAGCCTCTGGGAAGAGCGCTCCGTGGTCGACGTCGTCGACCTCGACGGTGCCGAAGTCGTCGTCTTCTTCGGTCGCCGCGCCGCTGCCGTCGCAGTACCCGGCGTCGGTGTCGTCCGGCGCCCCGGGCGAGAATCGGGGGGCGACGGATTCCTCGAGGCTGACCGCGCAGCCGTTCCTCGAGTGGCGGCGCACCGCTGCCGACCGCGAAGACCTCGAGCAGCCGGGCGGCGTGGGCCGCTCCGGGTCACCATCGCCTCGACGCGGGGGCGGAGGGCGTCGTGGGGCACGATGTCGCTGTCGCGGGCGGCCTGGTGCAGATCATCGGCCCGTCGATCGGCGCGCGGGGTGCGGTTCGGCTCTCCAACGCGGAGCGGACTGCCCGGGACTGACCGCCCGGACCGACCTTGCCACGGAACCCGCGACGTCGCACGACCGTCGCGGGTTCTGCGCCCGCACTCGGCTAAGCTCGACCGATGCCCCCGAGTCTGGGGGCGACAAGCGAATAGCGGAGGCCCCCGGCATGGACATCGACCTCACCGTGCTCCGGATGATGGAGCGGGAGCGCGAGATCCCGTTCGAGGAGCTCGTGACGATCATCGAGCAGGCGATCCTCACGGCCTACCTCAAGCACACCGAGCAGGAGCCCGACTCCGGAGCCCGCACCGAGCTCGACCGCAAGACCGGGCACGTGACGATCTACGTCCCCGAGCGCGACGACGAGGGCGAGGTCATCGGCGAGTCCGTCGACAACCCCGAGGACTTCGGCCGCATCGCGGCATTCGCGGCGAAGCAGGTCATCAACCAGCGGCTGCGCGACATCGGCGACGACAAGGTGCTCGGCGAGTTCCGCAACCGCGAGGGCGACATCGTCGCCGGCGTCATCCAGCAGGGACCGAACCCGCGGATGATCCACGTCGACCTCGGCACCGTCGAGGCGATCCTGCCGCCCGAGGAGCAGGTCCCCGGCGAGGACTACGCGCACGGCTCCCGGATCCGCGTCTACGTCACGAGCGTGTCGAAGGGGCTCAAGGGTCCGTCGATCACGGTCAGCCGCACGCATCCCGGTCTGGTGCGCCGGCTGTTCGCGCTCGAGGTCCCAGAGATCGCTTCGGGGATCGTCGAGATCGCCAGCCTCGCCCGCGAGGCCGGGCACCGCACCAAGATCGCCGTCCGCGCGCTCGAGCCGGGCGTCAACGCCAAGGGCGCCTGCATCGGCGAACTGGGATCGCGCGTGCGGGCCGTCACCGCCGAGCTGAACGGCGAGAAGATCGACATCGTCGACTGGTCCGACGATATCGCCGCGTTCGTCGCGAACGCCCTGTCGCCGGCCAAGGTGTCGAGCGCGTTCGTCGTCGATGAGGCGACCAGGGCCGTGCGGGCTCTCGTGCCCGACTACCAGCTCTCGCTCGCCATCGGCAAGGAGGGGCAGAACGCCCGCCTCGCCGCGAAGCTCACGGGCGCTCGCATCGACATCCAGCCCGACTCGGTGATGGAGTCCTGACGCAATCGGGCGACAGGGGTAGGATGGAATCCGTTCGAACCTGCCTGGGTTGCCGGCAGCGTGCTCCCCGTCCCTCACTTCTGAGGGTCGTCGCGCGTGACGGGCGAGCGGTGGCCGATGCCACGGCTTCGCTTCCAGGCAGGGGGGCGTGGGTGCATCCAGACCCTGGATGCATCACCGCCGCGGTGGAGCGCAGGGCTTTCGGCCGGGCGCTGCGCACCGCGATCACCTCGGATGCGTCCGAACTCATGTCAGACCTTCAGAAACGGACTGATCGGCACATGGACAACTCATGAGCGACTCGGAATGAGTTCCCTCACCCTTTGACGTCCGCCCTGCCTGGGGTGGACCCCAGACAGGAGAATTGTGGCAGACCCACGAGTTCACGAAATCGCTGCCGAACTCGGCATCGAATCGAAGATCGCGCTCGACAAGCTCAAGGACATGGGCCAATTCGTCAAGTCCGCGTCGAGCAGCATCGCCCCGCCGGTCGCGCGGAAGCTGAAGGCGGCCCTCGAGGCCGATGGGCACACGGCGCCCACCGCGGCGCCCGCCCCCGCGAAGGCTCCCGCCGCCGCGAAGCCCGGCCCCAAGCCCGCTGCGGCCCGCGCCGAGGCTCCTGCCC